>NZ_JANZYO010000001.1:0-218063 GCF_025506335.1 Mumia quercus
GACCCTTCGAGTACTGCGACGACCTCACACCCGTCGAAGCCGAGGCCGCTCACTACGCTCACCACCAGACCCCGACAACGGTCGGAGTCTCAAACTAGAAAGTCTCCGGACACGCCGGGGTGGTTCATACCGAGAGCGGTAGCGATCACGACCGTTCGAGCACCGTCGTCGTCGCCGCTCACCTTGAGGACCTCGTAGCCGGGCAGGTTGAACAATACCGACACAGCCGAAGAGGCGGCGCCATCCGTAGGCTAAGACACGCTCGTGGTCCCTGTTCTGGATAGATGCCTGAGAACACCCACCCTGCCGCAGGGCCACCAGCGCCTACATCAGGACCGCATCACGCAGAGAGTCGAAGAGTCGGTGTACGGGTCGATAGGACCGGGTTCGGCGGTGCTTGGCCAGCTGGCCGCAGGCGCCGCTGTCGGTGCGCACCGCCTTGGCGGTGATTCCACGCGCGGCGAAGAACCCTCGGACCTCCGGGGCGGACCTGGGCGCGTGGTTGCTCCGCTCTTCACTGCAGAGGCTTCGTCTCAGTCCTGCCGAACCTCGTCCCCAATTGACTTGGTCGACCAGCCAGCAGATGGTTCGCGCAGGCCAGCGCTCCTCACCACGTCTAGGAACAGCGAAGAACCACGGCACCCATCGGTCTCAAAATGGGCACCATTCCGATGCGACTAGTCATCAAGCCTCTGCCTCCCGAACTAGGCGGTCGTGCAAGCTAGCGCAATGCCCGTTGGTCTCGTCGATGGCTAGGCCCGCGTTGACCCAGGCGGTAGCCGCTTCGACGTCCTGAAGGTTCATGCAGAGCCAGGCGAGCCGCGACAGATCCGTGGCGTCGGCTTCAGCGGACCTTGACTCCATCAGTCGTCGAAGCCGCTGACACATCAGTCGGCGCTCGTCGGCGTCCAGGGAGATCTCGCGACGGGAGATTAGGCCATTGAGTCGCGCAGCAGCGCTGCTCAGATCCTCGAAGTCAGAGTCGAGTAACTCGGCAAGCTGGAGACGAGCGTGCATCTCACCCAACGGGTCACCGACCCTTCGGTAGAGAGCGACCAGAGATCGCCACGCGCCACCGTCTTGGGGCGCTGATTCGAGGTATCGATTGATTGAAGCAAGCGCTTCCTGGGTGGCGCCCGTCTCCTGCTGCAGGCGGGCAAGATTGAGCCATGCTGGCGCGTATCCGGATGCGATGTACTCAAGGACTGCGATCTCTTGGTCGACATCTCCACCATCAGCTTGGCGCTTCGCAACGGCTCGAGTAAGGCGGTCAAGCCGCGGGGCGAGACCGAGGGCAACGTCAGCTGCTCTGACCGGCCCAAAGTGACGAACGAGTTCCAGGTCGGCATCAATCGCGACCTTGAGCGGGGACGTCACCAGTTTGCGCTTACCGAAGAGGGCCGCAGCCAATGGAACCGAGACGAAGGGGGTCTGCCCCTCCGAATCCTCGACGACCTCGACGAGTGAAGCACGCTCGAGTTCTGCGATGGAGCCGTCAACGTCGAGTCGCTCGTTCCCAGGCCGGAGAAGTACAGCCTCGAGTCCCAGCCTCGGAACATATGATCTCCAACTGCATAGCGTGAGAAACACCCGCTGTCCCGCCAGTGACAACGAAGAAAAAGAACGGTCGAAGAGGGCGTCGAGTAGTGCATCCTTCGTAGCGACGACGCTTTTTAGGGATACCTTCCGATTTCCGCGAGCGCTTTCACCGAGGAGAACCTTAGTTATGTACGGATGTCCGTCGGACTCCTCGTACAGCTGGTCTTCGTAGGCCTCCGAAACGAGCTCGAGGACTCCCAAGCTGGAGGCAGTCTCCCTGACCAGAGCGTGATACTCGTCGCGAGCCATGCCCGCGACGCCGATGGGGTAATCGGCTTTGAAGTCCCGGGTTCGAGTGGTGATCAGGACCTTGTTCGGCAATCGGATCGCGTTATTGAAGTACTCGTACAGGCTCACCTGTTCTCGGATGGTCTCAAAATTGTCGAAAACGAACAGAAATGGCCCGTCGGGCGCCTGGCCTGCGAGACAATCCGTGAAGTATTGCAGAGCCCCCGCGTTGTTTAGCTTCTCCTTCGGTCGCATGAGTCCAGCGAACTCTTTGGCAACATCCTCGGTCGAGAGGATGTCGGCACGGACGACCTTTGGTCCGTCCTGAAGTAGATCGATGTCCCGTGCGCTGAACCACACAACTGCGAAGAACTCCTGCGTGTTCGAGAGTTCGTGGAGAACCTCGAGGGCGAGTGATGTCTTTCCTACCCCACCCCTGCCTTGCAGCGTGATGACAGGATTTCGTTCATCAATCAGCACGGCCCTAAGATCGTTTTCAAGAACAGGTCGCGGCACGTAGCCCTCGCGCTTGGGTGGCATATTGGAGAAGACCTGGCCCACGACATCGAGGTCGGGTTGCGCGGTGGTTTCGCTCCGGGGCCGCGCCTCGATCGGCATTGCCCACGCGGCACCATCCTCGCCCCGGGTCTCATCCGTGATGTACGAGATCGCCTCAAAGCGCTGCTTTCGGTAGTTGCCGTTCGGCAGGAAGAAATCGCTCAGGTCGGCGTCAGTACGAACCAACGCGACGGGTCGCGGTTCCGGAAGTGCGATGTAGACGCCGTCGTGAAACGAATGGCCGGCTTCTCGCGCTAGGTAGGAGAAGGTTTCGCGGCTGCCGCCGAAACAACTGACGCGGTACTTCCCAGACAACGTCTGCGAGAGATGCACCCAGTCCCGCGCAAAGGTCGGTGCTCCTTCGATGAGTGAATCCAGCGAATCTGCTAGGGCTGGACAGACCCTCGAAAGGGTGCCGGCCTTCGGAGCTCCATGGCCACGCGTCCTATTGCGTAGCCATGCAAACCTTCGCCCCCACTGACGAAACGATGTCTTCTGTCTCGTTGTCATGGGGATATCCGCGTCGAGGTAATGGCAGGCCTCGTTGAGCCGATCTACCGCTCGCCTCTGCCAACTGTCGTTCCCCGTGCCGACGTTCATGCTCAGCTCCCGCTGGGTCTCCCGCGCGGCGGGGTTGAGGAGTTGGCTCGGTGGTCCCGCGAGAACCTCCTCGAGCACCTCCGCCCACTCGCCGATTCCATCAGCGCGGACGAGTCTGCATTCAAGGGCATACCGATTGTGGTCTCGGTCGTCGTCGACTGCGGCAACCAGATCAGCAACGACGATTTTCAAAAGCATCTCTCCCATGTAGAGGAGATCAAAGAAGTACGACGTGTCGGACTCGTCCCGCGCCAGGCGGGTGCGCTCCCTCATTCTTTCGACTGGAACTAATGGAAGGCGAACCTGCTCTTCACTCAATGCTGAGCCTTCCTCTCGGAACTCTTCTTCATGCTCGCCGCCCAACCGTCGTCGGCCCGTACACACTCTGCCACCTGCCAAATCTGATCACGTGCGAACCTGACAATTTCTTCGGGTCCACTGCCTTCGGCGTAATCTCGGGCGCCCGGTTGACACAGGTGGCTCCGCCGTCGGCAGACAGTCAAGCTAGGGACGTATCAAGCACGCCCGTAACGACTGGTGGGGCAAGCGTCCCCGCTCCTCGCAAACTTGCACCCCGCTGAACCCCCGCGCTCGTACGGTCGTCCAACGCCCGGCCTCTCGGAACGGCCCGGGATGACCAATCCGCGCTCGGCGGATCGCACACACGGGGGAACACCAGGATGCTTAGCGCTGCGCGCACGGCTGCGCTCATGCTCGCCACCACGACGGCTGTCGCCGGAACACTCGCGGCCACGGCACCGGCCGCCGCGGCGAGCCCGTACGTCGTGACGTCCGCCGCCGACTACACCGACGCGACACCGGGCGACGGCCAGTGCCGTACGAGCGCAGCGACCGGCGCGGTCTGCACGTTGCGCGCCGCGATCCAGGAGGCCAACGCGGGCGGCGGCGCGGACACGATCCGCTTCGCCATCGGCTCCGGCCCGGTCACGATCTCGCCGACGTCCGAGCTCCCGCTGATTACCGAGCCGGTGACGATCGACGGCTTCACCCAGCCCGGCGCCGGGACCACCCCGATCGTCCACCTCGCTGGCGACACCGTCGGCGTGAACGGCGACGGCCTGCGTCTCGCAGCCGGCACGAGCTCGGTCTCCGGCCTTGTCTTCTCCAAGTTCGACGTCGCGATCTTCATCTCCGGCCCGGGCGGCAACCTCGTCACCGGCAACTACATCGGGATTGCCACGGACGGCACGACCGCGCGCGGCAACTCGTACGGGATCGTCATCGACAAGTCGCCCGACAACGTCATCGGCACCTCCGCCAGCCGCAACGTGATCTCCGGCAACGCCAAGGCAGGCATCACGGTCACCGGAGCGGCGGCGAAGGACAACGAGATCGCCGGCAACCGCATCGGCACCAACGCCACCGGGACCGCCACCGTCGCGAATCTCCTCGGCATCACCGTCCTCGACGGCGCCCTCGACACCCGCATCGGCGGCACCACCGACGCCGACGGGAACCTCCTCTCGGGCAACGTCAGTCACGGCGTCGAGGTCGCCCAAGCGGCGAAGGGCACCGTCGTCTCCCGCAACCGCATCGGCACCGACGCCGCCGGCACCGCCGCATTGCCGAACCGCATGCAAGGCGTCGTCGCCATCAGCGCCGCCAAGACGACCCTCCACGCCAACGTCATCTCCGGGAACGGCGAGACCGGCGTGTGGGCGTACGGCATCGCGGGCTCCGACGCCCACGAGATCACCGACAACCTCGTCGGGACGAACGCAGCCGGCACGGCAGCCCTCGGCAACACCTCCGACGGGATCCGCCTGTCGGGGCCGACCGACTTCAGCACCCCCGCCGCGTTCGCGAAGATCACCGGCAACACCGTCTCCGGCAACGGGCGCGACGGCATCCGTACGGCCGACAGTGGCCGAAACGACATCAGCACCAACACCATCGGCCTCGCCAAGGGCGGCGGCGCCACCCGGATCGCCAACAAGGGCGTCGGCATCCTCCTCTCCCACGACAAGCGGTCGTCGGTGCGCCACAACGTCGTCTCCGGCAACGACGGCGGCGGCATCTTCGCCGTCGGGGGCCACGCGGGCGAGCCGCTCGAGCTCCTCAGCAACAAGGTCGGCACCGACGGCACCGGCGTGTGGGCCGTCCCGAACAAGGTCGGCGGCATCAAGCTCACCGCCGAGCCGTCAGCGCCGACCGCCGGCGCGTACGGGGATGTCCGCAGCAACCTCGTCTCCGGCAACGATGGCGACGGCATCGTGGTCGCGCACGGCGTCGCGGCGAGCACCGTTACGGACAACACCGTCGGCGCGAATCTCGCCAGGACCGGCGCCCTCCGCAACCAGGGGGTCGGCATCTGGGTCGAGAAGGGCAGCGGTCACGTCGTCGGCACCCCGGGCCACGGCAACGTGGTGGTCGCCAACAGCAACGGCATCCTTGTACGCGGTGCGTCGGGCGTCTCTGTCGCGGCCAACACCGTCGGTGTCCTCCCCGGCGGAGGCAACGCCCCCAATCGCAACCAGGGCATCAAGGTCGACGGGGGCGCGACGCAGGTGACGATCGGCTTCAAGCCCGCCGATGCGATTCCCGCCGGCAGCTGTACCGGAGCCTGCAACACGGTCAGCGCCAACGCGGGAGCCGGCATCGGCGTCGACGGCGCGGCCACCAGTGGCATCACGATCCGCGGCAACGTGATCGACAAGAACACCGGCATTCCGATCGACCTCGGTGCGAGCGACCCGACCCCTAACGACGCCAAGGACGCCGACACCGGTCCCAACGGCCTGCTCAACTTCCCGGTCGGTGTCTCTGCGTCGTACGACAAGGTCCAGACGAAGACGTTCGTCACCGGTGTCCTCGCGACACCCGACCCGAAGGGCACGGTCGTCGACGTCTACAAGGCGGCGGGCCCTGGGCCGGTCAGCGGATTCGGCGCGGCGAAGGAGTGGGTCGGCACGGCGACCCTCCACCCGACCGCCACCGGCGGGCACTTCGTCCTCGAGCTGCCCGGCGACCAGACGAGGAACGCCACCTACTCGGCGACCGCGACCGGTGCCGACGGCTCGACCTCTGAGGTGTCGATGGTCTGCCTGGACACCGACGGCGACGGGACGCTGGACGACGACGGCGACGCCATCTGCGACAGCTGGGAGCGGGACGGTATCGACTACGACGGGGACCGCACCATCGACCTTCCGCTCAACGCAGCGCCGTACGGGGCCGACCCGACCAAGCCCGATGTGTACGTGGACGTCGACTACATGGAGGGCTCGCTGCACAGCGACCGCCCGTCCGCACTGGCGCTGGAGCGGGTCATCAAGGCGTACGAGTTCGCGCCGAACGGCGGCATCAACCTCCACCTCTCGCCCGGGTCCGCCGGTCGCGTCGACGATGCGGTCGAGCACAGCGGTGACATCTTGGTGATGGCGCGCGGCTCGGGCGACGAGGACGACTACTGGGACCTCAAGGACGGCAAGCCGGGTGACCTCTGCGACGGGGCGTTCGGTACCAAGGCCGACCGGTCGGGACCGCGCTGCCACGCGGTGCTCGGGGCGAAGCGGCTGATCTACCGGTACGCGCTGTTCACCCACCGCTTCGACGAGGCCCCCAAGACCTCCGGCGTCGCGGACCTCGGCGGTCAGGACGTCCTCATCAGCCTCGGCAGCTGGGACGACGACGATGTCATCCGGACCGGCGGCACGCTCAGCCGCTGCGTCACCGTCGAGCACTGCAAGAGCGAGATCGAGGCCGGCACCTTCATGCACGAGCTCGGCCACGCGATGGGGCTAAACCACGGCGGCGCGGACGGCGTCCACAACAAGCCGAACTACCTGAGCGTCATGAACTACACGTTCCAGTTCCTCGCCTCGACGCCCACCCGCCCGCTCGACTACTCGCGGTGGAAGCTCCCGACGCTGCACGAGAACAACCTCGACGAGGTCGCCGGGATCGCCGCGAACGAGTCGGCCGCGACGAAGGCCGAGATCACGAAGCGTTGGTCCGCCACCGCGTTCAGCTGGTACGACGCCGTGCAGGGCGAGTGCGTCTGGCGCAGCGGGTCGCCGGTCTGGGCCATCGACTGGAACCAGGTCGGCGGCGCGGCGCAGACCGGTGTCCGGGCCGGCATCGCCGCCGACGGGCGCGGCGGCACCGCGTGCCAGACGATCCGGCCGATCGCGCTGGAGGGGCACGACGACTGGGCGAACATCCGGTACGACCTGCGCAGCTCGGGCGGATACCGGACCGAGGGCGTGTCCGCGCAGGGCGCCGCGCGTGCCGGCGCCGAGCGGGCGGGGCAGGACGTCGAGGACGCTACGGCGCTGTCGACGCTCTCGGACAGCGACGACGACGGCGTCCCCAACGCGGCAGACGTGTGTGTCCTCAAGGCCGACCCTGCGCAGAAGGACGAGGACGCCGACGGCATCGGGGACGCGTGCGTCGACGACATCACCGACCGCGACGTGTCGCTGACGGTCACGGCGCCGACCGAGGAGCCGCCGGTCGGGTCGCCGGCGACGGTGCGGGTGTCCGCGTCGAACTCCTTCCCGCTCGCGGCGACGGATCTCGAGATCGCGGTACGGGTGCCCGAGGGCCTCACGCCCGTGTCCGCGACGCCCAGCCACGGGTCGTACGACCAGAGCTCGGGCACGTGGACCCTCCCGTCGCTGGCGAAACGCTCGTCCGCCACGCTCGACCTGGCGGTGCGCGCGACGCGGGCCGAGGTGGACCTCGACGTCGAGGCCGAGGTGGTCGCGGCCGGCGAGGACGACCGCGACTCGGTGCCCGACAACGCGGATCCGCTCGAGGACGACCTTGCGTCGGCGGCCGTACGGGCGAAGCTCGTCTACACGCTCGAGGCGTTGCCGAAGGACGTCATCGGCGCGGTCCGCGACGGCGCGACGATGGCGACGCTGCACCGCGACAGCGCGGGCACGAAGCGGATCACGCTCGAGCACGCAGGCCGTACGACGACGCTGCCGATGGCGTCGGACAACCTCAACCTCCAGGCCGTCAACGCGCACGGCGACGTCGTGTACTGGATCGGTGACGTGTCGTACGTGTGGCGTGGCGGCACGTCGGTGCGGCTGCCGGACAACTTCGTCGCCTCGGGGATCAACGACGCGGGCACGGTCGTCGGCCGGTCGTACAACAAGGCCGCGACGTGGGTCGACGGCACCGTCACGCACCTCGCGGACCTCGACCCGACCCATCCGGGAGCCGGCGGCGTCGCGACCGCGATCAACGACGACGGGTTGATCGTCGGCTACTCGATCTCGCGGTTCGGTCGGGAGAACGCGGTCCGGTGGGTCGACGGCGTGATCGACTCGATGGGCATGCCCGCGGGCGACGCGTCGCTGGCCCTCGGCGTCGGTTCCACCGGTGCGGTCGCCGGTCAGCTGATGTCCCGCCCGCTGCGCATGGTGGGCAACGCCCGCACGACGATCGAGGAGAGCCCGGGACGGGCGGAGTCGGTGAACGCGTACGGCGACTTCGTCGGGCGGACGCAGGATCTGCGGGCCTTCCTGCATACGAACGGCAAGGCCCGGAGCCTGGAGTCGCTGCTCGCGCCCGGACAGGACTGGGGGCTGCTGCACGACGCGACGGACATCGCGGACGACGGGGCGATCGTCGGGTCGGGCGTGTATCGCGGGGAGCCGCGCCTGTTCGTCGCGCGGCCGGGTGTGGGTGCGCGCGCGGCGCGGCTCACGGCAGATCCGGGCAGCGTCGACGTCGGCGTGGTCCGGGTGGGGACGAGCTCCGGTGCGCAGGCGGTGACGCTGACGAACGGATCGCCGGGCCCGGTCGAGGTCGAGGCGCCGCGCCTCGAGGGCGCAGATGCGGCGGACTTCGAGGCCGACCCCGGGACGCTGCCCCGTACGCTCGCGGCCGGCGAGTCCGCCGAGGTGTCGGTGAGGTTCGCGCCGACGGCGGCCGGCTCGCGTACGGCGACGCTCGTGGTGCCGGCGTCGAGCGGGGACGTGACGGTGCCGCTGCGCGGTGAGGGGATAGTGCCCGACGACGCCGCGCCGGTGGTCCGGTGCGCGACGGCGCCGGGGACATGGTCCCGGACCGACGTGTCGATCGCGTGCACGGCAACCGACGCTGGCAGCGGGCTGGCGAACGCCGCGGACGGGACATTCGTGCTGAAGACGTCCGTGGCCGCGGGGACGGCGAGCGCGAACGCGGCGACCGGTACGCGGCGCGTCTGCGACAAGGCCGGCAACTGCGCCACGGCCGGACCCGTACGCGGGGTGCGCGTCGACAAGCGGGCGCCTTCCGCGAAGGCCGCGCGCGGTGCTGCGGTGACGCTCGACGGCAAGGCCGTCGTACGGGTGTCGGGCACGGACATCGGGTCCGGCGTGGCGTCGTACGACACCCGCGTCCGTACGGTCGCCCGCTCGGGAGCGACGTCCGGATGGTCCGTGCCGAAGGGCTGGCAGGCGTCGCGGACGACGACGCTCACACGTGCCGTGGCGGCGGGGACGACGGCGTGCTTCTCAACGCGGTCGCGTGACCGGGCAGGCAATGTTTCCGGGTGGAGCCCTGCGGTGTGCACGAGTGCTCCGTACGACGACCGTGCGCTCAAGGCCTCGGCCGGATGGAAGCGGACGAAGGGCGCGGCGTACCTGCAGCGCACGATCTCCACGAGCACTCGCAAGGGCGCGACGCTGAGGAGCGCCGCGACTCGTGGTGGGGCGATCGCGCTTGTCGTCACGCGGTGCAAGGGCTGCGGCAGCGTCGACGTGCTCGTCGGGTCGCGGCGCGTTGCGCGGGTGAGCCTCCGCTCGACGGCGACGCGTCACCGCCAGGTCGTCGTGCTCCCGCGGCGGGCGTTCGCGGGGCCGATCACGCTCAAGGTGGTGACGAAGCGGAAGCCGGTCCGCATCGACGGGGTGGCCGTCCTGCCATGAGCGGCGGCTGCACCGAAGGAAACGGACCTTTATTCGGATCTCTTTTCGACGTACGATGGCGCCATGCCGACAATCCCGCTGACGGAGGCCAAGACACGCCTCAACGAGCTCGTCGACGAGGCCGTGTCGACGCACGAACGCGTGACGATCACCAAGCATGGCCGCCCGGCTGTGGTGCTCATCAGCGTCGATGACCTTGAGGCGATCGAGGAGACGCTCTACTGGCAGGCACAGCCGGGCGTGCGTGACGACCTCGAGACGAGTCGCGAGGAAGCAGCGGCCGATGAGCTGTGGGACGAGGAAGCGGTGCGCGAGCGGTACGGCGTGAACCGCGGTGACCGCTGACCGCTCGTGGTCGGTGAAGTTGTCCGGATCGGCGATCCGGGACATGGACCGACTACCTCCCCGGGTTGTGCCGGCGGTGATCGAGTTTCTCTTCGGACCGTTGGCGAACGAGCCTCGACGCGTGGGCAAGCCGCTGCGCGATGACTTCGATGGCGAGTGGAGCGCGCGACGCGGCAGCTATCGCGTGCTCTACCGCATCGAGGATGATCTCGACCGCATCATCGTCACCCGGCTCGCGCACCGTGCTGACGTCTACCGACCGCGCTGAGCCCGCTTAGCCTCCAAGCCCTCGGCCCCACACAGCGTCGAGGCCACGCGCTGGCAGCACTGCCTTCATCGCCACGATCGCTCGCGCATCTCCGCCGACGAGCGTCCGTGTGCGCATCCGCCGCCGGCTCAGCTCGCGCTCGACGACCGCCGCAACCTGGTCAGGCGGCTTCGCGTTCTTGCGGATCTTCGCGACCAGCTCCCGCTCGCCGGCGAAGTGCGCCGCGTACAGGTCCCGATACTCCGCGCCGAGCCCCGCCTCGAGCCCGTCGAGGACCTGATCCATCTCGTGCCACGGTTCGGTGTCGATGACGCCCGGCTCGATCAGCCCGACCTGCACGCCGAACGGACACAGCTCGACGCGCAGGCAGTCCGCCACCGCCTCGACGGCGTACTTCGATGCGTTGTACATCCCCGTGAACGGGAACGACACCCGCCCGTTGATCGACGAGAGGAACACGATCCGCCCGCGCGCCGCCCGCAGCCGCGGCAGCATCGCCCGCATCACCGCCAGCGGCCCGATCAGGTTCACGTCGAACTGGCGGTGCATAGCCTCCCGCGACAGCGTCTCCACCGGCCCGGCGACGGCGATGCCGGCGTTGTTGACCAACGCGTCGAGTCGCTCAGGGAGATCGCGGTCGAGCGCCGCCACGTGCTCGGGCACGGTGACGTCGAGCTCGACCGGCGTGATCCGGTCGGACTCCGCGGCGAGCTCCTTCGCGGCAAGGTCGGTGCGGACGCCGCCGTACACCTGCCAGCCCGAGCCGGCCAGGCGTACGGCGGTGGCGCGGCCGATGCCGCGACCGGCACCGGTGACGAGGACGGTACGAGTGCTCATCCATCGACGTTCGCGCGGACCGGCCCAGGCGGTGCAAGTAGTCCGGTACTCGAATCGCGCGTCGCTAGCCTGATGACATGGAGCGGCTGTGGCCGCTGACCGGTCGGGACGAGGAGCTGCGCAGGATCGCGGCGGCGATCCGGCCTGGTAGGGCGGGGATCGTGGTGGCGGGCCCGGCGGGGATGGGCAAGACCCGGCTCGCCCGTGAGGCGCTGGCCGGTCCGCGGGGTCGTGGCGCCACGGTTCTGTGGGCTCATGGCAGCGCCGCCGCCCGGCCGTACCCGCTGGGGGCGTTCGCTGGTGTCCTCGACATCCCGGCAGGTGACGCCGCCGAGACCATCGGCCGCGCGCTCGAACAGCTCGCTCAGCGACAGCCGCTGGTGCTGGCCGTCGACGACGCGCACCTGCTCGACGAGCACTCCGCGATCGTGCTGCACCGCCTGGTCGTACGACGGCTGGCCCCGGTCGTCGTCACCCTCCGGACCGGGGAGCCCGCCCCCGACACGGTGACGTCCCTGTGGAAGGACGACCATCTCCCACGCCTCGACCTGACACCGCTCGACGTCTCTGAGACCACCGGCCTGGTCGCCCGCGTGCTCGGTGGGCCGGTCGACTCGGCATCCGCCCAGCGGTTGTGGGCGTTGACCCAGGGCAGCCCGCTGTTCCTCCGGCATCTGTTGGCCGGGGAGGTGGCGGCGGGACGGTTCGCCCCGACGACGGGGATCTGGCGGTGGACCCGCGAGCTCGCGATCTCTCCCGAGCTCACCGACCTCCTCGAACGCGAGATCGGCGCCCTGCCGGCGGGCGTACAGGACGTCGTCGACATGGTCGCGCTGGCCGAGCCCGTGACCGTGCCGACGCTGTGCACGCTGACCTCGCCTGCGGATGTCGAGCGGGCCGAGGGGCGCGGACTCGTACGCACCAACGGACTCATCGCCAGGCTCGCGCACCCCCTGTACGGGGAGGTCCGCCGTGCCGTGATGGGAACGCTGCGCGCGCGCCGCCTTCGGGGCCAGGTCGCGCGGACGCTCGACGCGTCACCCGATCCGATCCCGCGCGCCGTCCTCACCCTCGACTCGGACCTGTCGCCAGACCCGGCGCTGTTCCTGCAGGCCGCGGAGGCGGCGACGCGGATGTACGACCTGCCGCTGGCCGAGCGGTTGGCCCGCGCTGCCGCCGCGACGGGCGACCCGCTCGCTCGGCTCGTCCACGCCGGGGCGCTGTCCTGGCTCAGCCGCGGCGACGAGGCCGAAGCGATCCTCGCCGACCTCGCCGCGAGCGCGCCGGACGAGGGGACGCGTGCCATGGCACAGCTGCACCGCACGGGCAACCTGCTGTGGACCATGGCGAGTCCTGACAAGGCCCGCGAGGCGCTGGCCGCAGCCGAAGCGACCGGCGCGGCTCCGCTCTACGTCGGCGCGATGTCACTCGCCCTCGCGGCCGCGGTCGGTGAGATCGAGCCGGTCCTCGCACGCGGCCCAGCGCTGCTGCGTACGGAGCTGCCCGACGACCTGGCCCGCATCCTCGTCGGGTCTGCCGTGTCCGCGGCGGCGGCCGTCACCGGCGACCGCGCGCTGCTCGACGAGGCCGCAGCGGTCGGCGGGCTCACGGCCGACCGCGTGCCCACGGGCATCCCCGGATTCGGGCTGGCCGATCTGCAGGTCCTCGGGCACCGCCTCGCCGGGACGCCCGACGTTGCCGAGGACCAGGCGCGCCGGATGCAGGCCGCGTCGGCGGACCTTCCCGGACCCGCGCGGCTGATGGGGCTGGTCGTCGCGGGGCACGCGGCGCTCGCCGCCGGTCGCGTCGGTGATGCGCTGGTCGCGCTGCGGGAGGCGTGGGCGGGGCTGGCGGAGTCGGGTCACGAGTTCCGGTTCCGGTGTCGTACGTTGCTGGCTGCCGCGCTCGGCCAGGCGGGCCTCGCCGAGGAAGCGGCGCCGCTGTGCGCCGAGATCGCCGCCGGGCAGCACCCCGCGTACCGGCTCCTCCTCTCCGACGACCTCCTGGCGCGCGCCTGGGGAGCGGCGGCCGCGGGGGCGACGACGGAGGCGGTCGGTCACGCCGTCGCTGCGGCCGACCTCGCCCGGGAGGCGGGCGAACCCGCGTACGAGGCGCTGGCGTGGCAAACCGCGGTCCAGCTCGGCGACGCGACGGCGGCAGCGCCCCGCCTCGCAGCGTTGGCCGGGCTCAGTCCTCGGGCGACGACGGCGTGCGCCCACGCGCAGGCCCTGGCCGACGGAGACGGCGCCGAGCTACTGGACGTGGCCGACGCGTGGGCCCGGCTCGGCGATCTCGTCGCGGCCGGGGACGCGGCGGCTCAGGCTGCGGAGCAGCATCGCCAGCACGGCCGGCAGGGCTCGGCGCTGTCTGCGGCGGCCGTCGCCGAGAAGCTGGCCCGCCGCTCCGGAGCTCGTACGCCGGCGCTCGCGGTCGCCGCCCGCCCCTTGCCGCTGACTGCGCGCGAGCGGGAGATCGCCGCGTTGGCTGCCCGCGGCCTGTCGAACAAGGAGATCGCCGAGCGGCTGACCCTGTCCGTACGGACGGTGGAGGGTCACCTCTATCGCGCCGGGCAGAAGCTCGGCGTCTCCGACCGGGCCGCGATGGCGGACATCCTCGGAGTCGAGTAACCGACTACTCGCTCCCACGCTGCGTGACCGCCCGACGCTGGGCGTACGAAGGCAGAGGAGGAGCCATGAGTACGGTGCACATCCCGCCCGGAGAGGGGCGGCACTATCCGATGATCGACGGCGACCACGTCGCGAAGGTCGCCGTACGCGACGACTGCGGGGCGTTCGAGGTGTTCGAGGTCGTCGCGCCGGCCGCGCCGATGGCGCCGCCGCACGTCTCGCCGTGGACGGGCGTGCTGTTCCTGCTCGAAGGGCGGGTCACCGCGATCGTCGACGGCACCTCGTACGAGGTGGAGCCTGGCGGGGTGGTCGTCTTCCCGGCGGGGACGCCGAGCACGTTCGGGGTGGTCGGGGAGTCGGCGCGGTTCGTGGCGATCACGTCGGGTGACGGGGCGGGGAAGTTCTTCGCGGATTTCTCGCAGTCGGTGCCAGCGGGTCAGCCGGTGGAGGAGTCGATGGCGGCGATCCTGTCCGTGACACAGCGGCACGGAGTGGCGGTGGCGGAGCCCCAGCGCTAAGGCCGGGGGATGCCGTGCTTCGCTGCGGCGAGGTTGGCGGCCAGCTCCTCGCGGGTCTGGTGGGCGTGCGCGTTCCAGGCGGGCTGGCCGGGACCGCTGCGCCACGACTCGCTCAGCGGACTGTTGTCGACGGTGTCGAACCCGAACTCGTCGTACAACCGCGTCACCACCTCCACCGCCTCAGGGAAGTCGCTCGACACGGACAGCGCGTGCCGCCTCGGCGTACCTGCCGGGCTCGCCGACAAGAACAGCCTCGGCGCCTGGATGTGTGTGAACGCCTTGGCGACCTTCGAGTGCGGGAGGTGCTCCTGGCGCAGCTCGTGCTCGGTCTTCTCGCCCGAGTCGACCATCGGGTAGTGCCCGTCGCGCCACGCCATGTAGTTGTTCGTGTCGAGCACGATCTTCCCGGCCAGCTCGTCGACGGGCAGATTGTTGTCGAGCGTCAGCGGCGCGGCCACGACGACGATGTCTCCGGCGGCAGCAGCAGCGGCCGCAGTCGCCGCGCGGGCGCCCGGCCCGAGCTCGTCGATCAGCGCGGTCAGCGTCTCGGGGCCGCGCGAGTTGGCGAGGACGACGTCGTACCCGACCTTCAGTGCTGCCCGCGCGATCTGGCTCCCGACCTCGCCGGCGCCGATGATGCCGATCGTCTTGACGACCGTGCTCATGCGTCGGCCTCCCCCGCGGCGCGCCCGATCAGGTGCAGGACGGCGTCCTTCGCGAGGCGGAGCTCATCGTCGCCGATCCCGGACTTGTGGAGGAACTCGATGCCCTGCATCACCGCGATCAACGCGCGCGCGGTCTGGTCCGCATCGAGGTCGCCGTCGATCTCGCCACGCTCCTGCGCCGCGGTGATCTGTCGGGAGAACAGCGCAAGAGTCCCCTCGTACGCCTGGCAGGCGCGGGTGCGTACCTCCTCGTCCTGAGCGCTCAAGGCAGCGGTGCTGTTGGCCATCAGGCAGCCCTGCTGCGGCAGGTCGAGGCGACCGCCGTCCTCGAACGTCACAGCCGCCTTGAGCCCGTGCCACGGACTCGAGTCGGTCGCCACGGCGGACTCGAGGCCGGCCGCCTGGCGTGTGCCGTACTCGTCGAGGACCCGCAGGAAGAGGTCGTGCTTGCTCCCGAACGCCCCGTACAGGCTCTGCGTCTTCAACCCTGTCGCCTCGGTCAGGTCCTGCACCGAGGTGCCGGCGTAGCCGTCGCGCCAGAAGGCATCCCGGGCGGCTTCGAGGACGTCCTGCTCGTCGAACTTCCGTGGCCTGGGCATGGGCTGAGCGTACGGGTTATTGATCGAGCACTCAAATATGACTCCGCGCTCCCATGGTGGTTTCTTGATCATCCACTCAATAACTGGAAGGACCCCCATGACGACACGACCGCTCGAGGCCAAGACCGCACTGGTGACCGGCGGATCGCGAGGAGTCGGCGCCGGCATCGTCGCGCGCCTCGCGGCCGACGGGGCGAGGGTGGCGTTCACCTACGCCAACGCCAAGGAGCGCGCCGAGGGCGTCGCAGATGGCGTCACCGCGGCCGGCGGGACGGCGCTCGCGATCCACGCCGACAGCCGGTGCGAGCAGGACGTCGAGTCGGCCGTCGCGCGGACCGTCGAGCAGTTCGGCGGGCTCGACATCCTGGTCAACAACGCGGCGGTCGGCAGCTTCGGCCCGATCACCGAGCTGGCCATGGCCGACATCGACGCGATGCTCACCATCAACGTCCGTTCCGCGGTCGTCGCGATCCGCGAGTCGCTCGCGCACCTGGGCGACGGCGGCCGCATCGTCAACATCGGCAGCATCAACGCCGACCGCACACCGTTCCCAGGTCAGTCGGTCTATGCGCTGACCAAGGGCGCGTTGGCGAGCCTGACCCGCGGCCTCGCGCGCGAGCTGGCGCCGCGCGGGATCACCATCAACAACATCCAGCCAGGCCCGAGCGACACCGACGCCAACCCGGCTGATGGCCCGCTCGCCGGGCACATGCTGGAGGTCATGGCGAGCGACCGGTTCGGTACGACGGCCGAGATCGGCGCCCTCGTGTCGTACCTCGCCGGCCCGGAGGCGGCGTTCATCAACGGTGCGAGCCTCGACATCGACGGCGGCTTCGCCGCGTGACCGAGCCCTTGGCGGGAGGGGCGGGGGACCTCCGCCAGGCCTGGGGAGAACGTATTTCCATAATGCTTGCGAAATCGCTAGCATTATGGGCATGAGCAAGTTGTCGGTTCCGCAAGCGGCCAAGCGGCTGGGCGTCACCTCGGCGCGCGTCCGTCAGCGCGTCGATGACGGCTCCCTGGTGGCGGAGAAGATCGGCGGTCGCTGGTTGGTCGACCTCGATGCATCGCACGCCGAGCCTCCGCAGCGCGGTCGCCCCGTCTCGCCACTGTCTGTGTGGTGGTCGCTCGAGTGTGCCGAGGCGGCGAGGGTGGGTGCCCGCCTCCGGGATGGGGAGTCGCTCCTCGACCGCATGCGTGACGCAGAGCTCGAGCTCGTCGACAGTGACTCCTCCGAGGTTGCAGCAGAGGCGATGAGGCTCGGGCGGTCTACCCGCGGCCGGGCGGTGCGTCGACTTGCAGGCGCGCTTGAGGGACGAGATCACAAAGCGCTCTTGTCGTGGTTGCGCGGTCGCGCGGCGCGGGTCGCGTACGTGGCCTCGCCCGCCGACCTGCCCGCTCTCCGGGCGGACATCAGACTCGTCCTCTCGGGAGTCTCGCACGGCCGCTCGGGAGTCGAGGACCCGCGCATCGTCGAGGCGTACGTCGGTGCAGCGGACGTCGACGGCCTCGTCGGCGACTACTGGCTCGACAAGCCTGTGGTCGACGAACGACCCAACGTCGTTCTTCATGTCGCGCCGGTCCGTCCGCCCCGCGCGGACGCCCTGCTGCTCGCCGCCGACCTCGCCGAGCACGGTGGGCCGCGCGAGCGCCAGCGCGCCCGTGAGCTCCTCGACGAGGCCATCGACGCGCTCCTTTCTGGCGTCCCGGACGATCCGGCGGCAGATGAGGTGGTCGCATGATCGTGCTTCCGGAGATGGGTGATGCCCAGGTGCAGGCGTGGCACGCGTTGCTCGACCTGCACGAACGGCACTCCGACGGTTGGACCTTGATCGGTGGGCAGATGGTCCACCTCTACTGTGCCGAGCGCGAGTACGAGCCGTCGCGGCCGACAACTGATGCGGACGCCGTCGTCAACGTTCGAGAGCCTGGCCTGCTGGGTGCGGTGACGGCGACTCTGGTCGCCATGGGTTTCGCCGCGGAGCCGAGCGCCGATGGCGTCCAGCATCGTTGGGTTCGCGACGCGGCCGTCCTGGACGTACTCATTCCCGAGGGCGCAGGCGAGCGATCCGCGTCACGGAAGAGTGCGAGCGGATTCCCGACCGTGCCGGCGCCAGGCGGGACGCAGGCGCTCGCGAGGAGCGAGGCGGTCGAGGTGCAGGTGGCCGGTCGGGTCGGTGCTGTTCGGCGGCCGGTGCTGCTCAGCGCCATGATCCTGAAGGCTGCAGCGCGACTCGAGACGAACGGGGCTGCGCGGGAGCGTCACTGTCTCGACTTCGCTGCGCTCGCCGCCATGATGGCCGCCCAGGACACGACCGCGTTCGTTCTCCAGCGGAAGGACAAGAAGCGCCTGCGCGCGATGATCGCCCTGACTCGCGCGTCGACCCAGGCGATGGAGCAGAACCCAGCGGCAGCTCGTCGCCTCGACCGTCTTGAAACGCTGCTCTAGGTGTGATGTCCGGGGAGGTTGTCCCGCTCGGCGTCGGTGAGTCTGCCTGACAGACGAAGGCCTCCGGTTGTGAAGTGGAGCTGTCTAGTTCAACCGCTTCACTGACCGGAGGCCCTCGTGTCCCACGCTAACGCTGTCTTGACCCCAATCACCCGCTTGCGTCTGGCTCGTCTCGTCGTCGACCACGACTGGACCTACGCAGCGGCAGCCAGGATGTTCATGGTCGCCCCCCGCACCGCGAAGAAGTGGGCCGACCGCTACCGGCTCGAAGGCCCGGCCGGGATGGTCGACCGCAGCTCGCGGCCACACACCAGCCCGACCAAGACCCACCCCCAGATCGTGCGTCAGATCGTTCGACTGCGATGGCGTCAGCGGCTCGGACCGGTCCAGATCGCCCGCCGACTCGGCATGCACGCCTCCACCGTCCACGCCGTCCTGGTCCGCTGTCGGATCAACCGACTCACCCACCTCGACCGTGTCACCGGCGAACCCCTGCGCCGCTACGAGCACCCACACCCCGGCTCACTGATCCACGTCGACGTCACCAAGTTCGCCAACATCCCCGACGGCGGCGGCCACCGGTTCGTCGGCCGCCAACAGGGCTACACCAACCAAGCAGCCACGCCCGGACTACCCCGAGGCAAGGACCACAAGCCACGCACCGGCACCGCGTTCCTGCACACCGTCATCGACGACCACTCCCGCGTCGCCTACGCCGAGATCTGCACCGACGAGAAAGCCGACACCGCCATCGGCGTCCTCCAGCGGGCCGTAGCGTGGTTCGCCGACCACGGCGTCACCATCGAACGCGTGCTGTCCGACAACGGCAGCTGCTACCGGTCCTACGCCTGGAGCGATGCCTGCAAACAGCTCGCCGTCGTCCACAAGCGCACCCGGCCCTACCGTCCACAGACCAACGGCAAGATCGAACGCTTCCACCGCACCCTGGCCGACGGCTGGGCCTACGCCCGCATGTACCAGTCAACAGCCGAGCGCAACGCCGTCCTCCCAGACTGGCTGCACTTCTACAATCACCACCGCGCCCACTCCGCCATCGGAGGCAAGCCCCCGATCACCCGACTGACCAACCTCCCCGGACATCACATCTAGGCGATCAGCGTCAGACCCCGACCTTGTCCGCGGCGTACTCGGCCTGGGCCTGGGTGAACGCGTCCCCGCTCGGTGCCGTGAGCTGCCGGATCAGGCTCTGGCGGTCGAAGCCGCCCTGCTCCATGTACCCCTCCGCGGCCTCGACAGCCTCGGCGTTCCAGTCGGCGTCGACGTGGTCTGCTGCGAACGTCGCGTCCGCCTCGCTGACGGTGCCGCCCTTCAAGGTGACGAGGTGGCGGATGAGGCCGGTCCGGGAGACGGCCGTCACGGCGACATAGTCCTCGGCAGCCTGGACGGCTTCCTTCTGGCTCTCGGTCCACGACTCCTCGTCGGACGCGGGTGACTCGGTCGCCCCTGGCGTCTCGATCGACTGGGACGTCCCCGGGTCCTTCGCGTTCTCCGCCTCGTCCTCCTTCTGCTCGTCGTCGCCGCCGATGCCGGCGAGCCACACGACGAGGACGATCCCGGCGAACAGGAGGACGACGAGGAAGGCGGCCCTCTTGTACCAAGGGCGCTTGGGCCCGGGGTCCTGGGCCAGCGGATCGCGGGCACTGTCCCTCGGCTCTGGTGGTGGTGCGTTCGACACGTACCCTCCTGACGTAGCCCTCTCGGCAACGTAAGCGAGAAGCAGACAAACCGCGCCCTGAGCGGCGCCGAGCTCAGGAGCACGTACGTGGAAGCCTCCGTCATCGCCAGCTGGACCCTCCAGAACGAGATCCCGATCCCGGAGGACGTGATGCCGCTGCTCACGCCCGGCGAGCAGCCGGTCGCGGCGTTCAAGACGTTCCGCGACAGCGCGGTGTTCACGTCGAAGCGGCTGATCGTGCGTGACGCGCAAGGGCTCACCGGCAAGAAGGTCGAGATCTACTCCCTGCCGTACAGCGCGATCAACATGTGGTCGTCCGAGAACGCGGGCCGCCTCGACTTCAGCTCCGAGATCGAGCTCTGGACGCGCGCCGGGCACATCAAGATCAAGCTCGCGAAGGGCGCGGACGTCCGGCGGATCGACAGCCTCATCGCGTGGGCGGTCCTCGGGAACGCCTAGCTCACGGCCTCGGCTGAGAGGCGGTCGAAGGGCGCGGCGAACCGGAACGTGCCGGTCGCGCCGGCGTACGAGGTCAGCCTCCGTACCTGGAAGGCGTCGCCCCACGCCGGATCTGGGGCGCTCACCCCGAGCGGGCGCGCAGGGACGAAGCCGAACCGCCGGTAGTACGCGGGGTCGCCGAGCAGTCCGACCAGCGGCTCGTCGAGCGCGTCGGCAGCGCCGAGCACGGCGTGCATGAGCGCGGTGCCGATCCCGGATCTCTGGTGGTTCGGCAGCACGCTCAGCGGCCCCACGCCGAGGGCCGGCTCGGCGTCCACGTACGCGCGCGTGGCGACGACGTGACCGGCCACGACGTCGTCCTCGACCGCGACCAGCGACAGCTGCGGCACCCAGCTGTCGTCGTCGCGCAGCCACGACACCAGCGTCGCCTCGCCCGGGTCACCGTTCGGCTCGACGGGCGGTGCGCTGTGCGGGGCCGTACGGAATGCCGCCGCCGTCACCGCCCGGATCGCGTCGATGTCGGCCGGGAGCTCGCGTCGGATCATCACGAGTGAACGGTCCGCCATGCGGGGTTGTTCGTCAACGCGATTTCGCGGCGGCCTTGAGGTCGTCGATCGCTTCCGCTGCCCGTGCGGTGCCGAGGTCGACGGGTTCGCTGCCTTTGGCAGCGACCAGGTCGAGAATGCCCTCAGCGTCCCTTCTCCCGGCGAAGACGTACTCCTGCCCTTCGACGAGCAAGCTGTCGCCCTGCATGAGGAAGAGACGCCTGCCGTCCTTCGAGATCCCGCCGTCGAGGCCGACTTCGGTGGTTCGGTCGGGCGCGCCCTTGATCGGATCAAGCACCTCGACGGAGTAGACGGTCACAGGGACGTCGTCGCGCTCGTAGGAGGTGCGTCCTTCGGTGATGACGCGCCCGACGAAGACCTCGTCCGAGAAGCTGACCAGTTCTTCGGGGTCGTGCGGATCGAGAACCTGGATCGCCCGGGTCCTCACAATCTCAGGGTCGCCGTCGTACGTGCCGCACGCGGTCGCCCCGAGGGCGAGCGAGAGAACTGCCAGCACGCCCGAGCGGAGCTTCGCTGCCTTCCCGCGCGTCACCCGGTGAATCTACTTCCTCCCAGAGGATCACCGCGAGATCCAGGGCTTGAACAGCTGGACGGGGCCGCCTTCGGCGAAGTTCGCGCGGAGGGCAGGGCTCGGGTCGCCGAGCAGCTCGCCGTGCACCGAGGCCGCGGTCGCGATCACCGGCTCCATCAGGTGGGCGAGGTTCTCCCCGTGCGCGAGGAGGGCGTCGGAGTCGCGGTAGCGCTCGATGACGATCGCCTCGCTCTCGTCGGCGTTGAAGGAGACGCTGTACTCGAGAGTGCCGGGTTCCTTCGCCCGGACGATCTCCATCGCCTGCTCCGACAGGCGCTTGAACTCCTCGACGTCGCCGCCGCGGAAGTCGAACCGTGCGATACCGATCAGCTCGCTCATGGTGGTGGATCCCTTCGTACGGGTGGGGTGCCTTCACCAGGGGAACGGAGCCGAAGCCGCCTTGTCGACATCGCGACGACATCGCGACCCTTGACCCCGCGACAAACCGCCTACTACGGTCACGCAGAAGCAGATGCTTTTCCGCCTGGCACCGCATGATGCAAAACGTTTCCTCATCACCCACCACTTCGGGGAGAAACCATGCGACGTAGGGAAGTTCTCGCAGGGATGTTGGGCGTGGCCGCCGTGCCGGTCCTCGGTGGGAGGCCCGCCGCGGCCGACCCCGGGGCGTACGGCAAGGGCCCGCAGGTCCGTACAGGCTTCGAAACACTGGCCGCGGCAGGGTTCGAGGAGCTGCGCGGCCAGCGCATCGGCATGATCTCCAACCCGACCGGCGTGCTGCGCGACCTCACCCACGAGGTCGACGTGCTCGCCGCGACCCCCGAGGTGAACATCGTCGCGGTGTTCGGGCCCGAGCACGGTTTCCGTGGCGTATCTCAGGCCGGCCAGGGTCAGCCGTTCTTCATCGACGCCAAGACCGGCCTCCCCGTCTACAACGCGTACAACGACGCCGCGCGGATGTCCGACCAGTTCGCCGAGGCGGGCATCGATACCGTGGTCTTCGACATCCAGGACGTCGGCGCCCGCTTCTACACCTACATCTGGACGATGTACCTCGCGATGGAGGCCGCGGCCGAGCTCGGCCTGCGCTTCGTCGTCCTCGACCGGCCCAACCCGATCACGGGCGTCGAGGCCGAAGGGCCGGTCCTCCACCCGGAGCACTCCACGTTCGTCGGGTTGAAGCCGATCGCCCAGCAGCACGGCATGACGGTCGGCGAGCTGGCGCAGCTGTTCAACGGCGAGTTCCTCCCCGAGGCGATCGGCAAGCAGGTCGACCTGACGGTCGTCCCGATGCGCAACTGGTTCCGTGACATGTGGTTCGAGGAGACCGGGCTCCCGTGGGTGCTCCCGTCGCCGAACATGCCGACCGTGGACACCGCCGTCGTCTATCCCGGCACCGCGCTGTTCGAGGCGACGGCCCTGTCCGAAGGCCGCGGGACGACCCGGCCGTTCGAGCTGATCGGCGCACCGGACATCGACCACCGCTGGGCCGAGGCGCTGAACGCCCGCAACCTGCCCGGCGTACGGTTCCGCGAGGCGTACTTCACCCCCACGATCTCCAAGCAGGCCAACAAGGTCTGCGGCGGCGTCCAGGTGTACGTCGAGGACCGCGACGCGTTCGACGCGATCCGCACCGGTCTCACGATGATCGTCACCCAGCGGCAGGAGTTCCCCCAGTACCGCTGGCGCAGCCAGGACGTCACCTCGTTCTGGCTCGACAAGCTCACCGGGACCAGCCGTGCGCGCCTGGTCATCGACGCCGGCGGGGACGTCGACGAGATCGTCGCCGGCTGGCAGGACGACCTCGCCGAGTTCCGGCGGACCCGCGACAAGTACCTCATCTACCGCCGCATGCGGGGTGGCAGGCACTAGGGGGAGGAGAGCCATGCGTCGTACGAGCTGGGGTGCCGCACTCGCGGGGATGGCCGTCGTCGGGGCGCTCGCCGTACCGGCAGAAGCCGTGGACTCGCCAGGCCACGAGACCGGACCGCCGACCGTCACGGGAGAGGACGTGAGATTCTCGCCCGACCGCACGCTCCGCGAGGGCTCCCCGCAGGACGCGGGCCTCCTGCCCGAGCACATCGCCCGGATCATGCCGGACCTCGCGAAGTACCTCGGCACCACGCCGGAGAACCCCACGTACCCGATGTACGCCGGTGCGGTCGCGCTCGTGGCCAAGGACGGGGTCGTGGTCGAGCACGGCGCGGTGGGCGACGCCGTACGGTACGCGCGTGCCGACGGCACCGAGCTGCCGGAGTCCGAGCAGATCCCGATGAGGGAGGACACGCTTTTCGACCTCGCCTCGGTGACGAAGCTGTTCACCGTCGTCGTGGTGCTCCAGCTCGTCGACCAGGGCGTCCTCGACCTGGACGCGCCTGCCGCGCAGTACCTGCCCGAGTTCGGCCAGGCCGGCAAGGAAGCCGTCACGATCCGGCACCTGCTGACGCACACCTCGGGCCTCCCGGCCTGGATCAACCTCTACTCCGCGTACCCGACGCCGGAGGCCCGCATCGCCGCCGTCTACGCGCGGCCGCTCGTGACTCCGCCGGGCGCGCAGTACGTTTACTCCGACCTCGGCCTGATCGTCCTCGGCAAGCTCGCCGAGCGGGTCACCGGCCAGCCTCTCGACGCGCTCGTCGCCGACCGCATCACCGAGCCGCTGGGGATGACCGACACGATGTTCAACCCGCCGGCGTCGCTGCTCCCGCGGATCGCTGCGACGGAGGACATGTCGTCGATCGGGCGCGGCATGGTCCACGGCGTGGTCCACGACGAGAACGCCTGGTCGCTCGGCGGCGTCGCCGGGCACGCCGGTCTGTTCTCGACTGCGCGGGACCTCGCCGTGTTCGGCCAGATGCTGCTCAACGGCGGGCAGTACGGCAAGCACGAGATCCTGTCCGACGAGATCATGCGCGAGGCGATCACCGACCAGAACGTCGGCATCCCGCCCGCGATCACGTCCCGCCGCGGGCTCGGGTTCGAGCTGCACCAGCCGTACTACATGGCGTCGCTCGACTCGCCCGTGACGTTCGGCCACACCGGCTTCACCGGCACGTCGCTGGTGATCGACCCGCTGTCGAAGTCGCTCGCGATCCTGCTCACCAACCGCGTCCACCCCAACCGGGCGTGGGGCTCGAACAACGGCGCGCGGCAGTCCGTCACCCGCAACCTCGGCCGCGCCATCCCGGTGAAGCCCGCCGTCGGTCGTACGGCGTGGTTCTCCGAGCGGCCCGACAACACCACGCACACGCTGACGGCGTCGCTCGCGCGACCGGCGAGCGAGTGGGCGCGGCTGGCGTTCCGGCTCTGGTACGACACGGAGGAGGACTACGACGTCGGGCGGCTCGAGGCCTCGACCGACGGGGGTACGACGTGGCAGCTGGTGCCGTTCGACCTCAAGGCGGATCGCCACCGGTGGACGAGCGACGGCACGTTCTCCGGGTTCTCGGGCCGTCAGTGGCTGAAGGCCGATGCGGCGCTGCCGCCGGGCGCGACCCATGTGCGCTGGAGCTACACCGGCCTGCGTACGACGCCGTCGCGCGGGAGGGGTGTGTACGTCGACGGGGTGCTGGCCGTGGACCGCCGCGGCCTGCTCCTCCGCGAGGGCGACTTCGTACCTGTGGGCTGGACGGAGTCCACGAACTGACTCGTCCGCTTGGGTGGTCCAGGTAGCCCGAGCCGCGCCTCCCCTGGGTGGTCGAGTAGTCCGAGCCGCTAGGCGAGGACGTATCGAGACCGGGATCTCGATACGGGCTCCGCTAGCGCTCCGCCCTACTCGATCAGCCGGGGGCTGGCGCTCCGCCCTACTCGATCAGCCAGGGTGGCGCCACCAGCGGCGGGAGGCGAGAGCGGCGAGGCCGGCGCCAGCGCTGTTGAGCAGGACGTCGTCGACGGAAGACACCCGCCCCATCGGGAGGACGTACTGGAGAGTCTCGATGACGAGCGAGCCGACAGCCGCCGCAGCAAGGACGCGCGGCACCGAGGCGAGCGCCGGGAACCGCAGGGGCGCGAAGAACCCGAAGGCCGCGAAGACCAGCAGGTTGCCGACGACCTGGTACGGCGGCATGCCGACGAGGTCCCGTAGGAGCGAGAAGTTCACCCCGTCCTTGCTGCCTGGTTCCATCGTGAGCCACACCCACGGTGCCGTCCCGTACACGATGCCGACCTCGGCCACCGCCGTACGCCATGCCGTCGCCTGCGCGAGACCTGCACGTAACCGCCCACGCGCCAGCACCCACGCGGCCAGTGCCGCAATCGGGAGCAAGGCCAGGACGACGAGGCCGACGGAGCCGTACCTGCCGGCGATCACCGCACCGTCCTCGGGTCCTGCGACGGATCGGCGTACGTGGGCGGGCAGCCCTCGGTGATCGCGTCGCTGCGTCGCTCGAAGTGCCACGGCTCGTTGTCGTAGACGCGGCACAACCCGTACGAGGCGCCGTGCTCGGCCAGCCATCGGGCCGCCGAGCGGGGAGCGACGTCGACCGCGTCGCCGGTCTCGTGGCTCGACGTGCCGGGGCGGGCGACCCAGCGCTGCGCCTCCGTGGTCGAGCCGTACGTCGTCACCGCGTCCTCGAAGAGCCGCTCTTGGTGCGAGGACGAGCGCCACCCACTTGTGATCTGCAGGGTGATCCCGTGATCGGCCAGATCCGATGCGGCTTCCTGCAGCGCGGCGGCGAGGTCGGGATCGAGGGTGCCGTCGGCCGTCGCGACGTCGCTGTCCGCCGCGCCGACGACGCACGCGGACAGGGCGGCCGCGGCCAGCGCGGCGCTGGCGGCCGTCCGTGCTCGTGAGGAGTGTCTGAACATGGGCCCGAGTCAACGGATGGCGGTGTTGCTGCCGCGTTCGCAGTTTTCGATACGCCGACGAAACGGGTCGGCTCCCTACCATCGGAGGATGCGCGTACTGGTCGTCGAGGACGAGCCGCTGCTGGCGGAGGCCATCCGCGACGGCCTGCGCCTCGAGGCGATCGCCGCGGACCTGGCCGGCGACGGCGACACCGCGCTCGAGCTGCTGAGCATCAACTCGTACGACATCGCCGTGCTCGACCGCGACATCCCCGGCCCACCCGGCGACGAGATTGCACGGCGGATCGTCGCCTCGGGGTCCGGCACGCCGATCCTGATGCTCACCGCCGCCGACCGGATCGACGACCTGGCTTCGGGCTTCGGGCTCGGCGCGGACGACTACCTCACCAAGCCCTTCGCGCTGCGCGAGCTCGTCCTGCGGCTGCGGGCGCTGGACCGTCGGCGCGCCCACCACCGTCCGCCCGTACGAGAGATCGCCGGGTTGCGGCTCGACCCGTTCCGCCGCGAGGTCTTCCGCGACGGCCGCTACATCGCCCTCACTCGCAAGCAGTTCGCGGTGCTCGAGGTGCTCGTCGCTGCGGAGGGCGGCGTGATCAGTGCCGAGGAGCTGCTCGAACGGGCGTGGGACGAGAACGCAGACCCGTTCACCAACGCCGTACGCATCACCGTCTCCGCCCTGCGCAAACGCCTCGGCGAGCCCCGCCTGATCGCGACGGTGCCGGGCGTCGGCTACCGGATCGACACGCCGTCGGACGGGGTCGACCGTGGATAGAGCGCCGGGGATGAGCGTGCGCCTCAAGCTCACCCTCAGCTACGCCGGCTTCCTCATGGCGGCTGGTGCGCTGCTGCTCGCCACCGTGTGGGTGTTCCTGCTGCGCTACGTGCCCGACCAGGCCAGGGGCGGGGTCGGCCCCGGCCCGTTCATGCCGAGTCGGTCGGACCTCCTGGACGCCTTCGCTCCCCGGGCCGCGCAGGCGCTGGCGTTCCTGCTCGTCTTGGGTCTGGTCGGGGGATGGTTCCTTGCGGGACGGATGCTGGCGCCGCTGAGCCGCATCACCCACGCGACCCGCCGTGCCGCGACCGGGTCGCTGTCACACCGGATCGAGCTGGAGGGCCGGCGCGACGAGTTCCGCGAGCTCGCCGACTCGTTCGACGCGATGCTCGCGCGGTTGGAGGCGCACGTCGACGAGCAGCGACGGTTCGCCGCCAACGCGTCCCACGAGCTCCGTACGCCGCTGGCGGTGACGCAGACGCTCCTCGACCTCGCCCGCAAGGACACGAGCCGCGACCCGGCCGAGCTCGTCGACCGTCTGTACGCGGTCAACGCCCGCGCCATCGACCTCACCGAGGCACTGCTCCTGCTCAGCCGTGCCGAGCAGGGCGCGTTCAGCCGAGAGCAGGTCGACCTGTCGCTGCTCGCCGAGGAGGTCGCGGAGACGCTGCTCCCGCTCGCGGAGCAGCGCGGTGTCACGCTCACGACGTCGGGTGACATCGCCACGACCAGCGGCTCGCCCTCGCTGCTGCTGCAGATGACGACGAACCTCGTGCACAACGCGATCGTCCACAACGTCGGCGACGACGGCAGCGTGTGGGTGGTGACGGGAGTCCGAGGCGCCGAGGTGCTCCTGACCGTGGAGAACACCGGTGCGACGCTCACGCCGCAGCTCGTCTCCACCCTCGTGGAGCCGTTCCGGCGGGGCACCGACCGGATCCACTCCGACCACTCCGGTGTCGGGCTGGGGTTGGCGATCGTGGACCACATCGTCCGTGCGCACGACGGCAGCCTGAGCCTTGCGCCTCGCCCGGGCGGTGGGCTCTGCGTGACGGTCCGGTTCACGGCGTCGACGGTGGTCGAGTAGGCCGAGCCGGTGGGCGAGGGCGGGATCTCGATACGGGGGCTCGGCTAGCGCCTCGCCCCCTACTCGATCAGCGGCAGTGGTGGGTGGTCGGGTAGGCCGAGCCGCTGGGCGAGGGCGTATCGAGACCGGGATCTCGATACGGGGGCTCGGCTAGCGCCTCGCCCCCTACTCGATCAGCCAGGTGGGCGGAAACCTCTTGCGTACGCGCTAGTCAGCGTTACTATGTACTGGTAGTCAGCAACGTTGAGTAGTTGGAAGGAGCGCGATCCGTGGGCAAGCAGATGACGGAGATGCTCAAGGGACTCCTGGAGGGCATCGTCCTCGCGATCCTGTCGCGGCGCCCCGCGTACGGATACGAGATCACCGCGTGGCTGCGTGAGGAGGGGTTCTCCGACATCGCGGAGGGCACCATCTACGCCCTGCTGGTCCGCATCGAGCAGCGCGGCCTCGTGGACGTCGAGAAGGTCCCGTCCGAGAAGGGCCCGCCGCGCAAGGTCTTCACGCTCAACGCCGAAGGGCAAGAGCGGCTCGACGAGTTCTGGAGCACGTGGAGCTTCCTGGCCGAGCGCATCGAACAGCTCCACCACGACACCGACAGCACGCACGAGAAGGAAGAGAACTGAGATGGCCGCGAAGTGGATCGAAGCCCTCACCGGGAGCCTCGAGCAGAAGAAGCAGTTCCGCCAGTACAGGGCCCGCATCGAGGCCCTGCCGGACCCGTACGACAAGACCGCCAAGGCCGTCGAGCGCTACCTCATGTACAGCTCGGGCATCACCGACGGCGAGACCATGGTGCGCATGTTCGGCGACCTCGCCGACCTGTGGGAGCGCGCGGCCGTCGACGAGACCCCGGTGAGCGCGGTCGTCGGCGACGACCCGGTCGAGTTCGCCGAGACGTTCGCCGCGGCGTACTCCGGCAAGCAGTGGATCGACAAGGAGCGCAAGCGCCTCCGCGAGGCGATCGACGAGGCGACCGCCGCCGAGCACACCGAGGAGGAGTCGTGACCAGCACCCGTACGTCCGCGGTCCGCGTCAGCGGCCTCGAGAAGTCCTTCGACGACCTGCACGTCCTGCGCGGCGTGGACCTGGAGGTGGCGCCGGGCAGCATCTTCGCCCTGCTCGGCTCCAACGGTGCAGGCAAGACCACGTTGGTCCGCATCCTGTCGACGCTGCTCAGGGCTGACGCGGGGTCGGCGTCGGTCGCCGGGTACGACGTCGCGACGCAGGCAGCCGACGTCCGCGCGTCGATCAGTCTGACCGGGCAGTTCGCCGCCGTCGACGAGCTGCTCAGTGGCCGAGAGAACCTCGTCCTGGTCGCGAACCTGCGCCACCTCAAAGACCCTGGCGCGATCGCCGACGACCTGCTGGCCCGGTTCTCGCTGACCGACGCCGGCAGCCGCAAGGCGTCGACGTACTCCGGCGGCATGCGCCGACGGCTCGACATCGCGATGAGCCTCATCGGCGACCCGCCGGTGATCTTCCTCGACGAGCCGACCACGGGTCTCGACCCGCAGGCGCGCCTGGAGGTCTGGGACGTCGTGAAGGAGCTCGCCGGTCAGGGAACGACCGTCCTGCTCACCACCCAGTACCTCGACGAGGCCGAGCAGCTCGCCGACCGGATCGCGATCCTCCACGAGGGTCGGATCATCGCCGACGGCACGCTCGCCGAGCTCAAGCAGCTCCTCCCGCCCGCCGAGATCGAGTACGTCGAGAAGCAGCCGACGCTGGAGGAGATCTTCCTCGCCGTGGTCGGCACCGAGAGCAAGGGATCACGATGACCGCCGCCACGCACTTCCTGCCCGACACCGCGACGCTGACCGGACGGTCGCTGCGCCACATCACCCGGAGCCCGGACACGCTCATCACCACCGTGATCACGCCGATCGCGATGATGCTGCTGTTCGTCTTCGTGTTCGGCGGAGCGATCGACACCGGCGCCACCACCGACTCGTACGTGAACTACCTGCTGCCCGGCATCTTGCTGATGACGATCGCCTCCGGCATCGCCTACACCGCGTACCGGCTCTTCACCGACCTGCAGACCGGGATCTTCGAGCGCTTCCAGTCGATGCCCATCGCCCGCTCGTCGGTGCTCTGGGCGCACGTGCTGACCTCCCTCGTCGCGAACCTGGTCTCGGTCGTGGTCGTGATCGGTGTCGCGTTCGCGATGGGGTTCCGTACGAGCGCGGGCGTGCTCGACTGGCTCGCCGTCTTCGGGATGCTCATGCTGTTCACGCTGGCGCTGACCTGGCTCGCGGTCATCCCCGGGCTGACCGCGAAGACGATCGACGGCGCGAGCGGCTTCTCGTACCCGCTGATCTTCCTGCCGTTCATCAGCTCGGCGTTCGTCCCGACCGACAGCATGCCCGGCCCGGTGCAGTGGTTCGCCGAGAACCAGCCGGTCACGCCGATCGTCAACTCGATCCGCGCGCTGTTCGCCGAGCAGCCCGTCGGCAACGACATCTGGATCGCCCTGGCCTGGTGCGTCGGCATCCTCGTCGTCGCGTACGGGTTCGCGATGGCGACCTACCGACGCAAGATCGCCTGAGGCCTGTCCACTAAAGGGGGTGCTGCGCGCTGGCCAGGCGTGGCACTCTCGGCACGAGGAGACCGACCGGATCCGGGGAGGACCCATGATCGACACCGCTGCCGCCGTCGGCATCGCCCTCGTCGCGCTCGGGATGGTGCTCACGCCCGGGCCGAACATGATCTACCTCGTCTCGCGCAGCATTAGCCAAGGTCCGGCGGCGGGCCTCGTCTCGCTCCTCGGCACGATGGTCGGCTTCGGCGTCTACATGGTGATGGCGAACGTCGGGCTCGCCGCGGTGTTCGTCGTCGTCCCGTGGCTGTACGTGGCGCTCAAGGTGGCCGGCGCCGCGTACCTCTTCTGGCTCGCCTGGAAGACGCTGCGGCCGGGGGGCCTGTCGGCCTTCGAGACGCGTGACCTGCCACGCGACTCGCACCGGCGGCTGTTCACGATGGGGCTGACGACCAACCTGCTCAACCCGAAGGCGGCGATCATGTACGTGTCGCTGATCCCGCAGTTCGTCGACCTCTCGCGCGGCGACGTGGTGCTGCAAGGGTTCGTGCTCGGCAGCATCCAGATCTCGGTGAGCGCGCTGGTCAACGCGACGCTGATCCTCGTCGCCGGCGGGATCGCCGCGTTCCTCGCCAGCCGTCCGTCGTGGATGGCGTGGCAGCGCCGGGTCAGCGGGAGCCTCCTCGGGCTGGTCGGCATGAAGCTCGCCGTCGACGCCCCGAAGCCCGCCTGAGCGGCGTGGTACGACGCGGGTGTCGCGGATTAATCGCGTCGCGTCTGACACCGCACCGTCCTACGGTGGGAGGACGTGCGCGAGACGTAGGGGGCGGTGTGGACGAGTCGACCCGCGATCCGTCGCGCGCCGATGGGTTGGCCCCGCCTGTCGCCATGAACGATCCGGCAACCTCGTGGCAGCGCCGCGCGACCGCGATGGTGGTCTTCGTCGGGGCGTTCGTGCTGTGGATGGTGTTCATCGGTCTGCCCACCGACGTGGTGCAGATCGTCGCCTGGCTGTGGGTGCTCACGATCGCCTGGAACTCCGGCGCAGGATGGAGCGCCCACCTCTCCTTCCTCAAGGACTGGTGGGGGCCGGTCGCGTTCCTGCTCGTCTACCTCTACAGCCGCGGCCTCGCGGACGAGCTCTTCCCGTTGCCGGTGCACGTCACCGAGCCGATCGTGTTCGACGAGTGGCTCGGCGGCGGCACCACGCCGACGCGTCACCTCCAGGACTGGCTCTGCGACCAGCCGTGCTCGTCCGCCTCCCCGCCGCACTGGTACGACGTGGTCTTCACGACCGTCTACTTCACGCACTTCGTCGCGGGTCTGACGCTCGCCGTGATCTTGTGGATGATGAGCCGCGGCGAGTGGGTGCGGTGGATGCGCCGTTATCTCGCGATCAGCTTCGGCGCCCTCGTGATCTACATCTTCTATCCGATGGCACCGCCGTGGATGGCCAGCCAGGACGGCTACCTCTCCGAGGAGGTCGCGCGCCTGACCGGGCGGGGGTGGTCGACGATGGGGCTCGGCGGCTTCCACCTCGCGCTCGCGAACGTCGGCAACCCGGTCGCCGCGATGCCGTCGCTGCACGCGGGTCTCGCCGCGCTGATCGCGTTCTACGGGGTGCAACGCCTCCGCTCGTCGTGGAGGTGGCTGCTCCTCGCGTACCCGCTGGTCATGTCGTTCGCGCTCGTCTACTACGCCGAGCACTACGTCATCGACATCATCGCCGGATTCGCGCTCGCCGGAGCGGTCCTGCTCGCGTGCGACGCCTGGGAGCGACGGCGAGGTCAGCGACCCCGGTACGCCGCGCGCGCGTCGCGCTCGGCCGAGCGGAGTCCCTAGCGGCGGGCTTCGGCCAGCGCCTGCTCCTCCTCCGGCGTCAGCGTCTGCTCGCTGGTCCACGCGGTGACGCTCTTGGCGTACGTACGGGTCTCGGTACGCCCGTGGATGGACGTGATGACGACGCCGGAGCCGGAGTCGTCGAGGAGGGCGAGCGACCACGAGAGGGCGCCGCCGGTGTCCCCGAACGCGTCGTACCGCACGACCGCCAGGTGCCGGAACGTGTGCGTCTGCGCGTCGGACAGCGCCGCCACCTCTCGGCGCAACGCAGCGGTGTCGCGGGGCAGGTGGTCGACGGTACGTCCGGGGCCGCGGCGCTTGCTGGTGCGCGACGCGGCCGTCGCCGAGACGAGGAACGCACCCGCGGCTGTGACGAGGGCGAGGATCGAGATCGCGAGAGCCACATCCCCACCCTAGGCGGCATGACCCTAGGGTGAGTGGATGGACAACGGTGTCATCTCCCCCGGAGTTGCCAGCGAGGTCGGACGGCTTCGTACGGTCATGCTCCACCGACCGGGGCCCGAGCTCAAGCGCCTCACTCCGCGCAACAACGACTCGCTCCTCTTCGACGGCCTGCCCTGGGTGGGCAAGGCGGTCGCGGAGCACGACGTCTTCGCGGCGGCACTCGCCGACCGCGGCGTCGAGGTCCTCTACCTGCGCGACCTGCTGGTCGAGACGCTCGAGAACTCTGCGGCGCACGCGACCGCGGTGTCGGACGTGACGAGCGACCTGCGGCTCGGCGACACGGTCTCCGACTACCTCGTCGCCGCGCTCTCGACGTACGACCCCGACGCGCTGGCCGAGGTGCTGACGGCAGGGCTGCGCAACGACGAGCTCGACGGCGTACGGAGCGTGGTGACGACGCTGCTGCAGCCCGACGACTTCCTCATCGACCCGCTCCCGAACCTCCTCTTCACCCGCGACTCGTCGGTGTGGCTGCGCGACGAGGTGGCGCTCACGAGCTTCGCGATGCCGGCGCGCGAGCGCGAGTCGCACCTGACGCAGCTCGTGTACGAGCACCACCCGCGGTTCTCGCACGTGCCGCGCGTCCACGGTCCGCACCTCGAGCACCTCGAGGGTGGTGACGTCCTGGTGCTCGGCGACGGGGTCATCGCGGTCGGTGTCGGCGAGCGTACGACGCCCGCGGGGCTCGAGCGGATCGCGCGGCAGTGCTTCGCGCACGACCTGGCGACCACGGTGCTGGCGGTCCCCATCGCGCAGGACCGCGCGACGATGCACCTCGACACCGTCGTGACGATGGTCGACGTCGACGCCGTGGTCATGTATCCGGCGGTCGCCGACACGCTTCAGGCGTACACCGTCACCGACGGGCACGGCTCCGACCTCGCCATCGACGGCCCGGCGCCGTTCCTCGAGGCCGCCGCGAAGGCGCTCCAGATCGATCGGATCCGCGTCATCGACACCGGTCTCGACGCGGTCACCGCCGAGCGCGAGCAGTGGGACGACGGCAACAACACGCTCGCGATCGCGCCGCGGCTCGCCGTGGCGTACGAGCGCAACGTCGAGACGAACGCGCGTCTGGAGGCGGCCGGCATCGAGGTCATCCGGATCCCGGGCTCGGAGCTCGGCACCGGTCGTGGCGGCCCGCGCTGCATGTCCTGCCCCATCGCCCGCGACCCTGTCTAGGCCCGGCTCCCGTCCCGTCCCCGATTCGGGCACTTCTCCACCGTTTCGGCGCCGCATCCGGTGGCAAACCGCCCGAATCGCGGACGGGGCGGAATGAACGCGACACCCCGTGTGGTTAGTTGCTGTGCGGAACTACGACAGGGGGCCTGGTGATCAGGACAGCACGACGGACGCACTACCGGGTCACGCTCGCCGTGCTGAGCGTCGGAGTCGCGTCGTTCGCGCTCGTCCAGTCGCTGACCATCCCGGTCCTCCCGCGCATCCAGGAAGAGCTCGGCACGACCCCGTCGACGGTGACCTGGGTCGTGACCGCGTACCTCGTCTCGGCCTCCATCTTCACGCCGCTCGCCGGCCGCCTCGGTGACGCGACCGGGAAGGAACGCGTGCTCGTGTACGCCCTCGGGCTGCTCGCCCTCGGGTCCGTCGTCGCGGCCGTCGCGCCGAACGTGGCCGTCATGATCGCCGCGCGCGTGATCCAGGGGATCGGCGGCGGCGTTCTGCCGTTGGCCTTCGGCATCATCCGCGACGAGTTCCCCGAGCCCAAGATCGCCGGCGCGATCAGCTTCGTGTCGGCGCTGATGGGCGCGGGTGGCGGGTTCGGGACGGTCGTCGCGGGACCGCTCGTCGACTCCCTCGGCTACGCGTGGCTGTTCTGGCTGCCGGCGCTGGTGACCGGTGCGGCGGCGGTCGCCGCGTGGCTGCTCGTTCCCGAGTCACCCGTACGGACGCCGGGCCGCATCCCGTTGGCGCCGACGCTTCTCTTCGCCGGCTGGCTGACCGCTCTCCTCATCGGCATCAGCGAAGGCTCGCGGGCCGGGTGGGCCTCGCCGCTCGTGCTCGGACTCCTCGCAGCGGCGCTCGTGCTGTGCGTCGGGTGGGTGCAGGTCGAGCGTCGCGTCCGGGTCCCGTTCATCGACCTGCGGATGATGCGGCTGCCCGCCGTGTGGACCGCGAACCTCGTCGCGTTCCTCGTCGGCGTCGGCATGTATGCCTCGTTCGCGTTCACGCCACGGCTGCTGCAGACCGACCCGAGCGTCGCCGGGTACGGGTTCGGCGCGACGATCACAGAGTCCGGTCTGCTGATGCTGCCGTCGGCGCTCGGGACGTTTGTCATGGGGTTCGTGTCGGCCCCGCTCACGCGCATCCGTGGCGCCAAGCCGGTCGTGGTCGTCGGCTGCCTGATCAGCGCGGTCGGCCTCGGCTCGATGGGTCTCGTCCACCACGCCCCGTGGCAAACCGCGGTCGCGAGCGGCCTCTTCGGGATCGGGCTCGGCGCCACCTTCGCCTGCCTCGCCAGCCTGGTCGTCGCCGCGGTGCCGCCGGAGCAGACGGGTGTCGCCACCGGGATGAACGCCAACATCCGGACGATCGGCGGCGCCGTCGGCTCCGCCGTCATGGCCACGATCGTGACCGGCCACCTCGGACGGGGCGGGGAGCCCAAGGAGTCCGCGTACGTCGGGGGGTTCCTGTTCCTCGGCGCTGCCCTGCTCGTCGCGGCTCTCGTGGCGCTCGCGATCCCGAAGGCCACGTCGCGCGCCCGCGAGGACGGCGGCGAGCGTCAGATGTTGGAGCCGTCGGGCGGCGCGACCGGCGTCGCGGGATCGGAGCCGGCGGTGCCGTCGCCGGTGGCCGGGCGGTCCAGGTCGAGCGTGAAGGCCGTCATCGACAGGGACCCGTACGTGTAGCCGTCGATCAGCACGTCCGCTCCCCGGCCCGAGTCGTCCGCCATCCCTGCGAGGTAGAGCAGCGGCAGGAAGTGGTCCGGCGTCGGGACGGCGGCGCGGTAGTCCGTGTGCGCGTCGAGCGTCGGGATGTTCGTCGGCTCCGCGGCCATCAGCTCCTTGGCCGACTCGTTGAAGCGGTGCGCCCAGTCGTACCCCTCCTCCGCGAGCCCCCAGTCCATGCCGCGGAGGTTGTGGACGACGTTGCCGCTGCCGAGGACGAGGACGCCGTCGGCGCGCAGCGCGTTGAGCTTCTTGCCGAGGTCGAGGTGGTAGTCGAGGCCCTTGTCGGCGTTGATGCTCAGCTGCACGACCGGGATGTCCGCATCGGGAAAGACGTGGGCGAGCACCGACCAGGTGCCGTGGTCGATGCCCCACGAGTCCTTGTCCTCGCCGCACCACGTCGGGTGCACGGCGTCGGCGACCTCCTCGTACAGCTCGGGCATCCCGGGCGCCGGGTACTGCACGTCGAACAGCTCTTGAGGGAACCCGTAGAAGTCGTGGATCGTCCGCGGCGTACGCATCGCGGTGACCGCGGTGGCGTTGATGTACCAGTGCGCCGACACGACGAGGATCGCGCGCGGCTTCGGCAGCGACTCACCGAGCGCCCGCCAGGCCTCGGTGTAGCGGTTGCGCTCGAGGGCGTTCATCGGGTTGCCGTGGCCGATGAACGCGGCCGGCATCAGATCGGGCATCCCTCATTGTGACCGCCCGCCGGAATACTGGCCCGCCGCGACGCGCTCCCCAGTGGTGTGAAGAACGTCGGCTTTCTGTCCTTCGGCCACTGGCAGGCCGTCCCCGGTTCGCAGGTCCGTACGGCGCAGGACGCGCTGCTGCAGTCCATCGAGCTCGCCGTCGAGGTGGAGAAGCTCGGGCTCGACGGAGCATACGTACGGGTGCACCACTTCGCCCGGCAGCTCGCTTCGCCGTTCCCGCTGCTGGCCGCCATCGCGGCACGGACGTCGCGGATCGAGATCGGCACCGGCGTGATCGACATGCGGTACGAGAACCCGTTCGCGATGGCGGAGCAGGCGGCGGCCGCCGACCTGATCAGCGCCGGGCGGCTCCAGCTCGGTGTCAGCCGCGGGTCACCGGAAAACGCGCAGCGCGGCTACGAGTCGTTCGGGTTCGTCCCGCCCGAGGGCAAGACGGACGCAGACATGGCGCGGACGCACAACGAGCTGTTCCTCGCCGCGATCGAGGGCGCCGGCGTGGCGCTCTCCGACCCGAAGATGACGGGCCAGCAGGTGCCGCTCGCGATCCAGCCGCAGTCGCCCGGGCTCCGCGAGCGCATCTGGTGGGGTTCGGGCACACGCGCGACGGCGGAGTGGACCGCGAAGCAGCAGATGAACCTCATGTCCTCCACGCTGCTGACCGAGGACACCGGCGTGGCGTTCGACCAGCTGCAGGCCGAACAGATCGCGCGCTTCCGCGAGGCGTGGGCCGAGGAGGGCTGGGAGCGCGAACCGCGCGTCTCGGTGAGTCGCAGCATCGTCCCGCTGCTCGACGACACCGACCGCGCGTACTTCGGCGAGCGCTCCGACGCCGACCAGGTCGGCATGATCGACGGCCTCGTCGCGCGGTTCGGGAAGTCGTACGTCGGTGAGCCGGCCGCGCTCGCCGAGGAGCTCGCCGCCGACGCCGCCGTACGGGCCGCCGACACGCTGCTGATCACGGTGCCGAACATGCTCGGCGTCGCGTACAACGTCGAGCACCTCGCCGCGCTGACCGAGGAGGTCCTGCCCGCCATCGGCTGGGCGCCGCGCACGGACTGAGCGACGAAGCCACGGTTTCTGGGTCGAAGCCACGCGTACAAGGCGCGCTTGGTCCCAGAAACCGTGGCTTCGTGGGGCCTACGGCACGCGGCGGCGTACGAGGAGGGCCGCGGTCGCGGGAGCGAGCAGCCGCGCGATCGCGACGGTGACGACGACCCCGAGCGCGGTCCCCGCCGCGACGTCCGCGAGATCGTGCACGCCGATCACGACGCGCCCGAGCGCGACCACGGCGGCGACCGGCACCGCGTACCGCCACCAACGCGGCAGCACCAGCGCCACCGCCGTCGCGAGCGCGGCGGCGATCGTCGCGTGGTTGCTCGGCCACGCCCAGTCACCCGGCGCCGGGCAGGCGGCGAGCGCCTCGACGGTGCGGCACGGGCGCTCGTCGCGGACGACCAGCTTGAGCAGCTCGCTCGCGCCGTACGAGAGGACGACGCCGACACCTGCGGCGATCCCGACGGCGAGCGGCCGCGGGCCACGCCCGTACGAGGCGGCCGCGAGGAGCAGCGCGAGAACGACGAGACCGGCGTCGGGCAGGAGCGCGACCGCGGGCGGGAGAGCGGTGCCGGCTTCGGCGATCAACCGTGACAGAGGGTCGGAGATGAGCACTCCGCGACCGTACGACGGTGGGCGCCGTCAACCGTCAGCCTCGAGTCGGGACCTGGCGAGGGCGCGTCCGACCACGGTCGTACGCAGACAGCACGACGCCCCGCCGGCTGCGTGAGCGGCGGGGCGTCGGTGCGGGGGTCTCAGGCCTCCAGGCGAGCCTTCAGGCCGTCGAGCTCGGTCCAGAGAACGGCCGGCAGCTTGTCGCCGAACTTCTCGAACCACTCGTTGATCTGCGGGATCTCGGCCTTCCACTCGTCGACGTCGACGGCGAGCGCCTTGGCCATCTGCTCGTCGCTGACGTCCAGGCCGTCGGTGTCGAGGGCACCCGGCGCGGGCACGAGGCCGATCGGCGTCTCGACGGCGTCGACCTTGCCCTCGATGCGCTCGACGACGTACTTGAGCACGCGGCTGTTCTCACCGAAGCCCGGCCACAGGAACGAGCCGTCCTCGTCGCGGCGGAACCAGTTGACGTAGAAGATCTTCGGGAACTTCGACTCGTCGTTGTTCTTCGCCATCGAGATCCAGTGGCTGAAGTAGTCACCGGCGTCGTAGCCGATGAACGGCAGCATCGCCATCGGGTCACGACGGACGACACCGACCGCACCGGTCGCCGCGGCCGTGGTCTCCGACGAGAGCGTGGCGCCCATGAAGGTGCCATGCGTCCAGTCGCGGGCCTCGGTGACAAGCGGGATCGTCGTCTTGCGACGGCCGCCGAAGAGGATCGCGTCGATCGGGACACCGTTGGGGTCGTCGTACTCCGGCGCGAGGATCGGGCACTGACGGATCGGGGTGCAGAAGCGGCTGTTGGGGTGCGAGGAGAGCTCCCCGGACTCCGGCGTCCAGTCGCGGCCCTTCCAGTCGGTGAGGTGCGCGGGCGTCTCGTCGGTCATGCCCTCCCACCACACGTCACCGTCGTCGGTGAGCGCGACGTTGGTGAACACCGAGTTGCCCTTGGCGATGGTGCGCATCGCATTGGCGTTGGTGTCCCAGCCGGTGCCCGGCGCGACGCCGAACAGGCCGAACTCCGGGTTGACCGCGTACAGACGGCCGTCGGCGCCGACGCGCATCCACGCGATGTCGTCGCCGAGGGTCTCGACCTTCCAGCCCTCGATCGTGGGCTCGACCATCGCGAGGTTGGTCTTGCCGCACGCGCTCGGGAAGGCGGCCGCGATGTACTTGACCTCGTTCTCGGGCGAGGTCAGCTTGAGGATCAGCATGTGCTCGGCGAGCCAGCCCTCGTCGCGGCCCATCACCGAGGCGATGCGGAGCGAGTAGCACTTCTTGCCGAGCAGCGCGTTGCCGCCGTAGCCGGACCCGTACGACCAGATCATGCGCTCCTCGGGGAACTGCACGATGTACTTGGTGTCGTTGCACGGCCACGGCACGTCCGCCTGGCCGGGCTCGAGCGGGGCGCCGACGGAGTGCAGCGCGGGCACGTACGAGGCGTTGGTGGCCTCGATCTTGTCGAGGACCTCGCGGCCGACGCGCGCCATCACGGTCATCGACGCCACGACGTACGCGGAGTCGGTGATCTCGACGCCGAACATCGGGTGCGCCGAGTCGAGGTGCCCCATGACGAACGGGATGACGTACATGGTGCGGCCGCGCATCGACCCGTCGTACAGCTCGGTCATGAGGGCCTTCATGTCCGCGGGCGCCATCCAGTTGTTGGTGGGGCCTGCGTCCGCCTCGTCGACGCTGCAGATGAAGGTGCGGTCCTCGACGCGGGCGACGTCGGTGGGATCGGAGGCGCACCAGAAGGAGTTGGGCTTCTTGGTCTCGTCGAGGCGCACGAAGGTGCCGGCTTCGACGAGCTCGTCGGTGAGGCGGGTCCACTCGTCGGCGGTCCCCTCGATCCAGGTGATCGAGTCGGGCTTGGTCAGCGCGGCAACCTCATCGACCCACGCCTGGAGCTCGGCATGCGTCGAGCGGTACGTGGTCGTGAGGGGGTCGCCGGTGGTGATGTCTGCGGCCATGGTGTGTGTTGTCCTTCTCGCATCGCGATTCAAGCGTGTTGATCGCACTGTCCGCGTCATCCTGTGACCGGCCAGCTGATGTGGATAGGTGGTCTCGGCGCACGTGGTCTCAGCCGTTCGACCGGTCCGAATCGCGTGCGCCGTGCTGTCAATGTATGCCCCGTCGAGAGGTTTGTTACTCGGGGGTCGCGTTAGTGAACTACATCACATACCCGCTCTGACCTGCGCTTTTAAGTTGATCGGCCCGACAAAACTCCCGACGACCGGCCGAATTGGGGCAGTAGCCCAAATGTAAGGTTTCTAGATTTTCCGGACACCGCCCGGAAGGCGTTTCTAGGGTTTCTTCATTTCCTCGGCCCTCCCGGAGCAGCCCATGAACACGGTCGTTCAGCCCCGCCGTCCCCTCGCCGCCGTCCTCGCTCTCGCTCTCGTCGCCGCGCTGCTCGCTCTCGCACCGGGCCTCAGTGATCCCGCCTCCGCCGCTCCGAGCGCGAGCAAGTGCGCCAAGTCCGGCCGCTGGCTCGCGCAGTACTACAAGGGCACCTCCTTCAAGGGCAAGCCGGTCGTCACGCGCTGCGAGAAGCGCGTCGCCGCCACGTACCCGGCCAAGCGCAAGCCGTTCTCCGTGCGCTGGACGACGACCCGCAAGGTGAAGGGCTCGTACGAGCTACGGGCGCGCGCCACCGCCAAGGCGGTGCTGCGCATCGACGGGCGTACGGTCGCCACCTCGACCAAGGGCCGGTACGCCGCGGGTGTGCGCAAGCTGCGCAAGGGCATGCACACCTTCGAGGTCCGGTACGTGAAGAAGTCCGGCGCCGGCGCCGTCCGCGCCGAGTACGTCAAGGCCCCCGACCGGACGGCACCGCCCAAGCCGACCGGCTTACGCGCGGTCGCCGGTGACCGTGCCGTCGCGCTCAGCTGGAAGGCGTCCTACGCGCTCGACCTGCGTGGCTACCGGATCTACCGGGACGGTCGCCTCGTCCGCGAGGTCACGACCCCGCGCTACACCGTCACCGGGCTGACCAACGGGACCACCTCCTCGTACGCGGTCGTGGCGGTCGACCACCGCCGCAACGCCTCGCGCCCGAGCGCGGCCGTCCGTGCGACGCCGCGCGACAAGGTCGCTCCCAAGACCCCGAGCGGGCTCGTCGCCGACGCCGGTGACGGCAAGGTCACGCTGACCTGGAAGAAGAACACCGAGGCCGACCTCGCCGGTTACGTCCTTCGCCGCACCGGCGGCGGCGACGGCCCGAAGACCTGGAACCTCGCCAAGACCGCGACCACGGCCACCGACGGCACCGCCGTCAACGGGACCGCGTACGTCTACTCCCTCGTCGCCCGCGACACCTCGGGCAACTCCTCCTCGCCGGCCCTGGTCGCGGCCACCCCGCTGGACAAGAGCGCACCCGCGACGCCGAAGGGGCTGGAGGCGGCCCCCGGTGACGGCGAGGTGACGCTGACCTGGACCGCGAACACCGAGCCCGACCTCGACGGGTACGTGATCACGCGGACCCGCGCCGACGGCACCGGGATCGCGATCGAGATCACCGCAGGTGCAGGCGTCACCACCGTGACCGACACCAGCGCCGAGAACGGCATCGACTACCTGTACGTGATCCGCGCCCGCGACAAGGCCGGGAACGAGTCGGCCCCGTCGAACGCGGTGCCGGCCACCCCCGTCTCCGACCCGCCGGACGACACGACGCCGCCGGCCGTGCCGACCGGCCTCGCGGCCACCGCGGGAGACGGTGAGGTCGCCTTGACCTGGACCGCCAACGGCGAGGACGACCTCGACGGCTACACCGTGTTCCGCAAGACCGGCGCCGGCACGTACGTCGCGATCGCCACGCTCGGCGCGGGTGCGACCGGCTACACCGACGACGACGTCGAGAACGACACGCTCTACACGTACGCGCTGTCGGCCTTCGACGAGAGCGGCAACGACTCGCCGCTGTCGGCAGGCGTCGACGCGGCCCCGACGGACATGACGGCTCCGGCCGCGCCGACGGGCCTCGCCGCGACCGCTGCCGACGGCCAGGTCGCGCTGACCTGGACGGCGGGCCCCGAGGTCGACCTCGCGGGCTACCGCGTGTACCGGGCGACGACCGCTGACGTCCCGACCACCGGCGACGGCATCGGCGGCCCGGGCCTCCTGCCGACGGCGAGCTTCACCGACGAGGACGTCACCAACGGCACGACCTACTTCTACGTCGTGGTCGCCGTGGACGGCCACGGCAACCGGTCTCCTGCCTCGGCCAGCGCGTCGGCGACGCCGCTCGACGCGACGCCTCCCGCTGCGCCGACCGGGCTGAAGGCCACCGCGAGCGAAGGCCAGGTCGCGCTCGACTGGGCGGACAACGCGGAGGCCGACCTCGACCACTACGCGGTCTACCGGACCGTGGTCGGAGCGGCCGCACCGCTCGCCGACGACCCGCCGATCGCCGCGGTCGAGGCCTCGGAGTACGTCGACACGACCGTCGCGCCCGGCACCGCGTACGCGTACTGGGTGGTCGCCGTCGACAAGACGGGCAACGCCTCGGCCGCGTCGGAGACCGTCGAGGTCACCACACCCGAGCCCGAGCCGGAGCCGGTCCACGAGAAGTTCGTGTTCCAGCCCGCGTCCGGGCCCGGCGTCGCCGGCTACACCAAGCACACCGGCACCCCGTGGACCGACGCCGCGGGCAACGGCTTCGTCCGCGAGGACAGCCTGAGCGTCGCCACGCACGTGCCGCTGGACATGACGACCAACACGCGGTTCCGTACGCGGACCGCGCCGGTGACCGCGCTGCAGAACAGCCTCATCCACCTCCAGTACGGCACGTCGACCCCGCCGCTGCAGGGCGGGCAGAACACGGTCTCGGGCGCGTTCGAGCTCGCGGTGCCCGACGGCTGGTACGCCGTGAAGGTCTCCGTCGGCGACCAGAGCGGTGGCGCGAACGGCTACGACAGCACGCACACCGTCAACGTCGAGGGCGTCAAGGCGATCGACGCGTTCAAGGGCACCACCGCCAAGGAGTACGAGACGGCGACGAAGACGGTCGAGGTCACCGACGGCCGGCTCACGATCGACGCCGTCGGCGGCACGAACACCAAGCTCAACTACGTCGAGGTCGACAGCACCGACGAGCCGGAGCCGCCGGGCGACGTCGACGAGAAGTACGTCTTCACCACGACCGCCGACAACGCCGTCCCCGCCGGCTGGACCAAGAACGACGGCTCGGCCTGGACCGACGCGGCGGGCATCGGCTGGGTCACGCAGGCGAGCCTCGCGACCGCCACGCACGTTCCGCTCGACCTCACGAAGAACACCCGCGTCCGCACCCGTACGGCTCCGGTGACGGCGCTGCAGAACAGGCTCATCCACCTGCAGTACGGCGACATCGCCAACGCCAACCCGAACAACGGCACCCTCACGGCGGGGGCGTTCGAGCGGGCGGTGCCCGACGGCTGGTACGAGGTCAGCGTCAGCGTCGGTGACCAGCCGGGCGGCACCGGGTACGACAGCCTGCACACCATCCGCGCCGAGGGCGTCACCGTCGTCGGCGGCTTCCAGGCGTCGGCCGCGAAGGAGTACGAGACGGGCACCAGCGTCGTCCACGTGACCGACGGCCGCCTCACGGTCGACGCGATCGGCGGCACCAACACCAAGATGAACCACCTGTCGATCGTCAGCACCGACGCGCCGTCCGAGCCGGACGTGCACCGTGCGGTGCGCTTCGCCGACGAGGCCAGCGCGCCGCCGACCGGCTACCTGAAGGACTTCGGCCAGGCGTACGGCGTCCGGACCGGCGCCGACCAGGGCACCGGGCTGGCGTACGGGTGGATGCGCCTCGGCACGGTCGAGCCGCTGAGCATCGTCGGCAACGGACGCAACCGCCTCGACGGCGCTGCCGGCGGCGCACCCGTCGGGACCCCGGTGCTGCGTGCCGGCCTGATCCACATGCAGCTGCCGGAGAACGCGTCGCAGGGTGTGAAGATCCCGGCGTACTGGGAGATGGAGGTGCCGAACGGCGCGTACCGCGTCGAGGTCTCGGTCGGTGACGCCGGCACGGCGACCGACTCCGTCCACTGGCTCAACGTCGAGGACCAGAACGCGGTCGCCGCGTACGTCCCCACCGGCGCGGCCGGGTCGCCGACGAAGCACGCCACGGCCGCCCGTACGGTCAACGTGACCGACGGCAGGCTGACGGTCTCGCCGAGCGGGGGCACCAACACCAAGATCAACTGGGTGACGGTCGACAGCGTCGCCGGTGCGTCGCTGCGGCCCTCGGTGCGCACGTCGACGCCGGCCAACCTCGCCACCGGCTTCTCGCCCACGGGCAGCGTCGTGAACGACCTCAACCTGGTCGGCAGCGGCGTTGCCCCGGGCTCGCTGAGCGGCGCCAGCGTCACGCTGACCAAGGTGTCGGACGGCACCACGGTCGACGCCAACGTCATCACCAGCGGTGGCGCCGACGTCATCAACCTCTCGCCCAAGCAGGCGCTCGAGGCGAACACGCTCTACCGCTACACCGTCACCGACGCCGTCAAGGACGTCGCCGGGCACGCGTTCCTGCCGTACTCGAGCGTGTTCACCACCGGCGAGACCACCGGGGGCGGCGGACCGGTCGCGTTCGACAAGTCCGACTCGGGCGCGCCCGCGGCGACCGGCGCGGAGATGGGCTACTCGAGCATCACCAAGGGCCCCGACGGCCGGATGTACGCCGCGACGCTGGCGGGTGACCTCTACCGCTTCGACATCGCGGCGGACGGCAAGCTCACCAACCGGTTCAAGATCACCACCGTCCGCGACTACTCCAACAGCGCAGCCAGCGGCGACACGTACGTCAAGGGGACCCGTACGGTCATCGGGCTCGCGTTCGACCCGGCCTCGACCCCGACGAACCCGATCCTCTGGATCACCGACAACGCCCCGTACGTCGGCCAGAACAACGTGCCCGACCTCAGCGGTCGCCTCGCGAAGCTGACCGGGCCCAACCTCGGCACCTACACCGCCGTGCTGACGGGCCTGCCACGCTCGATCAAGGACCACGAGGCGAACTCGGTCGCGTTCGGACCCGACGGCGCCGTCTACTTCAACGTCGGCGCGAACAACGCCATGGGCGGGGCCGACGGGACGTGGGGCAACCGCGAGGAGCACCCGCTGTCGGCGGCCACGCTGCGCGTCGACCCGACGAAGCTGCCGGCCCAGCTGCCGCTGGACGTGCGGCCGGAGGCGTACGACCCGTTCGCCGCGAACGCGCCGGTGACGGTCTACGGCAGCGGCATCCGCAACGCGTACGACCTCGTCTGGCACAGCAACGGCAGCCTGTACGTGCCGACGAACGGCTCGGCCGCCGGCGGCAACGTCCCGGCCGTCCCGACGACGCTGCCTTCGCACTGCGCCAAGCGCCCCGACGGGGGTTACAGCGGGCCGACCGGCATCGCGGGCATCACCAACAACCCGAACGCGGAGACCGACTACGTCTTCCGCGTCCGCCAGGGGAAGTACTACGGCCACCCGAACCCGAGCCGCTGCGAGTACATCCTCAACAACGGCAACCCGACCGCCGGCACCGATCCGTTCGAGACTGCCCGCTACCCCGTGGGGACGGCAGCGGACCCGAACTACGACCTGGCCGGCGTGTTCGACGCGGGCCAGCACGCGAGCGCCAACGGCGTCATCGAGTACAAGAGCAACGCCTTCGGAGGAGCGCTCCGCGGCAAGCTGCTCTACGTCCGCTACAGCCAGGGCCAGGACATCGTGACGTTCGACGTCGCGGCCAACGGCACGCTGTCGAACCGCAAGGTCGGCACCACCGGCCTGACCGGCTTCAACCAGCCGCTCGACGTGACCGAGGACCCGGCCAACGGCAACCTGTACGTCACGCAGCTCGGCAACGGGACGATCTCGCTCGTCAAGCCGCGCGGCGGTGTCGGCGGTCCCGGGGCGGACGTCACGCCGCGAGTGGTGCTCAGCGGGCCGGTGAACGCGACGTCCCCGGCGGCGTCGGCGACCGTCACCAACACCGGGACGGACACGCTGACGATCCCGGCCGGTGGGCTGACGTTCGCCGGGACCGACGCGGCGATGTTCGCGACGACCACACCCAACGCGGCGCCGATCACGGTCGCGCCCGGCGCGTCCGCGCAGATCGCGGTCACCTTCCGTCCCACGTCGGTCGGCGTGAAGGCGGCGACGCTGCAGGTCGCGACGTCCGCCGGCCCGCGTACGGTCGCGCTGCGCGGTCTGGCGGCGGCCGGGCTCGGTGGCGCCAACGAGCCGTCGCTGCAGCGCATCATGGACACGCTGCAGATCCCTATCAACGTCGGCGACCCCGACCCGGCGAACGCGTCGATGCCCGCGACGCAGGGGCCGATCGGTGACGAGATCGCGGCGCAGCGCTTCCAGAAGGCCGCCTTCGACGCGCCGATCAGCATCACGCCGCTGGCGGCGTACGGGCCGCAGAACAACGACCCGGCGGTGCACGTCGGCTGGTACGAGGCGGGCAAGCCGAACGCGCTCCACCCGCAGTTCTCGATCAAGGCGGCCGAGGCGCAGGGGCTGATGCTCAACCCCACCGGCTCGACGACGAACATCGACCCGGGTGAGGAGACGGTCTTCGGGTTCTACTCCGAGTGGCCGTACTTCGGCGGCCGCAAGGCGTACACCGAGGACGCCCTCAACACCTGGGACGCGACCTACCCGCACCACATCCGCGTCTACCCGTACAAGAACGCCGACGGCTCGGTCGAGCCCAACGCGTACGTGGTGGCGACCGAGGAGGTGCCGGGCTCGCCCTTCGACAGCCAGGACATCGTGCTGCTCGTCCGCAACGTCAAGCCGTACGTGCCGTCGGAGGTCGAGGGTGCCGTGCTCAAGGCGGTGAACCCCGACCCCGTCCCGTTCGCCGACCAGATCGCGTTCAACCGGCTGCAGACGACGGCCGACGGCAACCAGAAGATGGCCGACACCGGCACGGTGCAGATCACCAACCCTGGGACCGCCGCGTTCCAGGTGACCGGGCTGCCGATCACGGGTCAGTTCGAGCTGGTGAACCCGCCGGCGCTGCCGTTCACCGTGGCGCCGGGGACGACCCGCGACCTCACGGTGAAGTTCGTCGCCCAGTCGACGAAGGTCCACAACGGCACCCTCACGGTCCAGTCGAACGCGGCGACCAACCCGCAGCAGGTCATCCAGCTCGGCGGCCTCTGGCAGTCGCAGAGCGAGGGCGGGCAGGAACCGAACCTCTCGCAGATCGCGAAGGCGTTCGGGATCGGCAGCAACATCCCGAACGGGTTCACGAGCAAGGGCGAGTTCGCGCCGATCGGCGACGAGGTCCTCTCGCCGTACTGGTCGCGCGTCGACACCACCAAGCCGGTGACGGTGCGCCAGCTCGCGGGGTTCCACACCTATCCCAACGGTGCGTCGCTGCGCTGGCAGAACAAGACGGGGTCCCTGACGACGCTGTTCGGGATGGGAGGCCAGTACGCGCAGTCGCTCCTGCCGCGGGTCACCAACAACGTGGGCGCCGGGCCGGCCGCGGGGTCGTTCACGCCCGGTGCGAGCTTCGGATTCGCCGTCGACGGCGAGCACGGCGACCACACCAAGAACAACGCGCAGGTCGACATCGACAACGGCTGCGTCGCACCGTGCGGGCAGCACGTGCGTCTCTGGCCGGTCAAGGACCGCGACGGCACGCTCGTCCCCGGGTCGTACCTGCTCTCGATGGACTACGCGGGGATCAACTACGACTACCAGGACAACGTCTACCTGGTGACCAACCTCCGTCCCGAGGTCATCACCACGCCGCAGGTCGTCGCCACCCCGGGCAACAACACGGTGACGCTCTCGTGGGGCCGCAACCCGTACGACGTGGGTGTCGGCTACCGGGTGTGGCGCGGGACGACTCCGGGCTTCGCGGTGAACGACGCGTCGCTGATCAGCGGACCGACGTCGAGCGACCCGATCACGGCGACGACGTTCACCGACACGACGGCAGTGAACGGCACGACGTACTACTACGTGGTGCGCGCCGTCTACAAGGGCCTCGGCAACTCCGGTGACGGCACCGCGACGGCGACCCCGACGGCCGCCGCGCAGGAGGTGGACGTCAAGGTCGACTTCGGCAACGAGGCGGCGCCGCTCGCGACGGGGTACCTGAAGGACTACGGGCAGGCGTTCGGCGCGCGGACGCGATCCGACCAGGGCACGGGCCTGACGTACGGGTGGCTCGGGGAGACGACGCTCCAGCCGCTCAACCTGTCGGTCGGCGGGACGACCGGGCCTGGCAACGGGCGCTGGCGTCAGTCGACGCAGCCGGACCTGCGCCTCGACACGTTCATGCACATGCAGGCCGACGACGTGCCGAACTTCAACGGCACGCCCCAGGCCGGCCGGTGGGAGATCGCGGTGCCCAACGGGTCGTACGACGTCACCGTCGCCGTCGGCGACCCGAACGTGAACTCCGACCCGGAGATCCACACGCTCAACGTCGAGGGCACGCGGGCGATCGACGCGTTCGTCCCGAGCGGCGGCGCCGGCAGCGCGACACGGCACAAGACCGCGACCGTCGAGGTCACCGTGGAGGACGGGCGGCTCACGGTCGATGCGCTCGGCGGGACCAACACCAAGATCGGCTACGTCGACATCTCCACCGCCAACTAGCTCGCCCGCTCGCGAGAGACTTTCGCACCGCTCGCGAGAGACCCCGGGTGTCTGGGGTCTCTCGCGATCTACGCGGCACCCTCTCGCGAGCGGAAGGGCCCGCACCCCGAACGGGGGTGCGGGCCCTTGGCCGTACGAGCGGGTGTCAGCGCTTCTTGGGCGCCTTGCCGTAGCGGATCACGGGGAGCATGACACCGCCGCTGACCACGGTGGCGGTCGCCTTGCGGGCCGTCTTGTCGACCGCGCGGCGGCCCGAGCCCATGCTCAGCACCGCGGTCACGTCGTTGCCGCGCTCCGCGGTCGACATCGCGCGGATGAGGCCCGGCAGCCCGGTGGCGTCGCCCGCGGCTGCGTACGCCTCCTCGCTGTACTCCTCGTAGTACTCCCACTCGTCCTGGCCCATGCCGGCGCCGCCGGTGATCGAGAGGAGGCCGATCGGGCTCTTGAGCTTCTTGCGAGGCACCTTGACCTTGAGGCTCACGACCTTGCGCGCGGGGCCGGCCGCGCCCTTGTCGCGCACCAGCGTCACGCGCAGGCGCAGGTAGCCGCCGCGGCGCGCCATCACGCCGTCCTCGTCGTTGACCGTCGTCCACTGGCCGAACTGCTTGGCCTGGACGCGGCCGACCGAGTACGCCTTGTACCCCTCGTTGACCGTCGACGTCTGGGTGGCGTCGACGATCGTCACGGGCTCGAAGTCGTTCGACAGCAGCGACTCGATGTCGCCGGCGAGCTGATCGGCGGCGCCCGCGGTGATGTCGGACCGGTCGGCAGTGATGTCGCTGCGGCGGTAGGTCAGGATCTGCCCGTTCGCGCGGCGCAGGCGGATCGTGCGGGTGGCGCGGGCCTCGCCGCCGAACGTGCCGTCGGTGACCGTCCAGGAGTCGTAGCTCGACTGCATCGCCGCGAGCGTGGAGATCCAGTCCGGCGACACGGCGGTGCTCGACGAGGTGCGCGTACGAGTGCCGAAGCGGTTGGTCGTCGTGATCTTGGCACCGGTGGGCACCGCCCCCACGGTGCCGACGATCGCCGCGAGCCGGTCCTGCGTCACAGAGCCGATCGGGGCGCCCACGTTGGCCAGCTTGAACGAGCCGTCGAGGTCACGCTCGACGTAGACGGCGTCGGCGCCGTGCAGCGAGAGCTTGGTCTTGCCCTTCCAGTCCATCGGGTGCCCGAACGCGTAGACGGTCGAGTCGCAGACCGCGGTCGTGGTGCCGACGCCGGCGAGCGTGAACGACCCGTACGAGTACGAGGCGGCGACGTTCGAGCCCGGTGCGACAGGGATCTTCTGCGTGCTCGTACGCCCGCTGGCGCTGCCCGAGCGGAACGTGACGCCCTTGAGGCGCGCCTTCTTGGCGATGGCGTTGGCCTTCGCGGTCGACAGCCCGGCCGGCAGCGCCACGGGCGTCGGGAGGCGGCGCATGGAGCCGGAGGTGGCGGCGGCGGAGGCACCGGTCGACCGCATGGCCGAGGCGACCTTCGAGGTGATCGGCGCTGCCGCGGCGGCACCGTACGAGCCGGCGCGGTAGAGGTCGGCGGCCGGGGTGACGCCCGCGTACTCGCTCGGCGCGTACGACTGCCCGTACGAGACCGCGCCGACGAGGCGGCCGTCGGCGGCGTACAGCGGGGTGCCGGACATCCCGGACCAGATCCCGCGGTCGACGGCGCCTGCGGCGTTGGTGATGCGCGAGCCCGACATCTTGAAGATCAGCATGTCGATGCCGGGGGCGATGCCGTCCTCGAGAGTCCCGACGAACTCGCCGGTGACGGTGTCCGGTGTCGTGCCGGAGGAGACCGTGAGCCCCTCGACCGTCGTGCCGGGGGTGGTGCTGGTCGGGCGGACGAGCTCGGCAGCGGGGAAGGCGGCGGGGCACGCAGAGCCGACGGCGGGAGCCGTCGGGGTGTCGGCGAGCGCGGGGCCCGTCATCGCCAGCGTCGCGGCGGTGACGGCCGTCAGGGCGACGACGGTCGTGAGCGGGCGCCTTCGGGCACGCACGGGTGGGGTCATGGGGGTACCTCGGATCTACGGGGGTTGCGGCCATCGGCGCAGTTCAGAACACTGCCACCGGCCAGGGAAACCTATCGCGAGGAGAGGTTCTCGCGGGTGGTTTGCACACGAAGGGGCATCCCCGATTTCGGTCTCCTGGGACGACCCGCTAGAGTAGGGGTCGCTTCGCAGGAATGCGCAGCGGGCGCTCGTAGCTCAACGGATAGAGCATCTGACTACGGATCAGAAGGTTAGGGGTTCGAATCCCTTCGAGCGCGCAGATCATCACCGAGGCCGGTCCCTCTCGAGGGGGCCGGCCTTCGTGCTGTTCAGGCAGGGTGCTGCGAGAGCAGGTCCCAGCGGTTGCCGACCAGGTCGAGGAACACCGCGACGCGCCCGTACGGCTCCGTACGAGGCTCGGACAGGAACCGGACTCCTGCCGCCCTCATCGGGTCCACGCACGCGTCGAAGTCGTCGACCCGCAGGAAGAGGCCGACCCTCCCGGCGAACTGGTCGCCGACGGCGCGCTCCTGGCGTTCGCCGTCGGCGCGCGCGAGGAGGAGTCCCGTGCCGCCACCCGCCGGACGTACGACGACCCACCGCTTCGGCCGGCCGTCGTTGGTCTGGGAGGGCGAGTCCTCGGCGAGCTCGAATCCGAGGACGTCGACGAAGAACCTGATCGCCTCGTCGTAGTCGGGGACGATCAGCGAGACGAGGTCGAGGTGCATCCGGTCACGCTACGGCCCGCCTGAATCCGGCGCGGACCGAGCATCTGCGAGCCGGAAGGTAGCGTGAACGAGCAGCGAGACAGCGACGAGAAGTGAGGCAACGGATGCACGAGGTCAAGGGTGTCGTGGCGAGGGCCGTCGGAGAGCCGGTGAGCCTGGAGACGATCCTGGTGCCCGACCCGGGTCCGGGCGAGGCGCTGGTGAAGATCGAGGCGTGCGGCGTCTGCCACACCGACCTCCACTACCGGGAGGGCGGGATCAACGACGAGTTCCCGTTCCTGCTCGGCCACGAGGCCGCGGGCATCGTCGAGGCCGTCGGCGAGGGGGTCACCACGGTTGCTCCCGGCGACTTCGTCGTCTTGAACTGGCGCGCGGTTTGCGGTGAGTGCCGGGCCTGCGAGCGCGGCGAGCCGCAGTACTGCTTCAACACCCACAACGCGACCCAGCAGATGACGCTGGCCGACGGCACGCCGCTCACTCCGGCGCTGGGCATCGGCGCCTTCGCCGAGAAGACGCTCGTCGCCGCTGGGCAGTGCACGAAGGTCGACCCCGAGGCGCGGCCCGCGGCCGTCGGCCTGCTGGGCTGCGGCGTGATGGCTGGCATCGGCGCGGCGATCAACACCGGCAACGTCGGCCGCGGCAAGTCCGTCGCCGTGATCGGCTGCGGCGGCGTGGGGGTCGCCGCGATCGCGGGCTCCGCGCTCGCCGGCGCCGGGACGATCATCGCCGTCGACATCGACGCCAAGAAGCTCGATGCCGCGACGCGCCTGGGCGCCACCCACACGGTCAACTCGTCGGAGACGGACGCGGTCGAGGCGATCAAGGAGCTGACGGGCGGGTTCGGCGCCGACGTCGTCATCGACGCGGTCGGGCGTCCGGAGACCTGGAAGCAGGCGTTCTACGCCCGCGACCTCGCCGGGACGGTCGTCCTCGTGGGTGTCCCCACGCCGGACATGGAGCTGCCCGACATCCCGCTGATCGACTTCTTCTCCCGCGGGGGTGCGCTCAAGTCGTCCTGGTACGGAGACTGCCTGCCGAGCCGCGACTTCCCGATGTTCGTCGACCTCTACCGCCAGGGGCGCCTCGACCTCGACGCATTCGTCACCGAGGAGATCGGGATCGGCGACGTGGAGGCGGCCTTCGAGCGGATGCACCACGGCGACGTCCTGCGCTCGGTGGTGGTGCTCTGATGAGCACGTCGCCCGGCCCGCGTGTCGACCACGGTGTCGTCGCCGGCACGTTCTCGCTCGACGGTGAGACGTTCGACGTCGACAACAACGTCTGGGTGGTCGGTGACGACTCGGAGTGCGTCGTGATCGATGCCCCGCACGACGTCGACGCCATCCTCGCCGTCGTCGGCGACCGTACGGTCAAGGCGATCGTGTGCACCCACGCGCACGACGACCACGTACGGGTGGCGCCCGCACTGCGCGAGCGTGTCGGTGCACCGATCTTCCTGCATCCTGCCGACAAGCCGCTGTGGGAGCTCACGCACGCCGACGAGCTGTGGGACGTCGACCTGACGGACGGTCAGCGCATCCCGGTCGGCGGCACGACTCTCGAGGTTCTCCACACGCCGGGTCACGCGCCGGGCGCGGTCTGCCTGTACGTCGCGGACCTCGGCGTCGTCTTCACCGGCGACACCCTCTTCGAGGGCGGACCCGGCGCGACGGGACGGTCGTACTCGGACCGCCCGACGATCGAGGACTCGATCCGTACGCGGCTGTTCGCGCTGCCGGACGAGACCGTCGTGCACACCGGGCACGGGGCCGACACGACGATCGGCGCGGAGAAGGCCAACCTCGGCTGACGCCCGCGCCCACGCTGGTCGGCGGCCCGCTCAGAGCAGGCCGTCGACCAGCGTCGTCGGTGTCCCGAAGCGGTGGGCAGTGACCGCGACCGCCTGCTCGTGGACGAACGTGAGGAGCTCGACGCGTCCTGCCTCGACGACCGGCTGCGCGTACAGCGCGAGCTCGGGGCGCCCGCCGGTCGCCGTCGCGAACGCCACCGGGTCACCACCGATCAGGCGCACGCGACCCGCCGGGAGACCCGCGAGGGCGTCCCGCCAGGCAGCGGCGTCCTCGACGACCGGCGTCACCCCGACGTCACGGAGCGCGACGGTCACCGGCTCGGGCAGCGGCTCAGCGGTCGAGACGCGCATCGGGGCGCCCGTACGCAGTCCGGCGCCGACGACCCGGAGCAACTCTGCAGGCGAGCCCGCCTCCAGGCGGATCCAGGCCGGCACCGGCAGGTGGCGCAGCACGTTGCGCTCGATCTCCAGACCCGTGACGTCCTTCGCGACGCCGAGGTCCGCGGTCCACACCGCGGCGTCCGAGCCGAGGGCGCGCGCGAGGTATGCGGCGTCCTTCTCGTCGAGGAAGCCGCGTGCGTGCGCGAGCAGCCGCTGCGGCGCACCGTCGACGTCCGCGGTGGTGGTGGCTGGCGCGGTCGCCCAGTCGCTCAGCCCGATGAGATAGCTGGGCCCGCCCGCCTTCGTACCCGCACCGACCGAGCTCTTCTTCCAGCCGCCGAACGGCTGGCGCCGCACGATCGCACCGGTGATGCCCCGGTTGACGTACAGGTTGCCCGCCTCCACCGTCGCGAGCCATTGTGCGATCTCGTCGCGGTCGAACGAGTGCAGGCCCGCAGTGAGGCCGTACTCGACCTCGTTCTGGATCGCGACCGCCTCCTCGAGAGACTCGGCGGTCATCAGGCCGAGGACGGGACCGAAGTACTCGGTGAGGTGGTACTCCGAGCCGCGTCGTACGCCGGTCTTGACCCCCGGCGACCACAGGCGGCCGCCGTCGGGTGCGTCGGCGTCGAGAAGGCGGGGCTCGACCAGCCACTGCTCGCCCGGGCCGAGGGTGGTGAGCGCGCGGGCGAGCTTGCCGGACGCGGGCTCGATGATCGGCCCCATCTGCGAGGTCGGGTCGGACGGGTAGCCGACCTTCAGCGAGCTCACCGCGTCGACCAGCTGCTCACGGAACCTGCGCGAGGTCGCGACCGATCCGACCAGGATGCCCAGCGAGGCGGCCGAGCACTTCTGACCCGCGTGCCCGAACGCGGAGGCGACGAGGTCCTTCACAGCGAGATCGAGGTCGGCGTGCGGGGTGACGACGAGCGCGTTCTTGCCGCTGGTCTCGGCCATCAGCGGCAGGTCGGGGCGGAACGAGCGGAAGAGCTCGGCGGTCTCGAACGCGCCGGTGAGGATCAGCCGGTCCACGGCGGGGTGCGCGATGAGCTGCCGGCCGAGGTCGCTCTCCTCGACGTGCACGAGGCGCAGCGCCTCGCGAGGGACGCCGGCGGCCCAGAGCGCCTCCACCATGACCGAGCCGCAGCGGCGGGCCTGGGTGGCGGGCTTGACGACGACCGACGAGCCGGCCGCGAGTGCCGCGAGCGTGGAGCCGGCGGGGATCGCGACGGGGAAGTTCCACGGGGGCGTGACGACGGTGACCCGGACGGGGTGGGCGACCGCACCGTCGATGCGGTCGAGGTCCTCGGCGAGGCCGGCGTAGTACGCGGCGAAGTCGATGGCCTCCGACACCTCGGGATCACCCTGGTCGAGGGTCTTGCCGCACTCCGAGGCCATCACCTCGAGGAGGTCGGCACGCCGTCGCTCCAGCTCGACCACGGCACGACGGAGGATGACCGCCCGCTCCGCGCCCGTACGGTCACCCCACCCGCTCGCCGCGGCGTCGGCGACGATCCGGTCGAGCGCGTCGGCGTCCGTGACCAGGTGGGCGGCGACCAGGTCGTCACCGCGCGTCGAGGTCGCGACGCGTTGCGTGATCACGCGCGCCCACTCGCGGTTGCCCGGCAACGACGGGTCGGTGTCGGGGGTGTTGGCGAACTCCGTCGGAGGAGTCTCGTCGACCGGCTTCCGGCGGTCCTGCGTGCGGTTCGGCGACGGGACCGTGTCGTCGAGGGCTTCGAGCGACGCCACGAACCGGGCGCGCTCGCGTGCGAACAGCCCGGAGTCGTCGTGCAGGTCGAACACCGCAGACATGAAGTTGTCCTGGCTCGCGCCTTCCTCGAGCCTCCGTACGAGGTAGGCGATCGCGACGTCGAACTCCCGCGGGTGCACCACCGGGGTGTAGAGGAGGAGCCCGCCGACGGTCTCCTTCACCGCGGCGGCCTGCCCTTCGGCCATGCCGAGGAGCATCTCGAACTCGATCCCGTCCCGGACACCGCGGCGCCCGGCGAGCACCCACGCGTACGCGACGTCGAAGAGGTTGTGCCCAGCGATGCCGAGCCGTACGTTCTCGAGCCGTTCGGGCGTCATGGCCCAGCCGAGGACGCGCTTGTAGTTCGTGTCGGACTCCTGCTTCGTCGACCAGGTCGCGAGCGGCCAGCCGTGCAGTGTCGCCTCGACCCGCTCCATCGGCAGGTTGGCGCCCTTGACGACGCGGACCTTGATCGCCGCGCCCCCGCGCGCTCGCCGCTTCGCCGCCCACTCCTGCAGGTGCTGCATCGCCGCCAACGCGTCGGGGAGGTAGGCCTGGAGGACGATCCCGGCCTCGAGGTCGGTGAGCTCGGGGCGGTCGAGCAGGCGGGTGAAGACCGCGATGGTGAGGTCGAGGTCGCGGTACTCCTCCATGTCGAGGTTGATGAACTTCGGCGTCGGGGCCTGCGCCGCCAGCTGGAACAGCGGCAGCAGGCTCTTCTCGATGTGCGCGACGGCCTCGTCGAAGGCCCACGGGGAGTGCGGTGCCACGGTGGCCGACACCTTGATCGACACGTAGTCGACGTCGTCACGCGCCAGGAGCCGGCGCGTGCCCTCGAGGCGGCGGTCGGCCTCCTTCTCGCCGAGCACCGCCTCGCCGAGGAGGTTGACGTTCAGGCGGACGTCGCGCTGACGCAGCCGGGCGATCGCCTTGCCAAGGCGGCTGTCCGTGGCGTCGATGAGGAGGTGGCCGACCATGTGGCGCAGGACGCGGCGTACGACCGGGATCACGAGGCCGGGTGCGACGGCCGAGACGGCGGCTCCGAGCCGTACGCCCGCACGCAGGTGCCACGGGAGGAAGCGGGGCGTGGTGCGCGCGAGCTCGCGGAGGCTCTGGGCGGCGACGCGAGGGTCCTCGGGGCGGATCACCCGGTCGACGAACCCCACGGTGAAGTCCAGCCCGGCGGGGTCCTTGAGGACGGCGGCGAGCTGACGCGCGGCCGGGTCGACGGGCTTGGTCGCCGCGACGTCCAGCCACCGTCGTACGAGGCCCTCGACCTCGCGGACCAGCTCGTCGTCGACACCGACGTCGTACGGGGTGGGGCTCAGCGGGGACATGCTCTCTCCCAGGAAAGAAGGAGTGGGGATGACGCCAGTATCCGCGCGACTTTTCGTAAGGTAAAGTGACGTTTTCTGACCATTACTGCTCAGAGGAAGTGAACGATGCTGGACGTGCGGCGCCTGCGTCTCCTCCGCGAGCTCAGCCTCCGCGGGACCCTCGCCGAGGTCGCCGAGGCGCTGCACCAGAGCCCGTCTTCGGTGTCCCAGCAGCTGTCCCAGCTCGAACGGGAGGTCGGCGTCCCCCTGCTGCGCAAGGCCGGGCGTCGCGTCCAGCTCACGCCGGCTGCGGAGCTGCTCGTGAGCCACACCGACGTGATCCTCCAACGCCTCGAGCAGGCGGAGTCCGAGGTGAGCGCGCTCGGCGACGAGGCGGTCGGCACCCTGCGGGTCGCCGTCTTCCAGTCGGCGGCGCTCGCCTTCATGCCGCAGCTCCTCGCCGACCTGGCCGTGCGTCATCCGCGGCTGCGCGTGACCATGACCCAGCGCGAGCCGGAGGACGCGCTGTACGAGACGTGGGTGCGCGAGTTCGACCTCGTGGTCGCCGAGCAGTACCCGGGGCACGCCGCTCCGTGGCACCCCGAGCTCGACCGCGACCCGCTGACGACCGACGCGCTGCGCCTCGCCGTGCCGCCGAGCGGTGACCCGTGGTCGGCGATCGAGAAGATCGAGGACGCGGCCCACGTGCCGTGGGTGATGGAGCCGCAGGGGGCGGCGTCGCGGCACTGGGCGCTGCAGATGTGCCGTACGGCGGGGTTCGAGCCCGACGTCCGTTACGAGACCGCGGACCTCCAGGCGCACGTCGCGCTCGTCGAGACCGGCAACGCCGTCGCGCTGCTGCCGGGGCTGATGGGCGTACGACGCGCGCCGGAGGTGCGCATGGTCGACCTCCCCGGCGCCCCGCGGCGTACGGTCTTCACCGCGACCCGCGCCTCCCTCGCCGACACCGCGTCGGTCGCCGCGTGCCGCGCGTCGCTGCACCGCATCCTCCGCACGCTGGAAGGCGCGGACGCGCCGCGGGAGTGAGCCCGCGGCGCGACGTCTCAGCCGCCGTCGCGACGCAGCGCCGCGAGCATCCCCTCGGTGTCCTGCCAGATGTCGGCGAGGATCCGGCGGCCCGCCGCGAGCAGGTCCTCGACGTCGGAGGTCGACAGCTCGTACAGGACCGTCGAGCCGTGTCGTGACGAGGTGACGAGTCCGGCGCGGCGCAGGACCGCGAGCTGCTGCGAGAGGTTGGACGCCTCGATCTCGAGCTCGTTGAGGAGCTCGCGCACCGGCGTCGGCCCGGCCTGGAGGATCTCGAGGACGCGGATGCGGACGGGGTGGCCGAGCGTACGGAACAGCTCGGCCTTCGCCTGGTAAAGCGGTACGTTGCTCGTCATCGCCTCTGGTCCCGCGGACGCGTCGAATGGTGCTCGGGGCAACAAACGTAGGGGTTCTTGCAGAGTTCTTCAAGTCATGTACCCTTCATCGCACCTTGCCGATCTGAAAGGACCCGAAGACAGATGGCAGATCCCGACAAGGCCATGGACGAGGCCGGACTCTCCAACCCTCGTGTGCGCGAGTACGTCCGCCACTGGGCTGAGCTCACCGGCGCGGACCGTGTCGAGGTCGTCAGCGCCGCCGACGACGCGCGCCTGATCGACGAGGCCCTGGCGGCCGGGGAGCTGGAGCCCGCAGGTGAGGGCCGCTACTACTCCCGCAGCTACCACAAGGACACCGCGCGCTCCGAGGAGCGCACGATCGTCGCGACCAACGACCCCCGTCACAAGGGCGTCTACAACAACTGGCGGCCCGCGTCGGAGATGCGGCCGCTCCTCGAGAGCAAGATGCGCGGTGCGCTGGTCGGCAAGACGATGTACGTCGTCCCGTACCTGATGGCACCTCCGGGCAACGCGCTCGCACCCTGGGCCGCGGGTGTCGAGCTCACCGACACCCGGACCGTCGTGCTCCACATGATCCGCATGGCGCGGGTGGGGTCGGAGTTCGTCAACGACCTCGAGGACCCCGACAGCTTCGTGCGCGCCGTCCACGTCACCGGCGAGCTCGAGTCCCTCGGGCACGGCACGCCGGACGACCAGCGCTACTTCTGCACGGTCGCCGACGAGCGGACGATCCTCCACTTCGGCTCCTCGTACGGCGGCAACGCGCTGCTCGGCAAGATCGCGCACGGCCTGCGCCAGGGGGCGTACGACGGGTGGGACTCGCGCAAGTTCCTCGCCGAGCAGTACATGCTCATCGGCATCCACGACAAGGAGACCGGCGAGACGTACCACGTCTGCGGCGGCTTCCCGAGCGCCTCGGGCAAGACGAACCTCGCGATGATGCTGCCGCCGGACGCGCTCGGCGACCGCTACCACGTGTCGTTCTACGGCGACGACATCGCGTGGCTGTGGGTCGACGAGGAGTCGGGCCGTCTCTACGGGATGAACCCGGAGTACGGCGTCTTCGGTGTCGCGAAGGACACGAACGAGACCACGAACCCGACGGCGCTGCGGTCCATCGCCGAGGGCACGGGCACGATCTTCACCAACGTCGCGTACAACCCGCAGACCCAGGAGGTCTGGTGGGAGGGCCGTACGCCCGAGCCGCCGGCCGACGTCACCGGGTGGCTCGACTGGAAGGGCAACCCGATCGCCGACCGGACGCCCGAGCAGGCCGGCGAGCCGTGGGCGCACCCGAACAGCCGCTTCACGACGACGCTCGACAACGTCCCCAACATCGCGCCGGACTACAACGCCGCCTCGGGCGTGCCGATCGACGCGATCATCTTCGGTGGACGCACCCGCGACCGCGAGCCGCTGATCCGGGCGATCACCGACCTCGCCGAGGGCGTGTACGACGGCCTGACCCTGGGTGCGGAGGCGACCTTCGCCGCCGAGGGCGTCGACGGGCAGCTGCGGTACGACCCGATGTCCAACCGGCCGTTCATGGCGTACGGGGAGGGCGACTACGCGCGGCACTACCTCGACGTGGTCGGGGCTGCGAAGGAGCTGCCGATCTTCGCGCACGTCAACTGGTTCCAGCGTGACCCGGAGGACGGGCACTTCCTGTGGCCCGGATACCGCGAGAACCTCCGCCCGCTCCTGTGGCTGATCCAGCTCAAGAAGGGCGAGGTCACCGGTCGCCAGACGCCGGTCGGCATCCTCCCGACGAAGGAGGAGCTGCTGCTCGACGGCGTCGACATCACGCCGGAGGACCTCGACAAGATCCTCTCCATCGACGTCGACCGCTGGCGTCAGGAGATCGGCTTCCGCGAGGAGCACCTCGAGCAGTTCGAGCGGATGCCGGAGGAGATCTGGGAGGCGCACCGCCGCGTCGCCGCCGCCCTCGACGCCGAGGCCTGACGCCGCTCGCGGTTTCCCCCGCCAGCGTGGCGTCCTCCGGTTGGCGTGGCATGTTTGCCACGCCAACCAGAGTTTCGTGCGCTGGCGGGGGAAACTCCCGCGAGGTCGCCGGTGTCCGGGCGGGGCCGACATTCCGTTGGCCCCAACGGAGAGTGGCGGCCCCACCTGAAACCTGCGGTGGGGCTCGCATCCTTCGGTGGTCCCAACGGAACGTGGCCCAGCCCGCGCTGGCGGTGGTTAGCGGCGCACCTTGGCGGTCGGGAGCGACGGCGCCAGCATCGGGTGGAGCGCCGGATCCTTGACCGACACCACGGCGACGATCCGCTTGCCGACGTCGGCCGGCCGGACGTCGTACCGGTACGACGTCGCGCCGTCGACCCGCCGCCCACCGACCAGCCACGTGTAGCCGAAGCGCGTGACCTCGCGCGACCACGAGCCGTTGCTCACCGTGAGTGTCGCGCCCACCTTCGCCTCCCCGCTGATCCGCGGCAGCGCGGTCGGCACCACCACACGCTTGCCGGGGTCGTCGAGGACGACGTCGTCGGCCTTCACGAAGACCTGCTTGTGGGCGTACCAGAGCTGGTAGTAGCGCAGCTGGCCCTTCACCACGGTCCGGTCGTCCGGGATCGAGCCGTCGAACGACTTCGCGTAGTAGTAGTCGGTCTCGACGTCGTCGTCGCTGACGGCGTACCGCTGCCCGACGCCGACGGTGTACTCGAGCGCCGAGTGCGCCTGGTACGGGATCGCGTACGGCGCGTACGCCTCCTGCTCGGGATAGGCGCGCCCGAAGATCGGCGCCGCAGTCGTGGCGGACGTCGTCGTCACCGTCTTCGCGGTCGTACGGAACACCACCGGCTTGTCGGCCGGGTTGTGGACCCACACCAGCGAGCCGGCCCACCACACGCCGAGCCAGTCTTCACGCACCTCGGCGACGACCAGCTTGTGACCGGACTGCACGCGCGCGCTGATGTCGCTGGCGTACGTCGTGCCGGCGGCGCCGGTCGGCTTCCAGCCCGGATCCTTCGCCAGCGGCGCGTCGGCTGCCGGGGCCTGGCGGGCGAGGACGAAGTTCGTCCCCTGACCTTCGACGCAGTCCCCTGAGCCCGGCGACGCCTGCTGGCATCCGGTGATCGTGTTGACGTTGTCCGCGTACCCGCCGCGCACCTCGACGACGTCGCCGGCCTTCACAGCGGGGGTGTTCTTCGCCGACTGCCCGATCGGGGCACCGAGCAGGTCGAAGTAATGCTCCCAGTCCCAGTACGGTCCCGGGTCCCAGTGCACGCTCCGCGTCGAGCCGTACGCGACCCCGGGCACCTGGTCGTGCCCGATGATGTGGGCGCGGTCGAGCGGGATGTCGTGGGTGTGCGCGAGGTGGCGCACGAGCTTCGCCGACTGCTGGTACATCGCCTCGGTGAACCAGCCGGCCGATCCCGCCCAGCCCTCGTGCTCCAGGCCGATCCCGTGTGCGTTGACGTACCAGTTGCCGGCGTGCCAGCCGACGTCCTTCGGGTCCAGGTGGTTGGCGATGTGGCCGTCCGAGGAGCGGATCGTGTAGTTCCACGCGAGGTACGAGGGGTCGGTGACGAGCCGGATGGTCGGGTCGTACGCGGTCTCGGTGTCGTGGATGACGATGTACTTGAGCTTCGGACCACCCGGCCCGGTGCGGTCGGCCTTGTCGTGGTTGCCGTAGTTGCCGGTGCTGTCGGGCGCCGACGGGTCGAGCTTCGCGTACCCGGCGGGGATCCACTCGCACCCGAGGTCGGGCGGGCAGTCCGTCTCGGGGTCGCTCTGCGCGGGATCGGCGACGGTGATCGTCGGGTCACCCTCGAGGGTCACCTGCTCGCCCGTCGACGTGATTCGTTGCTGGCCGGTCCGCGCGGTCCTGAGCACCTGGGTGACGAAGCTGTCGGCCGTCGCGAACCTGCGGATCGCCGGCTCCCACGCGTTCGCCGGAGTGTCCTGCTCGAGATCGGGCGCGTACGAGGCGGTGAGCGCGGCCGCGGCGCAGAGGTTCGCGCGGTCGTTCGTACGGACGTCCGTCGGGGCCAGCCCGGTGAGCGCGGCGCCGCGGTCGATCTCGCTCGTGGTCGCGGCCTTCGGAGCCGGATCGCCCTTACCTGCGCCGTCCGGCACCGGGGCGGTGGTCGACTTGAGGTTGAACATGCCGTACCCGCCGTCGTTGCTCGCCTTGCCGCTGTGCCCCTCCCAGCGCGACTGCATGTACGAGACGGAGCGCAGGAGGTCGGCGGGCACGTCGGCGGTGGCGGCCGCGGCGTCGAAGGCGGCGTCGAGGGTGGGCGCTGCGAGGACGGTGGAGCAGTCGACGTCGGGTCGGGCGAAGGTGGGTGAAGCCGAGACGAGCGAGGCTGGCAGAGCGGTCAGCAGCAAGGCCGACGCTCCTCCAGCCACGCCGACCCGGACTAAGGGAGTGCGCATGCGGGTGGCTCCTTCCGGCACGTGATCGGTTCACGCGATCTTTGGATGCAAGCGCAAACACAGCGATCTCGCCACGCGAAGTGTCACCGCGACGACCAAGATCTGTTACGTAAACGCGCAGCGGGCCGGATCACGCCGCGAGGAGCGCGAGCTCGTCCGGGGTGAGCCGGATCGCCGCGGCGGCGACGTTCTCCTCCAGGTGGACGGGATCGCCGGTCCCGGGGATCGCCAGGACGTGCGGGCCCTGTTCGAGGGTCCATGCGATCCGGACCTGCGCGGAGGAGACGCCGTGCGCCTCGGCGACCTGCAGGACCGCTTCGTCCTCGGTGGAGGCAGACCGTCCTCGCTCGGCCCCGGATCCGGCGACGGCGAAGAACGGGACGAAGGCGATGCCGTGCTCGCCACAGCGGGCGAGGACGTCGCTGGACTGGCTCGACGCGCCGATGCCGTACCGGTTCTGCACGCTCACCACCGGGGCGACGGACAGCGCCTCGGCGAGATGCCGTGGGTCGACCGCGGAGAGGCCGATGTGCCGGATCATGCCGGCGTCGCGCAGGTCGGCGAGTGCGCCGACGTGCTCGCTGACGGAGGCAATGGTGGGCATCCTCCGGAAGTAGACGAGGTCGAGATGATCACGGCCGAGCTGGCGCAGGTTCTCCTCGACCTGACCGCGAAGCTCCTCGGGACGGGCGGGCGGCAACCAGGCACCCGACGCGTCCCGTCCGGGCCCGACCTTGGTGGCGATCACGAGGTCGTCGGGGTACGGCGCGAGCGCGGTGTTCACCAGCTCGTTCGCCGAGCGCAGCGGGGAGAAGTAGAACGCGGCCGTGTCGAGGTGGTTGACGCCGAGCTCGACCGCGCGGCGCAGGACCCGGATGGACTGGTCTCGGTCGCGCGGCGTCCCGAGGTCGAACGCGGCGCTGCCTGTCAGACGCATCGTGCCGAGGCCGAGACGGTTCACCGTCATGTCGCCCAGCCGCCAGGTGCCCGCGGCGTCGGCGGAGATCATCGACGTCATCGAAGGAGTCTCGCAGGTGAGGGTGCCTCTCAGTAGTGGCTCCGCTCGCCGCGGTGTCGAATCCGGTTGCGGCGGGGCGGGGTCGTCTGGTTGCGTGCGGGGCGTGACCCGACCTGACATCGAGTGGCCGCGGCGGACGGAGCGGCTCGAGCTTCGCCTGCCGACCGACGAGGACATCACCCGTGTCCTCGAGTGGCGCAACCACCCGGACGTGAGGCGGTGGCTGATCCGTACGACGGTCGAGCCCGAGGCCTTCCGCAGGGCGTGGCTCGACAGCATCGACGACCCGCTCGACCACGCAGCCTTCGTCCACCTCGACGGCGAGGTCATGGGCCTCGTGTCGCTCTCCGTCAGCGACGGCCTCGGCCAGCACGAGCCGGGGAAGGAGGCGTGGACGGCCTCGGAGGGGATGCTCGGCTACACGTTCGCACCCGGCTACAGCGGCAAGGGGTACGCGACCGAGACCGCGCGGGCGCTGATCGACCTCGGCTTCGGCGAGCTCGGGCTGCACCGGATCACCGCCGCCTGCTTCGCGGACAACCACGCGTCTTGGCGGGTGATGGAGAAGCTCGGCATGCGCCGGGAGCAGCACGGCGTCCAGGACTCCTGGCACGCCGAGCTCGGCTGGGTCGACGGCTACACCTACGCGATCCTCCGCGAGGAGTGGGCGGCCGTGCCGCGCTGACCGTCCTCAGGCCGCAGCGCGCTCGGCGACGCGCGCGAGCCGGGTGAGTCCGTCGACCGCGCCGTCGATCATCGTCGCCGCGAGATGGTCGCGCGCCGCCGGTGCCGCCTCGCGGAGGTACTTCACCTCGCCTTTCGACAGCTCGATCCCGCGCAGGTCGCGGGCCGTGAGCATCGACGCGAGGAGAGCGAGGTCGTCGAGGTGACGCTCGCGGTGCGGGTCGACGGTGATCGAGTACGCGGCGGACTTGATGACGAGCGCCCCGACGAGCGTCGGACGGCGGACGGTGCCAGTGACGTCGCCGACGGTCACCTCGACGGCCTCCGAGCGCTTGAGCGCGTAGATCGCACCGGGAGTCGCGAGCCCGGGGTATCCGCTGGCGCCCACCCCGCGTCCGGGCTGTCCCGTGAAGGCGGGGATGAGGACGTCGATCGTCGCCTGGCCGCGCACCCAGCGGTGCTGCTTGCCGCTCGCCGTCAGCCCGCGCGGCTCGAACTCGGCGTCGGCGAGCGCGGACGTCACCGTCATGAGGATCTGCGGGTGCCCGCGGACGTCGAGGACGGTGTCGACGTCGGGGGTCGACCGGTACGGCTCGACGCCCCGCTCCGCGCAGTGGAGGTGGACCATCTGTCCGCCGACGAGGGTCCACCCCTCGGGGACGTTCTTGGCCAGGTGGAACAGGCCGAACCAGGACGCCTCCTGCTCGGCGCTCATCACCGGCAGCACGATGCTCACCGCGTACCTCCTGGTCTCAGGGCGACGGGCCCGGCCGGGCGTGGTCGCACGAGCGCTCTCGCGGATCCTAGGTGCTCGGCCGTGCCGGTTCCACCACCGCGCGAGGGAACGTGTCGAGAAGTCTCTTGACGCATGCCCATATAGGAATATGATTGTTCCCATGGCACGGGCAGCGACGACGTCGGACGTCTTCAACGCGATCGCCGAGCCGCAGCGTCGGGAGATCCTCCTGCTGCTGCGTTCGGGCGAGCGGCCCGTGACCGAGCTGGCCGAGGAGCTGGGGATGACTCAGCCCGGGGCCTCCAAGCACCTGCGTGTGCTGCGCGAGGTCGGCCTGGTGCGGGACCGCAGGGCGGGCAAGCAGCGCCTGTACGGCCTCGACGCCCGTGGCCTGCGACCGGTGCACGAGTGGACCGGTGGTTTCGCGGAGTTCTGGAACGAGAGCTTCGACCGGCTGGACGCGTACGTGCAGGACCTCAAGCAGGCACGACAGGAGGAGTAGTCGATGGCATCGGCAGGACGGGAAGCAGGGACGCAGTCAGAGGTGGCGGACCGGGAGATCGTGATCTCCCGTGTCATCGACGCTCCGCCGGAGCTGGTGTTCGAGGCGTTCACCGAGGTGCGGCACCTCTCGCAGTGGTGGGGGCCGAACGGCTTCACCACCACCACGCGCTCGCTCGAGTTCCGGGTCGGCGGTGAGTGGGACTTCGTGATGCACGGACCGGACGGGACCGACTACTCCGAGTGGATCCGCTGGACCGAGATCGTCCCGGCGCAGCGGATCGCGATGCTCCACGGAGAGTCTCGTGACGACCCGAACGCCTTCGAGTCGGTCCTGACGTTCGAGCGGGACGGTGCGGCGACCCGGATCGAGATGCGCACCGTGTTCCCGACGCCGGCCATGCGCCAGGAGGCGGTCGAGAAGTACCACGCGGTCGAGGGTGGTCAGCAGACCCTCGGCAACCTCGCGGCGTACGTCGCGGAGCTGGCTGAGCGGGAAGGGGAGGGCTGATGGCTCAGAAGGTGTTCTTCAGCGTGTCGATGTCGCTGGACGGGTTCATCGCGCCGGAGTCGACCGACGAGCTGATGGGGCGACAGTGGATGGAGCTGCAACGGTGGGTGTTCCCCCAGCGGTTCTTCCGGGAGAACCTCAAGCTGGGCGGCGGTGGCGAGGAGGGGCGCGACAACGACATCCTGCGAGAGACGTTCGAGCGCACCGGTGCGAGCGTCATGGGCAAGCGGATGTTCGACGCCGGTGAACAGGCGTGGCCGGAGGAGGCGCCGTTCCACACGCCGGTCTTCGTGGTGACGCACGAGAAGCGTGACCCGTGGGAGCGGCCGGGTGGCACGACCTTCCACTTCGTCAACGACGGCATCGAGTCCGCGCTCGATCAGGCCCGCCAGGCCGCCGGCGACCGCGACGTCCGCATCGCCGGCGGAGGCATGACGATCCTCGAGTACCTCAACGCCGGTCTCGTCGACGAGTTCTCGATCGGGCTGTCGCCGGTGCTGTTCGGCTCCGGGGTGCGTCTGTTCGACGGCGTGGACGCGGCACGCGTGGCGCTGGAGCCGACCGGTTCGGAGTCCTCTCCGCGGGTGACGCACCTGACCTACGCCGTCCGGGAGCGTCGGGCCTAGCTCAGGACGATCCCTGCCGGACCAGCTCGGCGACCCGGGCGCTCTCACGGGAGCCGAGGTGCTCGGCGAGGTCTGCTGCCAGGACCGGCCAGGTGATCCGTGCGGGGAGCTCCGGGACGACGTGGAGCACGACGTTGCCGTCGGGGCGGGTGGCGGGCACGAGGAAGTAGTCGTCCACGACCTCCTCGAGCTCGCGCTCGCGCACGTACGCCTCCGCGACCGGGCTGACGACGAAGCTGTCCTGCGCGCTCACCCCGCTGCGGAGCAGGCGCTCGTCGTCACGCAGGTCGTCGAGGTCGGCGGCAGCGGCACGGTACTCGACGCGCGCGGCCCGGCTGCTCATCCACGCGCGCAGCAGCGCCGCAGGGTCGGCGGACTCCCGCAGACGCGCGGCGTACGCGTGGAGCCGCTTGCGCTCGGTGGCGGCGACGTCCGGCGCGCCGCCGTCGAGGAGGTCGAGCAGCGCCCACGCCATGCGTCCGGACAGCGCGCGTGACGGCCGTGCCTGCGCGAGCGGCAGGTGAGCGGGGTCGATCGCCCACTGGTTGCCGACCCGTACGGAGGGCAGCGTCCCGTCCTCGATGCGCTGCAGCACGCGTCGAGGGGAGATCGCGAGGCGTTCGGCCGCCTCGCGTACGCCGATGAGGGTCACGACACAAGTATACGCGACCGCGTAGGGAAGTGTCGGCAAATAGTGTTGCTGGAAGGTTGTTGGTACTGCCAACATTGGGATCACCAACAATGCCGTCCAGACGAGGTCTTCCATGCAGACGATCAACGTTCTTGACTCCCACCTCTCCTACACCGAGTCAGGCGAAGGCCCGCCGGTCGTCTTCCTGCACGGGAACCCTGCGTCGTCGCACATGTGGCGGCATGTGCTTCCGGCCATCGGGTCAGGGCGCCTGCTCGCCCCGGACCTCATCGGCATGGGCACCTCGGGCAAGCCCGACCTCGCCTACCAGCTCGCCGACCACGCGGCGTACCTCGACGCCTGGTTCGACGCGCTCGAGCTCGACGCCGTGACCTTGGTCGGCCACGACTGGGGCGGCGCGCTGGCGTTCGACTGGGCGAGCCGGCATCCCGGGCGTGTCCGCGGAATCGCCTTCTTCGAGAGCATCGTGAGGCCCCTCTCGTCGGCCGACCTCTCACCACAGGCGCTCGAGCGCACTCGCACGATCCGGTCACCAGAAGGAGAGGCGCTCGTGCTGGAGTCAGACTTCTTCGTGCGTTCGGCCTACACCGGCGGGGTGCTCGCACCGCTCAGCGACGACGAGCTCTCCGCGTACCTCGCGCCGTTCCCCACCCCGGAGAGTCGACGCCCCGTGCTCGCCTGGGCGCGTCAGATCCCCATCGACGGCGTGCCCGCTGCCGTGACGGGGCGCATCGAGGCGTACGACGCCTGGCTCGCCGCCAGCCACGACGTCCCCAAGCTCCTGCTGACGTTCGACGGCTCACCGACGTTGCTCATCGACGAGCGGGGTGCCCAGTGGTGCCGGGAGAACATCGCCGCGCTCGAGACCGTCCACGTGGGCAGCGCCGGACATCACGCGGCCGAGGACCGCCCGAAGGAGATCGGCGTCGCGATCGACGACTGGCTCGCGACCCAGGGGCTCCGATAGTCAGGTCAGCTTGCCGAGCAGTCGGACGAAGGTCTTTCGCTCGGCCGGCGTGAGCGGCGAGAGGACGTCGTCCTGCACCTGGTCGAGCACGGACTGGAGCGTGCCGAGCATGGCGACGCCACGCGGTGTGAGGGTCACGAGGTTGCGCCGACGGTCGCGCGGGTCGGGATCACGCGAGGCGAGGCCGGCGGCGACAAGGTCGTCGAGCCGGGCGACGACGTCGCTGCGGTCGATACCAGTGCTGCGACCCAGGTCGGCCTGGCTGCTCGCGCCGTACTGGTCGAGCGCCGCCAGGAGCCGGAAATGGTGTCCACGCAGTCCGTGAGCCCTGAACGCGTCGGTGAGCAGGGCGTGAGCGCGCGCGTTGGCGCGGCCGAGGAGCCACGTCGGTTGGCCGGCGACGCGTTCGAGTGCGGACACGGCACGATCCTAGGCCGCTCACCCTGCCAGGAAGCTGAGACGCACCTCGCGGACTGCGTTGTCGACGTTGGTGTCCACGAGCGCGATGCTCTGCCAAGTGCCGAGAGCCAGCGAACCCCCGAGCACGGGGACCGTGACCGAGGGCGCGATGAACGCCGGGAGGACGTGGTCGCGCCCGTGTCCCGGCGTTCCGTGCCGGTGCTGCCAGCGGTCGTCGCGGGGCAGGAGGGCGTCCAGCGCCGTCAGCAGGTCGTCGTCGGAGCCCGCGCCCGTCTCGATGACCACCACGCCCGCCGTGGCGTGAGGCACGAACACGTTGAGCAGGCCGTCGCCTTCCGCGCGCACGAACTGCGCGCACTCGCCGGTCAGGTCGTGGACGACGGCGCTGCTGCCGGTGCGGATCTCGATCGTGTCGCTTCGCGTGCACCGATCGTCGCGCGGCATGGCCTGATGCGCCGGTCGTGAGGGCTCCCGATGAGTTCTCCACGACCGGTCGGTCGTAGAGGATGGAGGGGGACCGCACCCCGAGAAGGAGAGCACGATGTCGTTCCAGGCGTACCTCGACACCCTCGAGAAGAAGACCGGCAAGACCCCTCGCGAGCTCGTCGAGGAAGCCCGAGAGCGCGGGTTCGCCGAGCCCGACGCGAAGGCGGGTCAGGTCGTGGCATGGCTCAACGAGGAGTACGGGGTGGGGCGCGGTCACGCGATGGCGCTCTGGCACGTGATCCGCAACGGTCCGACGATCAGCTCCAAGCACGTCGGCACGAAGGGGACGCACAGCGACCCGTCCGACACGCTCTGGCTCAACGGTGCGGCGACGAACCCTGCGTCCGCCTGAGTGACTCGCGGGTGCGCGCACGGTGACTCGCGGGTCAGGCGATCGCCTCACGCACCCGCCGGGTCATCGCCGCGAACTCCGCCGACGCACGCAGCTCGACAGGGTCGACGTCCGCAGACGCCGCGGCGAACGGCGCGGGCTCGTCGAAGACGATCCGCCCCGGACGCGGGCTCATCACGAGCACGCGTGACCCGAGCAGCACGGCCTCGTCAACACCGTGGGTGATGAAGAGGACGGTCTTGCCCGTCGTCCGCCACAGCGTGAGCAGCTCGGTCTGCAGCCGCTCGCGCGTGAGGGCGTCGAGGGCGCCGAACGGCTCGTCCATGAGCACGATGTCGGGGTCGTTCGCGAGCACCCGCGCGATCTGGGCGCGCTGCTGCATGCCGCCCGACAGCTCGTACGGCCGCCGGTCGGCGAAGTCGGTCAGACCCACCATCGCGAGGTACTCCTCGGCGCGTGCCGCACGCTCTGCCTTCGCGGCTCCGCGCAGCCGTGGCCCGAGCGCTACGTTGCCGCGGACGTCGAGCCACGGATAGAGCGTCGGCTGCTGGAACACCACCCCGCGCTCGGCGCCCGGGCCGCGTACGGTGCGGTCGCCGACCGTGATCGTCCCCGACGACGGACGCATGAATCCCGCGACGAGCCGCAGCAGCGTCGTCTTGCCGCAGCCGGACGGCCCGGCGAGCGTGACCAGCTCGCCGGGCTCGATGGTGAGGTCGATCCGGTCGAGCGCGGGCACCGTGTCCCCGCGGGAGCCGAAGACGTGCTCGACTCCCGCCACGCGTACGGCGCCCGCGTGCGTACGGACCGACTCGAGCGTCACGACGACGAACCCGCATTCGCCGCCGCCTCGGCCGCGCTCGCGTCGACGCCACCGGCGTACGCCGACTCGGGCCCGACGGCCGCGATGCCGTCCTGGGTGAGGAGGAACTGCGCCGTGGCGAAGAGGTCCTTCTCGAGCTTGCCGCCGAGGTAGTCCGGCCCGGCCTGATCGGCGGCCGACAGGTAGACGAACCCCTCGAACTGCGCCTTCGCCTCGTCGGTCGTCACGCCCACCTCGACGGCGACGCTCTCGGCGGCCTTGTCGGGGTCGTCGGCGATCTGGGCGACCGCGTAGTCCTGGGCCTTCGCCCACAGGGCGAGGAAGTCCGCCTCCTTCTCGATGAAGGCGTTGTCGGCGATCGCCACGTCGAACGTCGGCTTGCCCGCCTTCGCGGTGTCCTCGCTCGTGAGGACCACGGTGCCCTTGTCCTTCTTGAGCTCGCTGAGCGTCGGGTCCCAGACCCACGCCGCGTCGATGTCGCCCCGCGACCACGCCGGCGCGATCTGCTCGGGCTCGGCGTTGACCAGGCGGTAGTCGGCCGCGTCCTGCCCCGCGTCGGCGATCGCCTGCAGGAGAGAGAAGTGCGCGGTCGACCCGAACGGTGTCGCGATCGTCTTGCCCTTGAGGCCGACGACGTCGGTAGCGGCGCCGTCGCGGACGACGAGCGACTCGGCCGCGCCGATGACGTCGTGGATCCAGACGACCGACACCGGGAGCTCGAGCGGGGCGGACAGCGCCTTCGTCGCCGGCGAGGAGCCGACGAGCCCGATGTCGAGGCTCTTGCCGCCGAAGGCCTGGACGACGTCGCCGCCGGACGCGAAGTTGCTCCACGTGATCGTGGCGTTCGGGGCGCAGCTCTCGAGGATCTTCTGGTCCTTGACGACGACGTCGCCGTTGGGGATCTTCTGGTAGCCGATGCGCACCTTCGCGGTGATCGACTCGTCCGGCTCCCACGGGCACTGCGAGTCCCCACCGGCGGCCGCGTCGTCGCCGCCCCCGACGCAGCCGGAGGTGAGGAGCGCCAGGGCGGCGAGTGCGGCGCCGGCGGCCACCTTCGTACGAGTGGGCTTGCGGGGTTCACGCGTCATGGGTCAGGCCTTTCCTCGCCACGGGACGAGCGAGCGTTCGATGAGACGGATGAGGGCGTCGAGGGCGATCGCGGTCAGGCCGATGACGAGGATGCAGGCGACCGAGAGCGCGATCTTGTTCTGCGTGCCGGAGAGGTACGCGAGGCCGCCGATGCCGGGCAGCCCGTTGACGAGCTCGGCGGCGACGACGGTGGTCCAGGCGAAGCCGACCGCGACCCGGATGCCGCTGAGGATGTCGGGGAGCGTCGCGGGGAGGACGACGGAGGTGACGACCTGCCGCCGGGACGCCCCGAGCGAGAGCACCGCGTTGACCTGGTCCTCCCGGACCCCGCGGACCCCGTTGATCGTCGCGAGGGCGATCGGAGGGAACGCTGCGAGGAAGAGGAGCCAGATCTTCGAGGTGTCGTAGATGCCGAACCACGCGACCAGGAAGCCCATGTAGGCCAGCGGCGGGATCGACCGCAGGAAGTCGAGGTACGGACCCGCCACCCGCCGTACGGAGGCGACCGTCCCCATCAGCAGCCCGAGCGGGACGCCGACGAGGATCGCGAGCAGCAGCCCGATGCCGATCCGGCGCAGGCTGACGACGAGGTGCTCCCAGAGGAAGTAGTTCTCCTCTCCGCGCACCACGCGGTCGACGCCCCCGCCGATCTCGTGGTACGTGTTCGCCCGGACGAACGCGTCCCACACCTCGAGAGGGCTGGGGGCGAGATACGCCGGGCGGACGAGGTCGGACGCCGCGACGACGGTCCACAGCGCGAGGACACCGGTCGCCGTGACGACGGCCGGGAGCCAGGCAGGGGTGCGACGACGTTCGGGCATGAACCGGACCGTACGTCCCTGCGTCCGCCGTGGGGCCGGGTCTCGCCGGGGCCCGCAGAAGTCGTGGCGTTTCACCCGCGGTGAGCGATAACCGTGTCCGTGGGCCGCCGGTGGGAGAGGGTGGCGTGCGTCTGTCCGCCCCACCGCGAAGGGTCCCCCATGAAGCTGCACTGGTTCCTCCCCACCACCGGAGACAGCCGCACCCTCGTCGGTGGAGGTCACAGCGTGCCGACCGAGGTCGCGCGTGCGGGCGGCGCCGAGCACACTGCGGGCCGCTACCGCGAGCCGGACCTCGACTACCTGATCGACGTCGCGCGCACCGCCGAGCGCCTGGGCTTCGAGTCGGTGCTCACGCCCACCGGCACCCCCTGCGAGGACGCCTGGGTGGTCGCCTCGGCCCTGCTCGCCCACACCACCCGGCTGAAGTTCCTCATCGCCGCGCGTCCCGGACTCGTCAGCCCCACACTGCTCGCGCAGATGGCCTCGACCTTCCAGCGCGTGTCGGGAGGGCGGCTCGCCCTCAACGTCGTCGTGGGCGGCGACCAGTCCGAGCAGGAGCGCTTCGGCGACCGGGTCGCCAAGGACGACCGGTACGCCCGAGCGGACGAGTTCCTCTCGATCTTCCGCGGGGCGTTCGCCGACTCGGGGTACGACTTCTCGGGCGACTTCTACGACGTCGTCGACGCCCGGACCCGTACGGCGGCGCCGGTCCCGCCGATCTACCTCGGCGGGTCGTCGGCCGCAGCGGGCCCGGTCACCGCGCGGCAGGTCGACGTCTACCTCACGTGGGGGGAGCCGCCGGCACAGGTCGCCGAGAAGATCGCCTGGATCCGCAAGCTGGCCGAGGAGGAGGGCCGCGAGGTCCGCTTCGGCATCCGGCTGCACACGCTCAGTCGCGACCGCAGCGAGGAGGCGTGGGCGGTCGCCGACCGGCTCCTCGCCGACCTCGACCCGGCCGACGTCGCGAAGGCGCAGGAGGCGCTCGCCTCCAGCGAGTCCGAGGGGCAGCGGCGGATGCGTGAGCTGCACGGCGGGGTCGCCCCGAGCGACGCGCGTGCCCTCGAGGTCTACCCGGGTCTGTGGGCGGGCGTCGGCCTCGTCCGTTCGGGAGCCGGCACCGCGCTCGTCGGCAGCCACGTGGAGGTCGCCGACCTGATCGGGGAGTACGCAGAGCTCGGAATCGAGGAGTTCGTCCTGTCGGGCTACCCGCACATCGAGGAGGCGTACTGGTTCGCCGAGGGGGTCGTACCGATCCTCCGGCAGCGCGGCCAGCTCTGACCCTTACGATTCGTGCCATGAGCCCCGTACGTCGTCCCGCCCGTCTCGCCGCGCTCGCGGCCGTCTCCGCCCTCACCCTCGCTGTCGGCTGTGCCCCCGCGGACGAGGGTGACGAGCCCAGCGGCTCGGACGCGACCGCCTCCTGCAAGAAGGCGGACCTGCCGCTCAAGACGGCGGGCAAGCTCACGATCGGCACCGACTCGCCGGCGTACGAGCCGTGGTTCGTCGACGACGACCCGAGCAACGGCAAGGGCTTCGAGAGCGCCGTCGCGTACGCGATCGCCGACCAGCTCGGCTTCTCCGAGGACGAGGTCGTCTGGGAGACCGTGCCGTTCAACACGAGCTACCAGCCGGGCGAGAAGACGTTCGACTTCGACATCAACCAGATCTCGATCACCGAGGAGCGCGCCAAGGCGGTCACGTTCTCCGAGCCGTACTACAAGGCGGCGCAGGCGATCGTCGCGCTCGAGTCGAGCCCGTACGCGAAGGCCACGAGCTTCGCCGACCTGAAGGACGCCCAGTTCGGCGCCCAGGTCGGGACGACGTCGCTGACCGCCATCGACCAGATCGGCCCCGCGAAGAAGCCCCGCGTGTACGACGACACCAACCAGGCCACCAAGGCCCTCGAGGTCGGGCAGATCGACGTGCTCGTGATGGACCTGCCGTCGGCGTTCTACACGACCGCCGCGGTGCTCTCCAAGCCCGGCACGATCGTCGGACAGTTCCAGCCCGACACCGGTCAGAGCGAGGAGTTCGGCCTGCTGCTGCAGAAGGGCAGCGAGCTGGTGACCTGCCTCGACGAGGCGATCGGTGAGCTCCGTGAGGACGGCACCCTCGCCGACCTCGAGAAGGAGTGGCTGTCGGAGACGACGGGCGTGCCCGAGCTGTCGTGAGCACCTCCTGGGAGGTGAGCGAGCGCCAGCTCGAGCGGCTGGCGTTCCGGCGACGGCAGGACCGGCGCAGGATGACGATCGCCCTCGTGTCGACGGCCGTGGTGCTCGTCGGCGTCGGGCTCCTCGTCACCTCCGCGCCGGGGTGGGACCGGGTCCGCGAGACGTACTTCGACTGGGAGGACGCCAAGGCGGCCTTCCCGGAGATCGCGAAGGCGTTCTGGGTCAACATCAAGGCGTTCCTCGTCGCCGAGGTGCTGATCCTGGCGCTCGCGATGCTCGTGGCCGTCGTCCGTGTCGTGCCGTCTGCCTGGATGGCGCCGCTGAAGGTCGTCGCGACGGTCTACACCGACGTCTTCCGCGGGACGCCGACGCTGCTGATCGTGCTGCTCGTCGGCTTCGGCGTCCCGACCCTCGGACTCCAGGGCACGCCGACCGACCCGTTCTGGCTCGGCGTCATCGCGCTCACGCTCAGCTACGGCGCGTACGTGGCCGAGGTGCTGCGTGCCGGCATCCTCTCGGTCCACCCGAGCCAGTGGGCGAGCGGGCGCGCGCTCGGCCTTTCGTACGGCAAGACGCTGCGCTACGTCGTGCTCCCGCAGGCGGTGCGCCGTGTGACGCCGCCGCTGCTCAACGACTTTGTCTCGCTGCAGAAGGACACGGCGCTCCTGTCGGCCATCGGCGTCTTCGAGGCGCTGCGACAGGCGCAGGTCTACTCCGCGCGCGACTTCATCTTCACGCCGATGGTGGTCGCGGCGGTGTTCTTCATCGTGGCGACGATCCCGCTCGCGCGGTTCACCGACTGGCTGTCGCTGCGCGCGGCCCGACGACAGAGCGGAGCAGCATGAGCGCGTTGCTCGACGCGCGGGCGGTCCGCAAGACGTACGGGGCCCACGACGTGCTCAAGGGCGTCGACCTGAGCGTGGCGCCCCACCAGGTCGTCTGCCTGATCGGTGCATCCGGGTCGGGGAAGTCGACGCTGCTGCGCTGCCTCAACCTGCTGGAGGTCGTCGACGACGGCGAGATCTGGTTCGACGGACGCGAGATCACCGATCCGCGGGTCGACGTCGACGACGTACGTCGTGACATCGGCATCGTCTTCCAGGCGTTCAACCTGTTCCCTCACATGTCCGTGCTCGACAACGTCACGCTCGGTCCGCGCAAGACCCGTGGCGTCCGGCGCCGCGACGCCGAGGAGCGGGCGTCTGCCCTGCTCACGCGGTTCGGCCTCGCCGACCAGGTGCGCAAGCACCCCGACGCGCTGTCCGGGGGGCAGCAGCAGCGGGTCGCGCTCGTCCGCGCGCTCGCGATGGAGCCGAAGGTCCTGCTCCTGGACGAGATCACCTCCGCGCTCGACCCGCAGCTCGTGGGCGAGGTGCTGGAGGCCGTCCGCGATCTCAAGGACGCCGGGATGACGATCGTCATGGCCACGCACGAGATGCAGTTCGCCCGCGAGATCGCCGACGAGGTGCTGTTCCTCGACGACGGCGTGGTGCGCGAGCGCGGCGCGGCCGAGCAGCTGTTCAGCGCCCCGCGCGACCCCCGTACGCGCGAGTTCCTGGGTCGGCACCTGGGCTGAGGTCCGTGTGCGGCGACTCCCCGATGCCGCCGCACACGAACCGTCTTGTCAGCCGACGCGGACCGCGCTGACCGACACATCGGCGGTGTAGTTGCCGCTGCCCTTCTCGCTCGTGTCCTTGTTGTAGCCGAACACGAGCACCCTGACCTCGGTCTCCTCGGGCACCACGACAACCCGGGTCGAGGACGCCGTCTGCTCGAGGTTGCCCTCCGCCGGGAACTCGCCGGTGAACGCGGTCCCGTAGTCCTCTCCCCACGTGGACCCGTCGACACCGCGAATGGCGAGCTGGAGGACCGGGGAGGAGGGCTTCCGGTCGTTGATGCGGTCGAACTTCGCGTGACCGTTGACGAGGTAGGTCCCCGGCTTGAGCGTCATGGCGCCGACCTCGGTGGCCCGCTCGGCGAAGGACCCGCCGATCTTGGCGATCTCCACCTCGTCGAGGACCTGGCCCGCGAGACCGCCCTTGACGTCACTGGCGGGATCGCCCTTCTCGCCCTTCTCGCCCTTCGGGCCCGCAGGCCCGGTCTTGCCGGTAGCGCCCTGCTTGCCGGACTTCTCCAGCTGGCGCTTCACTGCAGGTGAGAGGTCCCGCTTCTTGACCTCGCCGTCCTTGATGTGCCCCGACCGCACGGCCTTCGACCGGATGTCCTTGGGGCCGATCTTGTCGGCGGCGACGGCGCCACCGGTGGACAGTGCTCCGATCGCGAGGACGGAGGCGGCGACGATGGCGAGAGACTTGCGGTGCTTCTTCAGCTTCGACATGGATTCCTTCCTGCTTTCGTGAGCCGAGGGCCTCGTGCCCTCGGACGTCGGCGGCACGGTCGCGTCGAAGACGACAGCGCCAGGGATGGGGTCCCGATAAGGGCCCTTATCAGCGTACGGGCGGCCCCTAGCCTTAAGGTCGGTCCATGACCTCGCCCACTCCCGAGCTGCTCCTCGCGTCGAGCGACGTCGCGCTCCTGGCCGGCGTGCGCAGGCCGGTGGTCTCGATGTGGCGCTCTCGCACGGCGGGCAGTGACCGCCCGTTCCCCGCGCCGCGCCAGATCAGCGGCCGGACAGAGATGTTCGACGCGTACGAGGTGGCCGACTGGCTCGTCGAGACCGGCCACGGCAAGAATCCGTCTGCGCGTGACGACGTGCCGGCGTTCGCGACCTTCGCGGGTGCCTCGCACCGCGACGACCCCGTCGTGTTCGCAGCGGTGACGGCGGCGCTGTGCCTGGTGGCTGTCTCGGGCCAGGAGCTCGCGGGCATGCCGGCCGAGGGGGTGCTCGACCTTGCTGAGGAGTACGACCCGGACGATCAGATGGTGTCCTCAGAGCTCGAGGCCGTGGGTGACCGCCTGCCCGCCGTGCTCCGTTTCGCGAGCCTGCTCGCCGCCAGCACGACGAGTCCGGCTGCGGCGTTCGAGCGACTGATGCGAGACCCGTTCCGGACACCGCTCGACGCGCGCAAGCCGGTGGTGCTGCACGCGTCCGTCGGTCGGCTGGTGGCGCGGACCGCGGTCGGTCTCGCCTCCCGCAGCGACGGGAGCGCCACGTACGCCGATCCCTTCGCGGCTGCGAGCGACCTGTTGATGGCGGTGCTGGCAGAGCACCGTGACCGCGGGAGCATCGAGGTGCTGACGCCGAGCGGCGATCACGGTGCGGTGCGTCTGCTGCGTCGTCGACTCCGTGTCCACGGCGTCCGCCCGAACAAGATCGTCGTCGACGGGGAGGGCAGGTTCTCCGTCCCTCCCGGCGCCACGCATGTCGTCCACCTGCCGCACCCGGGACAGCCGTCGATGTCGGCGGAGGAGATCCTGACCTCGCTCGATCGCGTGGTCCTCCCGATGGACGGCGCGCAGCGTGCGGTGGTCGTCGCGCCGGCGTCGGCGTTGAGTGACGGCATCGGTGGCCCGGCGGAGCGCCGACGAGCGGAGCTGTTGCGTTCGGGGCGGGTCCGCGCCGTCGTGCGGCTTCCCAGAGGGCTGGTCCCCGCACGGTCGAGGCAGGCGCTCGCGGTGTGGGTCGTCGGCGGCGAGCATCGCGGTTCGTCGGCCGCCGACCGGGTGACGATGGTCGGAGATCTGGCGGACACCGACCTGTCCGACACGGTGGTCGACGATCTCGCCGCGGACCTCGTCGCCAGCGCGGGCCCGCCGCGGCGGAGGCGCTCGTACGCGTACGTGCACCTCCGCCCGGTCCTGATGCGCACCCTGGTCGCGGCGCGCTCCAGTCTCGTCGAGGTGGCATCCGCGACGCCGTACCTGCCCGTCGCCGCCACGACGGTGCAGGCGAGGATCGAGCGCGCGTACGCGGCGCTCCAGCCCCTCCCGGTGCCTGCGGTGCCGTCGCTGCGAAGCGCCTCGCGCGGGACGTCGTTGCGGTCGGTCACCGTCGGCGAGATGCTCCGGCGCCGGGCGCTCCGTCTGGTGCCGGGGACGCGGTACGCGGAGGAGCACCTCACCGCGACGAGCGGTCTGCGGGTTCTCGGCGTCGACGAGCTCCTCGGCACGGCCGAGGTGGGCGTCCGGCGGATCGGGTCGCTCGTCCTCGCCGAGCACTACCCGTCGGGGCGCACGACCGAGCCCGGCGACGTGGTCTTCTGCACGAGCTCGCGGCCGGCAGCGTTCGTGGACCACGATGGCGACTCGGTCATTGCTTCTCCCGCGCGCGTGCTCCGGATCGCGGCGAACTCTGACGGGCTCCGTGCGGAGGTCGTCGCCGCTGACGTCAACGCACAGCCACCGGGCGCGCGGACGTGGCGGCAGTGGGTGCTTCGTCGGGTCGCGGAGGCCGACGGACCGGCGTTGACGAGCACGCTCGCGGCGGTGCGCGAGGCGCGCGTGGCCGCTCTCGAGCGGGTCGCTGCCCTGGACGCGATCACCGAGCTGCTGCTCGAGGGCGTCACCAGCGGCTCCCTCTCCCTGGACGTCCCCGTCACCGAGGCGACCCCCTCCGACTCAACGCCAGCGCGCTGAGGGTCGCGAGCGGGCGCCGATCCGATCCTCGAGGTCGGCGACCTCGTCCATGACGTCCGCGGCGACCCAGATCCGAGAGCGCGCGCGGCCGGTGACCTCCTGCAGGATGCCTGCGTCCTGAAGCACCTCGATCGCGTCGTAGGCGCGTGCTCGCGAGGCGCCTGTGACCGCCTCGACGGTCGCGATGTCCACGATGGGGTGCTCGGGGAGCTCGACCACCAGTCGCTGAGCAGCCGATCCTCGCCGCGCCACGATCCGCTCACCCCACTGCGCGGGCAGCGCCGCCAACCGCTGCGCAGACACCTCCGCCTCCGCCGTCGCCGTCACGGCAGCACCCGCGACGTACCGGACGAGCGACTCCACGTCGCCCGCTCGGTAGTCGGCCAGCTTCTGGAAGTACGTGTCCACGTCGGCGAGCATCACCGCGGCGAGGGGGACGACCGTGCGGCGGGTCGTCCCGCGCCGCCTGAAGAGGGCGCTGACGAGACCCCTGCCGATGCGGCCGTTGCCGTCGTTGAACGGATGGATCGCCTCGAACTGGCCGTGCGTGATCGCGGCGAGGGCCACAGGCGTGAGGTCGTCGCGGTTGGCGAACGCGACGAGGTCGGCCATCAGGTCGGGGACGAGGTCCGGAGACGGGGGTACGTGCGCGGCGTTGCGGGGAGTGAAGTCGCTGCCGCCGATCCAGTTCTGCTGCGTCCGGTAGCTGCCCGCCGACTGGCGTTCGAGGAGATCATCAGCAAGCAGTGCGGCGTGCGCCTCGAGGATCGCCCGCTCGGACAGCGGCGTGCCGCCGTCGCACGACTCGGTGAGCTGGCGCAGCGCTCGTGTCGCGGCGAGAGTGCTCGTCGCGCTCGCGGATGATTCCTCACCCAGGCTGGCGCGCGCCAGGTCGTCGAGATCGGCGTACACGCGCTCGATGCGCGACGAGGCCAACGACTCCGTGCGTGTGAGGAACTCTGCGAGCGCGGTGAGGTAGCGACCTGGCCCGGCGTCGAGGGCCACGATCCCCTGACCCGCTGCCTCGCACAGGGCGAGCGTGTCCGGCGAGAGCGGAGGCGTCCGGTCGCCGATCCGCGCCGGGATCTCCACCTCGACGTGATCGAGCATGCGGTCTGCGCGGCTGGGTCGGCGGCCGTCGATGCTGTGCAGATCGGGATTGGTCCGCCACCGTCGCCGGTCGCGAGACGTCGGCGGCCACGGCTGATCCGGTATCACCATCGGCCCATAGTCTCACATCTTGCAGTAAGTGATACTAACGGCGAACGCTGATCTCAGTTACGGGACACCGGTGTGCGGCGGCGCAGGTGATGCCGCCGCACACCCCTCGGTGGTCGTCAGCCGACGCGCACGGCGCTGACCGAGACGTCGGCGGTGTAGTTGCCGCTGCCCTTGGCGCTCGTGTCGGCGTTGTAGCCGAACGTGAGCACGTCGACCTCGGTCTCCTCTGTGACGGTGACGATCTTCGTCGACGACGCCGTCTGCTCGATGTTGCCCGTGGCCGGGTACTCACCGGTGAAGGCGGTTCCGTAGTCGGCCCCCCACGCGGAACCGTCGACCCCGCGGACCGCGAGCTGGAGGACAGGGGTCGACGCCTGGGTGTCGTCGACGCGGTCGAAGTGTGCGTACGCGTTGACGAGGTACGTCCCCGGTGGAAGGGTCATCGACCCCACCTCGGTCGCCCGGTCGGCGAAGCGGCCGCCGATGTGGGCGATGGTCACCGTGCCGGTGACCTCGCCCTCAAGCCCGCCGTTGACGTCGCTGGCGGGGTCGCCAGGCTCACCCTTCGCTCCCCTCGGTCCCGCCGGCCCGACCGGCCCCCTCGGCCCGGTCTTGCCCGGCTTGCCGGCCTGGTCGAGGAGCCGCTGGACGCCCGGTGCGAGATCGCGCTTCTTCACCTCGCCGTCCTTGATGTGCTGGGAACGGACGGCGTTGGGCCGGATGTCCCTCGCGCCGATGGTGTCGGCGGCGACCGCCCCGCCGGTGGAGAGCGCACCGATGGCCAGGACGGAGGCGGCGACGATCGCGACGGTCCTGCCGCGCGGCGTCTTCAGCTTCGACATGTGGTTCCTTTCGTGAGCCGAGGGCTCTGGTGCCCTCGGACGTGCGAACGGGGAGCGCACAGAGATGCGGCCGGAGCGACGTCGCTCATGTGAACCTCCCGAGATCTGCGACCTCGCGGCGAGCAGCCGAGCGAGGGCCAAGTGCTTCGGGGGATGTGAGGGAGTATGTCAGTATTTGGGGAAATTGTCGCGACTCGCCTTCGAGATGCACTCCTCGTTGAGATACGTAGCGTGGGGACGGTCTGTTCGGCGTGGGGAAGTCGACGCACCGCGTCGATGCGCCGGGCGGGACCTGGGGGAAGAACACATGTCTCGTACGCGCCTCGGGCGTACGGCGACGCTGCTGATGGCGCCGCCCGTCCTCGCACTCGCACTGGTCGCACCGGCCACCTCTGCCTCGGCGAAAGCGCCGCCCACACCGTCCGGACTGCCGGCTGCGGTGGAGGCGCCGGCGCCCTACGTCGGTCCGAACAGCTGCGCCAAACCGCACAAGGGCACCGCACGGCTGGGAGCCCTGCTCGTCGCGACCTGGCCGGTGACCAGCTGGTCGGCCCAGCGCGACTGCACGACCGCGACCAGCGAGCACCACGACGGCCGCGCGGTCGACTGGATGACGAACGCACGCACGAAGAACGGCAAGAAGCGCGGAGACGACCTCGCTCGGTGGCTGCTCGCCACGGACAAGCGCGGCAACGCCTTCGCCAACGCCCGCCGGCTCGGCGTCATGTACATCATCTGGAACAACCGCATCTGGTCCAGCTATCGGGCGAGCAGCGGCTGGCGGGTCTACAACGGCTGCACGGCCAAGAACCGGGCCGGCACCGCGTACGACACGACCTGCCACCGCAACCACGTCCACCTGTCGTTGTCGTGGGCGGGCGCGCGCGGCTACACCTCGTACTGGGACCGGACGGTCGCCGGTGTCAACTACGGCCCGTGCCGGCCGAGGGACCTCAACTGGGCGGGCGGCTACACCAAGCGGCGCGCGACGCCGTGCCCGTACTACCCGCGGGTCTCCGCCCCGGCGGGGTCGTCGAGCCTGCACCGCACGCTCGTCGCCTACTCAGGGCTGCGGATCTCCAAGGGCACTCGTGGACCCGCCGTGAGCGCCGTCCAGCGGGCGCTGAAGCTCCCGGTCAGCGGCGTCTGGGACGCACGGTCGCGGGCCGCGATGCGGTCGTACAAGGGCGCCCGTCGACTCGGCTCCAGCTCGGTCGTGGGCAAGCGCGTGTGGCGCAGCCTGCTCGTGCAGACCTCACCGAGCGCGCGCGTCCCGCGCACGTGACGTCATGCCGAAGCTGCGCGCGTTCAACATCGGGATGTCCCTCGACGGCTTCGTCGCAGGGGTCGACCAGAGCCTCGAAGAGCCGCTCGGCGTGGGCGGCGAGGAGCTCCACACGTGGATGTTCGACGACCCGAAGGGTGTGGACGCAGACTTCGTGGCACGCCGTACGCAGGGTGTCGGAGCGACGGTGATGGGCCGCAACATGTTCGGTCCGATCCGAGGCGAGTGGCCGGACGACCGGTGGAAGGGGTGGTGGGGCGACGACCCGCCGTACCACCACCCCGTCTTCGTCCTCACCCACCACGCTCGCGACCCGGTCGAGATGCAGGGCGGCACGACGTGGAACTTCGTGACCGACGGCATCGAGTCGGCGCTCGCCCAGGCGTACGAGGCTGCGGACGGGCGCGACGTCGCGCTGGGCGGCGGCGCGTCGACGCTTCGTCAGTTCCTCGAGGCGGGCCTCCTCGACGACCTCCACGTGGCGGTCGCCCCGGTGGTGCTCGGGGGCGGGGAGCGGCTCTTCACGGGGCCGCTGCCCGCCGGCTACGGGGTGATCGAGCACGTCCCGTCCGACGCGGTCACGCACGTGCGGATCGGGAAGGTCAGCGCTTCGGCTTCTTCTTGACCTTGACCGTGACGGTGGGCGAGGTGACGGTGCGCCAGCCCTTGCTGCCCTTCTTGGCACGGACGACCACGCGGTAGCGCTTCGTGCCCTTGCTGGTCATCTTGACCTTGGTCGAGACGCGGCCGTTGGCCTTCGTGCGCAGCGTGCGGACCTTGCGCCACTTGCCCTTTCGGCGCTCCTGCAGCACGACCTTGGCCCGCTTGGCAGGAAGTCCGAGCGAGGTGACGCGCGTGGAGAAGCGGACCTTCTGACCGACCTTCGCCTTCGCCTTGGAGCGCGCGAACGAGACCTTCGCGGCGAGCCGTGCGAACTCGTTGACCGAGGTGGTGACGGTCTGGACGCGGCCGTTGACCGTGACGCGGAGTGCCTTGTGGCCACGCACGGTCGTGCGTGCGACGCCCGGGGTGCCGCTGCTCGTCAGCACCGTGACGACGCGGGTGGTCTTGCCGGTGGCGACCGACAGCGGCACCCGGACGACCGACCCTCGGGTCGACTTGCCGTAGACCTGGCCGAGGATCCCGGCGGTCGTCGTCGCGCCGGAGACCCGGGGGACGCCCGAGGTGAGCATGCGGGCGTTGCGGGTCACGCCGGTGACGTCGGGGCTCGACAGCGCCACGTGGCGGCCCGACGTCCGCGCGGTCACCCCGCTGGGAAGCACCCACTGCTGCTGGACGGTGCCCGACTGCTTGGTAGAGCGGACGAGGTCCTCGACGACGACGGCGTCGATCGCCCGCAGGTAGTAGAGGCAGCGGGCCAGCTCGAAGCCGCTGGACGCCAGGTAGCCCGCGTCGTAGACGCACGTACGGTCGATGCCGCCGGCAGAGCTCGCCGCCTTGACGCTCCCGTACACCGAGCGGTTGGGGGTGCCGGGCGCGACCAGCGCGCTGTGCGCGTTCCGCCTCACGACCGCAGACCGCAGGCCCGACCCGTCGTACGCGTACGGGCCGGGGTCGGCGACCCAGTCGACGCCGTCGGCGTACCAGGTCATCGCCGTCGTGTCGGCGTGGCGGTGCGACGGGAGCGCGTAGCGGTCGGCGGTCCGCAGCGAGTAGAAGGTCGAGGAGGTGTCGGTGCCCGCGACCCAGCCCGAGCGCCCGAACGCGTAGCCGCCGGCGTACCTCTTGTAGAGCGCGGACGGCTTGGCCCCCGACGCTCCGGAGGTCCGGACCCACTCCGCCTCGGAGGTGGCGCTGAAGACGCCCGCCGGGATCCGCTGCAGGTGCGTGTCACCGATCGTCTCGAGGTTGCGGTCGGGTCGGCTCGCATGCGCGTAGAACGACCCGCGCGCCTGGAGCATCGACGCGATCTTGGCGGCCGACGACGTCGCCCCGTACCGGGTGAAGACCTGGTGGGCGCGGTGCATGATCGTGCCGAGGTAGAGGCCGTACCCGGGGGCGCCCTCGAGGTCCGACCCGTCGGCGTGGGCGAGCCGGCGGGCGACGTTGACCGTCTGGTCGCGCAGCGTGGTGCGCTGCGCGGAGGTGCCCGCCTGGCGCGCGCCCGCGTACGCCGTCAGCTTGAGGTTCAGCGTGGTGTTGTTGCCGGACGTGCCGTACGCGAGCGCCTTCTTGAGCTCGACGCGCAGCTGCTTGGCGGCCCAGTCTCGGTGCGCGGGCGCGGTGGCCAGCCGGTTCATGCAGACGAAGGTCCCGATGCGGAAGCCGAGGTACTGGGGGTGGTTCTGCCAGTACGTGCGCTTGCTGACGGGGTGGTCGCGGACCCAGTCGACCATGAGGTCGACGAAGCGCCGCTCCATCGCCTGACCCTCCGCGTCCCCGAGCGCGAGGCCCGTCTTGAGCAGCGGCAGCGCCCAGTGCAGCGAGTGCATGTAGCGGTCGCCAGCGGTGTCGAGGCCGGCCTGGGGCTTCCAGGAGGGGTTGGCCGCGAGCGTCATCGTGCCGTACTGGTTCATGTCGACCGTGCCGCCCATGATGGCGCGCGCCCGGCCGACGTCGGCGCGGGTCAACGACCCGAGGGTGTGCATGTTCTCGCAGATCACGTCGTAACCCGCGGCGGCGAGAGACGCGTCGTCGGCCTGCGCGGCCGGGGCGTAGGTGGTCTGCACGGCGGCGACGCCCGTCAGCGCCAGCGCCGTCGCGGTTGCGGCTCCGGTCAGGCGGCGGAGCACGGACGTAGGGCGGCGGCGAGTGCGGCGGGGGAACGACATAGGTGACCTATCGTGTCAGACGCCCTGGTCAGGGCGACATGGGTGAAATCGAGTCGTGATGTCCTCCGACGCCGAGCGTCCTGCCCGCCGAACGCCCACGACCACGTACATTTCCCGCATGGACCTCCGTGACGACGACCTCACGTCGCTCGCGAACTCGCTCGCGGAGCTCGTCGGCGCCCCGATCACGATCGAGGATCCCGACTCGAGCGTCCTCGCGTACTCGCAGAGCGTCGGCGCCGAGCGCTCACAGGCCGTCGACGACGCACGGATCACGACGATCCTCGGTCGGCAGGTGCCTCCGCACTACCGCGCGCTGCTCGACGACGCGGGCGTCTTCACGGAGGTCGCGCGAAGTCGCGACGTCGTCACCGTCGACCTCCCGGGCTCGGGGATGACCCGACGGGCGATCGTCGCGGTCCGCGACGACGCGGGCACCTTGCTCGGGTCGGTGTGGGCGGCCGTGCCCGAGGGCATCACCGACGAGCAGCGCCAGGCCATGCTCGGTCTCGCGCCGGTCGTCGCGGACCGGCTGCTGCGGATCCGTGAGCGCGCCGACTCGACGCGCCAGCGCACGGTCGAGGTCGTCGAGACGCTGCTGAGCGGGGGCGACGCGGCCGTCCGCGCGGCGCAGGCACAGGGTCTGCGCACCCCCTGCACGGTCCTCGTCCTCGCGTCGGACCGTGCGCACCAGGCCGTGCCGGGGGCGCGGGCCGGTGCGTTCGTCCTCCACCTGGCGGCGGTCGCGCCCAGTGCTGCCGCGGCACAGGTCGACGACGTCGTCTACGCGGTCGTCTCCGGATCGGAGGTCGCGGCCGCGCGGGTCGCGCGCGACTTCCTCGCCCGTACGCGCGGCCCGCTCGTGGTCGGCGTCGGACGTCCGGTCGACACCGCGGCCGCCATCGACCTCTCGGCGCGCGACGCCGACTCGGTCGTACGGGTGCTGCGCCGCCGTGGTCGTACGGAGGTGGTCGAGACCGTACGCGGTGTGCTCGCCGACGTGGTGGCGCTGCGCAGCGCGGACGCCTGGGAGGGCTACGAGGAGTTCAGCCCGTTGACGGCGCTGGTGGAGTTCGACGAGAAGCACGGTGCCGAGCTGTTGCCGACGGCCCGCGCGTACCTCGCGCACGGCGGCGACGTGGGCGCGGCCGCCGCCACGCTGCACGTCCACCCCAACACGTTGCGCAACCGGCTGCGTCGTGCCTCGCAGGCGGTCGGGGTGGACCTCGACGACCCCGACACGAGGCTCCTTCTCGCCCTCCACCTCAAGGTCACCGACGTCGCCGGCCACGGGTAGCCCGAGCGGCCCGCTGTGCGATTGCACAGCGGGCGCGGCGAGATCGTGGCCGAACGCACACTCCGCTGTGCGGCCCCACGGCCCACCATGACGGCATGAGCACGAGCACCGGCGCGTCGCGCGCCTCGAAGAGCCCTGAGCACGTCGTCGTCGCCGGCGCCGGGATGGTCGGACTCTCGACCGCCTGGTACCTCCAGGAGCGCGGCGTGCGCGTGACGATCGTCGACCGCACGGGCGTGGCCGCCGGTGCGTCCTGGGGCAACGCGGGGTGGATCTCCCCCGCGCTGACCCTGCCGCTGCCCGAGCCCGCCGTCCTCTCGTACGGGGTCCGGGCGATGATGAGCCCGTCCTCGCCCGTGTACGTGCCGCTGGCGGCCGACCGTCGCCTGCTGCAGTTCCTCGTCGGCTTCGCCCGGCACTGCACCCCGGCCCGCTGGCGGGCGGCGATGGCGATCTTCGCCGAGCTCAACCGCGACGCCCTCTCGGCGTACGACGTCCTGGGCACCGGCGGTACGGCCGGGCACGAGGTGCGCGAGCCGATCCGCGACGCCGACCCGTTCCTCGCCGGCTTCGCCTCGGTCGAGGACCGCAAGGTGCTCGTCGACGAGCTGGCCCACGTCGTCTCCTCGGGTGGCGAGGTGGACTACGAGCTCCTCACCGGCGACGAGATCCGGTCCCTGGAGCCGACGCTCGGCGCCGGTGTCCGGGCCGGCGTGCGGATGCTCGGCCAGCGCTTCATCAACCCGCCCGCCTACGTCGCCTCGCTCGCGGAGTCCGTCGTGCGCCGCGGTGCGGAGCTGGTCTCGGGCTTCGACGTGGTCGACGTGAACGACTTCGGGGCGAACGGCGTCGAGGTCGTCTCGGCGACCGGTGAGCGCCTGCGCGCCGATGCCGTCGTCCTGGCCACCGGCACCTGGCTCGGCGAGCTCGCCCGCTCGTACGGCGTGAAGCGCGTGGTGCAGGCGGGTCGCGGCTACAGCTTCACCGTCGTCCCCGAGCAGATGCCGAAGAACCCGATCTACTTCCCCGTCCAGCGGGTGGCCTGCACGCCGTTGGGTGACCGGCTGCGCGTCGCGGGCATGATGGAGTTCCGTCGTCCCGACGCCCCGCTCGACCCGCGCCGGATCAACGCGATCGTCGAGGCGGCCCGTCCGATGTTCACCGGCGTCGACTGGACGGCTCGTCAGGAGGAGTGGGTCGGCTCGCGTCCGTGCACGGCCGACGGCCTGCCGCTGGTCGGCGCCACGCGCTCGCCGCGGGTGCACGTCGCGGGTGGCCACGGCATGTGGGGCATCGCGCTCGGCCCGCTGACCGGCCGGATGGTCGCCGACGGGCTCACCGGGCACGCGCTGCCGACGTACGCCCGGCACCTCGACCCGCTGCGCTGACACGCGGGATAGCCTGGCGGCCATGCTGATCGCCGAAGACCTCGTCCTCCTCGTCACCGACGACGAGACGGGCAAGAGGTCGGTGACCGGCACCGGGTACGACGCGGCCCTCGGTGGCGCCCTGCTGATGGAGCTGGCGCTGCGCGAACGGGTCGACGTCGAGGGCGAGGGACGGCGGACGCGCGTCTTCGTACGCGACGGCTCCCCGACCGGCGAGCCCTTGCTGGACGACGCGCTCGCCCGCCTGAGCGCGGGCGGGCCCGTGCCGCCCAAGAAGGCCGTCACGGAGCTGGCCAAGAAGGCCTCGGAGCGCGTCCACGACAGTCTTGCCGCGCGCGGGATCCTCCGTCGCGAGGAAGGGCGCGTCCTGGGGATCTTCCCGGTGACACGCTGGCCGGCGGAGCACTCGGCGCACGAGGCGGGGCTGCGGGCGCAGCTCCACGGCGTGCTCGTCCTGGGCGTGCAGCCGACCCCCGAGATCGCCGCGACGGTGTCTCTCCTCCGTGCGGCGAACCTGCTCTCGGCCGTCGTCGACCGAGCCGACCGCAAGGTCGCCAAGCAACGGGCGAAGGAGATCGAGTCCCTCGACTGGGCGAGCGACGGGGTCCGCCGGGTGGTGGAGGCCGCCGACGCCGCGGTGCTCGCCGCCGTCATGGCCGCGACCGCTGCCACGACGGCCTCCACGACAGTCAGCTCCTGAGCCGGCCGGCGGCGGGACGTTTCGATCGCTGAGCGGAGTCGGTATGCTCGGCGCGGGCACAGGCCGTGGTCACCGTCGACCGCGCACGCGTGAGGAGCGCGGACGGCTGAACGGAGGATTCTGACCAATGGCGTTTCTGCTGCGAATCGAGCTTCCTGACGTGCCGGGGTCCCTCGGCGCCGTCGCGACGGCACTCGGTGAAGCGGGCGCAGACATCCACGCGATCGAGATCGTCGAGCACCGCTCGGACGGCAAGGCCGTCGACGACGTGCTGCTCGAGCTCCCGGTGACGACGATGCCCGACCAGCTGATCACCGCGTGCCACCGTCTCGACGGTGTCCGGGTGCAGTGGATCTCGCGCTACAACGCAGGCGCCAACCTCTCGATGGACCTCGAGGCCGTCGAGGCCTTCACGGCCGAGCCGGCGCGCGCGCTGGAGAGTCTGGTCGACCGCATCCCCGAGACGTTCCGTGCCGACTGGGCGCTCCTCCTGGCGCGCGGCGGTGTCGGCGCCCGGGTGCTGCACGCGACGGCGACCGCGCCGGAGTTCGTCCCCGACGTCGAGAAGTGGTTCGCGCTCGACCACGCGCAGCGCCTGAGCCCGCTGGCCGAGTGGGGCTCGATGGTCCTCGCGGGGGCTCCCGTCCCCAAGCGCGACGCGGTCGTCGTCTTCGGACGCCACGGCGGCCCGCCCGTCCTCGACTCCGAGCTCGCCCGTCTCGGGCACATCGTCGCGCTCGCCGCCTCGGTCGGCGCGACCGCCTGACCGTCCCCCGTACTGTCGGCGGTCGGCCGGTCGACGCTACTTCCGGTCGGTGACCGGGACGTGGCTCGAGTGGTTGCGGCCGAGCGCCGCGACCTCCGCCTCCATCGTCGGGATCGTCTGCTTCACCATCCGCTTGGCGATCGGCTCGACGAGCGCGGACGACAGGAGCGGCTTGGTGATGTTGGCGACCACGACGCCGCGCGGGACGTACACGCGGCGCTTCTTCTTGGCGATGCCGTCGCAGATCGCCGTCACGCAGTCCTCGAGCGTGGTCGTGCCGTTGGCAGGCCACGGGAGCTTGCCGCGGATCGCCTTGAAGCTCGGGAGGTCGGCCTCGGTGCCGCGCACGATGTCGGTGTCGATCCACGACGGGTGGCAGACCCCGACCTTGACCCCGTGGACCCACATCTCCTGCCGGGTGGCGAGGGCGAGGGCCTCCACACCGGCCTTGCTCGCGTTGTAGGGGGCGAGGCCGGCGAGCGGGGTGAACGCGGCGAGCGACGAGACGACCAGGAGGTAGCCCTTGGTCTCGATGACGTGCGGGATCGCTGCGTGCAGGGTCCGGAAGACGCCGTTGAGGTTCACGTCGACGACCCGCTCGAAGGCCTCGGGGTCGACCTGGCGGACGGTGCCGTACGAGGCGATGCCGGCGTTGGCGAGCACGTCGTCGAGGCGTCCGAAGTGGGTGGCGGCCGCGTCGATCGCGCTGGTCACGGCGGCCGTGTCGCGGACGTCGGCCTCCCACCAGGCCGCCGCAGGACCGAGCTCTTTCGCCAGGGACTCGAGCTCGTCGGGCTCGAGCCCGATCAGGGCGACGCGCCCGCCGCGGCGGACGTACTCGCGGGCAACACCTGCGCCGATGCCGCGCGCGGCGCCGGTGACGACAGCAACCCTGCCGTGGAACGTGGAGGTCATGCAGGGAAGATACCGTCGGTATCCGGAATGTGCCACCCTCGATGTCGCATCGCGGATGTCGCCTAGAGGGCGCGGAGGATGTCCTCGACCCGCTCCTTCGCGTCACCGAAGAGCATCTGGCTGTTCTCGCGGAAGAACAGCGGGTTCTGGACACCCGCGTACCCGGCCGCCATCGAGCGCTTGAACACGATGACGTTCTCGGCCTCCCAGACCCGCAGCACCGGCATGCCGGCCAGCGGGCTCGACGGATCCTCGGCTGCCGCGGGGTTCACCGTGTCGTTGGCGCCGATGACGAGGACCACCGAGGTGTCGGCGAAGTCGTCGTTGATCTCGTCCATCTCCAGGACGATGTCGTACGGGACCTTCGCCTCGGCCAGGAGGACGTTCATGTGGCCCGGCAGGCGGCCGGCGACCGGGTGGACGCCGAAGCGGACCTCGACCCCGCGCTCGCGCAGCTTGCGGACGAGGTCGGCCACCGGGTACTGCGCCTGGGCGACCGCCATGCCGTACCCGGGGGTGATGACCACCGAGCGGGCGTGTGTCAGCAGGTCGGCGGCGTCGGACGCAGTGATCTCGCGGTGCTCGCCGTAGTCGGTGGTGTCGCTGCTCGACGCCTCGATGCCGAACCCACCGGCGATGACCGAGAGGAACGACCGGTTCATCGCCTGGCACATGATGTACGACAGGTAGGCGCCCGAGGAGCCGACGAGAGCACCTGTGACGATCAGCAGGTCGTTGTTGAGCAGGAAGCCCGACGCGGCCGCCGCCCATCCCGAGTAGCTGTTGAGCATCGACACGACCACGGGCATGTCGCCGCCGCCGATCGAGGCCACGAGATGCCAGCCGAGGGCGAGGGCGAGCACCGTGACCACGATCAGCAGGACGAGACTCGGGGAGACGACGAACCAGATCGTCAGGGCCACGAAGGCGACGAGCGCCCCGATGTTGATCGCGTTCTTGCCCGGCAGCATCAGCGGCGCCGAGCGCATCCGGGCCGACAGCTTGAGGTTGGCGACGATCGAGCCGGTGAAGGTCACCGCGCCGATGAAGATGCCGATGAAGATCTCGGCGTGGTGGATGTCGGCCAGCGAACCGGACAGGTGGTTCGGGGCGAGATAGCCGTTCCAGCCCACCAGCACGGCGGCGAGGCCCACGAACGAGTGGAGCAGGGCGATGAGCTCCGGCATCTGCGTCATCGCGACGATCCGGGCACGCCAGAGGCCGATCGCGGCGCCGATCAGCACGGCGGCGAGCAGGAGCGCGATCGCGGTGACGTCCGCGACGTCGGCGACGAGGACGAACGTCGCGACCAACGCGATCGCCATGCCGGAGATGCCGTACCAGACGCCGTTGCGCGAGGTCTCGTGCTTGGACAGGCCGGCGAGGGACAGGATGAACAGCAGGGAGGCGACGATGTACGCCGCGGTGGCAGCACTCTGTGCAGTCATGGCGGCGTCAGTCCTTCGAGAACATGCTGAGCATGCGACGGGTCACGGCGAACCCGCCGAAGACGTTGATGGAGGCCAGGAGGATCGCGACGAACGACAGCACCCTGATGGTGGTGGCGTTCTCCGTGCCGTCGCCGACGGCGATCTGGAGCATCGCGCCGACGACGATGATGCCGCTGATCGCGTTGGTCACCGACATCAGCGGCGTGTGCAGGGCGTGGTGGACCTTGCCGATCACGTAGTAGCCGATGACCACCGCGAGGGTGAGCACCGTGAAGTGCTCGGGCAGCGGAGCGGGCGCGAACGCGTTGACGAGGAACAGCGCGAGGATGCCGGCACCGATGAGACCCCACTTCACCGCCGGGCTTGTCGGAGCCTTCTCCGCTGGTGCGACGGGGGTCGGGGCGGCAGCCGCGGCCGCCGGGGCGGCGGACACGGAGACGGGCGGCGGAGGCCAGGTCTTCTCGCCGTCGCGGACGACGGTGACGCCGCGCTGGACGACGTCGTCGAAGTCGAGGACCAGCTGGCCGTCCTTGCCCGGCGTCAGCAGCTTGAGCAGGTTGACGATGTTGGTACCGAACAGCTGCGACGCCTGGGTGGGGAGGCGGCCGGCGAGGTCGGTGTAGCCGAGGATCGTCACGCCGTTGTCGGTGACGACCTTCTCGCCTGCGACGGACCCGGCAACGTTGCCGCCCTGGGCCGCCGCCATGTCGACGATGACGCTGCCCGGCTTCATGCGGGCGACGTCCTCCTCGGTGATCAGCCGCGGCGCCGCGCGCCCCGGGATCAGCGCGGTCGTGATGACGATGTCGACGTCGGCGGCCTGCTCGGAGTAGATCTCCGCGGCGCGCCGGTCGTACGCCTCGCTGGTCGCCCGTGCGTAGCCGTCGGTCGAGACCTCCTGCTCGACGTCGACCTTGAGGTACTCGCCGCCGATCGACTTCACCTGGTCGGCCACCTCGGGCCGGGGGTCGGTCGCGCGGACGATCGCGCCGAGGCTGCTCGCTGCGCCGATCGCGGCCAGGCCGGCAACGCCGGCGCCCGCGACAAGCACCTTGGCGGGCGGGACCTTGCCGGCCGCGGTGACCTGACCGGTGAAGAACCGCCCGAACTCGTGCGCGGCCTCGACCACTGCCCGGTAGCCGGCGATGTTGGCCATCGACGACAGGACGTCCATCGACTGGGCGCGCGAGATCCGCGGCACGGCGTCCATCGCCAGCACGGTCAGCCGGCGCTGCGCGAGCTCGTCGACGAGTGCCTCGTTCAGCGCGGGTGCCAGGAGGCTCACAAGGGTCGCGTCGTCGGCGAGCAGCGCGATCTCGTCCGAGGTCGGCGCGTTGATCTTCAGCACCAGGTCGGCCCGCCAGGCCTCGTCGCGCGGCGCCGTCGAAGCGCCCGCCTCCACGTACGCCTCGTCGGAAAAGCTGGACGCCTCGCCTGCGCCGGACTCGACCACGACGTCGTACCCCAGCTTGATCAGCTGGGTGACGGTCGCCGGTGTGGCGGCGACGCGGGTCTCACCCGGCGCGGTCTCCCTGACCACGCCGATCTTCATTGGGCAGACGTTAGCCTCAGCGGCCGCCGGACGACCAGTGGGTGAGATGCGCGTCTCGTACGGTGGACATCGCCCCTCGGCTCGGGTATGACCCCCGTCACTTTCCGTTGGCCCACCGCGGCGTGCGCGCCCCACCGGAAGATTGCGGTGGGGGTCGACGGCTCCGGTGGGGTGTCAGCCGAACAGGCGCCGCGACTGCTCCATCTGCGCGCGGACGCGGTCCGCGACCCGGCGGTCCAGCGCGAAGACGTCGCTCCAGATCAGACGAGACATGCCGAAGCGCTGCCCGCACATCTTCTCCTCGCGGCGCTTCTCCGACACGACGACTCTCGAGGCGTCGTCGCCCTGCTTGTACGGGCGGAGGTACTTCCGGAGCCCGTCGAACTCGCCGAGGTGCCGCCACTGCGGCCAGGCGTAGTCCGAGCGGCCGAGGAACCTGCCGTCCTCGTCGAAGACGTCGTACTGGAGCTCCGGCTCCGGCAGGTCGAACACGTGGAACATCCATCGCCCCAGCGACTCGCCGGGCGACTCCGACCTGCCGTCGGCGAACGTGAGAGCCGCGGCCGCGCGCGGGCTTCCCCGCCACCCGCGATGACGCACCTGGGCGCGCTCGAGCTGCTCGCGATCGACGAGCTCGCGGTGGAGGACCGCGTCCATCAGCACGACGCCGCTGCGCACGTGTGCGAGCGACGCCGACTCCCAGACCGCCCGCGGGAGCGTGGACACCGGTCGGCCTGCGACCTCGGCGATCTCGTCATCGGCCAGCGAGCCCTCGTGGAAACGGACGCCGGCGACCGTACGCCCGGTTCGGCCGTCGAGTCGTGTCACGTGCACGACCGAGAGGTCCACCGCGACGAGCGGCAGGCCCCGTACGGCGATCGCCGAGTGGTGGGTGAGCGCGGTGCCCGGCCCGAGCTTGTCCGCGACCGCGAGGCAGCAGACCGCGTACCGCTCCGTCGCGTCGAGCGCCTCGTGCATCCGGCTCAGCGCCCACGCGCCGTACCGCACCTTCGTGAGCGCTCCCTGCCGACGGGCAGCCGCGAGCGGCGTCGGGCCGTACCCGTACGCTCGCGCGTCGGCCGTCGTGAAGTAGCCGCCGCGCCGTTCGGCGAGCGCTCTGATCGCCGGGTCGTGCTCGATCTCCATCCCGGAAGCCTGGCGGGACGCCACCGGTCCGCGCATCCACGGCGCGTCGCAGCTGTGGACAACCGGCGATTCCGTCGGCGTACCCCCACGAAGCGTGCGCGCCCCACCTCAACGTTCAGGTGGGGCATGCAGGCTTCGGTGGGCCCAACGAAGCGGTCAGACGACGCCGTAGAGGCGGTCGCCCGCGTCACCGAGGCCAGGGACGATGTAGCCGTGCTCGTTGAGCCGCTCGTCCACCGCGGCGACCACGAGCGAGACCGGCACGGCGATGTCGGCGAGGTCGGCCTCGACGCGCGCGATGCCCTCCGGGGCGGCGAGGAGACAGACCGCCGTGATGGCCGTGCATCCACGCTGCACCAGGAACTCGATCGCGGCCGACAGCGTCCCGCCCGTCGCGAGCATCGGGTCGAGCACGTACGCCTGGCGGCCGGTGAGGTCGTCCGGCAGTCGCTCGGCGTACGTGGCGGGCTCGAGCGTCTCCTCGTTGCGGATCATCCCGAGGAACCCGACCTCCGCCGTGGGCAGGAGGTGCTGCAGGCCCTCGAGCATGCCGAGACCGGCGCGCAGGATGGGGACGATGAGCGGCTTCGGCGGCGCCAGGCGGACACCCTTCGCGGCGGCGACGGGGGTCTGGACCGTGACGTCCTCGACGCGCACGTCACGCGTGGCCTCGTACGCGAGCAGCGTGACGAGCTCGTCGGTGAGGCGCCGGAAGGTCGGGGAGTCGGTCTCGGCGTCCCGCAGGGTGGTGAGCTTGTGGTCCACCAGCGGGTGGTCGACGACGTGGATGTCCATGACCGGAACCCTACCGAGCGACGAACGGGGTGCGTCTCCCCAACACTGGGCTGCCTTCCTCTGCCATCCTCGGGTGTACGTGTTGTGCTGCGTCGAAGGAGGTGTGGGTCGTGGCGGAGGACCAGGTGGACGTCGCGGTGCTCGCCTACCGCGAGGAAGGCCTCTGGCAGGTGTCTCGCCTGCCTGCCGACGTGACCGCGAGCGTCGAGGATCTCGAGCGTGCGCTGCGGCCGTTCCCGTCGGAGTGCGGCGTGATCGGCATGGTCGCCGTGGACGAGGACTTCTTCGTGCTCGCGCGCGTGACCGGACCGCGGACCCAGCTCCTCCTCTCCGACGTCACGGCGGTCGACGAGTGGCCGCTCGCCAGCTCGGTCGCCGATGCGCTCGACCTGCCCGACCCGGAGGAGGACGACGAGCCGCAGCCGGCAGGCGACATGGAGATCCTGAGCGATCTCGGTGTGACCGCGATCGACCTCGCGGTGCTGCTCGACGACCCGGACGCCTACCCCGACGAGGTCCTCGGCGACATCGCCGAGCGGCTGGGCTTCGGCGAGGCCTACGAAGCGCTGCTCGACTGACGTGGACTCCCCGCTCGCGTACGACGAGGGCCTGATGGGCCGTGCCCTCACGCTCGCCTCCCGCGCCGTCGAGACCGGCGACGTGCCGGTCGGTGCCGTGGTGGTCGACGCCGACGGCACGGTGATCGGCGAGGGCTGGAACGCCCGTGAGCGAGACGGCGACCCGACCGCCCATGCCGAGGTGATCGCGCTGCGTGCGGCGGCAGCGGCCCGCGGGGAGGAGTGGCGGCTCGACGGCTGCACGCTGGTCGTGACCCTGGAGCCGTGCACGATGTGCGCCGGTGCGCTCGTGCTCGCTCGGGTCTCGCGGCTGGTCTTCGGCGCGTACGACGAGAAGGCGGGCGCGGTCGGTTCGCTCTGGGACGTGGTGCGGGACCGTCGGCTGAACCACCGTCCGGAGGTACGTGGAGGCGTGCGGGCGGAGGAGGCCGCGGCCCAGCTGCTGGCCTTCTTCGCCGACCATCGATGAGGCGACGACCCGGTGCGGGAGGACTGGGGTCGGTCCGGTAATCTCTTCTGCGGTGGCGTGTCCGAGCGGCCGAAGGTGCAACACTCGAAATGTTGTGTAGGGAAACCTACCGTGGGTTCAAATCCCACCGCCACCGCCGTACGAACCCCGCCCGGGATCCCGGGCGGGGTTCGGTGCTTTCGGTGCTTTCGGGGCGCTCTCGGCCTCAGCGCAGGTCGGCGACCAGCGCGGGCGTGACCTCGCCGACCTGCTCGACGACCACGTCGGCGAGCGCGAGCGCGTCGGGGTCGGGCGGGAAGGCGCGGTTCGGCACCGCGACGACGGCCATCCCGGCAGCGTGTGCGGCGCGCAGTCCGCTGGAGGAGTCCTCGACGGCGACGCACGCGTCCGCCGCCACTCCCAGCTGTCGGGCGGCCTCGAGGTAGACGTCCGGGTCGGGTTTGCCTCGGTCGACCTCCTCGCTCGACACGACCACATCGAAGTGGTCGGCGATGCCGGCGAGCTCGAGGACGAGCTCGATCAGCCTCCGGTTCGACGAGGAGGCGACCGCGAGCCGGTACGAGGCGGCGAGGGCGGTGACCGCGTCGACGGCGCCGGGGAGCAGCGGGAGGTCGTCGCGGTAGCCGTCCGCCATCGCGTCGACGACCTCGCGGCCGATCTGCTCGGGCGTGCCGGGGACGCCGAGCTCCTCGTGGAGGTACCGCTCCCACTCCGGTGCACTCATGCCCTGCATCGCGCGCGTCGCCTCGTCGGGGAACGGCCGGCCGGCCGCGGCGACGAGCTCGCGGCGTACGGCGTCCCACCGTTCCTCGGAGTCGATCAGCACGCCGTCCATGTCGAACACGACGGATTCAGTCATGCCGGGAGCCTAGCGACGCGGGAACCGGCGAATTTGTGACACAGAGTTGCGCATGGGTTTACGTCCGCCTCTCTCGGGGCACCCACGCGGCCAAGCACCCGCGAGAACGGTGCCCCCGGCACGGCGTACCCACCCAGGAGCCACCATGACCGACCCTCGCCCTCTCGCCGACCTCGACCCCGCCCGCCCTCCACTCGTCACCGGCCGACGGGCGTTCCTCGTCCGTGCCGGCGTCCTCGGCCTCGCCGTGGCGCTCCCGCCGGCGCTGGCCGGGCCTCCCTCGGCGGGCGCCGCGGCGCCGACCGCGACCGCCGACGTCATCGAGGACCTCATGAGGTGGTTGCGGCCGCAGCTGCAGCGCCTGGCGTTCGACACGTTCAGCGGAGTCGCGGCCTTCTGCCTCCCCGGACCCGACCTCTACTCGCTGCGCCAGCTCGAGGTGCGCGCCGAGGCGGGTGGCGTCGCGACGAAGACGCCCCAGTTCCTCATGGACACGATCGACGGCTATCTGCCGCTCCCGGACGCGATCGTCGTCCCCCTCATGACCGAGGGCACGCGCGAGCTCGGCTCGCTGCCGACGCCGCTGCCGCTGTCGCTGCGGCGGGTCGGGCTGTCGCGGGCGCAGCGCGTCGACGAGGCGCTCACGCTCGTGCTCGAGAACGACGAGCACCTCCCGGCCTCCATCGTCATCGCGCTGCTGCTCAACGTCACCGCGAGCGTGCTCGTGCCGGCATCGCTGTTCCGGATCGGCTTCGACTCGCCCTTCGCGCGCCTGCGCTACACCGAGAAGGCACGCGTGTTCGCCGACCTCGAAGGGCCTGAGCCCTCGGTGGTGGCCGCGCTGCGACCGCTCGTGGGCGACTTCCTCGCCGACGAGCTGCGTTCCCTGATCCGCTTCCTCTCGATGGCGATGCTGGCGCTGCCCTCGGACGGGATGTACAGCGAGCAGTCGACGTTCGACCGCGCCACGCGTCAGCTCGTCCGCCGCCCGATCGGGTGGGACCAGACGCGCTACCTGCCCGGGCGTACGCGGCCGCCGGACGGACATCCGGAGCTGCTCGGCTACTACCAGGGCCGGACGGAGGTGGCGTGATGCGTGACGTCATCGTCGTCGGCGCCGGTGGCGGCGGCCCCGTCGTCGCCGCCGAGCTGGCCGGTCGTGGTCTCGACGTGCTGCTGCTCGAGGCCGGGGCCGCCCACGACAACCCGGAGCAGGAGTGGACCCATTTCGAGAACGACGCCTTCAACCCGAAGGACGGCTACTTCCGGGTCGGCCCTCGGGACCGGTCGCGCCCGGCCTGGATCCGCGACCAGCCGCAGAACTCCTACATCTGGAACGTGACCGGCGTCGGGGGCACGACGCTGCACTACTACGGCAACAGCCCGCGGGCTTACCAGGGCGCGTTCGCGGGGTACGACGGCGCGGACCGCGGTGCGTACGACACCGCGCACGCGTTCCCGTTCGGCTACGACGAGCTCGTGCCGTACTACGAGTGGGTCGAGGCGACGCTGCCGGTCCAGACCGCGCCCATGGGCCGAAAGGAGCGGGTGTTCTTCGACGGCTGCGAGGCGCTCGGGCTGCCGGTGCAGACGACCAAGGACACCCACGGCGTCGCCTTCCGGCCGCAGGAGAACGCGATCCTCCAGCCTCACGGCACGGCGGGCCGGACCTCGGACTCGTCCTTGCTGCACTACCCGCAGGCGCAGGGATGCACGTTCTGCGGCTTCTGCGCGCAGGGCTGCCGCTCACCGCTCGACGCGCCGCGCAACCTCGTCGCCAAGCGCTCGACCGACAACAGCTACGTGCCGATGGCCGTGACCGCGAGCGCGTGGTCCTCGGGCGGTCGCGACGCGACGCTGGTGACCGACGCGTTCGTCACGCAGGTCCACACCGAGGTGCGTGACGGGGAGCGCGTGGCGACCGGCGTGACGTACCGGACCAACGACGACAAGGACACCGTCCCGCGAGGACGCCCGGGTCGTGGTGCTGGCCGGAGGCTGTGTGGAGACGCCGAGGCTGTGGCTGTCCTCGGAGCTGCCCAACCCCAACGACTGGGTCGGCCGCGGGCTGACCGACCACGCGCTGGACTGGATCGTCGGCACGTTCGACAAGGACACCGGGGCCTCGCGGGGCCCGGCGTCGGCGGCCCGCGCGGAGTTCCCCGGTTACGGGTGCATCGAGCAGGGCGGGCTCCCGCCAGCGCTCCAGGCCTTCAGCATGAGCTTCAGCGGCAGCGGGATCAGATGCCAGTACGACCTCGGCCGCGGGAAGCGGGGGGCGTGGGACGGCAGCTCGGGGCGGCTCGCCGGTTCGGAGCTCAAGGAGGTGATGGGCCGCGGCATCGACCGGCTGCTCAGCCTGCTCGTCATCACCGCCGACGACGTCGAGGCCCGCAACCGCGTCCGCCTCCCTCCGCTCTACCCGCGAGACGAGCACGGGGCCCCGGCCCGCGTGGAGCTCGACGGGTCGCGGCGCTCCCCGGCGACGGTCCGACGGCGCGACTACCTGGCGAACCGTGCGGCCGAGATCCTGCGTGCGGCAGGGGCGAAGAAGGTCTACCGCATCGACTGGGCGCCGCTGATCCTCCACACGCAGTCGTCGATGCGGATGGGGGCCGACCCTGCGACCTCCGTGCTGGACGAGCGGTGCGAGGCGCGGGGGGTCAAGCGGCTGTTCGTCGCGGACAACTCAGCGCTGGCGAACTCCCTCGGCGGGCCCAACCCGACGCTGACGACCCAGGCGCTGGCGACACGCACCGCGGAGACGATCTTCTCCACCTACTTCGGCGGGGACCCGTGGGTACGGACGGAGGCGCCCGTCCCTTCGACCGACCCGCGGATCAGCGCGGCGCTGTGAGCGGGTCGGGCGCCGGCGGCGTCAGCCCTCGGCGCGACCCTGTCGCCAGTAGCCCATGAACGCGACCGAGCGGCGGTCGAGCCCGCGCTCGCTCACGAGGAACCGGCGCAGCGTCTTGATCGTCGACGCCTCGCCGGCCAGCCACGCGTACAGATCGCCCTGCGGTGGCAGCGGGAGCCCGACGTCGTCCAGAGGGACCTCCCAGAGGATCTCGCTGTCGACGTCGACGTCCTCGAGCGCACGGGTCGAGGGGGCGACCGTCTCGACCCGGGTACGCACGCCGGCGAGCAGGTCGTCGGCGGCGCGGCGGACCGCCGGGACGAGGTGCGCACCGTGCTCGCCGCCCTCGCGGGCGACCCACGTGAGCGCCATCCCGCGGGGCCGGGTGAGCTCGGTGAAGTCCTCGGCGTACGGCACCTCGACGACGACGTGCCCGCTGGTCGAGGCCGGCAGGTCCTCGAGGATCCGGCTGATCGCGGGCAGTGCGGTCTCGTCGCCGACGAGCAGGAGCGGGTGCCCGGGGTCGGGGACGGCGAACTCGATCGCGCCGTGCGGACCCGGGTGGAGCGCGTTCGGGCCCATCAGCGCTCCGCGCGTGCCCGGCCGGCAGGTCGCCGCGTACCGGCCGGCAGGTCCGGTGGGGCCGTGGAGGACGACGTCGACGTCGACCTCGCGAAGCTCCGGGCGGACGTAGCGGATCGTGTACGTACGGATGGGGTTGCGGTGCTCGTCGGGGAGGCTGCGCCACTGGTCGTACCAGTCGAGCCCGCTCGGGACGTGGTCGTACCCGCCGGTCGCGTCGGGCAGGACGAGCTTGATGCGCTGGTCGAAGCCGTTGTCGGCGATCTGGTCGAGGTCGTCACCGCGGAACGTGAGACGGACGAACGAGCGGGAGAGCACCTGCGTACGCGCGACCTCGACGTCGAAGAAGCGCCAGGCGGCGACGGCGGTGTCGGTCGTGGTGCTCACGGATTCTCCTCGTTCGGAAGCGCATCTCAGGTAAGGCTAACCAAAGCCGGCCAGATGGTCCAGCAGTTGCCGAGCGGACCTAGTGAACTCCCATTAACCTTCGGGCAGCGGACCCTGCGACGAAGGAGCCCCGATGTCGACTCCACGCCAGCTCATCACCGTCCCAGCCCTCGCGCTCGTCCTGAGCGCCGGGCTCCTCACCACCACCGGCGGTCCCGCTGCCGGTGACGAAGCCCCCACCTCCGCCGAGACCGCGACGGTCACTACCGTCCAACGTCAGGTGGCCCAACGACTGACCGCCCTTCTCACCCCCCGAGGCGCGAAGCCCGCCGACGGCGTCCCCGTCGGCCTCGACGCCGGGATCATCGGAGTCATCGGCAGCGCCGCCGACGGCTACGAGGTCGTCGTCACCCGTGAGACCGACCCGGCCGCGCTGATCGCGCGGGTGACGTCGGGTCTTCCCCCCTCGGCACGTGCCAACCTCACGGTCACGAAGTCCGAGCGCAGCGCGGACGAGCTGCGGACGGCCTGGCGACAGGTCATGGCGCAGGAGTGGGCCGACGACGCCGCTCAGCGCAGCAGCTTCAGCATGGACCTCGATCCCGAGCTCGAGTCGGTGGTCGTCGACGTCGAGGGGGCGGCACCTGCCGCAGGTCGTCTCGACGTCGCGCGGGCACCGGTCGAGGGCGTCAAGCCAGGCGCCGTCGTCGTCCGCTACAGCGGCGAGAGCGCCCGGGCCTCGCGCAACTCCGACACCTCGCCGCACTGGGGCGGTGCCCGCATCACGGCCGGCTCGACCGGGTGCACCTCCGGGTTCACGGTGAAGAGCAAGTCGTCGAGCACGCGCTACTCCGTCACCGCGGGACACTGTGGTCCCAACGGCACGTCGTGGTACTCCGGCTCGTACTTCTTCGGGAACACCGCCGGGCGCACCAGCTACCCCGAGTACGACCAGGCGCGCCTGGCCGGCTCGACGTACACGAACTCGATCTACACCGACGGCCTCGACAACTTCACCACCCGCGTGGTCACCGGCGCCAACGACGGCGACGTGGGTGACTCGGTGTGCCTGTCGGGCCAGGTGACGAAGTCGGTGTGCGGGGTCGAGATCAAGAGCCTCTCCGCGACGTACTGCGACGACCCGGACATCCCGGCGACCTGCACGACGTACCTCATGCGAGGCCGACGCAGCGACGACCGGGTGATCGTCCGCAGGGGCGACAGCGGCGGCCCTGTCTACCAGCGCAACTCCACGCTCCCGCGTGCCTCCATCCGAGGCATGATCATCGCCTACGACATGGGCGGCATCCGGGTGTACGCCGAGCGCTACAACTCGATCTCCAACCACCTCGGAGTGGTGGCGATCACCAGCTGAGCACGCGGGCCCGTGTCCTGGCGACCGTACGCGTCGTCAGGACACGGGCTCCGTCAGGTCCGGGACGCAGATCGTGACGCGGTTCTTGGCCTTCATCGACTCGATCGTCTTCTTCTTGAGGCCCTCGAACTTCTTGCCGATGAGGATCTCGACGTTGGCGTCGTCGCCGGGCACGCCCTTCGTGTACTGCACCTTGCCCTTGAACTGAGCGCCGACCAGGCGGGCGTCGACGCGGTTGGGCTCGCGGGCGACCACGCGGACGTTGCCGATCCGGGTGTCCTCGGGAGCGTTGGTGATCGTCCCGGGCAAGAAGCCTCGGGTCTGCAGGTTGATCATGGTGCGGTTGGCCAGGCCCGAGCGCTCGCTCGCGTTGAGGACGTTCACCCGCACCTGGTTGGTGGACAGCTGCTCGCCTCGGTCGAGCGTGCGGTTGCGGCAGGTGTCGGCAGCGACCTCCGGCAGGCTCGGCGGCTTGGCGAAGAGCAGGCGGACGCCCGTGTAGGTGCCGCCGACGAAGACGGCGACGAGCACCGCCATCGTGAGGAACGTACGCAACCCCCGGGTCATGGTCACCTGTCCATCGTGTAGATGCGGGCGTGCATCACCTGGCGCTGCTGGAGGGCTGCGCGCAGCGCGCGGTGCAGACCGTCCTCCAGGTAGAGCCCGCCCTGCCAGCCGACGACGTGCGGGAAGAGGTCGCCGAAGAACGTGGAGTCCTCGTCGAGGAGGCTGGCCAGGTCGAGCTGGCGCTTGATGGTGATGAGCGTGTCGAGCCGGACCTGCTGCGGCGGCAGCTTCGCCCACTGGCTCTGGGTCAGGCCGTGCTCAGGGTACGGCTTGCCCTCGCCCACTCCTCGGAAGATCACCCCTGCAGTCTAGTCAGGCCGACCTCGGCTCTCGCCGCCGCTCAGGGCACGTCGTCGCGCCGCGTACGACGACGGCCCGGACCGCGTCGTGCGGGCCGGGCCGTCGTGGCTGGCGGAGGATAGGGGATTCGAACCCCTGAGGGCGTTAACCCAACACGCTTTCCAAGCGTGCGCACTAGGCCACTATGCGAATCCTCCGCGAGCAGGGTACCCGTTCGCGCCTGGCGGCCGTGAATCGGGCCGGGGTCGAGCCCCGTGCCCGAGGACGTTGACCGTTGTCGGTAGGATGACGGCAGTCCCTCGCGCGGCGGTATCTCGCCCAACTCCCCCAGGGCCGGAAGGCAGCAAGGGTAAGTGAGCTCTATCGGGTGCGCGAGGGACCTTTTCATGTCTGCACCCTCCCGGACCCCCGCGGGTCCATGCTGGGGTGATGTTCCTCGAAGAGCCGCCCCAGACCGACGCCGTCACCGCGATGTACGCCGGGGACCGAGACGCCGGCGGGTACGTGGACAACCTCACACGCCTGTGGGCCTGGCGCCCTGACGTGAACGACGCGTTCACCGCGGCGCGGGCGGCGGTCGCCAGCGACAGCGCGCTGACCGACGACGACCGGGCCGTCCTCGTCGTGGCGGCTGCGGCGGCCCGCGGCGACTCCTACTGCTCGCTCGCGTGGGGGCGCCGGCTCGCCGGTCTCGCCGACCCGGCGACGGCCGCCTCGGTGATCGAGGGGCGGTGGGAGGTCCTCGAGCCGCGTGCGGCCGCGCTCGCGGCGTGGGCCGACGCGGTCGTCCGTGACCCGAACGCCACGTCGCCCGACGACGTCGCGCGACTGCGCTCCGTCGGCCTGGACGACCGTGCCGTGCTCGAGGCCACGGTGTTCGTCGCGCTCCGGCTCGCGTTCTCGACGGTGAACGATGCGCTGGGCGCGCGGCCCGACCGGCAGCTGGTCGAGACGTCGCCGCCCGAGGTGGTCGACGCGGTCACGTACGGGCGGCCGCCCGCGGACGAGCGTTCGGTGTGAACCGACGACTCCTGCCTGTGGGCGAAACTGTGGATGAACTCCCCATCTCTGTGGATGGCGTAGCGGTGCCTGTGTACGACCCTCTGGATAGCCGAAAAAGTCCCCGGATGCCCTTGCACGCCGGGCAAACAGCACGGTAGGACAGTGCAAGTGCGCCTCGGGCGCCGTGCGAGAAAGCAAACCCCCGGAAGGCCCCGCGACGCTGATGTCGTGGGGCCTTGCGCATCAACGGCGGCCTCCGCCGACCGTCATGAGCGATCGTTAGGGTTGAGGCGTGGACGAACCCATGGCGTTGTACAGGCGCTACCGCCCAGAGACGTTTGCCGAGGTGATCGGCCAGTCGCACGTGACCGAGCCGCTGCGGCACGCGCTGGCCAACAACCGCGTCAACCACGCCTACCTCTTCTCAGGACCTCGTGGGTGCGGCAAGACGACGAGCGCGCGCATCCTCGCGCGCGCCCTCAACTGCGAGCGCGCGCCGGTGGCCGACCCGTGCGGCGAGTGCCAGAGCTGCCGCGACCTCGCGCGCGGCGGGCCGGGCAGCATCGACGTCATCGAGATCGACGCCGCGAGCCACGGCGGTGTCGACGACGCGCGCGACCTGCGCGAGCGGGCGTTCTTCGCGCCGGTCAACAGCCGCTACAAGGTCTACATCATCGACGAGGCCCACATGGTCTCGAGCCAGGGCTTCAACGCGCTCCTCAAACTCGTCGAGGAGCCACCCCCGCACCTGAAGTTCATCTTCGCGACGACCGAGCCCGAGAAGGTCATCGGCACGATCCGGTCACGGACCCACCACTACCCGTTCCGGCTCGTCCCGCCGAAGGTCCTCACGTCGTACCTCGAAGAGCTCGGCCGGACGGAGGGGGTGCCGCTCGAGCCCACGGCGCTGCCGCTCGTCGTCCGTGCAGGCGGCGGCTCGGTCCGTGACACCCTCAGCGTGCTCGACCAGCTCATCAGCGGTGCCGGCGACGACGGGGTCACGTACGACCTCGCCGCCGCGCTGCTCGGCTACACGCCCGACTCGCTGCTCGACGAGGTGGTGGACGCGTTCGCCGCGGGCGACGGGGGCGCGGTGTTCGCCGCCATCGACAAGGTCGTCGAGACCGGGCAGGACCCGCGCCGGTTCGCCGAGGACCTGCTCCAGCGCCTGCGCGACCTGGTGATCGTCGCGAACGTGCCCGACGCGATCTCCATCGGGCTCATCGACATCCCCGGCGACCGTGCGGAGCGCATCGAGAACCAGGCCGCGCGCTTCGGTCGCGCCGACCTGACGCGCGCCGCCGACGTGGTGAGCGCCGGCCTGACCGAGCTCCGGGGGGCCACGGCGCCACGGCTGCTCCTCGAGCTCATCTGCGCGCGCATCCTTCTGCCCGGCGCCGACGCGACTCCCGACGGCCTCCAGGCGCGGCTCGACCGGATCGAGCGACGGCTCGCGATGGTCGGCGAGTCCACTCCGCAGGCAGCACCTGCTCCGGTGGCCGCGCCTGCTCCGGCCGCTGCGCCTGCTCCGGTGGCCGCGCCTGCTCCTGTAGCGGCGACCCCGCCCGCGCCTGTTCCCGCGCCAGAGCCGGCGCCTGCCGCCGCCGCGCCTGCCGAGGCGCCCCAGCAGCCGCCCGCAGCACCTGGCGCCGTCGGTGTGGCCGACGTCCGCCGGCTGTGGCCGCAGATCCTCGACAAGGTCCGCGCGCTGCGGCGCTTCACGTGGGTCATGCTCAGCCAGAACGCCCAGGTCCACTCGCTGGAGGGCAGCACCGTCACGATCGGGCTGGTCAACGCCGGCGCCCGCGACTCGTTCGCGCGCAGCGGCTCCGACGGCATCCTCGCCAACGCGCTCGCGGACGTCCTTGGAGGGACGTGGCGGGTCGAGGCGATCGTCGATCCCTCGGCCGCCGGCGGCAGCGCCGCGCCCGCCCCGGCGCCGCCCACCCGTGCGCCGGAGCCGGCCGCCCCGGCAGACGCCGCCCCAGCGCCGGCTCCCCGTCCGGTGCCCGAGGCGCCGCCCGCGTCGGCAGCGCCACCCTCCGACGCTCCCGCGCGACCGGAGCGTGCCAGCGCCGACGCGATCGCCGCCGCTCGCGCCCAGCTGCGCGAGGACGTCGCACGACCTGAGGCGTACGACCCGGACCGGCACGCCCGCGCGGACGACCCGGCGATGGACAACGACGGTCTGAGCCACGAGGAGCTGCTGAGCCGGACCCTCGGTGCGCAGGTCATCAGCGAGATCCCGCACGACTGAGCAAGACACGCTCTCGTCGCCCGACGTTTGTCGTCTCGCCGCCTCGGTGTCGGAAAACCGCCAACTCCTCTAGGTTCGATGTGCAGGAAGCACATCCGACGAGAGGAACCCATGCGCCACCCGCTCGTACGATCAGGGGCCGCCCTCGTGGCCGCCACCGCTCTGCTCCTCCCCACCACGTCCGCCGTCGCCGAGCCGGCGGGCGAGCGTACCCCCACCTCCGCGCAGCAACGCGCGGACAAGCCCTCGAGACCACCTGCCCTTCCTCGCCACATCGACGGCGGCGCCTGGCCGACGAGCCATGTCCAGGGCGCCGCGATCGACGAGCGCGAGGGCGTCGTCTACTGGTCGTTCACGCAGATGCTCGTCAAGACCGACCTCGACGGCAACGTCCTCGGCACGGTGACCGGGCTCACCGGCCACCTCGGTGACCTCGACTTCAACGAGAAGGACGGCCGCGTCTACGGCTCGCTGGAGTACAAGGCCGAGGAGGCCTTCTACATCGCGATCTTCGACGGCGACAAGGTCGACCGGGTCGGCATGGACGCCGAGACCGACGGCGTGATGACGACCGTCTACCTCCCGGAGGTCGTGGAGGACTTCACCGCCGACATGGACGGTGACGGGACGTTCGACGGAGACACCGCCAACACGGCCGACCACCGCTACGGCAGCAGCGGCATCGACGGCGTCGCGTTCGGCCCCGCCGCCGACCAGGGCAAGGGCAAGGCGAAGGGCAAGCAGGTGCTGCGCGTCGCGTACGGCATCTACGCCCACAAGGACCGCATCGACAACGACAACCAGGTGCTGCTGGAGTACGACGTCTCGGGCTGGCGCCGGTACGAGCGGCCGCTCGCCCAGGACGCCCCGCACCGCAGCGGCCCGCGCGAGGTGCGCAACAAGTACTTCGTCTTCACGGGCAACACCACGTACGGCGTCCAGAACCTCGAGTACGACGAGGCGTCGGGCAACTGGTTCCTCGCCGTCTACGAGGGGACCAAGCCCAGCTATCCGAACTACTCGCTGTTCGTCGTCGACGGCGACCGTCCGCCGTACGAGGCCGTGGTGCGCGGCCAGGCCGAGCCCGAGCTCGGCGACCACCTGACGCTGCTGCCGGAGGGCCAGTACGACCCGGCGTCCTCGACGTTCGGGTGGACCTTCGACGCGTCGTACGGGCTGGTGTCTGTCGGCAACGGCTACTTCTACGGCGCCTCGGGTGGCCCCGTCACCGAGGACGGCGTGAGGAAGCAGACCGGCGCGCTCGACCTCTACCGGTGGACGGGCGAGACCCCGACTCCGTTCGAGAGGGTCGGCTGACTCCGAAGACCGTGACGGCTCGCCCGTGCGCCTCCCCGTACGCTTTCGGCGTGGGAGGCCGCGGGCGAGCGGCCGCGAGAGGAGCACCGATGACCAGCTGGCAGCCGGACGTGCTGGGCGTGGGGTACGAGCAGCACCGCATCGACCTCGGCGAAGACCCCGACGGCGAGGGCCGTATCGACGCCACCCTCGTACGCCGGGTGCCGCAGCCCGGCGAGGTTGCCACCGGAGCGGTCCTGTACGTCCACGGCTTCAGCGACTACTTCTTCCAGACCGCGCTGGCCGACTTCTTCGCCGCGCGCGGCCTCGCCTTCTACGCGCTCGACCTGCGCAAGTGCGGTCGTTCCCTGCATCCGGGGCATACCGCGCACTTCGTCTCCGACCTCGCCTCGTACGACGTCGAGCTCGAGCAGGCGCTGGCGATCGTCCGCGCGGAGCAGGGCGGCGACGTCGTCCTCGCGGCGCACTCGACCGGCGGCCTGATCCTCCCGCTGTGGCTCGACCGACGTCGCCGCGCCGGCAAGCGTGAGGAAGACGTCGCGGGACTGGTGCTCAACAGCCCGTGGTTCGACCTCCAGGGCGCGCCGTACCTCCGCACGGTCGGCACCGAGGTCGTCAAGCTCGTCGGTCGCGTGAAGCCCACGACCGTGATCAAGCTGCCGCCGGGAGACGCGTACGGGTCGAGCCTGGCTGCGTCGCACTTCGGGGAGTGGGAGTTCAACACGGCGTGGAAGCCGGTCACCGGCTTCCCGGTGACCTTCGGCTGGCTGCGGGCGATCCGGCTCGGGCACGCGCGGCTCCACCGCGGGCTCGACGTCGGGGTGCCGTCGCTGGTGCTGCGCTCGTCGCGCAGCCACTTCACGTCGAGGTACTCCGAGGCCGTCGACGCCGCCGATGCCGTCCTCGACGTGCGGCAGATCGCACGCTGGGCGGGCTGCCTGGGTGGGGACACCCACGTCGTGCCGATCGAGGGGGCGCGGCACGACGTCTTCCTGTCGACCGAGGGACCGCGCAAGCGGGCGTACGAGGTCGTCGACGCGTGGCTGCGTCACGAGACGCACCTCGTCTCGGCTCCCCTGGAGACCCCCGCGCGATGACGGCACCCGCCGTCCGCCGGCGGGTCGGAGAGGTCGCGACCGGCACGCTGCTGCGTCGCCTGCGCGACCGGGAACGCCTGGTGGCGCTGGTCGGGTCGTGGGACGACGGGCACGACCTCGTCGCATACGACCCGGACAGCGTGCTCGGCGACGGCGAGGACCCGTTCGCGCTCGGGACCGGGCCGGACACCGACGGCGCCGCCGGCGGGACCGCGGCGGGCACCTGGGTCGGCTGGTGGGGCTACCCGCTCGGCGCCCGGCTCGAGGACATCGGCACGGCGCCGCCACGGCCGTACCCGCTACCCGCTGCCGACCTGGCACGCTACGACACCGTGCTGCGCCGCGGTGTCGACGGCGTGTGGTGGTTCGAGTCGGTGGCGGCGCCGGCGGAGGTCGAGCGACGTTGGCTCGAGCTCCGGGAGCTGCTCGACGGCGCAGACCCGCTCCCGGCCCCGTACGCGCTGGAGCCGTTCGTGGCCGTCCCCGGCCTCGAGGCCCACCGCGAGGCGGTGCGTCGCGCGATCGCGCACATCCACGCGGGCGACCTGTTCCAGGCCAACGTCTGCCTGCGGCTGGAGTCGCGGCTGAGCGGGGACCCGCTCGAGATGTTCGTCGCCGGCGTCGAGGCGCTGGGCCCGGCGTACGCGGCCTTCGTCGCCGGCCGTACGGGGACGGTCGTGAGCCTGTCGCCCGAGCTGTACGTGCGGCGGACCGGCGACCGGGTGGTGTCGTCGCCGATCAAGGGCACGGCTCCGGCCGACTCCGATCCCGCGGCGCTCGCGGCCTCGGTCAAGAATCGGGCCGAGAACGTGATGATCGTCGACCTGGTCCGCAACGACCTGGGCCGCGTGGCCCGTACCGGCACGGTCGAGGTCACCGCGACCGCCGCTCCGCGGGCGCACACGGGTGTCTGGCACCTGGTCTCGGACGTCGAGGCGCGGCTCCTGCCGGGTGCCTCGGACGCCGACGTCCTGCGGGCGTCGTTCCCGCCCGGCTCGGTGACCGGTGCGCCGAAAGTGCGGGCGATGCAGGTGATCAACGCGCTCGAGGCCACGGGGCGCGAGGTCTACACGGGTGCGATCGGGTACGCGGGGCCGCGCGGGCTCGAGGCGAACGTCGCGATCCGGACCTTCGAGCTGCGTGGCGACCGGGTGTGGCTCGGGGTCGGCGGTGGCGTCGTCGCGGACTCCGACCCCGAGGACGAGCTGCGCGAGTGCTTCACCAAAGCGGCCCCGCTCCTGCGCGCCGTCGGCGGCGTCGTCGCAAACCCGCTGGTTGGTCGAGTAGCGGCGAGCCCTCTGGTTGGTCGAGTAGCGGCGAGCCCCCAGGTTGGTCGAGTAGCGGCGAGCCCCCAAGGGCGAGACGCGTATCGAGACCACACCCCCGCAACCCCGGATCCCGCGGCGGGGATCTTCGACACGCTCCTCGTCCGCGACGGTGACCCCGTCGACCTCGACGGGCACGTGACGCGGTTCGCCGGTGCCGCACGCACCACGTACGGCATCGCCCTCGACCCCGACGCGCTGGCCGTACGCGTGGCCGAGACCGCAGCCCCGCTCGCCGGCGCGCACCGCCTGCGTCTCACGCTCGACCCCCGTACGGGCGCCGTCGACGTGACCGCCACGCCGGCCGGCGCCGTACCGTCCGACCCGTGGGTCCTGCGGCCCGTCGTCGTCCCCGGCGGTCTCGGCGACGCGAAGTGGTGCGACCGCACCGTCCTCGACGCGCTGCCGGGGGCGCCGTGGACCGCCACGCGCGACCCGCTGCTCGTCGACACCGACGGCAGCGTGCTCGAGACCGGGCGGGGCAACGTGTTCGCGGTGTTCGACGACGGTGTCCACACTCCGGCGCTCGACGGCCGGATCCTGCCCGGCGTGACGCGTGACGTGGTGCTCGGGCTGCTGCGCGAGCGCGCGGTCCCGGTGTACGAGCGTCGGATCGCCCTCGACGAGCTGGCCTGCGCGACCGAGCTCTTCGTGACCAACGCGATCGGTCGCGTCCGCGCCGTCACCGAGGTCGAGGGGATCACGTGCCGCGCCCCCGGCCGTACGACGGCATGGCTGCGCGACCTCGACGCCTCGGCGCGACCGGTCACGACGAGCTCCGTGCCTCGCCCAAGGGCAGGCGCGCGGGTGCTGCTCATCGACAACTACGACTCGTTCGTGCACAACCTCGCGCAGTACGTCCGCGAGCTCGGCGCGCAGGCCACCGTGGTCCGCAACGACGCCCTCGACGTCGAGGCGCTCGTGCGGAGGCGGCGCGCCGGCGACCTCACCCATCTCGTCATCTCGCCCGGGCCCGGAGCACCGTCCGACGCCGGCGTCAGCGTCGATGCCGTCAGAGCGCTCGGGGCGACCACGCCGGTGCTCGGGGTGTGCCTCGGGCACCAGGCGATCGGCGAGGCGTACGGGGCGCGGGTCGTACGGGCGCCGCGGCCGGTCCACGGGTCGCCTTCGCTGGTCCACCACGACGGCCGCGGCGTCTACACAGGGCTCGACGGCCCGCTGGTGGCGGCGCGCTACCACTCGCTCGTCGTCGAGGACCTGCCCGAGGCGCTGGAGCCGACCGCGTGGAACGCCGAGGGCGTCCTCATGGGGGTCCGTCACCGCGAGCACCCGGTCGAGGGCGTGCAGATCCACCCGGAGTCGATCCTCACGCCGCGCGGCCACGACCTCCTGGCGAACTTCCTGTCCCCAAGGTGATGCGCGCCCGACCCCGATTTGGGCAGTTGGCCACGCAATCCGACGCCGGTTCCGTGGCCAACTGCCCAAATCGGGGTCGGGTCGCGACGCGGCCGCTACAGTCGCGACCGTGACCGGCGCCGGCCTACGGCGATCGCCGCCACCACGGCGACGACCGTCACGACCGCGAGCGTGAGGCCCCAGCCGGTGGTCAGCCCGGCGCCGACGGCGGCGTAGAACGCCGACATCCCGATCGTCGTCCACACCAGCGCCCAGGCCATGCATCCGGGGATCATCGCGGCCAGGTAGAGCGGGAACGGCATCCGCACGATGCCGGCGCCGGCGTTGATCACCGTCTGCGCCCCGACGGTGAGGAAGGAGACCGGCACCGCGAGCGCACCCCAGCGGCGGACGACGTCGGCACCGCGCTGGGCGGAGTCACCGTCCAGCCAGCCGTGCGCGCGGGCGCCCCAGCCGCCCTCCGGGTGGGTGCGGGTCAGCACCTGGACGGTGGCGACGCGCGCGATCCAGTACGTCGCCTGCGCCCGGAGGAAGACGACGACGAAGAAGAACAGCCAGACCGTGACGGCTGGTCCCTCGGGTCGTTCCACGCCCCCAGCCTAGGAACCCCCGACCGCCGCCGGAAGAGCGCCCTCAGCCCGCGAAAAGCAAGAACAACCCGAGGAACGTGTACCCGACCATCACCAGCATCAGCGCGAGCTGTCCGGTGAGGTGGTGCGCGCGCGGCAGGAGCCGGATGCACCGGTCGTGCGCTGCGATCACGCCGAGGACGTGGCCGGTCAGGACGAGCCCGACCTTGAGCACGCCGAGCAGGTGCGGGTGCTCGGACAGCCAGTACGACACCTCGAGGCTGCCCACCCCGAGGACGTCCCAGCCGCGGTCGAGCGGATCGGCGAGCGCGATGGCGGTGCGCTGGCCCTTCTCGACGAGGTACGTGAGGTAGTGCGCGCCGACGTAGCCGACGACGATCGGCACCAGCGAGTGGGCGAGCTCGCCCGGCATCGCGCGCCGCTGGACGCCGGTGAGCCCTCCGGTCGCGCGCGCGGCCAGCACGAACACCAGCGCGACCAGACCGATCATCGCGAGCAGCCCGAGCGTCCGGTACGCGACGCCGAGCGCGGGCGTACCGGCGTACCAGGACTGGACCTCCGTCAGCCACCACGAGGTGCCGGTGGTGGAGTCGAACGCAGTCGAGCCCAGGAGAACCGCGACGACGGCCACGATCCCGGCGTCGACGGGGAGGCCGGCGAGGTTCGAGAGCGGGTTGCGCAGCACGACCCGGCGGTCCTCGGGTGAGCGCCGCCCGAACGGCGAGAGCGCGGCCACGAACGCCGCGTACACGTCGAACGGGTCCGCCCGCTCGAACCACCGGCGGCCGAAGAGCAGGGCACCGACCACCCCGTACGCGAGGTAGCCGACGAGCCACACCCGGACCGTCGGCAGCGCACCCGGGTCTGGCGAGGCGAGCTCGGTCCAGACGAACGCGAGCAGCCCCAGCGCGGCCGGCCAGTAGCCGAGGCGCGCGGGGTAGGTCCACACCCCGACAGCGGGGTCGCGGCGGAGGACCGCGCACGCGGCGCGGTGCAACGCGCGGGCGGGCGAGAGGGACGCCCAGACGTGGCCGCACAGCAGCGACAGCGGGACGATGCCGACCCACAGCAGGACGTAGAACGCGCCGGGGGCCCCGTTCGTGGGACCGGGCTCACCGCCGAACGCCGCGAGCGCGACCCACGCCGTGAACCCGACGCCGACCACGCCGAGGACCGCATGAGCCGCGCCGCTGTCGATCGTGCGGGCGACCCACGCCGGGAGTGCGACTCCCGGTGTGCTCGGGTCGAGCCGGGGGCGCCGCCACGCGAGCGCCAGCACGGCGAACGAGACCGAGAGCGCCCATGCCGCGCCGACCATCGCGTACTCCAGGGGTACGGGGAGGTCGGTGGAGCCGCCGACGCCGTGGGCGAGGACGACGTCGTCGCGCAGGGTCATGGCCGGACGTCGATCGTGGCGATCGTCCCCCCGACCTCGTGCGACTCCAGCGAGACGCTCCCCGGGACGTCGACCTCGAACGTGAACGACTGCGTGCCCGCCTCGACCTCGAAGGTCTCCTCGGGCTCGGCGTGCAGGTGGAGCTCGTCCTCGGTGTCGGAGGTGACGTCCACCGTGATCGTCTCGCCGACCTTCGCCTCGTGCGCCTCGCCGAGCGGGCGCACCTGGCCCTTGGCGATGCTGACGACGATGACGAGCCCTTCGGCGTCGATCGTGGGCGTGGCGGAGGGCGGCGGGGTGTCGGCGGTCGTCGACGGCGCAGGGGTGGAAGGCTCCACCTCGGCAGCGTTCGTGACGTCGGTGGCCGGGTCCTGCGCACAGCCGGTGAGCGCGAGCAACCCGATGATGGCGAGGGCGGCGAGCGTACGGGGCGGGGTCATCGGTCGTCCTCCTGGACGGTCGGATCGGTGGTGGCGTCGCGGACCCCGCTCTCGTCGGCGGTCTGCTCGGCGAGCTCGCGTGCCTCGGCCATCCTGTCGCGCTTGGCGATCACGAGGACCACCACCGTGATCGCGATCGCCGGGACGAACGCCGGGATCGTGAGCAGCAACGGGTGGTGCGCGAGGAGCACCAGGTCAGGAGACATCGTCACACGAGGGCCGGCGGCCGGTCACCGGCGCGCCGGTCTGCCGGTGTGCTGCGCGGCGTGGCGCGGGCGACGCGGGCCACGCCCCACGCCAGCGCCCAGATCAGCAGCAGCGAGCAGATCGCCACGACGGTGCAGCCGGCGTTCCACAGCCACGTGGGATGGTCGGCGTTCTTCTCGCGCTGGAGGATCGAGGTCTCCGGCACGAAGTCGCGGGTGAACGTCGCCGGCGCGGCCAGCTCGTCGGCGCCGATCGCCGGGTCGGCAGGCATCCAGATCGGGACGGCCGCGAGGATCCGGTCGTCCGCGACCCGGATCAACGTCTTCCAGCTGCCGTGGACCGGGATCGGTCGCGTCGTCTCCCAGACCCCTGGTGACGTCTCGCGCAGCCGGTCGACGACCACTCCCTCGCCTCCGCCCTGCCACGCGGTGATCTGGACCCAGGTCGGGTCGTCGCTGGGCAGGTCGGCAGGGTCGAAGGTGACGCGAGCCTCGACCGTACGGGTGGCGGGGTCGGCGTCGACGTCGGTGAGGACGACCGTGGCGCTGGCGTCGGGGACGGTCGCGTACAGGCCGTTGCCGAGCGACACGGAGACGGCGACGACGCCCGCCACGACGACCGTGCGGCACACCGCCTTGCCGGGGATCTCGCCGGTCGTGAGCGCCGTCCCGAACAGCGCGCCGGCCATGCCGGCGAGGACGCCGACGGGCACCGACATCAGGAGACCCTCGCCCCACATGTCGGGCGTCCAGGGGAGGACGAACGCCGCCTGCACCCAGAGGCCCTCGAGGGCGAGCCCGACGGTCGAGAGCCCGAGGCCCGCCACGGCCCCGTACAGGAGAGGACGTCGGGCGAGCGGTCGGACCAGCGCCAGCAGCTCGACGACGACCGCGGTGCCGAGGTAGATCGGGAAGACGTTGTACGCCTCGCCCAGGACCGGGCCGACGATGACCGCGGTGCCGATCCGTACGGCGAGGTAGAACAGCACGGCGAGGACCGCTCCCCATGCCCCGAGCACGCGCCGTGCGGCGACCAGGGCGAGGCCGGCTGCGGCCGCGATCATCATCGGGTGCAAGGGCTGCCGGAACTGCTGGATGCCGAAGTCGTACTCGACCTGGAAGACCGACAGCCCGACGAGGAGACCGCCGAACGCGGCGGTGTAGGAGATCCGTACCCGCAGCTCGCGCAGCGGCGCCCTCGTCTTGCCCTGGGCGAGGTCGCCCTCGCGCAGGAGCGTGAGGATGCCGACGAGCGACAGCCCCGCGCCGCCGATGAGCATGAGGTGGGTGGGCCCCCACAGCGTGACGTCCTGGCCGAAGATGCGGTGCCAGACGTCGTCGAGCGGGAAGCCGATGAGCGCGTACAGGCCGGAGCCGGCGACCAGCAGGCCGCCGACCGGCGCGTGCCAGGTGCGGGTGATCTTCACCGCCGCCGGACCGGGGACCTCCCCGCGGGGCAGCACCATCGCCGTCGCGCCGGCGATGAAGGTGAGGAAGAGACCGACCAGGATGAAGTAGTGCGCGGGGTTGGCGAGCGGCCCCTCGTCCCGCCCGACGCCGGCGTGCAGGCTGACGTCCCAGATGAACCCGAGGAACGCGGTGAGCAGCGCGACCGCGAGCATCCCGCCGGGGACCGCCACCCATCCGGGGCGTCCGAGGCGCTGCTCGGCGTGGTCGCTGAGGCGCTGAAGCCATGCGATGCGTCCGGTGCGGTGCGCCCAGGCGACCCACAGGAGTGCGGCGAAGACGACTGCGGACGCGACCGACATGCCGACGACCTGGTCGAGCGCGGCGCCACCGGCCGGCCGCTCCTCGACGGCGAGCGGGAGGGCGTACGAAGGGTGGGCGGCCATGCGTCGGAGTGTGACATCGGCAATGTCACATGTCAACGGTCACGTACCTGAGCGAGGGCGGAGGTCTCTCGGGAGCGACTGGGAAGTCTCTCGCGGGCGACACCAGGGTCTCTCGCGGCGCCCTAGCATCGTCGTGTGGGGAAGACGAAGGTGAGCCCGCGCCAGACCGACGTGCTGCTGTGCGTCGGTGTGACGTTCGTGCTCGCCGTCGTCGTGACCTCGCAGGAAGGCCACGCCGGACACGTCAACCCGCTGGCGTACCTGTGGGCCGTCGGGCTCGGCCTGCTCATGCTGATCCGGCGCAGCCACCCGGTCCTCGTGCTCGTGCTGACGACGCTCGGCTTCTTCAGCTACTACATGGCGGGCTTCCCGGCGATCGGGGTCGCGGTGCCCATCGCCGCCGCACTCTACTCGGCCGCGGAGATGGGCCACCTGCGTGCCGCGATCGTCACAGGCAGCCTCACGCTGGGCCTGTCCACCGCGTACCGGGTGGCGGTCGGGCAGAGCGTCTCGCTCGTCGTCGGGTACGAGCTGGTGACGCACGCGGCCCTGATCGCGGCGGCGATCGCCCTGGGCCACAGCGTCCGCGTCGGGCGGCGCCTGCGGCGACGGACCGAGCAGGTCTCGCGGCTCCTCGCCCGCCAGGGCGAGCAGGACCAGCTGGCCGAGCTGCGTGAGGAACGGATGCGGCTCGCCCGCGAGCTGCACGACTCCATCGGGCACTCGCTGTCGGTCGCCTCCCTCTACTCCGACGTCGCGCGCGAGGCACCCAGCGGCGAGCAGCGCGACGACGCCCTCGACCTCGTACGGTCGTCCATCACCGACGCCTCCGCCAGCCTGCGGCGTACGGTCGCGGTGCTGCGTGGAAGCGGGAGCTTCGACAGCGACGCCGGCCTCGAGCAGGTGGACCGCCTCGGGGTGGCGCCGACGGCGGCCGGGTACGACGTCGACGTGCAGGTCAGCCCGGTCGACGTCGCGCCGGAGGTCGGTGCCGCCGCGTTCCGGCTGGTGCAGGAGGCGATCACGAACACCTTGCGGCACTCGGACGGACGCAGGATCACCGTCCGCATCGGGCCCGGCGCGGCGGGTGAGCTGCGCGTCCGCGTCGCCGACGACGGGACGACGGCGGTGCCGCCGCAGATCCGTGCTGGCCACGGCCTGAGCGGGATGCGCGAGCGTGTCACCGACCTCGGCGGGACCCTCGAGGTCGACGCGGGACCCGGCGGCTGGGTCGTGGAGGCGGCGATCCCGAGCGCGCCCGCGGCGAGCGGGCGCACGACGACGACCGGGAGCGCCACGTGATCCGGCTGGTGCTCGTGGACGACCAGGTCCTCCTGCGGCACGGGCTGCGCGCGATCATGCAGAACACCGACGACATCACCGTCGCCGGCGAGGCGAGCGACGGCCGCGAGGCCGTGCGGGTCGCGCGCGAGCTGCGTCCGGACGTCGTCCTCATGGACCTCCAGATGCCGGTGATGACGGGCGCCGAGGCGATCCGGGCGATGCGTGCCGACCCGCTCCTGGCCCAGACGCCCGTGCTGGTCCTCACGACGTTCGACGACGAGGACGACGTCGTCGAGGCCCTCGCCGCCGGCGCCAACGGCTACCTGCTCAAGGACATCGACGCCGACGAGCTCCGGCGGGCGGTCCGCAACGCCGCGGCCGGGCGCGCGCAGATCGCCCCGGGCGTGCTGCGCCAGCTGATGGACCGGGTCGCGCGGCTCCCGACCCGGCGCACCCGCGAGGAGAAGCTCGCCGGACTCACCGAGCGCGAGGTCGAGGTCCTCACCCAGGTCGGGCTCGGGCTGACGAACGAGGAGATCGGCAAGGCGCTGTTCCTCAGCCCGGAGACCGCACGCACGTACGTCAGCCGGCTCCTCACCAAGCTCGAGGCTCGCGACCGCGCGCACCTGGTCGTCCTCGCCCACCGGGCCGGTCTGGTGGACTGACCCCGGCACGACCCCCAGCCCCGTACGCCCAGAGGCGACGCGGCTGCCGCTCCTGAGGGACTGTCCCGCTCCTTCGCCGTTCCTAGCGTGGTCTGGCGACGACCTGTCGTACGGAGCAGAGGAAGTGGACTCATGGAGTGGATGGCACGCGTCTGCCAGAGGGCGCGGTGGTTCGTGGTGGCCGGATGGGTGCTCGTCGTGGTGGCGCTGTCGGGGCTGTCCGGGACGTCCGGCGGAGAGACGAGCGACGACTACGAGCTCCCCGGGTCGCCGAGCGACCGCGCCGTGCAGATCCTGAGCGCCGGCGGGTTCTCGTCCGACGCCGGGACGCAGGCGCAGCTCGTGCTGCAGCGCGACGCGGGCCTCGACGACCCCGCCGTGCGTACGCAGGTGGCGTCGATGGTCGACGACGTCGAGCAGCTCGTCCCGGACGCGAAGGTGGTCAGCCCGTTCTCCGAGGAGGGAGCCGCGCAGGTCTCCGCGGACAGGACGATCGGGTTCGTGGCAGTCGGCCTCGCGACCCAGGACGTCGAGGAGACGGCGCAGCTGCGCGAGGACCTGGAGGAGCTGCAGGCCTCGTACGCCTCCGACGACCTGACCGTGGAGGTCGGCGGCCTGTCGGCCGAGGAGGAGGCCGAGGGCGGCGCGCCGGCCGAGATGATCGGCCTGCTGGCGGCGATGGTGATCCTGCTGTTCGCCTTCGGATCGGTGTTCGCGATGGTCCTGCCGATCATCGTCGGGGTCGTCGGCGCGGCCAGCGGGGTCGCCCTGGTGGCCCTCGGCGCGCGCGTCGTGGACATGCCCAGCTTCGCGGCACCGGTCGCGGCGATGATCGCGATCGGGGTCGGCATCGACTACGCGCTGCTCGTCGTCACCCGCTACCGCGAGGCGCTCGCCGACGGCGCACCGCCGCGTCAGGCGGTGACGCTCGCCCAGACGACGGCCGGTCGGTCGGTGCTGTTCGCCGGCGTGACGGTGGTCATCGCGTCCCTCGGGCTCGTCCTGATGGACCTCAAGGTCATCACGGGTGTGGCGCTCGGCATCGCGGGCTCCGTGCTCGTCACCATGCTCGCCGCCGTCACCCTGCTGCCGGCGATGCTGACGATCACAGGGCGACGGATCGACCGTCTGTCCGTCCACCGGCGCCGGACCACCTCCGACGGTGGGAACCTCGCCCGCCGGTGGAGCGGCGTGGTGCAGCGGCGGCCGTGGCCCGCCGCGCTGGCCGCCATCGGGGTCCTCCTTCTCCTCACGCTGCCGGTCCTGGACATGCGGCTCGGGTTCTCCGACGCCGGCACCCGCCCGACGAGCGACACCGGCCGGCGGGCGTACGACCTCGTCGCCGAGGGCTTCGGTCCGGGCGTGAACGGTCCGCTCGTCGTCGCGACCTCCCTCGGCGACGGCGCCGGTCCGGAGGACGTCGAGAAGCTGGCCGAGGCGCTGGCGGCGGCGCCCGGTGTCGCGGCGACGACCCCGCCGGCGTTCTCCGACTCCGGCGACGTCGCGGTGCTCCAGGTGATCCCGACGACCGGTCCGCGCGACGAGGCGACCACCGACCTCGTGCACACGCTGCGCGACGACGTCGTGCCGTCGGCGGCCGGAGACGGGGTCGAGGTCGCGATCGGCGGTGCCACGGCGGCCGCGGTCGACTTCGCCGACTACACCGCAGAGCGGCTCCCGGTCTTCCTCACCGTCGTCCTCGGTGCTGCCCTCGTGCTGCTCGTGGTGGTCTTCCGGGGAGTGGCGGTCGCGGTGAAGGCGGTGCTCGTCAACCTCCTCTCGCTCGGCGCCGCGTTCGGTGCGGTGGTCGCGGTGTTCCAGTGGGGATGGGGCGTCGACCTCCTCGACCTCGGGGGGAGCGCGCCGATCGAGGCGTGGGTGCCGATGATGCTGATCGCGATCGTGTTCGGGCTCTCGATGGACTACGAGGTGTTCCTGCTGTCGCGGGTGCGCGAGGAGTACGACCGTACGGGCGACAACGCGACCGCCGTCGCCGAAGGGCTCGCTCGTACGGCCCGGGTCATCTCGGCGGCGGCCGCGATCATGGTGTGCGTCTTCGGCAGCTTCGTGCTCGGGGCGAGCCGTGAGCTTCAGCTGTTCGGGTTCGGTCTGGCGTTCGCGATCTTCATCGACGCGACGCTGGTGCGCCTCGTCCTCGTCCCCGCGGTGATGGAGCTGCTCGGCGAGCGCAACTGGTGGCTGCCGCGGTGGCTGGACCGGGCGCTCCCGCACCTGACGATCGAGTCGTCGCGCGGCCCCCGGGGAGTCGGGCGATGACCGCGCCCTCGCAGGACGTCCGGCGTCCGCTGCTCGGCTTGCCGGTGTGGGGGCTGCTCCTCCTGGCCGCGCTGGCGCTGCCCCGTGCCGTGGTGCACGACCTCGGCGTCGACGTCGGTCCGGTGGTCAACGCGGTGCTCGCGCTCGCCCCGCCGGCGGTGTGGGTGCTCGTCGCGCTCCGGGCGCGCGTCCCGTCGCCGGTCACGACGCTCGTCGTGGTCGGCGCGCTGTACGGGATCGGTCTCGGTGTCGAGCACAACCTCCTGTGGGACGAGGTGTTCGAGGAGAGCCCGCGCCTCGGTGGGTCGTTCGAAGGCGACCTCTCGCCGGGGGCCGAGGAGACGGTGATGCGCGTGGTGACGTTCGCGAGCAGCGTCTTCACCGGCGCTCTGGTGGGGCTCGTCGCCGGGCTGGTGGCGACCCTCCTCCGTCGCGTCGGCGGGTCCGACGGTGCCCGCCGGTAGGCTGAAGGGGCACATCCGGCGGCGGTGCCGTCGGTCGTACGACACGTGAGGACGTCCCGGTGTTCGGTGATGATTTCGGTGGGCTCGGTCAGCCAGGCGGCGGCATGCCCGACATGTCCCAGCTGCTCGAGCAGGCCCAGAAGATGCAGGAGCAGCTGCTCGCCGCCAAGGAGGAGCTGAGCCGCGCCCGCGTCACCGGCCAGGCGGCGAGCGGTCTGGTGCAGGCCACGGTGACCGGCACCGGTGAGCTGGTCTCGGTCGAGATCAAGCCCGAAGCCGTCGATCCGGACGACGCCGAGCTCCTCGGTGACATGGTCGTCGCGGCGGTCCGCGACGCCACCGACCAGGCCGAGCAGCTCGCCGCCGAGAAGATGGGCCCGTTCGCGGGCGGGTTCGGTGGCGGTGACGCCCTCGGCGGTGGCGGCGCGGCCGGCGCGCTCGGGTTCTGACGGCATGTACGAAGGGGTCGTCCAAGACCTGATCGACGAGCTCGGCCGCCTGCCGGGCATCGGTCCGAAGAGCGCCCAGCGCATCGCGTTCTACCTGCTCGACGCCGACCCGGTCGACGTACGCCGGTTCGCGGAGGTGCTGACCGAGGTCAAGGACAAGGTGCGCTTCTGCGCGACCTGCGGCAACGTCGCCGAGTCGGAGACGTGCCGCATCTGCGCAGACCCGCGCCGTGACCCGTCGGTCCTGTGCGTCGTCGAGGAGTCCAAGGACGTCGTCGCGATCGAGCGGACGCGTGAGTTCCGCGGGCGCTACCACGTCCTCGGCGGGGCGATCTCGCCGATCGACGGCCGTGGTCCGGACGACCTGCGCATCAAGGAGCTCATGCAGCGCCTCTCGGACGGTGCGATCACGGAGATCATCCTCGCCACCGACCCCAACCTCGAGGGCGAGGCGACCGCGACCTACCTGACGCGCCTGCTCAAGCCGCTGGGGTTGCGCGTGACGCGCCTGGCCAGTGGACTACCCGTAGGCGGTGACCTCGAGTACGCCGACGAGGTCACGCTCGGGCGCGCCTTCGAGGGGCGTCGCTCGGTCGACTGACGACGGGGGCAGGGTGAGCGAGACGACGGATGACGAGCTGGCGGCGGTGGGCAACGCCTTCGCCGAGGACGTCGAGGCTGTGCTCGACGGGTTGCGCTCGCTCGACGGGATCACCGATCCGGAGGAGGTCGTCGCCGGGCTGCTGGTCGAGCTGAGCCGCGCCCTCACCGTGGGTGCCCGGATGGCGGCGATGCCGCGCCTGGTCCCGCCCGACCGCTACGAGCCCGACACCGGTCCCGACATCGATCTCGACGACGTACGCGTCCGGCTCGCGTCTGTGCTCGACGGCTTCGACACCTACGTCGAGGTCTTCGATCCGTACGACGACCCGGCCTCACCTGCGGCGTACCGGATCTCCGACGACGTCATCTCGCTCGCGGCCGCGCTGGCCCACGGCATGCAGCACGCCCGCGCCGGTCGCCCGATCGAGGCCCTGTGGTGGTGGCAGTTCTCGTTCTTGTCCTCGTGGGGCGGCGAGACGACTTCCGCCCTGCGCGCCCTGCAGTCGGTGATCTCCCGCGACCGCATCGTCGGCGCCACCCCTGCGATGTCGCCCGAGGACCCACCCCTCGACCCTCTCTGACCCCGTCCGGTCGCTGGGGTACCCGAGCGAACGTGCACCGGCCCCACCGTGCACGCTCGGGGCGGTGTCGGTTCGCTCGGGTACCCCAACCGGCGGGCGCCTAGGCTCGTCGCATGACGCAGACCGACCCGTACGTGTGGCTCGAGGACATCGACGGCGACCAGGCGCTCGACTGGGTCCGCGCCCGCAACGCTGAGACCGCGAGCGCGCTGGAGGAGAGCGAGGAGTTCCGCGCGACCGAGAAGCAGATCCTCGAGGTGCTCGACTCCGACGCCAAGATCCCGCCGATCGCCAAGGCGGGCGACTGGTACTACAACTTCTGGCGCGACGCCCAGCACGTACGAGGCGTCTGGCGCCGCACCACCCTCGCGTCCTACCGCACCGACGCACCGGAGTGGGACGTCCTCCTCGACCTCGACGCACTGGCCGACGCCGAGGACGAGAACTGGGTCTGGCACGGCGCCGCCGTCCTGCGCACCGGCCCGCTCGCGTTCACCCGTGCGCTGGTCTCGCTCTCGCGCGGCGGATCGGACGCCGACGTGACGCGCGAGTTCGACCTCGAGAGGCGCGAGTGGGTCGCCGACGGGTTCGTACGGCCCGAGGCCAAGGGTGACGTGAGCTGGATCGACGAGGACACGGTGTTCGTCGAGACCGACACGGGCCCTGGGTCGATGACCGAGTCCGGCTACCCGCGCATCGCCCGACGGTGGCGGCGCGGCGAGCCGCTCGCCGAGTCGGAGATCGTCTTCGAGGGCGCCCACGAGGATCTGTCGATCGGCGCCTTCCACGACCGGACCCCCGGGTACGAGCGCGACTGGGTTGTCCGCGCGACCTCGTTCTACACCTCCGAGCGCTACCTGCTCACCGAGGGCGACGGCGACACCGACGGCGTCACCCTCACCAAGCTCGACGTCCCCGACTCCTCCGAGACCAGCGTCAAGCGCGACCAGATGCTGGTCGAGCTGCGCGAGGACTGGGAGGTGGGCGGCGCGTCGTACGCGGCGGGGTCGCTGCTCGCGATCGGTTTCGCGGCGTTCCTCGACGGCGCCCGCGACTTCACGGTGCTGTACGAGCCGACGCCGACGAGCGCGCTCGCCGGGTACACGTTCACCGCCAACCGCCTCGTGCTCGAGGTGATGACCGACGTCCGCAGCCGGCTCGAGATCCTCACACCCCCGGCCGAGCCTGGCGGGGAGTGGGACCGGGTCGCCGCCCGCCACGTGCCCGAGCTCGGCACGCTCCAGGTGGCGCCCGTCGACGCCGACGAGGACGACGCGGTCTGGCTCTACACGACCGACTACCTCACCCCGACCACGTTGTCGCTGCTCGACCTCGGCCCGCGTGGCGTCAACGCAAAGCCGGTCCCGCTCAAGTCGATGCCGTCGTTCTTCGACCCCGAGGGCCTCGTCGTCGAGCAGCACTTCGCGACGTCGTCCGACGGCACCCGCGTGCCGTACTTCGTCGTACGCCCCGAGGACCTCGCGTTTGACGGCACGGCACCGACGCTGCTCTACGGGTACGGAGGATTCGAGATCTCCCTGACCCCCGCGTACTCGGGCGGCCTCGGCCGGGCCTGGCTCGCGCACGGCGGCGTGTACGTCGTGGCGAACATCCGCGGCGGCGGCGAGTACGGCCCCACGTGGCACCAGGCGGCGCTGCGCGACCGGCGGCACCGGGCGTACGAGGACTTCGCCGCGGTGGCGCGCGACCTCGTCGATCGCAAGATCACCTCGCCGGAGCACCTCGGGGCGATGGGCGGCTCCAACGGCGGGCTGCTCACGGGCAACATGCTCACGCAGTACCCCGAGCTCTTCGGCGCGATCGTCATCCAGGTTCCGCTGCTCGACATGCAGCGCTACCACCTGCTGCTCGCCGGAGCTTCGTGGATCGCCGAGTACGGGGACCCGGACTCCGGCGACTGGGAGTTCCTGGCGACGTTCTCGCCGTACCACCTGTTCGACGCCGACCGTGCGTACCCGCCGGTGCTCTTCACGACCTCGACGCGCGACGACCGGGTGCATCCCGGCCACGCCCGCAAGATGGCCGCGAAGATGCTCGACGCGGGCAAGGACGTCACGTACTACGAGAACATCGAGGGTGGCCACGGCGGCGCCGCCAACAACGCCCAGGCGGCCCACATGTCGGCGCTCGCGTACCGGTTCCTCTGGAGCCGCCTCGCCTAGCCGCCCGCTGCGTCAGAGCGGCGCGTCGAGACGTGCGAGGTGGTCGGGGCTGAGCCTCAGCCGTACGCCGTCCAACGCGGAGTCGAGCTGGTCCCGCTTGCTGCCACCGAGCATCGGACGGATGCCGTGGGCCACCAGCCAGGCCAGCACGACCTGCCCCTTCTGCACACCGAGCTCGCCGGCGACCTTCGTGAGGACGTCGAGGCGCGCCGAGCTGCCGGGGTGCTCGAAGATCTCGGGGATGGTCTTGTCCGGGTTGTCGTACGCCCCCTCGAGCAGCGGCGTGTAGGCCCACACCTCCAGGCCGTGGGTGGTGGCGTAGTCGGACAGCTCGTCGTCGAGGACGCCGAACGCGTGCATCCCGTTGGGGCGCGTCCCTGGGCGGGGACGGAGGAAGGTGGCGCTCTGCTGGAGTGCGTCGAGGGGCAGGGCGCCGGTGCTCCGCGCGTGCGCTCGTGCACGCTCGACGCGCCACGCGGGGTGGTTGGACGCTCCGACCCGTGCGACCGAGCCGTCGGCGGTGAGCTCGGCGAGGGCGTCGACCGTCTCCTCGATGGGGACCGTGCGGTCCTCCTTGTGCAGCCAGAGCATGTCGACACGGTCGACGCCGAGGCGTCGCAGGCTCCCTTCGAACGCCTCGCGGACCGCCCGCCGCGACAGTCCTTCGTGCTGCGACGGGGGCGCGTCGGGCCAGCGTGGCTCCGCGCCGACCTTGGTCGCGATCTTGACCCGGTCCCGGACACCGGGTCTGGCGGCGAGCCATCTCCCGAGGACCGACTCGCTGTCGCCGCCGTGCCCTGAGCGGCTCGCCCAGTACGCGTAGCAGTCGGCGGTGTCGAGCCAGACGCCGCCGCGCTCGACGAATCGGTCGAGCAGGGCGTACGAGGTGTCCTCGTCGATCCGGGTCCCGAACATCATCGTGCCGAGAACGAGGGGTGAGGTGGTGGTGTCGTGGGTCATGCGACCACCGTGCAACCTGGAGTTCGCTCCAGGTCAAGCCCTAGGGTGCGGTCATGTCCACGACCTACACCCCGGCGGAGGCGGCGGAACGTTCCGGCTTCTCGCTCGACACCCTGCGCTACTACGAGCGTGAGGGCATCCTCCCGCCTGTCGCGCGCTCGGCGGGCGGGCAGCGGACCTACACCGACGTGGATCTCGCGCGGTTGGGGTTCTTGCGCTGCCTGCGCGACACCGGCATGCCGATCGCGCTCTTGAGACGGTACGGGGAGCTGTCGGTCGACGACTCCACCCTTGCCGAGCGCGTGGCCCTGCTCGAAGACCACGCGACGGCGGTCAGGCAGGAGATCGACGAGCTGCGCCAGAGGGAACGCCAGCTTGCGGAGAAGATCGCCTGGTACCGCGCCGAGCTCGTACGCTCCGCCGCGCGCCAGCCGCCCTCCTGACTGACAATCGCCGGGAGGGCGGACCGGGGGGTGCGATGGCGCAGCAGCAGCCGGACACGGCGGCAGAGAGCGACAACCTCTCGTCGGCCAAGGTCTGGACGATCTTCGGCGGGCTGATGCTCGCCATGCTGCTGGCGGCGCTGGACCAGACCATCGTCTCGACCGCGCTGCCGACGATCGTGCAGGACCTCGGGGGCGGTGAGCACCTGTCCTGGGTCGTCACCGCGTACATGCTCGCGTCGACCGTCACCACGATGCTGTGGGGCAAGCTCGGCGACCTGTTCGGCCGTAAGACCCTGTTCCTCATCTGCATCGTGGTGTTCCTGGCCGGCTCGGCGCTCGCCGGGACGTCGGAGACGATGGGCCAGCTCGTCGCCTGGCGGGCCGTGCAAGGCGCCGGCGGCGGTGGACTGATGGTGCTGTCGCAGGCGATCATCGGCGACGTCGTGTCCCCGCGCGACCGCGGCCGCTACCAGGGAGCCTTCGGCGCCGTGTTCGGCGTCGCCAGCGTGGCCGGCCCGCTGCTCGGCGGGTTCTTCGTCGACAACCTCTCCTGGCGGTGGGTCTTCTACATCAACCTGCCGCTCGGCGCCGTCGCGCTCGTCGTCGTGATCGCCGTCCTGCCGCGCATCAAGCCTGACCGCGACCCGCACGTCGACTACGCGGGCATCCTCCTGATCGGGACGGTCGCGACCACGATCGTGCTCATCACCAGCCTTGGCGGCACGACCTGGGGATGGAACTCGGTCCAGGTGTGGAGCTGCGCGGTGATCGGCGTAGTCGCCCTCATCGCCTTCGTGCAGGTGGAGCGGCGTGCGCCGGAGCCGGTCCTCCCGCTGAGGCTCTTCGCCAACCGTGTCTTCACCACGACGGCGGCCGTGGGGTTCGTCATCGGCTTCGCGATGTTCGGTGCGATCACGTACCTGCCGCTCTACCTCCAGCAGATCAAGGGGTCGACCCCGACCCAGTCGGGCCTGGAGATGCTCCCCATGATGGTGGGCCTCCTCATCACCTCGGTGGGCAGCGGGCAGATCATCTCCCGCACCGGTCGGTACAAGGTCTTCCCCATCGCCGGCACCGCGGTGACCGCGCTCGGGCTCTTCCTGCTGTCGCTGATGGGCCGGGACACCTCGACGCTGCAGTCCTCGGTCAGCATGTTCGTGCTCGGACTCGGCCTCGGCATGGTCATGCAGGTCCTCGTGCTCGCGGTGCAGAACGCCGTCGCCTACCGCGACCTCGGCACCGCCACCTCGGGGGCGACCTTCTTCCGTACGATCGGCAGCTCGGTCGGCGTCGCGGCGTTCGGCGCGGTCCTCAACCACTCGCTGCGCGAGACACTGTCGCGCGACGTTCCCGCCGGCGCGACCGGGGAGTGCAGCGCCGGGGCGCTCGAGGGATCCGCGCTCGGCATCGAACGCTGCGAGCCGGCTGTGCGCGCGTGGTTCCTCGATGGGTACGCCGACGCGATCCACACCGTGTTCCTCACCGCCGTCCCCGTGGCACTCGTCGCGTTCGTGATCACCTGGCTCATCCCGGAGGTGAAGCTGCGCAAGGTCACGGGTCGTACGGACAACGGAGACGCGGCGGGACACTCGTTCGCCCTGCAGTCGAGTCGTACGTCGCTGGAGGAGCTGCGTCTCCAGCTGTGGCGCCGCGTCGGCCGGCAGGACCCGCTGCGCATGTACGAGGCGCTGGCGCGCGCGGTCGACCTGGGGTTGTCGCCCGAGGAGTGCTGGATGGTGACGCGTGCGTCGCTGAAGGGGCCGCGCTCGATCGCGCCCATGGCCGAGCGCGCGAAGAGCACGCCCGAGCGGGTACGGGCCGTCGCCGAGTCCCTGGCGTCTCGGGGGTTCGTCTCCGTCGACGGCGACACCGTCACGGCGACCTCGCGAGGCGACGAGGCCGCCGAGCAGATCCGAGTGAAGGAGCGGGCGCGGTTGAAGCGCTACCTCGACGACTGGGACCACGAGCCGGAGATGGACGAGCTGGTCGACCAGCTCACCGAGCAGCTGCTCTCCGAGGACCGCCCGGTTCCGTCCTCCTGACCCTCCGCTCGCGAGAGACCCCCGGCCGTACGGCGAGAGACTCGCGGGTGCACGAGGGGTGACTCGCGGGCGGAGGGTCAGGAGGTGCGGCGGCGGAAGAGTCGCGCCGAGGCCACGGCAGAGACCGCGAGGATCGCCCCGCACCATCCGAGCGCCCACCATGCCTGGTCGCCGATCGGGGTGCCCATCCACAGCCCGCGGAGCGTCTCGATGATCGGCGTCATCGGCTGATGCTCCGCGAAGCCGCGCAGCGCCGACGGCAGCGTGTCGGCAGGGACGAAGGCCGTGCTGACGTACGGGAGGAACGCGAGGACCATCGTGACCATGTTGGCCGACTCCGGCGTACGGGCGACGAGACCGACGGCGGCGGCAGCCCACGACAGCGCCAGGATGAAGAGCGTCAGCATGCCGATCGCGGCGACCCACTCGCCCGGACCGGCGGTGGGCTGCCATCCGATGAGCAGCGCGACGGCGATGACGAGGGTGGTGGCCAGAGCGTTCCGCACCACGCTCGCGACGACGTGCCCGACGATGACCGACCCGGCGGCGATCGGCATCGAGCGGAAGCGGTCGACGACGCCGTGCGTCATGTCGTGCGAGACCGAAGCAGCGGTGGTGCCCGCGCCGAAGCCTGCGCACAGCAAGATGATCCCCGGGACGACGTAGTCGACGTACGCCCCACCGGTCGACATCGCGCCTCCGAACACGTAGACGAAGAGGAGCATGAGCGCGACCGGGAGCGCCAAGGCGATGAAGAACGCCTCGGGGTTGCGCATCGAGGTCTGGAGCCCGCGGCGGACCATGACGCGCGAGTCGTGGACGAGTGCGGAGAGGGGTGCGGTGATCGTGCTCATCGGAAGGACTCCTGGCTCGGTGCGGTGAGGCTGAGGAAGACGTCGTCGAGGCTCGGTGAGTGCATGCCGACCCGTCGCGGCAGCGCGTCCACCGCCCCGAGGACGTCGAGGAGGTGGCGCAGCGACTCGGGGCTGCCGTCGCTCGGGACGTCGAGGGTGAGGAGGACGGGGTCGCCAGTGGCCTCGGGGACGCCGGCGCCGACCGCGACCAGCGCGGCCTCGTATGCGGTGGCGTCGCCGTAGGTCAGCCGCACGACGTCGCCGGCGACCTGCGTCTTGAGCTCCTCGGGCGTGCCTTCGGCGACGACTCGCCCGCCGTCGAGCACGGAGACCCGGTCGGCGAGCTGGTCGGCCTCCTCGAGGTACTGCGTCGTCAGCAGGACGGTCACGCCGGTGTCGGCGAGCTCGCGCACGGTCGCCCACACCTGGTCGCGGCTGCGCGGGTCGAGCCCGGTGGTCGGCTCGTCGAGGAAGAGCAGCGTCGGCGGGACCACCATGCTCATCGCGAGGTCGAGCCGACGGCGCTGGCCGCCGGAGTACGTCGAGGCGCGGCGGTCGGCGATCGCGGCGAGCCCGAAGCGGTCGACGAGCTCGCGCGTGCGCGCGGCGGCGTGCGTACGGCCGAGGCGGCGCAGCCGCGCGACCATGAGGAGGTTCTCCCTGGCGGTGAGGACCTCGTCGACGGCGGCGTACTGGCCCGTGAGGCTGATCGCGCGCCGGACGAGGGCGGGCTCGGCAGCGACGTCGTGCCCGTCGACGCGTGCCGTGCCACCGTCGTGGCCCAGCAGCGTCGCCAGGATGCGCACCAGGGTCGTCTTGCCCGCGCCGTTGGCCCCGAGCAGGCCGTGCACCGTGCCGCTCTGGATCACGAGGTCGACTCCGCGGAGCACCTCGGTGGACCCGTAGCTCTTGGTGAGGCCTTCGACCTCGACTGTGTATGCCATACACAGACCGTATATGGCGTACGCAGAAAGGCGCAAGGCCCTATCGTGGCTGCACGGGCAGAGGCGGACGAGGAGGTGCGATGGCCGAGGTCGAGGGGGAGCTCCCCGACGAGCTCGCGCTGCTCTGGGGGCGACGCTCCGGAGGGCGTCGAGGGCCGCGTCCCGAGCTGGACGTCAACGCGATCGTGGCGGCGGCCATCGCGATCGCCGACGCCGACGGCCTCGACGCGGTCTCGATGGCGCGCGTCGCGAAGGCGCTCGGGTTCTCGACGATGGCGCTCTACCGCCACGTGGACAGCAAGGAGCAGCTGCTCGCGCTGATGTGGAACGAGAGCGCGTCGACCGCCCACCAGATCGAGATCACCGGGAGCACGTGGCGCGAGCGCCTGCGCTCGTGGGCGGCGCTGCAGCAGGGCATGCTCGCCGCGCACCCCTGGCTGGCCCAGATGCCGGTGACCAACCCGCCCATGGGGCCGAGCGCCTTCGCCTGGATCGAGCGCGGCCTCGCCGCTCTCGCCGACACGCCGCTGCGCGACGACGAGAAGCTGGAGGTCCTCGGCGCGATCAGTGCGTACGCCCTGGCCGAGGCGCGGATGGCCTTCGACGAGGCCGCTGCCGCCGCCCGCCGGCGCAAGGAAGGCAAGCCGGTGGTGGCGTTCGAGAACGTGCTCCGCCTCCTCGCCGACCCGGCGGACTACCCCAACCTCGCGCGACTCGCCGCGTCCTCGCCGCCCGCGCCCGTGGTCGGGGAGCCCGGCTACGCCGAGACGCTGGACGCCAGCCAGAGCTTCGGGCTGGAGCTCCTGCTCGACGGTGTCGCCGCCGCCATCGCCCGCGCGGAGGCGCGAGTCCAGCCGGTTGTGCCCGATTCCCGAGACGTGCAAGGGCGCCGTGGAGCGCCTCGTTAGACTGATCTGGGCGCAGCGTGGCGTCCTGCCACTCGCAACCGAACCATGACGAGGAACTTCCGTGGGCATTGTCGTCCAGAAGTACGGCGGCTCGTCGGTCTCTGACGCCGCCAGCATCAAACGCGTCGCGCAACGCATCGTCGCCACCAAGAAGGCCGGTCACGACGTCGTCGTGGTCGTCTCCGCGATGGGTGACACCACGGACGAGCTGCTCGACCTCGCCCACGAGGTGTCCCCGCTGCCCGACGGCCGCGAGCTCGACATGCTCCTCACCGCCGGCGAGCGCATCTCGATGGCGCTGCTCGCGATGGCGATCGGCAACCTCGGCCAGCAGGCCCAGTCGTTCACCGGCTCGCAGGCCGGCGTGATCACCGACTCCAGCCACGGCAAGGCCAAGATCATCGACGTCACGCCGGGCCGCATCCGCAAGGCCATCGAGGAGGACGCCGTCGCGATCGTGGCGGGCTTCCAGGGCGTCTCGCACGAGAGCAAGGACATCACCACGCTCGGCCGCGGCGGCTCCGACACGACCGCCGTCGCGCTCGCCGCCGCGCTCGAGGCGGAGGTCTGCGAGATCTACACCGACGTCGACGGCATCTTCACCGCCGACCCGCGGATCGTGCCGACCGCCCGGCGCATCCCCGTCATCTCGTACGAGGAGACGCTCGAGATGGCCGCCAACGGTGCGAAGATCCTGCACCTGCGCTGCGTCGAGTACGCGCGCCGCAACAACATGCCGATCCACGTCCGCTCGTCGTTCTCCACCAAGGAGGGCACCTGGGTGGTCAGCGCGGAGCGGATCCACGAACTGCTGAACGAAGGTGAGGGGGAGGCCCCCGTGATGGAGCAAGCGATCATCTCCGGCGTCGCGCACGACCGCAGCGAGGCCAAGATCACCGTGGTCGGGGTCCCCGACAAGGTCGGCGAGGCCGCCCGCATCTTCGAGACGCTGGCCGACGCCCAGATCAACCTCGACATGATCGTCCAGAACGTGTCGGCGGCGTCGACCGGTCTGACCGACATCTCGTTCACGCTCCCGCGCGCGGACGGGCAGACCGCGATGACGGCCCTCGCGCGGCTGCGCGACGAGGTCGGCTACGCCCAGCTGCAGTACGACGACGGCGTCGGCAAGGTCTCGCTCGTCGGCGCCGGCATGCGCACCAACCCCGGCATCTCGGCGAAGTTCTTCAAGGCCATCGCCGACGCCGGGGTCAACATCGAGATGATCTCGACGTCCGAGATCAGAATCTCGGTTGTCGTCAACGAGCAGCAGATCGATGATGCGGTGAGCGCGGCCCACCACGCGTTCGACCTCGACTCCGACGAGGTCGAGGCGGTCATCTACGGCGGCACGGGCCGCTGACACCGAGCTGACGAGACACGAGGAGCACCACCCATGGCCAACGGGCTGAAGATCGGCGTCGTCGGCGCGACCGGACAGGTCGGCGCCGTCATGCGCACGCTCTTGGAAGAGCGCGCGTTCCCGATCGAGGAGATCCGGTTCTTCGCGTCCCCACGCTCGGCCGGCAAGACGCTGCGCTTCGCCGGACGTGACGTCGTCGTCGAGGACGCAGCGACCGCGGATCCGGCGGGTCTCGACATCGCCGTCTTCTCCGCCGGTGCCACGATGTCGCGCGTCCAGGCGCCGCGCTTCGCGGCGGCGGGTGTCACCGTCATCGACAACTCGTCGGCTTGGCGCAAGGATCCCGAGGTGCCGCTCGTCGTCTCCGAGGTCAACCCCGGCGACATCGCGAAGGCCGTCAAGGGCATCATCGCCAACCCCAACTGCACGACGATGGCCGCGATGCCGGTGCTCAAGCCGCTGCACGACGAGGCCGGGCTGGTCCGCATCGTCGCCAGCACCTACCAGGCGGTCTCCGGGTCGGGCGTCGACGGCGTGGAAGAGCTGGCGACGCAGGCCGAGAAGGTCGTCGCGGGCGCGCGTGCGCTGACCCACGACGGCAGCGCGGTCGACTTCCCCGAGCCGCAGAAGTACGTCGCGCCGATCGCGTTCAACGTCCTCCCGATGGCGGGCTCGGTCGTGGACGACGGGTCGTACGAGACCGACGAGGAGCAGAAGCTCCGCAACGAGTCGCGCAAGATCCTCGGTATCCCCGAGCTGCGCGTCTCCGGCACCTGCGTGCGTGTCCCGGTCTTCACCGGCCACTCGCTCTCGCTCAACGTCGAGTTCGCCGAGGCTCTCACGCCTGAGCGGGCGCGCGAGCTGCTGGCCGACGCGCCGGGCGTCCAGCTCGTCGACGTGCCGACCCCGCTGCAGGCCGCCGGTGCCGACCCCAGCCTGGTCGGCCGCATCCGCCAGGACTCCGGCGTCGACGGCAACCGAGGCCTCGTGCTCTTCGTGAGCAACGACAACCTTCGTAAGGGCGCCGCGCTCAACACCATCCAGATCGCCGAGCTCATCGCCGCTGCACGCTGACGTGGGCGTGATCGTCCGCGAGCGGCGGCCGAGCGACGTCACGTCGCTCGTCGACGTGCTCCGTGAGGTGCACGTGCGCGACCGCTACCCGATCGTCGGGACCCACGTGGAGCCAGGCTGGCTGACCGAGCCGGACGGGCCCGCGTGGGTCGCCGAGGTCGACGGCGAGGTCGTGGGCCAGGCGGCGCTCGCGACCGGTGCGGACGCCGTCTCGCTGGCGGCGCTGGGCGGCGCGTCGGTCGAGGCTGCCACGCTGTCGCGGTTCTTCGTCGCACCACGCGCGCGGGGCACGGGATCGGGTGCGGCACTGCTCGACGCTGTCGAGGGGTACGCCGCCGCGCGCGGTCTCGGGCTGGCGCTCGAGGTCGTCGCGCACAACGCGGCGGCCCGTCGGCTGTACGAACGCCGCGGCTGGACGCCGCTCGGCTCGTACGAGGCGCGCTGGTTCGGAGCGGACGGCCCGGCGTACGAGGCGTACCGGTTCGTCCGCCCGCCCGTGACGTCCGCACCGGACCAGGGGTGTGGAACGATCGGAGGGTGAGCGCGCTCGATCCGTCTCAGGTATGGACCCGGTTCTCCCGCGACCCTCGTGACCCGGTCGCGGCCGCCCTGCGCGCCGGAGACGCCGACCGTGCGGTGCTCGCCGACGTGCTCGGCGAGGCGTTCTCGGACGGCCGGCTCGACCGCGCGGAGTACGACGAGCGCAGCGACGTTGCCGTACGGGCCCGGACGTACGGGGAGTTCGTCCCGCTGCTCCAGGACCTCGTGCCGACCAGCGGGCCGGCTGCGGCCCCCGTACGCAGCGCGCCGTCGGCGGACCTCGAGCAGCGTGCGGTCGCCGCGTACGAGCGCAAGCGCCGTGACGCGTGGGTCGAGGCCACGACGATCACGCTCATCTGCGTCGGCATCTGGACGGCGATCAGCCTTGCCGGCGGATGGAACCCGCACTTCCCCTGGCCTCTCATCGTCGCCGTGGTGACGTTCGCGGACGCGATCGACAAGACGTTCAGCCGCGAGAAGTACCTCGGCAAGGAGCGTGCGAAGCTCGAGCGCAAGGCGCGTCGAGAGCTGCGCGACCAGGACCGCAAGGAGCTCCCCGGCTCCTGACGGCGCCTCCTGAGCTTCCCGAGAGGTCGGGACTCCCGCCTCTGGGGCCCGGGACACCGGGACCGCGACAGTGCTCTGGTCATCAACGACCAGAGAGGTTCTGACATGAAAGACCCGACATCCATGGGCGAGGTCTTCCTCGCCGACCCGCCGGCCGGCGCCGCAGCCGCTGCGGGACCGACCCGCCGTACGCGCGCCTGGGCGGTGAGCGGGATCGTCGCCGCCGCGCTCGGCCTGGTGACGATCATCGTCTCCCTGGGATTCTGGGACCCCGACCTCGACTACTCCGACCCGATGGCGATCGCGCACCGCCTGGGCGACCTCCAGTCCCGGCTGATCGTCATGCACGTGGCGATGGTGAGCGGGATCGTGGCCCTGGTCGTCTTCGCGTGCGGCCTGGCGCGACGGCTCAACGACGCGCTCCCGGCCGGGAGCCTCCACGGCGCCGTCGCTGCCGGCGGGCTCGGTCTGGTCGCCGTCGCGAGCCTGCTCGGCTCCGGTCTCGACACCCAGTTCCTGTTCGCCGTCGACGCGGCCGAGGACGGCGTGCCCGAGACCGTCGCGTTCTACGACCACTGGATCGCCACGATCCCGTGGCTGTGGGTCGGTGCCGGCCTCGCCGGTGTCGTCCTCGCGGTTGCTGCGCTGAAGCACAAGGCCGTCCCGCGCTGGATCGGTCTCGTCGGACTCGTGCTCGGTGGACTCACGCTGCTCTTCGGGATCTCTCCGCTGCAGTACATGGCGGGCTTCCTGGGCCCGGTCTGGCTGCTCGTCACCGCACTCGGGTTCACCCTCGGCGACAAGGCGTACCGGAACGCCGCGGCATGACCTGGGGCACGGCGCGGCAGGCGGGGACGAGCTCGCGTAAAGAACCAACGGGGGTGGGCTCGCTCCCCTATCGTCGGGAGATCATGAGCGATCTCGCGGCGCCTGCCGCTGCCCTGCCGGACTCCGGTCCGACACCCCGCGAAGGCGCGGCGTGGGCAGCGCGTGCGGTGGTGGCGGTGGCGTGGACGCTAGGCGTGAGCGCTGTCGTCCTCTACCTCCTCACGACGTCGCGGGTCGGGCAGGACGCGCTGTTCGTCTTCGTCGACGCGAGCGTCGCGCTGGTCTACGGCGCGGTGGCAGGGGTGCTGCTCGCGCGCCGGTGGCACGCGGTGTCGTGGCTGCTGGCGCTCGCGTCGATCGGGGGAGGCATGGCGGCCTTCGGGGGCGCCTACCGCGGGACGACCGTCACCTGGGGCTGGCCGTCTCTGCCGCACGTCGAGATGTGGTTCGGGTGGACGTGGGTGCCCGGCACAGTCTCGCTGATCATCGTCGTGCCGTGGCTGATGCGCGACCGCGCTCTCGGGCCGTGGTCTCGTGTCGGGCTGGCACTGGGGATCGTCACCACCGGCGCACTCACCGTGCAGCGGGCGGTCTTCCCCATGTCCGACCCGCGCCCGCTGCTGGGCGCCGTCGTCGTGCTCGGGCTGGTGACGGCCGCGGCTGTCGCCTGGCGCGCGAGGCACGAGCCGGCTGAGCGTGACCACGTCGCGCTCGGCTGGCTCACGGTCGGCGTCACGGCGATGGCGCTGTCGTTCCTCCCGCTCCTCTGGTACGCCATCCCGCCGTGGACGATGGCTGTCCTCCACCTCGTGTGCCAGCTGCTGTTCTCGGGTGCGATCCTCGTCGTCGTGCTCCGCCAGCAGCTGTGGGGCATCGACCTCGCGGTGAGCCGCGCCCTGGTCGCCGGCATCCTCACGGTGCTGCTCGTCGGCGCGTACGTCATCGCGGTGCTGGGGGTGCAGGGCGCCGTCGGGGACACCCGGACGAGCCAGGTCGCCGCTGCCGTCGTGGTGGTGCTCGCCGCACCTTTCCTCCGGCAGTGGGCGGGTCGCCGCGTCGGGGCGCTGGTGTACGGCGAGGCGCTCGAGCCGCACCGCGCGGTGCGGGCGATGGGTGCGGGCTTCGCCAGCGACGACGAGCGGGCGCTGCTGGACGTCCTGGTGGCGCAGCTCGCCGCGTCGATGCGGCTGCAGTCCGTGGCGGTGACCAGCGGTGGCGCGACCGTCGCCTCGTACGGGGTGCCGTCGGACAACGTCCTCGAGCTGCCGGTCGTCCACCGTGGCCAGGAGATCGGTGTCCTAGTCGTCACCGCACCACCGGGCGAGTGGCTCGGCGCCCGTACCGTCAAGGCCGTGCAGGACCTCAGCGACCTCGTCGCCGCCGGTCTCGCCCTGACGCTCGCGCTGCACGAGGCCGACGCGGCGCGCGAGCGACTCACCTCCGCGCGCCTCCAGGAGCGCAAGGTCATCCGTCGCGAGCTCCACGACGGGCTCGGCCCCTGGCTAGCGGGGCTCCGTCTGGGCATGCAGGGCGTCCGCAACGCCGTACGGCCCAACCCTGACCTTGCGGAGTCGCTGCTCGACAGCCTCAGCGCCGAGCTCGACCAGCGCATCGCCGACGTGCGGTCGCTCTCGCACAACCTCCTCCCGCCGGCCATCGAGCAGCTCGGTCTCGCGGCGGCGCTGCAGGAGCTGGCGGCGCGGTGGGAGCAGACCGGCATGCACGTACGGCTGCGGTGCGCGCCGCTGCCCGCGCTCGCGGCGCCGGTGGCGGCGGCCGCGTACGCGATCGCGAGCGAGTCGGTCACCAACGCGGCCAAGCACAGCGGGGCAGACACCTGCACCGTGACGGTCGACGTCGACGAGCGCACGCTGCGCGTCGTCTGCACCGACGACGGGGCGGGTCTCGACCCGGACGTGCGTGAGGGTGTCGGCCTGCGCGCGATGTCCGAGCGCGCGAGCGAGCTCGGTGGCGAGGTCGTCGTCGGCCCGAACGGACGACGCGGCACGCGGGTGACGGCACGGGTCCCGCTCGAGCCGTCGGTGGAGACCGTCATCGCAGGAGGCAAGGCGTGAGCGACACGATCCGCGTCGTGGTCGTCGACGACCACCCGGTGTTCCGGATGGGGATCGCAGGCCTCTTCCACTCGCTGGACGGGCTCGACCTCGTCGGACAGGCCGACGGCCCCGCGCAGGCACGCGAGGTGGTCGACGCCGACGTCGACGTGGTCCTGATGGATCTCGACCTCGCCGGCGAGTCCGGCGTCCTCCTGACCCGCGAGCTCGTGGCGGCGTACCCGGACCTCAAGATCCTCGTCGTCACCATGCACGAGGACGACGTCTCGGTGCTGGCGGCGATGCGCGCAGGCGCGCGTGGCTACCTGCTGAAGTCGGCCGCGCCCGAGCAGCTCGAACGCGCCGTACGCTCGGTCGCGCTCGGCGACCTCATCATGGGGCAGGGCGTCGCCGAGCGGGCGCTGTCGTACGTGGCGTCCGCGCCGACCGGGTCGGGGCGCGGTCCGCGGCCGTTCCCCGAGCTCACCGACCGCGAGCTCGAGGTGCTCGACCTCGTCGCCCGCGGGATGGGCAACGCGGCGATCGCCCGCGCGTTGACGCTCAGCGAGAAGACGGTGCGCAACCACGTCTCGAACCTGCTGACCAAGCTGGAGGTGCGAGACCGGGCAGGCGCCGTGGCGGCGGCACGCGACGCGGGGCTCGGCACGGGCTCCTGACGCCCGCCCGCTGCACCGTCAGCGGGCAGCGCCGACGTTCTCGTCACGTCGCAGGACCGACAGCGCCCTGCCGGGCCGGTCGGTGATGATCCCCTCGACGCCCGCGTCGGCCGCGCGACGGATCGCTGCACGCGAGTTCGCCGTCCACACGTACGTCTCGAGCCCGGCGAGCTGGGCGCGGCGGACGTACGCGGAGCTGACCGCGCCGTGCCACGGGTTCACCGCCGAGACCCACGCCTCGAGCGCCGGGTTGCGGGGCGCGCTGCGGACGAGCAGCCCGCGGGGCACGTCCGGCATGAGGCGCCCGAACGCGCGCAGCGCGTGCGCGTCGAAGCTCTGCACGGCCACCGCGACGCCAGGCGAGAAGGCGCGCAGCACCTCCGCGACCCGGGGGACGAGGTGACGCTGCGACGACGGGTTCTTGATCTCGAGCAGGAGTCCGACCCCGGTCGGCCGGAGCGCGTCGAGCACCTGCTCCAGCGTCGGAACCGGCTCGCCGGCGTGGTCCGGGCCGAACCACGACCCCGCATCGAGGCGGCGGACCTCCTCGTAGCGCAGCAAGGAGACGGGGGCGGTGGCGCGGTACGGGTGGTGGAGGGTGACGTCGGTGGTCCGGGCGAGGGAGTCGTCGTGCAGGAGGACGGGCACGCCGTCGCTGGTGACCTGCACGTCGACCTCGACGGCGTCCGCACCCTTCCTGACAGCTGCGGCGATGGCGGCGAGCGTGTTCTCAGGCGCGACGGCGCTGGCGCCCCGGTGTGCGATCACGCGCGGGCGGCGCATCGTGGTGATCTGCTCGTTCATATGGCGAGCCTCGCCACGGGCGGTGGAGCGCGGGCGAGAGGCGGGTGTACGGCGGATGAATGCTCGCTGAGACTCTCACGCCGCCTCGGAGAGCGACATATGCGAACATATGTTCGATGAACGGTGCAGCGACGATCCTTCACGCTGACCTCGACTCGTTCTTCGCGTCGGTCGAGCAGCGTGACGACCCGTCCCTGCGTGGCCGGCCCGTTTTGGTCGGGGGCGGGGTGGTGGTCGCGGCGAGCTACGAGGCGAAGGCGTACGGGGTCCGGACCCCGATGGGGATCGTCGAGGCGAAGTCGCTGTGCCCGGGAGCGGTAGTGGCGTCGCCGCGCTTCGAAGCGTACTCCGCGGCGAGCAAGGCCGTCTTCGAGATCTTCCGCAACACGACGCCGCTGGTCGACCCGGTCTCGATCGACGAGGCGTTCCTGGAGGTCGGCGGGCTCGCGCGCCTCGTCGGGTCCCCGGAGGCGATCGCCGCGCGCCTGCGGGAGCGGGTGCGCGACGAGGTCGGGCTGCCGATCACTGTGGGGGTCGCGCGGACGAAGTTACTCGCGAAGGTCGCCAGCGCCTACGCCAAGCCGGACGGGCTGCTCGTTGTTCCGGTCGACGGCGAGCGCGCCTTCTTGCACCCGCTGCCGGTCGAGCGGATGTGGGGAGTCGGAGCGAAGACGGGCGCGAAGCTGCGGGCGAGGGGCATCGAGAGGATCGGCGACCTCGCCGCGGTGCCCCCGCACGCCCTCGCCGCGTACGTCGGGCGCGCCGCGGCGTACCACCTCCACGGGCTCGCCAACGGGCAGGACCCGCGTCGTGTCGAGACCGGTCGGCGGCGCCGCTCGGTGGGCGCGCAACGGGCACTCGGCAGGCGGCCGAAGGAGATGGCCGACATCGACGCCGCGCTCGCCGGGCTCGTCGACCGCGTCGCCCGCCGGATGCGCAAGGCCGAGCGCGAGGGCCGTACCGTCACGCTGCGGCTGCGCTTCGACGACTTCACGCGCGCCACCCGTTCGCACACCCTGCCGCGGCCCACCGCCCGTACCGACCGGCTCCTCGTCGTCGCACGCTCGCTGCTCGACGTCGCCGCGCCGATGATCGCCGAGCGCGGGTGCACGCTGGTGGGTGTGGCCGTGAGCGGGTTCGACGCCGACACCGGCGTCCAGCTGGAGCTGCCGTTCGGGGAGCCCGACACGACGTCGCTCGACCTCGCTCTCGACGACGTGCGGGAGCGCTACGGCTCGTCGGCCGTGCTGCGTGCGTCGCTGGTCAAGCGCGGCGAAGGGTTCGCGATGCCCACGCTCCCCGACTGACCCGAGACGGCGAAAGCCCCAGGACCGAGATGGTCCTGGGGCCTTCGCACACTGTCGGGGTGACAGGATTTGAACCTGCGGCCTCGTCGTCCCGAACGACGCGCGCTACCAAGCTGCGCCACACCCCGTGGCCCTCGTACGACGTACGAGCAGAACCTCTCCGCGAGAGTCCCGCGCTCAGTTCCTCGGAGAGTCTACCGGACGCAGTTTGAGCACCGTCGCCTCGGGTCGGCATGCGAAGCGGACCGGGGCGTACGGAGACGTCCCGCACCCCGCCGAGACGTGCAGCCAGGAGGCTTCGTGCCCGGCCGTACGGTGCTGGTGGAGGCCTCGAGCCCGGCGTCTGTCGAGGTCGCAGTTGGTGACCAGCGCGCCGATGCCGGGGACGCGCAGCTGTCCGCCGTGGGTGTGGCCGGCGAGGATCACCGGGTAGCCCGCGACGTTGAAGGCGTCGATCGCGCGAAGGTACGGGGCGTGGACGACCGCGACGGCCAGGTCGGCGGACTGGTCGGCCTTCGACGGCAGCGCCTCCAGGTCGTCCCGGTTGACGTGCGGGTCGTCGAGCCCGGCGAAGGCCAGCGACACGCCGCGGACGTCGAGTCGAGCAGTCGCGTTGTTGAGGTCGCTCCAGCCCGCCTCGGCGAACGCCGCACGCATCCTCTCGTACGGCAGGTCCGGCGAGCGGCGACGCTGACCCGAGGGGCCGAGCAGGTAGCGCGCCGGGTTCTTCATCGTGGGCGAGTAGTAGTCGTTCGACCCGAAGACGAAGACCCCCGGCACGTCGAGGAGGTCGTGGTAGGCGTCGAGGAGGGCCGGGAGCGTGTCGAGGTGTGCAAGGTTGTCGCCGGTGTTCACCACCAGGTCGGGCTCGTACTCCGCGAGGCTGCGCAGCCACCGTTGCTTGCGCGTCTGGCCCGGCGTCATGTGGACGTCGGAGATCTGGAGGACCGTGAGCGAGGGCGCGCCCGCCGGCAGCACCGGCAGGTCGTGCTCGCGGACGACGAACGCGTTCCGCTCGTACAGCGACGCGTACGCCACGGTGCCCGCACCGACCGCCGTGGTCGCGAGGAAGGCCTTCGTCAGGGTGTGCACGGGGAAAGGGTGCCACACGGCTGGTCGGGAATCGGTGTGCTGACGCGTGCCCGGCCGGGGGATGATGGGGAGATGAGCGAGCTCAAGGATCGTCTGCGTCAGGATCTCACCACGTCCATCAAGGGGCGCGACAGCCTGCGGGCGTCGACGCTGCGCATGGTGCTCACCGCGGTGAGCCGGGCCGAGACCGCCGGCACCGAGGCCAAGGAGCTCTCCGACGAGGAGGTGCAGCGGGTGATCACCTCGGAGTCGAAGAAGCGCCGCGAGGCCGCCGAGGCGTACGAGTCGGGCAACCGTCCGGAGCTGGCGCAGAAGGAGCGCGAGGAGGCCGAGATCCTCGCCGAGTACCTCCCTGAGCAGCTCAGCGCCGAGGAGGTGTCCGCGCTGGTCTCCGAGGCGATCGCCGAGGCCGGCGTCGCGGGCGAGGGCATGCGCGGCATGGGCAAGGTGATGGGCCTGCTCAAGCCCCGTACGGAGGGCCGCGTCGACGGGGCCGCGCTCGCCGCCGAGGTCCGTACGCAGCTCGGCTGACGGTCCTCCCGAGACACACGAGGGGTTGCGCCCAGCCTGGGCGCAACCCCTCGTCGTCGTGTCAGCGGACGGGACTAGCCGTCGTCGCCGTTGTCGCCGCGGCCACCGCCACCGCCGCCGCCACCACCGCCGCCGCGGCCGGGACGGTCGTTGTCGTTGTCGCCGCGGCCACCGCCGCCGTCACCCTTCTTGTCGTCCTTCGGCTTCTTGACCGGGGCACGAGGCGTGTCCGACGGCGCGGCACCGAGGCTGCCGGGGGTGTTGAAGGTGGCGTACGGCAGGTCGTCCTGGATCGCACGCATCGTGTCGGCCCACATCGGGCCCGCCAGGGCGGCGCCACCGACGGAGTTGAACGACATCGTCGTGCCGTTGAGCTCGGTGCCGATGAGCGACTTCCAGTGCCCCTCGCGGTTGGCGCCGGCGATCATCGACGACGTCACGAGCTTCGGGGTGTAGCCCATGTACCAGACGGCGCGGCTCTTCTGGGTGGTGCCGGTCTTGGCTGCCGACGGCTTGTTGAGCTGCAGCGCGGCACCGAACCCGCCTGACGACTGGACCCCGCGCAGGATCTGGTTCACCGAGTCGGCGGCCGCCTGCGAGAGGACCTTGTCGCACGCGGGCTTGTAGTCCTTGACGACCTTGCCGTCGGGGCCGGTGATCGAGGTGATCGGCATCGGCTTGCAGTACTCGCCACGCGCCGGGAACGTCGCGTACGCGGCCGCCATGTCGAGCGGGCTCACGTCGAGCGTGCCCAGCGTGAACGACGGGTAGGTGTCGTCGATGTCGGGAACGGGCATGCCCATCTTGGCCGCCATCTTGGTGGTCGCGCACAGCCCGACGAGACGCTCGAGCTGGGCGAAGTAGGTGTTGACCGACTGGCGCAGGCCACGGGTCATGTCGAAGCCGCCGGAGCCGGTCGAGTTGCTGACCTGCCACGAGCCCGCACCGTCGTCGTCGCACTGCGAGAACCCGCTGATGTTCATCGACTGCGGTGAGTTGAAGTACGTCGAGGTCGGGTAGCCCTTCTCGAGCGCCGCCGCGGCCGTGAAGACCTTGAACGTCGAGCCGGCCTGGAAGCCGTTGGCGCCGCCGAGCGACTTGGGCACGGTGTAGTTGATGTAGGTCTGTCCGGCCTTCTTGTTGTTGCCCATCGGACGCGACTGCGCCAGCGCACGGACAGCGCCGGTGCCGGGGACGACGAGTGCCTGCGCGCCGATCGCGTTGTCGGTCGGCGCCACGCGGCCGGTGACGGCCTTGTCGGCGGCGCGCTGGAACTTCGGCTCCAGCGTCGTCTTGATCGTCAGGCCGCCGGTCTCGATCCGGTGGAGGCGCTCGTCCTCGTTCTTGCCCAGCGACTTGTCCTGCAGCAGGTAGCGGCGGACGTAGTCGCAGAAGAACGGCGCCTTGGTGCTGACGCAGCCGTTGGAGAAGGTCGTGATCTTGAGGCCGAGCGGCTGACCCATCGCCGTTTTGGCGACCTCGGGGGTGATGAGACCCTGGGCCTGCATCGCCGACAGCACGATGTTGCGACGACGCAGCGCGTTCTCCGGGTACGTCACCGGGTCGTACTCGACCGGGTTCTTGACCAGGCCCGCGAGCGTCGCCGCCTGCGTCAGGTTGAGGTCGGCCGCGCTCACGGAGAAGTAGTGACGGGCGGCGGCGCCGATGCCGTACGCGCCATCACCGAAGTACGAGATGTTGAGGTAGTTCTCGAGGATCTGGTGCTTGCTGTGCTTCTCCTCGTAGCTCATCGCGTACTTGAGCTCGCGGATCTTGCGGGCCGGGGTCACCTCGGTCGCGGCCTTGCGCTCCTCGGGAGTCGAGGCCTGCTGGATCAGGATGTTCTTGACGAGCTGCTGGGTCAGCGACGAGCCGCCCTGGGTGCGGCCGTCGGTCGCGTTGTTGACGAGGGCGCGGACCGTGCCCTTGATGTCGAGGGCGCCGTGCTCGAAGAATCGCGCGTCCTCGATCGAGACCACCGCCTGCTGCATCACCGGCGAGATCTTCTCGAGCGGGACGTCCTGGCGGTTCTGGGAGTAGAAGTAGGTGATCAGCGAGCCGTCGGCCGCCAGCACCTTCGACCGCTGAGGGATCGGGGTCTCGCGCAGCTCCAGGGGGAGCTCGTCGAAGCCTCGGGCGACGCTGTTGGACGTCACGCCGACGAACGCGGCCACCGGGATCGCGAGTCCGGCGACGAGAACGCCGGCAAAGAGGCTGAGCAGCGCCATGGAGCCGATCGCCCGCGCCGTACCCATGCCTTCGTCGTCCCGACCGGTCCCCAGTTTCATGGGCCCCAGGTTACGGGAGCAGCGGAAACGCACCAAGCCGTAGTCCGAAAGGACTAGTCGGAACCATCCGGGGTGCTCTGTTACGTGTTCTTCGACACCGTCAGGCTAGGGACACACGAGCAGAGTCGATGCCATCTCGGGGAAGGTGTCCGGATCATGACCTGGAACGAAGCTTGGGCCACCGTGGCCGTCTGCAAGGAGTCGCAGGACGCACTCTTCGTCAAGGGCGCAGAGCAGAACCGCGCCAAGCAGCTGTGCCGGGCGTGCCCGGTCAAGCTGGAGTGCCTCGCGGAGGCGCTCGACAACGACATCGAGTGGGGCATCTGGGGCGGCATGACCGAGCGCGAGCGCCGCGCCCTGCTGCGCCGTCGCCCGAACGTCACCTCTTGGCGGACCCTCCTCGAGGCCGCCCGTACGAGCCAGCCCGCGAAGGCGCCCGCCCTCGTCTGAGACGACAGCGGCTTCCTAGCCGCCCGTTGACGGGCTGCCCAGCAGGTCGCCGATCGCCGTGAGGCCGTCGAGGTCGTGCACGTCGGTCGCGAGCCCGGGCACCTCGACCCGCCGTACGCGCGGGTGCGCGGCCGTGAAGCCCATGACGACGCGACGCTCGCGCTCGGCGACCCGTTCCCCGCGAGCGTGCACCTCGAGCAGCGCGGCCACGGCCTCGTCGTCGGCCGTCGTCCGGGCCTTGCTGCGCAGCCGGCGAGCAGCCGCGTGTGCCTCGTCGCCGTCGAGGAGCAGAGCAGGCTCCGTCATGCGGTTGACGACCAGTCCCGCGAGCGGCATCGCCTCCTGGCCGAGGCGCTCGACGAAGTACGACGCCTCCCGCATCGCGTCCGGCTCCGGGGACGCGACGACGAGGAAGGCCGTACCGGAGTTCTGCAGGAGCGCGTACGTGGCCTCGGCGCGCTGACGGAAACCCCCGAAGAGCGTGTCGAAGGCCGCCACGAACGTCTGCACGTCGCTGAGGACCTGCGCGCCGAGCACCTTGTTGAGCGCGGACGTGACCATGCCGAAGCCGGCGGAGAACAACCTCGCCGGACCCTTCGCCGGCGCGAGCAGGAGGCGGATCAGCCGGCCGTCGAGCAGCGACGACAACCGCTCGGGGGCGTCGAGGAAGTCGAGCGCAGACCGCGACGGCGGGGTGTCGACGACGATGAGGTCCCACCGGCGCGTCTGTCCCGGGCCGCCCGCGACCGCCTCCGCGTGGAGCTGGCCGAGCTTCTCCATCGCCATGTACTCCTGCGTCCCGGCGAACGAGCTCGACAGCGCCTCGTAGAACGGGTTGGAGAGGATCTGCGCGGCCTTCTCCGGCGAGGCGTGGGCCTCCACGACCTCGTCGAAGGTCCGCTTCATGTCGAGCATCATCGCGTCGAGCGAGCCACCGCCTGCGCCGGCGTCCTTCACGGGCCGCGGCACGTTGTCGAGCTCGGTGAGGCCCAGCGACTGCGCGAGCCGGCGTGCGGGGTCGATCGTGAGGACGCACACCCGACGTCCGCGCTCGGCGGCGCGCAGGGCGAGGGCCGCCGAGGTGGTGGTCTTGCCGACGCCGCCGGAACCGCAGCAGACGATGATCTCGGTGGTCGGGTCGTCGATGAGCGCGTCGACGTCGAGCGCGGGCGCCGGCTCGTCCGCAGGGGACTCGAGGGTGCGCCTGCGCGACGGCGTACGAGGCTTCGGCGCGGTGCGCGACGCACGGCCCGACGCCGCGGGGCTCACCGTACGCCTCCGTCGACGAGGCGGGCCCCCAGCGCGAAGAGCCCCGCGAGGTCGACCCCGTCCTCGAGGTGCGGCAGCTCCACCACCGGCGCGCCGGCCTCGGTGAGCACCGCCCGCTGGTGGGTCTGGAGCCGCTGTCGCCCGACGTGCTGCCGTCCCTCCTCGAGGAGCGCCGCCCCGGCACCGGCGTCGACCTCCAGGTCCGCGCGCCGCAGGCTGCGGGTGACGGCGGCCGCGGTCAGGTCGCCGTTCGCGACCCGCTCGGCGGCCTCCTCGCTCAAGGGCGAGGGGAGGACCTGGTTGACGACCACGTGCCCGATCCCGAGGCCGACGTCGGTCAGCTCGTTGATCGCGTCCATCGTCTCCTGCACCGGCATCTCCTCGAGCAGCGTCACGAGGTGGACCGCCGTCCGCCGCGAGCGCATCATCGTCATGATCGAGTCGGCCTGGCGCTTCACCGGGCCGACCTTCGCAAGACCGGCGACCTCGCTGTTCACGTTGAGGAACCGCGTGATCCGCCCGGTCGGCGGCGCGTCGAGGACGACGGCGTCGTACGTGTAGGAGCCGTCGCTCTCGCGGCGCCGCACCGCCTCGTACACCTTGCCGGTGAGGAGGACGTCGCGGACGCCTGGCGCGATCGTCGTCGCGAAGTCGATCACGCCGAACCGGTCGAGCGCCCTGCCGGCGCGCCCGAGGCGGTAGAACATCGCGAGGTACTCGAGCAGCGCCTCCTCGGCGTCGATCGCCAGCGCGTAGACCGCGCCCTCGTCGGAGGCCGCGACCTGGCGCTCCTCGTACGGGAGCGGGGGCACGTCGAACAGCTGGGCGATACCCTGGCGTCCCTCCACCTCGCACAGCAGCACCCGCCTGCCCTCGCGGGCCAGGCCCAGCGCGAGAGCGGCGGCCACGGTGCTCTTGCCCGTCCCGCCCTTGCCCGTCACGACGTGCAGTCGCTTCTCCCCAGCCACGTCGTCGAGCGTAACCGCCATCCCCGAGGCCCGAAGGAGCACGAGGGATACAGTCGGACCATGACGCAGTGGGAGTACCTGACAGCGCCCGTCCTCGTGCACTCGACGAAGGCCATCCTCGACAACTTCGGCCGCGACGGCTGGGAGCTCGTGCAGATCGTCCCGGGGATGAACCCGGAGAACCTCGTGGCGTACTTCAAGCGCCCGGTGCAGGGGGCATGATGCCGACGCCGGAGGAGAACCTCGCCGAGCTCGGCCTCGCCCTGCCCGAGGTCGTCGCGCCGGTCGCCGCGTACGTGCCCGCCGTGCGGACCGGGTCGTACGTCTACACGTCGGGTCAGCTCCCGATGCGTGACGGCGCCCTCATCAAGACCGGCAAGGTCGGCGCCGACGTCACCGGCGAGGAGGCGTACGAGTGCGCGCGCCTGTGCGCCCTCAATGCGCTCGCGGCCGTCGCGTCGCAGGCCGGCGGTGACCTGTCGCGTGTCGCTCGTGTGGTGAAGGCCGTCGTCTTCGTCGCGAGCACGCCCGACTTCACGGGGCAGCCCCTGGTCGCCAACGGCGCGAGCGAGCTGCTCGCGGGCGTCTTCGGCGACGCCGGCGCGCACGCCCGCAGCGCGGTCGGCGTGAGCGTCCTGCCGCTCGACGCGCCCGTGGAGGTCGAGCTCGTCGTCGAGCTGACCGCATGATCCGGCGGGTCCCCGTCCCGCCTTCGCTCGCCGAGCACGCCGCCACCGCCCGTACGGCCCCCGCCGCGCCCAAGGATGCGGCGACGGTGGTGCTGCTGCGTGACGGCGCGGACGGCGTCGAGGCGTACCTGATGCGCCGCCACCGCTCCATGGCGTTCGCGGCCGGCATGTACGTCTTCCCCGGCGGTGGCGTGGACCCGCGAGACTCCGACGGCGACGTCCCGTGGGCGGGGCCGAGCCCGGAGCAGTGGGCCGAGCGGCTCGGCTGCGAGACAGCGACGGCCCGGGCTCTGGTGTGCGCCGCGGTCCGCGAGACGTTCGAGGAAGCGGGTGTGCTGCTCGCCGGCCCGGACGCCGGCTCGCTCGTCTCGGACACCAGCGGCACCGACTGGGAGTCCGACCGGCTCGCGCTGGAGTCGCACACGCTCGCGTTCTCGGACTTCCTCGCGCGGCGGGGGCTGGTCCTGCGTACCGACCTCCTCGCGGCGTGGACGCACTGGATCACCCCTGCCTTCGAGCCGAAGCGGTACGACACGCGCTTCTTCGTCGCGGTGATGCCGCACGGTCAGCGGGTCGGCACCCTGACCGGCGAGGCCGACCACGCCTCGTGGATGCCGCTGCGCGCGGCGCTCGCCTCGGTCGAGTCGGGCGAGATGGCGATGCTGCCGCCGACCGCCGTGACCTGCAAGGAGATCGCCGCGATGGAGTCCGCTGACGCCGCGCTCGCGTCGGCTCCCGCGCGGACGATCGTGCCGATCGAGCCGCGGCTGGTCGAGATCGACGGAACCTTCTACCTGGAGTCGGAGCAGCCATGACCGAGCGGTTCGACGGAGGCGTCGTCAGCGCCTGGGCGACGTGCGTGCGTGAGGACAACCCCGGCCACATGACCCTGGACGGCACCAACACCTGGGTCCTGCGGTCACCCGACGCCGGGCCGGGCGCGCGCTCGGTCGTCATCGACCCCGGCGAGCTCGACGAGCCGCACCTGCGTCGCGTCCTCGAGGCCGCCGCGCCCGTCGGAGTCGTCCTGCTGACGCACCGCCACCACGACCACGCCGACGGTGCTCCGCGGTTCGCCGAGCTGGCGGCGGCCCCCGTACGTGCCGTCGACCCGGCGCTGTGCCTCGAGGCCGACCCGCTGCGCGACGGCGAGGTCGTCGAGGTCGACGGCGTACGGCTCGACGTGCTCGCGACGCCGGGCCACACCACGGACTCGGCATCCTTCCTGCTGCGCGAGGACTCCGCGCTGCTGTCGGGCGACACGGTCCTCGGCCGCGGCACAACGGTCGTCGCCTATCCGGACGGCGCCCTCGGGCCGTACCTCGACTCGCTCGCCGCCCTGCGTGCTGCGGTGGACTCGGTGGGCGGGCCCGTCCGTCTGTACCCGGGGCACGGTCCCGTCCTCCCCGACGCCGGCGCCGTCCTCGCCGCGTACGCCGCGCACCGCGAGGAGCGTCTGGCGCAGGTGCGCGCCGCGGTCGACGGGGGCGCGGTGACGGCCGACGAGGTCGTACGGACGGTGTACGCCGACGTCGACAAGGCGCTGTGGCCCGCCGCCACGCTGTCGGTCGAGGCCCAGCTCGCCTACCTCCGCGACCACTAGCCCGCGAGTCACCGCGCGCACGCCCGCGAGTCACCAAGAGCGGGGACGCGGGATCAGCCCGAGCAGCGCTCCCAACTCCTGCTCGAACGAGTCGTCATCGCCGATGATCCGTTCGCGTGTCCCGATCACGAACCGCCATCCGTACCTCCGCTCGACATAGCCTTGGCGCGTCGCGTTGTGGGCAACGTCGTCGTCGGTCGTGTGGAACTCGCGCCCGTCGTACTCGCTGGCCACCAGCAGGTGCCGGTATCCGAGGTCGAACCATCTGTCGCGACCCCACTCGTCCACGACGTGCAGCTGTGTCGCCGGGCGGGGCAGACCGGCGTCGATGATCCGTAGCCGCTGCCACGACTCGCCAGGTGACTCAGCGCCTGGATCGACGAGGCCGACGAGCTCGCGTGCCTGAGGTGCCCCTCGAAACCCCTTCAACCGACGGACGTAGTCCTCGAGGTCGTGGAGAGCGAACAGCTCCGCGCGGAGCAGGCCGCGGCCGCGAGAGCGTACGGTCGCCACATCTTCCGAAGCAGGTCCGACGCCGTACGGATCGGTGTCGTGACGCGGATGCCGTCGATCTCGGCGACGTCGGCATCCGGCAGCAACGCTTGCCGGCAGGAGACCCCCGGTGCCCGTACGCGGCTGGCGCCGTGCGGCACGACGAGGCTCGGCGTCAGCAGATGGCGGTCGCTGGGGCGGAAGGTGTCGACGCCCCACAGCCACGAGGCGAAGCAGTCGCTGACGATGGCGTGCGCGGGCGTGACCAGGCGTACGGCGCGAACGCGGAGGTTCCTCGTGTCGGGAACCCCCGCGTCGACGTAGACGGATTTGAAGACCGGCCGCACGCGCTTCTCGGCGACTGCTCGCCGCAAGGCGTGCGCGCCGGTGACGCCGACCGCGAGGGTGCGCGCGGTGACTCGCGAGGGTCAGCGGGCGCGCTTGGCGAGCCGGTCGGGCTCGATGATGACGACCGAGCGCGGCTCGAGCCGCAGCCAGCCGCGCATCGCGAAGTCGGCGAGCGCCTTGTTGACGGTCTCGCGCGAGGCGCCGACCAGCTGGGCGAGCTCCTCCTGCGTGAGGTCGTGGTGCACGTGGATGCCGTCGTCGGCCTTGCGGCCGAAGCGCTGCGAGAGGTCGATGAGCGCCTTGGCGACACGGCCCGGCACGTCGGAGAAGACGAGGTCGGCGACGACGTCGTTCGTACGGCGCAGCCGCGACGCGAGCTGGTTGAGGAGCGCGCGGGACACGTTCGGGTGGTCGTTGAGCCACTTCGTGAGCTCGTCGTGGCCCAGGCTGTTGAGCTCGGAGTCGGTCACGGCGGTCGCGGTCGCCGAGCGCGGGCCCGGGTCGAAGAGGCTCAGCTCGCCGAACATCTGGCCGGGGCCGAGGATCGCGAGGAGGTTCTCGCGGCCGTCGGCCGAGCTGCGGCCGAGCTTGATCTTGCCGTCGGTGACGATGTACAGCCGGTCGCCTTCGTCGCCCTCGTGAAAGAGCACTTCTCCGCGGCGCAGACGCGTCGCCGACATCTGCGAACCGAGCGACTCAGCGGCCTCGTCGTCCAGACCGGAGAAGAGCGGTGCCTGTCGAAGTACGTCGTTGTCCACGGGTTCTCCTTGACCGAAATGTTGTGTCACGCACTTGTCAGTGTCTCTCATCCTGGCAACTCGGCGCCACCGGCGGCCCCCGCGCGTCGTGGCAGGGATGCCTGTCGCCTCGGCCCCGTACCCTGGGCTCGTGCCCAAGACCACACCTGCCCGGCGCGCCCCGAAGCCGAAGCTTCCCGAGGTGCCCACGCCTCCGACAGCGCTGGTGCGTCGTGCCCGCAAGATCGACCGTGTGCTGGCTCAAACTTACCCCGATGCCGACATCGAGCTCGACTTCGACGACCCGTTCCAGCTCCTGGTCGTCACCGTCCTGTCGGCACAGACCACCGACCGCCGCGTCAACGCGGTGCGTCCGCTGCTCTTCAGCCGCTATCCCGACGCCCGTGCCATGGCCGAGGCCGACCGGGCCGAGGTGGAGGAGATCCTCAAGCCCACCGGCTTCTTCCGGGCCAAGACCGAGCGCATCATCGCGTTGGCGACGGCGCTGGTCGACCGGTACGACGGCGAGGTCCCGCCGCGCATGGAGGACCTGACGACGTTGCCCGGCGTCGGCCGCAAGACCGCCAACGTGGTCCTCGGCAACGGCTTCGGCATCCCCGGGTTCCCCGTCGACACCCACGTGCAGCGCCTGAGCCGCCGCCTGGAGTACGTCGACGCCCAGACGGTCAAGGACCCGGTCCGTACGGAGATGGTCCTGGACAAGCTCCTCCCCAAGCGCGACTGGACGATGGCGAGCCAGCGGCTGATCTGGCACGGGCGCCGCTGCTGCCACGCCACCAAGCCTGCGTGCGGGGCCTGCTCGATCGCACAGTGGTGCCCGTCGTTCGGTGAGGGCCCGACCGATCCGGAGGTTGCCGCCAAGCTGCTGCGTACGGAGGGGCGGGCATGACGCGCCCGCGACCGGGCGCAGGCGGAGGCCGTTTCGTGCGCGTCGCAGCCGGGCTCCTCGGCGCGGTCCTCCTGCTCTCCGGGTGCGGCGACGACGACCTTCGGCCGAGCGGCAGCGCGGCGTCGCCGCCGGCCGCGGGCAGCACCGACGTCGCGACGGCCGAGCTCCAGGACCTGAAGGCCGCAGCCGGCATCGAGGACTGTCCGCGCACCAGCCGGCGGGGAGCCGTCGAGGGGGGCCTGCCCGGTCTCTACCTGGACTGCCTCGGTGGCGGCGCCCCGGTGAGCCTCCCCGGCCTGCCGGCCAAGCCGACGGTGGTCAACATGTGGGCGAGCTGGTGCGGCCCGTGCCGCGAGGAGCTGCCGCACCTCGCCCGTTTGCACGACGAGGCCGGTGACGAGGTCGCCGTGCTCGGGATCGACTACAAGGATCCCGATCCTGCGGCGGCGCTGCGCCTCGCGAAGGACGCCGGCGTCACGTTCCCGCTCCTCGCCGACCCGGACCAGACCGTCGGCAAGGCACTCGGCGTCGTCGGCCTTCCGCAGACGGTGTTCGTCGCCGCGGACGGCACCGTGGTGGCGACCCACCGCGCGCCGGTCACCTCGTACGACCAGCTCCGCTCGCTCGTCGAGGAGCACCTCGGGGTGACGCTGTGAGTGCGGCACGGTCCGACCTGGTGGGCGACGAGGCGCTGCCCGAGTGGCTGCAGCCGCTCGCCGAGGCGGGTCGCCGCATCGACAGCCCGCGGTTCCTGTCCCCTTCGATGGCCGAGGCGCCGGACGACGCGCGACCTGCGGCCGTCCTCGTCCTCTTCGGTGAGAGCGACGCCGGGCCCGACCTGCTCCTGACCGAGCGGGCGCACTCGTTGCGCTCCCACGCAGGCCAGATCGCCTTCCCCGGCGGCGCCACCGACCCCGGCGACGACGGCCCGGTCGCGACCGCGCTGCGCGAGGCCGAGGAGGAGGTCGGGGTCGTCCCCGAGGGCGTCGACGTCTTCGCGACGCTGCCCCGGCTGTGGCTGCCGCCGAGCAACTTCGCGGTGACGCCTGTGCTCGGGTGGTGGCGTGAGCCCAGCCCGGTGCGCGTGGTCGACCCCGTCGAGGTCGCGAGCGTCTTCCGCAGCCCGGTCTCCGAGCTGACCGACCCCGCCAACCGGTTCATGGTGTCGCACCCGTCCGGCTGGCGCGGCCCGGGCTTCACGGTCCACGAGGGGCTCACGCTGTGGGGCTTCACGGCGGGCATCGTGGCACGGCTCTTCAGCGCGGTGGGCTGGGAGCGACCGTGGGACCGCACGCGCGTCGTCCCGTACCCGGGCGCCGCTCGCGACCCGCTGGTCGAGGAGATCGAGACGGACGCGTCGCGGTCCTCCGGACACGAGCACCGCGGATGAACCCCATCGACCTCGTCATCGTCGTCATCGTCGTCGCGTACGCCGTGCTCGGCTATCTCCGTGGCTTCGTCGCGGGCGCCTTCGCGATGGCAGGCCTCCTGATCGGTGGTGTCGTCGGGATGGTGGTGGCGCCGCTGCTGCTCAGCAACCTCGCCCACGGCACCAGCCGTTCCCTCTTGGCGGTCGTCATCGTGCTGGTGCTCGCCTCGGCGGGCCAGGCGACCGGTTCGTACGTCGGTGGCCGGCTGCGCGAGCGCGTGACCCGTGCGCCCGCGCGCTCGGTCGACGCGGTCGGTGGTGTGGCGCTCAGCGCGCTGGCGTCGCTGGTCGTGTGCTGGGCGCTCGGCTACGCGGTGTCGGGCTCGCAGATCCCGGGCGCGTCGACGGCCGTACGGGGCTCGAAGGTCCTCGCGACGGTCGACGCGGCAGTGCCGCAAGGGGTCCGCAGCGCGCTGCACTCGTTCGACACGGTCGTCGACGCCACGTTGTTCCCGCGCTACCTCGAGCCGTTCGCTCCCGAGACGATCGAGCCGGCGGCAGCGCCGGACCCTGCGGTCCTCCAGCGTCCGGAGGTCCAGTCGGCCCGGCGCAGCGTCGCCCGCATCACGGGTCAGGCCGTCTGCAACCGGGGCCTCGAAGGCTCGGGGTTCGTGTACGCGGCAGAGCGCGTGATGACCAACGCCCACGTGGTCGCCGGTGTCGCGCAGCCGTCGGTGACGATCCGTGGCGAGACGTACGACGCGACCGTCGTCTACTACGACCCATCGATGGACGTCGCGGTGCTGCGCGTGCCGGGGCTGACGGCGCGCGCACTGGCGTTCGAGCCCGACGCCGCCCAAGGGCAGTCGGCCGCCGTCCTCGGCTTCCCGGAGAACGGTCCGTTCGACGCGCGGGCGGCGCGCATCCGTTCCGAGCAGCGCCTGCGCAGCCCCGACATCTACGGGACCACGCAGGTCGTCCGTGAGGTGTACGCGCTGCGGGCGCTCGTGCGTTCGGGCAACTCCGGCGGTCCGGTGATCTCGGAGCAGGGCAGAGTGATCGGTGTCGTCTTCGCGGCCTCGCTGTCGGACTCGTCGACCGGGTACGCGCTGACGGCAGGGCAGGTCGGCGACGCCGCGCGTGCCGGCGTGCGGGCGCTGCGCCCGGTCGACACCGGCGGTTGTGCCTGACTTTTACGGCCGACACGACGTGGCGCGCGCCGCATTTCGCAATAGACCCCGCAGGGGGAAGAATGACCGGCGTCGACCGACCCGAAGGAGTCTTGTGAGAAGCCGTCTGCTGGCTGCAGCCGCCATCCTGACCATCCTGGTGCTCCCCGCCTGCGGGGCAGACGACTCGCCGGACGGCGCTGGAGGGGCGGGATCGAAGCCGGCTGCTGCGGCCGAGACGGGGACGCTGGGCTCCGAGGAGGCGGACACGCTCGCGAAGGAGACCGCCGAGCGTGTCGTCCTGCTCTGGGCACGCCCCGACCTGCCGCTCAACCAGTGGGTCGCGGAGCTGCGTCCCCAGCTCTCGCCGGTCGCGCTCTCGGTCCTGTCCTTCGTCGACCCCTCCTCGTTGAAGCCCGCTGAGGTCGAGGGCGAGTCACGCGTGATGGCCGGGTCCCCCGCCCGCGTGGTGGTCGCCGTGCCGACGACCGCAGGCGAGTACCGCGTGACCATGAGCCGTGAGACCGAAGGCACGGCGTGGGTCGTCGACCGGGTCAGCAGTCCGTAGTCCCACGGCTACCCCCGGGGCCACCATGACCCCCTAGGCTGCGCTTCATGCGCGCGTTCGTGTCGTTCCTGCTCGGGTTGCTCGCCCTCGTCGCCACGGCGGTCGCCGTCCCCGGCCTCTGGGTCGATCGCAACGTCATCGACGAGTCCGGCTACGTCGCCCTCGCGGAGGACCTGGCAGACGCCCCGGACTTTCGCCGTGAGCTGGCGTCGACCGTCTCCGAAGGGGTGCTGCGCGGTGCCGGCGTCGAAGGAGTCGGGCGGCAGCTGGCCGAGCCTGTGGTCCGTCGCGTGGCCGAGGGGATGACGGAGCTCCCTGGCTTCGACACCGCGTGGAGCGAGGTCAACCGCGAGTCGCACAAGATCAACATCACCGACATCCCGCCTGCCGAGCTCGACGGGCGCCTCGGTGTCGACCTGACTCCGCTCGTCACGCTGGTGGCCGACGCGGCCAACCAGCGCCTCGGGACGGACCTGCGGGCGCCCGGTGATCTCGTGGTCGCCGTCGGCACGCCTCAGCAGCGTACGGAGCTCGAGCGGGTCCGCGACGCCGCGCAGTGGTCGTGGGTCGCGCTGGGGGGCGCCGTCGTGCTCGCGATCGGTGCGGTCGCGACGGCTCGCCGACGTGGGGTCGCACTCATGGCGCTGGGCGCGGGCCTCGTCATCCTTGCGGTGCTGCTGCAGGTGGCGGTTTCCACGGGTGGTGGGCTCGTCGTCGACCACGTCGCGCAGAACGCCGGCTTCGGACGCGCGCTCCTGGAGCAGCTGCAGGACGCCGTCGTCGCCTCGTTCGGGCGTTGGATGCTCGTCCTCGGCGGTCTGGGCGTGGTGTCCGTCGCCGTCGGCGCGGTGGTCCGCGTCAGGACCTGAGGTGCTTGCCCGCCTGCGGTGCTGCCGGCGTCGCCGCCGCCTCCGGCAGGTCGATCGTCACCCGCGGGTCGGTCTTGCCCTTGAGGGCGCTCGGGATCTCCTGGACGGTCGCGATCGTCTTCTCGGGCGCCTTCACCTTCTTGAGGAAGCGCACGCCCACGAGCGCGAAGAGCACGATGATCAGCAGCCAGACACCGGCCATCACGAGGAAGCCCCAGGTGAGGGCGATCGGCACCTCGCGGTCGAACACCCACGCGAAGAAGAACGCGCCCGCCATCGACAGCATGGTGACCACGAAGAGCAGGAGCACCGCGACCGCGACGAGCAGGCCCGACCCGACCGCGCCGGACTTCACGCTGACCCGCAGCTCGGACTTCGCGAGAGCGATCTCGCCGCGCACGAGCGTCGAGAGGTCACGACTGATGTCGGAGACGAGTCTCCCGATGGTCGGCTCGCTGTCGCTTTCAGGTCCGGGTGCAGCGGGGTGGGACATCACGACTCCTCGGCGCCAGGGTGCAGTCGCAACGAGCCTAGGGGATGTGGACCGCGTCGCGTGAGTGCCCCGCGGGACCGGCCCGGAGTCGTCGTACGGATCGAGGGTGCGCGGCCTCGACCCGTACGACGCGGGCCCGGGTTCAGTCCTCGCTGGAGGACGCCATCCCGGACTTGATCTGGTCCATCACGCCGGAGTCGGCCAGCGTGGTGACGTCACCGACCTGACGGTTCTCGGCGACGTCGCGCAGCAGGCGGCGCATGATCTTGCCGGAGCGGGTCTTGGGGAGCTCGGCGACGACCATGATCGACTTGGGCTTGGCGATCGCGCCGATCTCCTTCGCGACGTGCGCACGCAGGTCGGCGACGATCTCCTCGCCGCCGTCGCCCGCGGACTCGCGCAGGATCACGAACGCGACGACCGACTGGCCCGTCGTGGCGTCCGTGGCGCCGACGACCGCGGCCTCGGCGACCTTCTCGTGCGACACGAGAGCCGACTCGATCTCGGTGGTCGACAGGCGGTGGCCCGACACGTTCATCACGTCGTCGACGCGCCCGAGCAGCCAGATGTCGCCGTCGTCGTCCTTCTTGGCGCCGTCACCGGCGAAGTACACGCCCTCGAAGCGCGACCAGTACGTGTCGATGAAGCGCTGGTCGTCGCCCCACAGGGTCCGCAGCATCGAAGGCCACGGCTCGGTGAGGACGAGGTAGCCGCCCGACCCGTTCGGCACCGACTCGGCGTCATCGTTGACGACGTCGGCGCTGATGCCGGGCAGCGGTGTCATCGCCGACCCCGGCTTCGCCGCCGTCACGCCCGGGAGCGGCGAGATCATGATCGCCCCGGTCTCGGTCTGCCACCACGTGTCCACGACGGGAGCGGTGCTCGCGCCGATGGTCTCGCGGTACCAGACGTACGCCTCGGGGTTGATGGGCTCGCCCACCGAGCCGAGCACGCGGATCGAGGAGAGATCGAACGTCGCGGGGATCTCGGCTCCCCACTTCATGAACGTACGGATCGCGGTCGGTGCGGTGTAGAAGATCGTGACGCCGTACTCCTGGATGATCTCCCACCACCGGCCCTTGTGCGGGCTGTCGGGGGTGCCTTCGTACAGGACCTGCGTCGCGCCGTTGGCCAGCGGCCCGTACACGATGTAGGAGTGCCCGGTGACCCAGCCGATGTCGGCGGTGCACCAGTAGACGTCCGTCTCGGGCTTGAGGTCGAAGACGGCCCAGTGCGTCCACGCGGCCTGCGTGAGGTAGCCGCCGGTGGTGTGGAGGATGCCCTTGGGCTTGCCGGTGGTGCCCGAGGTGTACATGACGTACAGCGGGTGCTCGGCCGGGAACGCCTGGGCCGTGTGATCCTCCGAGGCCTCGTCCACGACCTCGTGCCACCAGACGTCGACGTCGGAGTTCCAGGCGACGTCCTGGCCCGTACGACGGACGACAAGGACGTTCTCGACGAGTCCGGACTGCTCAGCCTCCACCTTGGCGACGGCCTCGTCGACGGCGGGCTTGAGGGCCGACGGCGCACCGCGGCGGTAGCCGCCGTCCGCGGTCACGATCAGCTTCGCGCCGCAGTCGACGACGCGACTCGCCAGGGCGTCGGCCGAGAAGCCGCCGAACACGACGGTGTGGATGGCGCCGATCCGCGCGCAGGCCAGCATCGCGACGACGGCCTCGGGGATCATCGGCATGTAGATGGCGACGCGGTCGCCGGCCTCCACGCCCAGCTCTTCGAACGCGTTGGCGGCCCTGCAGACCTCGTCCTTCAGCTGTGCGTACGTGAGGGTGCGGGTGTCGTCGGCAGGCTCGCCCACCCAGTGGAACGCGACCTTGTCGCCGCGCCCCGCCTCGACGTGGCGGTCGACGCAGTTGTACGAGGCGTTGAGCGTGCCGTCGGCGAACCACTTGGCGAACGGCGGGTTCGACCAGTCGAGCACCTCGGTGAACGGCTCGGCCCAGTCGAGCCGTCGCGCGGCGTCGGCCCAGAAGGCGAGGCGGTCCGCGTCGGCCTCGGCGTACGTCGCTGCCGTCGCGTTCGCGTGCTCGGCCAACGACGCCGGCGGCTCGAAACGACGGTTCTCCTGCAGCAGGTTGGACAGTGACTCTCCCACGGCGGTTCCTCTGGTCTCTCGTCGGCACGTTCCGCCGCCCATTGTGCCCCGCGTCACAGCGGTCGCGGGGCCCGGGCAGCCTCGGATCGGCCGGCGGTGGCCCCCGCGCGCCGGGCGGCGGGGCCGGTGCGACGTACGGGCGGGACTGTGAGGCGGTTCACGGGAACGGCCTGATCGGCACGAGACAGCAGGCCTGAAATGACGGCAAATCGGGCATTCTTCTGTGTGAGACGTCACGGGGAGGGATGTGGGTGTGGTGGCGGCGCGGAAGGGGCTAGGATGACGCGCACGGGGGCGGCACAGGACTGCATCGTTCGACGACCGCAAGCAAGACAGAAGAGAGCATCGTGACCGCGTATCCCGGTTGGCAGATCATTCATGAGGCCACGACCAAGGGCCCTTCGTCGATGCGTCGCGTCGTCATCTTCAGCCATCGCAGCGGGTCGCGTCTGCGACTCACGAGCGACTACCGCGGTGACGTGGCGACGACGGTGGCAGAGGCGTGGTCGACGATCGGCTGGGTCGAGGCCCACCGCAGCGTCGACACACAGCTCTTCCGGAGCTCGACTCCGAACGAGGCGGCGCTCGTCGACACGCTCGACCGATTGCTGATCGAGGTCTTCCGCCTCGCGAGCCAGATCGTGGTCGGCCCGCAGTCGACGCCGGCGCAGACGTCGGCGTTCAGCGACATGATGCGCTGAGTCGTCACACCCGTACGGGGAGCGCCGCGCGCAACCCCGAGAGCACGAGGCCGAGCCCGAGGTCGAACGACTCCGGCGACCCGATCGAGGGGTCGTAGGCGATCGCCCCGGTCGCGCTCGCCTGCTCGTGCATCTGCCGCGCCGAGGCGTGGCCGAACACGAAGAGCATGATCGTCCGCGCGCCTGACACCGCGACGTCGTCCGCGAAGACGTCGAGCATCCGTACGAGGCGCTGCTCGGGCTCCCGCGCGCCGAGTCCGAACGCGGAGGCCGTCGCGACGACCTCCGCCCCGTCACGTACCGCCAGCATCGCGTCGCGCGTCTCGTGGCAGAGCGCGCTCACCTGCGCGTCCCACGGTCCCGTCGCGTCCGGGCGGCGGCCGCGCGCGAGGATCTCGTCGGCCATCAGGGCCAGCAGCGTCTGCTTGTTGGGGACGTGGTGGTAGAGGGCGCTCGGCTGCACGTCGAGCTCGGCGGCGACCCGTCTCATCGACAGGAACTCCAGGCCGTGGGTGTCAAGCACCCGGAGTGCGCCGTGCACGACGTCCTGGAGGGTGTTCGCCATGGCGGCACTCTATCGGTTAGCCTGAACGCCGTTCAGGTGAACACCGTTCAGGAGACGCTCATGACCCTCGACACCCCGGCCGAGCCGGCCACGACGGCGCCCGCCGCGACCAGGCGTGCGTTCTCGACCACCGATCTCGCGCTCATCGCGGCGTTCGCGGCGCTGATCTCCGCGTGCGCCTACCTGCCTGCGATCCCGGTCGGTGCCGCCGGGGTCCCGATCACCCTGCAGACGTTCGCGGTCATGCTCACCGGCTGTCTCCTCGGGCCCTGGCGGGGGTTCACCGCCGTCACGCTCTACCTCGTCCTCGGCGCGATCGGCCTGCCCGTCTTCGCCGAGCACTCGTCTGGCATCGGGACGTTCGCGAGCATCAGCGCGGGCTACCTGATCAGCTTCCCGTTCGCGGCGCTGCTCGGCGGGTTCCTCGTGAAGTACGTGGCGGGGCCGCAGCGCAAGACGCGTGCCGCGTGGGTCTTCCTGTGCTCGATCTCCGCGAGCATCCTCGTGATCCACCCGTTCGGCATCGTCGGGATGATGCTGCATCAGGACGTCTCGCTGTGGACGGCGATGACCTGGGACGCGCCCTTCTGGATCGGTGACCTGCTCAAGACGACCCTCGTCGCGATCATCGCGGCCGAGGTGCACCGCGCCTTCCCGCGGCTGCTGCACCCCTGACGTGCCGACGCTGACGTTCGACGGCGCAGGAGTCACCGTCCCCACCCCTGCGGGGGACAAGGTGATCCTCGAGCCGACGACTCTCGAGCTGACCGAGCGCCGCATCGGCGTGATCGGTGCCAACGGATCGGGCAAGTCCACGCTCGCGCGGATGGTGAACGGGCTGGTGACGGCCACGACGGGCCGCGTCCTGGTCGACGGTGTGGACGTGGCCGCGCACGCCGCCCGCGTACGACGCCGGGTCGGCTTCGTGTTCACCGACCCCGCCGCGCAGGTGGTGATGCCGACCTGCGTCGAGGACGTGGAGCTCTCCCTGCGGCGTCATGTGGAGCGGGCGGTCGAACGCCGTGCGCAGGCGCTCGAGGTGCTCGACCGGTACGGCCTGCGCGACCTGGCGGACACGAGCGTCCACTCCCTGTCGGGAGGGCAGCGTCAGCTGCTCGCGCTCGCCGGCGTCCTGGCGACGGAGCCCGCGGTCGTGGTCGCCGACGAGCCGACGACGCTCCTCGACCTCGCCAACACGCGTCGCATCGGCGAGGTGCTCCACGGACTGGACCAGCAGCTCGTGCTGGTGACCCACGACCTCGACCTCGTACGTGGGTGCGACCGCGTCCTGGTGGTCGAGGACGGGCGGATCCGCTTCGACGGAGCGGCGCACGAGGCGGTGGCGGACTACGTCGCCTCGGTCGAGCACACGCCGGTGGTCGCCCCGTGAGCTCGCCGTACCTCATCGGCACCTACCAGCCGGGCGACTCGCCCCTCCACCGCCTGCCGGTGGGGGTGAAGGTCGCCGGGCTGGCCGTCCTCAGCGTCGCCGTCGTCGCGGTGCGCAGCATGCCCGCCGCCTGGGCGTACCTCGCGGTCGCGCTCGTCGTGGCGGCGGTCGCGCGCGTGCCGTTGCGGCTGCTGGCGCGCGCCGCACGGGCGGTGCTGGTGGTGGCCGTCGTGATCGCCGCGTTCCAGTGGTGGTTCCACGGTCGTGACCGAGCGATCGAGACCCTGCTCGACCTCGTGACCCTCTCGTTGATGGCGGTCGTCCTGACGGCGACGACGCCGGTCAACGCGATGCTCGACGCGTTCGTCCGCTGGATCACGCCGTTGCGCCGCCTCGGCGTAGACCCCGACCGCGTCGCGCTCACGATCTCGCTCGCGATGCAGGCGATCCCGGGCACGTTCGCGATCGCGGCCGAGACCCGTGACGCGGCACGGGCCCGCGGGCTCGAGCGGCGCCCGCGGGCGTACCTGTCGCCGTTCGTCATCCGCGTGGTCGCGCGCGCCCAGGAGACCGGGGACGCGCTCGCGGCCCGCGGGGTCGGCGACGACTGACGCAGGCGCGCGAGCCGGGCGTCACCAGCTGGCGTGCAGCGGGCGGCCCTCCTCGTACCCTGCGGTGCTCTGCAGGCCGACGACGGCGCGCTCGGCGAACTCGGGGATGCTGCGCGCGCCGGCGTACGTGGCCGCCGAGCGCACGCCAGCGATGATCTGGTCGACCAGGTCCTCGACGCCCGGGCGCTCGGGGTCGAGGTACATCCGCGAGGTGCTGATGCCCTCCTCGAACAGCCCCATGCGGGCGCGCTCGAAGCCGGCGGCGTCGCGCGTACGGTTCGAGACGGCGCGGGCCGAGGCCATGCCGAACGACTCCTTGTACGGGCGGCCGTCGGCGCCGGTCCGGAGGTCGCCCGGGCTCTCGTACGTGCCGGCGAGCCACGAGCCGATCATCACGCTCGCGCCGCCGGCGGCCAGCGCCAGCGCGACGTCGCGCGGGTAGCGGACGCCACCGTCGGCCCACACGTGCGTGCCGAGGTCGGCGGCTGCCGTGGCGCACTCCAGCACCGCCGAGAACTGCGGGCGACCGACGCCGGTCATCATGCGCGTCGTGCACATCGCCCCGGGGCCGACGCCGACCTTGACGATGTCCGCCCCGGCGGCGACGAGGTCGCGCGTGCCGTCGGCCGAGACGACGTTGCCGGCGACGACCGGGACGCGGCGACCGGTGGACGCCTCGTGCGCGTCGCGCGCCGCCACGACCAGCGGGAGCGCCTGGAGCATCTTGTCCTGGTGTCCGTGCGCAGTGTCCACGACGAGGACGTCGATCCCCATTGCCAGCAGCGCCTCGGCCTTGCCGCGGACGTCGCCGTTGATGCCGATCGCGGCACCCACCTCGAGGCGCCCGTCGGGATCGAGCGCGGGCGTGTAGAGCGTCGAGCGCAGCGCCCCCTTCTTGGTGGCGACGCCGACGAGGTCGCCGTCCTGCAGCACCGGCGCGTACGAGAGGTGGCGCTCGCTGAGCGCGTCGAAGACCGTCCGGGCGTCGTCGTGGGCGTCGAGCGCGAGCACGTCGGAGCTCATCACCTCGTGCACCTGGGCGAACCGGTCGATCTCGGCGCCGTCGTGCTCGGTCACGACGCCGAGGGGCTTGCCGTCCTCGACCACGAGGACCGCGCCGTGGGCCCGCTTGGGGAGGAGGCTCAGCGCCTCCCCGACGGTCGTGTGCGGGGCGACGGAGACCGGGGTGTCGTACACGGGGTGCGCAGCCTTCACCTGGGCCACGGACCGGGCGACCACGTCGAGCGGGATGTCCTGCGGGATCACCGCGAGCCCGCCGCGACGGGCGAGCGTCTCCGCCATCCGGCGGCCGGAGACCGCCGTCATGTTGGCCGCGACGATCGGGATCGTCGTGCCGACGCCGTCCGGCGTCGTGAGGTCGACGTCGAAGCGCGAGGTGACGTCGGAACGCGACGGCACCATGAAGACGTCGCTGTAGGTCAGGTCCTGGGACGGCTGCAGGTCGTTGAGGAAGCGCACCGTTCCAGCGTACTGACCGGGAGCGACGTGCGGACCCCCTCGAGCCCGGTCAGTGGGCGAAGGCCGCCTGTGCCTCGCGCAGCCGCGCCCACCCGAGATCGCCGAACGGCTCGCGCCGGTGCGAGACCGCGTCCGCGACGTCGCGCGCCGAGCGCTCGGCCAGCGCGACGAGGTCGTCGGGGTAGCCGTACAGCAGCCGGTGCTCCGCCAGCTCGTCGGCGTCGAGGACCTCCACCCGGCCGTCCGCGACCTGGACGACGTCGAGGTCCAGGTCGAGCATCGTGACGAGGGCGGGCGTCTCCCAGCAGGCGGGGGTCGTCATGTCGACATAGAGACGCCAGTGGAGCCGTCCGGTCGGGTCGTCCTCGATCGCGTGGAACGTCGCGACGTACGGGTCGGTGTGCGGGATGAGCGTGATGCTGTCGACGAGGGTCGCGATGTCGCGGCCGGGCCGGACCATGCGGGATCCCGTGGGCATGAACAACCAGGTGCCGACCTCGTCACGCGTGTGGACGAGCGTGTCGAACTCCCAGTGCGGGTGGCCGCCGTACTTCGTCGTGACCTGACGTACGGCACTCCCCGGGGCGGGCTCGGGGACGGAGACCATGCCGGGTGCGGCGCTCAGGCCGCCATCGCGACGGAGCAGGGAGGCGTGCCGGCCTCGCGGACGGGAGCGAGGCCTTCGTGGACCGCGTACCCACGGGCGACCGACGCGACCAGATCCAGCATCGTGATGCCGAGTGCGGAGCAGACCGACGCGATGATCTCCGACGAGGCTTCCTTCTGGCCGCGCTCGATCTCGGAGAGGTAGGCCAGCGAGACCTGGGACGCCTTCGCGACGTCACGCAGCGTTCTGCCGCGTGCACGGCGCTCGCTGCGGAGCGCTTCGCCCAATGCCTCCCGCAGCAGCGGCGCGGGCTCCGGTGCGGGTGGGACGGGTGCGAGCATCGTGGTCACCCTTTCACGCTAGGCGGGGTACCCAACTTCGCGCCATCGCATTCGGGCCGCGTTCGCTCTCAGCAGACGCTCAGCGCAGTCCGATGCGCAGCTCGTCACCGGGGACCGAGGAGGGGTTGAGGGCGTCCTTGTGCACGACAGCGCGGTAGCAGCGGGTGGCATAACGCATCCGCAGACCGTTGTGCCCGCTTGCGTGGCTCTCGTACAGGGCCCGGACCTGGTCGAGGATCTGCTCGCGCTCGCGGAAGGCGCGGGTGGCGATCGAGGAGCGCGACGAGACCAGCGCGAGCAGCGCGTCGAGGTCGAGCTGCTGCCAGAACCCGAAGTCGGCGGACTCGGGCAGGTCGAACAGCCCGGACATCGGGAGGGTGTCGGTGAGCGCGGCGAGGTCGTCCGGCTCGGCGTCGATGATCGCGGTGAGCCGGCGGACCCAGGGGACGGACTCGTCGCGGGTGTTCCAGACGAGACCGAAGCGGCCACCCGTCCGCAGCACGCGCGCGATCTCGGGGAGGGTGCGCTCGGAGTCGAACCAGTGGTACGACTGCGCGGCGACGACGACGTCGAAGGAGCCCGCCGGGAAGGGCAGCCGCTCCGCCAGCGCGCGTACGACGGGCACCTCGAGGCGGGTGGCGAGCCGGCTGAGCATCGGGGCGGAGCTGTCGAGGGCCACGACATCGTGCCCGAGCGAGGTCAGCACGGCCGTCATCTGGCCGGGACCAGCGCCGAGCTCGAGGACGCGGACGGGGGTCTCGCCGACCAGCCAGCGCACTGCGCGGTCGGGGTACGACGGCCGCGACGCCGCGTACTCGTCGGCGCACGCGTCGAAGGTCCGTGCGCGCTCCGGGGACCTGTCCACAGGCCCGAGGCTATCAACGGGCTACGCCCCGCCCCGTATCCTGCAGGGCGTGCCTGACCCGTTTTCCGCCTTGATGACCCTCGACGGCGTCCCGTCGGCGTTCGCCGCGACGCGCGACGGTCTCGACTCGCTCCTGCGCGACCGAGGGCTGCGCCGCAGCACCCCCGAGATGACGGTCGACTCGCTGCTGCTCGGTGCGGCCGCGAGCGCGGCGATCGAGGGGGTGCCGTACGACCCGGAGGGCCTCCGCCGTGGCGAGGCCGACCCCCTGGCCCTCGCGGTCGCGCGGATGAGCACCGAGCTCCTCTCGCTGGTCCCCACCTGGCACAAGGCGCCGCTCCAGGCGATCGCACGCATCCACGCCCTGGTAGCGCGCGGGCGGGTCGACGACGACGTGCTCGGCCGTCCGGTCTCGACCGAGGGCGCCGAGCGGCTCGGGACCCTCGCGCGGGCGGTGGTCGCCCCGACCGAGGCGCCGGGGCTGCTGGTCGCCGCGGTCGTGCACGCCGAGATCGCGACGGCGCAGGCGTTCGCGTCCGACAACGGGATCGTGGCCCGGGCGACCGAGCGGCTGGTCATCGTCGCGAAGGGGGTCGATCCCGCGAGCCTCACGGTCCCGGAGGCCGGCCACCGGGCTGCGGGCGCGGCGTACCCGACGCTGCTGAGCGAGTACGAGTCGGCGGGGACGTCCGGGGTCCACAAGTGGCTCCTGTACGCCGCGCAGGCCTACGCCGACGGCGCCGAGGCGGCTCCGGTCGAGCCTCCGAAGGGTCCGCGGCGCCGGTCCTGAGACCCGCGCCGCAGGGGCAGGCGCGCCACCTGCTCGAGATGGCGCGCCCTTGGCTGACCGTCTTCTCGGCTACCAGGCGTCCTGTACTCCGTAGCACCAACCCGGGGCCTCGATGGGTTCTCCCGTGGGTGGTATCCCTGTAGGACGGGAAGGGTCGTCGCGTGGGTACCGGGCCTTCGATCTGCCGTCTTACTTGTCTCCTTTGTACCCGCTCAGGGCGGTTACGGCTACCCCTTGGCGGGAGATCGCCAACCCCGCACGCACGCGTTGGTGCGTGAGTCGTCACGCGAGTCGCGCCGGTGACCTCTGAGGCACCAACGCTGCGGACGATCGGCGACTACTCCGAGCGACGCCGCTTGATCTGGTGCAGCGCGACGCCGGCGGCTGCGGAGACCGCCGCGGCGGCGATCCCGGCGACGGCGACCTTGCTGCCGGTCGACTCGAACGACACGCGGCTCTTGAGCGCCATCGGCTCGGCGAACTCGAGGATCGGCCAGCCCTCCTCGGCCGCGAGACGGCGCAACGCCTTGTCGGGGTTGACCACGTACGGGTGGCCGACCTCGGCGAGCATCGGCACGTCGGTCTCGGAGTCGGAGTACGCGTACGAATCCGTGAGGTCGTACCCCTGCTCCTCGGCGAGCTCGCGGATCGCGGTCGCCTTGTTCTCGCCGTAGGCGTAGAGGGCGATCTCGCCGGTGTAGCGGCCGTCCTCCTCGACGAGCTGCGTCGCGATCACGTGGTCGGCTCCGAGCATCGCGCCGATCGGGTCGACGACCTCCGAGCCTGACGCGGAGACGATGACGACGTCGCGGCCCGCGTCGTGGTGGGCGGCGATCAGCTCGACGGCCTCGACGTAGACGAGCGGGTCGACGACGGTGTGCAACGTCTCGGCGACGACCTGTCGGACGGTCTCGACGTTCCAGCCCTCCACGAGCTGGGTGAGGTACGCGCGCATCTTCTCCATCTGCGCCTCGTCGGCACCCTGCAGGGCGAACACGAACTGCGCGTACGCGCTGCGCAGCACCGAACGGCGCGTGATGAGCCCCGAGTCGTAGAACTGCCGCGAGAACGCCAGCGTGCTGGAGCGGGCGATGATCGTCTTGTCGAGGTCGAAGAATGCCGCGGAGCGCGTGCTCGCGGGCGGGACGGGCGTCGCGTCGGACGTGGTCACGCGTTCAAGCATAGACAGCCGAGACCGTCGAAGGCGTCGCATATTGCTCGTGGTCGGTCCACAGGAGTGTGCTGTCCCCAGGCGGGCGAAAGGTCGGCGTGCTCGTGGCGCGCCGGACACACGCTCTCCGCATGGTTGCCTTCGCAGGAAGCCCACGCTCACCACGACCCCTGCTCGTCACCGCCTCCGAAGAACGCCTCGAGTCCGTGCTCCGGCTCTGCGCGGCAGCAGGTGTCGAGCCGCACGTGTGCACCGACGTGGGTGCGGCGCGTCAGCTCTGGCCGCGCGCCGGGCTCGTCGTGCTCGGTGACGAGCTGCTCGACGCGGTGGCGGCCGCGGCGCTCGAGCGGCGGTCCGACGTCGTGGTGGTCGCCGACGAGTCACCCGATCCGAAGGTGTGGGGAGCAGCGCTGGCGGTCGGCGCCGACCGCGTGCTGGCCCTTCCACGCGACGACGACACGCTCTGCGACGCGCTCGCGGACGGGGCCGAGGGCGAGGGACCGGACGCGCCGGTCCTGGCGGTCGTGGGTGGCTGCGGGGGCGCCGGGGCGTCCTCGCTCGCCGCCGCGCTCGCGCTGACGGCCGGCCGTCGACGCGCGGCCGTCGGTGGGGGCGATCCGCGCGTGCTGCTCATCGACGCCGATCCCTGGGGCGGCGGGCTCGACGTCCTGCTCGGCGTGGAGTCGGTGCCCGGGCTTCGCTGGAGCGACCTCGCGTCCACGCACGGGAGGGTGAGCGGCGCCGCGCTGAGCCGCTCGCTGCCGCGCGTCGAGGGGCTGGCGGTCCTCGCGTGGGACCGCGGTGCGGCGGTGCCGGCTCCCGCCGAGACCGTTCGCGCGGTGCTGTCAGCGGGGCGGCGCGGCCACGACCTCGTCGTCGCCGATCTCCCGCGCCATCTCGACGCCGCGGCCGAGGAGATCCTCGCGCGAGCCGCCTCCGTCCTGCTGGTCGTGCCCGACGACGTCCACGCGGTAGGCGCGGCGTGCGGCGTCGCCGAGGGCCTCGCCGGGTGGGCCGGCGGCGCCGGGCTCGTCGTACGCCGGCGACGGCGAGGGCTTCCGCCCGACCTGATCGCCGAGACCTTGGCGCTGCCGCTCGTCGCGACCGTGGACGACGACGTGAGGTTCAGGCGCTCGGTCGAGGAGGGCCTCGGCCCGCTGGCGCGGCGCACCGCCGTGGGGCGGACGGCTCGTGAGGTGCTCGACGCCCTCGGGCTGGAGCTCCGATGAGGCAGCGCGTCCCCGAGGCGCTGCCCGACCTTCGACTTGTCGAGGAGATCCGCGGGCGGCTCGCGACCGCGGGCGAGCGTCCCACCGCCGACCGGGTCGCGGCTGCTCTGCGCGCCGGCGGTCACGTCCACGGCGACCGCACGGTGCTCGCCGTCGTCGACGCCCTGCACCGGGAGACGGTGGGCGCGGGACCGCTGGAGCGTCTGCTGCGCACCGAGGGCGTGACCGACGTCCTGGTCAACGGGCCCGCCGAGGTGTACGTGGACCGCGGGGCGGGGCTCGAACGCACCGACGTGGTGTTCGCCGACGACGACGCGGTCCGCAGGCTCGCCCAGCGGCTCGCCGCGGCCGCCGGCCGGCGGCTCGACGACGCATCGCCTTTCGTCGACGTGCGACTCCCCGACGGCACCAGGCTGCACGCCGTGCTCTCGCCGCTCGCCCGACCCGGCACCGCGTTGTCGCTGCGAGTCCCCGCGCGCCGCGCGTACTCGCTCGACGAGCTCGCCGAGCGTGGCGCGTTCGGCGCGGAGGTGCGCGGCGTGCTCACCGCCGTCGTACGGTCGCGGGTCGCGTTCCTCGTCACCGGAGGCACCGGCACGGGCAAGACGACGCTTCTCGCGGCGATGCTCGGCGAGGTCCCCGGCGACGAGCGGGTCGTGGTCGTGGAGGACGCGAGCGAGCTGCGTCCCGCCCATCCGCACCTGGTGGCGCTCGAGGCGCGGCCGGCCAACGTGGAGGGAGCCGGCGCCGTGGTCCTGCGCGACCTGGTCCGGCAGGCGCTTCGTATGCGCCCTGACCGTCTCGTGGTCGGTGAGGTGCGCGGGCCCGAGGTCGTCGACCTCCTCGGTGCGCTCAACACCGGGCACGAGGGCGGATGCGGCACGCTCCACGCCAACAGCCCGCGTGACGTGCCCGCCAGGATCGAGGCGCTCGCGATGGCGGCGGGCATGCCTCGGGCCGCCGTGCACAGCCAGCTCGGCGCCGCACTCGACGTCGTGGTCCACGTGGCGCGCGACCCGTCGGGGCGTCGGCGCGTCGCGGAGGTCGCGATGGTCGGTGATGGCGGGGACGGGATCGTGGGGTGCGAGACCGCTCTGGCGGTGAGCTCGCAGGGGCGGGTCGTACGCGGGCCGGGCGCGGATCGGCTCGACACGGTGCTGCAGCGCGCTGCTGGCGGGGACCCGACATGAGGGCCGAGGGACTCGAGGGGGTGGCCCTGGCGCTGGCCGCGCTCTCGGCGTGGCTGGCGGTCGGTCCACCGCAGGCGGCGCGCGTGGTGGCGCCAGTGACCGGTCCGGCGGGGACGCCCGGGGGCAGGGCCCAGACCCGCACGGCCTTGACGGGCTCGCTCGCCGCGATGGTGATCGTCACCCTGGCGTGGTCGGGGGTCTCGCTCGTCGCGATGCTCGTCGCGGCCGGTGTGGTCGGCGTCGTGGTGCGCCTGCGCGGCCGGGCACGACGCCGCGCACAGGCCCGACGACGGCACAGCGAGGTCGCGGGTGCCTGCGAGGCGCTCGCGTCGGAGCTGACCACGGGCACGGCGGCGTCGCTCGCGATCGAGAGGGTCGCCGTCGAGTACGCGGTCCTGGCTCCCGTCGCCTCGCACGCACGGCTCGGTGGCGACGTCGTCACCGCCCTGAACGCCGCCGCGACGCACCCCGGTGCCGAGGGGCTCCGCGACCTTGCTGCGGCCTGGAGCGTGAGCACGCGCAGCGGCGCGAGCCAGGTGGTGGTCCTCGACCGCGTCGCCGAGTCCTTGCGCGCCCGAGACGACCTGCTCCGAGAGGTGGACGCGGCACTCGGATCGCCCCGCGCCACGGCGCGGCTCCTCGCGGTGCTTCCCCTTCTCGGACTGGGACTCGGGGTCGCGCTCGGAGGCGACCCGCTCGGCTTCCTGCTCGGCGGAGGGCTGGGATCGTGGTGCCTGGCGGTGGGAGCGGGGCTCGCTGTCGCGGGCGTGCTGTGGGTGGAGCGCCTTACGGAGTCGGCGGCGCGGTGAGTCTGCTTGCCGCACTTTTGGCGCTCCTGGCCGTCGCGCTCGTCACGGACGTGCCTGGTCGAGCGCGCCTCCGGGAGGTCGCGGGAGCGCCGGGCGCACGACCGCAGAGACCTCCTCGTCCGGAGTGGGTGACCTCTCCGTGGTTCGCCGGGTTGCTCGCGACCGTCACCGTCTGGCAGGTGGTGGGTGGCCTGACCGGTCTGCTGCTGGGGATCCCCGTCGGAGGGGGCGTCCTGTGGTGGGTAGGACGCCTCGAGCCAGGCGCGCACCGGCGCCGGCGTGAGGAGGAGATCCGTGACCTTCCCCTCGTGCTCGACCTCGTGGTGGCGGGCATGGCCGCCGGACGCCCGACCACGCAGGTCCTCGAGGTGGTCGCGGACGCCGTCGGTGGGCCGCTCGGTGCTCGCCTGCACGCGGTGGTCGCGCGCCTGAGCCTCGGCGCCGACCCGACCGAGGTCTGGCACGAGCTTCACGACGACACCGTCCTCGCGCCCCTCGCGCGGGCTTTCGCCCGCGCGTCACGCAGCGGGACCGCCGTCCGACGGGTGCTCGAACGGGCTGCGGAGGACGTCCGCGCTGCCCAGCGTTCTGCGGCGCTGGAGCGCGCACGGGCGGTCGGTGTCCGGACGGCAGCGCCGCTGGGTGCGTGCTTTCTGCCCGCGTTCCTGCTGATCGGTGTCGTCCCCACCGTGGTCGCGACGTTCGTCTCCCTCGAGCTCTGATCGTGCGACTCGTGACGCCGACCAGCCCTTCCACAGGCGGGCCGTGTCCCCAGCCGAGCGTCAGGGCGTCACCGACCTCCGCAGACGGACCCACCTTGAGAGTGCGTCCGATCCGCGGGCGCGATGACACCGATCGAGGAGAGAGCGACATGCGACACCTGAAGCAGCTGCGGGCACGAGCCCACGAGCAGGGGATGACGACGTCCGAGTACGCCGTCGGGACGGTCGGCGCCTGCACCGTCGGCGGGGCGATCTACACGATCGCGACGTCGGACTGGTTCAACAACTTCATCAAGGGCGTCTTCGAGAAGGGGATCGAGCTGCTCCCGTTCATGTGAGCGGGCTGCCGGGCCCGGCGGTCGGGGGGACCGCCGGGCCGGGTCGTACGGGAGAGGCACGGGAGAGGAGGCGTGGTGGGTGCAGGTCCGGTACGAGAGCGAGGGATGGTGACGGCAGAGACGGCGATGGTGCTGCCCCTGCTCGTCGCCGTGGCGCTCGCGCTCGTGTGGGTGGTGAGCGTCGGCGTGGCGCACGTGCGACTGGTGGACGCGGCACGTGAGGGCGCCCGGATGAGCGCGCGCGGCGACGCGCCGTCCGAGGTCGTCGAGGCTGTCGAGACGATGGTCCCGGACGAGGCGACGGTGGAGGTGGCCGACGGCCAGGACGACGGGACGACCCGCGTCACGGTGCGCCTCCGGGCCCGCGTCGACCTGCCGTTGGTCAGGCGGCTCGCCGTCGATCTGGACGCCACGGCGGTCAGCGCGAACGAGGCGGTGGCGTCATCGTGAGCGCGCGGCGACCCTTCGCGAGGTCCGAGCGGGGAGCCGGTGCGGTCTACGGCGTCGTGGCGGTGGTGGTCCTGTCGACCGCCTTCGTCGTCGCGCTCCAGGTCGCCGCGTTGGCACGGGTCCAGCACCAGGTGACCGCTGCCGCAGACCTGGTCGCGCTCGCGGCGAGCGCGTCGGTGGAGGCCGGTGGCGACGGGTGTGCGCAGGCAGAGCGACTCGCGCGAGCGAACGAGGCCGAGCTGCGCTCCTGCGAGCTCGTCGCCTCCGTCGCGACCGTCGTCGTCGAACGGAGCGTGCGCGTGTGGGGCACCAAGATCACCGTCCACCGCACGGCGAGGGCGGCGCCGCGAGACTACGTCCCCGCCGGCGGTGGTGGACGGTGAGGGTCTTCGTTCGCGGGCGGCTCGGCAGGCGCGGCCGGTGGCACGTCCTGAGCGCGCTGCTTCTCCATCCGGCGGTGCTCCTTGCGCAGCTGCCGGTTCTCCTTGCGCACCTGGTAGCCCCGGCGCGTCCCCCGGGCGATGAGAGCGAGAGCGACGACGGCGACGAGCATGCTCCCCGCGCCGATCCAGAACGCGCCCACCCCGTCCGTCACGAGGTTCCAGCCGAGGAAGTCGATCGACACCGACTCGGTCGCCTCGAGCGACACGACGACACCCACGAGCACGGCGAGGGCCAGCAGCAGCACACCCAGAGCGATCATCCACGTCCCCCTCGTGATGGTGGGATCACCCTAACGAGATCCGGCCTCTTCCACCGGGTGCGCGGCGGGCTCCGGGGCGTCCGCCAGGAGTGCGTCGAGCAGGACCACGGCGCCACGCTTCGACAGGGGGTTGTTGCCGTTGCCGCACTTCGGCGACTGCACGCAGGAGGGGCACCCCGCCTCGCACCCGCAGGCGACGATCGCGTCGCGGGTCATCGACAGCCAGCGGCGAGCGACGTCGTAGCCGCGCCGCGCGAATCCCGCCCCGCCGGGCAGGCCGTCGTGCACGAAGACGGTCAGCATCCCGGTATCGGGATGTTGCGCGGTCGACACCCCGCCGATGTCCCAGCGGTCGCAGGTCGCGAGGAGGGGGAGGAGCCCGATCGAGGCGTGCTCGGCGGCGTGAGCGGCTCCGGGCACCTCTGCGGGGTCGAGGTCCAGCGACTCCACGATCCGGCCAGGCAATGTCCACCACACCGCGGTCGTACGGAGGGTGTGCTCGGGGAGGTCGAGCGGGACCTCCCCGAGGACCTGGGCGCTGCCCGAGCGGCGCTTCACGTACGAGACGACACGGCTCGTGACGTCGACCTCGCCGAAGGCGACGGTGGCACGCCCCCACGGCACGGCCTCCCGCTGCTCGACGATGGCGATGTCGGTCACCGAGCGGGCGGTGGTCGTGTAGTCAGGGCGGTCGGGACGTACGAGCGCCACGCCGTCGACCGTGTCGTAGTGCTCGACCACGTACGTGTCGCCACGGTGCACGTAGACGGCACCGGTGTGCACGGTCGCGTCGGCGCGCCCGCCGTCGACGGTCCCCAGCAGACGCCCGGTGTCGTCGTCGACGATCTGCACGGCTGGTCCCCCCACCGACCGGATGTCGACGAGGTCGGCGGCGCGCTCACGCTTCGTCCAGAACCATCCCTGGGGTCGTCGGCGCAACCAGCCTGCTGCCGTCAGTGCCGCGACTCCCTCGGAGGCGCCGTCACCGAACAGCACGAAGTCGTCTTCGGTGAGCGGGAGCTCTTGGGCAGCCGCTGCGAGGTGGGGTCCGATCACGTGGGGGTTCGAGGGGTCGAAGACCGTGCCTTCGACCGGCGCGCCGAGAAGGGCCTCCGGATGGTGGACGAGGTAGGTGTCGAGAGGGTCGTCACGGGCGACGAAGATCCCGACGGCACGAGACCCGTCACGCCCGGCCCGTCCGAACTGCTGGCGGAGTGCGGCCCGCGTCCCGGGGAAGCCGGTGGAGACGACCGCGTCCAACCCTGCGACGTCGATGCCGAGCTCGAGCGCGTTCGTGCTCGCCAGGCCGAGCAGCGCCCCGGTCCTCAGGTCGCGCTCGATGGCGCGGCGCTCCTCCGGCAGGTAGCCGCCGCGATACGTCGTCACCCGGTCGGGCAGGGACGTGTCGAGCTCGGCCAGCATCCGGCGCGCCGACATCGCGACCGTCTCGGCCCCACGACGGGACCGGACGAACGTCAACGTCCGAACGCCCGAGGAGACGAGATCCGTGAGCAGCCCGGCGGCTTCGACCGACGCCGGCCGGCGGACGGGGGCACCGTTCTCCCCCGCGCCGGCGTCGACCAGCGGCGGCTCCCAGAGGGCGAGCGCGACCTCGCCCTTCGGGGCCGCGTCGTCGGTGACCGCGCGGACGTCGAGCCCAGTCAGGCGTGCCGCGGAGACGGCCGGGTCGGCGACCGTCGCCGAGGCGAGCACGAACGTCGGGTCCGCCCCGTAGTGCGCAGCGACCCGGCGAAGGCGGCGCAGGACGTGCGAGACGTGCGACCCGAAGACGCCACGGTAGTGGTGGCACTCGTCCACGACGACGTAGCGCAGTCCCGACAGGAACCGTGCCCAGCGACTGTGAGAGGGGAGCACGGTCCTGTGGAGGAGGTCGGGGTTCGTCACGATGTAGTTGGCGTGCTCGCGCGCCCACTGGCGCTCCTCGCGGGTGTTGTCGCCGTCGACCGCGGCCGCACGGACCGGCTCCCAGCCGGCGGTCAGCGCGTCCAGGCCCTGCAGTTGGTCGTGTGCGAGTGCTTTGGTGGGTGCGAGGTAGAGCACCGTCGGCCCGCGGCCGCGCCGGGTGTCGGCCGCGCGTCCCGCGGCGAGAGCGGTGAGCGCAGGCAGCTGGTAGGCCGCCGACTTGCCCGAGGCCGTCCCCGTCGCCACCACCACGTGACGACCGGCGTACGCGAGGTCGGCCGCCTCGACCTGGTGGGCCCACAAGGTGTCGATGCCTGCCGCGCGCATCCGCGCCCGCAGGTCGTCGTCGACCCAGCCGGGCCACGGGGCGTGCACGGCGGTCCGGGCCTCCTCGCGAGCGAGGTGCACGAGCCGGCCGTCGGAGGCCCCCGGCAGCCGCAGCAACGTCTCGATCGGATCGGCCACCTTACGAGTCTCCCAACCCCGACAAACCGCACCACGGGCAGCCTGGCACGATCCACCGACGAGCCTCGTCCGCGTGATTCAATGGGGCCCTGTACCGCTGTCGTAGAGCAGGAGCCGCCGCGGTGGACCTCACACTCGAGACGCGTGTGCTCGACGGCTTCCGCGTCGTCGAGGTCGCCGGCGAGATCGACGTGTACACCGCGCCACGCCTCCGCGAGGCACTCGCCGACCTCATCGAGAGCGGGCACCACCACGTCATCGTCGACGTGGAGAAGGTCGACTTCCTGGACTCCACCGGGCTCGGAGTCCTGGTCGGCGGTCTCAAGCGGGTGCGGGCCTACGACGGCAGTCTCGACGTCGTGTGCACCCGCGCGCGCCTCCTCAAGATCTTCGAGATCACCGGACTCACCAAGGTGTTCGGCATCTTCGGGACGGTCGACGACGCCGTCGCCGCCCACGTGGCCTGAAGCGCCCGCGCTGAACACCCCCTGACACAAATCCGCGTGTCTGTCGCGGAAACGGTTGTGTCGTACGTCACGTTGCTGGTTGTCTGTTCGAGCACGCACGCCTGAGTCAGCGCCTCGCTGCGCCATGCCGAGGAAGGATCCGCATGTCCTACGTTCCCCTGGCAGCATCCGAAGACCTCTCGCTCACGGGTACGAACCTGGGCCTGGTCATAGGAGTCGCCGTCATCGGCGTCATCTCACTGGTGATGGCCGCGGTGTTCCGCAAACAAGTCCTCGAAGCCGCCGAGGGCACCGAACGGATGCAGGAGATCGGCCGAGCGGTGCAGGAGGGCGCCGCCGCCTACCTCACCCGACAGTTCAAGACGCTCGGCGTGTTCGTCGTCCTTGCCTTCCTCCTCCTCTTCATCCTTCCGGGCGACGCGAACATCCGGATCGGACGCTCGATCTTCTTCCTCGTCGGGGCCCTGTTCTCCGCATCGATCGGTTACCTCGGCATGTGGCTCGCCGTCCGCGCGAACGTCCGTGTCGCCGCCGCCGCCCAGAACGAAGGGCGCGACCCGGCGATGAGGATCGCCTTCAGGACCGGCGGGGTCGTCGGCATGTCAACGGTCGGTCTGGGCCTCCTCGGGGCCGCGATCGTCGTCCTGATCTACAAGGGCGAGGCACCGTCGGTGCTCGAGGGCTTCGGCTTCGGTGCAGCCCTGCTCGCGATGTTCATGCGAGTCGGCGGAGGCATCTTCACCAAGGCCGCTGACGTCGGTGCCGACCTCGTCGGCAAGGTCGAGCAGGGCATCCCCGAGGACGACCCGCGCAACGCGGCGACCATCGCCGACAACGTGGGCGACAACGTCGGCGACTGCGCCGGCATGGCGGCCGACCTCTTCGAGTCGTACGCGGTGACGCTCGTGGCCGCCCTCATTCTGGGTTCGGTGACCTTCGGCGAGCACGGGCTCGTGTTCCCGCTGATCGTCCCGGCGATCGGCGCCCTCACCGCCATCCTCGGTGTCTACCTGACACGCCCGCGCGCCGGCGAGGGCGGTCTGACGACGATCAACCGGGCCTTCTACCTGTCGGCCGTCATCTCAGCGATCGGGTGCACCATTGCCGCGTTCGTCTACCTGCCGTCGAGCTCCGACGACCTCGTGGACGCCGGAGGCGTGACCGCGATCGAAGGGCTCTTCGGACAGCTCGGGCTCGGCTCGCAGGCCGGTGACTTCAACCCGCAGGTCGTCGCCATCGTCGCAGTGCTCATCGGCATCGTCCTCGCCTCGGTGATCCTGGCGCTGACCGGCTACTTCACGGGCACCGAGCACGACCCGGTCAAGGACGTCGCCAAGACGGCGCTCACCGGTCCGGCCACCGTGATCCTCTCCGGCTTCTCCCTGGGCCTGGAGTCCGCGGTCTACACGGCCCTCGTGATCGGCGCCGCCGTGTACGGGGCGTTCCTCCTCGGCGGAGGCGCGCTGCTGGTGTCGCTGTTCGCCGTCGCGCTCGCAGGCTGCGGCCTGCTCACCACCGTCGGCGTCATCGTCGCGATGGACACGTTCGGCCCCGTCAGCGACAACGCCCAGGGCATCGCCGAGATGTCAGGGGATGTCGACGAGAAGGGCGCCGCCATCCTCACCGAGCTCGACGCTGTCGGCAACACCACCAAGGCGATCACCAAGGGCATCGCCATCGCGACCGCGGTGCTCGCGGCGACCGCGTTGTTCGGTGCCTTCACGGACACGATCACACGCGAGGCCGAGAACATCAGCGACGCCAGCGACATCCCGGTCGGAGAGCTGCTCGGTCTGCTGGGCGTGCTCAACATCGCCGAGCCCAACAACCTCGTTGGTCTGATCATCGGCGCGTCGGTGGTGTTCCTCTTCTCGGGTCTGGCGATCGCCGCCGTCGGTCGTGCCGCCGGTGCGGTCGTGTTCGAGGTCCGCCGTCAGTTCCGTGAGATCCCCGGGATCATGGAGGGCACCGGTCGTCCCGAGTACGGTCGCGTGGTCGACATCTGCACCCGCGACTCCCTGCGGGAGCTCGCCACTCCCGGCGTGCTCGCGATCTTCGCCCCGATCGCGGTCGGCTTCGGCCTCGGCGTCACCGCACTCGGCTCCTACCTTGCCGGAGCGATCGGCGCCGGCGCCCTGATGGCCGTCATGCTCGCCAACTCCGGCGGCTCCTGGGACAACGCCAAGAAGCTGGTCGAGGACGGGCACCACGGCGGCAAGGGATCGGAGGCCCACGAGGCGACGATCATCGGAGACACCGTCGGCGACCCGTTCAAGGACACCGCCGGCCCGTCCCTCAACCCGCTCCTCAAGGTGATGAACCTCGTGGCGCTCCTCATCGCACCCGCGGTGGTGACGCTCTCGTACGGTGAGGACGACAACGACGTGCTGCGCTACCTGATCGCCGCCATCGCGGTCGTGATCATCGTGGCCGCGATCGTCGTCTCCAAGATGCGTTCGTCGGCCATCACCGACGACCCGGGCAGCACCGGTGGCGGCGAGGGCGGCGGCCACGGGAGCGACCCGGACTCGCTGGAGAGGCCAGGTGTCGACTACGAGCCGACGAGCGACGAGGACCGCGAGCCGCTCCGTGGTCCCGTGCCGGGCGCGCCGGAGTACGACGAGTCGGGCTGGCAGGACCCGCGCCCGATCTGACCCGCTCACCTCCCCGAGGTGAAGGGCCGAGCGGTGCCTCGTCGTACCGCCCGCAGCCCATCGCCTCGGGGAGGTCGCGGTCCCACCTACGCTGGACCGCATGCTCCGGGACTCCGACACCGCCGCCTTGCGTGATGCCCTCCGTACCGCGGACTACACGGTCGAGGCGGTGGCCGAGCTCCTCGGCGCCGACGCGCACCGTGCGCTCATGCGCAACGAGACGACCCCGGGCAGGCGGGCGACGCGCGACGGGTCGCCGCTCTCGACCTTGACGCGACTGTTCGCCCTCCAGGTGCCGGTCGCGGTCGAGGACGCTGAGCGTGCGCTCCCCGGGCTCGTCGACGCGCTGTCGGTCGCCGGGATCCTCGAGCGCTCCGTCTCCGAAGTCGCCGCGCGCGTGGACCTGCGGGCGTACGGAGACGACACCCACGACTGGTGGGTCGTCTGCGACCTGACGCCCGGGCTCGACGGATCCCCGCGAACGGTCGGGCCCGAGCACGTCCTCGGCATCAGCGAGGCGTCGTCGTCCCTGGCCCAGCTCACCGTCCGGGAGCAGGTGGGCAGCGCACTGGACCTCGGTACGGGCTGCGGCGTCCAGTCGCTCCACCTGGCCACCCACGCCGGCCGGGTCGTCGGCACGGACGTGAACCCGCGCGCGCTGGCGATGGCGCGGCTGACGGCGGCGCTGAACGCCGACGACCCCGCGTCGCCGCTGTTCGAGGTCCGCGACGGCAGCCTGCTCGCGCCCGTCCGGGGCGAGACGTACGACCTCATCGCGACCAACCCGCCGTTCGTGGTCTCTCCAGCGACCGGCGAACGCCTGGTCTACCGCGACTCCGGGCTGCCCGGCGACGAGGTGGTCCGCCGGATCGTGACCGAGGCGCCGTCCCACCTCAACCCCGGCGGCTGGTGCCAGATCCTGGCCAACTGGGTCCACGTCGACGGCCAGCCCTGGACCGAGCGGCTCACCGAGTGGCTGAGCGGCACCGGCTGTGACGCGTGGGTGCTGCAGCGGGAGGTCGCCGACCTGCCGACGTACGTCGAGATGTGGCTCGCCGACGCCGGCCTGCAGGGGGCTCCCGACTACGTGCAGCGGTACGACACCTGGCTCGGGTGGTTCGAGGAGCAGGGCATCGAGGCGATCGGGTTCGGCTGGCTCAGCCTGCGCAACGCCGGGCGCGACGCCCCGGTGCTGCGGCTCGAGGAGTGGCCGTACGAGATCGAGCAGCCGATCGGCCCGCACATCGCCGCCTGGGGCGCGCGTACGGACGCGTACGCCCGCGCCACCGACGCCGACCTGCTCGCCGCTCACCTGGTGCAGGCCGACGACCTGGTCCAGGAGACGCTGGGTCCGGCGGGCGCTGCCGACCCTGAGGTGATCATGGTCCGGCTCCAGCGTGGCGTCCGTCGGGCCAAGCAGCTCGACACCGTCCAGGCGGGTCTCGTGGGGGCCTGTGACGGGGATCTCTCGGTGGGCCAGATCCTCGATGCCCTCGCCCAGATCCTGGGCCAGGACGCGGCTGCCCTGCGAAGCGCCACGCTGCCTGTGGTCCGGGAGCTGGTGGCCGACGGGTACCTGCGCTGACCCTCGGGTCCGGCGCGTGACCCGCGACACGAGGATGTGACACCCGCACACGAACTCTTGCGATCACGCGCTACCTTGGCGGCGTCGCGCCTTTGCGACGCACTGCGACCCCGCATGCCGGGCGACGCAGTGACTGCACAGGACCAGGAGCACCCACCACCGTGACCTCTCTCGTCATCGTCGAGTCGCCGAAGAAGATCGCGCAGATCGCCGGCTACCTCGGTAAGGGCTATGTCGTCGAGGCCTCCTTCGGCCACGTCCGCGACCTGCCCAACGGTGCTGCTGAGGTGCCCGCCAAGTACAAGGGACAGCCCTGGGCGCGGTTGGGCGTGGACGTCGACGGCGAGTTCGACCCGGTGTACGTGGTCCCGGCGGACAAGAAGGCGCAGATCACCAAGCTCAAGAAGCTCCTCAAGGATGCCGACGAGCTCATCCTGGCGACCGATGAGGACCGCGAGGGCGAGGCGATCGCCTGGCACCTGGTCGAGGAGCTCAAGCCGAAGGTCCCGGTCAAGCGGATGACCTTCAACGAGATCACCCCGCAAGCCATCCAGGCGGCGATCGAGAACACGCGCGACATCAACGAGGACCTCGTCGACGCGCAGGAGACCCGCCGCATCCTCGACCGCCTCTACGGCTACGAGGTCAGCCCTGTGCTGTGGAAGAAGGTCATGTCCGGCCTGTCCGCGGGGCGGGTGCAGTCGGTCGCGACCCGGATGGTCGTGGAGCGTGAGAGGGAGCGCCGCGCGTTCCGCTCCGCCTCGTACTGGGACCTCGACGCCCGGCTGGACGCCGGCGAGGGCAGGGACCCGCGGGTCTTCCCCGCCCGTCTGCTGTCGGTCGGCGGCGCGCGGGTCGCGCAGGGCCGTGACTTCGACTCCGAAGGACAGCTCACCAGCAGCGAGGTCGTCCACCTCGACGAGGCGCGCGCCGCCGCGCTCGCCGACGGGCTGCGCGAGCAGACCTTCACCGTGCTCTCGGTCGAGTCGAAACCGTACACCCGGCGCCCGTACGCCCCGTTCCGTACGGTCACGCTGCAGCAGGAGGCCGGCCGCAAGCTCGGCTGGGGCGCGCAGCGCGCGATGCAGGTGGCGCAACGGCTGTACGAGGGCGGCTACATCACCTACATGCGTACGGACTCCACGACGCTGTCGCAGACCGCGCTCAACGCGGCGCGTGCCCAGGTGCGTGACCTGTACGGCCCGGACTACCTCCCTGAGGCGCCCCGTACCTACACCTCGAAGGTCAAGAACGCCCAGGAGGCCCACGAGGCCATCCGCCCGGCCGGCGAGACCTTCCGGACCCCTGCCGAGACGGGGCTGAGCGGCGACGAGTTCCGCCTGTACGAGCTGATCTGGATGCGGACGATGGCGTCGCAGATGAAGGACGCCAAGGGCAACACCGTGACCGTACGGATCGGGGCGACCGCGGCCTCTGGCGAGGAGTGCGTCTTCACCTCGTCCGGACGCACGATCACGTTCTACGGCTTCCTCAAGGCGTACGTGGAGGGCGCGGACGACCCCGAGGCGGAGTCCGACGACAAGCAGACCCGCCTCCCCGACGTCGCGGAGGGCGACACCGTCACCGTCGACAGCCTCGAGGCTGCCGGGCACGCCACGAAGCCGCCCGCCCGCTACACCGAGCAGACGCTGATCGGCGAGCTGGAGAAGCGCGAGATCGGGCGCCCGTCGACGTACGCGTCGATCATCCAGACGATCCTCAACCGCGGCTACGTCTACAAGAAGGGCACCGCGCTGGTGCCGTCGTGGGTCGCGTTCTCGGCCACGCGCCTCATGGAGCGCCACTTCGGCCGGCTCGTGGACTACGCGTTCACCGCGACGATGGAGGACGTGCTCGACGAGGTCGCCGCCGGTCGCGAGCGCCGCCCCGCTGTGCTGCACGGCTTCTACTACGGCGACACCGAGGGCGACACCGGCCTCAAGCGTCTCGTCGACGGTCTGGGCGAGATCGACGCGCGGGAGCTGTCGACGTTCGAGATCGGCGACGGCATCGCCCTGCGCGTCGGCCGCTACGGCCCGTACCTCGAGGGGCCCGACGCCGACGGCGTGCTCCAGCGCGCGAACGTCCCCGACGACCTTCCGCCCGACGAGCTGACCCTCGACAAGGCCAAGGAGCTTCTCGCGAACCCTGCCGGCCAGGACCGCGAGCTCGGCACACACCCGGAGACGGGTCGCGTGATCGTCGCCAAGAACGGTCGGTTCGGGCCGTACGTCACCGAGGTGCTCCCGGAGGATGCGCCGAAGAAGGAGAAGCCGCGGACGGGCTCGCTCTTCAAGTCGATGGACCTCGACACGGTGACCCTCGAGGACGCCGTCAAGCTGCTGTCCCTGCCGCGGGTGGTCGGCGCCGACCCTGAGAGCGGTGACGAGATCACCGCGCAGAACGGCCGCTACGGGCCGTACCTCAAGAAGGGCACCGACTCGCGCTCGTTGGAGACCGAGGACCAGATCTTCTCGATCACGCTGCCGGAGGCGTTGGCGATCTACGCGCAGCCGAAGCAGCGCGGACGTCGTGCGGCCGCGGCCCCGCTCAAGGAGCTCGGCGAGGACCCGGAGTCGAAGAAGCCCGTGGTGGTGAAGGACGGCCGGTTCGGGCCGTACGTCACCGACGGCGAGGTCAACGCGACCCTGCGCAAGGGCGACGAGGTCGACACCCTCACGCTGGCGCGTGCCGCCGAGCTGTTGGCGGAGAAGCGCGCGAAGGGGCCGGCGAAGAAGACCACGCGCAAGAAGGCACCGGCGAAGAAGGCACCGGCGAAGAAGGCGGCTGCCAAGAAGGCACCGGCCAAGAAGGCGGCCGCCAAGAAGAGCACCACCAAGAAGGCCTGACGGTGCGCAGGACGGCTGTGGCGCTGGTGGCGCTCGGGGTGCTCGCCGCGGGCTGCGGCTCCGACGATGGGCCCGCGAAGGAGGCCTCGGCGCAGGAGACGACGCCCACGTCGGCTCCGACGCCGCCGCTGTCCGGAGGGCAGATCGACCCCGCGGGCTACGAGTCGCCGGAGTCGGTCGCCGCCGAGTCGCCGGTCGTCGTGATCGGTGCGGTCGAGGCGTGGGAGAAGGGGCCGCAGGTCGTCCTCGACGACGGCTCGACGCGCGGGGGGCCAGAGCGGCTCGGCTTCTCGGTGCTCGTGATCGCGGCCGACCAGGTCATCAAGGATGACAAGGGCCTGGTCACCGGGTCGCGGATCTACGTCCCGGTCGCCGACGAGGTCGCGAACCTGAGCGCGCTGGCACCGGTCGGGTCGAACGTCGCCTTCATCGGGGGCGCCGACACCGGCCTCGCGATGTTCGACGCCGACCAGTACGAGGTGTCCGACCCCGAGGCGGGGGTGGAGGATGGGGCGACGCTGCTCTGGGCCACACCGCAGGGGGTGACCGTGGAGACCGAGAGCGGCGCGCTCGTGCACGCCGACCCGTCCGCCCGGGACGCGGTGTGGAAGGACGTGGCGAGCCTTCCCGACGAAGAACAGTTCGGGATGGTGGCGCAGCGCTTGATGGCGCTCTCGCGAGGCTGAGCGCGCTTAGGATCGACGCGTGGCGAACGTCGATGTGATCGTGGTCGGAGCGGGTGTCGCTGGTCTCGTGACTGCGGACCGCGTACGCGCGGCGGGGCGCAGCGTCGTCGTGCTGGAGGCACGTGACCGGGTGGGCGGGCGTACGCTCACCGAGCCCGTGCCCGGGGTGGACGGCCTCGTGGTCGACTCCGGTGCGGCGTGGGTGGCTCCCGACCACCACCTCCTGTGCGCCGAGCTCGAGCGGTTCGGCCTGGAGACGACACCGCAGGCGGGCCCCGGCGACGCGCTCGCGTCGCTGCGGGGCAAGACCCGCCGCTTCGCCGAAGCCGGCCGCCCGCTCGACCCGGTCACGACCGCCGACGTGGCGCAGGCGATGGTGCGCTTCGGCGCTGCGGCGGAGCACGTCGATCTCGCCGCCCCGTGGCGCGGCCACCACGCGGCGCGGTACGACGCCCAGACCTTCGAGAGCTGGATCCGGCGCACGTGCGTCACGCCGAAGGGCCGCGACTACTTCCGGCTCGTCTGCGAGGCGGTCCTCGCCACCGAGCCCCAGAACGTCTCGCTGCTCCACATGCTGTTCTACGCCCGCTCCGGAGGGGGTCTGCTGCACCTCGTCACGACCGGTGGGGGCGCGCAGGACGCACGCGTCGTCGGCGGCATGCAGCAGGTCTCGGAGCGGCTGGCCGACGGGCTCGGCATGTGGGTGCGGCTGCAGGAGCCGGTGACGACGATCGTCCACGACGCCGACGGGGTCTCGGTGCACAGCGAGTCCGGGGCCACGACTGCCCACCGTGTCGTCGTCACGGTGCCGCCGGCCCTCGCCTCGTCGATCGAGTATCTGCCCGGACTCCCGCACGAGCGGACCCAGCTCGTCCAGCGGATGCCGCACGGAAGCGTCGTAAAGTGCCACGCGGTCTACTCGCGCCCGTTCTGGCACGACCTCGCACTCTCGGGTGAGATCGTCTCCGACGAAGGGCCGTCCAAGGTCGTCTTCGACACCACGCCGCCCGGCTCCAAGTACGGAGTCCTGACCGTCCTCGTCGAGGGCGAGGACGCGTTGCGCCTCGGCGTACGCGGCCCGGCGCGTGCCCGTACCGAGGTGCTCCGAGGGCTCGCCGAGCACCTCGGTCCGCGTGCGATGGACCCCGTGGCGTTTGTCTCGCGCGACTGGACGGCGGAGGAGTGGACGCGCGGCTGCTACGGCGCTCACCTTCCGCCCGGCGCGTGGACGCAGGTCGGCTCGGCCCTGCGCGCGCCGGTGGGGCGCATCCACTGGGCCGGTACGGAGACCGCCGAGCGCTGGTGCGGCTACGTCGACGGGGCGATCGCGTCGGGTGAGCGCGCCGCCGCCGAGGTGCTCGCCGTGCTGCCCTGACGGGCGCCGCGGCCGCGGGGTCAGGCGTCGCGCTCGCGCGGGCGCACGAGCCCCGACTCGTACGCGAAGACGACGAGCTGGGCGCGGTCCCGTACGCCCGTCTTCGTCATCGCACGACTCACGTGCGTCTTCGCGGTGGTCGGGCTGACGACCAGGCGCTCGGCGATCTCGTCGTTGCTCAACCCGTACCCGACGAGCGCCACGACCTCCCGCTCGCGCGCGGTCAGCGCCTCAAGGCTCGAGACAGAGACGACCTCCGCGGGCCGGGCGACGAACTCGCTGATCAGCCGCCGGGTGATCCCCGGGGACAGGAGCGCGTCACCGTCGGCGACGACCCGCAGCGCCTGCACGATCTCGTCGGGCGCGGTGTCCTTCACGAGGAAGCCGCTCGCGCCCGCCCGCAGGGCGTCGAAGACGTACTCGTCCAGGCCGTAGTTGGTGAGCACGACGACCCGGACCGCCGCGAGCCTCTCGTCGTCGACGATGCGCCGGGTCGCCGCGATCCCGTCGAGGACCGGCATCTGTACGTCCATGAGCACGAGGTCCGGGCGGTGCTCCAGGGCGAGCTCGTACGCGCCCGCGCCGTCCTCGGCCTCGGCCACGACCTCGAGGTCGTCCTCGGAGTCGAGCAGCGCCCGCAGGCCCGTACGGATCAGCGGCTGGTCGTCGACGAGCAGGACGCGGATCACGCCGAGACCTCGGCGGGACCACCGAGCGGCAGCCGGGCGACGACCGAGAACCCGCCATCAGGGCGGTGGCCCGCGCTCAGCTCCCCGCCGAGGGCCGTCGTCCGCTCGCGCATCCCGACGAGCCCGAGCCCGGGGCGCGACCGCCCGTCAGCCGACGGGAGGACGCGACCGTCGTCGTCGACCCGCACGGTCACCGCGTCGACGGCGTACTCGACGACGACCCGCGCCTCGGCGCCGCCCGCGTGCCGCGCGACGTTCGTGAGGGCCTCCTGCACGATGCGGTACGCAGCGGAGTCGACCTCCGGAGGCACGGGTCGCCGCTCGCCCGAGACGCGGAGCCGCGGCTCGATCCCGGCGTGGCTGCTGCGGGCGAGCAGGCGCGGCAGGTCGTCGAGCCCGTAGCCGTTCGCCTGGTCGTCGCGGCGCAGCACACTGAGCGTCTCGCGCAGCTCGCGCGCCGCGTCACCAGCCGCCTCCTGGATCGCCGAGAGCGCGACCGGCACCTCCTCGCCGCGCTTGCGGGCGAGGTGGGCGGCCACGCCGGCCTGCATGGTGACCACCGAGATGCTGTGGGTGAGCGAGTCGTGGAGCTCGCGGGCGATGCGCAGCTGCTCTTCGGCGACCCGGCGCCGCAGGACCTCTTCGCGGACGCGTTCGGCCTCGGCGAGCCGGTCCTCGAGCGCTGCCATCCGGGCCCGCCACTGGTGCGCGGCGGCCACCGCGACGAGTCCGGAGACGAACCAGCCCGCCGCATAGAACCGCTTCCAACCCCGGTCAGTGCGCACCTGTGCACTGTAGGCGAGCCGCGGGCCTCCTCACATCCGTCGCAGGGAGCATGCGCCGCGTCCTCCCCAGGGAGTACGGACGGGGTCGAGCGTGCCCGTACGAGGTCTGCGCAAGTGCCCTCTCCGGGACGACGACGCGACCCCGCACGCCGTCGGAGTCTGGTGGTCGTCCCCACGACCCAGGAGGAGACCCATGGACCGACTTCCGGAGAACGCCGTCGAGGCGGCCGGGCTCGTCAAGAGGTTCGGCGCGACGCGTGCCCTCGACGGCCTCGACCTGATCGTGCCCGCCAGCGGCGTCTACGGCCTGCTCGGCCCCAACGGTGCAGGCAAGACGACGACGGTGCGGCTGCTGGCGACGCTGGTGCGCCCGGACAGCGGCACCGCCCGCGTCCTGGGTCACGACGTCGTCACCGACGCGGCCGCGGTGCGGCGGGAGATCGCGCTGACCGGCCAGTTCGCGTCGGTCGACACCGACCTCACGGGCCGCGAGAACCTCGTGCTGCAGGCCCGGCTGCTCGGGCGCTCGCGGCGCGAGGCCCACGAGCGGGCGGAGGAGCTGCTCGCCGCGTTCGACCTGGAGGACGCGGCCGACCGGCTGGCGCAGACCTACTCCGGCGGGATGCAGCGCCGCCTCGACCTCGCGGTCGGCCTCGTACGGACGCCTCGGCTGCTGTTCCTCGACGAGCCGACCACCGGGCTCGATCCGCGCAGCCGTCGTCACGTCTGGGACGTCGTCCGCGAACTGGTGGGGCGTGGGTCGACGGTCCTGCTCACCACCCAGTACCTCGACGAGGCCGACCGGCTCGCCGACCGCGTCGGGGTGGTGGCGAAGGGGCGGGTGATCGCGACCGGTACGCCCGACGAGCTGAAGCGCTCCCTCGGCGCCGACGTGGCGGAGATCCGGCTGGCAGGCGTCGCGGACGCGGTGACGGCGGCTCGGGCGCTCGCCGGCCTTGCCGACCCGTCCGCGCCGCCGCTCTCCCCGGTCGTGCAGGACGACGGCACCGCGCTCCTCTCCGTACCGCTCATCGCTCCGCTGCGCCGGATCCTCGACGTCGTCGATGACGCCGGCGTCATGATCGTCGGCCTGGACCTGCGTCACGCGACCCTCGACGAGGCGTTCCTCGCCCTCACCGACGAGGAGGCGCTGGTATGACCACGGCCGTCGCGGACACGCGCGTCTTCGCGCGGCGCACGCTCCTCAAGCTGCGGCACACCCCGGAGCAGGCGGCCGACGCGATCCTCATCCCGTTCCTCTTCACGGTGCTGTTCACGTACCTGTTCGGAGGCGCCCTCGCAGGCTCCCCGCGGGCGTACGTGCAGTACCTGCTGCCGGGCACGCTGGTCATGGCGATCCTCCTCATGACCGTGTACGGCGGCCTGACGCTGAACACCGACATGTCCCGCGGCGTCGTCGACCGCTTCCGGTCGCTGCCGATCTGGCAGGCGGCCCACGTCGTCGGCACCCTCCTGGGCGACGTGGGCCGCTACCTGGTCGCGGCCTCGCTCGTCGTCCTGCTCGGCCTGGCGATCGGGTGGCGTCCCGACGGCGGTCTGCCCGGCGTCGTCGCCGGTGTCGGGCTCGCGGTCGTCTTCGCGTACGCGCTCTCGTGGGTGTGGGCGTCGCTCGGGCTGCTCGCGCGCACGCCGCAGGCGGTCTCGATGCTCAGCTTCCTCATCCAGTTCCCGTTGACGTTCGTCAGCAACGCGTTCGTCGAGCCCGAGACGATGCCCGGCTGGCTCCAGGCGTGGGTCGACGTCAATCCCGTCAGCCTCCTCGTCACCGCCGAGCGCGCCCTCTTCGCCGGAACGGCGGACGTCGTCGACGTCGCGTGGGTCCTCGTGGCCTCGGCAGGACTCCTGGCCGTCTTCGCCCCGCTCACGCTCCACCTCTACCGAAGGAGATCAGCATGACCACGTACGGAACACCCGAGACCGTGGTGCACGCGCGCACCACCGCCGACGTCGCTGGGGCGATCCACCTCGCCCGTGACGCAGGCGTCCCGCTGACCGTCCGGAGCGGAGGGCACAGCGTCGCCGGCCACAGCACGGCCGACGGAGGCGTGCTGCTCGACCTGCGAGGACTGCACCGCATCACGCTCCTCGACCGCGCACGCGGGCGGGTCCGGATCGGCGCCGGCGCCACCTGGGGGACGGTCGGGCGACGACTGGCCCCGTACGGACTGGCGATCACCGCCGGTGACACCGCGAGCGTCGGCGTCGGCGGGCTGACGCTCGGCGGCGGGATCGGCTGGATGGTGCGTCGGTACGGGCTGGCGGTCGACTCGGTCGTCGGCGCCCACGTCGTCACAGCCGACGGACGTCTGCGCCACGTCGACGCCGCTCACGACCCCGACCTGTTCTGGGCGATCCGCGGCGGTGGCGGCAACGTCGGCGTCGTCACCACCCTCGACATGGAGGCGGCAGCGGTCTCCGAGGTCGTCTTCGGCGTGCTGTCGTACGAGGTGCGCGACGTCGGCGCCCTCGTCCGCGGGTGGCGCGACCACCTGCGGACGAGCGACGACCGGCTGACCTCAGTCCTCGCGCTGACGCCCGAGACGCCCATGGGTCCGGCGCAGGCGGTCGTCCAGTGGTGCTTCGCCGAGCCCGACCACGCCGGCGCGACGAGGGCGACCGCCGGGCTCCGCGCACTGGGGACGGTCCTGGCCGACGAGTACGCGGTGGTCCCGTACCCCGACGTCCTCGAGGAGCACGACATGCCGGAGGGCATGCAGGTCGCGATGCGCAACGCCCTCGTGCCTGCGCTCACCGACGACGCGATCGACGCCGCGCTCGCCCTGCGTGACGCGGCACCGACCGTGATCGCGCTGCGCGGACTCGGGGGTGCCGTGAGATGGGTGGCGCCCGACGCGACGGCGTTCGCGCACCGTGACGCCGAGGCGATGGTCCTTGCGGCACGGATGGCCCCTCCGGGCGCTCCCGCGCCGTCGCTCGGCGGGTCGGGTGACGACTGGGAGGCCGTCGCGCGCCATGGCACCGGCGCGTACGTCGGTTTCCTCGACGGCGCGGACCCTGACGCCGCGCGGCTCGTCTACCCGCCGGAGACGTACGCGCGGCTGGCGGCGGTCAAGGCGGCGTACGACCCGGACAACCTGTTCCGGAGCAACCACAACGTCCCGCCGGCCCGGACGACCGAACCCGTGCGGTAGGACGGGGTGTACGCCGCGTCACCTCCGGGTCGGCTCAGGGACGCGCCGGAGCCGCGCTGACGGTCAGGATGGATAGGCTGAACCGGTGGCATACGACCCTGGAGGCACCGAAGCCGACACCGACGTGAACGGGATCCGCACGGTCATGCGCATCCCGGTGTTCCGCCGGTTCTGGGCTGCGCTGGGGCTGGCGTCCCTCGCCGACTGGATCGGCCTGCTGGCGCTCACCGCCTTCGCCAACTCGCTCGCCGAGGGTTACGCCGGCAAGAACTTCGCCATCGCTGCCGTCCTCTTCGCCCGGTTGGCGCCGGCGCTGGTGATCGGTCCGTTCGGCGGCTACATCGCCGACCGCATGGACCGCCGGATCACCCTGACGGCCGGTCTCCTGTTGCGCGCGGTGATCTTCGCGAGCATCCCGCTGGTCGGCACGCTGTGGTGGCTGGTGGTCGCGACCGTGCTCATCGAGGCCGTCAACGCAGTCTGGATGCCGACGAAGGACGCGACTGTCCCGACGCTCGTCGCCCGCGAGAACCTTGAGGACGCCAACCGCCTCAACCTCGCCACCACGTACGGGTCGGCGCTGCCCGCGGCGGCGCTGTTCATCATCACGACCTGGGTCACGAAGGCGGTCGACGGCCTCTTCGGCCTGTCGATCCCTGACGTCGACCCGACGATGTACCTGGTAGCCGTCCTGTTCGCGCTGGGCGGTCTGATCTTCCTCGGCGCCCGTGACATCCCGGCCGGCGCAGCCGCCGACGAGCAGGTCGGGGTCTGGCGCACCATCGCCGACGGGTGGGCGTACGTGTTCCGGACGCCGCTAGTGCGAGGCCTGGTCCTCGGCATCGTCGGTGCCTTCGGGTGCGGCGGCGTCGTCATCGGTCTCGGACGCGTCTTCGTCGGCGACCTCGGCGCGGGCGACCCGGGCTACGGCACGCTGTTCGGCGCCGTGTTCCTGGGCCTCGGCCTGGGGATGTGGCGTGGGCCGAAGGTCTTGCCGCAGGTGAGCCGACCGCGGATGTTCGGCGTCGCGCTCGTCGGAGCCGGCCTCGCCCTCCTCGTCGTCGCGGTGATCCACAACATGGCGCTCGTGACGATCTTCGTCACGATCGTCGGGTTCTGCGCAGGCATCGCCTGGATCACCGGCTACACGCTGCTCGGGCTGGAGGTCGACGAGGAGATGCGCGGGCGCACCTTCGCGTTCGTGCAGTCGCTCGTCCGGCTCGTCCTCTCCGCCGTGCTCGCGATCGCCCCGCTGATCGCCGGCCTCATCGGCACCCACACGATCGAGCTGCGCGACCTCGGCAACTTCACCTACACCGGCACGCAAATCGAGATCCTCATCGCGGCCCTCATCGCGACCGCCTTCGGCGTCGTCTCGTTCCGCCAGATGAACGACCGGCACGGACTCTCGCTGATCTCCGAGCTCAAGCAGGACCCCCGGACCGCGCCGTCGTACTCGACGAGCGGTCTGTTCATCGCCTTCGAGGGCGGCGAGGGTGCCGGCAAGTCCACTCAGGCGTGGATGCTCGCCGAGGCGTTGCGCGCAGAGGGGTACCGCGTCCTCCTGACCCGTGAGCCCGGGGCGACGCCGACCGGCGAGAAGATCCGCGCGATCCTGCTCGACCCCGCGACCGGCGAGCTCTCGCCGCGCGCCGAGGCCCTGCTGTACGCCGCCGACAAGGCCGACCACCTCGAGCAGGAGGTCAACCCAGCCCTCGCGGCAGGCGAGATCGTCATCACCGACCGCTACGTCGACTCCGCGCTGGCCTACCAGGCCGGTGGCCGCGAGCTCGACCTGGAAGAGGTCGAGGCAGTGGCCCGGTGGGCGACATCGCGGCTGCGGCCCCACCTGACCGTCCTTCTCGACGTGGACCCGACGCTGGGCCGCTCGCGCTTCGACGAGGCCGACCGGCTCGAGGCGGAGCCGACGGAGTTCCACCAGCGCGTTCGCGAGACCTTCCTCGCCCTCGCCGCCCAGGACCGGGACCACTACATGGTGCTGCGCGCCGACCGCGACATCGTCGACATCGCCGACGCCGTGCTCGACCGGGTGCAGCCGCTCCTCAGCCACGTGGAGCGGGTGATCGCGCCGCTGCGCCCACCGCCGCCGGGGTCGCCGTTCGAGGAGCACGAGGGCGCGGACGTTAGCGCGGAGGACGAGACCACCCACCTCGACCCGAGCGCGCTCGAGCAGCGGCTCGAGTCGTTCGAGGAGGCGTTCGTCGGCTACGACACGGTGGCCGAGGGCGGCGACCCCGCGGCCGTCGACACGGACGAGCCGGACAACGACGGCGCGTTCGGACGGGGCCGGGAGCGGTGAGCGTCTGGGACGACCTCGTCGGCCAGGACTCCGTGGTCGCGACGCTCCGCTCGGCGGTCGCCTCTGCCCAGGAGCGCCTGGCTGGTGGGCCTGGCGCGGCGATGACGCACGCGTGGCTGTTCACCGGGCCCCCGGGATCCGGACGCTCCAACGCCGCCCGCGCCTTCGCGGCGGCGCTGCAGTGCGAGTCGGGCGGCTGCGGAGAGTGTCAGGCGTGCCGGACGTCGCTGGCCGGCGCGCACGCCGACGTGGCGCTGGTCAGCACCGACGGGCTGAGCATCGACGTCGCCGAGGTGCGCGAGCAGGTGCGCATGGCCGCCATGCGGCCGACGCAGGGGCGCTGGCAGGTCGTGGTCGTCGAGGACGCCGACCGGCTCACCGAGAAAGCCGCCGACGCGCTGCTCAAGAGCCTCGAGGAGCCGCCGCCTCGTACGGTGTGGATGCTGTGCGCGCCGACGGCCGAGGACGTCATCGTGACGATCCGGTCGCGTTCGCGCCAGGTGGTCCTGAGGACACCGCCCGTCGCCGCCGTCGCCGCGATGCTGGCCGAGCGCGAGCAGGTCCCGCCGGAGCTCGCGCGGCAGGCCGCGCAGGCGTCGCAGGGCCACGTCGGTCGGGCGCGGGCGCTGGCGACGCGGGAGTCCGTACGCGAGCGGCGGCGTGCCGTCCTCGCCATCCCGGGATCCTTGACGTCGGTCGGCGCGTGCCTGGACGCCGCGGCCACGATCACGCAGGCGGCGCAGGCGCAGGCCGACGAGGTCGCCGAACGCCTCGAGGGTGCCGAGCGCGACGCCCTCAAGATGGAGTTCGGCGTCGAGGACCGCGGGCGCCGTCCCGCTGGGTACGCAGGACGGCTCGCGGCCCTGGAGAAGGACCAGAAGCGTCGCCGTACCCGGATCGCCCGCGACTCCATCGACGGTGTCCTCATCGATCTGCTGTCGTTCTACCGCGATGTCCTCGCACGGCAGACCGCGCCCGGCGCCGAGCTGGTCAACGCCGATGTCGCTGCGAGCGTGGCCGAGGTCGCCGGAGCCGGCACTCCGGAGCAGACCCTCGTCCGCATCGAGGCGATCCTCGCGTGCCGCGAGGCCCTGGCCGCCAACGCGGCGCCACAGCTCGCGCTGGAGCACCTGCTGCTCACGCTGCGCCGCTGACCCTGTGGATGTCGGCCCACCCGTGGCCGCGAACTCCCGTACGGTGGCAAGCACGCCCGCGTTCACGCCACGGAGGGAGCAGGCAGTGCCTCGTCGCCGGATCCTCGCAGGGGTGGTCGCCGCCCTGGTGCTCGTCGCCGCGTGCGGCAGCGCCAAGGAGGCGCGCGACGCGGCGCTCTCCTCGCCGACACCTTCCGGGACACCCACGTCCGCGACCGGTGACGACGTCGACCCTGCCCTCGCCGCGTTCTACGACCAGGACGTGAAGTGGAGCGACTGCGGTCGCTACGAGTGCGCGAGCGTCGAGGTCCCCGTGGACTACGCCGACCCTGACGGCGAGCGGCTCGCGCTCAAGCTGAGGCGGCTCCCGGCGGGTGACCCGCAGGCACGCAAGGGCTCGCTGTTCATCAACCCGGGAGGTCCGGGCGGCTCCGGTGTCGACTACGTCGCGCAGTTCACCGCGGTCGCCGGCCAGGATCTCCTCGATGCGTACGACACCGTCGGTTTCGACCCGCGCGGGGTCGGTGCGAGCACGCCGTTGGAGTGCGCGACCACCGCGCAGCTCGACGAGTACGTCAACACCGACCCGACCCCTGACGACGCGACCGAGGAGCAGGCCTACTTCGACGCGGCGCTTACGCTGGGCGAGCGGTGCGAGACCGAGGCCGGCGAGCTCGCCGGGCACGTCTCGACGGTGGAGGTCGCCAAGGACCTCGACGTCCTGCGCGCGGTGGTGGGCGACCCGACGCTGAGCTACTTCGGTGCCTCGTACGGCACGATGATCGGCGCGACCTATGCCCAGCTGTTCCCGAAGCGTGCCGGTCGCCTGGTGCTCGACGGGGCGATCGACCCGTCGCTCGACTCCGAGGGCCTCAACCAGGGCCAGGCCGAGGGATTCCAGACGGCGCTCAAGGCCTATCTCGAGGCGTGCGTCAAGCAGGACGACTGCCCGCTCGGCACCGACGTCGACGCGGCGCAGCAGCGCCTGTCCGACTTCCTCGAGGGCCTCGACCGAGATCCGCTGCCGACATCGAGCGAGGGGCGCCCGCTGACGGAGGCGCTGGGCTTCTACGGCATCGCTGTCACGCTCTACAACGCCGACTACTGGGAGCTGCTCACCCGAGCGCTGCGCCAGGGTCTGCGGGGCAACGGCACCCAGCTGCTGTTCCTCGCCGACACGTACCTGTCTCGTGGGGAGCGCGGCTACAAGGACAACTCCGTCGTCGCGCTCGTCGCGGTCAACTGTCTCGACGACCCGTCGACGATCTCCCTGGACCAGGCACGCGAGTCGGTGCCCGACTTCGAGGAGGTCTCGCCGGTGTTCGGTGTGAGCTTCGCTTGGTCACCGGTGACGTGCACGGCCTGGCCGATCAAGCCGGCCCAGGAGGCGCCGGAGATCCGAGCCGAGGGTGCACCGCCGATCGTCGTCGTCGGCACGACGCGCGACCCCGCCACCCCGTACCGTTGGTCCGAGGCGATGGCCGACCAGCTGGCGTCCGGGGTGCTCGTCACGCGCGACGGTGACGGCCACACCGGCTACGCGATGGGCAACGAGTGCGTGGACGACGCCATCGACGACTTCCTGGTGACCGGATCCCCACCACGTGACGGACTGACCTGCTGAGCAGGCGTCCCCCCGATCGCCGGGTCGGGTGTGCGATTCCCCCGTCCACACCCGGCCCGGCCCTTACGTCAGGGCAGGCGACCCATGATGCGGTCGACGTCGACGAGGATCGTGACCCGTGTCGGGTTCTCGCTCGGCTGCCGGTAGCGCAGGGCGTACCGCCGTACGGACTCCGCGATCTCGTCGGGGTCGCGACTGACGCGCGCTGTGCCCTCGAGAGTGACCCAGTGGCCCCCGTCGATGTGGCCCATCGCGACGCGCGCACCGCTCTCGCCGGCGGCCTCGACGTTGCGGACCTTCTTTGAGCCGTCGTTGGTGATGATGCGGGCCGTCCGCGTCTCGGTGTCGTAGGTGACGCCGACCGGGACGACGTGCGGGGTGCCGTCCGGACGCAGCGTGGTGAGCGTCGCCAGGTGGTACTCGCTCATGAACGCGACCAGCGCCGGGTCGTCGTACGCCAGGCGGGCCATCAGCCGCGGAACGCTTCGTGGTGGCGGATGACCTCGGAGATGATGAAGTTGAGGAACTTCTCCGCGAAGGCGGGGTCGAGGTCGGCGTCGATCGCGAGCGCCCGGAGGCGGGCGATCTGACGCGCCTCGCGCTCCGGGTCAGCCGGCGGAAGGTTGTGCTCCGCCTTGAGGCGGCCGACCCGCTTGGTGCACTTGAACCGCTCCGCGAGGATGTGGACCAGTGCCGCGTCGATGTTGTCGATGCTCGAACGCATCTGCGCCAGCTCGGCGATCGCCGCCGGGTCCGGCGCCGGGCGGTCGGCCGGTTCTGCGGTCGGGTCGAAGGGTTCGCTCACGCGACAGGAGTCTACGGGCCCCGTCTTGGGCCGCCAGAACCGTCTCGGCTACACTCGTCTTCGGCCAGCGGGCGATCCTCGCGAGGCCGTCGCCGCTTTAGCTCAGTCGGCAGAGCGTCTCACTCGTAATGAGAAGGTCGTCGGTTCGATTCCGACAAGCGGCTCCAGCAGTTCTCGCAGGTCAAAGGCGGTCTTCGGACCGCCTTTGCTCGTTTCCAGAGGGGGACGCCTCGGTCCTCGACGCTCAGCAGGTTGCGCGCGACGAGTTCGACGAAGCGTTCGACGTCGTCGAGCCGTTCCTCGCGGCGCCACCCATCTCGTTCGCAGTGTCGAGGTGTCGACCATCCAAGTGACCGCCTCTTCGGCGTCGGCTCGCTCCAGCAGCCACTGACGGGCAGCCGGGCTCTCCCCAACTCCCGTCGCCGCAGCATCTATGCCACCGTGGCGTCCACTCCGTCCACACGGCAGGGGCGGCGGATGCCGCCCCTGCCTCGTTGGTCAGCCGTCGAAGTCGGCCCGGTGGTCCGCCGCCCACTGGGAGTACGTCCGCGCGGGGTGCCCGGTGATCTGCTCGATGACGTCGTTGACCGGCGCGGGCTTGCCGACCGCCTGCGCCATGAGAGCGAACAGCGCGGCCAGGAACTCGTGGTCCATGAACTGGCTCATCTGCTCCAGCACAGGCTCCGGGGCGAGGTCCTCGACGGTGAGCGGGCGCCCCAGCCCCTCGCCGAGGATGCGGACCTGCTGTGCCTGGGTCAGCGACTCGGGACCGGTCAGGTCGTAGGCCCGCCCCGCGTGCCCACCGCCGGTCAGGATGCGCGCGGCCACCTCGGCGACGTCCCGCTCGTGCACCGCACTGAAGGCAGCTTCGGTGTATGGCGCGCGAATGACGTCGCCGCCCTGGAGCTGCATCGCGAACGTCAACGAGTTGATGGCGGGGAACAGCAGTCGAAGGAACGTCCACTCGAATCCGGACGCCTCGACGGCCGACTCGACGTCGCGGTGGTACTGGGCGATCACGTCGGGCTGCTGCTCGGCGCCCGGGACGACCGCCCCGGATGAGAGGAACACGAGGCGCCGTACGCCTGCCTGGCCCGCGGCCGCCAGCAGCGGTGCGACGTCCATGCCGTACTGCAGAACCAGGAAGACGCCTTCGACGTCGACCAACGCCGCCGGCAGCGTCTCGGGCTTGGTCAGATCGGCCTGGACGACCTCGACCTCCGGGGGGAGTGCGGCCTGCTCCGGGGTGCGGGTCAGCGCGCGCACGGAGACACCGGCCGCGACCATCTCCTCTACTGCCTGACGTCCGAAGTGGGCTGTGGCACCGATGACGAGGTACATCCGATTTCCTTTCGTGGGACTGCTAGGGGTCTGCGGGGTTCCGCCGTCGACCGGCGACTGATCAGCGCACATCGCCGAAGAACCTCCGGATGTCGTCGACGAGCAGGTCGGGGGCGTCGTGGGCGGCGAAGTGGCTGCCTCGGTCGTAGACGTTCCAGGAGCGGATGTTGGCGTGGTCGCGGTCGGCGAACGTCCGGATGGACTGGAAGTCCCAGGCGAAGTTCGCCAGGGCGAGGGGCACCGTGGTCGGCTCGGCCACGGTGGTGCCCCGGCCGTTCGACTTCTGTTGCACGGGGGCCGCCGCCGCATCCTCGTAGTAGAACCGGGCGGCGGAGGCGGCCGTGTTGGTCAGCCAGTAGATCGCCACGTTGGTGAGCACGAAGTCCGGGTCGAGCGAACCGCCGAGCAGTTGCGAGTGCCAGCCCAGCAGACCGGCCGGAGAGTCGGCGAGGGCGTGCGCCAGGTTCTGCGGCTCGGTGGACTGGAGCTTGTCGTAGGCGCCCCGGTTCTGGGTGAACCACTCGGCGAACGCGAGCTTGCCGCGCTCCTCCTCGGAGAGATTGGTCAGCTCGGCGGGATCGCCCGACGGGAACGAGAACACCTGCGTCACGTGCACGCCGCAGACGTGCTCGGGAGCGACGCGGCCCACCTCGGGCGAGATCAGCGCCCCACCGTCGTTGCCGACCGCGCCATACCGGTCGTACCCGAGCCGACGCATCAGCTCGGCCCAGGCCCGGGCCACCCGGTAGCGGTCCCACCCGCGTTCGCGGGTCGGCCCGGAGAAGCCGAAGCCCGGCACCGACGGGATGACGAGGTGGAACGCGTCCGCCGGGTTGCCGCCGTAGGCCCGCGGGTCGGTGAGCGGGCCGATCACGTCGAGCCACTCGACCACCGTGGTCGGCCAGCCGTGGGTGAGGATCAGCGGCGTCGCGTCCGGCTCGGGCGACCGTACGTGAAGGAAGTGGACGTGCTGGCCGTCGATCTTGGTGGTGAACTGCGGGTAGGCGTTCAGCTTCGCCTCCCAGGCCCGCCAGTCGTACGTGGTGCGCCACCGCTCGACCAGCTGCTTGACGTACCCCACCGGGACGCCGTACTCCCAGCCGGGCGGCACAGGGCCGGCCGGCGCGGCCTCGGGCGCGGGCAGTTCCTCCGCCCATCGAGTGCGCGCCAGCCGCTCCTGGAGATCGTCGAGGTCGGCCTGGGGGATCTCGATCCGGAACGGGACGATCGTGCTGTTGTTCGTCATGATCATCACGCTAGGAAGCGTTTAGGCAAAGTCCATTCCTGATGGTCTGGCAGGGTCGAAGAATGTTGGAAACCTCGGCGCGATTGCTGCGCCTGCTCTCGCTGCTCCAGACACCCCGCGAGTGGACCGGGGCCGAGTTGGCCGAGCGACTGCACGTCAGCGCCCGGACCATCCGCAACGACGTGGACCGCCTGCGCAACCTCGGCTACCCGGTGCACGGCACCCGTGGCTCCGCAGGCGGCTACCGACTCGGTGCCGGCGCCGCGCTGCCGCCCCTTCTGCTCGACGACGAGGAGGCGGTCGCAGTGGCGATCGGGCTCCGCACCGCCGCCGGGGGCACCATCACCGGTGTCGAAGAGACCTCGCTGCGCGCTCTGGCCAAGCTGGAGCAGGTGCTACCGGCCCGACTCCGCCGTCGGGTCGACGTGCTCAAGAAGTACGCCGAAACGGTGCCGCGCGACGACCCCGGCCCGCGGGTGGACGCCGACATCCTGAACACGATCGCCGACTCCTGCCGCGACCGCCAGCGCCTGCGGTTCGACTACCGCAGGCACGACGGCTCCGAGACCCGGCGCGACGTCGAGCCGTACCGGCTGGTCAACTGGGGACGCCGCTGGTACCTCGTCGCGTACGACGTCGGGCGGAGCGACTGGCGGACGTTCCGGGTGGACCGGCTCCACCTGCGCACCCCAACAGGTCCCAGATTCACCCCCCGCGATCTCCCGGAGGCAGCCGTCGACCAGGTGCGCCGGGGCGCGTCGTCAGCCGCCTGGCGCTACCGGGCTCAGGTCGTCGTGCACGCACCGGCCGAACAGCTCGCTGAGCGGATCAACGCCGCCATCGGGACCATCACGGCGGTCGACGACACCCGCTGTCTGCTGGACACCGGCGCGGACAGCATCGAAGCGCTCGCCGTTCACCTTGGCCTGCTCGGTGTCGACTTCACCGTGACCGAGCCCGCCGAACTTGTTGCACACGTGCGTTCACTCGCTGGCCGTTACCACCGCGCCACCGAGCCACGGCCGTAGGGGACCTGAATAGGCTGCTTGATCCGGCAGTCCGCGTAGCGAGCCCAGGGTTCTGCCGCCTTGCCCGAATGGAGGAAGGCATGTAACCGAGGGCTTCCGCGACGAGCGAAGCCGGGCACTCGAGTACGAACTCACCGAGGCGCACGCTCGGGTCGCCCACCTCATGACCCCACCGCCAGTTCGCCTGGTCCGACGCCTGCGCGGCCCAGCTGTGCCCCCTTTCGGACGTCGCCACGCTCCGCGTACTCGGCTGCGCGCGCCTTCCGCATCTCCGGGATCAAACCCGCTTCGGCGGCGCGCTCGAGCGGCCAGGCAGACCACACCGACGCCGAGACGTTTGAGCCTCCGCCAGATCGCGATGCGTGGCGACGACGGCTCGCGCGGAACGCGGTACGCGAGCATGACCCACGTCAGGGCGGCGTTCCTCGAGTGGCCCTGACACGCTGCGCAGCTATCAGGTCGCCCACCGTCAATCTGCCTTGAGAACGACGCAGTGAGCGTCAGATTCTCGGCCTCCAACCAGGCCAGGACGTTGTCGACCGCGGCAAAAGGCTGGGTGGCCGAGATTCGAGGGCCGTCGACCTGCGCGGAGCCGTGCGTTGGTGCCTCAGTGGTCACGTGGCTCATGGCGGTGACCACTGAGACACCCACGCGGACGGGCGCTGGCTAGGAGACCGCGCTGGCCTGCCGCAGAGGTGCGCCGGTCTTCTCCTCGAGCTCCTCGAAGGTGACGCCGGGAGCCATCTGCACGACCTCGAGCCCGTCCTTGGTCACGTCGAGCACGGCGAGGTCGGTGACGATCCGGTCGACCACTCCGACGCCGGTGAGGGGGAGCTCGCAGGACTCGACGATCTTCGGGGCGCCGTCGCGGGCGACGTGCTCGGTGAGCACGACGATGCGTCGTGTGCCGGCGACGAGGTCCATCGCGCCGCCCATGCCCTTGACGAGCTTGCCGGGGATCGTCCAGTTGGCGAGGTCGCCGTTGGCCGCGACCTGCAGGGCGCCGAGGATGGCGATGTCGACGTGGCCGCCGCGGATCATCGCGAACGACGTCGCGGAGTCGAAGATGCTCGCGCCGTCGAGCGTCGTCACGGTCTGCTTGCCCGCGTTGATGAGGTCGGCGTCCTCCTCGCCCTCGTACGGGAACGGGCCCATGCCGAGGATGCCGTTCTCGCTCTGCAGCACCACCGAGACCCCGTCCGGGATGTGGTTGGCCACGAGGGTCGGGATGCCGATGCCGAGGTTGACGTAGTCGCCGTCGCGCAGCTCCTGGGCAGCCAGGGCCGCCATCTCGTCACGTGTCCACGCCATGTCAGGCCTCCTTCGCGGGGTTCGGTCGGGTCGTCCGCTGCTCGATGGGCTTCTCCCGGGGGAGCGCCTGCACGAGCCGGTTGACGTAGATCCCGGGGGTCGCCACCTCGTCGGGGTCGAGGTAGCCGTCGACGATGTGCTCGGCCTCGGCGACCGTGACCTTGCCGCACGTCGCGACGATGGGGTTGAAGTTGCGCGACGTGAGCCGGTAGCGCAGGTTGCCCGCCGGGTCTGCCGTGTGGGCGTGGACGAGCGCGAGGTCGGCGACGATGCCCCGCTCCTGCACGTACGTCTCGCCGTCGAACTCGGCGGTCGGCTTGCCTTCGGCGACCTGCGTACCGACACCCGTACGGGTGTAGAACGCGGCGATCCCGGCGCCTCCGGCCCGCATCCGCTCGGCGAGGGTGCCCTGCGGCGTGAACTCGACCTCGAGGACACCGTCGAGGAACTGCTGGGCGAAGAGCTTGTTCTCGCCGACGTAGGAGGCGATCACCTTCGCGACCTGGTTGTTCTCGAGCAAGATGCCGAGGCCGGCACCGTCCACGCCCATGTTGTTGGAGACGATGGTCAGGCCGGTCACGCCCGAGTCTCGTACCGCCTCGATGAGGTCGAACGGATTGCCGCTCAAGCCGAAGCCGCCGACGGCGATGGTCATGCCGTCCTCGAGGACACCGTCGAGCGCTTCGGACGCGTCGTTTCTGAGCTTGCGCATGAGTTGCGGAACTCCTGTGTTCACTGGTTGGTCGCCTCCGAGTGAACGGCGTCACACGCGCGCCGTCAACCAGCGCAGCGCAGCGCGCGATGTTCTCCCGCTCGGCGGACGGTGACCGGACACCGGTGTTCACTGAGTGGACGCGTCGCTAGGATGGCGGGGTGGCGGAGTCGACGCAGATGGTCGGGCGCGTGAGCGCACTGCTGCGTGCCCTTGCCGCGACCGAGAGCGACGACGGCCTGACCACGACGGAGGTCGGTCGCGCCACCGGGCTCCCGCGGCCCACGGTCCACCGGCTTCTCGAGTCGCTCGCCCAGGAGGGGATGGTCGACCGCGACGGGCGCAGCGGACGATGGTTCCTCGGCCCCGAACTGTTCGTCCTCGGCGCTCGCGCAGCCTCGCGGTTCGCGGTGACCGACGAGGCGGTGGCTGCCGTGCGCCGGCTCGCCGAGGCCACGGGGGAGAGTGCGTTCTTCTCCGTACGGCGTGGTGACGAGACCGTCGTCCTCCTGCGGCAGGACGGGGCGTTCCCGATCCGCTCGTTCGTCCTGTACGAGGGAGCGCGCTTCCCGCTCGGCGTCGTCTCAGCCGGGATCGTGGTCCTGGCGTACCTCGACGACCGCGAGATCGACGACTACCTCGCACGGACCGACCTCGCCGCTGCCTGGGGCGACGCTCACAGCGACGCCGCGATCCGCGACCGGATCGGTCTCACGCGCGAGCGGGGATGGGCGGTGAACCCAGGTCTTGTCGTGGAGGGCAGCTGGGGGATGGCGGCCGCGGTCTTCGACGCCGCTGGCTCGCCGCGCTGGGCGCTGACGTTGACCGGTGTGGAGAGCCGGTTTGGTCCGGACCGCCAGTCGGAGCTGGGGCACCTCCTGCTGAGCGAGGCTCACCAGCTCTCTCGCCTGATCGGCTGAGGAGACTCGCTCAACCGTCGTTGCGGGCCCCCGAGGGCACCAGGACGACCTTGACTGCCACGCCGTCGCGCTGCGCCTTGACCGCGGCATCGAACGCGTCGAGGTCGAACGTGGTGACCAGGCGCTCCCACGGAAGGAGACCGGCGCGGTGCATGGCGACCAGCTGCGGGATGAGCGCGCGGGGCGACGCGTCACCCTCGACGCAGCCTCGCACCTGGAGGCCGCGCATCATCACGTCGCGCAGGTCGATCTCCCCGAGCGCACTGCCGAGCCCGACCAGCGCCAAGATCCCGCGCGGGCGGAGCGTCTTCAGCGCGGCCGCGATCACGTCGGCCCGCCCCGTGGTGTCGAGGGCGTGGGTAACGGGCGGGAGCGGGTCCTCGAGGTGCGCGAACGCGGTGGCGCCGAGGTCGTGCGCGAGCGTACGACGAGGCTCCAACGGATCCACCACGACGACCTCGACGCCGAGCGCCAGCGCGGTGACCGCGGCGGCGGCTCCGACGCCGCCCGCGCCGACGACCAGCAGGCGGTCACCGCGCTCGGGAGCGAGCGTGTGGAGCACCGCTCCCGCCCCGGTCAGGAACCCGCAGCCCAGAGGCGCGGCGACGTGGGCAGGCAGGTCTGCGGGGATCAGCACGCAGGCCGACGCGGCGGCGAGCGCGTGGGTCGCGAACGACGACTGGCCGAAGAACGACGCGAAGACAGGTTCGCCGTCGATGGTGAGCGTCGCCGTGCCGTCGGGGCGCCGGCCAGAGCTGTTGAGACGGCTCGCCCGCAGGCAGTACGCGGGGTGGCCGTCGGCGCACTGGTCGCACTGTCCGCAGGAGCGGAAGGACATGACGACGCGGTCACCCGGTGCGAGGTCGGTGACCGCGTCGCCGACCCGCTCGACCGTCCCGCACCCCTCGTGGCCGAGCACGGCGGGAGCGCCGCGGAGCCCGGCCAGCGTCACGAGGTCGGTGTGGCACAGGCCCGTCGCCTCGACCCGTACGAGGACCTCGTCCGGCCGCGGCTCGTCGAGCTGTGCGTCGACGAGCGACGGCGCGTCCTGGCCGCGGTGCAGGAGGACGGTCGTCCTCACTCCCGCTCCAGGCCGAAGTAGAAGTGCCTGCCGTCGGCGAGCACCAGCTCCGGCTTGCCGTTCATGATGCCCATCAACGTGTCGGCGTCGAGGCGCTTGAAATGGTCGAAGACCGGCATGCCGTCGTACACCATCGTCGCGGTGACCTCGCCGCGGAACTCGACGTTCCAGAGGCTCGCCTCGCCGTTCCCGGACTTCACGTCGGAGAACAGCTCGCCGTGCTCGTCGGCGCAGATCAGCGGCTGGGCGGCGTGGACGGAGGAGAAGCGCTTGCCGTGCCAGCGGGTCTTGTCGAGCCTGCGCTGGAGAGGATGGCCTGTCGCGAACGCGAAGCCCTTCCAGCTCCCGAGGATCTCGCCGGCGTCGACGGTCTCGAGCTGGGTCCAGATCTCGTCGAGCGCCACAGGATCGACGGGCCCCTCGTGGGCACGCAGCTCGTCCCAGCGCTGTCGTACGGATGGCGAAGTCACGGTCATCGGTCGACCTCCGGGAGGCGGGCGTGGTCCGCCGGACCGCGCGCGATGTGAATGGCGCTTCACATCCTGGCACGTCCGGGGGTGTCACGGCACGTGGTCGCAGGATGGATCGGCCTTCCGTTGTCCGGAACGGACTTGGGGTTACCCGCAGGTACTCCGTACGGTCGACGGTGGGGCGCGCGAGGTGCGCGTCCTTCGGCATGAGGAGAACCATGGACAAGATCGGTGTGGTCGGTTGCGGCCTGATGGGTGCGGGCATCGCTGAGGTGTGCGCCCGGTCCGGGGCGCACGTCATCGCAGTGGAGTCGTCGCCGGAGCGCGTCGAGGCCGGGCTCGCCCGGATCACGAAGTCGCTCGAGCGTGCCGAGTCGCGCGGGCGGATCGAGAGCGCCGCCGCGGTGCTCGAGCGCATCGAGGTCGTCGACGACATCAACGCGCTGCGCGACCGCCAGCTGGTCATCGAGGCCATCGTCGAGGACGAGGCCACCAAGGTCGCGCTGTTCAAGCAGCTCGACGAGCTCGTCGAGTCGCCAGACGCCATCTTGGCCTCCAACACGTCGTCGATCCCGATCATGAAGCTCGCCGTCGTCACGAGCCGGCCCGACAAGGTGCTCGGCATCCACTTCTTCAACCCGGTCCCGGTGCTGTCGCTCGTCGAGCTGGTGCCGAGCCTGCTGACCAGCGAGAAGACGACGCTCGAGGCGCGCAGCTTCGTCGAGGGCGCCCTCGGCAAGCACGCGATCCTCAGCCAGGACCGCGCCGGATTCGTCGTCAACGCCCTGCTGATCCCGTTCGTCCTGTCGGCGATCCGGATGCTGGAGTCGGGCTTCGCGACGGCCGAGGACATCGACGAGGGCCTGGTCCGGGGCGCCGCGCACCCGCAGGGTCCGCTGGCGCTGGCCGACCTCATCGGGCTCGACACGACCAAGGCCGTGGCCGAGTCGCTGTACGAGGAGTTCAAGGAGCCGCTCTACGCTCCGCCGCCGCTGCTGGCGCGGATGGTCGACGCGGGGCTCCTCGGGCGCAAGTCCGGTCGCGGCTTCTACACGTACAGCTAGCGCCTCCGCCGGCCCCGGCGGTGAGCCTGGTCCCACGAAGCCGCTTCGGGTGGGACCAAGCTCACCGCCGAGGCGTCGGGGCGTGGCTCACTCCGGGATGCGGGGCTCGGTCTCCGGTGGCTCGTCGTGCGTGGGCACGTCGCCGGGTTCGGGATCGAGGCTGGGGACGACGTCCGGCTCGATCGTGTCAGGGTCCTCGGGATCCGTCGTGGGAAGGGACATGAAGGCGCGGTACCCGCCCGCCCCCTCCACAAACGAGTCGCTAGCGGGGCCCCTCAGCCCTCCTCGGGCGACCACCCGAGACCGCGCGCGATCTCCGCGGCAGCGGCGGCGACGACGGGCTCGGCGCGGACGGCGATGTCCTCGCGGCTCGTGATGACCGTGACGGCCGCCCGTACGCCCTGCAGCCCCGGGATCGGCGCCGCGACGCCGTACGCGCCGGGGTTGAGCTCGCCGTGCGTCGTGACGACGCCGTCGGCACGTACGGAGGCGACGCGGTCGGGTTCGCCCGGTACGGCGGGGCCCGACGCCAGCACGGCCAGGCCGCCCGCGCCCCGATCGAGGGGGTCGCGGTTGCCGAGCCGATAGGAGAACCGCGGGCCGTCCGTCGGAGGCTCTGCGACCAACGCCGTCACGGCGGTGTCGCCGATCGCCTCGACGAGGCTCGCGGTCGCATCGAGCTCGGCCGCCAGCGCGTGGAGGACGGGCGCTGCCACGTCGTGGAGCCCGGGTCGCGCCCGTGCGGCAAGCGCCACCAGCGCCGGCCCGAGCGCGTACCTTCCGCCGGCGTCGCGCGACGCGTACCCGGTGCGCTCCAGGCTGACGAGCAGGCGGTGGACGATCGAGCGGTGCAGACCCGTCTGCACCGTGATCTCGGACGTCGTGAGCCCGCCTTCCGCGGCGCCGATCGTCTCGAGCACCGCCAGCCCGCGTTCGAGCGTCTGGGCGCTCATCGCCGCGCCGTCACCCGACCGCGGACCTCGCCCAACGTGAGGTCCCCCGCGCGCGCACGCAGGACGACCTCGTCGCCGTCCTCCAGGAACGTCCGCTGGTCGCCGTCGAGGATCCACGGCTCGCGGCCGCCCCAGCTCAGCTCGAGGAACGACCCTCGCTCGTCGCGCGCCGGCCCGGAGACGGTGCCGGACGCGAACAGGTCGCCTGTCCGCAGCGAGGCTCCGTTGGCCGTCAGGTGGGCGAGCATCTGCGCGGGTCCCCAGTACTGCGTCCGGTACGGGGGCCGCGTCACCACCTCGCCGTTCACCTCGACCTCCATCGCGAGGTCGTAGCCGGCGGGCTCGTCCACGTGCAGGTACGGCAGGGGCTCCGGGTCCTGCGTGGGGAGCGGCACTCGTACGCGCTCGAGCGCGGCGAGCGGCGTCACCCACGCCGAGACGGACGTGGCGAACGACTTGCCCAGGAACGGGCCGAGCGGCACGTACTCCCAGGCCTGCACGTCGCGTGCCGACCAGTCGTTGAGCAGGACCACGCCGAAGACGTGGTCGGCGAACGCGCTCGTCGGCACGGGATCACCCAGGCGCGACCCGACGCCGACCACGAAGCCGACCTCCGCCTCGATGTCGAGCCTGGCGCTCGGCCCGAAGACGGGGGGCTGGTCCGGGGCCAACTTGAGCTGCCCGTACGGCCGGGGGACGTCGGTGCCCGACACGACCACCGTGCCGGCGCGCCCGTGGTAGGCGACCGGGAGGTGGCGCCAGTTGGGGAGGAGAGGCTCGGCGTCGGGCCGGAAGATGCGGCCGACGTTGCTCGCGTGGTCGAGCGAGGCGTAGAAGTCGACGTAGTCGGCCACCGTGAACGGCAGGTGGAGCGAGACCTCGTCGACGGGGTGCAGGTGCGGGCGCACCTCCTCGGCCCGGCCCGGGTCGGTCAGCAGATCGGTCGCCCAGGCGCGCACCGCCTGCCAGGTCTTCGGCCCGCGTGCCATCAGCGCGTCGAGCGTCGGCGCCGCGAGGCACGCGGCGAGCGCCGTCGGGGGCGACGCCGCTGCGACGTCCAGGACGAGGTCGCCGATGCGTACGCCGACGCGGCGGCGGTCGTCATCGCGCGTGAACACGCCGTACGGCAGGTGGTCGATGTCGAATCCGGAGCCGGCGGCTCCGTCGACCCAGGTCGGCTGGACGGTTGACATAGCGGCACCCTAAACCCACGATGTTCTTTTAGGGAACATCTGTGACCGATTATCGAACGAGGAGCCCGAGATGGCGTACTACCGCAAGATCGGTGAGGTCCCGCGTCAGCGGCACACCCAGCTCCGCGACTCCGCCGGGGCCCTGCGTTACGAGGAGCTCATGGGCGAGGAGGGGTTCTCCTCGGACTCCTCGCTGCTCTACCACCGCGGCGTCCCCACGGCGATCACGGCCAGCGAGCCGTGGGAGCTGCCCGACCTCGCGACCACCGCCAACCACCCCCTGCGTCCGGTGCACCTGAGCCTGCACGCGCTCTTCGACGACGCCGAGGCCAAGGCCCTTGACCCCGTGACCAGCCGTCGCCTCGTCCTGGGCAACGGTGACGTGCGGATCTCGTACGTGGTGGCGGGCGCACCCTCGCCGTACTACCGCAACAGCACCGGCGACGAGTGCGTCTTCGTCGAGGAGGGCACCGGCACGGTCGAGACCGTCTTCGGAGTCGTTCCCTACCGTGCGGGCGACTACGTGATCGTCCCGCGCGCCACCACCCACCGATGGGTCCCCGCCGAGCTGAGCCGCCTGTACGCGATCGAGGCCAACAGCCACATCTCCCCGCCGAAGCGCTACCTCTCGCGCTTCGGGCAGTTGCTCGAGCATGCGCCGTACTGCGAGCGTGACCTCCACGGGCCCGACGAGCCCTTCGTCGTCGACGGCGTCGACGTCGAGGTCCTCGTGAAGCACCGCGGTCCCGGCCCGTCGGGGATCGTCGGCAGCCGGCTGACGTACGCCACGCACCCGTTCGACGTGGTGGGCTGGGACGGCTGCCTCTACCCGTACACGTTCAACATCGAGGACTACATGCCCATCACCGGCAAGGTCCACCAGCCGCCGCCGGTGCACCAGGTCTTCGAGGGCTACAACTTCGTGGTCTGCAACTTCCTGCCGCGCAAGGTCGACTACCACCCGCTGTCGATCCCTGTGCCGTACTACCACTCCAACGTCGACTCCGACGAGGTGATGTTCTACGTCGCCGGCGACTACGAGTCGCGCAAGGGGTCGGGCATCGGGCTCGGCTCGATCACGCTCCATCCCGGCGGCATGGCCCACGGGCCGCAGCCGGGCGCGGTCGAGGCGTCGCTCGGGGTGCAGGAGTTCGACGAGACCGCCGTCATGGTCGACACGTTCCGTCCGCTGGAGATCGGCGAGGCGGGCACACAGACCGACGACGGCGTGTACGCGTACGTGGCCGCCCGCGCCCTCATCGACCGGCCGGACTGACGGCCGGACTGACGGCCGGGTCGAGCCGGCCGACGAGCGCTGCTCCACCCATCGCGATCCCCGCGGGAACGGCGAGGATCGCTGCCAAGGTCAGGGACGCAGCGGTGCCGACCGCCAGCGCCGCGCCGGCCAGGGCGACGTAGACCGCCTGCGCGACGGTCGCCGAGAGCATCGCCGCCCCCGACAGCCGACCCTGCGCGTCCGGCGGGGCGAGCGTCAGCACGTGGTTGGCCAGCGTCGGCGAGCCGATGCCCATGCCCGTCCCGGCGAGCGCCCAGACGGTCAGGCCGAGCCATACCGGAAGGACGTCGAGCGCGACCAGCACGGGACCGACGATTCCCGCGGCGATCAGCGCGAACGACACCCGCATGCGTCCGACGGTCGTGGTCCGCTCCTGCACGAGCCGTGTCCCGTTGAGCTGTGAGCCCGCCGCCCAGAACACGCCGGTGATGGTGAGGCTGGCGCCGGCGACGGACGGCCCGAGGCCGTGGATCTGGGTCAGCATGAGCGGGATGAACGCGCCCGCACCGGCGAACGCCGCCGCCTGGGCGCCACGCAGCGCGACCGTCGCCGGCAGACCAGCCTGCAGACGGAGCGTGCCTCGCGGCAGCACACGACGGGCGCCGAGGGCGATGAGGGCGACGCCCGCGACGACGGCGAGCGCGCCCGCGGACCTGGCCGTGGTGCCGGTCGCTGCCGGCCCGCCGAGCGCGAGCGCGGCCAGGCCCACGGTGACCAGGACGGCGGACGCCACCGCTGCCCGCCCGCCGGTCGCGTCGTCACCCTCGCCGGCAGAGTCGTGTACGGGTGGACCGAGGCGTCGCAGCGAGGGGACGAGGCACGCGATGGCGGGGACCATGAGGACGAGCGCTGCCGCGAACACGGTCCGCCAGCCCAGGTGCTCGGCGATGAGGCCGGCGACCGGCGGACCCAGGAGCGACGGCAGCACCCAGGCCGTCGCGAGCGCGCCGAACATCGCGGGGCGCAGCGCGGCCGGGAGCAGCCGGGCGACCATGACGGTGAGGGCGATGTCGAGGAGGGCTTCGGCCACCCCCGCCGCTACCCGCCCCGCGACGAAGACGCCGATCGACGGAGCGGCCGCCATCGCCAGCTGGGCGGCAGCGAAGACGCCCATGCCGGTGAGGAGGGCAGGCGCCGGTCCGCGCCGGTCGCACCACCGACCGGCGACGACCATGGCGATCACCGAGGACACCAGCGGTGCCGCGGCCGCCGCGCCGAACAGGTCGAGCCCGTCGAGGCGCTCGGCGACGGTCGGCAGGACGGCCGTGGTCGCGCGGTTCTCGAACGCGCCGAGGGTGACGAGGGCGAGGGCGCCGACGACGAACGGGAGGTGCCGGGCGTCACGGAGCCGCTCAGGCGCAGGCGTACGCAGAGTGGAGGAGGTCACCCGAGAGATGCTCGGCCCTCAAGTGCGCTTGAGGTCAAGCGCAGCGCGCTCAGCGCATGACGCTGAGCGGGAGATAGGCGCTGACGACCCAGTTCGGCGCGTCCACGACCTCCGAGATCTTCAGGTCGACCGCGACGCTGCACAGCACGTAGGCATCGCGCGGCTCCAGCCCGTACGTGTGGCCGAGGTGGTCGATCATCGCGCGGACCGCGTCCTTCGCGGCGTCCATGAGCGACGGAGCGATGCCGGTCGTCGCGTAGTAGCCGGCGTCCTCGATCCCCGCCCGCAACGGCCCGGGCGTCCGGAACCGCGGGCCCGGGATGCGGCGGCCCTGGTGGAGCCTGACCCGTACGGTCCCTCGTGCGGCCCACTCGATCGCGCTCACGCAGACCTCGCCGTCGCCCTGCGCGGCGTGCGGGTCCCCGAGCGCGAGCCGGGCGCCGTCGACCTGGACGGGGAGGAACACCGACGAGCCGACCACGAGGTCGCGGCAGTCGAGGTTGCCGCCGAAGTGGCCGGGCGGCATCACCGGCAACGGGTCGACCGTGTCGGGGCACACCCCCACGACGCCGAAGAACGGGCGTATGGGCACCCGGGCGACGTCGCCCATGTCCGTGTGGTCGCCGTCGATCTCCCAGCGGTAGAGGTACGGCTCGGCGAAGTCATCACCGAGGAGTCCCTCGCCGGGGACCATGGAGGTCCAGCCGAACCCCTTCGTTCCGGCCGCCTCGAGGATCTCCACCTCGAGGACGTCTCCTGGCTGCGCGCCGGCGACGAGGATCGGCCCGGCGAGCGGGTACGCCGGGCGCGCCGGGTCGGACAGCGGCATCGCGCCGCCGGTCGGGACGTCGTCGTACCGGCCGTTCACCGCGTCTTCCACGGCGAACGAGACCGTGTCGCCGGAGGCGATCTCGAGGCGTGGCTCGTGCGTGGTGGTCCAGAGGTGGTGGGGCGTCTCGTCGAGGTCGTGGTGCGTCACCGCGCCATTCTCGCCTCCGCGTGGGTCGTGGTCGGCAACGCTGCGGCGTCGCCTCCCCGGAAGTGCGACGCTTCCGTGGTCTCATGACCGTATGCGCCGCCTGCCCCTCCCCGTGATCGCCGTCACCGCTGCACTCGCCTGTGGCCTCGCGGGGTGTGCGGGAGGGGACGACCCCAAGGCTGCCGCCGACCCGACCCCGTCGGTTGCGACGACGCCCGCCGCCGCGACAGCCGCTCCTGCGGCCACCCCCGCGCCGGAGGACCTCCTGTCGTTCGCGTGCCGCCGCAGCGCCGACGGCAAGACCTGGTCCGCGCAGGGCGTCATCAACAACGGTGCGCGCAAGTCCGACTACCGCGTCACCGTGCTCGTCGCCTCGCCGGGCGCGACCCAGGCGAAGGCACGTCGCCTGGTCATCCCGAAGGTGCCGACCGGAGTGGACACGCCGTTCACGGTGGAGAAGCTCCCGGCCAACCCCGGGGCGGCCCCGGCGTGCCGTGTCCAGCTGGTGCGGCTGAGCTGAGGCCAGGTGCGGCCGCGCGAAGGGGCAGGAGGGTCGGCGACCCTCGTGCGCGACCGCGCGCCAAACCCTCTCGCGACCGACCCGGAGGTCTCTCGCCGGCGGAGGTCGCGTCGGGCGCCGCGTCGCGTGACCGCGCCCGGTCTCGACGGCGTACGGGCCCTCGCCGTCCTGCTCGTGATCGCGTACCACGTGGCGCCGAGGGAGATGCCGGGCGGCTATCTGGGTGTGGACATGTTCTTCGTCCTCAGCGGGTTCCTCATCACGGCGGTCCTCCTCGAGGACGCCACGCGGGAGCTGCGCTTCGACCTGCCCGCCTTCTGGGTCCGGCGTGCGCGCCGCCTGGTCCCCGCGGCCACGCTGATGATCGTCGTGGTCGCCGCGCTCACGCTCACGGTCGGCCGCGACACGAATGCGGGACTCCGTCCCCAGGTCTTCGGCGGCCTCACCTGGACGGCCAACTGGGTACAGGTCGCCGACGGGTCGTCGTACGCCGAGCAGAACGTGCCGTCCGTCCTCACGCACCTGTGGTCGCTGGCGATCGAGGAGCAGTTCTACCTGCTGTGGCCGCTGTCGCTCGCGGTCGCCGTCCTCGTGCTCCCCCGTCGCCGCCTCGCGGGTGCGGCCGCGGCGCTCGCCCTCGTCTCCGCCGCGCTGATGGTGGTGCTGTACGACCCGGCCGACCCGACCCGCGCGTACGTGGGCACCGACGCCCACGTGTTCGGGCTCCTGCTCGGGGCCTCGCTCGCGCTGAGCCGGGCGCCGCACCTCCTCCGGACGGACCGCACGCCACCGAGGCTCGCGACGTTGGCGTTGATCACCGTGCTCGGGACGATCGCGCTGGTGGTGCTCGCCTGGTTCGCCGCGGTGGTGCCGTGGTCGAGCGGCGTGACCTACCGGGGCGGGCTGCTCTTGATGAGCGTCGCCGCGCTCGCGCTCGTGCTGGCGGCGGCGAACCCGACCCCGCTGGCCGTCCTGCTCGCGGTCCCGCCGTTGCGGTGGATGGGCTCGCGCTCGTACGGGCTGTACCTCTGGCACTGGCCGCTCATCGTCCTCGCCACGCGGCTCGCCGCCCCCGAGCACGCGGTCGCGGCAGGCGTCGTCGCGGTCGTGGTCGCCGGGGTGGTCGCGGAGCTGTCGTACCGGTACGTCGAGATGCCGATGCGCCAGGACGGCATCGTGTTGACGCTGCGCAGGTGGCTCGCGCCGGTGGACCGGCTCGTCGTCGAGCGGCGCAGGCCGCGGCGCGGCTGGGTCCTGGTGGCCGGTGCGGTGTGCGCCGTCGTGGTCGGCGCGGGGGTGGCGGTGGCGACCGCCCCCGAGCGCAGCTCGCTCGAGACGAGCCTGCTGCGCGGCGAGGAGGCTCTCGAGCGCGCGGCGGACCACCAGCCGGCGCCTGCTCCGTCGGCGAAGCCTCGCGCCACCTGTCGCAAGGCCCCCCGGACCGTACGGGTCAGCGCGTTCGGCGACTCCGTCCTCATCGCCGCGGGCCCCGCGCTCGTGGAGGCTCTGCCGCGTCTCGACGCGACCGCGGAGGTCGGCTGGCAGTACGGCGACGTCGCGCGGGCGGTCCGGCGGGCCGCGGCGAGGGACCGGCTCGGGCAGGTCGTCGTCCTCGGCACGGGCACGAACGGACCGGTCGACCGCGACGACCTCGATCGGCTCGTCGGGCGTACGCTCGCCGACCGGCGGGTGGTGCTGGTGGCGCCGTACGTCCCGGGCCGCGGGTGGCAGCGCTCCTCGCTCGCGGCCGTACGAGCGGTGGCTGCCGACCACGACAACGCGACGCTGGCCGACTGGCGACGCGCAGCCTCGCGGGCGCAGCACGTGCTCACGACGGACCGCGTCCACCCCAATGCCAAGGGGGCGCGTCTGTACGCGCGGGTGCTCGTCCGCGCGCTGGGGGACTGCTGAGCCGACCGTTTCCGACGGAGGTAAGGTTGAGCGGAATCGACTCAAGTTTTTGTGTGTTGAATCTGGTAACTGTCTGACATCAGCACCCAGGGAGACTCGATGGATGCTTCCAAGCTCACCACCCGTAGCCAGCAGGCGATCGCGGCAGCGATCCAGTCCGCCGCCGCCGCTGGCAACCCGGCAGTCGATCCGCTGCATCTTCTCGATGCGCTGCTCGACGCCGACGGCGGCACAGCCGTCCCGCTCCTGCAGGCCGCAGGCGCCGACCCGGCCGTCACGCGTACCCGTACGAAGGAAGCGCTCGCCAGCCTGCCGTCCGCGGCCGGCCAGAGCGTCGCGACGCCTTCGTACGCCCGCGCGACGCTCGAGGTGCTCCAGCGTGCACAGGACCTCGCGAGTGAGCTTGGTGACGAGTACGTGTCGACCGAGCACCTCATGGTGGGCCTGGCGACCGTGCAGTCCAAGGCGCGAGAGGTGCTCGACTCTGTCGGCGCGAACGCCGAGGCGCTCCGCGGTGCGTTCCAGGCGGTGCGTGGTTCGGCCAAGGTCACGAGCCAGGACGCGGAGGACACCTACCAGGCGCTGGAGAAGTACGGGATCGACCTCACCGCGGCCGCCCGCGAGGGCAAGCTCGACCCGGTGATCGGTCGCGATGCCGAGATCCGCCGCACGGTTCAGGTGCTGACGCGGCGCACCAAGAACAACCCGGTGCTCATCGGCGAGCCCGGCGTCGGCAAGACCGCCGTCGTCGAGGGCCTCGCGCAGCGCATCATCGCCGGTGACGTGCCCTCGTCGCTGCAGGGGCGGCGTCTCATCGCGCTCGACCTCGGCGCGATGGTCGCGGGTGCGAAGTACCGCGGCGAGTTCGAGGAGCGGCTCAAGGCCGTCCTGCAGGAGATCAAGGACTCCGACGGGCAGATCATCACCTTCATCGACGAGCTGCACACGGTCGTCGGTGCCGGTGCGACCGGTGACTCCGCGATGGACGCCGGCAACATGCTCAAGCCGATGCTGGCGCGCGGCGAGCTGCGGATGGTCGGGGCGACGACCCTCGACGAGTACCGCGAGAACATCGAGAAGGACCCCGCGCTCGAGCGTCGGTTCCAGCAGGTGCTCGTCGACGAGCCGAGCGTCGAGGACACGATCGCGATCCTGCGTGGCCTCAAGGAGACCTACGAGGCGCACCACAAGGTCGAGATCTCCGATGCCGCGCTCGTCGCGGCCGCCGCGCTGTCGGACCGCTACATCTCCGGCCGCCAGCTGCCCGACAAGGCCATCGACCTCGTCGACGAGGCCAGCAGCCGCCTGCGCATGGAGATCGACTCCAACCCGGTCGAGATCGACACGCTTCGGCGTTCGGTCGACCGGATGAAGATGGAGGAGCTCCACCTCGCGAAGGAGACCGACGAAGGCAGCCGCGAGCGGCTCGAGAAGCTGCGTGCCGAGCTCGCCGACGCCGAGGAGCAGCTGCGTGGGCTCGAGGCACGCTGGGAGCGTGAGCGCACCGGGCTCAACGAGGTCGGCGAGATCAAGCAGCAGATCGACGAGAAGCGGCGCGAGGCCGAGCGGGCGCAGAACGCCGGCGACCTCGAGACCGCGGCACGGCTGAACTATGCGGAGATCCCCGCGCTGGAGAAGCAGCTCGAGAAGGCGGAGGCCGACGAAGAGGCCGAGCCCGAAGAGAAGATGGTCAACGACGAGGTCGGTCCCGACGAGATCGCCGAGGTGATCGCGGCCTGGACCGGCATCCCCACCGGCCGTCTGCTCGAGGGCGAGACGGGCAAGCTCCTGCGGATGGAGGACGAGCTGGGTCACCGGCTCATCGGCCAGTCCGAGGCGGTCAAGGCGGTGTCGGACGCCGTGCGTCGTTCGCGTGCGGGCATCGCCGACCCCAACCGTCCGACGGGCTCGTTCCTGTTCCTCGGTCCGACGGGTGTCGGCAAGACCGAGCTGGCCAAGGCGCTCGCGGAGTTCCTGTTCGACGACGAGCGGGCGATGGTCCGCATCGACATGAGCGAGTACTCCGAGAAGCACTCGGTCTCGCGGCTCGTCGGTGCCCCTCCGGGGTACGTCGGCTACGACGAGGGCGGTCAGCTCACCGAGGCGGTGCGCCGGCGCCCGTACAGCGTCGTGCTCCTCGACGAGGTCGAGAAGGCTCACCCGGAGGTCTTCGACATCCTGCTCCAGGTGCTCGACGACGGGCGCCTGACGGACGGGCAGGGCCGTACGGTCGACTTCCGCAACGTGATCCTGATCCTCACCTCGAACCTTGGCTCGGTCTACCTGGCTGACCCCGCGCTCGAGGAGGCACAGAAGCGCGAGAAGGTCATGGAGGTCGTACGGGCGTCGTTCCGGCCGGAGTTCCTCAACCGCCTCGACGAGGTCGTCATGTTCGACGCGCTCTCGGTCGAGGACCTGACGCGGATCGTCGACCTGCAGATCGACGCGCTGTCGCGTCGGCTGGAGTCGCGCCGGATCCGCCTGCGGGTCACCGACGAGGCCAAGACGTGGCTCGCCACGACCGGGTTCGACCCGACGTACGGTGCCCGTCCGCTCCGCCGGCTCATCCAGCAGGCGATCGGCGACCAGCTGGCGCGCGAGCTGCTCGCCGGTGACGTCCGCGACGGGGACGAGGTCGTCGTCGATCTTGATCCGGCCGCCGAAGGCCTCACCGTCCGCGCCGCCTGACCCGGGAGGGCGGTGAGTCAGGTCCCACGTTCCGTCGCGAGGTGGGACCAGGCTCACCGCCCGCGACCGCTCCCGTGATGGGATGACCCCATGGCGACACCGACGACCGCCCGTCCGCAGAAGGTGACGATGGCCTGCCTCACGGCGGGCGTGGCGTCGGTGCTGGTCCTGATCAGCGTCATGACGACCTTGTCGGGATGGGGGTCGCTTGAGGTCCGCGAGCAGGTCGAGCGCACCCTCGACGCCTCGCCGGTCACCAGCACGCTCAGCGTCGACGCCGCCCTGCGCTGGCTGCGCGTGCTCCTCATGGCCGCCGCCGCCCTCGCCACGGCATCCCTCGTGCTCGCTGTCTGGACCGCGAAGCGACACAAGGGTGCGCGGATCGGCCTCACGGTCGTCTCCGTCCTGTCGACGGTCTCCTTCGCCGCCACGGGCGCCGCAGGGATCATCCCCGCGATGCTCGGCGTGGTGGTCGTCGTCTTCCTGTGGAGCGCGGAGTCACGGGCCTGGTTCGCCGGACGCGAGCTCCAGCCCGCGCAGCGCCCGCCCCAGCAGAGCGTCCCCGCGGCGCGCCCTGTCCACACGACGGCCACCCCTCCCGTACGCCCACCGCAGCCGGGCTCGGAGTCGCAGCCGCCGCCGGCGCCGCGGCCGTACGCAGCCGCCCCGGGCTCGTACCAGCACCCGTTCCCCGGCCCCGTGCCGCATCAGCAGGCCCCGTACGCGCGCCCCGGCCAGCCGCCGCGCCCGCGCCCGCTGATCACCGCCGTCGTCACGGCGACGGTGCTGTCGGGCATCGTCGCCGCCGTCTTCGGCCTCAACGCGCTGATCTACCTCGTCTCGCCGTCGCAGTACGTCGAGATGCTGTCGAACCCGCCGATGTTCTCCGACGCCGACGTGCGCCAGCTGATCGGGGACGACCCGGAGGGCTACGCGCGCGGCATATTCCTGCTGTCGCTCGCGCTCGGCCTCCTCGCGGTCGCCGGCGCTGCGTCGGCCCTGAGCCTGCTGGTCCGCAAGCCCGCCGCGCGGATCGTCTTCACCGTCGTCGCCGGGATCGGCATGGCCGTGTCGGTGGTCCTCGCGCCGCTCGGCCTCATCTGGCTCCTCGCGCAGGCCGCCTGCGTCATGCTCGTCTGGCGACGCGAGGTCACGGCCTGGCTGCGGGTGGGGCGCTGACCGCCCTCGCGGTCACGTGAGCTGGTCGAGGATCGTCATCATCCGGGCGATCTCCGCGCCCTGATCGGCGGCGATGTCGGTCGCCATCTCGTTCGCCATCAGGTCGGAGCCCTCGGCCTGGGCCTTCTCGGACATCGCGAGCGCCCCCTGGTGGTGCTGGATCATCCCGCGGAGGAAGAGGTCGTCGAACGCTGCGCCGTCGGCCGCCGCCAGCTCCTTCATCTGCTCCTCGGTCAGCATCCCGTACATCTCGTCGTGCTCGGCCGTCGCGCCGCCGTGCCCGCCATGCCCGCCGTGGCCCGATGCGCCCTCCGGCACGGGCAGCTTGCGCGCCTCCAGCCACCCCGCCATCGCGTGGATCTCGGGACCCTGGGCCGCCGCGATCCGCCCGGCGAGGCCCTTGACCGACGCGTTCTCGGCGCGGGTCTTGGCCAGCTCCGTCATCTCGATCGCCTGCAGGTGGTGCGCGATCATGCCGTTCACGAACTCCACGTCGACCTCGTTGTACGAGTCGTCGTCGGGGTACTCGCCCGGCGCGAGCGTCTGGTTGGACTCGCCGGGCCTGCCCGGCTGGAGGACGGTGCTCTGCGCCGGTGGTGGCTCGGTCGCGTCTGCTCCACCCTCGTCGTCGCCGGAGCACGAGGCGAGGAGCGTCGCTCCGAGGGCGACGGCAGCAAGCCTCCAGACGACCGGTCGGCGCACGCGTTCAACCACGGAGGAATTCCTCTCGACGAGAAACTACGACGTGCAGAAGCGTTGCGGAGTTCATCATTTGGCGCAATGCTTCGGGGCAACATCGTTACCAGGAAGGTCCTCGCATGAGACCCACGCGTCGTGATCGACTACCCCGCGCCCTCGCCGTGACCGCCGGCGCCGGTGCGCTCGTTGTCAGCACCCTCGCAGGAGCAGCGCCGTCCGTCGGCGTCCCCGACGACGGGAGCGAGTCGCCGGCGCCGGTGGCCGCCCAGCGTCTGGCCGCCCTCGACGACAGCGACGCCGAGCTCGGCGTCGGCGAGGTCGCGTCGAGCCCGAACATGAAGCTCCTCGCCAACATCCCGAAGAACGGCGCCTTCGCCAGCGAGTCTGCGTACCAGACCGACCTGGCGTTCCAGGGCGACTACGCCTTCGCGGGCAACTACAACGGCTTCACCGTCTACGACATCAAGAAGGCCGACCGCCCCAAGCAGGTCGCACAGGTGGTGTGCCCCGGCTCCCAGAACGACATCTCGGTCAGCGGCAACCTGCTGGTCCTCAGCACGGACTCCAGCCGCAGCAACGACTCCTGCGACAACGTCAGCCAGCCGGCGTCGGTGAAGGAGTCGTGGGAGGGCCTGAAGGTCTTCGACATCAGCAAGCCCACGGAGCCGAAGTACGTCGCGTCGGTGGAGACCAAGTGCGGCTCGCACACGCACACGCTCGCGCCGTCGAAGGACAAGAAGAACCTCTACGCGTACGTCTCGTCGTACTCGCCGAACGAGGCCTACCCTGACTGCCAGCGACCGCACGACCTGATCAGCGTGGTGAAGATCCCGGTCAAGAACCCGGCCGCAGCCGCGGTCGTCGCGGAGCCGGTGCTGTTCCCCGGCCCCGACGAGACGCACGGAGGCGGCAACCCGCCCGGCAACTACTCCTCGACGACCTCGGGCTGCCACGACATCACGGCGTACCCGTCGAAGGACATCGCCGCGGGCGCCTGCATGGGCGACGGCATCCTGCTCGACATCAAGGACCGCGAGAACCCGAAGGTCATCGAGCAGGTGCGTGACACCGAGAACTTCGCGTTCTGGCACTCTGCGACGTTCAACAACGCCGGCACCAAGGTCGTCTTCACCGACGAGCTCGGCGGCGGCGGCGGCGCGACCTGCAACCCGACCGTCGGTGACGAGAAGGGCGCGAACGCGGTCTACGACATCACCAAGGGCAACAAGCTCACCTTCAAGAGCTACTACAAGATCCCGCGGACGCAGGCCAACACGGAGAACTGCGTCGCGCACAACGGGTCGCTGATCCCGATCAAGGGCAAGGACATCATGGTCCAGGCCTGGTACCAGGGCGGCATCTCGGTGTGGGACTTCACCGACTCGGCCAACCCGAAGGAGCTGGCGTGGTTCGACCGCGGTCCGCTCAGCGCGGAGCGCCTGGTGCTCGGTGGCTCGTGGTCGGCGTACTACTACAACGGCTTCATCTACTCCAGCGACATCCAGCAGGGCTTCGACGTCCTGCAGGTCAAGGACCGTCGTCTGGCCGGAGCTCAGGGCTACAAGTACGACGAGTTCAACCCGCAGATGCAGCCTGAGTACAAGCACGGCAAGGGCAACGGCACGAACTGACGCCTGACCCGACAAACAGTCCCGGGGGGGGCCCCCCCCCCCCCCGGGGGGGGGGGGGGGGGGGTTTGGGGGGGGGAGGCCGGCCCCTGTTGATGATGTTGG
>NZ_JANZYO010000001.1:218073-680804 GCF_025506335.1 Mumia quercus
CGCCACGACGGCCCCCCGCCCCCCCCAACCCGCCCCGCCGTCCCCCCCCCGATCAGGGGTGGAACGGCGGGACTTTTTGTCGGGACGTACGTCCGTCAGAGGTTGATCATGTGGCCTGCGGCGCCGTGGATGACCTCCTGGACGGCCTCCGACAGCGTCGGGTGCGCGTGCACGTTGCGCGCGACCTCGTCGGCCGTCAGGTCCCAGCGCTGCGCCAGCGTGAGCTCGCCGAGCATCTCGGTGACCTCCGGGCCGACCAGGTGGGCGCCCAGCAGCTCCTTGTACGTCTTGTCGGTCACCAGCTTCACGAAGCCTGCGGTGTCGGCGAGACCTGGTGCCTTGCCGTTCGCGGTGAAGGGGAACTTGTCGACCTTCACGTCGAAGCCCTTCTCCTTCGCCTGGGCCTCGGTGTAGCCGAACGAGGCGATCTGCGGGTGGCAGAAGGTCGCACGCGGCATCATCACGTAGTCGAGCGGGAACGTCTCGACGCCACCGATCGTCTCCGCCGCCACGACGCCCTGCGCCTCGGCGACATGGGCGAGCATGAGCTTGGCGGTGACGTCGCCGATGGCGTAGATGCCGTCGACGTTGGTCCGCATGTAGTCGTCGATCTCGATCGCACCGCGGTCGGAGACCTTGACGCCGGCCTTGTCGAGGCCGATGCCCTCGCTGCGCGGAGCGAAGCCGATCGCCTGGAGGACCTTGTCGGCCTCGAGGACCTCCTCCTTGGCGTCGCCGTTCGGGTTGCGCGTGACGGTGACCTTCACCTTGTCGCCGGAGTCGTCGATGGCGTCGACCCGCGTCGAGGTGAGGATGTCGATGCCGAGCTTCTTGTACGCCCGGGTGAGCTCCTTCGAGACGTCCGCGTCCTCGTTCGGGACGGCGCGGTCGAGGAACTCGACGATCGTCACCTTCACGCCGTAGGAGTTGAGGACGTACGCGAACTCGACGCCGATCGCGCCGGCGCCGGCGATGATGATCGACTCGGGCACGTTGTCGGCAAGGATCTGCTCCTCGTACGTGACGACCCGCTCGGACAGCTGCGTGCCAGGAAGCAGGCGCGTCGAGGAGCCGGTCGCGATGATGCAGGCGTCGAAGGTGACCTCCTGCGTCCCGCCGTCGTTGAGCGAGACCTCGATGGCCTTCGGGCCGGTGAAGGAGCCGGTGCCGTGGATCTCGGTGATCTTGTTCTTCTTCATCAGGAAGTGGACGCCCTTGACGCGGCCCTCGGCCACCTCGCGGCTGCGCGAGTACGCCTTGCCGTAGTCGAGGGTGACGTCACCGACGCCGATGCCGAAGACGGACTCGGCCTCGTGCTGGATGAGGTGCGCGAGCTCGGCGTTTCGGAGCAGCGACTTGCTCGGGATGCACCCGACGTTGAGGCAGACACCTCCCCAGTACTTGGGCTCGATGACAGCCACGGACTTGCCGAGCTGTGCGGCGCGGATCGCGGCGACGTAACCGCCCGGTCCGGCGCCAAGGACGACGACGTCGAAGTGATCGCTCATACGTCAATCGTAGGGAGGTGAGACAGATCACGTCCCGGCGGTCGGCAGTTGCTCCCTGATCGACGGTTCTGAGAACCGCGGCGTACGCTCGAAGTCATGGACGAAACGCAGGTTCTGCCGCGCACGCGACCTCACGTCGTCGTCGTCGGCGGTGGCTTCGGAGGCGTCGCCGCCGTACGGAAGCTGAAGCGTGCCGACGTGGACGTGACGCTGGTCGACCGGCACACGTACAACACGTTCCAGCCGCTTCTCTACCAAGTCGCGACCTCGACGCTCAACCCCGGCGACATCACGTGGTTCCTCCGCTCGATCCGCGCCAAGCAGGACAACGTGCGGTTCCTCAAGGGCACCGTGATCTCGATGGAGCACTCGACGCGCACCATCAGCCTCGACGGCGGCCTGACCCTCTCGTACGACTACCTGATCATCGCCTCGGGCGTCACCGCGAACTTCTTCGGCATCCCGGGTGCCGAGGAGTACTCGCTGCCCCTCTACCGCCGTTCGCAGGCGCTGGCGGTGCGTGACCGGATGTTCGCGATCCTCGAGGACGCGGCGGTCAACGGGCAGAACACCGACTTCCGTGCGATCGTCGTCGGCGGCGGACCGACCGGCGTCGAGACCGCAGGCGCGCTCGCGGAGATGCGCAACATCGACATGCCGGTGACGTACCCGGAGATCGACAACCAGCGCATCCACATCACGCTCGTCGAGATGGCGCCGCACGTGCTCGGGCCGTTCGCGCCCAAGCTGCGCAACTACACCAAGGAGTCGCTGGAGAAGCGCGGCGTCGACCTGCGTCTGGAGACCTCCGTGAAGGAGGTGCGCCCCGACGGTGTCGTCGTCAACGACGGCGAGTTCATCCCGGCCGACATGGTCATCTGGGCCTCGGGCATCACGACCCACCCGATCCTCTCGCAGTGGGGGGTGCCGCTCGGGCGTGGACGCCGCATCATGGTCGACGACCACCTCCGGGTGCAGGGGCTCGACAACGTCTATGCCATCGGTGACGTGGCCGTCGAGGACGGCGACCGTGCCCTGCCGCAGCTGGCCCAGCCTGCGCTGCAGGGCGGCAAGTTCGTCGCGACCGACATCAAGAAGCGGCTGAAGGGCCAGGAGCACAAGCCCTTCCACTACCGCGACAAGGGCACGATGGCGACGATCGGCCGCAGCTCCGCCGTCGCCGAGATCAGGCCGTTCGGCAAGCTCACCGGCTTCCTTGCCTGGGTGACGTGGATCCTGATCCACCTCTACTTCCTGCTCGGCAACCGCAACCGTCTCGCGACCATGATCAACCTGGGCTCGCGCTACATCTTCTGGAAGGGCGGCCACAACGCGATCGTCGGTGAGACGCCGCCGGTCATCGCGCGGCACGCGCCGCCCGGTGCCGTCCTCAGCACGCCGGCGGGTGCGCTGACCGAGACGGCGGAGAAGTCCGAGACGCCGGACGAGGACCAGGCGACGGTGAACGCCGAAGAACGCGCCGACGAGAAGGCGGACGAGCGGGTCGAAGAGCCGGCAGACCGCAGCGCATGAGTGCGCCGCCGGCGCTCTGCGTGCCGCTGCGGGACGGGTACGTCCTGCGGTCCGCGACGCCGGACGACGCGCCCGCGCTCGCGGCGACGGTCCGGAGCAACCGCGCACACCTTGCTCCGTGGGAGCCCGTACGAACCGCTGAGTACTTCACCGACGACGCCCAGCGCGCCCGTCTCGTCGACCGTGCGGCGGCGGACGCGGCGGGCCGCAGCATCACCGCACTGGTCGTGGGCGCGGACGGCGCGGTGGCGGGCTCGCTCAACGTCAACGACGTCGTGGCCGGCGCCTACCGCAACGGCCACCTCGGCTACTGGCTCGCGGCCGACCACACGGGACGGGGCCTGATGACGCGTGCGGTCGACGCCGTCTGCGCGTACGCCCGCGACGCGCTCGGTCTCCACCAGGTCCAGGCAGCGACGCTGCTCCACAACGAGGCATCGCAGGCCGTCCTGCGTCGTGCCGGGTTCAGCCGGATCGGGCTCGCGCGCGACTACCTGTTCATCGCGGGCCGCTGGCAGGACCATCTCTTGTTCCAGCGGATCCTCAGCGAGGCTCCGCCGCCTTCGTGACCGTACGGCCTAGGGTGCGGGCATGCCGCTCATCACCGTCGCCGGACGCGCCACCCAGAGTCACCCCGCCGAACGCGGCACGGTCCACGTCGTCGTCGGTTCCGCCGGGGAGGACCGCGTCGACGTGATGGCGCGCTGCGAGCAGACGCACCGGCTTCTCGTGGGCCAGGCCAAGGACCTGGTCGCCGAGGGCGCGGCGACGTGGTGGGGTGCGGACCAGGTCGTGGCCTTCCCGTACGACGAGTGGGTCAAGCCCAGCGCTCACAAGGACCAGGTGAAGGTCCGGCGGTTCCGGGCTGACGCGGCGATCCACGTGAAGTTCGCCGACTTCGCCGCGCTGTCGGCGTGGGTCGCCTCCGCGACCGTCGAGCCGGGTGTCTCGCTCCGGTCGATCGACTGGACGCTCACCGAGGCGCGTCGTGACCGGGTCGTCGCGGAGGTACGGAGCCAGGCCGCGCTCGACGCCGTGACCCGCGCGCAGGCGTACGCCGACGCGCTGGGGCTCGGCGCGGTCGCGCTGGTCGCCCTCTACGAGGACGGCCTGCGCCCGCACGTCGTGCCCGGTGGAGCGCCGGGGCCCGGCGTCGCGATGCGGGCGGCCGGCGCGAGCGAGGGCGGCGGCGGCTTCGAGCTGCGACCCGACGACATCGACGTCACCGCCGTCGTGACCGCAGACTTCGAGGCCGCCGCAGGCGCCTGAGGCGGACGAGGGTCAGCGCGCGCGACGCGGGCGTGCCTGGGACGAGAAGGCTGCAGCACCACCCGTACGCGAGCTGCCGGACGCCGCGCCGGCACCGGCACCGGCGGACGACCCGGTGGCGCTGGTCCCACCACCACCACCACCGCCACTACGACGACGGTTGCGGTTGCGGTTGCCGCTGCGGGACGCACCCGACGCACCCTGCGTGCCTCGGCCACGGCCGTTGCCCCGGCCGCCTCCACCGTGGGACGGCTGCGAAGCAGTCACCGGCGGCGGCGTGACCAGCTCGGCCTGAGGGCCGACCAGCTCGGCGAGGATCTCCGCGCCGGGTGCGACAGCGTGCTCGGTCGGCTTGATGGCGGCTGCGCGCATCAGCGAACGGACGTCGCGGCGCTGCTCGCTGGTGGCCACGGTGACGACGACGCCGGAGGCGCCCGCGCGTGCCGTACGGCCGGAGCGGTGCAGGTAGGCCTTGTGCTCCGACGGCGGGTCGACGTGGACGACGAGGGACACGTCATCCACGTGGATGCCACGCGCCGCGATATCGGTGGCGACGAGGACGCGGACCGATCCGTCGGCGAAGGCCGAGAGGTTGCGCTGGCGCGCGTTCTGGCTGAGGTTGCCGTGGAGGTCGACGGCCGGGATGCCGGCGGCGGTCAGCTTCTTGGCGAGCTTCTTGGCCGCGTGCTTGGTCCGCGTGAACGCGAGGGTCTTGCCCTGGCCGCTGACGAGCTCGTTGATCACCGTCGGCTTGTCGTCGTGCGAGACCGACAGGACGTGGTGCTCCATGTCCGGAACGTGCGAGGTCGCCTCGTCGACGGAGTGCGTGACAGGCGAGGTCAGGTAGCGCTTGACCAGCGTGTTGACGCCGTTGTCCAGCGTCGCCGAGAACAGCAGCCGCTGGGCGTTGCGCGGGGTCTGGTCCAGGAGCCGCTTCACGGCGGGGAGGAAGCCCAGGTCGGCCATGTGGTCCGCCTCGTCGAGGACGGTCACCTCGACCGCGCGAAGGTCGCAGTGGCCCTGCCCGATCAGGTCCTCGAGACGGCCGGGGGTGGCGACGACGACGTCGACGCCGTTGCGCAGGGCGCTGACCTGAGGGTTCTGCCCGACGCCGCCGAAGATCGTCATCGCGCGCAGGTTGATGGCCTTGGCGAGCGGGGCGAGGGTCTCGAGGACCTGGACGGCGAGCTCACGGGTCGGGACGAGGATCAGCGCGCGGGGCTGCCGGGGACGGCGCGGGCGCTCGCTCGCGGCCAGCACGGCCAGCGTCGGGAGGCTGAACGCGACGGTCTTGCCCGAGCCCGTACGACCGCGGCCGAGGACGTCGCGGCCGGCGAGGGAGTCAGGCAGCGAGGCGGCCTGGATGGGGAAGGGGGTCGTGATCCCGCGCTGGGCGAGGGAGTCGACGAGAGGTGCAGGGACGCCGAGATCGGCGAAGGTGGGCACAGAGGTGTCCTTCGTGTCGTGGGGGCGGCCGTGGTTGCTGGCCGCTCACGAGGAGGACGGGGTGGGCGCGCGGTGCGCGCCCGAAGCAGACGACCCGGACGCGGAGCGCGTCCTGCGTTCGACAGTACCCGGTGGACTCCGCCCACGGCGAATTCAGTGGTGGCCGTCACGTGACGTGACGGGCGCTGAGGCCCTAGATTGCCGGACATGGGCGCGGATGCCCCGACCCTGCGACGTGACCGGCCGAGGGCCGCGTCACTGGATCCGTACGCGTGGTGGCCGGTGCTGTCCGCGGCGGCGGCGCTCGCGGTGGTCCTGGTCGCGACCGCGAACCGGTACGGGTTCCACCGCGACGAGCTCTACTTCCGGATGCTCGACCCGGCATGGGGGTACGTCGACCAGCCGCCGCTGATCCCGCTGCTCGCGAATCTCATGACCGACCTGGTCGCCGACGAGCCGTGGGCCCTGCGGCTGCCTGCGGTCCTGACCGTCGTCGCCTCGACGCTGGTCGCCGCCGCGATCACCCGCGAGCTCGGCGGCGGCGCGCTGGCACAGGGTCTGTGCGCGTGGACGTTCGCGTTCGCCTCGTTCCCGCTAGTCGCCGGGCACGTGCTCGTGACGACGTCGACCGACCTGCTCGCCTGGATGCTGGCGTCGTGGTTCGCGATGCGGGCGCTGCTGCGCGACGACTCGCGGTGGTGGATCGCCGTCGGCCTGGTGGTCGGCCTGGCCACGTACGGACGGCTGCTGATCCCGTGGTGGGTGCTCGGCCTGCTCGTCGGGCTCGTCCTCGTCGGACCGCGGCGGGTGCTGCGGACGCCGGGCTTCTGGGTCGGTGGCCTGGTCGCGGCGGTCGTGTGCCTGCCGAACCTCGTGTACCAGGTGGTGAACGACTTCCCCCAGCTCGAGATGGGCGCGGCGCTGGCCGACAACAACGCGGACGAGGTCCGCGTGATCATGTGGCCGTTCCTCTTCATCCTCTTCCCGGCGATCTGGGTCGTCGGGATCGTGGCGCTCCTGCGCAGACCGGAGTGGCGGGTGCTGCGCGCGTTCGTCGTCGCCTTCGCGGTCGTCCTCGTGCTCACCTACGTCGGCGGAGCGCAGTTCTACTACCCAGCGGGCCTCCTTGCCGTGCTCTTCGCTGCCGGATGGGTGCCTGCCGCCGCGTGGCTCGCACGCTCGTCCGTCGTCGTGCGCGCGGGGATCGGGCTCCTCTTCGCCGTCTACACCGCGGTCAGCGTGGCGGTGTCTCTGCCCGTGATCTCCGTGAGCGCCCTCCCGAGCACGCCCTTCCCGGACATGAACACGACGATCGGCGACCAGATCGGCTGGCCGACGTACGTCCGCCAGGTCGCCGACGTCTGGGAGAGCGTGCCGAGCGAGGAGCGCGAGAACGCCGTCATCTTCACGTCGAACTACGGGGAGGCGGGGGCGATCGACCGGTACGGTCCCGCCCTCGGCCTGCCCGAGCCGTACAGCGGGCAGAACGCGCTCCACGAGCAGGCTCGACCGTCTGACGACACCGAGACGGTGGTCGTCGTGGGCGGCCAGTACGCCCAGGCCCGGATGCTCTTCGCGGAGTGCGAGGTCGCGGGACGGCTCTCGAACGGCACCGAGGTCGACAACGAGGAAGAGGGGCTCCCGATCGGTGTGTGCCGCGGGCCCAGCCGTCCGTGGTCGGAGCTCTGGGACGAGCTGCAGCACTTCGACTGAGGCCGTCGCGGCCCTGCCGTTCGTCGTCTCAGCGGCACCGCTCGTCGTACGGGCGCGACCGTACGACGACCGCTCGGACGCGCCCACCGACCTCCGCGCGTGTGACCTGGCACACATCGCGCTGGCCGCCCTAGCGTCACGCAGAGCCCTGACCGTGCACCCCGAGAGGTGAAGCCGTGATCGAGAGAACCAGCGCGGCGCAGGATGCGGCGTACGAACGCATCCACGCGACCGAGGAGTTCCGCACTCTCAAGAGCAAGTACCTGAGGTTCGTCGTCCCCGTGACGATCGGCTTCATGGCGTGGTACCTGCTCTACGTCGTCTGCTCCAACTGGGCTCCCGACCTCATGGGGACCCAGGTGGTCGGCAACATCAACGTGGCCCTGGTCTTCGGGCTCCTGCAGTTCGTCACCACGTTCGCGATCGCCATCTGGTACTCGCGGTACTCCGTGAAGAACCTCGACCCGGTCGCCGACAAGCTGCGCGCCGAGTTCGACGAGGAGGTCGGCCGATGAACGCGACCTCCACGATCCTCGCCGCGGACGAGGGCGGCGGCCACCAGACCCTCACCACCGTGCTCTTCGTGGCCGTCGTGCTGCTGACGGTCGGGATCACCTTCTGGGCGAGCCGCAACACCAAGACCGCGGCCGACTACTACGCCGGCGGTCGCTCGTTCAGCGGGTTCCAGAACGGCCTGGCCATCGGCGGCGACTACATGTCGGCGGCCTCGTTCCTCGGCATCTCGGGCGCGATCGCGCTGTCCGGCTACGACGGCTTCCTCTACTCGATCGGCTTCCTGGTCGCCTGGCTCGTCGCGCTGCTCCTCGTCGCCGAGCTGCTGCGCAACTCCGGCCGCTTCACCATGGCCGACCAGCTCGCGTACCGGATGCGGCAGACCCCCGTCCGTACGGCGGCGTCGGTCTCGACCGTCGTGGTCTCGATCTTCTACCTGCTGGCGCAGATGGTCGGCGCCGGTGCGCTCGTGGCGCTGCTGCTCGGTGTCGAGGGCGACACCCTGAAGAACATCACCATCATCGGTGTCGGTGCGCTCATGATCTTCTACGTCGTCGTCGGTGGGATGAAGGGCACCACCTGGGTGCAGATCGTCAAGGCCGTCCTGCTGATGGTCGGCACGCTTCTGATCAGCATCCTGGTGCTCGCCAAGTTCAACTTCAACCTCTCCGAGCTGCTCGGCACCGCGGCCAGCAACTCGGGTCAGGGCCAGGCGTTCCTCGAGCCCGGCCTGAAGTACGGAGCCGACTTCACGAGCAAGCTCGACTTCCTGTCGCTCGGCATCGCCCTCGTCCTCGGCACCGCGGGCCTGCCGCACATCCTGATCCGCTTCTACACCGTCCCGACCGCCCGCCAAGCACGCGTGTCGGTGAACTGGGCGATCGGGCTGATCGGCACCTTCTACCTGATGACGCTGATCCTCGGGTTCGGCGCCGCGGCGCTGCTGTCGGACGACCAGTACGCGAAGGTCGCGGACTCCGGAGGCAACCTCGCGTCACCGCTGCTCGCCGAAGCCGTCGGTGGAGGTGAGGGGTCTACAGGCGGCGCGATCTTGCTGGCGTTGATCGCGGCGGTGGCTTTCGCGACGATCCTCGCGGTGGTCGCGGGTCTGACGCTGGCCTCGGCCTCCTCGGTGGCCCACGACCTCTACGCCAACGTCATCAAGAAGGGCGAGGTCTCCGGCCAGGACGAGGTCAAGGTCGCGCGGATCGCCGCGTTCGTGATCGGCGGCGTCGCCATCGCCCTCGCGATCCCCGGGCAGTCGCTCAACGTGGCGTTCCTGGTGGCGCTGGCGTTCGCCGTCGCTGCGTCGGCGAACCTGCCGGCGCTGCTCTACAACCTCTTCTGGAAGCGCTTCAACACCCGCGGCGCGACGTGGAGCATCTACGGCGGCCTGATCTCGGCGGTCGGGCTGGTGTTCTTCTCGCCGGTCGTCTCCGGCAAGGTCAACCCCGAGACCGGCGAGAGCCTGTCGCTGTTCGGCACCGGGGTCGACTTCAGCTGGTTCCCGCTGGAGAACCCGGGCATCGTCTCGATCCCGATCGGCTTCTTCCTCGGGTGGCTGGGCACCGTGACGGCCAAGGAGAAGGCAGACCCGCTGAAGTACCAGGAGCTCGAGGTCCGCTCCATGACGGGGGCTGGTGCTGAGTGAGCTGAGCAGCCGCTCGCACCGTGCGTCGCCCCCGGGTGCCCTGGTAGGAGGGTGCCCGGGGGCCGCGTGCGTCTGCGCCGCTCGAGCTGGGGGAGCATGAGTCCGTGATCGGGGTCTTCGAGGGGTTCGGCGTCATCACCGTGGTGATCGCCGTCGGGTTCGTCCTCGCCCACCTCGGCGTGGTCACGGTCGAGTACCAGTGGATGCTCTCGCGACTGGTCTTCTTCGTCGGCAGCCCTGCGCTGCTCTTCTCGGTCCTCTCCGAGGTCGACGTCGCAGGCGCCCTCTCACAGGCGCTGGTCGCCAACGCGGTGAGCGTCGCCGTGGTCGCCCTCCTCGCGGTCGTCCTGGCACGCTGGCGGTGGCGTCGCGACTGGGGCGAGACCACCCTCGCCGCGCTGTCGGCCTCGTACGTCAACGCGGGGAACCTCGGGCTCCCGATCGCGGTGTACGTGATCGGCGACGTGTCGGCGGTGGCCGGCGCCCTCCTGCTGCAGCTGCTCGTCGTCGCACCGCTGGCCTTCGTCGTGCTCGACCAGTCCGCATCAGGAGAGCGGCCGACGGTGATGACCGTGCTGTCACGGCCGTTCCGCAACCCGATCACCGTGGGCGCGCTCGTCGGTGTCGTCGTCGCGCTGTCCGGCGTCTCCGTCCCGCAGTGGGTCGCCGACCCGATCGATCTCCTCGCCGGCCTCGCCATTCCGGGGATGCTGATCGCGTTCGGCATCTCGTTGCGGCTCGGCCCGAAGCCGGGCGCGAGCGGCGCGAGCGGGCAGGTGGCCGTCCTGACACTGATCAAGCTGCTCGTCCAGCCGCTCGTCGCCTATCTCGTCGGCCGGTTCTTGCTGGGCCTCGACGGCAACGCCCTGCTGGCGGTCGTGGTGGTCGCGGGCCTGCCGACGGCGCAGAACGTGTTCGTCACTGCCGTCCGGTACGACAGGGCGGTGCCGGTGGTGCGTGACGTCGTCTTCGCCACGACCGTGCTCTCGTTCGCGACGATCCTCGCGATCGCCGCGATCCTGGCCTGACGCTCAGCCGTTCGGGAGGATGACGGCGCGACCGCGGACCTTCCCGGCGTGGAGCCGCTCGTAGGCCTTCGGTCCCTCGTCCAGGGAGTACGTCTCGATCTCGACGTGGACCTGGTCGCGGTGGGCCATCTCGAAGACCTCGATGAGCTCGCTGCGCGTCCCCCAGTACGGCGCGCGGAACGCGGCGTCGTACGGGGTCATGCCGAACCCGACCGCGGCCGCGCCGCCGCCGATCCCGACGAGCTGGACGTCGCCCTCGGTCGCCACGGCGGCCGAGGCGATCGCGACGGTCGGAGGAGCGCCGACGAAGTCGAGCACGACCGAGGCGCCGAGGCCTTCTGTCATGTCCCGGACAGCCTGAGCCGCGTTCTCGTCGGAGAGGATCGCGTCGTGCGCGCCGACCTCCTTGGCGAGCGCGAGCTTCTCCTCGTTGACGTCGAGCGCGATCACGCGTGCGCCCGTGAGCGCCCGCAGGATCTGGATCGCCACGTGGCCGAGCCCGCCGGTCCCGATGACGACGGCGGTGCTCCCGGCGACGAGCTTGGGCATCGAGGTCCGGATCGCGTGGTACGGGGTGAGTCCGGCGTCGGTGAGCGACACGTTCCGGACCGGGTCGAGGTCGCCGAGCGGGACGAGGTGGCGGACGTCGTCGACGATCATGTACTCCGCCATCGCCCCCGGCGCCCCCAGACCCGGAGGGGCGATGCCGAGCTCGGCGGCGTACGGGCAGGAGTTCTCCGCGCCGCGTGCGCAAGCGTGGCAGCGGCCGCAGCCCCACGGTCCGTAGACGGCGACCGAGGTGCCGACCTCGAGGTTGGCGACCCCGTCGCCGACCGCGTCGACCGTCCCGGCGCCCTCGTGGCCGAGGGTGAGCGGGAGGCCGAAGGTGTATCCCTCCTCGGGCAGGCTCATCACGAACTCGTCGGAGTGGCAGACCCCTGCCGCTGTGACCTTGAGGCGGATCTGACCTGGGCCCGGCTCCGGGGTGTCGATCTCCACGACACGAGGGGGCTGGCCGATCTCGACGTACTGGAGTGCGCGCATCCGTCCACGCTAAGTCGCCCCCCTTCCCGCCGCTGGTCGAGTAGGTGGTCGAGTAGGGCGGAGCGCGGTGTTGTGGGTGGTCGAGTAGGGCGGAGCGCCAGCGGAGCCCGTATCGAGACCTGGTCTCGATACGCCGCTCGTTCCTCGCGGCTACTCGACCAGCCGGGGTGTGGTTGGTCGAGTAGGGCGGAGCGCCAGCGGAGCCCGTATCGAGACCCGGTGGTCTCGATACGCCCTCGCCTAGCGGCTCGGGCTACTCGACCAGCCAGGGGCGGCGGCTCGGGCTGCTCGACCAGCCAGGGGGCGGCGGCTCGGGCTACTCGACCAGCCAGGGGGCGGCTGTTCGACCGGCGATGCCGCACAATGGCGCCCATGACCTCACGTGCGCTGGTCCTCGGTGGCGGCGGAATCACGGGCATCGCCTGGGAGATCGGGATGCTGCACGGGCTGGCCGAAGCAGGTGTCGACCTGACCGGTGCCGATCTCGTCGTCGGGACGTCGGCCGGTTCGGTCGTCGGAGCCCAGATGACCAACGGCGCCACGACGGAGCAGCTCTACGGACGCCAGCTCGCGCCGCTCGGCACCCACGGGCCGGAGCCGTCGTTCGCGATCGGGCGTGCCGTCACCGCACAGTGGGTGTGGTCGGCCCTGCGGGCGGGCCGCGATGCCGAGGACCTCGGCCGTCGGCTCGGCGCGTACGCAGTGCGCGCGGCGGATTCCGGTCGTACGCCTTCGGAGGATGAGCGCGTCGCGGTCATCCGCGACCGTCTGGTCTCGCAGGACTGGCCGGACCGCGACCTGCGGGTCACCGCCGTCGCCGCCGACACCGGTGAGTTCCGCGTCTTCTCCGCCGCAGACGGGGTCCCGCTGGTGCGCGCCGTCGCGGCCAGCTGTGCCGTCCCCGGCGTCTATCCGCCAGTCACGATCGATGGCCGGCGCTACATCGACGGCGGCACGCGCTCGTCCGCCAACGCCGACCTCGCCGCCACGTACGAGCGGGTCGTGGCCCTCACCCCGATCGCGAACGCGTTCCCCGCATCCCGGGGCGCCGCAGCGCAACTGCGCGAGGCCACCGGCCGTACGACGGTCGTCGCCCCGGACGCCGAGGCGCGCCGTGCGATCGGCAAGAACGTGCTGGACCCGTCGGCGCGCGCCCGTACGGCTCAGGCCGGGTTTGCCCAGGCAGCGCAGGTCGCGGACGCGGTCGCCGAGGTGTGGGGCTGATGGCGCGACGCCTGACCCCGCTCGGCGCGGACGAGTGGTCGACGTTGTCGGCGCGGCTGACCGAGGCGTTCGAGTCCGGCACCGACCCTGCTCCAGCGGACCTTCGTGCGGCGACCAAGCACCTCCTCGCGCTGCTCGACCGGAAGGCGCCCGGCAACAGCGTGGAGGTGCGGGTCCCTCCGTACGCCGCGGTGCAGGTGATCCCCGGCGCGCGTCACACGCGCGGCACGCCGCCAGCCGTCGTCGAGACCGACCCGGCGACCTGGATCGCGCTCGCCACCGGGCGTACGCCGTGGGCCGAGGCGGTCAGCGCAGGGCGGGTCCACGCGTCAGGAGAGCGCAGCAACCTCTCGCCGTACCTGCCGCTGGCCTGAATCAGCGCCGTCCCGCCTGCAGCGACGCCCACAGCCGGGGCTCAGCCGTACGCCACGTGGGGAGCTTGACCTTCGCGCGGTACGCCCGCACCGCCTTCTCCGTCGTCGCATCGAACAGCCCCGTACGAGGCACGGAGCGACCGAGGGCCGCGGTCAGCGAACGCTGGAGCCGGTAGACGTGCTTGCCGGTCGACCCCCGCTTGAGGACTGCTGACGGGTAGCCGTCGGACAGCAGGGCCACCCACGTACGGCGGGTGACGGCGCCGGACTGCTTGATGCCGTGCGCCTTCTGGAACCGCTTCACCGCGCGCTGCGCCTTGGCGTTGTGCACCTTGCTCTTGGTGGAGCCCTCGAAGTAGCCGCGCTTCTTGAGCAGGCACTTCACGGCGGGTGCCAGCTCCGTGTAGCGCTTGCCCGGCTTGACGGTCCGGTACTTCGAGAGCTTGTGGGTGCCGCACTGCCCCGACGGCTTCGTCGGGTTCGAGCCCTTGCCGACGTCGAGGACGTTGCGGTCGATGTGCATCGTCACGCCGTTGAAGCGGACGGTCGTGTTGCCGACGTACTGGTGGATCCGCTTGTGGTTGGCCCAGTACGCGTCGTCGAGGTACGGCTCGGCCTTCGTGTTGGCCTTGCCGTTGTACCAGCCGAACCAGATCTGGTGCGGGTAGTGGTAACCGCGGACGCCGGCCGCCTTCAGTGCGTTCATGGAGGCGACAGCGGCCGAGGCGCTGGAGTAGAGCCCCGACTTGTAGCCGAGCTGCTTGAGACGTGCCGTCCAGCCGTCCTGGAAGCGCAGCACCGCGTTGTCGCAGGCGGTGTTGGAGACCGGATACCACTCGATGTCGAGGTAGAGGACACGCTTCTTGCCGATCCCCAGCGCCCGCGCGGCGGTGACGCTCTCGTTCGCGGCGGCGATGCCCTGGGAGCGGGCGGTCGTCGGGTTCGACGACATCTTCTGCTTGTTGCCGGTGTAGCAGGGGGCCTGCATGCCCACGTGGAGCGGCATGAGGCGCCACCCGCGCCTGGCCTGCGTCGTGACCCACGTACGGGTGAGCTCGGGCTGCGCGCAGGCGCGCGACGAGCCGGAGATGTAGACGCCGACGGCGGCGAACGGCGACGAGACCCACCAGGCGTCCATCTGGGCCTGGGTCGGTGCCGTACAGGCGTCGAAGCCGAACCCGGTGAAGCTGCCCGGTGCGTCGACCGCCGCGTGGGCGGGGCTGGCGGCGAGCGCGGGCGCGAGCAGTCCGGCGGCGAGCGCGGTCGAGGCGACGACGGCGGTCAGCGCGCGCCGCGAGGCGCGACGGACGCGTGCGAGATGCGTAGACATGGTCCCCCGTATGGTGCCGACATGAGCGCAGAAGCGGTGCAACGACTCCATAGCATCATGCCTTCGGTCCACGAGGATTTGAAGAACCTCGTCCGTATCCCCTCGGTCGGCGCAGATCCTGCGCGCGCGGGCGACGTGCGCCGAAGCGCCGAGGCGGTCGCCGACCTGCTGCGCGACGCCGGGTTCGCGCAGGTCGACGTCGTCGAGGCCGGGGGCGGTCCTGCGGTGATCGCGAACCACCCGGCGCCCGACGGGGCGCCCACCGTGCTCCTCTATGCACACCACGACGTCCAGCCGACCGGCGACGTCGCGGCGTGGACGTCACCTCCGTTCGAGCCGACCGAGCGGGGCGAGCGCCTGTACGGGCGGGGCGCCGCCGACGACAAGGCGGGGATCGCCGCCCACCTCGCGGCCTTCCGGGCGTACGACGGCGCGCCGCCGGTGGGCGTGACGGTGTTCGTCGAGGGCGAGGAGGAGTCCGGGTCGGCGAGCCTCGGTGCGCTGCTGGACACGTACCGTGACCGGCTCGCCGCGGACGTCATCGTCATCGCCGACTCCAGCAACTGGGACATCGGCACCCCTGCGCTCACCACGACGCTGCGAGGGCTCGTGGACTGCGTCGTCGAGGTGGAGACGCTGAAGCACGCGGTGCACTCGGGCATGTGGGGCGGCGTCTTCCCGGACGCGCTCATGGTCCTGACGCGTCTGCTGTCCACGCTTCACGACGACTCCGGCGAGGTCGCCGTGGCGGGGCTGCACGCGACGAGCGCCGCGGACGTGGAGTACCCGGAGGACCGGCTCGTGGCCGAGTCAGGGGTGCTGCCGGGGGTCGAGCAGATCGGTACGGGGTCGGTCGTCGACCGCCTCTGGGCCAAGCCCGCGATCGCGGTCATCGGCATCGACGCGCCGTCGGTCGCCGACTCGTCCAACACGCTGGTGCCGCGCGCACGGGCGAAGGTGTCGATGCGCATCGCGCCCGGCTCCGATACCGACGCGTCCATGGACGCCCTCGTCGCGCACCTCGAGTCGCACGCGCCGTGGGGTGCGAAGGTCACGGTCACGCCGAACGACCGCGGCGACGCGTACGAGGTCGACGCGACCGGGCCGGCGTACGACGCGGCGCGCGAGGCGTTCCGCGAGGCGTGGGACGGTGTCGCGCCGATCGACATGGGAGTCGGCGGGTCGATCCCGTTCATCGCGGAGTTCGCGGACCGTTACCCCGACGCAGCGGTGCTCGTCACCGGCGTCGAGGACCCCGACACGCGCGCTCACGGCATCGACGAAGGGCTCCACCTGGGGGAGTTTGCACGGGTTTGTCTGGCCGAGACGCTGCTGCTCGCCAAACTCGCAGAGGGATGAATCTCGTGCTCACCCAGTGAGAAGATATATCCGTAACCATATATTCTCCCGGAATTCGTCCTAGGTTCTCCTCAACCGGTCGCCGAGCGGCGGCCGCGGAAGGAGAAGACATGAAGACGACTCCGGCCCGCCGCGGTGCGGGCATGATCGCGGCCGGCGCACTGGTCGCAGGCGCGCTCGCCGCAGCGGCCCCAGCATCGGCAGTTGAGGCTGCGGCAGGCGAGACCACGATCGACTACACCTGCAGCGCGCTCGGATTCGGTGGGTACGACGCGAAGCTGAAGCTGGATGTCACCGCCCCCGCGGAGGTCCGGCAGGGGGAGCCTGTCACCCTCGCTGCGGAAGCTACCTGGACGTGGGGCGCTAAGTGGAGCGACTTCGCGCGGTCTACCTCGATGCAGGTCAAGAGCTTGTCGGCCAAGACGCCTGTGGTGGTCAACGGAGCGGAGACGGCGCCGGCCACACTCGCGTTCAACGATGCGGACCTCACCGTTCCTGCCGAAGGCTCCGTGGTGTGGCCGGGAAGCATCACCTTCCCCGCCATCTCTACAGCGTCTGGTACTGACCTCGCGATCTCGCTCGGCAAGGCCGACTTGACTGCGGAGCTTTTCCTCGTCCCCTACACGGCCGGCAAGTTCGTCGAAGCGGACGTCAACTGCACCCTCGTTGGCACCGCCCCGACGATCGCTTCGGTCGACGTCCTTCCGCCCGGCACGCTCGCTCCTGCCGCGGCGCTGAAGGCCACGGGCAAGGCGGTCGTCGGACAGCGCCTCGTGGCTTCCGGCGGTCAGACGAACCCGACCAGCAGCCTCGCCTACCACTGGCTGGTGAACGGCAAGGTGGCCAGCGGCAGCAGCGCGTACGTCGTGAAGCCTGCTGATCTCGGCAAGACGATCGCCCTCCGGGCGACGGCGACCAAGGTCGGCTACCACACGCGCGTCTCGACCGTCTCTGTCGGCAAGGTCACCGCGGGTTCGTTCGCCGTCAGCGGCAAGGTCAAGATCACCGGCAAGGCGAAGGTCGGCAAGAAGCTCAAGGCCAAGCCGGGCAAGGCGGCTGGCACGAAGGTCTCGTACCAGTGGCTGCGCAACGGAAAGGCCATCAAGGGCGCGAAGGCGAAGACCCTCAAGCTCAAGAAGGCGTACAAGGGCAAGAAGATCTCGGTGAAGGTCACGTACTCCAAGGCTGGCTACAAGTCCGTCACCCAGACCTCGAAGGCCGTCAAGGTCAAGAAGTAAGGGCCTGACGCAAGACCCGACAAAAGGACCCGACGTTTCACCCCGGAATCAGGGGTGGAACGTCGGGTCCTCTTTATCCCCACTCGAATGCCCAACAGGGTTTCGTATCTCGGATTGGGCGCCAGTTCAAGTAATTGAAACGCTATTGACTTGTTCTTAACGCAGCCGGTTAGATCACTCCAACTGCCATCGTGGTGGGGGCTGGCGCTCACGCCAGATCACGAAATGGAGCGGCCAGTATGTCGCGTTCATGCCGGTTAACCACTCTCTCAAGCCTTCTGTTCGTCGCCCTTCTTGGGGCGCTGCTTACGCCGGCCGCTTCCGCGGTTGATTTGCCTACTTCGGTCTCGAAGAGAACGACAGAGTCCCCAAGTATGAAGGCGGCTAGGACCGGCGAACGGGTCGAGGTGGTTGATGAGCGTTCCGAATACTCCCTTACCTTCGCGAACCCGGACGGCACCTTCACGCTCGAGCAATCGGTGGTGCCGCAGCGGGTCGAGCGGGCCGATGGGTCGTGGGACCGTGTTGACGCGACGCTGAAGGTGACCGGTTCGGGCGCGGTGGCGCCGAAGGCGTCGGTGTTGGATCTGGAGCTATCCGGCGGCGGGTCGAAGGATCCGCTGGTGTCGATGGGTGAGGGTGACCAGCGTGTCGAGCTGGTCTGGCCGACCTCTCTCCCGAAGCCGACGCTGGACGGTGACACCGCCACCTACGCGGACGTTATGACTGATGTCGACCTGAAGGTGACGGCGACCGACACCGGCTTCCGTGAGGTGCTTGTGGTCCGGTCGGTGGAGGGAGCCAAAGCGGTTGCGGCGGCACCATTGCGGCTCGGCCTGGAGACCGCCGGGCTGGAAGTGCGTCCGGATGCTGATGGGGGCACGAGGTTCGTTGACCTTGACGGCGAGGTCGTGTTTTATACGCCGCCGGCGTTTATGTGGGATTCGTCCAGCACCGAGGAGCCCGCGCGTCCGGAGTCTAAGAGTCTGAGTGCACCGCCGGAGGCTTTTGTCGATGACGGTGAGGAAGAGCCGCACTTCAAGGGCGCGCGTCCCGGCGACGTGCTCGCCGCGATCACCACGAAGGCTAGCGAAGACGCAATCGTCGTCGCCCCGCGGGCGAAGGACCTCACCAGTCCCGAGCGGGTGTTCCCCATATACGTCGATCCGTCGGTGCACATCAACCGTGCCACCTGGATGATGATCGGATCCAATGGTGAGCACGACTGGAGCTTCACCGGCGATGAGGGGATGGGCCGGTGTGCGAACTACTGCACGAGCGGAACCCCCTACACGAAGCGAATGCTGTTTTCGATTCCAGCGAACGCGAACCTATCGGGTCGGCAGGTGACCGACGCCAAGTTCCGGATCACCGAGACGCACGCGGTTAATTGCACACCGACAGAGGTGCGGCTGTACCGATCGAACCAGAGCTTCAGCTCCGCAACGCGATGGCCGGGGATCTCGCTGGACGACAACCTCGGTGAGAAGAATGCAGCGATTGGCTGGCCAGGCGGGTCTTGCGCGGGAGAGGGTTATTTGACCATCGCCGACAACGGCGACAGCAATGACAACCTGACCGGTACGGTGCGCAAGCTCGCCAACGGCGACTTCGCCAAGCTCAACCTGGTGCTGCGTGCAGGTGACGAGTCGGACTGGAATAGCTGGAAGCGGTTCAGGAACGACGCGACGCTGGTCGTCACCTTCTACGAGAAGCCGGGTGTTCCGACCGCGATTGGTGTGCGTCCGACCTCGGCGGCGGCTGGTGTGTGCCCGACGTCGACGACCAACGCAGTGACTGTCGGTGAGAAGCGTCCCGGTTTCACTGCCACGGCGCAGACCGCTGTCAACCGCCCCGGCTACGGCAGGCTGCGGGTGCAGTTCGTGGTTGAGCGACTTTCTGGCACGGCATGGGTGAGTCAGGTGACCCAGACGGTACCCACGACTACGTGGTACGGGGATAACCAAGTGGTGCCGACATACATGCCGCCGTCCGATCTCCCGGACAACGCGGCCTATCGCGTTCGGATGAGGACGTTGGCTCACAACGACGACAGCACGAGCGCTCTTTGGTCGGGCTACTCGGCAAACTGCTACTTCAAGATCGACTCGACCGGCCCGAAGGCGCCGATCGTGACCGCGCTGACGGTTTACTCGATCTGCGGTGTTGACTGCGCCGAGGCCGGTGAACCCGGCGTCACTGGAACGTTCAGGTTTCAGCCCGGCTCTGGGGACACGAACATCACCGGCTACCAGTGGCAGATCGTCGGCAAGACTGGCTGGACGAATCTCGCCGGATCGCCAGTGACTGCGTCTGTGACACCCGCTACCGCCGGCACGCTTCAGCTGGCCGTCCAGGCGAAAGACGTCACGGGCCGGTACGGGGCGACGACCGCTGTCACGTTCCGGGTGAAGGCGGCACCGGATGCCGAGGTCGGGACATGGCGGGTGGAGGACGCTGCCGATGCGACCGAGCTTGCAGACACATCCACAGCAGGGGCCGAGACTCACCCGCTGACCCTAGGCGCGGGTGCAGCCACAGATGACCGCGGGCGGCGCACGAGCGACCTGCATCCAGGCGATCGGAGCATTCGCTTCAGTGGAGTGGCAGGATCGGACGCGACTACAACAGGCCCGGTGATTGACACAGCGAAGTCGTTCACCGTGGGAATGTGGGCGTACCTCGAGAACCGAAACGGGACCCAGGTGCTGCTGTCGCAGCATGTTGCCGGCGCGAGCACAACGAACCCCGGACTCAACATCTACTTCTCGACCGGAGGCTGGGCCTGTAACTTCCACAAGAAGGACGCGGCCGGGGTCACTCAGAACTTCAACTCAGCTTCTGGGCTCTCGGCGTCGCCAGTTCGTGTGTGGACGCACGTTGCTTGTTCCTATGACGCAGTCACGAAAACGATTCGCATCATCGTCAACGGCGTCCCCTATGCGCCGAATGTCCGCGATGGGGTCGAGCCTCTTCCCGAGGGGACGACAGGACCCATGACGCTCGGTCGCAACCGCGACCACAACGCCACCCCAGGAGGCTTCTTCACGGGCCTCATCGACGAGGTCCGAGTCTGGCGGCGCACACTGAGCCCGACCGAGTTGAAGGCGGTTGCCAACGAGGTTCAGGAGGCCAGCGAGGATCCTGATGACCCGAATGGACACATCGGTGATGGCCTCCAGGCGACCACATTGGTCGGGTCCTGGTACGCCGGCTCCCTCACTCCATTCGTCGACGAGTCCTCGTATCAGCGGGGTGGGTTCACGCCTTTCGGTGGGGCAACGATTACGGAAACAGGAGTTGGCCTGGACGGTCTCGACGACAGGGCCTCCCTCGCTGGCCCAGTTGTCGATGACAACGCCTCGTTTACAGTTTCGGCGACAGTGCGAGTGAACATGGGCGCCCTCGCGGCCCTGCCAGACGGGCTTTATGCAGTCACATCGCAGAAGTCCCCTGCGAGCATCTTCGGATACTCGTGGATGTTGGGTATTCAGAAGAGTGGTGGTGTCGGATCCACGACAGCGGTCTGGGTTCTTATGCGCACAACCGAGAGTATCTTCCCGTCCGTCATATCGAGCGACACGCTCGTCGGTGAGGGTGATGTTCAGGTAACCGGCGTATTCGACGCTGTGGCAGACAAGATTCGGCTCCATGTCGGGCTCCTGAGTGAGCCAGAGGACGACGACTACCCGGCGACGTACGGGGTGGTGGTGAAGCCCCCAGCTGAGTTCGTGGTCGGCGCCGCGCCGTACCCGACCCCGACCACCGGTTGGTGGGGACACTTCCCAGGGGCGGTCAGTTCGTTGCGTTTTTGGTCCGGAGCCATGGGGCAGAACCAGCTCCAGGATATTTATCTCGTAGGAGCATGACGATGAACTGGCGCCGTAGTCTGGTTGTGGTTGGTTCGGTGGTGTTGGTGGTTCAGGCTGCCGTGGTCGTTGGTTCGCCCGCTGGTGCGGCGTCGGAGAAGGAGCCGCCTCCACCGAAGGTGCGCGTGGATAAGGTGCGTGCTTTCAAGGCCAAGCACGGCCAGGCCGAGGCGAAGCGGGCTCGTGAGGAGTTCGTTGAGCAGCGGCGTCAGGGCAAGGCTGCGTTGGCGGCACAACGTGTTGCCAACGCAGCCGAGCCGTCATCACCCGCGCCGTCGGCTTCTTCGGGGTCGTCGCTTATCTCGCCGTTGGCGGCGGCTGCGGTGGAGGTCGGTGAGAAGTCCGGTGGCGGCGACTATGCGGCGACCCCGTTGTCGGCGAGCGCGGACTGGAGCGCGGGGGGTTCGTCGGGATCGTTCGAGTGGAGCTATCCGATCGAGGTGCCTGCTCCGGCGGCCGGTCCGGCTCCGAGTCTGAAGATCGGGTACAGCTCGGGAAGTGTGGATGGGCGGATCCCGACAGCGAACAACCAGACGTCGGTTGTGGGTGAGGGTTTCGATCTGTCGTCGTCGTACATCGAGCGCTCGTATCTTCCGTGCAGCGAGGAAGGTCAGGAAGGCAAAGGCGATCTGTGCTGGCGCGGCAACGCGGTCACGCTGGTGCTGAACGGACGCTCGACGCAGCTAGTGCACGACGAATCGGCCGAGGGCAACGGCTGGCGGCTCAAGGGTGACGACGGTTCGAAGGTCCAGCGGCTGACCGGTGGGGACAACGAGGCCAATGATGGGGAGCACTGGCGGGTCACGACGAGCGACGGGACGCAGTACACATTCGGGTTGAACAAGCTTCCGGGTGCATCGGCTTCGGTGCGTACGGAGTCGACGTGGACGGTCCCGGTGTATGGCGACGACACGGGCGAGCCGTGCCATGGAGACACGTTTGCGGAATCGTCGTGCCGGCAGGCGTGGCGCTGGAACCTCGATTATGTGCTCGATGTCGACGGGAATGCGTCGACGTACTGGTACGCCAAGGAGACGAACCGGTACGCCAAGAACGGCAACGAGTCATCGGACATGCTGTATGTGCGCGGGGGTTTCCTGCAGCGGATCGACTACGGGCTGCGTGAGGGGGCGTTGTTCTCGCAGGCACCGCACCAGGTGGTGTTCTCGACGAAGGAGCGGTGCCTGCAGGCCAGTGGATGTGAGCCGGGCGATCTGACGTCGTCGACGAAGAACTCGTGGCCGGACGTGCCGTACTCGTCGATCTGTACGGGGACGGCCGAGTGCACCGACGATCGATCGCCGACGTTCTTCACTCGCAAGCGGCTGACGGGGATCGTGACGCAGACCTGGAACGCGGGTGCGTACCAGAAGGTGAGCAGCTGGACGATCAGCCACGACTTCCGTGACATGGGCGAGGTAATGGGCACCGGTGACCAGATCCTGGTCCCGACTCAAATCCAGCGCTCCGGTGAGGCTGGCACGGTGCTCGTCACGAGCCCGGTGAAGTTCACCTATCTGACGCTGATGAACCGGGTGAATCCGGGAACGGATCGGGTGATCGCGGGCTACCGGCCGAGGATCCACACGATCACTTCTGAGACCGGTGCGGTGACGACGGTCGAGTATTCCGCCCGGGACTGTGCGGTCGACGACCTGCCGGGCAGCCAGGAGACCAACAGTCGCCGTTGTTTCCCGGTGCGGTGGACGTTGGGTTCGGTCGACCCGGTGGTCGACTGGTTCCACAAGTACGTCGTGACGGGTGTTTCGGTGTCCGAGCCGACGGGTGGCGCCCAGACGATGGAGACCAGCTTCGCCTACTCGGGTGGTGCGGGGTGGGGTAAGGACGAGACGCCGGTGACACCGAAGGCGGCTCGCACCTGGTCGTCGTGGCGCGGCTATGGGAAGGTCACGACGCAAAAGGGCGCCACGACAAATCCAGTCCGGTCGAAGACCGTCGACGTCTACATGCGGGGCTTGGCTGGCGAGACTGTCGCCGGCGTCGACGCTCCGGACCTGGCAGACAAGGCGCACTATGCCGGCTTCCACCGTGAGTCAGTCACCTACGATGGGGCCGACAAGGTGTCGGGCACGGTGAATACGCCGTGGAGCGCGCTAACCGCGACCCAGGACTTCCCGTCCGATGTGGTCGCGCGTGCGCACATGGTGCGCACTGGTGCGACGCAGCAGCGTCGCTACACCGCTGCCGGTGTGCAGACACGCACCCAGACGACGACGTTCGACTCCTATGGGATGGCCACGAGCGTGAACGACGCGGGCAACGACGCCGCTACGGGCGACGAGTCGTGCACCCGCACCTGGTACGCCCGCAACCCCGCAATCGGGCTGGTCGCCCTGACCTCGCGGGTCCAGACGGTCGCGGTCGGCTGCTCGCAAACTGCGAATCTTCCGCAGGACGCTGACGCGGCCAAGGACCTGATCTCCGACACCGCTACCGGCTTTGATGGCGCCGCGTCCTGGTCAGGATCGCAGACCCCAACCCACGGGCGTGCAACGTGGACCGGGCGCGCTGCTTCGTACAACGGGAGCACTCCGGTATGGCAGCGGGTGAGCACGAACACCTTCGACACTCTCGGACGGGTTCTCGACACCACCGACGCTGCGGGTGCGACGACATCGACTTCATACACGCCAACCGGCGGCGGTCCGGTCACCTCAGTCGCGGTCACCAATGCGCTTCAGCACAAGACGGTCACCACCTTCGACCCCGTGGTGGGCAAACCGGTCAAGATCACTGACCCGAACAACAAGCTCACGGAGTTCACCTACGACGCGTTGGGTCGCACAACCCAGGTGTGGACACCCATCAGCTCACGTGCGCTCGGGCGCGCGGCCACCTACAAGTTCGCCTACTCACTGTCGGCGAGCGCGCCGTCGTGGGTTTCGACCAGCACGTATCAAGGCAACACCTACAACTACAACACCAGCTTCGAGATCTACGATTCCCTGCTGCGGCCGCTGCAGACCCAGGTTCCCGGACCGCCGCCGACCGGTGGGCGGATCATCGCCGAGACCCTCTACGACGACCGCGGCTTGGCCTACCAGGAACGCACCGACATCCACGCCACCGGTGCCCCGTCAGGGACCAGGGTCGGCACCATCGGCGGGCAGTCACCGGCCCAGACCAACACCACCTACGACGGGGCCGAACGGCCCACCGTCTCGCAGTTCATGAGCTTCGGCGTCTCCCGCTGGCAGTCGGTGACCGGCTACACCGGCGACTCAGTGGCTACCACACCCCCGGCCGGCGGAAGCGCTCAGCGGGTCTACACCGACATGCGCGGCAACACCGTCAAGCGGGTCGAGTACGAAGGCGGCACACCGACCGGAACCGGTCTGACCACTACCTACACCCTTGATCCGGCGGGCCGCATGACGGCGATGCGCGGACCTGACAACGCCGCCTGGACCTGGGCCTTCGATCCGCGCGGACGGATGCGCACTAGCAACGACCCCGACAAGGGCGTCACGACCACCACCTACGACAACCTCGACCAGGCACTGACGACCACCGACGCCCGCAACACGACGCTTGCCTACGCCTATGACACGCTCGGCCGCAAGATCGGTCGCTGGGCAGGTGAGAAGACCGACGCGAACCTGCTCGCCGCCTGGACCTACGACCCGAACGGAGCCAAGGGCCAGCCTGCGGCGTCGACCCGCTACGTCGGTGGCAAGGCGGGGAAGGCTTACACCAAGACCATCACCGGATACGACGCCGCCTACCGCCCCACAGGCGCCCAGCTCGCGATCCCGACCGACGACCACCTCGTCACCACCGGCGCCGTCCCGAGCACCGGCAAGGTGAGTCAGGCGTTCGGTTACAACCTCGACGGCACCCAACAGTTTGCCAGCGAACCCGCGATGGGATCGCTGGCGGCCGAGGTGCTCACCACCACTTACAACACTATCGGCAACCCGATCGGCCTGGCTGGCTCTAACGGCTATGTCGTCGGCGCCGCCTGGTCCCCCGAAGGCGACCTCCAGCAGGCCGAGCTCGCCACTTCGGCCTCCTCGACCACGAAGGTGTTCCTCACCAACATCTACGAAGACGGCACCCGCCGTCTCCTGCAGAGCGACATCACCCAGATGGGCCGCACCTGGACTCCGCTGCAGCTCAACTACCGCTACAACGACGCCGGTCTGGTCACCGCGATCTCTGACCGCTCCACCGACGTCGCTGGCGGTGCCAAGCGCGACTACCAGTGCTTCGCCTACGACGGCTACCAACGCCTCACCGAGGCCTGGACACCCCAGCACGGCACCGAGCTGACCTCCCCCCAGTGCGCCGTGACCCGCAGCGTCTCGGGGCTCGGCGGCGCCGCGCCCTACTGGAACTCCTACACCTACAACAACGCCGGCCTCCGCACGGCGGTCACCGACCACACCCCCACCGGCGACCAGACCGACACCTACACCCACGGCGGCGCCAACGAGCCCCCGCACGCCGTCACCAAGGTCGCCGATGCGACCACCACCCGCAGTTACACGTACGACGACGCTGGAAACACCCTCTCGCGTCCCGGCCCCAACGGAAGCACCCAGAACCTATTCTGGGACTCCGAGAACGAACTCATCGCCACCGCCGAGAACGCCGACACCCGCACCGAGTACCTCTACGACGCCGACGGCGAACTCCTCATCCGACGCAACAGTACCGCCACCACCAACGAGTCAGTCCTCTACGCCGGCGGCACCGAGGCCAAGACCACGACCACCGCCGGCGTCAACACCGTCAGCGGCACCCGCACTTATCGCTTCGGCAACGTCGTCGTCGCCGTCCGGCACAAGAGCGGCACCACGAACAAGCTTCGTTTCGTCGCAGGCGACGCCCACTCCACGATGAGTGTCGCGATCGACCCAGCTGGCGGCACAGTCCAGAAACGCTACATGGCACCCTTCGGCGCTACCCGTGCCGTCACCGCCAACGGCTGGGACGACGACAAGGGCTTCCTCAACAAGGTCGACGACCAAGTCGCCGGACTCACCCACATCGGAGCCCGCGCCTACGACACCGACCTTGGCCAGTTCATCTCCATCGACCCCCTCCTCGACACCGCCGACCCCCAGTCGATCAACGGCTACGCCTACGCCGGCAACAGCCCCATCTCAATCGCCGATCCTTCTGGGCTGGATCCGATCAATGAAGCTTGTCGTGGAAGCAACATGGTCGAATGCAACAACCAGAGCTACTCCGGAGTTACCAATTCCGGCAATAACGGTGACCCGAATCTGAACACCGAGGTCGCAGCAGCACACGGCTGGAATCGTGAGCTAACCTACGCCGACTCCAACGTGCATCTTCCCGTCGCGACTACGCCGGTGCGCTACGAGAAGCGGATCCCGGCACCGACGATTCGACCGGTGCTCCAGGTGACAGGTATCCCGTCGGCGGTGAGATGCGCCCAGGGCGACGGCGCAGGTTCCTGTGTGGGTGCGGTCATCGGACTGGCGGCAACCGCCTGCACAGCCGCCGCCGTCGCCTCAACCGCGGGCACCGGCGCTGGCGCATGTGCGGCTGGTGGCAAAGCCCTCATGGGACGCCTCGGAATGGGTGGCGCCAAGGGCGTCCCGGCACTCAGGCAGGCGTACGTTGACGAGGTTGGAGGGCTCGCCACTCGGGAGGCCAAAATGCGGTCTGCGGGAGCTTCAGACGAGGCTATTGCGCGTGCGCTCCACGCCGACAGACGCGCTCTTGGGGTGAAGTACAAAGACCTTACGCCGGGCGCGGAGCGGGCGAGGATCTATGCTCGCAACGTGGAGAAGTACGGGGACGAACTAGGGCCTTCGATTGAATATCTCATCAACCGCGGGAAGTCGTGGGAAGACATCATCGATAGTGCGAAGCGCACTGGCGGCCACGACCTGGGGTACTGATGTATATCGAGTCGTTTGACCGTTTCGATGCGGTCGCCACCTTCGATCCGTCGACGGGCCGACTGGTGGAGTCCAGCCGCGCGGCATTTCGAGAGGGTCATGGACCGCCGAGCGGCCACTACGCCCGACTCGCAGGGACGCTAGCGGTGCTTTACCGGGACGGTGGAGTCCTCCATCTTCGGCTTGGAGACTACGATGGTGCCATCGAGAGTCGCCGCGCGCGGGTGCGATGGAGCCACGACCACGGTGTCTCGTCACTGACGGTTATAGAGCACGGCGCCACGGTCGCTGAGGTCGAGTATCGTCCAGGCCCACTGAGCGTGGCTGGCGACCCCACTCCTTTCGTTGAGTCCGAGGACTGGGATTTTGGCCTGTTCGTTCGGAACGTCCTTGCGGACGGTGGCCGGTCCGAACGAATCTACGGTGGTCGGCCACCGACCGCGTAGTCGTGCGTCCGAGGCGTCAGATCTGGCGGCCGGTCTCGGCCCAGTAGCCCTTGCGGAGGTCGCGCTTGAGGATCTTGCCGGACGGGTTGCGGGGGAGGACCTCGACGATGTCGATCGAGCGCGGGCACTTGTAGCCGGCGAGGTGCTCGCGGGTGAACGCGATCAGCTCCTCCTCGGTCACCGACTCGCCTTCGCGGAACGCGACGACCGCCTTCACCGACTCGCCCCACCGCTCGTCGGGCACACCGATGACGGCGACCTCGGCGATCGACGGGTGTGCCGTGAGGACGCGCTCGACCTCGGGGGAGTACACGTTCTCGCCGCCGGTCACGATCATGTCCTTGATCCGGTCCTCGACGTAGACGTACCCGTCGACGAACCGCCCGACGTCGCCCGTACGGAACCAGCCGTCCGGCATCACGACCTCCGCGGTCGCCTCCGGCTTGTTGAGGAACCCCTTCATCAGCTGCGGCGTACGGAACCACAGCTCGCCGGGCTCCCCCTCGGGCACGTCCTCGAGCGTGAACGGGTCGACGACACGCGTCTCGACCTGAGGCAGCGGCACGCCCGCGGACAGCAGGCGCTCCGGGTGCTCCTCGTCGAGGTGCGCCTCGGGCAGCAGGTGCGTGATGACGCCGCACACCTCAGTCAGGCCGTAGACCTGCATGAACTTCGTGTTCGGCCACGCCTCCATCGCCCGCTTCAGCAGCGGCAGCGGCATCGGGGCGGCGCCGTAGCTGAAGAACTTGAGGTTCGAGAACAGCGCCACCGCCTCAGGCCCGCCGGACAGCGCCATCTGCGCGACGGCCGGGACCAGGAACGCAGAGTTCGCTCCCTTCATGATCGCCGTCGCCAACGACACGGGGTCAGGCTCGCGCGTCATGATGCTCGGGAAGCCGTCGTACAGCGCGAACTGCACGTACGAGGTCCCGCCGACGTGGAAGAGCGGCATCGCGACGAGGCTCTTGTCGCCCGGGTCGAGCTCCCACCCGTCGTGCGCGTTGATCGTGTGCGCGACCATCGCGCGGTGCGTCAGCATGACGCCCTTGGGGCGTCCGGTCGTCCCCGAGCTGTACATCACGAGACACACGTCGTCGGGGGTGTGGTCCGGCGACGGCCCGGTCGGCTCCGCGGCGGCCAGCCACGCCTCGTACTCGTCACCTTCTCCACCGTCGGGCGTGACCTGGATGATCTCCTCAACATGGGGCAGCTTGTCGCGGATCATCTCGATCGCCGGCATCAGCTCGGTGCCGACGAACAGCACCCGCGCTCCGGAGTCGTTGATCGTGTAGTCGAGCTCGTCGCCGGCGAGGCGCCAGTTGACGATCGCGGTCGCCATGCCGCGCGAGGCGGCCGCAAGGGTGACCTCGACGCACGCGGGGTGGTTCTTGTCGAGGAACGCGACCACGTCACCGCGGCCGAGACCCAGGTCGCGCAGGCCAGCCGCGGCGCGGCGTACCCGCTCGTCGTACTCCCCGTAGGTCCACGTCCGGTCGCCGTACGTCATGCACTCGGCGTCGGGTGTGGTCTCCGCCCAGTACGCGAGGCGGTCGTCGAGGAAGGTGGGTGTGGGAGGGGCGGCGGTCATGGCGGACTCCTCGGTGCGGCGCAGGGTGCGGCGTCGGACGGTGGCATGACTGTGACACGGCTCACATCGGGAGGCAAGGGTCTCGATACGCGGCTCGTTCCTCGCCGCTACTCGACCACCTACCTGCGGGAAAGGCGCTGGGGATGCCCTCGTAGGCTGGAAGGCGTGCCGCACGACCAGATCACCCTCGCCATGAACCTCCCGCAGCCCGTCATCGGAGCGATCGCTGTGGGCATCCCGGTCCTCATCATCGCGGTCTTCTTCATCTTCTGGGACCGCCCGAAGCAGTGACCCGCTGCTCGAGCCGCTCGAGCGACCGCGTCATCTGGCGCTGCGTCTTCTCGCGCGCCCGTCCCCGCAGGAGCAGCCAGCGCTGCTTGTCGTCCGACACGTCCCACGTCTCGGTGACGATCGTCCCTGCGGGGACGACCTCGAGGTCATAGCGCCACACCCGCCCTCCGACGAGCCCGCCGAGCATCGTCGTCCGCCACGCGATCGTCTGGTTCTCGACGTACTCCTCGACGACGTTGCGGGTCTCGTACGGCAGCCCGCGCCGCATCTTCATCCGGAACTCCGAGCCCAGCCGCAGCGGCACCTGTGCCGCGGAGACCTCCTCGACGTCGTCCGCGCCCGACAGCGCCGGGTGCTCGTACGGGTCGGTCAGCACGGCGAAGATCCGCGCCGCCGAGGCGTCGATCGTACGAACGGCTTTCACGCGCTCAGCATCCATGGGTCCAGGGTGAAGGGGTCGCCGATGCGGCGCATTCGGGCAGGACACCTACACTTGAGGCGTGCCTCGCGGAGACGGTCGTCTGACCCACGACCTGGACCCCCACGACGTCGGCCCCCAGGATGCCTGCGGTGTCTTCGGTGTCTGGGCTCCAGGTGAAGAAGTAGCCAAGCTCTCGTACTTCGGGCTCTACGCCCTCCAGCACCGCGGCCAGGAGTCGGCGGGCATCGCGGTGAGCAACGGTTCGCAGATCCTCGTCTACAAGGACATGGGCCTGGTGTCCCAGGTCTTCGACGAGGCGACGCTCGAGTCGCTGCAGGGTGGTCTGGCCGTCGGCCACACCCGCTACTCCACGACTGGCGCGAGCGTCTGGCAGAACGCGCAGCCGACGTTCCGCCCCACCGCCCACGGCTCGGTCGCCCTCGCGCACAACGGCAACCTCACCAACACCGCCGAGCTCACCGACCTCCTCGAGAAGCGCACGGCGGAGTCGGGCTCGGAGCTGGCCGGTCGCGTCCGCGAGATCGCGACGAGCGACACGGCCGTGATGGCGTCGCTGCTCGCCTCGTACGAGGGTCTGTCTCTCGAGGAGGCGGCGCTCGAGATGCTGCCGCAGCTGCGCGGCGCGTTCTCGCTGGTCTTCATGGACAACGACACGCTGTACGCCGCGCGTGACCCGCAGGGGATCCGCCCGCTGGTCCTCGGCCGGCTGGAGCGCGGCTGGGTCGTGGCGTCGGAGACGGCCGCCCTCGACATCGTGGGCGCGTCGTTCATCCGTGAGATCGAGCCGGGCGAGTTCATCGCCGTCGACGCCGACGGGCTGCGCCACCACCGGTTCGCCGAGCCCGCACCGAAGGGGTGCGTGTTCGAGTTCGTCTACCTCGCGCGACCCGACACGCAGATCTCCGACCAGCGGGTGTTCTCGGTCCGCTCGGAGATCGGACGGCGCCTCGCCGCCGAGGCACCGGTCGAGGCCGACCTCGTCATCCCGGTGCCGGAGTCGGGGACGCCCGCTGCGATCGGCTACGCCGAGGCCTCCGGCATCCCGTTCGGCCACGGGCTCGTCAAGAACTCGTACGTCGGGCGCACGTTCATCCAGCCCAGCCAGACGCTGCGCCAGCTCGGCATCCGGCTCAAGCTCAACCCGCTGCGCGACGTGATCGCGGGGAAGCGCCTCGTGGTCGTCGACGACTCGATCGTGCGCGGCAACACGCAGCGCCAGCTCGTCCGGATGCTGCGCGAGGCCGGTGCCGCCGAGGTGCACGTCCGCATCTCGAGCCCGCCGGTGAAGTGGCCGTGCTTCTACGGCATCGACTTCGCGACCCGCGCCGAGCTGATCGCCAACGGCATCTCGGTCGACGAGATCTGCCGCTCGATCGGCGCCGACTCGCTGTCGTACATCTCGCTCGAGGCCATGGTCGACGCCACCAACGTCCCCAAGGCGAACCTCTGCCGCGCGTGCTTCGACGGTGAGTACCCTGTCGCGCTGCCCGAGGGGAGCCTCGTCGGCAAGAACCTGCTCGAGCCCGAGGAGCACGCGGACGACCGCGTCTCCGTGACCATGGTCAACCCCTGAGCGGCGGAGGGTCGCACGTGACGTCGTACGCAAGCGCCGGAGTCTCCATCGAGGCCGGAGACCGCGCCGTCGAGCTGATGAAGGAGTGGGTCGAGAAGGCCCGCCGTCCGGAGGTGCTGGGCGGCATCGGCGGGTTCGCCGGGCTCTTCGACGCCTCGCAGCTCAAGCGGTTCGAGCGCCCGCTGCTGGCCACCTCGGCCGACGGTGTCGGCACCAAGGTCGTCATCGCCCAGCGCATGGACGTCCACGACACGATCGGGTACGACCTGGTCGGCATGCTCGTCGACGACCTGGTGGTCTGCGGGGCGGAGCCGCTGTTCCTCACCGACTACATCGCCACCGGCAAGGTCGTGCCGGAGCGGGTGGCGGCGATCGTCAAGGGCATCGCGCAGGCGTGCGAGGAGGCCGGCTGCGCGCTCCTGGGCGGTGAGACGGCCGAGCACCCGGGCCTGCTCGGCCCCGACGAGTACGACGTCGCGGGCTCGACGACCGGCGTGGTCGAGGCTGAGTCGTTGCTCGGCGCCCACAAGGTCGAGGCTGGTGACGTCGTCATCGCGATGGCGTCGTCCGGGCTGCACTCCAACGGCTACTCGCTCGTCCGCAAGGTGTTCTTCGACGTCGCCGGCTGGGACCTCGAGCGCGACGTCCCCGAACTCGGCTCGACGCTGGGAGAGGCGCTGCTGACGCCCACGCGGCTGTACGCGAAGCCGTGCCTGGAGCTCGCAGCCCGTACGGACGTCCACGCCATGTCGCACATCACCGGCGGTGGTTTCGCGGCGAACCTCGCCCGTGTTCTCCCCGAGCACCTGTCCGTCCGGGTTGAGCGCGGGACCTGGACGCCTGCCCCGGTCTTCGGTCTCGTCGGTGAGCTCGGCTCGGTGGAGCGGGCAGACCTGGAGCAGACGCTCAACATGGGAGTGGGCATGGTCGCGATCGTCGGGGCGCAGGACGCGGACCGTGCCGTCGAGGTCCTGACGGAGCAGGGCGTGGACGCCTGGCGGTGCGGCGAGGTGCTGGATTCGCCCGGCGGAGAGGTCCAGCTGGTCGGCGACTACCGCGGAATGTGATCTGTAGCACACCCTGTGCGGCCCTCCGGACTCGTCCGAAGTGAGCCGCCGGGTCGGTTCGCGCATCCTTGGGGCGAACAGGTAGCCTTACCCCTACGAGAGACCACATTCCGAGACTTCGCGAGGGGGTCGGACCCTATGGGGCGCGGCCGTGCAAAAGCCAAGCAGACGAAGGTTGCACGCAACCTGAAGTATCAGACGCTCGACACCGACTTCGACCAGCTGCAGCGGGAGCTCCATGGTGAGCCCGAGCGCGCTGTCGAAGAGCCGGACCCCGAGCTTCTCGAGAAGTACGCCGACTTCGCCGACAGCGAGTCTCGACCCCCGCACTGACACTCGTCGACGCAGCCCGCTGGGTAGTCCCCGCGGGCTGCGTCACGTTGTGAGGCTCGGCGCGGTCCGCGGTCACGCGCGCGACCAGGACGACCACAGCGTGGCGTACTGGCCGCCGAGGGCCACGAGCTCCTCGTGCGTGCCCTCCTCGGCGACCTTGCCGTGGTCGAGGACCACGATCCGGTCGGCGGTGGACGCCTGGCTCAGCCGGTGCGCCACGACGATCGCCGTCCGGCCACGCAGGACCTCGGTCGCCGCGTCGTCCAGCTGACGGGCGCCGGCCGACCCCGCCTCCGCGGTGGCCTCGTCCAGCACGACCACGGGCCGGTCGGCGAGGAGGACGCGCGCCAGCGCGACCTGCTGGGCCTGTGCAGGCGTGAGTGTGTGTCCGTGCGCTCCCACGACCGTGTCCAGGCCGTCGGGGAGCGCCTCGACCCACCCGGCCGCGCGCGTACGCTCCAGCGCGTCCTGGACGGCGGTGGCGTCGGCGCTCGGGGCGGCCAAGGTGAGGTTGTCGCGCAGCGTCCCCGCGAACACGTGGACCTGCTGGGTCACCAGCGCGACGCGGGCCCGTACCGCGGGGGCGCCGAGGTCCTCGTACGAGGCTCCCGCGAGCGTACGGGTGCCGCGGGACGGTACGAGGTGCCCTGCGGCGATGAGCGCCAGGGTGCTCTTGCCAGCGCCGGTCGCCCCCACCAGCGCGACCTTCTCGCCGGGCGAGACCCGGACCGACACGTCGTGGAGGACCTCGTCGCCGTCGCCGTACGTGTGGTGGATCCCCTCGAGCTCCAGTCCGGGGCGCTCGTCGCGAGTGGGGCGGGAGACGGCCTCGCTCGCCGGCAGGAGCGCAAGACCGGCCAGCCGGGCCAGCGAGGCTCCGGCCGCCTGGACCTGGTCGAACGTCGCCAGCAGCCCGCCGATCGGGTTGAAGAGCCGGTGGAAGAACAACGCAGCCGTGGTCGCCGCGCCGACCGTCACGAGGTCGCCTCGTACGAGGACGAAACCGGCTCCGAGCACCAGGAGCAGCCCGACGAGCTCCGCGCGGTTGCTGCGCGCCCAGAAGCGGGTCAGCAGCCGGTACACGTCGATCGCGACCGTCGCCGCCTGCCAGGACTTGTCCTCGACGCGGCGCTGCCACATCTCCTCGTACCGCAGGGCACGCAGCGTCGGGGCGCTCTGCAGGCCGGTGAGGAGGGCCTCCGCCCGCTCGCCCTCGGCGACGCGCTCGGCGCGGTAGCGGGGTCCGGCGTGGGGGAGGTACCAGCGCAGGCCCATCGCGTAGACGGGGATCGCGCACAGGCCGGCCAGCCCGAGCCGCCAGTCGAGCGCGGAGAGCCCGACGACGGTGAAGCCGATCGCGACGAGGGAGTCGATCGTCGTCGGGACACCCTCGTCGAGCGACGTGTTGACCGTACGCACGTCGTCGCCGACGCGTGCCAGCACGTCGCCGCGGCCGGCCTCCTCGAGACGGTCCGGCTCGAGGTCGAGGACCCGGTCGACGACCTCCTCGCGCAGCCGGGCGAGGGCGGGGATCACGGCGTGGCCGAGCGCAGCGATGGCGACCCCGGCGAAGAGTCCGGCGCCGACTCCTGCGGCGGCGATCACGGCGGCGCCGCGCAGGACGGTCGTACGGTCGCCGCCGTCGCCGATCGCGTCCACGAGGTCGCCCAGCACCCACGGCGGGACGAGGCTCAGCGCGCCGGCGAGCGCGAACGCGACCACACAGATGACGAGCGGCCCGCGCCGCTCGCGCAGCAGCGCCCAGGCGAGGCGTGTCGTGTCCCGGCGGGAGGCGATCGGGAGGAGGCGCCGGCTCATCGCAGCACCAGCGCGCGGTAGTCGCTGCGGTCGAGGAGGTCGGTGTGCTGCCCGGAGGCGACCGTACGGCCTTCGGCGACGACCACGACGCGGTCGGCGCCGGCGAGCAGGGCGGGGCTGCTGGTGATCACCACGGTCACGCGCGTCGATTCCGCTGCGTGACGTCGCGCGACGAGACGGGCGGCGATCTCCTGCTCCGTCACCGCGTCGACCGCGGAGGTCGGGTCCTGGAGGACGAGGACCGGTGCGTCGGCGGCGAGTGCCCGGGCGAGGGCGAGGCGCTGGCGCTGACCACCGGAGAGCGCGCCGTCGACGCGGACTGGACGTGCGAGGCCGGACGGGTGGGTGGCCACGAGGTCGTCGGCGGCGGCCGTGTCCAGCAGGGCGCGGACGGTGTCGTCGTCGAGGGTGCCGCGTGGGTCGACGTTGGACGCGACCGTGCCGTCGAAGAGGTCGACGTGATGCCGCGCGGTCAGCAGGATCTCCCGTCGTGCGTCGACGGCGAGGTCGGTCAGCGGCGTGCCGCCGAGGAGGACGGTCCCGGACTCCGGCTCCGACTCCGCCGTGAGCAGGTCCACCAGAGCGTCGGAGGTGGCGGGGTCGTCCACCAGGACGCCGACCAGCTCGCCGGGCTCGGCGTGGAGGTCGACGTGCTGCAGCCGGCCACCTCCGACCCCGTCCAGCTTCAGCCCGTACGGGGCTGCGGGGCGAGGCTGCTGGCTGCCCGGCGGGACCAGCCGGGGGGTGGCGAGGAAGGCGGCGACGCGCTTGGCCGAGGCGTAGGAGGTGGCGAGCTGGGCTCCGATGTGGGCGACGAGCTCGACCGGCTCGGCGAGGAACTGGGTGAGGCCGACGACGGCGATGAACTGGCCCAGCGTGAGCTCGCCGTCGAGCGCCCGCAGTCCGGCGACCAGCGCGACGGCGGCGAGCAGGACACCGCTGAGCGCCTTGGTGATCGCGCCCATCGCGCTCCACCCGCGCGTCGTCCCCACGGCAGCGCGCTCGGCGACGCGGCTCGACCGGCGGTAGCGCTGTCCGGCGGCCTCCTCCGCGCCGATGCCCTTGAGCGGGCGGATGCCTTGGACGAGGTCGGTCGCCATGCCGGACGCCTCGGCGACGGCCTGCTGCTCCGTGCTGAAGCGGCGGGCGACGAACGGGCTGACCAGCTGGGAGAGACCGACGGCCGTCGGCACGCCGACGAGGACGACGAGGCCGAGAACCACGTCGATCGAGAGCAGGTAGGTCGCGGACGCGATCAGGACGACCGTCGAGCTCACGGTGAAGCCGATCCACCGCAGGACCTGCGTCGCTGCCTGCGCGTCACCGGTCGCGACCGAGAGGGTCTCGCCCGCGAGCATGCCGGTGCGCGCGCCGCGCGGGTGGAGGACGTGCGCGGTGATCTCCATCCGAAGGGCGTGCTCCTCGCGCTGGGTGACCGCGTACGCGATGCGGGCGCCGAACCGGTAGGAGTAGCTCAGCGTCCCCATCAGGAGACACAGGGCGGCGGCGCCCACGAGGAAGGCCGTCGTGTCGCTGGGGGCGATCGCGCGGTCGATGATGACGCCGATCAGGATCGGTACCACCGCCTCGCACAGCTGCCAGACGCACAGCAGGGCGAACGACCCGCTCAGCCGACCGGTGTTGCGGCGCACCATCCGACGGATGATCCCGCCGCCGGTCAGCGGCGGGTGGTCAGGCACGGAAGGTCGAGGCGATCGTCAGGGGCACGCAGACGATCGTACGTGGCGGGTCACGGGAGCCAGATGCCGCGGAGTCGGCCGACGTCGCGCATGCGCTGCTCGGCGATGCGGTCGGCCGCGGTCGAAGGGGCGACTCCTTCCTCCTTCGCGCGGTGGAGCACGTCGAGTGTCGTCGTGTGGATCCGGGCCGCCCGAGCCTTCGCCCGGTCGAAGGAGAACCCCTCCAGCTCGTCGGCGACCTGGATCAGACCTCCCGCGTTCACGCAGTAGTCGGGCGCGTACACGGTCCCGCGGTCGGCGAGCAGGTCCTCCGTCCCCGCGTGGGCGAGCTGGTTGTTGGCGCCGCCGCACACGATGCGGGCACGGAGCACGGCCACGGTCTCGTCGTCGAGCGCACCACCCAGGGCGCACGGGGCGTACACGTCGAGCGGCTCTCGCACCAGGGCCGCGGTGTCGGCGACCGCGCGCACACCGGGGTGGGCGCGGCGGACGTTGTCGACGGCGTCGGGGTCGACGTCGGTGACCACGACCTCCGCCCCGTCGGCGACCAGGTGCTCCACCAAGTGCCTGCCGACCTTGCCGACCCCGGCGACACCGACCGTACGGCCCGCGAGCGACGGGTTGTCCCACACGAACTCCGCGCAGGCCCGCATCCCTTGGAACACGCCGTACGCGGTGAGCACCGACGAGTCGCCCGCGCCGCCGTGAGCAGCGGTGCGCCCCGTCACGTACGAGGTCTCGCGCGCGATGACGTCCATGTCCTCCGGGAAGGTGCCGACGTCGCAGGCCGTGTAGTAGCGCCCGTGCAGCGACTCGACGAACCGTCCGTACGTCCGCAGCCGTGCCTCGGACTTGTCGCGGTGCGGGTCGCCGATGATGACGGCCTTGCCGCCGCCGAGGTCGAGTCCGGCCAGCGACGCCTTGTACGCCATGGCGCGGGAGAGGGCGAGCACGTCGGCCAGAGCGGCGCTCTCGTCGGCGTACGGGAAGAAGCGCGTCCCGCCCAGTCCGGGCCCCAGCGCCGTCGACCACACGGCGACGATCGCCTTCAACCCGGTCTCCTCGTCCTGGCAGAAGACCACCTGCTCATGGCCGCTGCCGAACGGAGACACCTGCAGACCGCTCACGCTCCACCTCCACGTCGTCATGGATCACTCTGCTGCTTCCCCACTCTAGGAGCGCGCCTCTGCGAGGGTGGCGGACAAGGTTGGTACGAATTCTGCGACGTTCGGTTACATCTCGATACGGATTCGCGGAGCCCCCTCGGCTCCAAAGGGCGGGTTTGGCATCATTCACCCCATGGATTCGCACTCCCCCGATGCGGAACGCCTTCTTACGCCGTCCGAGGTCGCCAAGATGTTCCGAGTTGTGCCCAAAACCGTCACGCGGTGGGCCCAAGCAGGCAAGATCAGCTCGATCCGGACCCTTGGCGGCCACCGCCGGTTCCGCGAGGCGGAGGTTCGTCGCCTCCTCGAGGAGGGATTCGGTCCCGAGGACGAGAGCCGCGCGAGCTGAGTCCGCGCGCCCCGTTTGAGCCGGTGAGGGTCGGGGGACCTTACGACCAGGTTCGAGCGTACGGAGGGTGCGATGAGGCAGGGAACGGCACGGCGGCAGGTCCAGCTCGCGAGCGCGGTCCTCGGGGCGGCCAGCGGCGGGCGGTCGACGCTGGGTCCGGTCGTGGCGCGGATGGCGAGCGGCAGCCGCTCGCGGGCGGCGAGCCTCGCCGCGCTGGGCAGCGTCGCGGCTGAGCTGGTCGGTGACAAGCTGCCGGTGGCGCCGAACCGTCTGAAGCCCGCTCCGCTGTCGGGTCGGGTCTTCGCCGGCGCGGCCACCGGCGTCCTCCTGGGCGGACGGCAAGGCGCGGGGCGCCTCGTGCCGGCTGCCCTCGGGGCGGGCGGTGCGCTGGCCGGCTCCCTCGCCGGTGCGGCCTGGCGTGGGGCCTGGGCGCGCAGCGGCAAGCCCGACCTGCCGGCAGCCCTCGTCGAGGACGCCGCCGCCGTCGGCCTCGCGTACGCGGGGTACCGGCTGCTCCGCGGCACCGCCTGACGTCCTAACCGGTCATGTCGTCCGGGTGCGGCGCGATCACAAGCGGGCACTCGGTCGCGCTGACCAGCGCGCGCGACACCGATCCGAGCGCGAGGCCGCCGGGCAGTGGTCTCGTCCGTCGTCCGAGCACGAGCAGGTCGCTCGACCGGCTGGCCTGGGCCAGCGCCTGAGCGGGTCGCGCGTAGGCGACATCGATCTCGACGCGGACGTGCGGATGGCGGTCGCGCCACGGTGCCAGCTGCTCCTCGAGGTGCTGGCGCGTCCCCTCACGCCACGAGGCCTCGTTCGTCCGGGCGAAGATGATGTCGTCGTAGACCGTCGGCGCGCGCCACGCGTACAGCACGTGCAGCGTCGCCTTGCGCTCCTCTGCCGCCGGGAACGCGTAGTCGAGCGCCTCGGGCGACAACGCGGCGTCGTCCAGGCCGACGACCACCCGGTCGTGCACCGAAGTCGGGTCCCATCCCGACGGCACGCAGACCACCGGACATCCGGCACGCGCGGCGACGCCCGTGATGATCGAGCCAGTGAAGACGCGCTCCAGCGACGACAGGTCGCGTCGCCGGAGGATGACGACGGAGGCCCCGTGCGACGCCTCGATGAGGGCCGGAACGATCCCTGAGTCAGCGAGCTCGGTGTGGACCTCGACCGCGCCGCCGGAGAAGTCGCGCACCCTCTGCTGAGCCTTGTCCAGGATGTCCTGGCCGACGGCACGGCGGTCCTCCCGGTTGAGGAGGGGGAGGGTGGTCGGGTGCTCAGGCGTGCCGTGGGTGGCATGGACCAGCACGACCGGTGCTCCGCGGCGCGCGGCGAGCGCAGCAGCGAACGCGAGCGACACTGGGTCGTCCACCGTGGTGGCCGCAACCCCGACCACGACGGGTGCATCCTGGTTGACCATCGTCTGCTCCGTCCCTCGTGACTGTCGGTGCGCACCTCATACGTTCCGCCGGTTGTGCCGACCCTGCAACCGGCATGCACCACGGGTCCGGGGTCCGCGGAGACGACGAAGGCCCGCAGGCGGATGCCTGCGGGCCTTCGGTGGGTGGCCAGGGCCGGGGTCGAACCGGCGACCTTCCGCTTTTCAGGCGGACGCTCGTACCAACTGAGCTACCTGGCCGTGCCTCGCTGAGGCTCGCGCCTCAAGAAGCAGCCCGGGATCTCCCGGGCGTGCCTCACTATACAAGGCACGCCCGGGGCGGGAGAAACCCGGTGGGGTTCAGGCGACCGTGATGACGCGGGACTCGTCGAGGCGGGGCAGGCGGTGCCGGTACGCGCCTTCGGCAGGGTGACCGATGTTGACGACGACGAGGGTCTTGAGAGCCGTACCGTCGAAGAACTCCTTGTCGATACCGGCGGCGTCGAAGCCGGTCATGGGCCCGGCGAAGAGGCCGGCCGCACGGACGCCGACGATGAAGTAGCCGATCTGGAGCCCGGCGTTGAGCGTCGCCATCGACGCGCGGCCGTCCGGGTCCCCGTGCAGCAGGTCACGGATGCCGGGGGCGTGCGGGAAGACCTCGGGAAGGTTCTCGTGGAAGTCGACGTCGCTCGCGAGGATCGCGACGAGCGGCGCGGCGCCGGTCTTGGCGCGGTTGCCCTCGCTCATGTGGGGGAGCAGACGCCGGCGGCCTTCGTCGCTGGCCACCAGGGTGATGCGCAGCGGCTGGCTGTTCATGGCCGTGGGGCCGTACTTGACCAGGTCGTAGACCGCGCGGATCTCGTCGGCGGTCACGGGCTCGTTTGTGAAGGCGTTCGCCGTCCGAGCCTCGCGGAACAGGAGGTCCTGCGCGGCAGCGGGCAGCGTCAGCTCGGGAAGTGTTGCGGTCATAGACGGTTGAAACGGCAATCAATTTCCGTTTCATCCTCAAACTAGTTGTGGCGCGTGCCACCCTATGCTGACCATCGCCGGTGGGAGCGTTCAGAGGAGACGAGATGACGGAGAGCCCGCTCGCGGGTCAGGTGGCGGTCGTGACCGGCGGTTCGACCGGTCTCGGGTTCGCCTTCGCCGGCGCGCTCGGCCGGGCCGGTGCCCGCGTCGTCGTGGCGTCCTTGCCCGACAGCGGCGTCGCCGACGCCGTCCGTCGTCTCGAGGGGGAGGGGGTGGAGGCCGTCGGCGTCGAGGCCGACGTGACCGACCTCGCTGCGGTCGAGAGCGTCCGCGACCGTGCTCTCGAGTGGGGCCGACTCGACGTCTGGGTCAACAACGCCGGAGTCCCCGGCATCTACGGACCGACCTACCTGACTCCGACGGACGTCTTCGACCGGGTCGTCGACGTCAACATCCGTGCGGTCCACCACGGCACCCGCACGGCCGTGACCGCGATGCTCGCGCAGGGTGGTGGCCACGTGGTCAACGTGTGGGGCAAGGGTGCGACGAAGCCGGTGCCGTGGCAGAACGCGTACGCCACGTCGAAGGCGTGGAACCGGCAGTACACGCGGACGGTCCGCGCCGAGCTCAAGGACACCGGGGTGCGGGTCCACGGGTACGACCCGGGCCTGGTGAAGACCGAGATGCTGAGCGAGGTGACGGTCACGCCGGGCATGGAGCGGCGGGTGGCCGCGCTGCCGTGGGTCGTGGGCCTGTGGGGGCGTGCACCCGAGCAGGCGGCGGCGCCGATCGTACGGCTGCTGGTGGACGACCGTGACGACCACGTCGACCTGACGACGCCGACGATCCTCGGCCGAGGGCTGCGGTCGGTGGCGAAGGGCAACCTGCGCCGCAGCCGGCGCATGCCGCTGGCGATCCGCACGCTGACGACAACGGACTGACGACAAACGAACGAGGCCCGGATCCGCTAGGGATCCGGGCCTCGTGCTGGCGACCCTGACGAGACTCGAACTCGCGACCTCCGCCGTGACAGGGCGGCGCGCTAACCAACTGCGCCACAGGGCCAGATCTTCAGTTTTTGCGCCGCTCAGCGGTGCGAGCACCACTTTAGCGGACCCCTCAAGCGACTCCCAAACCGGGGGTCCCCCTTTTCGGGGAGCGCCCTCACGAGCCGTCGAGGTGGTACCCCCTACGGGATTCGAACCCGCGCTACCGCCTTGAAAGGGCGGCGTCCTAGGCCGCTAGACGAAGGGGGCGCCCCGCAACCGTGCACCACGGTGCGGACGGTTGCATCGTACGGGCACGGGGCGTGCGGGGCCAAAGCCGGGGAGGGGCTCCGAGGGTGTTCCGGCACACTGGGCACGTGATGGAGATGCCGCCGGACCGCTTCGCCGAGCTCGTCGAGCAAGCCTTCGACGCCCTGCCCGAAGACCTCACCGGGCTCCTCGAGAACGTCGTGCTGCTCATCGAGGACGACGCCCCCGACGACGACCCCACCCTCCTCGGTCTGTACGACGGCATCCCGGTCACCGAGCGGACCTCCGCGTACGGGGGTGTGCTGCCGGACCGGATCACGATCTACCGCAACCCGACCCTGGCGATCTGCGACACGGAGGACGACGTGGTCGAGGAGGTCGGGATCACGGTCGCGCACGAGATCGCGCACTACTTCGGCATCGACGACGACCGCCTCCACGAGCTGGGATACGCGTGAGGATCTTCCGCAGGCGCGGCGAGCCGGCTCCTCGCCGCCCGCTCCGGGTGATCCGTGCGGACGAGCGCGCACAGACGCGTCGCGACGGGATCACGACGCGGCACTCGTTCTCGTACGGAGACCACTACGACCCCGACAACGTCGCGTTCGGCCCGCTGCGTGCGGTCAACGAGGAGTGCCTCGACCCGGGTGCCGGGTACGACAGCCACCGGCACAGCGACGTTGAGATCATCACGTGGGTCCTCGACGGGGTGCTCGCGCACGAGGACTCCACCGGGACGCGTGGGGTCGTTCGCCCGGGGGAGGTGCAGCACGTCAGCGCCCGCGCCGGCGTCGAGCACACCGAGCGCAACGCGTCGGAGCACGAGCCGCTGCGGTTCCTGCAGATGATGGTCGCGCCCTCGGAGGCGGAGCTCGCTGCGCCGGATCCCGGGCCACCCTCGTACCGGCAGTGGGACCTGCAGGGTGCGCGCGGCTACCCGCTCGAGGTCCTGCAGCTGCGGGAGGGCGTCACGCTGTACGCGGCGCTCCTCGACCCCGGGGACGTGGTCGAGCTGCCGGAGGACGGGCTGGTCCACCTCCAGGTCACGCGCGGTGCGGTCGAGGGCGCCGGGGTCGCCCTGGACACCGGCGACGTCGTCCGTGCGAGCGGTCGCGGCCCGCTTGCGGTGAGGGCGACCACGTCGTCCGAGATACTGGCGTGGCACTTCGCCCCAAAGGAGCACGACTGATGGCCACCGTCCTCGTCCTCAACGGTCCCAACCTCAACCGCCTCGGCGTGCGCGAACCCACCGTCTACGGCGACCGGACGTACGACGACCTCGTCGCGCTGTGCCACGCCGCGGCCGCCGAGGTGAACCTCACCGTGGACGTGCGGCAGACCAACAGCGAGGCCGAGATGATCGGCTGGCTGCACGACGCCGCTGACGCGCAGCAGCCGGTCGTGATCAACGCAGGTGCGTGGACCCACACGTCGGTCGCGATCCGCGACGCGGCGGCGGGTCTGACCGCGCCGATGATCGAGGTGCACATCACGAACGTGCACGCGCGCGAGGAGTTCCGTCACCACTCGTACCTGTCGGCGGTCGCCACCGGCGTGATCGTCGGCCTCGGCTTCGAGGGGTACGTCGCGGCCCTGCGCTTCCTCGCCTGAGCGGGGCGCGCCGCGGGACAAAAGCCCCACTTGTCTAGCGGCTGTCTGCGTGCGTGCATAACCTGAGGCTCGTGAGCGACCTCCTCGGACCGGATCTCGTCGGACACGCAGCGCACGACGACGCCGTACGCAGACTCAGAGCCTCGTACGAGGCCATCCCTGACGGGGCGCCTGTGCGGCTGGCCAAGCGCACCACCAACCTCTTCCGGCCACGCGCCGCCACCGACGCCCCCGGCCTGGACGTCTCCGGACTCACCGGCGTCGTCAATGTCGACGTCGACCCCGCCACCGGCCAGGCGACCGCCGACGTCCAGGGCATGTGCACGTACGAGGACCTGGTGGCGGTCACGCTGGCGCGCGGCTTCATCCCGTACGTGGTGCCGCAGCTGCGCACGATCACGCTCGGCGGGGCGGTGACCGGGCTCGGCATCGAGGCCACGTCGTTCCGCAACGGCCTCCCGCACGAGTCGGTCGTGGAGATGGACGTCTTCACCGGCGCGGGCGAGGTGGTCACCTGCAGCCGCGAGGAACGCAGCGACCTCTTCTTCGCGTTCGCCAACTCGTACGGGACCCTCGGCTACACCACGCGCATCCGCATCCTCCTCGAGAAGGTGCCGCCGTTCGTGCGTCTGCGCCACCTGCGCTTCGACGACCCCGACTCCGCGGCCGCCGCGATCGCGCGGATCGTCGATGCACGTTCCCACGACGGCGTCCGCGTCGACGCGATCGACGGCACGGCGTTCTCTCCCGGCGAGATCTTCCTGACGTTGGCCGAGTTCACCGACGAGCCGCAACGCGTCAGCGACTACACCGGCCAGCAGATCTACTACCGCTCGATCGCCGAGCGGACGACAGACGCGCTGACCATGGAGTCGTACCTCTGGCGCTGGGACACCGACTGGTTCTGGTGCAGCGGCGCCTTCGGCGCGCAAAATCCGTTGATCCGACGGGTGTGGCCACGGAAGCATCGGCGGAGTGACGTCTTCCAGCGCATCGTCGGCCTCGACACGAAGTACGGGCTCGCCCACAAGCTGGACGTCCTCAAGCGCAACGGCATCGAGAAGCGCGAGCGTGTCATCCAGGACATCGAGGTCGCGGTCGACCGTCTGCCGGAGTTCCTCCGGTGGTTCGACGAGGCGGTCGGGATGCGTCCGGTGTGGCTGTGCCCGCTGCGGCTGCGCGAGCCCGACGGCCCGGGGAGCGCGACCCGCTGGCCGCTCTACCCGCTCGAGCCGGGCACGACGTACGTCAACGTCGGGTTCTGGGGCACGGTCGCGGTCCCGGGGGACGCGCCGGCCGGCCTGGTCAACCGACAGGTCGAGGAGAAGGTCCACGAGCTGGGTGGCCACAAGTCGCTCTACTCCGAGGCGTTCTACGACGCCGAGACCTTCGCCGACCTCTACAACCTGCCTCACCTCACCGAGGTGAAGGCCGCCTACGACCCCAAGGACCGGCTGACCGGACTCTACGAGAAAGCGGTGAAGCGTCGATGACTGTGACCACACGGCCCACCATGACGATCGGTGAGGCGCTCGAGGTCCTCTTCCAAGGCGAGGACCCCGACTTCCACTTCGCGTCGTACGACGGCAGCTCCTTCGGCCCGCCCGACGCCCCCATCCGTCTGCGGCTGGAGAGCGAGCGTGGGCTCTCCTACATCATGAGCGCGCCCGGTGACCTCGGCTTCGCTCGGGCGTACGTCGCCGGTGACCTCGTCATCGAGGGTGTGCACCCCGGCGACCCGTACGACGCGCTGGTCCTGCTCATGGACAAGACTCGGCTGCGTGCGCCGAGCGTCGCCGAGACGGTGAAGGTGGTCCGCGCACTCGGCGTCTCTCACCTGCTGCCTCCGCCGCCCCCGCCGCAGGAGTCCCTGCCGCGCTGGCGTCGGGCGCTGGAGCACCTGCGTCACTCCAAGGCCCGCGACGCCGAGGCCATCCACCACCACTACGACGTCTCCAACCGCTTCTACGAGCTCGTCCTCGGCCCGTCGATGACGTACACGTGCGCGGTGTTCCCCAAGGCCGACGCGAGCCTGGAGGAGGCGCAGTACGAGAAGTACGACCTGGTCTGCCGCAAGCTCGACCTCCAGCCCGGCCAGCGGCTGCTCGACATCGGGTGCGGGTGGGGTGGCATGGTCCGGCACGCCGCCAAGCACTACGGCGTCACGGTGATCGGGGCGACGCTGTCGGAGCAGCAGGCGCTGTGGGCGCAGGAGGCGATCGCGCGCGACGGCCTGTCCGACGTCGCCGAGGTGCGGTTCTGCGACTACCGCGACGTGACCGAGGGCGGGTTCGACGCGATCAGCTCGATCGGTCTCACCGAGCACATCGGCGTCCAGAACTACGCGTCGTACTTCGGCTTCATCCGTGACCACCTCAAGGTCGGCGGCCGGATGCTCAACCACTGCATCACCCGCCCGGACAACCGGTCACGGGCGAGTGCCGGTCAGTTCATCGACCGGTACGTCTTCCCCGACGGCGAGCTCACCGGCTCGGGCCGGATCATCACCGAGGTGCAGGACGCGGGCCTGGAGGTGCAGCACGAGGAGAACCTCCGGCTGCACTACGCGATGACGCTGCGCGACTGGAACCGCAATCTGGTCGACAACTGGGACGAGGCCGTCGCCGAGGTCGGCATCGGCACCGCCCGGGTGTGGGGCCTCTACATGGCGGGCTCGCGGCTCGGCTTCGAGCGCAACAGCATCCAGCTTCACCACGTGCTCGCGACGAAGACCGCCCCTGACGGCTCCCTCGACTTCCCGCTGAGGCCGACCTGGGGGAGCTGACCTGACGGTACGCTCCGGGCGTGACGGACTCCCCGGACAGCATCGGTATCGACCACGCGACAGCGCACGACGTCCTCGGCGTCGTGCGCTTTCGTCATGAGCGGCTCGCCGTGTACGAACGGAGGTGCAACCGGTCGTGCCGCATCAGCGCGGTGGGACTGGGCGTGATCGCGGTCATGAACCTCGCGATACTCGCGCTTGTCCCAGCCGTGGGTCTGATCGCCGTGCCGTTCGCGCTGCTGATGCTGCTGCTCACCGCGCCCGTCCCTCTCTACTCGTACGCCGCTGCGCGACGCATCCGGGCCGGACTTCCGCGGCGCGACGGCCCCGACGTCGCCGTGGTGGTCCGGCGCTCCGGCCTCGACGTCGCCTGGTCCGACCTGGGGCCGGCCCGGCCGGTCTCGCTGACGTGGGGCGACCTGACGAACGTCGGTCAGCGTGGCCCGATGCGCGGTGTCATGGTCTTGCGGATCCGTACGCGTCGTCGCCCCGCCGGGTCGTGGTTCCGCCTCGTCTACCTCCCTCAGGACCTGCTGGACACCCCGGTCGACCTCGTCGTCCGCGACGTCCAGGCCTTGACCGGCGGCGCCGTCCGCACCTGACGTCCGGCGCCGCCGTACGACCCTGTCAGGCGGCGGGCACGAGCTCCTCCGCCGGCGCCGTGCGGCGCAGCGAGCCCAGGCGCTTGTCGAGCAGCACCAGCGCCGCGGGCAGCAGGACCAGGCGCACGATCGTGGCGTCGACGAGGATCGCGATCGACAGCCCGACGCCCATCTGCTTCATCTCGAGCATCGACAGCGTCGCGAACACCGCGAACACCGACACCATCACCGCGGCGGCGCTGGTGACGACGCTCGCCGTCTCGCGCACCCCGTACTCGACCGCGAGCCGGGTCGAGAGACCGCGTCGCATCCCCTCGCGGACCCGGCTCATCACGAACACGTGGTAGTCCATCGACAACCCGACGAGGACCACGAAGCAGAACAGCGGCACCCAGTCCACCAGGAACCCCGGCGAGGTGAAGTCGAGCATCCCCTCCGCCCACGTGTGCTGGAAGACCAGCGTCATCACACCGAACGCGGCGCCGACCGAGAGCAGGTTGAGACCGGTCGTGAGCAGGGCGACGGCGCCGTTGCGGAAGACCACCCACATCATCAGCATCGTCAAGGCCAGCACGAACCCGACCACCAGGGGGAGCGCGTCGCGCTGGGCGTCCTGGGCGTCCATCGCCTCGGCGACGTCACCGCCGACGGCCCAGGTGAGGCCGTCGATGTCACCGAGCGCGTCGGGGACCGCGGTGTCGCGCAGCTCGGCGACCGCGTCCTCGTTCGCGTCGTCGCCCTCGGCGCCTGTCGCCGTCAGCCGCAGCAGCGCCGTACGCCCGTCCTCGGAGACCGCCACCTCGCTGGCGTCCGACGCGAGCCCGTCGCTCTGGGCACGTGCCGCGAGGGACTCGAGCGCGAGCCCGGCCGATGTGGCGCCGCCGTCGGAGTCGGCCCGCGCGACGATCTCGAGGGAGGGGCGCTCTGCAGGGAAGTGCTCTTGGACGGTCTGGAAGGTCGCCACCGCGGGGATGTCCTGCGGGAGCGTGTCGATCGTCCCCGCGTGCAAGGTCATGCCGAGCGCAGGTGCCGAGAGCGCGACGAGCGTGCCCAGGGAGAGCGCGAGTGCAGCCTTCGGGCGAGCGAGCACCGGGCCGATGAGGCGCTTGCTGATGCCACCCCGGCCGATACGCGCGTTGAGCCGCCACAGGCCCGGCACCCGAGGGCGGTCCACCCACCGGCCGAGCTTGCCGAGCAGCGCGGGCAGAACGGTCACCGAGCCGACCATGGCGACGGCCACGACCAGCATGGCGCCGATGGCCAGGCCGGCGAAGATCGTGTCGCGGGTGAGGAGCAGACCGGACATCGCGACGATCACGGCGAGACCGGCGACGACGACGGCTCGGCCCGAGGTGGCCGCCGCGATCTCGATCGCGTCGACCGTGCTCGCGCCCTTGCGGCGCTCTTCGCGCTCGCGCTTGAGGTAGAAGAGCGAGTAGTCGACGCCGACGGCCATGCCGATCATCAGGATGACGCTCGCGACCGACCCCGAGTCGGGGACGAGCGCGGACACCACCGCGTACAGGCCCATGGCGGTGAGCACGCACGAGAACGCCAGCGCGACCGGGATCACCGCAGCGATGAGCGCACCGAAGGCCACGATCATGATGAGGAACGTGATCGGGAGGCTGCGTGACTCCCCGGAGCCGAGGTCCTCGCCGACGCGTTCGTCGACCTGCGTCCCGATGGACTCGCCGCCGGTCTGGGCGATCTCCAGCTCGGGGTGGGAGTCCGCGAGGTCGGCGGTGGTGTCCTGGAGCGCCTCCACGGTGGCGTCGAGGTCGTCGACTCCCTTCTCCAGCACCAGCGGGATCAGCATCGCGGAGCCGTCCTCGGACCACACCGGCGGCCCGACCGCGTCGACGTGCGCGATCGAGGAAGCGGCGGCGCGCATCGACGCGTACGCCCCCTCGGCGGCTGCACGGTCCAGCGTGCCGCTCTCGGCGGTGACGAGCACGACCTCGTTGGGCGCCTGCTCGAGGTCGGCGTCGCGGATCATCTCCGCCGCGCGTCCTGACTCGCCGACGCCGTAGTCGTCGTCAGACATGCTCTGCGTCGGCACGAGAGCCATCAGCGTCATCGCGCCGGCGACCAGGGCGAGCCAGAGTCCCAGCGCGCGCCACGGGTGGGTGGCGCTCCAGCGGGCGACCCGCACGACCGGCGAGCGGCGCGCAGAGCGGGTGCCGGGCCTGTGCGGAGGTGGTGCGGTGGTAGTCATGACTGCCTCTCGGTTCGGTCGGTGTCCGTCCCCGTCGACGATTCCGTTCCTCGCTCGCACGATCACGGGTGCGAACTCCCGAACCGAGGTGGTGCTAGCCCCACTGTCCGGGGCGTGGAGCACACGCACAGTGGGAGCATGAGCACGATGACGGATGCTGCAGGAGCCGCGATGAGCACGCCCACGGCCAGACCCGAGCCCTACGCCCCACGGCGGCAGACGTCGCGCCTCGGGCTGACCGGGCTCGCCCTCGTGTACCTCGTTCTCGGACTGCCCACGATGGTGGCGGGCCTCGCCATCACGATCGCGATCCCGCTGGGTGCGCTCGGGATCGGCCTCGCCGTCCTCGCCGCGTTCGTGCCCTTCTTGCGGCAGCTGGCGAACGTGCACCGCTACTTCGCCTCTCAGGTCCTCCGCACCACGGTCCTCAGCCCGTACCGTGAGCGCGAGTCGCGCGGAGTGAAGGTGGTCGTTCGCGACTGGGCGAAGGACCCGGCGCGCTGGCGTGACCTCGGCTGGGCGTACGCCTCGACCACGATCGGGTGGATCCTCTCCCTGATCCCCGTCGTGCTGCTGCTCGGGGTGGTCTGGTTCGTCATCTTCCCGTTCATCTACTGGGTCACGCCGCGCGGCGTGTTCGACATGGAGCTCGGGCTCTTCCGGATCGACGACCAGACCTCGTCGTTCGCCGCGTGGGTGATGTCCGGGGGCGTCGCCCTCGCCTGGTGGGTGCTCACTCCGCCGGTGAGCCGGCTGCGCGCGCGGATGGACCTGGCGCTGCTGTCGCCGACCCGCAGCGAGCTGGAGAGGCGGCTCGAAGAGGTGTCGGCGTCGCGCACGGAGACCATCGACCACTCGGCTGCCGAGCTGAGGCGCATCGAGCGCGACCTGCACGACGGTGCGCAGGCGCGGTTGGTGTCGCTCGGGATGAGCCTCGGGCTGGCCGAGCAGCTCATGCGCACCGACCCCGAGGCCGCCGCGCGCCTCATCGAGGAGGCGCGGGCGACCACGACGTCCGCGCTCGGCGACCTGCGTTCGGTCGTCCGCGGCATCCACCCTCCGGTCCTCGCCGACCGCGGTCTCGTCGGGGCAGCCCAGGCGCTGGCGCTCGACCTCGCGGTGCCGACGTCGTTCTCGGCGGTGCTGCCGGGCCGCGCTCCGGAGCCGGTCGAGTCGGCGATGTACTTCGCGGTCGCGGAGGCGCTCGCGAACGTGGTCAAGCACGCCGACGCGAGCGCGGCGTCGGTCGACCTCTCCTACGACGGGGAGCGCTTGCGCGCCGTGGTCGCCGACAACGGCGTCGGTGGTGCCGACCCGGCTGAGGGCACGGGACTCGCCGGGGTGAGTCGCCGGCTGGCCGCCTTCGACGGCACCATGGTGGTCGAGAGCCCCACCGGGGGGCCGACCGTCGTCACCATGGAGCTGCCGTGCGTGTTGTCATTGCCGAAGACCTCGCCCTCCTCCGGGACGGACTGACGCGCCTGCTCGAGGCGAACGGGTTCACGGTGGTCGCCGCCGTCGACAACGCCCCGTCGCTGGCGAAGGCGCTGCGCGAGGTCGACGTCGACGTCGCCGTGGTGGACGTACGGATGCCGCCGACCTTCACCGACGAAGGGCTCCGTACGGCGATCGAGGCGCGGGCGGCTCGTCCGGGGCTGCCGGTGCTCGTGCTCTCGCAGTACGTCGAGCAGCTGTACGCCCGCGAGCTCCTGTCGTCCGGCGAGGGCGCCGTCGGCTACCTCCTGAAGGACCGGGTGGCGGACGTGGAGCGGTTCGTGGACGCCGTACGCCAGGTGGCGGCGGGTGGCACGGTCCTCGACCCGGAGGTGGTCTCGACCCTGCTGTCGAAAGCGGCCGCCAACCGTCCGGTCGACCGGCTCACCGGCCGCGAGCGCGAGGTGCTCGGGCTGATGGCCGAAGGGCGGTCGAACGCGGCGATCGCGGCGCGGCTGTTCGTCACCGAGAAGGCCATCTCGAAGCACACCAACTCGATCTTCGCCAAGCTCGACCTGCCGGTCTCCGAGGACGACAACCGCCGCGTCCTCGCGGTGCTCACCTACCTCCAAGGCTGACCGCTCGCGAGTCACCGCGCGTGCGCTCGCGAGTCACGCAGGCGTGCGCAAGCATGGGCGCATGGCCGATCGGCGCACGTACTGGTTCGTCCCGCTGCGGGTACGGGGCACGGACAACCTCGAGGCCTGGCTTGAGGAGATGGCACGACAAGGCTGGGTCGCCGACCGGCTCGGCTTCCTCAGCGCGGTCCGGATGACTCTTCGGTGGCACGAGGGCGGGCGGAGCTATCGGTACGTGATCGACCCGCGCCGCTTCCCCAACGCGCCGGAGGACTCCCTGATCGCGTCGGCCGGCTGGGAGGACGTCGGCACGCTGAACGGCAGGGACGTGTGGCGTGCCCCGTACGACGGTGCGCGGCCCGACCTCTTCGTCGACGAGTGACTCGCGGGCGCGCGCGGCGTGTCTCGCGGGCGGTCAGGCGAGGTCGACGACCACGGGGGCGTGGTCGGAGGCGCCCTTGCCCTTGCGCTCCTCGCGGTCGATCGACGCACCGGTGACGCGCCCCGCGAGCGCGGGTGAGCAGAGGGCGAAGTCGATCCGCATGCCCTCGCGGCGCGGGAAGCGCAGCTGCGTGTAGTCCCAGTACGTGTACGTCCCCGGGCCGGGCGTGTGGGGCCGGACCACGTCGGCGTACCCGGCGTCCTCGAACGACGCGAACGCCTCGCGCTCCAGCTTGGAGACGTGGGTCTTGCCCTCGAACTTGGCCGTGTCCCACACGTCCTCGTCGCGGGGCGCGATGTTCCAGTCGCCCATCAGCGCGATCTGCGCCTGCGGGTCGGCCTCGAGCCAGCCCACGGCGTCGGTGCGCAGCTGGTCGAGCCACTGCAGCTTGTAGGTGTAGTGCGGGTCGTCGAGGGTCCGCCCGTTCGGGATGTACAGCGACCAGATGCGGACGCCGCCGCAGACCGCGGAGATCGCCCGCGCCTCGGCGGCCGCGGGGTCGCCCCAGGTCGGCATGTCGGCGAACCCGATCTGGACGTCCTCGAGCCCGACGCGGGAGATGATCGCCACGCCGTTCCACTGGGAGAGGCCGTGGTGGGCGACCTCGTACCCCGCGCCGATCAGCGGCAGCTCGGGGAACTGGTCGTCGCGGCACTTGGTCTCCTGGATCGCCAGGACGTCCACGTCGCTGCGCTCGAGCCACGCGGCGACGCGGTCGATGCGCGAACGGATGGAGTTGACGTTCCAGGTGGCGATCCGCATGGGTACGACCGTACCGGCCGCCTCCGACGTCACGGTCGGTCGGCCGGACCGTCACCCCCACGTGCGTATGATCTGGCGTGAGGTGTCAAAGCGGCAGGAGGATCTGCGGTACATGTCGGAGCCAAGCGAAGGATCAATGACCTCGCGGGCCATCAAGGTCCTCATCGTCGATGAGCGACCCCGGACGACGACCGCGCACGAGGAGATGCTGCGCCGTGTCGTCCAAGAGCTCGAGCGCATCGACGTACGGACGGAGTTCGCGCCGAGCCCCGACGACGCCGTCCTGCGGGTCGCCTCGGACGCCTCCCTGTGCGCGGTCATCGCGGACGCCGGCGGCGACTCCGACGACCACGAGGCCCACGTCGACCCGAACCGGCTCGCCACCTTCCTCGCCGGCGTACGGGCGCGCAACTCCGACCTGCCGGTGTTCGTGATGACCGGGACACGCGGCGCCGACTCCCTCGACACCGCCGTTCTGCGCGAGGTGGACCAGCTGATCTACCTGCTCGACGACACGCCGTCGTGGATCGCCGGCCGCATCCGCAACGCGGCCGAGCGCTACCGCCAGGACGTGCTGCCGCCGATGTTCGGCGCGCTCGTCGAGTACTCCCGCAAGCACGAGTACTCCTGGCACACCCCCGGCCACGAGGGTGGGGCGGCGTTCCTCCGCTCGCCGGCGGGCCGGGCGTTCTGGGAGTTCTTCGGCGAGCAGACGTTCCGCTCCGACCTCTCGGTGTCCGTCCACGAGCTCGGCTCGCTGCTGGACCACTCCGGCCCCATCGGAGAGGCGGAGCGCCGCGCGGCGACGATCTTCGGCGCCGACATGACGTACTTCGTCACCAACGGCACCTCCACGTCCAACCGGGTCCTTCACCAGGCGTCGGTCGTCGCGGGCGACGTCATGGTCCTCGACCGCAACGCACACAAGTCGATCGAGCAGGCGGCGACGCTCACGCACGGACGCCCGGTCTACCTCACGACGACCCGCAACCACCTCGGGATCATCGGCCCGGTGCCGCCGTCGGAGCTGACCCGTGAAGCGGTCGCCGCCAAGCTGGCCGCGTCGCCGTTGGTCGAGGACGCCTCCGCCGACCCGGTGATCGCGATGATCACCAACTCCACGTACGACGGGCTGCTCTACCACGTGCCGACGGTCGAGCGGACCCTCGGCGCGCACATCGACCGGCTGCACTTCGACGAGGCCTGGTACGGGTACGCGGCCTTCCACCCGATCTACGCCGAGCGCTTCGCGATGCACCGCGGCGAGCGTCCGGACGACGCACCGACGACCTTCGCGACCCAGTCGACCCACAAGCTGCTCGCCGCACTGTCCCAGGCTTCGTACCTGCACGTGCGCAACGGCAGGAACCCGGTCGAGCACGACCTGTTCAACGAGGCGTACATGATGCACTCCTCGACCTCGCCGCTCTACGCGATCATCGCGTCGAACGACGTGTCGGCCGCGATGATGGCCGGCCGCGGCGGACCGCTGCTGACCGGGATCTCGATCCAGGAGGCGGTCGCCTTCCGCCGTACGCTCGCCCGCGTCGCCGCCGAGACACCGGACGACGACTGGGCGCTGAGGCCGTGGCAGCCGGAGACGGTGGTCCAGGCCGACGGCTCCAAGGTGCGCTTCGAGGACGCAGACGAAGAGTGGCTCTGCGCGTCGCCGGACCCGTGGCTGCTGCGCCAGGACGAGAGGTGGCACGGCTTCGACCTCCCCGACGCGTACGCGATGCTCGACCCCATCAAGGTCACCGTCGTGACGCCTGGGGTGAACGAGGACGGGACGCTGGCCGACTTCGGCGTGCCTGCGCCGATCCTCTCGGAGTACCTCGAGCAGCAGGCGTCGATCGTCGTCGAGAAGACCCAGTCGTACTCGATCCTGCTGCTGTTCTCGATCGGAGTGACGCGCGGCAAGTGGGGATCGCTGGTGACGACGTTGATGTCGTTCAAGCGCGACCTCGACGCGAACCGTCCGCTCGAGCAGGTGCTGCCGGCGACGTTCGCCCGCGACCCGCGCCGCTACGCGGGCATGGGGCTGCGCGACCTGGCCGACGAGCAGCACGCGACCATCGGTCGTACGAGGATGCTGGCGCTGCAGAGCGAGGCCTTCGGCGCCCACCCCGAGCCCGTGATGACGCCCGCGCAGGCGTACGCGCACGTGGTCCGCGGGACGGTCGACGCGGTGCCGCTCGACGCGCTCGCGGGGCGCACGCTCGCGATCGGTCTCGTGCCGTACCCGCCGGGGATCCCGCTCGTGATGCCCGGTGAGTCGGCGGGACCCGACCACGGGCCGTTCCTCGCCTACCTGCGGGCTCTGGAGGAGTTCGACCGGCGCTTCCCGGGCTTCGAGCACGAGACGCACGGCATCGAGGTCGTGGACGGGACCTACGTGGCGCGCTGCGTGCGCTCAGCGTGACGCGCGCAGTGCAGCGTCCAGGGCGCTCATGAGCTGCGTGGCGCGGCTCCTGCCCACAGGGACTGCGGGATAGCGGCGCAGGACGTCGACGAGCAACGGCGCCGCGCGTGCGCGGGCCTGCTCGATCACCGTCTCCGCGGCCGCGTGGTCGTCGCCCGCCTCGATCTCGGCGATGCGTGCGGCGTTCGCCGCGGCACGCAGGACGTGGCCGACCTGGTGCGCCTTCCTGATCGGGTGCAGGTACGGGGCGGAGGCAGCGTCACCGGCGGCCTGCGCGGCAAGCCGGGCGACCTCGGTCCTTGCCTCGCTCGCCGCCCGGTGCGCGTCCATGGAGGTGGCGCGCTGGAGGCGGGTCCGGCGCGCACCGCCGACGAACTCCCAGGCGGCATCGAGCGCCGCCCGCGGGCGAGGGTCATCGGGGTGCTCGCGCTCGAACACGGGAAGGATCTCGTTGGCGCTGTCGGCGACGAAGCGCGTGACCACGCGCAGCTCGTCGAAGGTCAGAGTGAAGTCACCGGTCACCGTCGTCACGCGCTCGATCCTCTCCGAGCTGGTCCAGCAACGGCAACCTTCGGCAGTTGGGCGAGCCAACTGCCCTTGCGGCCCGCTAGCGTGCTGGCATGAGTCTCACCGTCGCGATGATCACGGTCGACAGCACCGATCCCCTGACCCTGGGGAGGTGGTGGGCCGAGCAGGTCGGCGGCAAGGTCGTCGAGGAGAACGACGGTTGGTTCGTGATCGTGTCGCTTCCCGACGTGCCGGTCCAGCTGGCCTTCCAGAAGGTCGGGCGTCCGACGCCCGGCAAGAATAAGATGCACCTCGACCTCGTCGCGGCCGACCTGGACGCCGAGGTCGCGCGGCTCGAGGCGGCCGGCGCCGACCAGGTGGAGGACCACACCATGGAGTCCGGCTTCCGTTGGGTGACGCTCGCCGATCCCGAGGGCAACTACTTCGACGTCGCACAAGCCGAGTCCTGAGCCGTTGCCTCGCGCCCGTCAGTCCGGCGCGGGGGCGGAGTCGACGACGTCGGTCCGTACGGAGGTGACGAAGGAGGGCTCGCCGGGCGTGAGCCCTCCGAGATCGCCCTCCCGGGCCCACTCGCCGATGTAGCGACCGGTCTGCTTGTCGAACACCATCCGCCAGGACGACGCACGGCTGCTGTAGCCGATCCCTACGCCGATCTTCCCGTCGAGCGTGCGCACGTTCTCCTGCACGTGAACGCCGGGCACCGTGGCAAGCGCCTCGAACAGCCGGGCACGGAACGCTGCGGGAGCCAGGCCGCTTCGGAGTGCCTCGCTGTAGATCTCTCGGACGTTGTACGTGAGCCCTGAGCCGTCGCCGCCGAGCTCCTTGCGGAGCCGTCCGAGCAGAGCGTCGGGGTCGCGGGGGAGCGTCGCGTACCAGTCGGGATCGTACGTCCTGAGGTACGTCCCCGCGCCGCTCCCCGCGTTGCTCCAGCTCGGTCCTCGCCGCGTGCCGTCCGCCTGCCGGTAGACCGCCGCAATCGCGGCGGGGGCGTCCGGCGTGCGCGTACGCTCGCGGAACGTCCAGTCGGCATCGCGGTCGTACGGGACCCAGATCGTGCGGGTCCACCGCTGCTTCCATCGCTCGTTCCGCCGCCCGTCTGTCCACGTCTGCTGCACCAGCGTGATCCGCAGGTACTGACCGGGGCGTACGACCGGGTCCGATTCGGCCAGCGTGGCCTTCGCCGCACGCTCGAGGACCGCTGCGGCAGCCGGTGACACGCCGATCCGCTGGTCCCCGACCTCGACTGTGGTCGCGCCAAGCGTCAGCGCCGCCGCGACGGTGGCCGCGACGAGCCCGATCCGCCACCGCCGACGCCGTCGTACCCGGGCGACGTCGGCGCGCAGGGCCTCAGTCGCCGCCGCACGCCGTACGGCGGCCCGTGCGGCGACGAGGACGTCGTCGCTCGCCGGGAGGACGTGGCCCGCGCGCTCGAGCGCGGTCCAGGGGTCGGCGTCGTCGATGGTCGTCATGACTTTGCTCCTTCGTCGCTGAGCGGTTCCGAGGTCGCGGGCACGGGCGCCGGTACCTGCGCGGCGCACGCCGTACGGATGTGGGTGCGGGCCCGGTGCAGGCGGGAGCGCGCAGTGCCGGGAGCGATCCCGAGTGCCTGCGCCGCCTCCGACGGCGTGAGCTGCTCCCACACGACGAGCAGCAGCACGCCGCGCTCCTCCGGCGTGAGCTGTGCGATGGCGTCGCGGAGGCCCGCCGCCACGCGCATCGCGTCGAGGCGGGCGTCGACCGCGTGCCACTCGTCGAGTGTGTCCTCGGAGAAGCGGTGCACAAGATCGTGACCGCGTCGCTCGCGTCGCAGGTGCGCCAGCATGACGTACCGCGCGATCCCGAAGAGCCAGCCGATCACCCCGCCCTGCCCGGGGTCGTAACGGTGGCGGCCCTCGAAGGCAGCGAGCCAGACCTCGCCGAGCAGATCGTCGGCAGCGCCGGGCACTCGACGGGCGAGGTACGCGTGGATCCGGGCGCCGTAGCGGCCGACGAGCGCCTCGAACGACCGTGGATCGGAAAGGGAGTGCGCCACCAGGTCCGCGTCAGAAATGTCCACGTGCCCACCGATCCGGCCCCACCGTGGGTCCTCAAACACTCCTTGCGCGTACGGCGCGAAGCGTTCGCAACCCTAGAGCCGCAGTCAGTCGGCCGGCATCTTCTCGTCGACGAGCCGCTCGTCGCTGTCCGGACCACCGATGCGGTAGACGGCGCGGCCGAGCATGTGGGCTGCGACAGGTGCCGTGAGCAGCTGGAAGACGGCGACGAGCACCAGCAGGCCGAGGTCGCTCCAGGCCTCCATCCGCAGGCCGATCCCCAGCAGGATGAGGAGGAGGCCGAGCACCTGCGGCTTCGTGGCGGCGTGCATCCGGCTGAACAGGTTGTTGAACCGCGCCACCCCGATGGCGGCGATCAGCGCCAGGAACGCGCCGGTCAGCAGGCAGAACGCGGACGCGATGTCGAGGGCAAGCCTCATCGTGATCCCTCCGTCCCGTCGAGGCGTTCGCTGTCGGACTCGTCCGGCTCGTCGCTCGTCGCGAAGCGGGCGATGCTCACCGAGCCGACCATGCCGACGAGCGAGAGGACGACGAGGATCGGGAGCGTGTCCGTGTGCCGGTTGTAGGCGGCCTCGACGCCGAGACCGCCGACCAGCACCGCGACCAGCACGTCGATCGCGACGGCACGGTTGGGCATCGAGGGACCCAGCGCGGCGCGCACGACCGTGAGGATCGCCGCGATGCCGAGCATCCCGCCGGCGACCCAGGCGACCACCGTCATCCACGTCATCGCGCCCCACCTCCCGGCCTCGGCTGCTCCACTCGGGCGATGTCCTCGGCGTTTCCGAGCGCTCGGACGACGCGCTCCTCCTCGTCCCAGACGCGCTGGCGCGCCGCCTCGACGTCGGCCTCGGTCCGGGTCTCGAGCACGTGGATCTGGAGCGTCCAGGTGCTGCGCGACGCCTCGATCAGGAGGCTGCCGGGCACGAGCGACACGATCTCGGAGGTGAGCATCAGGGCGAGCTCGCTGCGGGTCCGCATCGGGACCACGAGCACCGAGTTCACCGGCTGGTAGCCGGGACGCAGCACGATCCTCGCCACCTGGATGCTCGAGATGACCAGGTCACGGAAGAACGCGTAGAGGAGGATCAGGAGACGGCCCGGGTGCACCCTGCCGTGGAACTCGATCGGAGGCAGCGGGAAGACGCGGATGATCGCGACCGCGACGGCGATGCCGGCGAGGATGTTGCCAGGGGTGAACTCGCCCCAGAGCAGCACCCACACGAGCATGAGCCAGAGGACGACGGGCCACTGGAGCGCGTGACGCGCCTGCGTACGGCGCGAGGACTCAGGACTCATCGGCCCTCCGCCTGGTCGTTGACGACCTTGGAGCCCGGCGCGCTGCCGTCGTCGAGCACGGTCTGGATGTAGGGGTCGCGGTCGCGCAGCTCCTCGGCCGCACGCTCGGTGATCCCGAACAACGGACCGGCCACGAACGTGAGGGCGGTCCCGAAGGCGACCAAGGTCAGCGTCGGGGCGACCATCGCGCGCGGGAGCGAGCGTACGGACGTCACTGCCGTGCTGCTCCACGGCTCGCCCGACTTCGTCCCCGAGCTGGGCACGTACTCGGTGAGCTCGTCGGGCTCCTCCGTACGTGGGCGCCAGAACGCGCGGTTCCACGTCTTGGCCACCGCGTACAGGGTGAGGAGGCTGGTGAGGATCGAGACGCCGACGACGAGGTACGTGAGCCAGCCGGCGCGGTCCACGCCGGCTTCGACGAGCGCGACCTTGCCGAGGAACCCGGAGAACGGCGGGATGCCGGACAGGTTCATCGCGGGAAGGAAGAACATGAGCGCGAGCACCGGGGCCGCCTTCGCGAGGCCGCCGAGGTGCTCCAGCGAGGTCGAACCGCCGCGGATCTCGATCAGGCCGGTCACGAGGAACAGCGTGGTCTGGATGGTGATGTGGTGGACGATGTAGAAGATCGCGCCGGCGAGGCCGAGGTCGGAGGCGACCGCGACGCCGAACACCATGTAGCCGATGTGGCTGACCAGCGTGAAGGACAGCATTCGTTTGATGTCGGACTGCGCGACGGCACCGAGGATGCCGATGAACATCGTCAGCATCGCCGCCCAGAGCAGCAGGTCGGACAGCGGGCTGTCGGGGAAGAGCAGCGTCTGGACGCGCATGATCGCGTAGACGCCGACCTTCGTCAGCAGGCCGGCGAACACCGCGGTGACGGGTGCGGGCGCGGTCGGGTAGGAGTCGGGGAGCCAGGCCGACAGCGGGAACACCGCGGCCTTGATGGAGAAGGCCGTGAGGAGCAGCAGCTGGAGGACGACCCGGACCCCCTCGGGGACCTCCTGCAGCTTGACCGCGAGGTCGGCCATGTTGACCGTGCCCGTGGCCGCGTACACGCCGGCGATCGCGATGAGGAAGACCATCGAGGACAGCACGGACACCACGACGTACGTCGTCCCCGCCCGTACGCGGGGACCGGTCCCGCCCAGCGTGATGAGCACATAGCTCGCGGCGAGGAGCACCTCGAACCCGACGTACAGGTTGAAGAGGTCGCCGGACAGGAACGCGTTGGAGACGCCGGCGGAGAGGACCAGGTAGGTCGGGTAGAACACCGACAGCGGGGTGTCGCGGCCGAACTCGATGATGCCCTGTCCCACGGAGTAGGCGAGGACGCAGAGGGTCACGATCGCCGAGACCAGGAGCAGCAGCGCGGACAGCCGGTCGGCGACCAGGACGATGCCCATCCGGGCCGGCCAGCCCCCGACGTACACGACCTGGGGGCCGTCCTTGTCGGCCGCCCACAGCAGCACCCCCGCGATCGCGACGATGACCGACAGCGTGACGAAGCTGATCACCCGCTGGGCGCGCGCGTTCTGGCCCAGCGCCAAGCAGACGCCCGCGCCGAGGAGCGCGAGCACGACCGGCAGCGGGATCAGGAAGGACATCGCGGAGTCGGCGGTCATCGCTCGACCTCCTCGGTGTCGGCGCCTTCCTCGTCGGGCTCGCCGCCGATGTCGTCCTCGTAGGACTGCGAGGCCTCGTCGAGCTCGGCCAGGCGCATGATCAGGCGGTCCTCCATGTCGTCCTGGACCTCGTCGTGCCCCTGCAGCTGCCACGACCGGTACGCCATGGCGAGAAGGAACGCTGCGACGCCGAGGGTGATGACGATCGCGGTGAGCACCATCGCCTGGGGGAGCGGGTCGCTCATCGGGGACGGGTCGGACTCGTCCACGATCGGTGCGCGACCCGGGGCACCCGAGGCGACGATGAAGATGAGGTTGACGGCGTTGCCGATCAGCAGCGTGCCCACGACGATGCGGGTGAGGCTGCGCTCGAGCAGCAAGGTCACGCCGCAGGCGAACGTGACGCCGATGGCGATGACGAGGACGAGGTTGACGGTCATCGTGCGTCTCCCGTCAACGCCTGGACCTCGGGGTCGGTGTACGAGCCTGGGAGCTCGGGGTCGTCGTCGCCGGTCTCGATGTCGGTGTCGATCCCGCCGCCGAGGCTGCGGAGCACGTCGAGCATGAGGCCGAAGACGACGAGGTAGACGCCGATGTCGAAGAAGAGCGAGGTGACGAGCTTGATGTCGCCGATCGCGAACAGGTGGAACTTCACGATCGCGCTCTGGAGCACCTGCCCGCCGAACAGCAGCGGCGCCAGCGCCGACGCCGTCGCGACCGACAGCCCGAGCCCGAGCACGCGGCCGGCGTCGACGGGCACGGCCAGGTCGAGCTCGTACCGACCGCCGGCGAGGTAGCGGACCATCAGCGCCAGTCCCGCCATCAGGCCGCCCGCGAAGCCGCCGCCGGGGCCGTTGTGGCCGGCGAAGATCAGCCACACCGAGAACAGGATGACGGTGTGGAAGATCAGACGCGTGACGATCTCGAAGACGATCGAGCGGCGCTCGGGGTCGAGGGTCCGGCCGGCACGCAGCCAGCGGCCCGTCGACTGGCCCTCGGGCAGCGTCGTGGTCGGGCTCTGGACGCCACCGCGGCCGGTGATGAGGAAGATCAGCGACGCGACACCGGTCGCGGCGACGACGAGCACCGAGAGCTCGCCCATCGTGTCCCAGGCGCGGATGTCGACGAGCGTCACGTTGACGATGTTGTGGCCGCCCCCGTACTCGACGGCGCCCTCGGCGAAGGCCTCCGAGATCGGGTCGCCGATCCGTACCCCGGCAGCAGCCAGCGAGACCGCCGACGCGAAGAGGCCGGACAGCGCACCGATCCCCACCCGGAGCCAGCGCGCGCGGGTGAGCGGGCGGTCGGAGAAGTACGGAGCCATCCGGCGCAGCACCAGGACGAAGACGACCAGCGTCACCGTCTCCACCAGGACCTGCGTGAGCGCGAGGTCCGGGGCGCCGTGCAGGAGGAAGAGCATCGCCGTGCTGTAGCCCGCGACTCCCGCAAGGAGCACGGCCTTGAGGCGGCGGCGCGAACGGACCGTCAGCACGGCCGCGACGCACAGCAGGGTCGCGACGACGGCCTGCGACGCCGAGTCGAACCACACGACGTCGCCGGTCCAGGTGCGGTTGAGCACGAGTGCCGAACCGGGGACGACCAGGACCACGACGAGGATCGAGCCGAGGTAGAACGGCAGCGAGCCGCGCTGCGTACGACCGGTGACCTCGACGGCGAGCCGGTCGGTGTTGCGCATGACCGCCTCGTACGCCTTCTCGGCCGACGGCATCCACGGTGCGGTGGGGACCAGGCTGCGTCGCTGCTGCCACGCGAAGAGGAGGATGCCGCCGAGGACGGCGACGAGGCTCAGACCGAGAGCGGGCGAGAACCCGTGCCAGAGCGCGAGCTCGGCGTGGTGGTCGCCCTCGGGGAACTGGTGGTCGTACCCCGCCCAGATCTCGGTCAGGCTGCTGCCGAAGAACGCGAGGACGAGCGACGCGGTTGCGAGGAGCGCCGTCGGCGTCGCGAAGCCTGCCGGCACGGGCACGAGGTCGGCGGGCTGGTCGACGCCCGGCTTGTCGCCGAAGACGCCCCAGACGAAGCGCAGCGTGTAGGCCATCGTGAGCAGCGAGCCGAGGACGAGGCCGGCGAGCACGACCGCGCCGGCGACCGGCCCGATGCCCGTCCCGTCGCCGGTCGCGACCACGTCGACGAACGCCGCGTAGACCGACTCCTTCGCGAGGAAGCCCAGCATCGGCGGGATGCCGGCCATCGACGCGGCTGCGAGGACGGTGAACCCGAACAGCCACGGCATCGCCGGGCGCAGGCGCGACAGCTTGCGCAGGTCACGCGTGTGGGCGGAGTGGTCGACGATGCCGACGACCATGAAGAGCGCCGCTTTGAACAGGGCGTGGGCGACGACCATCGCGATCCCGGCAAGCGCGGCCGCGCGGGTGCCGAGGCCCACGACGGCGACGAGGAAGCCGAGCTGGCTCACGGTGCCGTACGCGAGGAGGAGCTTGACGTCGTGCTGGCTGAGCGCGCGCAGACCTCCGATCACCATCGTCAGGACGCCGAGGATCAGCAGCGTCGGCCGCCACAGGGCGACGTCGGCGAACGCGGGCGCCAGCACCGCGACCAGGAAGACGCCGGCTTTGACCATCGCCGCCGCGTGGAGGTAGGCGCTGACGGGTGTCGGTGCTGCCATCGCGCCCGGGAGCCAGAAGTGGAACGGGACGAGCGCGGACTTGCTCAGGGCGCCGACCAGCACGAGGGCGATCGCCGTGGCCGTCGCCGCGCCCGTCGGGGAGAGCGCCATTATGTCGTCGATGCGGTAGGAGTCGGCGTCCTGTCCGAGCATGATGAAGCCGACCAGCATCGCCAGGCCACCGAACGTCGTGACCATCAGCGCGGTCATGGCCGCGCGACGGTTGGCCACGCGCTCGGGGTTGTGGCCGACGAGGATGTACGAGAAGACCGTGGTCAGCTCCCAGAACACGTACAGGAGCAGGACGTCGCGCGAGAGGACGAGCCCGAGCATCGAGCCGGCGAAGGCCGTGAACGTGCCGGAGAAACGCCAGAGCGCGGGGTCGTACGACCGGAAGTACCAGGTGCAGTAGAAGAGGACGAGCGCGCCGACGCCGGTGACGAGGAGCGCGAGGGTCCAGCTCAGGGTGTCGAGCCGCAGGCCGATCTCGAGCCCGATCGTCGGGACCCACTCGTACGTCTCGGTGAGCGTGGTCGCGTCGGGCCCGGTGACCTCCGGCCCTTTGAAGAGGAGCCACACGAAGCTCGCGCCCGGGACGAGCGCGAGGAGGAGGAAGGCGTACCGGTCGACGGCCCGGACGAGGGCAGGCGCGAGCGCTGCGGCGACCAGATGGGCGAGCAGGAGCAGGAGCATCAGGTCGAGATCAGCTCGCCGGACGCTTCTTCACGACACGGTTGTAGACCATGAGGGTGAGGACGGCACCGATGATCGAGCCGATCCACCCTGCGGGGCCGAAGCCCTTGTCTCGGTCCCAGAAGGGGATGAGGCCGAGGACCACCCCGAAGACGACGGAGCCGACCACGCCGAGCAGCAGCGTCTGGGCGAGCGACATCGCGTCCTTGCCGGGGACGATGGCGCGGGCGATGAACCCTGCGACCAGGCCGATCACCAGGAACCCGATGATGCTGACAATGAATCCCATCTGACCCCGCCTCCTTCGCCTCAGGGGCATTCTAGAGGTTGGGACCACACGCCGAGCGGCCTGCCTCGGGCGCTGGTGCCGCTCACAGAGAGGTCACAGCATCTCCTCAGGCGGATCGGAGCCAGATCCCCCATGGTGGATCGTGATGACCGAAAAGCGCGCTCCCGACCGGCTGCTCGTCGTCGACGACGACGCGAGCATCCTCGACCTGCTCGCCTCCAGCCTGCGTTTCGCCGGGTTCGAGGTCGTCACCGCGACCGACGGGCGTACGGCGCTGGAGCAGGCGACGACCGACCCGACGCTCGATCTCATCGTGCTCGACGTGATGATGCCGGGGATCGACGGGTTCGAGGTCGTGACCCGTCTGCGCCGCGAGCACCGCGACATCCCGGTGATCTTTCTCACCGCCCGCGACGCCCCCGCCGACCGCGTGAACGGCCTGACCGCAGGCGGTGACGACTACCTGGTGAAGCCGTTCAGCCTCGACGAGCTCGTCGCTCGCGTCCATGCGGTGCTCCGGCGGACGCGGCGGACCCGCGAGGACGGGACGGTCCTGCGCTTCGCCGACATCGAGATGGACACCGACAGCCACGAGGTCCGCAAGGACGGCGCGGTCGTCGACCTCTCGCCGACCGAGTTCAAGCTGTTGCGCTACTTCCTGCTCAACAGCGGTCGCGTGCTGAGCAAGCAGCAGATCCTCGACCACGTCTGGAACTACGACTTCGGCGGGGACGGCAACGTCGTCGAGACCTACGTGTCGTACCTGCGCCGCAAGGTCGACACCACCGAGCCGCGCCTGCTCCACACGGTGCGCGGCGTCGGGTACGTGCTGCGTCGGCCGCGATGACGCGCCGGCCCGCGCTCCTGCGCCGATGGCGCGCCGTCCCGCTGCGGGTCCAGCTGGTGGCGCTCGCCGTCGCGATGGTGCTGCTCGCCCTGGTGCTGAGCGCGGTCGCGACCAACGTCGTCCTCGAGCGTTCGCTCGTGGACCGCGCCGACACCGAGCTCGTGAGCCAGGGTCGGGGGTTCGCCGACCGCCCGCCGCCGCGACGGATGATCGAGGACGACCGCGGCGCGCTGCCGTCGCGATTCTTCGTCCAGCGCTTCGCCTCCGACGGGACGCCTGTCGACCCGCAGGTCGACCCGCGTCTGGACAGCGAGGACTACCCCGACCTCCCTGACCCGGCGACGGACGACGTCGCGTTCGGCGAGCCGTTCACCGTCGCGGCGGTCGACGGCAGGCCGCAGTGGCGGGTCGTGTTCTTCGACGGCTCAGGTGGGAGCGCCGTCGCGATCGCCGTCGACCTCAGCGACGTGACAGCCACCCTGGAACGCCTCCGGTGGATCGAGCTGGCGATCGCCGTGGCGGTCCTCGTCGCGGTGGCCGCCATCAGCTCCTGGCTCGTCGCTCGGAGCCTGCGCCCGCTCGTACGGGTGGAGCGCACCGCCGAGGCGATCGCGGGCGGCGACCTCACCGCCCGCGTACCGGTGGAGTCCGATCCGCGTACGGAGGTCGGAGCGCTGGCGTCGTCGCTCAACACGATGCTCGGGCACATCGAGCGGGCGGTGGAGGACCGCGAGCACGAAGCCGTACGCGCGGCCGAGGAGGCGCGCAAGGCGGAGGAGTCGGAGCGCCGGATGCGACGCTTCGTCGCCGACGCGAGCCACGAGCTGCGGACCCCGCTGACGTCGATCCGGGGGTTCGCGGAGCTCTACGCCCAGGGGGCGGCGACCGACGAGCAGACCACCGACCGCTTCATGGCACGCATCCGGCAGGAGGCCGACCGCATGGGCGTGCTCGTCGAGGACCTGCTCCTGCTCGCCCGGCTCGATCAGGAGCGGCCGCTGCGCCGCGACCCCGTCGACCTGCGGGCCCTGGCACGGGACGCGGTCGAGGACGCGCGCGCGGTGCAGCCGGAGCGGAGCGTCGTCGCGCCGTCGGCCGGGCCCCCGGTCGTCGTCGAGGGCGACGAGGCACGGCTGCGGCAGGTGCTGGGCAACCTCGTCGGCAACGCGCTGGTCCACACGCCGACCGACGCCGAGGTGCGGGTCGACGTCCAGCCCGAGGGCGACCAGGCGGTGCTGACCGTCGCCGACGACGGTCCGGGGCTCGACGAGGAGTCCGCGGCGCATGCGTTCGAGCGCTTCTACCGCGCGGACGGGGCCCGCAGCCGGGAGGCCGGGGGCTCGGGACTCGGGCTCGCGATCGTGTCGGCCCTCGTGGCCGGGCACGGCGGCCGGGTCGCGCTCGACACCGCCCCGGGGCACGGGGCAACCTTCACCGTCCGCCTCCCGCTCGCGCGCTGACCGCTCGCGCGTCGGTGCCTCCGTGGTCACCGCGCGCGACCACGTGACTACTGGCGCACCAACGCGGCGGGCGGGGGTTCACAGGAAGCTCCAAGGTGTGGCCCAGGGGCTTGTGAAGTCGCGGCGCGATCGTCGAAGACATGAACGAGACAGCTCCCGTGATCGACGTCGTGGTCCCGGTGCTCGACGAAGCACACGTCCTCGAGCAGAGCATCCGGCGGCTGCGGACGTACCTCGACCTCGAGGTGCCGTACGCCACCCGGGTCGTGATCGCCGACAACGGCAGCACCGACGGCACGGCGGAGGTCGCTGAGCGTCTCGAGGCGACGCTGAGCGGCGTCACGCTCGTCCGCATCCCGGAGCGCGGCCGCGGTCGCGCCCTCACCGCCGTCTGGTCGCGCAGCGACGCGACCGTCGTCGCCTACATGGACGTCGATCTGTCGACCGACCTCGGCGCCCTGATGCCGCTGGTCGCGCCGCTGCTGTCCGGCCACTCCGACGTAGCGATCGGGACGCGGCTGCGCCGGGACTCCCGGGTCGTTCGCGGGGTGAAGCGCGAGATCCTCTCCCGCGGCTACAACACCCTGCTGCGGGTCGCTCTCGGGGCACGGTTCAGCGACGCGCAGTGCGGCTTCAAGGCCGCACGCACCGACGTCGCCCAGGCGCTGCTCCCGTACGTCGAGGACACCGGCTGGTTCTTCGACACCGAGCTGCTCGTCCTCGCCGAGCGTGCGGGCCTGCGGATCGCCGAGGTCCCCGTCGACTGGGTCGACGACCCCGACAGCCGGGTCGCGATCGCCTCCACGATCCGCGACGACCTCCGGGGCATCGCCCGGATGGCCCGCGGCCTGACGACGGGGGCGCTCGACCTCGAGCCCGTACGCCGCCTCTTCGCGCGCCCGCCGGTGAGCACGCCGCTGGGCATCCGGATGATCCGGTTCGGCATGGTCGGAGTGGTCAGCACGCTCGCGTACGCGGTGCTCTTCCTGCTGGCTCGCGAGGTGGCTCCCGCGCAGGCGGCGAACCTGTTCGCCCTCGTGACGACGGCGCTCGCGAACACCGCGATGAACCGCCGCTTCACCTACCAGGTCACGGGGACCCGGCGCCGCGCGCGCCACCACGTCCAGGGCCTGGTCGCGTTCGGGTGCGGCTGGGCGTTGACGGCCTCGGCGCTCGCGCTGACCGCGGACCTCGGCCACACACCCCTGATGGAGGTCGGCGTCCTCACCCTCGCCAACGTGCTGGCGACCGTCCTGCGCTTCGTGCTGCTCGACCGCTGGGTCTTCCGCGGCGCCCACGAGGCATCCCCTGTCCACGACCTCGCTGCGCGGCCGTCCGCGCACCCGGTCACCTCCAGCCCCGCCGTCGCGGCGGACGAGAGGAGCATCGCGTGAGCACCGTCGTCCACGACGTCCCGGCCGCCGAGGTGCGACGCGGCTGGTGGACGCGCGAACGCGTCCTGCTGGTCGCCCTGCTGGCGGCGACCGGGGTCGCCTACCTGTGGAACCTGTCGGTCAACGGCTACGCGAACGAGTACTACGCCATGGCCGTCCAGGCAGGGGCCCAGGACTGGAAGGCGTGGTTCTTCGGCGCGCTCGACGCCGCCAACGGCATCACCGTCGACAAGACCCCGGCCTCGCTGTGGCTGATGGGCCTCTCGGCGCGCGTCTTCGGGTTCAGCGCGTTCAGCATGCTGCTCCCGCAGGCGCTGCTGGGGGTCGCCAGCGTCGGTGTCCTGTACGCGGCGGTGCGCCGGTGGTTCTCCTCGTCGGCCGCGCTGATCGCCGGTGCCGTCCTGGCGACGACCCCGATCGCCGCGCTCATGTTCCGCTACAACAACCCCGACGCCCTCCTGGTCTTCCTCATGGTCGCCGCCGCCTGGGCGGTGACCCGGGCGATCGACGCCAAGAAGGCGCTGCGGTGGCTGGTACTGGCAGGGCTGCTCATCGGCCTGGCGTTCCTCACCAAGATGCTGCAGGCGTTCCTGGTGCTGCCCGCGCTCGCGCTGGCGTACGGGATCGCGGGGTCGGCGCGGCTGCGGACGCGGCTGCTGCACCTCGTCGCCGCAGCGGGAGCCGTCGTCGTCGGCGCCGGCTGGTGGGTGCTCGTCGCCGAGCTGTGGCCGGCGGCGTCGCGCCCGTACATCGGGGGGTCGACGACGAACAGCATCCTCCAGCTGGCCCTCGGCTACAACGGTCTGGGTCGCCTCAACGGCGACGAGGTCGGATCAGTCGGCGGCGGCGGCCAGGGCGGCGGCATGTGGGGCACCCCCGGGCTCGGTCGCCTCTTCAGCTCCGAGATGCAGACTCAGGCGAGCTGGCTGCTGCCGGCGGCGCTGGTCGCGCTCGTCGTCCTCGTGGCGTGGTCGTGGCTCGCGGCGCGCACCGACCGGACGCGCGCCTTCGCGATCGTCTGGGGCGGGTGGCTGCTGGTCACCGGGCTGACGTTCAGCCTGATGCAGGGCATCATCCACAGCTACTACACGGTGGCCCTCGCGCCCGCGATCGCGGCGCTGGTCGGCGTGGGAGCGGTCGCGCTGTGGCGCCGCCGTACGGCGCTGGTGCCGCGCGCGGTCCTGGCGGGGACGGTCGTCCTCACCGGCCTCTGGCAGTGGCGGCTGCTGGCTGAGACCCCGACCTTCGTGCCCTGGCTGCGCTGGGTGGTCGTCCTGGCCGCGGTCGCTGCGGGGGTGCTGCTGCTCCTCGCGCCGGAGCTTCCGGACCTCGGCGACGGCGCTCGCGCGCTCGCGGTCGTCACCGCGACCCTGATCGGGGTCGCCGCCCTCGCCGCCCCCGCAGCGTCTGCCGCCGCGACGATCGGGTCCGCGCACACCGGGTCGATCGTGTCGGCCGGACCGACGACCGGCGGCGGCCCCGGCGGCCCCGGCGGCCCCGGCGGCGCGCCGGGGGCGCCGCCGGGCGGAGGCCAGGGCGGACCCGGTGGCGGTGCGAGCTTCCTCGGCGGAGGCGGCACCTCGGGGGTGAGCGACGAGCTCGTGGACCTGCTGCAGGCAAGCGACACCCGGTGGGCCGCGGCTGCGCAGACTGCCAACGGCGCGGCACCGCTCCAGCTCGCCTCCGGTGAGCCCGTGCTCGCGATCGGCGGGTTCAACGGCACCGACGACTTCCCGACGCTCGCCCAGTTCCAGGAGTGGGTGGCCGAGGGGCAGATCGGCTACTACGTGGCCGGCACCGGGCACGGCGGAGGCCGTAACTCCGCCATCGATGACTGGGTGAGCGAGAGCTTCACCCCCCAGACCGTGGGCGGGACCACCGTCTACGACCTCACCGGTCGGAGCTGACCGGCGAGGACCCCACCACCCTCACGAAAGAGAGAGACACAGATGAACGACCAGACCCCCCGTACGCCGGAGACCCCGGAGACCCCGGAGGCCCCGGGCACCGCGCCCGCGCGCGGTTGGCGCGGCCTGGAGAACAAGACCCGGATCGGTGCCATCGCCGCCGGTGTGGCGCTCTGCGGGTTCGGCTTCCTCGGCGGGATCGCGGTCGGCAGCGCTTCTGCTGACGACGGCGGTGTCGACGGCGGGCCCGGCAACGCGCCCGGGATGGGACAGTTCCCGGGTGGGCAGGACGGCCAGGGCGACGGGAGCCAGGGCTACGGCCAGGACCGCCAGGACCAGGGCGACAAGCAGTTCCCCGGCCACCAGGACGGACAGCGCGGCCCGGGCGGCATGGGCATGCCCGACCGCCAGGACGGGCAGGGCCCGGACTGCGATGACCAGAACCGGCAGGGGCCGGACGGGAACGCGCCGCAGGCTCCGTCAGACGGAGCCGACAGCGCGTCGTCGACGAACGGCCTGACGGCGTTGGTCGGCTGACGTCGTGCGGCGGACGAACCGCCCTACCTCACGAGTCGCCTCGCGCGCCTCGGGCACGAGGTCGACGGCGACCTGGAAGACGTGCACCTGCTTCTCCCAGATCTGCAGCTCGACCTCCACGTCCGACCGTGCGAGGCGACTCGCCATGAGCTCGGCGTCGGGAAGGACGAGCTCGTCGGAGCCGACCTGGATGAGCGTCGGCGGTAGCCCGCGGAGGTCGGCGTCGACGAGCGACGACGCCGGCTGCAGAAGATCGGGGAGCAGCTCGCTCTCGACGAGGTCGACCAGCCGCAGGAACCCGCGCCACGCCGACCTCGGGAAGAGCGCGCACGACGGACGCCCGGGCTGGTCGAGCTTGCGCTCGGGGTCGAGATCGGTGAGCGGAGACATCGCGACCAGACCGGCTGGCGCCTCCAGACCGGCGCCGAGGATCGCGAGCGTCACGGCGAACGCGAGATAGCCGCCCGCAGAGTCGCCGGCGACGACGATCCGCTCGGGCGGGTAGCCCTGCTCGAGCAGCCAGCGGTACCCCGCGAGGCCGTCTTCGACCGCGCTGCTCACGGGGTGCTCGGGCATCATGCGGTAGCCGACGTTGAGCACCGTGCAGCCGCTGGTCGCCGACAGCCGGGCGGCCAGCCCGCGGTGGGTGTTGAGCCCGCCGACGAGGAACGCGCCTCCGTGGAGGTACAGCATCGCGTGGGTGTCCGTGTGCGCTGCGGATCGGGCGCGGATCAGCTCCGCGTCGCAGTCGGGAAGGGTGACCGGCTCGACCGTCGCGTGCCGTGGTGCGGGGAGCAGTCCGGCGACGCTCTCGAGGAGTCCGGTCGGCCACGGGGCGCCCGGGGCGTACGACCAGACCGAGAGGGCCGGCTTCACGCTCACCCGGAGCGCGTTCGACAGCAGTGCCGCGCGCTTGCTGTGGCGGGGCTTGTCCACCACCCGCAGCTTGTCACCGGCGAGCGAGACGACCTGCGGGGCAGCGGCGCCCTTCGTCCGACCCATCGTTCGCCCTTCCCGAGAGAGCGGGACACGACTCGTCGTGTGTCGCGCGTCACATCGTTGTTAACAGATGTTACCGGCCCGTCCGGTCATCAACCGGTCGAAGCCGTGGATCGGTGCCATCCTGGGGCCATGGCGACCTCCGAGAGTGGTGGTGCGAAGTCTCCGCAGGCTTCCGGGCACCGGGCGAGCACAGCCGACGGGTGGAAGTCGTACGGCCGGCGCATGCTGCACAACGTCGTCGTGCTCCTGGCCGTCGCCGTGGTCGTGGTGCTCATCGGCTACCTGCTGGCCGCCTTCGTCCCACGCTGGTGGGCGCAGTGGATCGGACGACGGGTCGACGGCAGCCTGACTGCGGGGACGGTGTGGGGCCTGTTCCTCGGCATCGTCTTCACCTTCCTTCCCCTGCTGGTCGCCTGGCAGGCGATCGCGCGCCACTGGGTGAAGGGCTACTGGAAGGGCGTCGTCGTCGCCCTCGCGGTGGTGCTCGCGCTGCCCAACCTGATGACGCTGTCGATCGTCGTCGGGACGAGCAAGGGGGCGCACGCGGGCGAACGCATTCTCGACGTCGACGGCCCGGGGTTCCGCGCGTCTTCGCTGTGGGGCGCGATCATCGGCGCGCTCCTCTTCTTCGGCCTCGTGTGGCTGAGCAGCGCCAACCGGGCTCGCGGGCGGCGCGTGCGCGACCTCAAGACCGAGATCGACAACCGCGACCGGGCCGAGCAGGACCGCTCGCAGGGACGCGAGTCCGCCTCCTGACCGACACCCTCAGCCGCGCACGCGGGCCACGATCTCGTCGGCCACCACGTCGGGGCACTCCTCAGGGAGCCAGTGCGACGCGTCCGGGAGAGGCACGAACCGGTACTCGGCATGGACGTGCTCGCCGCAGCGACGAGCACCTGCTGCACCGAGTGCCCAGTCCTCACCGCCCCACAGGTAGGTGGTCGGCACCGTCACGGTGGGCGTGGCATCGAGGTCACGGCTCATCGCGCGGTACCACGACAGCGCTGCGGTCAACGCCCCCGGCGCCTGCATCGCGGCGACGTACGAGGCGGCGCGCGCCTCGGGCACCTTCCCTCCGTACATCGCCGTGAGCCGACGTCCGTCGTCGGCGAGCAGCACGTCCTCCGCCTTGCCGGCCGTCCGCATGAGCCCGATGTAGGAGGCGCGCTCCTTCTGGTCCTCGTCGTGCACCAGCGCCCAGCCGTACGCGGCCAGGTGCGGGACGGACAGGGCGACCAGGGTGCGGACCCGCTCCGGGTGGTGCGCCGCGACCGCCCACGCCACCGCGGCGCCCCAGTCGTGCCCGACCACGTGCGCGGAGTCGAACCCGAGCGCGTCCATCAGACCTGTCACGTCCTCGACGAGTCGCGGCACCGCGTACGACGCGACGTCGTCGGGGCGCGCTCGCGGGGAGTACCCGCGCTGGTCGGGAGCGATCACCCGCAACCCGGCGTCGGCGAGTGCGGGCGCGACGTCCAGCCACGAGTCCGACGTCTGCGGGAAGCCGTGGAGCAGGATCACCGGCTCGCCGTCGGCGGGACCCGCGACCCCGACGTCGAAGACCAGGTCGCCGACCTGGACCTCCTGCCGCTGCGGCCAGGCCTCGTACCCGCTCATGCGTCCAGCACGACCGACGCCTCGTCGGTCAGGGGGAGGAAGGCGAACGACTCCTGCAGGTAGAGCGTGACCGACTCGTCGTCGTGGTGGAGGTAGCCGAGCGAGGTGTCCTGGCCCAGGTGGAGGTCGTAGTCACCGCCACGCGTGGACAGCAGCACCGCACCCGAGATGGCCGGAGCCCAGACGATGTTGCCGTCGAGCAGGCGCGAGAGCTGCTGGTGGATCGGGTAGCCGTGGTCGGTGGTCTCGTTCACCAGGGTGTAGGCATCGGCGCTGAGCAGCAGGGCGTACGGCCCCTCGACGCCGACGAGTCGCAGCTGGCTCAGCGCGCGGGCGACGACGTCGGGGTAGTCGACCGCGTCCGCCGGGAGGGCCAACCGCGGGTTGCTGGAGGACTCGGCGATCCCGCGGATGCCGACGTCGCCGAGCCCGTGGAAGAGCGCCCCGTCCTCGGCGAAGGCCAGGGCGCGCGCGGCGTCCTTCACCGGCTGCCAGTCGGAGTCGTTCGAGCCGCGCTCGACGTCGTCGACGTCCTCACGGCTCAGGTCGAACGTGACCCGCAGCTCGGCCACCGGCGCCACCTCGCGGCGCCGGACCTCCACGCCGTTCGGGCGCACGGCCGGCGCGCTGCGATGACCCGTCGACAGCCCGGCGAACTGCACCCCCTGGGGGTCGTGGACGTCGACGACCCGACGGCCGGCGAGGTTGCGACGGAACGTACGGCTCGCCTCCTCCTCGATCTGGGCCCACGCCGCGTCGGAGACGGGCGCGAGGGAGCGGTGCAGGTTGTTCATCGGTCGTACTCTCCTCGGAGGCTGCCGACGCTCAACGAGCCGTCGGAGGGGCTGGTGTCGTCGGACGGGGGCTCAGGGGTCGTGTCGCGGCCGGCCGCGCTCGGGAGGTCGCCGAGCATCGCGAGCGTCGCCGACGACGGGACGAAGAAGAGGCAGCCGCTGGTCGCCGTCGAGAAGTCCAGGATGCGGTCGACGTTGCCGGGCGGGTTGCCGACGAACATGTTCTGGAGCATGAGTTCCGTCGTCTCGGGGCTCTTCGCGTAACCGATGAAGTAGGTGCCGACCTCGCCTGCCGCGTAGCTCCCGAACGCCATGTTGAAGCGCACGATGTCGAGCTCGTTGCCGTCGTCGTCGGTGACGGTGTTGAGGGAGACGTGGGAGTCGGCCGGCATCACCGCGTCGTCGAGTTCGACGTCGTCGATCTTCGTACGGCCGATGACGCGTTCCTGCTCCTCCGTCGACAACCGCTGCCAGGCGGCGAGGTCGTGGGTGTAGCGCTGGGTGATGACGTAGCTGCCGCCGAGGAAGTCGGGCTCGGCGTCGATGTACGCCGCCTCGCCGAGCTCGTCGCCGGTGGGGTTCTCGGTGCCGTCGACGAAGCCGAGGAGGTCGCGGGCGTCGAAGTAGCGGAACCCTGCGGTGTCGTCGACGACACGTACGGCGTCGCCGAGGCGTTCGAGGATCAGCCGCTCGAGCTCGAAGCACATGTCGTGGCGCGCCGAGCGGATGTGGAAGAGCAGGTCGCCGGGCGTGCTCGGGGCGTCGTGACGGTAGCCCTCGATCGGGACGAACGGGTGGAGGTGAGCCGGGCGTACGGGCGCGCCGAAGCGGTCCCAGGCGTCGGAGCCGATGCCGACCACGCAGGTCAGCCCGTCGTGCAGGCTGCGGAACCCGACGGAGCGTACGAGGCCGCCGATGTCGGCGATCGCCGTGCGTGCGGTGTCGGCAGCCGCGGCCCCGTCCTCGATCGTGACGACGAGGAACACGGCGTGCTCGGTCAGCGGAGCGGTGACGGCCTGCGGCTCGGGGAAGCGGGAGACGCTGGTCACGCAGACCCCTCTCGGTCGTGGGTGAGCCCACCATACGGCCCCCGGCGGGGCAGCACCCGCGACGTAGACTCGAAGTACGCCAGGAGGTGAGAGATGAGCAAAGCGTTGATCGACCTCGATCCTCAGGAGACCCGCGAGCTCCTAGGGACCGCCCGCGTGGGGCACCTCGCGTACCACTCGACCCGAGGCGTCGACATCGCGCCGGTCAACTACAGCTTGGGCGAGGGCGTCATCTACATCCGGACGGTGGTGGAGGGCACGCTGGCCGCGCTCGCCAAGGAGCACCAGGAGGTCGCCTTCCTGGTGACCTACTTCGACCGGTTGTCGCAGACGGGCTGGAGCGTGAAGGTCCGGGGCACGGTCAGCCTCGTCGACGAGGACATCGAGGTCCCGGACTTCGAGCCGAAGCCCTGGCCCGGCATGCCGAGCACGGTGCTGCTCCGCCTTCCCATCGAAGAGATCACCGGCCGCAGGGTCACCTGACGCCGCGGGCGCAGTCTCAGCTGCTCACGACGACCGCGAGCGTGCCTGCGGCGACGGCCAGCGGAGCCAGGACGAGACCTTGGCCGACGACCTGCCGCCACCCCGGCTGGTCCGAGGGGTCCCCGTGACGGCGGACCTGCCGCCACCACAGCAGCGTCGCGAGGGAACCCCACGGTGTGATCAGCGGCCCCGCGTTGACCGCGACGAGCAGGGTGGCCGTACGGGCGGCGTCGTCCAGCGCCACCGGCCCTAGGGCCAGGAAGGCCGGGAGGTTGTTGAGCCCGTTGGCCGCCAGCGCTCCGACGAAGGCGAGCTGGGCGAGGTCGGCGGGCCCGGCACCCGTCCCCGCCACGTCGCCGGCGAGGTCGGCGAGGCCGTGCGCGTGCGCACCGGCGACCACGACGAAGAGTCCCGCCACGGTGAGGAGCATCGGCCACGGGACGAGGTCGGCGAGCGGGACGACAAGACTGTGGCGCCGCAGGAGGACGGCGGTGCCGAGCACCAGCGTGCCGAGGGTGGCGACGAGCGCGTAGTCCTGGCCGAGGACGAACCCGGCGACCATGACCACCGTGACGACGGCCGCGGCCCTGAGGAGCACCGGATCCTCCGGGCGGGGCCCGGGCTCGGCCACGAAGCGGCCCCCGATCCCGCGGCGGTAGAGGACGGCGAGGACCAGCAGGGTCGTCACGAGGACCGCGAGGGCAGGAAGGGCCATCACGGCGAGGTAGCTCGATCCCTCGCGCGCGAGGTCGGGTGCGGCGAGCAGGTTCGTCAGGTTCGAGACCGGCAGGAGCAGCGACGCCGTGTTGGACAGGGCGAGCACCGTCATCGCGAGGGGGAGCGCCGCTGCTCCGGTGCGGCGCGCCATCGCCACGACCACCGGCGTGAGCAGGACGGCCGTGGTGTCGAGGGAGAGCGTCACCGTGCAGAGCGTCGCCAGCGCGGCGACGGAGAGCCACAGGAGGATCCGGCGCCCCGTGGCCACGCGTACGGCCACGCCGGCAGCGGCGTCGAACAGCCCGCTGACGGCGCAGAGCTCGGCGTACGCGGTGATCGCGACGACGAAGACCAGCACCGGTCCGGTGCGCGCGGCGAGCGCGAGGGCGTCCTCGCGCGGGAGCCACCCGGTCACGATCACGAGGGTGGCCACCGCGATCACGAGGAGGTGCCGGACTTTCACCGGTCAAGGGTAGGGAGTCGGCGCGAACATGAGGGCTGCCTCATGTCTGGGATCGGATCGTGTGACAGTCTTGTCAGGTGCCAGCTCCGAGCGTCTCGTACTCCATCACCATCCGGCTCGAGGTCCCGGCAGGGGGCTCGGCCGTGAGCGACCTGACCACCGTCGTCGAGAAGGCCGGGGGCGTCGTGACGGCGCTCGACGTGACCGGGTCCCACACCGAGGTCCTCCGGATCGACCTCACGGTCGCGACGTCCGACACCGACCACGCCGACCGGATCGTCGACGCGCTGAAGGCGATCGGCGACGCCGACGTCAAGAAGGTCTCCGACCGGACGTTCCTCATGCACCTCGGCGGCGTGATCGAGGTCGCGACGAAGCACCCGCTGCGCACCCGTGACGACCTGTCGATGATCTACACCCCCGGCGTCGCGCGGATCTCCCAGGCCATCGCCCGTGACAAGGAGGATGCGCGGCGTCTGACGGTCAAGCGCAACGCCGTCGCGGTCGTCACCGACGGGTCTGCCGTCCTCGGACTGGGCAACATCGGTCCGCACGCGGCCCTGCCGGTGATGGAGGGCAAGGCGGCGCTGTTCAAGACCTTCGCCGACATCGACGCGTGGCCGCTGTGCCTCGACACCCACGACGTCGACTCGATCGTCGAGACCGTGGCCGCGATCTCGCCGGGCTTCGCGGGGATCAACCTCGAGGACATCGCCGCGCCGAAGTGCTTCGAGATCGAGGACCGGCTGCGCGCCCGCCTCGACATCCCGGTGTTCCACGACGACCAGCACGGCACCGCGATCGTCGCGCTGGCCGCGTTGCGCAACGCCCTCCGCGTCGTCGGCAAGGACCTCGCGGACGTACGGATCGTCATGTCCGGTGCCGGCGCTGCCGGCACCGCGATCCTCAAGCTCGTCCTGGAGGCCGGGGCGCGCGACGTGGTGGTGTGCGACATCGACGGCGTCGTGTGCCTCGACCGGCCCGCCCTGGCGGGGCAGCTCGCCTGGATCGCCGAGCACACCAACCCGCGCGGGACTTCGGGGACGCTGCACGACGTGATCGGCGGTGCCGACGTCTTCATCGGGGTCTCCGCGCCCGACGTCCTGTCGGTCGAGGACGTCGAGGCGATGAACGAGGGCGCGATCGTGTTCGCGCTGGCGAACCCGACGCCGGAGATCGACCCGGGGCTCGCGCGCGCCCACGCCGCCGTGGTGGCGACGGGGCGTTCGGACTACCCCAACCAGATCAACAACGTGCTCGCGTTCCCCGGCGTGTTCCGCGGCCTGCTGGACGCGCAGAGCCACGGCATCGGCACCGACGTCCTGCTCGCGGCGTCGGAGGCGATCGCCGCGACTGTCTCCGACGACGAGCTCAACGCGAACTACATCATCCCGAGCGTCTTCCACCCCGACGTGCACGACCGCGTCGCCGAGGCCGTCCGGGAGGCCGCCGCGCCGCCGCGGTGACCGCCTGGGTCAGCGCAGGCCCAGCCCCGGCTCGTGCGGGAGCGGCGGCCACGTCGCGCCCGAGGCGATCGCGGCGTCGATCCGAGCGGCGACGTCGTCGGGCCACGGCACCGTACGCCGCTGCTCCAGGCTGACGTGGCCCTCGACGAACTCGAAGGTGTTGGCCAGCGCGCCCGTGGTGGCGTTGAAGAGCGCCTGGATCCCGTGCACGAGCTTCGCCGAGCGCGTCAGGAACCGGACGTACACGGCCATGTCCTGACCCACCAGGACCTCGTCGAGGTAGCGGATGCGGTGGTCGATGCTGAAGACGCTGAGCCCGCGTGCGTCCCGGTAGGCGTCGTCGACGCCGAGCGCCTCGAACGCGCGGTCGGCCGCGCGCGCGTGCACGTCGAAGTAGTGCCGGATGTTGACGTGGCCGTTCTCGTCCTCGAACTCCGGCGGGACCGTGAGGACCAGGCTCGGCTCGACACCGGCGAGGTCCGCGACCTGCAGCACGCCGCTCACGCGCGTCGGGGGAACTGGGTGAAGTCGGGCTTGCGCTTCTCCTTGTACGCCTCGCGGCCCTCCTTGGCCTCGTCGTTGCCGTAGAACAGCAGGTTCGTGTCGTGCGCGAGCTGCTGCAGCCCGGCGTACCCGTCCTCGGCGGCGTGGAAGCTGGCCTTCATCAGGCGCAGCGCGTACGGCGAGAGCGCGAGCATCTCGCGGCACCACTTCACCGTCTCGGTCTCGAGGTCCTCGAGCGGGACGACGGCGTTGACCATGCCCATGTCGAGCGCCTGCTGGGCGTCGTACTGGCGGCAGAGGAACCAGATCTCCTTGGCCTTCTTCATGCCGACCAGCTGCGAGAGCGAGCTCGCGCCGAAGCCGCCGTCGAACGAGCCGACCTTCGGGCCGACCTGGCCGAAGCGCGCGTTGTCGGCGGCGATCGTGAGGTCGGCGACGACGTGGAGCACGTGGCCGCCGCCGATCGCCCAGCCGGCCACCATCGCGACGATCGGCTTGGGGCAGCGGCGCATCTGGACGTGCAGGTCGGTCACGTGGAAACGGCCGGTCGCGCCGGCGTCGGTCTTGTAGCCCGAGTCGCCGCGGACGCGCTGGTCGCCGCCGGAGCAGAACGCCTTGTCGCCGGCGCCGGTGAGGATGATGACGCCGACCGACTCGTCCTCGCGCGCCACGGTGAGGGCGTCGGAGATCTCGATGATCGTCTGCGGCCGGAAGGCGTTGTGCACCTCGGGGCGGTTGATCGTGATCTTGGCGATGCCGTCGTCCGTGGTCTCGTACCGGATGTCGGAGTAGTCGCCGACGGAGTTCCAGACGGTGGGGGTCGAGTCAGTCATGGGGCCATTGTCCACGGGCCGCCGATCGGGTCCGGAGGGGCGACGCCTTGACATTAATTCGAGACTCGTACTAAACAGGGTGACGTGGCTCACACTCTTGTCGTCGGCATCGACTCGTCGACCACCGCGACCAAGGCCGTCCTGGTGGACCCGGCAGACGGCCAGGTCCTCGACCGGCGCGCCGTACGCCACCCGGCCGGGACGGCCGTCGACCCGCGCCACTGGCTCAAGGCGTGCGACGACGCCGTCGGCGACTGGCTCGGACGGGCCGGTGCGGTCGCGGTCGCCGGCCAGCAGCACGGGATGGTCGCGCTGGACGGCGCCGACGAGCCCGTTCATGACGCCCTCCTGTGGAACGACACCCGGTCGGCGCAGGCTGCCCGCGACCTGGTCGACGAGATGGGCGGCCCGCAGGCGTGCGCCGACGCCGTCGGCAGCGTGCTCGTCGCCTCGTTCACCGCGACCAAGCTGCGGTGGCTGCGCGACCACCGTCCCGACGCCGCCGCCCGGGTGGAGCGGGTGATGCTTCCGCACGACTTCGTGTCGTGGCACCTCACGGGGCGGGCGACCGAGCCGTTCACCGACCGCGGCGACGCGTCGGGCACCGGCTACTTCGACGCTCGTCGCACGGTGTGGCGCCACGACCTCGCCGAGCGTGCGCTGGGACGCCCGGTCGCCCTGCCCAGGGTCGTCGAAGACGGCGCGGCGGCGTACGAGGCGGCGGCGTACGAGGACGGGGCAGGTCTCGTCCTCGCCGGCGGTACGGGCGACAACATGGGCGCGGCGCTCGGGCTGGCGCTGCTGCCCGGTGACATCGCGGTCTCGATCGGCACCTCCGGCGTCGCGAGCGCCGTCTCGACCACCCCGGTGGCAGACGGGACGGGGGCGGTGACCGGGTTCGCCGACGCGACCGGCCGCTACCTGCCGATGGCCACGACGATGAACGCGGCCGGCATCCTCGACCTCCACGCCCGCCTGCTCGGTGTCGACCACGCCGAGCTGGGTCGGCTGGCCCTCGCGTCGTCGCCCGGCGCCGGCGGGTTGACCGTCCTTCCTTACTACGGGGGCGAGCGGACGCCCGACCGCCCCGACGCGACCGGGACCTGGACCGGCATGACGCCGGCGACGTCTCGAGAGGACGTCGCGCGGGCCGCCGTCGAGGCGCTGCTGTGTGCGCTCGCCGACGCCGTCGACCTGGTCCGCAGCCGTACCGGCGAGACCGAGGGGCGCGTGCTGCTGATCGGCGGCGCCACGGCGAACCCGGCCGTCCGCGCGCTCGCACCGGCCGTCCTCGGCACCCCCGTCCACCTGCCCGTCCCGGCCGAGTACGTCGCGCTCGGCGCTGCACGCCAGGCGGCGTGGGCGCGCGCCGGGACCGACGCTCCGCCCGACTGGCCGTCGGCGGGCACCCAGGTGCTCGAAGCCGACCCGACCCCGGCCGTACGCGGGGCGTACGCCGACCTGCGTGACCGTACGGGCGCGTGGACCCGAACCGAGAGGACATCATGACCATCCCCACACCCATCCCCGAGGCCACCCCTGCGGACAAGTTCTCCTTCGGCCTGTGGACCGTCGCCTATCCGGGCCGTGACCCGTTCGGCGATCCGACCCGTGGCGAGATGGACCCGGTCCACGCCTTGGAGCGGCTCGCCGACCTCGGGGCGTACGGCGTGAACTTCCACGACGACGACCTGATCCCGTTCGGCTCCGACGACGCGACCCGCCAGCGGATCGTCGAGCGCTGGAAGAAGGGCCTCGCCGACACCGGCCTCGTCGTCACCACCGCCACGACCAACCTCTTCACCCACCCGGTCTTCAAGGACGGCGGCTTCACCTCGAACGACCGCGACGTCCGCCGCTTCGCGATCCGCAAGGTCATGCGCAACATCGACCTCGCCGCCGAGCTCGGGGCGAAGGTGTACGTGTGCTGGGGTGGTCGCGAGGGCGCCGAGTCGGGGGCGTCGAAGGACGTCGCGGCGGCGCTGGACCGCTACCGGGAGGCGTTCAACGTCCTCGGTGAGTTCGTGCACGACCGCGGGTACGACCTCAAGTTCGCGATCGAGCCGAAGCCGAACGAGCCCCGCGGTGACATCCTCCTTCCCACGATCGGGCACGCGCTCGCGTTCATCGAGACGCTCGACCGGTCGGAGAACGTCGGCGTGAACCCCGAGGTCGGGCACGAGGAGATGGCGGGGATGAACGCGGCGCACGGTTACGCGCAGGCGCTCTGGCACGGCAAGCTCTTCCACATCGACCTCAACGGCCAGCACGGTCCGCGCTACGACCAGGACCTGCGCTTCGGTGCGGGCAACGCGCGTGGTGCGTTCTGGGTGGTCGACGCGCTCGAGACCGGGGGGTACGACGGCCCAGTGCACTTCGACTTCAAGACACCGCGGACCGAGGACGAGGACGGGGTGTGGGTCGCGGCCGCAGCGTGCATGACGAACTACCTCGTGCTGCGTGACAAGGTGCGGGCGTTCCGGGCCGACCCCGAGGTCCAGGCCGCCCTCGAGACCGCCCGGCTGCCCGAGCTCGCGGTGCCGACGCTCGACGACGGCGAAGGGTGGCGCGAGCTGGAGCAGGCCGAGCTCGCCGACCCCGAGCAGCTCGCTGCCCGCGGTGCCGCGTTCGAGCACCTCGACCAGCTCGCCCTCGAGCACCTGTACGGCGTGCGCGGGTGAACCTCGTCGCCACCGAGGACCTGCGTCGCCGCAACACCGCGGCCGTCCTGCGGAGCCTCCGGCACGAGGGGCCGGCCACGCGTACGGAGCTGGCCCGACGTACTGGGCTCGCGAAGGCGACCGTCGGGACGATCGTCGGCACCCTCGCCGACGGCGGGCACGTGCAGGAGGTCGACGCCACCCCGGGGATGCGCGGCCGGCCGGGGCGCCCGGTGATCCTCACCGGCTCTGCCGTCGTCGGGCTCGGGCTGGAGGTCAACGTCGACTACGTGTCCGCGGTCGCCGTCGACCTCGGCGGGGCCGTGCGGCTCGAGGAGACCGTGCCTGCCGAAGGGCGGGACCCGTACGCCGTGCTCGTCGATCTCGCGCGGACGGTCGAGGCGACACTTGCCGGCCGCGGTGCCGACGTCGTCGGTGCGACGGTGGCGGTGCCCGGTCTCGTCGACCAGGCGCGCGGCGTCGTCGCGATGGCGCCGAACCTTCGGTGGGAGAGACGTCCGCTGGCCCGCGACCTCGCGGCGGTGACGGGTCTCGACGTCACCGTGGAGAACGACGCCAACTGCGCCGCGCTGGCCGAGGCGCGCCGGGGTGCGACGGTGGGGCTCGGCCAGTCGGTGTACGTCACCGGGACGGTCGGGATCGGCGCAGGCGTCATCAGCGGCGGCGTGATCGTCCGGGGCACGTCGGGGTTCGCCGGGGAGGTCGGGCACATCCCGCTGGGCGACCCCGCCGCGCTGTGCGGCTGCGGGCGGCGGGGGTGCTGGGAGGCGTCCGTGGGGTTGCGGGCTCTCCTCGCCGCTGCGGGCGTCGACGAGCGCGGCACCCCGCTGGAGTCAGCTCACGCGATCGCGGCACGGGCGGCCGACGACGCCGCCGTCGCGGCCGCCTTGGCGGGTGTCGGGGAGGTCCTCGGGCGGGGACTCGCGACCGTCGCCAACATCCTCGACCCCGACGCTGTCGTCCTCGGTGGCTGCTTCGTCCCGCTCGCGCCGTACCTGATCCCCTCGGCCACGCGTACGGCGCAGTCCCGCCTGACGTCGGCTCCGTACGCCCCGCTCGACCTGCGGCTGAGCACCCTCGGCCTCGGCGCCGCCGCTGCCGGCGCGGCCGAGGAAGCGCTGACCGCCGTCTTCACCGGCGCCCGCGCCCTCTGACCCGCCCCCGCCCCGCCCCGCGCCGCGGTTTGCCACGCCAGCGTGGGAAGTCGTGGTTGGCGTGGCAACCGCGGCGTCCGTACGAGGGTTTGCCACGCCGGCGTGGCAAACCGTGCGCCCCGCCCCCGCCCCGCCCGCGGTTTGGCGCGCCAGCGTGGGAAGTCGTGGTTGGCGTGGCAACCACGGCGTCCGTACGAGGGTTTGGCACGCCAGCGTGGCAAACCGTCCGGGCAGAACGGTGCGGCGAGCCGTGCGGCGCGGGACCGCCCGCCTCAGGCGCTGGCGCGGGAGCGGCGCTCGATGAGGGCGTCGACGGAGCGGGGGGAGAGCACGTCCTCGAGCACCATGGCGGCCGCGCCGACGAGCGCCTCGCGTCCGTGCAGCGGCGAGCTGACGATGCGCAGCTGGTGCGTGGCGAGGGGGAGGGAACGCCGGTAGACGACCTCGCGGATGCCGGCAAGGAGGTACTCCCCGGTCGCCGACATCGAGCCGCCGACCACCACGACGGACGGGTTGAGCAGGCTCACGCACGTCGCGAGCACGCTGCCGATCGCGCGTCCCGCCTCGCGTACGGCGCGGACCGCCTCGACCTCGCCGCGCTCGACGGCCGCGACGACGTCCTGCGGCGACTCGATGGTGAGGCCGCTCTCGCTGAGCTCCTTCGCGATCGCCGGCCCCGCGGCGACGGCCTCCAGGCAGCCGAGGTTGCCGCACCGGCAGGCGACGTCCTCGCCGCGCCCGGACACCTGCACGTGGCCCAGGTCGCCGGCGGACCCGAGCGCCCCGCGGACGAGCCGCCGGTTGGAGATGATCCCCGAGCCGATGCCGGTGGCCACCTTCACGTACAGGAGGTCGCTCGTCTCCGGCCAGCGGGTCGTGTGCTCGCCGAGCGCCATGACGTTGACGTCGTTGTCGACGAGCACCGGGACGGGGAACGTCACGCCGAGGTACGCAGGGATGTCGAAGTCGTGCCAGCCGGGCATGATCGGCGGGTTCGCGGGGCGCCCTGTCGAGTGCTCGACGGGACCGGGGACCCCGACGCCGATCCCAGCCACCGCGTCGGGGGTGAGCCCCTGGTTGGCGAGCAGGCGCCGCGCCAGTCCTGTGACGCGGTCGAGCACGGGCTTCGGCCCCTCGGTGATGTCGCTCGACACGGTGACCTCGTCGAGGACCTCGCCCGCGAGGTCGACGATCGCGACCGCGGCGTGGCTCGCTCCCAGGTCCACCGCCAGCACGGCGTACGAGGCGGCGTTGAGCGCGAACCTCAGCGGCGGACGGCCGCCGGTCGACGCCGCTTCGCCGACGGGGACGAGAAGGCCGGCGGACAGCAGCAGGTCCAGGCGGGCCGACACCGTCGAACGTGCCAGCGACGTGAGCTCGGCGATCTCGGCCTTGGTCCGCGCCCGCCCGTCGCGCATCAGCTGGAAGACCTCGCGGGCTGCAGTCGGCGTGCTCGTCTGCGGCGCGGGCGAATCCATGAAAAGTAGTCTCCCATGCCTACTTCTGTCGTCAAGTCTGACAGAACCATGTCGACCGGAATCAGACTTTTGCTTGACCACCGTCATTACGTGTGACTAGCATCACGCGCATGTCCGAGCCGCTGCTCCAGCTCACCGGGATCGTCAAGACGTTCCCCGGGGTGCGTGCCCTCGACGGCGTCGACCTCACGCTGCGCGCGGGGGAGGTGCACTGCCTTCTCGGGCAGAACGGCGCTGGCAAGTCGACGCTGATCAAGGTGCTCTCCGGGGCGCACGCCGTGGACGAGGGGGAGATCCGCCTCGACGGCGAGCCGGTCTCGTTCGGTGATCCGCAGGCGGCGCTCGACGCCGGGATCGCCACGATCTACCAGGAGCTCGACCTCGTCGACGGGCTCAGCGTGGCCGACAACATCTTCCTCGGCCACGAGAAGACGCGCCTCGGCTTCGCTCGGGTCGCCGACACCCGCCGCGCCGCGCGCGAGCTGCTCACGTCGCTGGGCCACCCCGAGATCAGGCCGGCGCGTGAGATCGGCAGCCTGTCGGCGGCCGGCAAGCAGATCGTCTCGGTGGCCCGCGCGCTGTCGCGCCGTGCTCGCCTGATCGTGATGGACGAGCCGTCTGCGGTGCTCGACCCGGACGAGGTCGAGGGCCTCTTCCGGGTGATCGAGGGCCTCCGAGCGTCCGGCAAGGCGATCCTCTACATCTCCCACCGCCTCGAGGAGATCCGCCGCATCGGCGACCGTCTGACGGTGCTGAAGGACGGCCGCACGGTGGCCGCCGATCTCTCCGCGCGCGACACACCGACGTCGGAGCTGGTCGCGCTCATGACCGGCCGCGAGGTCTCCGCAGAGTTCCCTCGGCGCACCGAACCGGTCCCCGAGGCGCCGCCGCTCCTCGTGGTCGACGGGCTCGGGCGCGACGGCGAGTTCGAGGACGTGTCCTTCTCCGTACGACCGGGCGAGATCGTCGGTCTCGCCGGCTTGGTCGGCGCCGGGCGCAGCGAGATCGTCGAGACGGTGTACGGCGCCCGCAGGGCGCACCGGGGTTCGGTGACGGTGGACGGGCGCGCCCTGCGACGCGGCTCGGTCGACGCTGCCGTGGCCGCCGGCCTCGGGCTGTGCCCGGAGGAGCGCAAGTCGCAGGGCCTGGTCCTCGACGAGGTCGTCTCCCGCAACATCTCGCTGGCGAGCCTGACGCGGTTCTCCCGGCTGGGCGCGACCCGCGACGCTGCCGAGCGTGCGGCCGCCCACGAGGCGGCCCGCTCCGTCGACGTACGACCCGACGATCCCGACCGGGTCACGCGCACGCTCTCAGGGGGCAACCAGCAGAAGGTGGTCCTCGCGCGCTGGCTGCTCCGGTCGTGCCGCGTCCTCCTCCTCGACGAGCCGACCCGTGGTGTGGACGTCGGTGCCCGCAGCGAGATCTACGCCCTCATCCGCTCCCTCGCCGACGACGGCCTGGCGGTGGTGGTGGTCTCCAGCGACATCGACGAGGTCCTCGGCCTCTCCGACCGCGTCCTCGTCGTCGCCGACGGGCGGGTCGTCCACGCCGCGGCGTCGGACTCGCTCGACGCCCACGCGGTGCTCGACCTGATCCTCGCGACCCACGAGGCGGCCGACGACCACACCGCCGCCCACGACCCGAAAGGTGATGCCGCGTGAGTACCTCCTCGGTCACAGGGAGCACGAAGCCGGCGACGGCACACCCTCAGAAGCGCGCGCGATCGCTCGGCGTCGCCCGCAACCTCGGACTCGTCGTCGCGCTGGTGCTGCTGTGCGTCGTCGGGCTGGTCACGGCCGGCGACCGGTTCGCCAGCACCAACAACGTCATCACCGTCCTCAGCCTCGCCTCGGCGATCGGCGTGGTCGCCATCGGCATGACCTTCGTGATCACCGGCGGCGGCATCGACCTGTCGGTCGGGGCGATCGTGGCCCTGGCGTCGGTGTGGGCGTCGACGACGGGGACGCAGGCGATGGCAGAGAACGTCGGCTGGATCGTCATCGTCACCACGGCGATCGCCGTCGGCATCGCGTGCGGCGTGATCAACGGCGTCCTCATCGCCTACGGCAAGATCGTCCCGTTCATCGCGACGCTGGCGATGCTGGCCAGCGCCCGCGGGCTCGCCGAGATCCTCGCTGACCGCAAGACGCAGATCATCCGCGACCAGGGGTTCCGCGACGCGCTCGGCGCGCGGCCGTTCGGCGTCCCGGTGATCGTCTTCCTCTTCGCCCTGGTCGTGATCGCCGGGTGGTTCCTGCTCAACCGCACGACGTTCGGACGCCGGACGTTCGCCGTCGGCGGCAATACCGAGGCCGCCCGTCTGGCGGGCATCAAGGTCCAGCGGCACACCGTCTACCTGTACGCGCTGCTGGGCGCGACGTGCGGCCTGGCCGCCGTGATGCTCATGTCGCGCACGCAGACCGGATCGTCGACCCACGGCCTGATGTGGGAGCTCGACGCGATCGCGGCCGTCGTCATCGGCGGCACGCTCCTGAGCGGCGGACGCGGCACCGTCGTCGGGACGCTGCTCGGGGTCCTGATCTTCACCACCCTCACCAACGTCTTCACGCTCAACAACCTGTCGACGTCCGTCCAGGCCGTCGCCAAGGGCGTGATCATCGTCGTCGCTGTGCTCCTCCAGCAGCGGCTGGCGAACCGCACCACCTAACCCACCGAGGAGACGGCATGTCCACCACCACCCCGCGCCGACGACTGTTGGCGATCGGCGGAGCGTTCGCGTCCGCCGCCCTGGTCCTGTCCGCGTGCACGAACAGCTCCGACGACGACGGTGGCGACAACGCCGCGAACGCCGGCGCCGCGGACAACGCCGAGTCGGGCGAGACCGTACGCATCGGCTTCTCGGCGCCGGCCGCCGACCACGGCTGGATGGCGGCCATCACGGATGCCGCCCTCGAGCAGGCCGACGCGTTCGACGACGTCGAGCTGATCCACGCCGAAGGCACGAACGACGTGAACTTGCAGATCTCGCAGGTCGAGACCTTCATCAACGACAAGGTCGACGCGATCGTGCTGCTGCCGTTCGACGGGGCGGCGATGACCGACGTGGCGACCCGCGCGATGGAGGCGGGCATCCCGGTGATCAACGTCGACCGCGAGTTCGACTCGCCGTTCGCGGCACGGACGACCGTGCTGGGTGACAACTACGGCATGGGCGTCTCGGCGGGGACGTACATCTGCGAGCAGGCCGACGGCGACACCGGGGCGGTGGTCGCGGAGATCGCAGGCATCGACTCGCTGCCGTTGACCCAGGACCGTTCGCGGGGGTTCAAGGACGCGCTGGCCGACTGCGGTCTGAAGGTGTCGAACCGGGTCGCCGCCGAGTTCACCGTCGAGACCGGCGAGCGCGCCGCCGCCAACCTGCTCCAGGCGGCACCGAAGATCGACTTCCTCTGGAACCACGACGACGACCAGGGCGTCGGCGTCATGGCGGCGATCGAGAACGCCGGACGCGACGAGTTCGTCATGGTCGGCGGTGCGGGGTCGGCCAACGTGATGCGGTCGATCGAGGCGGACGACACCGTCCTGAAGGCGACCGTCATCTACCCGTCGACCCAGGGCGCGGACGGCATCAAGCTCGCCCGGCTGATCGCCCAGGGTCGGTCCATGTCCGACCTCGCCGAGGTCGAGGTGCCGAGGGTCGTCCAGCTCGCGGCGCCGACCGTGACGAAGGAGAACGTCGACCAGTACATGGACTCGGCCTTCGAGTCCTGACGGATGAGCCCGATGACAGAAACCTCACGTGAGCTCGGCGTCGGGCAGGTCGGCTACGCCTTCATGGGTGCGGCGCACTCACAGGCGTGGCGGACCGCCCCGTCGTTCTTCGACCTGCCGCTCGCCCCGCGGCTGCGCGCCCTGTGCGGGCGTGATGCCGCGGCGGCGGGCGCCGTCGCCGACCGCTTCGGCTGGGAGTCCGTGGAGACCGACTGGCGGTCGCTGGTCGCGCGCGACGACATCGACCTGATCGACATCTGCACTCCTGGCAGTACCCACGTGGAGATCGCGGTCGCGGCGCTGCGGGCGGGCAAGCACGTCTTGTGCGAGAAGCCGCTGGCCAACACGGTCGAGGAGGCCGAGCAGATGGCCGACGCGGCTGCCGAGGCGTCGGCGCGCGGGGTGTACGCGATGGTCGGTTTCACCTACCGCCGTACGCCCGCGCTCTCGCTCGCGCGTCAGCTGGTCACGGACGGGCGTCTCGGGACGATCCGGCACGTCCGTGCGCAGTACCTCCAGGACTGGCTCGTCGACCCCGACACCCCCCTCAGCTGGCGCCTCGACAAGGCGCAAGCAGGCTCCGGTGCGCTGGGCGACATCGGCGCGCACCTCGTCGACGCGGCGCACTTCCTGACCGGCTCCACGATCAGCTCGGTCAGCGGCGTCCTGCAGACGTTCGTCGACACCAGGCCGGTCGCGGGGGAGCACGGCACGCTCGGCGGCAGCGGGAGCGCCGACGCCGAGCGCGGCCCGGTGACGGTCGACGACGCCGCGGCGTTCACCGCCCGGTTCGACAACGGCGCCTTGGGGGTCTTCGAGGCGACACGTTTCGCGACCGGGCGCAAGAACGCGATGCGTCTGGAGGTCAGCGGGTCGGACGGGGCGATCGCGTTCGACTTCGAGGAGATGAACCTCCTTCAGTTCTACGACGCCACCGAGCCGGCCGAGACCGCCGGCTTCCGCCGGATCGTCGTCACCGAGCCCACGCACCCGTACGCGGGCGCGTGGTGGCCGCCGGGGCACGGCCTCGGGTACGAGCACGGCTTCACCCACCAGGTCGTCGACCTCGTCCGGGCGATCGCCGCCGGCGAGCAGCCCTCTCCGTCCTTCGCCGACGGGCTCGCCGTCCAGCGGGTCCTGGCGGCGGTGGAGGCGAGCGCGCTCGACGACTCCCGTCAGCACCGAGTCTCCCAGCAAGGAGAAGCACCATGACGCGACCGATCACGCTGTTCACCGGCCAGTGGGCCGACCTGCCGTTCGAGGAGGTGGCGCGGCTCGCGGCCGGCTGGGGCTACGACGGTCTCGAGATCGCCTGCTGGGGTGACCACTTCGACCCATGGGCGGCGGTCGAGGAGGACGACTACGTCCAGTCCAAGCGCGACGTGCTCGACAAGTACGGGCTCCAGGTCTTCGCGATCTCGAACCATCTCAAGGGCCAGGCGGTGTGCGACGACCCGATCGACGCACGCCACCGTGACATCCTGCCCGACCGGATCTGGGGGGACGGCGACCCCGAGGGCGTACGCCGGCGGGCGGCCGAGGAGATGAAGAACACCGCCCGTGCGGCCCGCATGCTGGGGGTGGACACGGTCGTCGGGTTCACGGGCTCGTCCATCTGGAAGTACGTCGCGATGTTCCCGCCAGCGTCGGAAGCGCTCGTCGACGCCGGGTACGAGGACTTCGCGGACCGATGGAACCCGATCCTCGACGTCTTCGACGCCGAGGGTGTGCGCTTCGCCCACGAGGTCCACCCCAGCGAGATCGCGTACGACTACTGGACCACGGTGCGCGCCCTCGAGGCGATCGGTCACCGGGAGGCGTTCGGTCTCAACTGGGACCCGTCGCACTTCGTCTGGCAGGACCTCGACCCGCTCGGGTTCCTGTGGGACTTCCGCGACCGGATCTACCACGTCGACTGCAAGGACGCGAAGAAGCAGGTCGGCAACGGGCGCAACGGTCGGCTCGGTTCGCACCTGCCGTGGGCCGACCCGCGACGTGGCTGGGACTTCGTGTCGACGGGACGTGGTGACGTCCCGTGGGAGGCGTGCTTCCGGATGCTCAACACGATCGGGTACGACGGGCCGGTGTCGATCGAGTGGGAGGACGCCGGCATGGACCGACTCCTCGGCGCCCCCGAGGCGCTGGCCTTCGTCAAGGCGAACCTCTTCGACGCCCCGACGGCAGCCTTCGACGCGGCGTTCAGCACGAAGGACTGACGGCGCAGCCGCGTGGTGGGGGGGGGGGGGGGGGGCCCCCCCCCCCCCCCCCCCCCCCCCCCCCCCACCCCCCCCCGCCCCCCCCCCCCCCGCCAGGCTGTGTAGCGCGCCCCGGGGGGGGGGGGGGGGGGGGGGGCGCCCCCCCCCCCCCCCCCCCCCCGCACCGTCGTCTCAGCGGCGCTTGACGACCACGATCCGGATCGGCTTGGAACGGCTCGGCTTGGTGGTCTTCGACCCCTTGTACGTCACCGTGATGCGGTGCCTGCCCTTCTTGAGTCGGGGCAGCGTGACGCGCTTGCGGCCGCTGGCACCGACCCGCACCTTCTTGAGCACGCGCTTCCCGTCCTTGACGACGAGCACCCCACCGGGCTTGGCCTTGCCTGCGGCGCGGACCCGGACCCGTACGGCTGCCCGCTTCTTCGTCGTGATGCGGTGCTTGCCGACGAGCGTGGCCTTCGTGGTCGTCGTGGCCCTTGCCGCCGGGGGCGTCGGGGTCGGCGTCGGGGCCGGTCGCGGCGCGAGCGCGGCGACGAAGGCGTCGGCGATCTTCTGGTGGCCGACGTCGTTGGCGTGGATGTCGGCGTTGCTGCACATCCACGTCCACGTGCAGATGCGGGCCACGCTGAGCGGGACCTTCTCCGGGAACGGCGGGAGGTCCACCAGCGTCGTCGTGTCGTTCGAGGCGAACGCGCCGGCGACGTCGGCCGTCGCGAATCCGTTCTTGGCATTCGCGTCTGTGAGGGTCTTGTTGAGCGCCTGGGCGACGCCGACCGACAGCTCGGCGAGCGGCTTGTTGCCCGAGACCCAGCCCGCGAGGAACGGGTTGTAGTAGGTCATCCCGACGTAGCGCGGCTTCGATCCGCCGGCGCTGCGCAGCGCGGCGTCGATGGCGGACACGTCGGTCCCGACCGACTGGATCCGCTTGGTGAGGCACGTCAGCATGTCGTCGCCGTCGGCGCCGTTCGGCACGCACGGGTGCACGTCGTTGGCGCCGATGCCGACCGTCACGTACGCGACCTGGCCGCGGTGCTCGTTCAGGAACGCGACCGCCTGAGCGAGCTGGGTCCCCTCCTCGTACGTGCATGCCCCGGGGTTGCCGTTGGCGTGGCTCCCGGTGAGCACCGAGCGGGCGGTCGCTCCGGCACACCCGAGGGCCACATGCTGGAGCGTCGGTTCGGACTTCTTGAGCTGCTCGTAGAGGCGGCCCGTGTACGCGGTCTCGGGCTCGTCCGTACGCGAGTCCGGTTGCCAACCGGTTGCGAGCGAGTCACCGAGCGAGACATAGTACGTCGGTCCCGGCGCTGCCGCGTGGGTAGGTGCAGCGGCAGCGAGGCCGCTGACGGTGAGGCCGCACGCCGCCACAACGGCAGCGGCCCGGCGTGAGATGGACACGATCGGTTCTCCCTCCGACTGGTGAGAGCACCCTAGGCCGGAAGGTGTCGCGCGTCACAACAGGGCCGGTGCGGGGCGGCGTGCCATCCCCCGACTGGCGCGCCGCCCTGAGGTCATCATGTGACCGGCCTGTGGTGGTCGCGCACCCTTTTGCTGAATCGCGTCGAAAGTCCCCAGGTGGGCTAGACGACCACGAGCTTCGATCCGTCGGGTGCGTGCTCGGACATCGCCACGCTGCGGATCGCCGGGTCCTCGTACGTGTTCCAGTAGTAGGTCGTCGTCCGCGCCGAGAAGAGCCCGGTGTAGATCGTCTTCTCGAACTCGCCCGAGTCCATGGCGGCGCATCCGTCGACCATCGCCACCTGCTGGAGGGTGTGGAAGGCGCGGCTGACGTTCTCCTCCTCGCTCGTCTTGTCCGGGTAGTGGGCGTTGACGTAGGCGGCGCGCACGAAGCGCGACGGCGAGTAGTAGTCGCCGGGGATCCCTCGCATGTGGGACCCCGAACCGAACGGGACCAGGTGCGCGCGCCGGAGCTCGAGCTCCTTGGGGAACTCCGGCGAGGTGTTGAGGTAGTTGCGCAGGTTCTCGTGGTGCCACGTGAACCCGGGCTGGTTGGTCAGCACGTCGACGTCGTCGTCGAAGACCTGCGTACCCTCGCTGGTCGCCTCCACCACGATGGCGCGGTTCGCGTCGCCGATGATCCAGTGCAACAGCGAGCTCGGGTACTTCTCGTTGATCGGCTTGTCGACGACGACGACGTCACCGAGCGCAGCCTCGACCTCGTCCACGCTGGCGAACTGGGAGGCCACCCACAGCGGGAACTCGAACGCAGCGACGTTCGTGGCGCCCTCCACCGGCTCCTTCTTGTACTCGGCGTATCCCGGGAAGTTGAGCCCGGCGACGGCCAGACCGGCGTCGTTGCCGCAGTCGAAGTAGAGCGGGGTGTCCTCCTCGACGATCCCCATGCCGATGACGGCGTGCCGGATCTCGGGCACCGCGCCGAACGGCGACCTCGTCGCATAACCGGTCGGCGTCACCACCACACGTTCGCCGTACCCGGCCGTCCAGTCGAGGTTGCGTGCGAGATAGAGGTTGTCGCCGCCGTCGGAGAACCTGATGCCTGTGCACATGTCTGACCCCTTGCCGCCGCCCGGGACCGGGTGGCTCGTTCCATCATCACTCCGTGTGCCGTGATCGGCACGCCGACGCTGCTCGACGACCGCCCGGTGGAGCCGATGCCGGGGTGGTCCGGTTGGATATCGCCACCACCACATCCGTCGTCGTCGCACGGTGGACGATCTCAAGGAGCCTGATGACGTCATCGCGTCTGCCCCGCGTCGCGGTCTTGGCGGTGAGCCTCGCCCTCGCTGCGGGTCTGCTGGGGGGCCAGGGTCCGGCAGCAGCCGCGGCGGCCGATCCCGCCGCCGCAGCGGCCGCGCGCCTGCGTGCCGACGCCACGCGGTCGCTGACGGCAGAGGAAGGCGCCGACGCGACGCTCGAGTTCGCCGGTGCGCAGCGTGGTGCCATCGACAACCCGACCGTGTCCGGTGACGACAGCGTGGACGCGGCCGCGCGCAAGCACCTGTCGCGGTACGGGCGGGCGTTCGGGAAGGGCGTCACCCCTCCGAACCTCGTACGGACTGGCACCTTCCGGAACGCCGCCGGCCAGGACGTGGTCCGCTACAAGCAGGAGATCGAGGGCCTCCCGGTCTTCGGCGGCGAGGTCGTGGTGTCCCTGCGGAAGGACCGGCAGCTCGGCTCGATCGCCGCCGAGACGTCTGACATCACGACGGTCCCCGCGACCGACGTCACCGAGCGCGAGGCGGCCGTGATCGCCCGCGGCGCCGTCACCAAGGGCGTCGACGGTCGCGTCGACGTCGAGTCGGCCGGTCGGTGGATCGTCGACCCGGCCTTGTCGGGCCTGCCGTCGATCACCGGGACCCGCGTCGCATGGCGCTTCGAGGTCTCGGACGGGGCAGCGGTGCGGCGGATGGTCCTCGTCGACGCCGGTACGGGGCAGGTCCTCGCCGAGGTCGATCTGCTCGCGCACCTGGACCGTGTCATCTGCGACAACGACAACGTCCGGCGCGCGACGGTGGAGTCGTGCACGACAGACTTCGCGCGCGTCGAGGGGCAGCCGGCGACGGGACAGCATGACGTCGACTCGGCCTACGAGCATGTCGCGGCGACGTCCGACTTCTACGAGCAGATCGGCGGGCCGGACCTGACCGCGCTTCTCGGCGTCGACGTCGGGGGCCGACAGAAGCTCGCGTCCACCGTCCGGTTCTGCTCCACCGCTTCCACCTACTGCCCCCACCTCGATGCGTTCTGGAACGGCGAGCAGACCGTCTTCGGCGAGGGGTTCGCCGGCGCGGACGACGTCGTCGCCCACGAGCTCACCCACGGGGTCATCGAGAAGTCGTCGGCGCTGTTCCCCTGGGGGCAGTCGGGCGCGATCAACGAGTCGATGGCCGACGTCATGGGCGAGATCGTCGACCGTCGCCACGACGTCGAGGGCGACGACCCCGACAGCTGGACGCTCGGGGAGGACCTCCCCATCGGTGAGCTCCGTGACCTCGCGGACCCGACTCAGCTCGGTGACCCGGACAAGATGACGAGCAGCAGGTGGTACACCGACCTCGGTGTGGTCCCGTACGGAGACCGGGGTGGCATCCACTTCAACAGCGGCGTCGGCAACAAGACGTTCTTCCTGATCTCCCAGGGCGGGACCTTCAACGGGCGCACGGTCACGGGGATCGACGGAGACGACGCCACGCTGACCAAGTCCGCCATGCTGTACCTCGGCACCCTGTTCTCCCTCACCTCCGGATCCGACTACGCCGACCTCGGCCGTACCCTCGTCCAGACCTGCCACGACTTCGTCGTGGCCGGGGCGCCGGGCATGACGGCATCGGACTGCCTGCAGGTCCAGGCCGCGACCGAGGCCACCGAGCTGGCGCTCGCCCCGGCGTTCGCCCCCGTGGTGAAGGACGCGAGCGCGACCTGTCCGGCCGGCACCACTAAGCGGGTCCTTCTCGACGGCGAGTCGGGTGACCCGCAGGCGACCTTCACCGCAGGGGCGCTGTGGGGTCGCGCCCCGCGGTTCGCCCCGGCGAACGCGATCTCGGGGACGGGATCATGGTTCGGGAAGGACCCGGACCCGACCCTCGGCGACCCGTACCAGTCGTCGTTGACCGCGACCGACAGACTGACGGTGCCGACCGGTCAGAAGACCTACCTGCACTTCCAGCAGTGGCGCGTGTTCGAGTGGACACCGGCAGCGACCCCGAGGCACTGGGACGGCGGAACGCTCGAGATCGACACCGGCACGGCCGCGCCGACAGGCACGGCGGACCTCGAGTGGGTCAACGGTCCTGAAGACGTCCTCGACAACGACCCGTCGGCCCCGAACCCGTCGGCGGGCCTGACGGCGTTCGCGGGTGACAGCTTCGGCTGGATCGGCAGCCGCCTCGATCTGTCGACGTTCGCGGGGAAGCAGATCCGTCCGACGTTCACCGTCCGCGGAGATGCGCGGTCCTCCTACGTTGGCTGGTATCTCGACGACATCGTCGTCTACACGTGCGACGTCCCGGCGGTGGTCACGAACGTGACCCTGCCGAAGGTCAGCGGCACCGGACGGTTCCCGGACGCGCTCGCCGCCACCGCAGGTACGTGGGTGCCCGCAGCGGGCACGCGTACGTTCCAGTGGCTGAGGAACGGGGCTCCGATCACGAACGCGACCCGGGCGACGTACCAGGTCACGACCGCTGACCTCGGCAAGAACCTCACCGTACGCGTCACTGCGGTCTCGCCCGGCTACTCGGCCCGGGCCGTGACGAGCGCGCCGGTGACGATCCGACCAGGGCGCCTGGCGACCGCCCAGCCCACGATCCGCGGGAAGGCCCGCGTCGGGAAGGTCCTGGTCGTCCGACCTGGCAGCTGGGGGAGCGGTGTTCGTCTCCGCCAGCAGTGGTATCGCAACGGGAAGGCCATCCGTGGCGCGACCGCGAAGAAGTACCGGCTCACCCGCAAGGACCGCGGGAAGCGGCTCTCGGTGAGGGTGACCGCCACGAAGGCCGGGTACGCCACCGCATCCCGGACCTCGGCCAAGACCGCCAAGGTCAGACGGTGACCTCACGGATCTGCACGAGCACTCTCCGGCACCGTGGCGACGGCTGCTGCGGCGGCGTCCGCAGGCAGGGCCGAGCGCACGCCCCACTCGAACATCACGAGCGCGAAGCCGGCGACGAGGACCATGTCGAGTCCGGAAGGCAACAGCTCTAGGCCGCCGCCGAACCTGCCGACGAGGGTCAGCACCAGCAGGCCCGCGTAGTAGGGGCCGAGCCACACGACCGACCGGATCGCCAGCGACCGGCGCAGCGCCGGGTCCCGGATCACCCGCCACGCCAGCACTACAGCGCCGGCCGCGATGGGGATGGTCAGCTTGATCATCGTGTCCCAGCCGGTCCAGTAGACGATCAGGCTGACCACGATGAAGGCGACCCGCGCCAGGACCGGTAGTCCGCGGATGCGGAACGGCCGGGCGCGGTCAGGGACCTGTCGCCGCAGCGCGACGACGGTGATCGGGCCCAGGCACATCGACAGCACGATCGCGCCGGAGTTGAAGGAGAGGAGCTCCGACCAGCCGTCGCGGAACGCGAGGAGCAGCAGCAGCCCGACGGCGAGGTTCAGCAGCATCGCGCGGAGAGGGACGCCGTGGCGCGAGAAGGCCGACACCGCGCGCGGGAAGAGCCCGTTCTGTGCGATCGCGACGGCCAACCGTCCGGTGGAGGCCGTGGAGACCAGCCCTGCGCCGAACGGACCGAGAACGGCGTCGGCGAGCACCAACTTCGCGAGCAACGCCATGCCCAGGCCGGTGAGGATCGCGTAGAGCGGGCCGTTGGCCCCACCGCGCTCGAGGGCGCCCCAGCCGCCCTCGAGCTCGGCAGGGTCGACCGCGCCGACGAACCCAAGCTGGAGGGCCGTGAAGAGCACGGTGCAGATGAGGATGCCCCCGACGAGGGCGATCGGGATGGTCCGCTGTGGACGCCGGGCCTCTCCCGCGAGGTCGAGGGCGTGCCGGAAGCCGAGGAAGGCGAAGACGACCCCGCCCGTCGTCAGAGCGTTCAGGACGCCCATGAGTCCCTCGGGTGCGAAGCCCGTCTCCCGGATCGGGGCCGAGGAGAAGTGGGTCAGCAGCGCGAGGGTGACGGCGATCGGGATGAGGAGCTTGACCCAGGTCAGGGCCGTGTTGACCCGCGTGAAGAGCGCGACTCCGTAAGCGTTGAGCGCGGTGAACGCGACAAGGACGAGGGTGGCGGCACCGATCCCCGGGAGGCTGAGCGCGCTCTCGCCGCCCGATGGGGTCTCTGCGACGAACAGCCAGTCGAAGGCGGCCTCGTTGCTCGCGTACTCGAGCATCGCCTGCGTCTCGATCGGCGCCGCTGTCACGTATCCCACCCAGGCCACCCACCCGATCGCGATGCCGACGCCCGGTCCGTGGCTGAAGGTCGGCAGGCGCGCCAGGCCGCCGACGACCGGGAGCATGGCGGACACCTCGGCGAAGACGAGCACCACGGTGATGAGCAACAGTCCCGCGAGCGGCCACGCGAGGATCGCCGCGGGCCCCGCCTGCTGGGCAGCGAACAGCGGGGCGAACAGCAACCCGGACCCGACGACACCGCCGACGACGACGAAGGTCAACCCGAGCGGTCCGACCGACCGGCGAGGTGCCTGCGGCGCAACCATCACACTCGACGGTATCCAGACCGGGCGGCCTCGGCACGGCGGAGACGACGGGCTTTGTCGCCATCCCCCGGTGTTGCTGCATACTGGCGCCCAGGGTGAGGAGAGCGTCGGACCTCCGTCCCCTGGGCCTCTAGCTCAATTGGCAGAGCAACGGACTTTTAATCCGTGGGTTGTGGGTTCGAGTCCCACGGGGCCTACTCCAGGACGCGCGGGAACTCGTGGATTTCGCCACGCGACCCCCCTCAGCGGCATACGGTGCTCCCATCCCGCCCTTCCCAGGAGCTGAGCCCATGCTGCCCTTGTCTGGATCGCGCCGTCTGCGACGGTTCTCTCTCGCCGTGACGACCGCGACGGTGCTCGCGCTGATCGGGGGCGCGACGACCGTTGCGAGCGCCGACGAGACGTCCGGCGGCACGTCGGGCCCCGATCCTGCCGCGAAGGCGCAGGCGGCCGCTGAGGTCAGTGAGCGCGGTGCAGTTCCGCGTCGCGCGGCGGGGGTCATCGTCAGCTACGACAAGGCGACGGCACGCTCGACGGCGGTGACCGCTGCCGCCCGCAAGGTCGCGAAGGACGAGGTGGGCCCGCTGTCGGCTGCCACGGTGCCCGTGAACGCGACCGTGAGCGCGATCCGTTTCGCCGAGCCCGCCTCGCTCGCCGACGCGCAGCGCGCCGCAGCCGAGATCGCGGCTCTCCCCGGTGTTGCCTCCGCCGTCCCGGACCTCTACCGGACCATCCGCGCAGCGTCCCCGGTGACGCCGAACGACCCGCTGTTCAGCGAGCAGTGGGCTCTCTGGGACCCACGGACCAGCGCTGAGGACGGCACCCCTCTTCCGACCGGGGGCTACGGCAGCCACAGCCCCGCGCTCTGGCGCGCGACGCGAGGCTCCGGCTCGGTCGTCGTCGCGGTGGTCGACACCGGCCGGACCGCGCATCCTGACCTCGACGGCAACACCGTCGCGGGCTTCGACATGATCTCCGACGGCGGCGCGGACGGAGCCCGCGACGGGGACGGTCGTGACGCTGATCCCTCCGATCTGGGTGACTGGGTGGTCACCGGCCAGTGCGATGCGGACGACAACTACGCCAGCAGCTGGCACGGCACCCACGTCGCAGGGATCGTGGCGGCGGCCTCAGGGGACGCGCTCGGAGTTGCCGGCAACGCGCCTGGCGTCAAGGTCCAGCACGTTCGTGTGCTCGGCGCGTGCGGCGGCACGGACTCGGACATCCTGGCCGGGATCACCTGGGCGTCCGGTGGCAGCGTTCCGGGAGTGCCGGTCAACCCGACACCGGCGAAGGTCATCAACCTGTCTCTCGGCGGGGAGAGTGCGACCTGCCCGGCGCTGTGGAGCTCCACCATCGCTGCGGCACGGGCGCGCGGGAGCGTGGTCGTCGCCGCCGCGGGCAACGAGGACATGGATGCCTCGCAGGCGACGCCTGCCAACTGCGCCGGGGTGGTGACGGTGGCCGCCATCGAGGAGTACGGCCAGCGCGCCTCCTACTCGAACTTCGGCTCGGTCGTCGACCTCTCGGCGCCGGGTGGCGAGATCGCTCACGAGCTCGGCTACCGCGGTGTGCTCTCCACGCTGAACGACGGCACCACGGTGCCCGCCAACCCCGCGTACGCCGAGTACCAGGGCACGAGCATGGCTGCCCCCGCCGTCGCCGGCGCTGCCGCGCTGATCGCGTCGCTGGGGACGACCTCGCCCGCGCAGATCGAGGCTGGTCTGCGCGGGGCGGTCCAGCCGTTCCCCCGGTACGGCGGTGGGCTCGCGCCCTGGGACTGCACCACCGCCACCTGCGGAACGGGCATCCTCGACCTGGCGCGGGTCCCCGTCCGGCTCTCGGCGCCTGGCGTCCTCGGGGCCGTGCGGCCTGGTGCGGTGGTCCGCGCGTCGACCGGCACGTGGCTCGGTTCGCCCGCATTCCGCTACCAGTGGCTGCGCAACGGCGCGGCGATCGCCGGGGCGACCAGCTCGTCGTACCGGGTCCAGCCCGCCGACGTCGGGCGGCGCCTCGCCGTCCGTGTCACCGGGGTGAGGACCGGCTTCAGCATCCCCGCGGTGACGTCGCCGTCCTCCGCGGTCGTCCCGAAGGTGTCGTCGACCGTGGCGGTCGCTGTGTCGCCGAAGACCGCCCGGTACGGCCGTACGCGGGCGACCTTGAAGGCCACGGTCCGTGTCGGCGCCGGTGCACCGTCGGGCACCGTCGTCTTCCGAGACGGCAAGAAGGTGCTCAAGAAGGTCAAGGTGCGCTCCGGTCGAGCCACCTACCGGCTCGGCAAGCGCACCCTCAAGCGCGGCAAGCACAAGATCACGGCGACCTATGTCCCCGCCAGCAGCAGGTACGCGGGCGCCCGTTCGAAGGTCGTCACCCTGCGTGTCCGCTGATCGGCGAAGCCCTCTCGCGACCCGCCGAGGGGAGGTGCGGAAGACACCTGTAACACTCGACTACTCGACGGATTCCGTCGTCGAGCCGCCCGAGAAGAGTCGATCCGCACCGCCCCGGGAGAGGCCCGATGCGAGGTCCGTCGATTTTTCACCGATTCGCGGATCCGTCGCACCTGCCCGGACAACACCACGTAGCCTGAAGAAGTACGCGTCGATCCGGTCCGAAGGAGGCAGCCGTGGCGACACCTGAGCCCTTGGACGTCCGTCTGCGAGACCAGGACGCGCTCGACGAGATCGAGATGACGAGCAACCTCATGATCGCCGCTTCGGAGACCCCTGGTCCGCTGAGCCAGCAGATGGTCGACGAGATCCTCGGCGTACGCCCGCAGCGGGGCTGCGCCTGACCCGGACGCCTCAGCCCAGGGTGTCGTACGCGCGCGCTAGGGGCAGGACCTACCATTGATGCGGCCTTACCCCACCCTGACGGGAGCTTGTCGTGCGGTTGCGAATCCGACCGGCTGAAACATCTTTCTACGACCTCTTCACCGAGCTCGCGAACCACCTCGTGGAGGGCGCGAACCTGCTGGCGAAGATGCTGGACGCGTCATCGGACCGTGATGCTGTTGCCAAGCAGCTGAGCGAAGTCGAGCACGCGGCCGACGACACGACCCACGCGATCATCAACCGCGTCAACCAGACGTTCGTGACGCCGTTCGACCGCGAGGACATCTACAAGCTCGCCAGCAGCCTCGACGACGTCATGGACTTCATCGACGAGGCCGGTGACCTGGTCGTCCTCTACGAGCTCGAGTCGCTGCCGTCCCGGATGGCCTCGATGGTCGAGGTCATCCAGCGCGGCTGCGAGCTCACCGCCGAGGCGATGCCGCGCCTGCGCACGATGACCGACCTGTCGGAGTACTGGATCGAGATCAACCGTCTCGAGAACCAGGCCGACCGCGACTACCGCCGCATCCTCGCCAAGCTGTTCTCCGGTGAGTACAAGGCGCTCGAGGTCCTCAAGCTCAAGGACGTCGTCGAGTCGCTCGAGGACGCGGTGGATGCGCTCGAGTCCGTCGCCAACACGGTCGAGCAGATCGCAGTCAAGGAGTCCTGAGGGTGGATCTCACCCTGGTCATGGTCGTACTCGTCGTCGGCGTCGCGCTGATCTTCGACTACACCAACGGCTTCCACGACGCGGCGAACGCGATCGCGACCTCGGTGTCCACCCGGGCACTGACACCGCGCATCGCGCTCCTCATGGCCGCTGTCATGAACTTCATCGGGGCCTTCCTCGGGACGGAGGTTGCCGACACGGTCGGCAGCATCATCGCCGAGGGGGTCGAGGGCGAGGGCAACCACGGGCTCACCGTGGTGCTGTCGGCGCTGGTCGGCGCCATCGTCTGGAACCTCATCACCTGGTACTTCGGACTCCCGTCCTCCTCGTCCCACGCGCTCATCGGTGGTCTGGTGGGTGCGGGCGTGGCCTCGGCGAGCACCGTCGAGTGGGCCACGGTCATCGACAAGGTCGCCATCCCGATGGTGATCTCGCCGGTCGTCGGATTCACCGGGGCGTTCCTGCTCATGCTGGGGATCATGTGGGCGTTCCGGCACCGCAACCCGCAGCGGACGATGCGAGGCTTCCGCCTCGCGCAGACCGTCTCGGCGGCGGCGATGGCGCTGGGCCACGGCCTCCAGGACGCCCAGAAGACGATGGGCGTCATGTTCCTGGCGCTGTTGGCCGGCGGGTACGCCGCGGCTGACGACGGCATCCCCTTCTGGGTCAAGCTGTCGGCCGCCGCCGCCATCTCGCTCGGCACCTACTCGGGCGGCTGGCGGATCATGCGGACGCTCGGCCGTCGCATCATCCACCTCGACCCGGCGCGCGGCTTCGCTGCCGAGGCGACGGCAGCGGCCGTCCTCTACGTGATGGCGATCGGTCTCCACGCTCCGGTGTCCACGACCCACACGATCACGTCGTCGATCATGGGCGCCGGTGCGACCAAGCGCTTCAGCGCCGTTCGGTGGGGTGTCGCTCGCGGCATCGTCCTGGCGTGGATCGTGACGATCCCGGCTGCCGCGCTGGTCGCGGCCGCGACGTACGGGGTCGGGAGCCTCTTCCTCCCGTAGCCGCCTCAGCCGCCAACCGCACGACAAGGGCGCCCCTCCGACGCGAGTCGGAGGGGCGCCCTTGTGCGGGTCGGTCGGACCCGGGCCGGCCTAGCCGAAGCGCCCGGTGATGTACGCCTCCGTCGACGGGTTGTCCGGGTTCGAGAAGATCTTCGTCGTCGGTCCGGACTCGACCAGCTGGCCGGGCTCGCCGACTCCGGCGAGGTTGAAGAACGCCGTCTCGTCCGACACCCGCGCCGCCTGCTGCATGTTGTGGGTGACGATGACGATCGTGTACGAGTCCTTGAGCTGGCCGATCAGGTCCTCGATGGCGCTGGTCGAGATCGGGTCGAGCGCCGAGCACGGCTCGTCCATCAGCAGCACCTGCGGCTCCACGGCGATCGCGCGGGCGATGCAGAGCCGCTGCTGCTGACCGCCGGAGAGGCCGGCGCCGGGACGGTTGAGCCGGTCCTTGACCTCGTCCCAGAGGTTGGCGCCGCGCAGGGAGCGCTCGACGATCGCCTCCGCCTCGTCCTTCTTGAGCCGACCGCCGTTGAGACGGACGCCGGCGAGGACGTTGTCGCGGATCGACATCGTGGGGAACGGGTTCGGGCGCTGGAAGACCATGCCGATCTCGCGACGGACGAGCACCGGGTCGACGCCCGGCGCGTACAGGTCGCGCCCGTCGACGCGTACGGTCCCCTCGACCCGGGCACCGCGGGCGACCTCGTGCATCCGGTTGAGCGAGCGCAGGAACGTCGACTTGCCGCAGCCCGACGGGCCGATCACGGCGGTCACCGACTGCGCGGGGATCGCCAGCGTCACGCCGCGTACGGCGTGGACGTCCCCGTAGTAGATGTCGAGGTCCTCCACGTCGATGCCGATCGCGGCAGGACGCGGGGAGGTGCCAGCGGCCGACGCGGTCGGGACCGGCGCCGTGGCGGAGTCGCGGAGTACGGATCGCATGCTCATCGCTTGTCCTTGGGAGAGAAGAAGTAGGTCACGAGGCGGGCCACGAGGTTGAGCACCATCACGATCAGCATCAGCACGAGTGCGGCACCCCAGGCTCGTGCGATGGACGGCTCCGGCGGGACACCGGGGCTCATGATGGAGCTGTAGGTGAACACGGGCAGCGTCGCCATGCGTCCGTCGAACAGGTTGACGTTGGTGGAGTCGGTGATCCCGACCGTGATGAGGAGCGGGGCGGTCTCGCCGATCACCCGGGCGACGGCGAGCGTGATACCGGTGACGAGACCGGCTAGGGCGGTCGGCAGGACCACCTTCACGACCGTGCGCCACCGCGGGACGCCGAGGGCGTACGCGGCTTCCCGCAGCTCGTTCGGCACGAGCTGGAGCATCTCCTCGCAGGAGCGGACCACGACCGGCGTCATGAGTACGGTCAGCGCGACCGCGCCTGCGAACCCCATCCGGACGCCGGGTCCGAAGAAGATGACGAACAGCGCGTAGGCGAAGAGGCCCGCGACGATCGACGGGATGCCGGTCATCACGTCGACGAGGAAGCGGATGATCTTGGCCAGGCGGCCCTCGCCGCCGTACTCGACCAGGAAGATCGCGGTCAGCAGCCCCAACGGCACCGCCATCACCGCGGCGGCGGCCGTGACGAGGACCGTGCCCCAGATCGCGTGGTAGATGCCGCCGCCCTCGCCGACGACGTTGCGCATCGAGTAGGTGAAGAACTCCGACGACAGGACCGGGAGCCCGTTCTTGAGGACGGTCCACAGGATCGAGACCAGCGGCACCATCGCGAGAGCGAACGCGCTGGAGACGACGACCGTGACGAGCCGGTCGAAGGCCTTGCGGCGTCCCTCGATCGCGTACGACAGGGCGGGGAGGCCGAGTCCGAGCACCGTCCACCCGACGAGCAGGGACGGGATGAGTGCGAGCCCGAGTCCCACGTGGAGCCCGGAGGCGAGGACGACGGCGAGCAGCAGGGCGTACCAGCCGGCGCCGCGAGGGAGCTGCGGCTGGTGCCAGCTGCGGACCGTCGCGGGCGCAGTGTCGCGCTCGGGCGTCGAGGGTGCGGTGGTCGTCATGCGTCGGCTCCCGAGAACTCCTTGCGCCGGTTGACGACGGCGCGCGCGCCGAAGTTCACCGCGAACGTGATGAGGAAGAGCACCAGCCCCGAGGCGATCAGCGCGTTCACGGTCAGCCCCGAGGCCTCGTTGAACTGCAGCGCGATGTTGGCCGGGATCGTGCTCGGGTTCGTCGAGCTGATGAGGTTGAAGGTGATGACGCCCGACGCCGAGAGGACCATCGCGACGGCCATCGTCTCGCCGAGGGCACGCCCGAGGCCCAGCATCGCGCCGCCGATCATCCCGGAGCGTCCGTGCGGCAGCACGACCGTACGGATCATCTCCCACCGTGTCGCTCCGAGCGCGAGCGCGGCCTCCTGCAGGAGCACCGGCGTCTGGCGGAACACTTCGCGGGCGATGGCGGTCACGATCGGCAGGATCATGACGGCGAGGACGATCGCGGCGGTGAGGATCGTCCGACCGGTCGCCGACGCGGGTCCGCCGAAGAACGGGAGGAACCCGAGGTTCGCCTCCAGCCACTCGTACGGTCCGACGAGCTGGCCGGCGAGCACGCGCATGCCCCACAGACCGAAGACGACCGACGGCACGGCCGCGAGCAGGTCGATGACGTACCCGAGGGTCTGCCCGAAGCGGCGTGGGACGTAGTAGGTGACGAAGAGCGCCACCGCGACGGCCAGCGGCACGGCGATCAGCAGCGCGAGCGTGGCGCTCCAGAGCGTGCCGAACACGAGGGGCAGCACGAACGCCAGGAACGTCTTGCCGCTCTTGACCTCGTCCGGCGAGGCGGTGATCCCGGGGATCCCCTCGGCGGTCAGGAAGATCGCGACGCCCGCGAGGATCACGAGGATCGTCAGCGCCGCGCCCCTCGACAGGCCGAGGAACACGCGATCGCCGACCCGGCCCTTTGAGGGGGCGGATCCGGCGTTCTCCGTCGGCGGAGGCGGTGTGGAGGTGTCTGTCACAGGGTGGTCCTCTGGTGGAGACGGGGGAGAGCAACCCGCGGGTGGCCGTCCGGTCCCCCGGTACGGACGGCCACCCGCGGGGGCATCACTTCGCCGAGATCTCGTCGACGATGGCGGAGATGCGCTCTTCGAGCGCGCTCGTCAGCGGAGCGGAGCCTGCGCCCTCGGCAGCGGCCTGCTGGCCGTCCGAGCTGGCGACGTAGGACAGCCAGCCCTTGACGAGGTCGGCCTTGGCCTCGTCGTCGTACTGGAGGCACGCGATCTGGTACGACAGCAGCACAGCGGGGTAGACGCCCGACTCCGTCGTCGTGTGGTCGATGTCCATCACGAGGTGAGTGTCGCCGCGGCCCTCCTTCTGCTTCGAGGCCTCGAGGATCTTGGCGGCAGCCTCAGGGCTCGGGCCGACGTACTCCTCGCCGACCTTCAGCGAGGCGACACCGAGGTCGCCGGCCTGGCTGGCGTCGGCGTACCCGATCGTGCCCTCGCCGCCCTGGACGGTGGCGACGACGCCGGACGTGCCCTGCGCGCCTTCACCGCCCTTGATCGGCCAGGTCTCGACCTCGCCTGCGGCCCAGCTCTTCGGGGCCGCGGCGGCCATGTACGCGGTGAAGTTCTCGGTGGTGCCCGAGTCGTCCGAGCGGTGCACCGGGGTGATCTTCGACGACGGCAGCGTCGCGTCCGGGTTGTCTGCCTTGATCGCAGGGTCGTCCCAGGTGGTGACGGTGCCGGCGAAGATCTTGCCCAGGGTGTCGGGCGACAGCTGCAGCCCGTCGACGCCCGGCAGGTTGTAGATGACCGCGATCGGGCTCACGTACGTCGGGACCTCGATCACGTCCGAGGAGCAACGCTCCTCGGCGGAGGCGAGCTCGTCGTCGTCGAGATAGGCGTCCGAGCCTGCGAAGTCCGTGCCGCCCGCGAGGAACTGCTCACGCCCGGCGCCGGAGCCGGCCGGATCGTAGTTGACGGTCACGTCCGGGTTGGCGGTCTGGAAGCCCTGCCGCCAGGAGGCGACGGCTGCCTCCTGGGAGCTGGCGCCGGCGCCGTTGAGCGTCCCGCTGAGGCTGCTGCTGGTGCTGTCGTCCGTTGCATCGGCCTCGTTGCCGGCACCACAGGCGGACAGGGTGAGTGCGGCCACGGCGGCGAACGCCAGCGGTGCGGTCACACGGAGCTTGGTGCGGTTCACGTGCGTTCCCTCTCTGGGAAGTCATGTCGATCTCTTCGTTGTCGACGGTGACGTTAGGCAGCGCAGGTGAAGCAGCAGGCGGATGAAGGTGAACCAAAGGTGAACGCTGGCCGACGAGTCGGCGTGCGGAGGTGAGGTCCGTCGTGGTCAGGCGAGGTCGCCGTGCCGTGTGCGCTCGAGGTAGTGCGTGACCGTGTCGCGGCTCTTGGTGAGGCACGCGATCTTGTCGTCGAGCGCGGCCCGCTCCGCGTGCAACATCTCGGCAAAGGCGCGGCTGCACGCGGGCGAACGTTCGTCGTCGGCCAGCGCCTCGACGTCGAGGACGATCCGCACGAGGCGGGTGGGCAAACCGGAGGCGATGAGGCTCCGGACGGTGCGGACGCGCTCCACGGCCGCGTCGTCGTACGTCCGGTAGCCGTTGGGCTCACGGTGGGAGGTGAGCAGTCCCTGCTCCTCGTAGTAGCGGAGCATCCGGGCTGCGACCCCGGTCGCCTCGGCAAGCTGTCCGACGCGCATCTCCACCACTCCTTCGTTCGCGCTTGACCTTGACACAGATGTCAAGGTCTACGTTCCCAGCATGGCACAGACGACGACCCTCCCGGGGATGACCGGGCGCACCTGGACGGCACTGCTGACCCTCGCGGGGGCGGCTTTCGCGACCGTCACGATCGAGCTCCTCCCCGCGGGGCTGCTGCCGGTGATGGCCGACGACCTCGGGGTCTCCCGGGGGAGCGTCGGGCTGCTGGTGACGGCGTGGGCGTTGACGGTGGCGACCCTGAGCCTGCCCCTGGAACGGCTGACCCGCCGCCTCCCGCGCCGCGAGGTGATGGTGGGCGCTGTGCTGGTGAGCGCGGCGGCCTCGTTGCTCGCCGCGCTCGCCCCCGGGTACGGGGTGGTGGTCGTCGCGCGGATCGTCGCGGCCGCGGCCCACGGGCTGCTCTGGTCGCTGCTCGTGCCGTACGCGGCGTCCCTCGTCGACGAGCGGCACCTCGGCAGGGCCGTGTCGGTCGTGCTGGTCGGCCCGACCGCGGCGGGCATCGTCGGGGTCCCGCTCGGAACAGCGGCAGCCGAGCTGGTCGGCTGGCGCGCCGTGCTCGTCGGTGCGGCGTTGGTGCTCGGTGTCGCGGCCACCGCCCTCGTACGGGTGCTCCCGCGCCCGACGGACGCACCTGCCGGGCCGGGCGGCCCCGAGGCCGCGTCCGGCGGTCGTGACCGGTCGCTGGTCGCGGTCGCGGTGACCGCGACGTTCGGGGCGCTGCTGCTGGTCGGCCACTTCCAGGTCTTCACCTACGTCGGCCCGCTCGTGACGCGGGTGGCGGGGATGGACTCCGCGGCACTGGGTGGGGTCCTCGCGCTGTTCGGTGCGACCGGCGCGCTGGGCCTGGCGGTCGCGGGCCCGCTGTCGGACCGGTTCCCCAGGGCCGCTCTGCCGGTCACCGCGGTCGTGTTCGCCGCGACCGTCGCCGCCCTGACCACGGTCGACGAGGGCACCGTCCAGGCCCTGGTCGTCATCGGCGTGTGGGGAGCGCTGATCGGTCTCTTCCCGCCCGTCTTCCAGGCGACGATCATGCGCACCGCCTCCCCGGCTGCGCGCGGGGCGGCCGGGGCGGTCGTGGTCACGGCCCTCAACCTCGGGATCGCGGTCGGTGCCGCCTCCGGCGCCTGGGTGCTGGAGAACGTCGGCGCCGAGGCGCTCGCCCCGACCGCCGCGCTCATGGTCGCCGCGGCGGCGCTCGGCCTGACCGTCAGCGCGGGTCGTGCCGCTCGACCGCGCGGACCTCGCCGTGGCGGTGGTGGACGACGACCATCCCCGCAGCCGGCAGCGGATCGGCGTCCACGCCGCTAGCGTCCACCCCGACCGCCTCGAGCATCCGCGGGAGGACCGGCCGGTGACCGCACACGGCGACCGGGCGCTTGTGGTCGATGGCCTCGTTCATCGCTTCGGCGACCGGTCGCTTCTTGCTGGGCCCGCCCTCACGGGGCTCGTCGAGGCGGTGGTCCAGCACGATCGGGCGCTGCACCGTGTCGGCGTACGGGCTCAGGGTGGCCGCGCAGCGCAGGGCGGCGCTGGACCGCAGGTGGTGCACCCCGTACGCGGCGAGCAGCGGGCGCAGGCGGCGCGCCTCGTTCTTCCCCTCGGCGCTCAGCGGGCGCGCCAGCGCGGCCTTGCGCCAACGCTGGCGCGGGCGTGCGGTCGCGTGGCGGACCACCAGCAGCGTCCGGGAGCCCAGGGCTTTGGACTCCAGCCGCTCGGCGAACGCGTCGAGCACGTCGCGGTCGGTGTCGTACGAGACCCGCTTGGCCGCCTTCGAGAGCGCGACCCAGGCGACGCCGTCGATCTCCTTGTTGGCCTCGTACGCGTCGGCGTCGCCGCGCAACGGGGTGGCCGCCCAGTAGGCGACGTTCTTCATCCGGCCGGGGGTGTACTCGTACTCGAGCTCGAGCAGCGGCACCCCCAGCTGTGCCGTCACCCCCGTCTCCTCCTCGACCTCGCGTACCGCGGTGACGGGGCGGAGCTCGCCGCGCTCGACCGTGCCCTTGGGCACCGTCCAGTCGTCGTGGCGGGTGCGGTGGACGAGCAGGACCTGGAGGTCTCGTGCGGAGCCGCCCGGCGCGACGCGCCACACGAGTGCTCCGGCGGACCAGCGGACGGGCCGGCTCACACGAACCCGCCAGCCGTCGCGTGGTCCTTCGCCTCGGCACGTGCTCGGGCCCGCCGCGCACGCGTGCGCACGATCATCTCGTGCTGGAGGTCGCGCGACGGGCCGTCGGGACTCCGACGCCGGGTCCAGCTCCCGTCCGGGCCGAGGTCCCACGCGTCCGTCGCCGGGTCCATCGCGAGGTCGAGCATGGTGCCGATCTCGGTGATGTGCTCCGGGCGGCTGAGCTGGACGAGCACCTCGACGCGGCGGTCGAGGTTGCGGTGCATCAGGTCGGCGGACCCGATCCACACCTGCGGCTCACCACCACCGGCGAACCAGAAGACCCGGCTGTGCTCGAGAAACCTCCCGAGCACGCTGCGGACGACGATGTTGTCGCTCATCTGCGGCACGCCCGGCCGCAGGGCGCAGATCCCGCGGACGAGCATCTGCACCGGCACCCCTGCCTGCGAGGCCCGGTAGAGGGCGTCGATCACGGTCTCGTCGACGATCGAGTTGACCTTGATCCGGATGCCCGCCGGGCGCCCGGCCCGGTGGTGCGCGATCTCCTGCTCGATGCGCTCGACGATGCCGGGGCGCAGGCCCGCGGGGGCCACGAGGAGCTGGCGGTACGACTCGCGCCGGGAGTAGCCCGACAGGTTGTTGAAGAGGTCGGTGAGGTCGTCGGCGATGCGCGTGTCGGTGGTGAGCAGGCCGTAGTCCTCGTAGAGGCGGGCGGTCTTCGGGTTGTAGTTGCCGGTCCCGACGTGGGCGTAGCGGCGCAGGCCGTCCGGCTCGTCGCGGACCACCAGGCAGAGCTTGCAGTGAGTCTTGAGCCCGAGCAGCCCGTACACGACGTGGCACCCCGCGCGCTCGAGCTTGCGCGCCCACCGGATGTTGGCCTGCTCGTCGAAGCGCGCCTTGATCTCGACGAGGACGAGCACCTGCTTGCCGGCGCGGGCGGCGTCGATGAGGGAGTCGATGATCGGGGAGTCGCCGGATGTCCGGTAGAGCGTCTGCTTGATCGCGAGCACCTGGGGATCGGCGGCCGCCTGCTCGACGAAGCGCTGGACGCTCGTCGCGAACGAGTCGTACGGGTGGTGGACCAGCACCTCGTGCTCGCGCAGCGCGGCGAACATGTCGACCGGGCTCGCCGACTCGACCTCGGCGAGGTCGGGGTGCGTGGTGGGGACGAACGGCTCGTACTGCAGCTCAGGACGGTCGAGGTCGGCGATCTGGTGCAGGCTCGCCAGGTCGAGGGGCGCGGGAAGGGCGAACACCTCGTCGGGGCTGATGTCGAGCTCGGTGACGAGGAGCTCGCGGACGTAGTCGTCCATGGTGTCCTCGACCTCGAGGCGTACGGGCGGCCCGAACTTGCGGCGCAGCAGCTCCTGCTCGAGCGCCTTGAGAAGGTTCTCCGCGTCGTCCTCCTCGACCTCGAGGTCCTCGTTGCGGGTCACCCGGAACGAGTGGTGGCCGACGATCTCCATCCCGGGGAAGAGCGCGTCGAGGTGCGCGGCGATCACCTCCTCGAGCGGCACGAAGCGCTGCGGACCGACGGCGAGCCACCGGTCGAAGATCGGCGGGACCTTCACCCGCGCGAAGTGGGACTTCCCGGTGACGGGGTTGCGCATGACGACCGCGAGGTTGAGCGAGAGCCCGGAGATGTACGGGAAGGGGTGCGCCGGGTCGACGGCCAACGGGGTCAGCACAGGGAAGACGCGCTCGCGGAAGACCTGCCCCGCGGCCGTACGCTCGTCGGGCGCGAGGTCGTCCCAGTGCAGCAGTGCGATGCCGTGGGCGTCGAGCTGCTCGCGCAGGGTGCCGGTCAGCAGCGACCCTTGCCGCAGCATGAGCGCGCGGCTGGTCTCCAGGCTCGCCGCCCACACCTCGCGCGGCGGCAGTCCGCTCGCCCGCCGCGAGGCGAGACCGGTGGCGATCCGGCGCTTGAGACCCGCGATGCGGACCATGAAGAACTCGTCCAGGTTGCCGGAGAAGATCGCGGTGAAGCGGAGGCGCTCGAGCAGCGGGACCGTCGGGTCCTCGGCGAGCTCGAGCACCCGCTCGTTGAAGGCGAGCCACGACAGCTCGCGGTCGCTGAAGCGGTCGTCGGGGAGGTCGGCCGTGACCGCGTCGTACGGCGGGTCCACGTCGAAGGAGTCCGGCGAGCGCGGGAGCTCCTCGGTCGCCGTGGGGACGCCGGTGGAGGCGAGGTCTTCGGCCATGACCGCATCGTGCCACGGGAAAGTGACCACCGGGTGACGTACGGAAGACCGCAAGGAGGGGCCGGTCGGTTACGGTACCGGCGTGACCCCCACCACACGCCTCAAGGGCGCCGCGCTGCGGGCGGTCTTCCGTCTCCCGGCGCCGATCCTCGCCCGGCTCGCCGGTGCGCCGGTGACCCGCCGCGACCGCACGCTCGACCCGCAGATGAAGCTGCTCCTGGCGCTGCAGGCGCTCGAGGGCCCCGCAGCCGAGACCGTGCCGATCCCGCAGGGACGGCGGATCATCCGCGACGGTGCCGCCGTCGTCGGCGGCATGCTGCCGATCGGGTCGGTCCACGACCGGACGATCGCCGGGCCGGGCGGTCCGCTCCCGCTGCGGGTCTACGCGCCGCGCGGGGTCACGGGGACGGCCCCGGCGCTGGTCTTCTTCCATGGCGGCGGCTGGATCTACGGCGACCTCGACAGCCACGATGCCGTGTGCCGCTTCCTCGCGGAGCAGGCGGGCGTGCGGGTTGTCGCCGTCGACTACCGACTCGCGCCCGAGCACCCGTTCCCCGCCGCCGTCGACGACTGCCTCGCCGCGTACGACTGGGTGCTCGCCCACGCCGACGGGCTCGGGATCGACCCGCAGCGCGTCGCCGTCGGAGGCGACTCCGCGGGCGGCAACCTCGCCACCGTCGTCGCCCAGCAGGTGATCGGGCGTACGGAGCAGCCGGCGGGCGTGGTGCCTCCCGCCTTCCAGCTGTTGATCTACCCCGTGGTGGACAACGTCGAGATGCGGCCTAGCCGTACGGAGATGGCCACGGGGTTCTTCCTCACCGGCGACTTCATCGACCTCGCCTCGGGTTGCTACCGGTCGTCCGACCCCGACCCCGCCGACCCGCGGCTCTCCCCGCTGCGCGGCAAGCTCGAAGGGCTTCCGCCCGCGTACGTCGTCACCGCCGGCTTCGACCCGCTCCTCGACGAGGGACTCGCGTACGCCGAGGCGATGCGTGCCGCGGGCGTGGAGGTGACGTACGTCTGCGAGGACGGGCTCATCCACTCGTTCGCCAACATGGTCGCGCTCGGCACCGCAGCGCCTGCGGCGATGCGGCGTGCCGGACGGGCGCTGCGGCGCGGACTGTACGGACAGTGAGCACGTTTGGCGGCCGCTGACACCCTTGAGGCATGACCACCGGCACCTTCGTCCCCTTGACCGTGCGCCCTGCGGGCCTGGTGGACATCACGGGCGCCGCACGCCTCCTCGAGGCCTCGGCGCCCGAGATCGACGTCGACGGTGACGGTGTCCCGGACGGCCCTGCCGATCCTGAGGTCGCCGCGTCGGTGGCACGGATGACGTTGAGCCACGTCGCCCTCCAGCTCGGCCAGCTGTGGCTCGCCGAGCGCGAGGGTGTCCTCGAGGCCGCCTCCGTCTGGATGCCGGCGGGCGAGCACGACGGGAGCGACACCTTGCGCGACGTGCTGGTCCGTGAGCTGCGCGGGACGTCGCTCGACGCCGCGCTCGACCCCGGTGCCGAGGTGCGGGCGGCGTTGGCGGCGGCGTCGGCCGAGGTCGCGGCGCTGCTCCAGCAGGTGCGTCCGGTGCAGATCCTCAGCGCGGTGGGCGTGGCGCCGCACGTCGCGGACGTCGAGGTGCCCGCGGTCATGCGGGCCACGATCCTTCCGGGGCTCGAGGCGCTGGACGGTCGTGTCGCGGCGACGACGACGGTCGTACCCGACCGCGTCGGCGTGCTGGAGTCGGCGGGGTTCGTCGGTGTCGGCACGGTCGGCCTTGGGGCCGGCCACGAGCTGTGGGTCGGCCGGGCGGGCTGACGGGTCTCAGGCGCGGGCGTACATCACGTCGCGTGCGCGCTCGGTGAATCCGAGCCCTCCGTACGTGGCGAGGGCGGGGACGTTGTCGCCCTCCACGTACAGGTCGATCCGCTCGACCCCGCGGTCGGTGAGGTGGTGCAGCCCACGGAGGGTGAGCGCCTTGCCGAGGCCGATGCCCTGCGCGGACGGGTCGACGCCGACGACGTAGACCTCGCCGATGTCGTCCTCGACCTTCGTCCAGTGGAACCCGACGACCTGTCCGTCCCGCTCGGCGACGAAGAGGCCCGCCGGGTCGAACCACGGCTGCGCCATGCGCGCGCGCAGGTCCGCGAGGTCCATCGCGCCCTGCTCGGGGTGGTCGGCGAAGGCGCGACCGTTCACCGCGACCAGCGCCTCGGCGTCGTCGTCGCGCCAGGTGCGAAGGGTGACGTCCTCGAGCGGGCGCTCGTCTGGCAGCGCGACGGCCGCGTCGCGCGACAGGACCAGGAGGGTACGTACGGCCGCCAGCCCCGCCGCACGCGCGAGCTGTTGGGCGCCCACGAGGTCGCCGTGGGCCCAGAAGCGGTCCTCGCCGTCGCCCAGCACGGCGTCGAGCAGGGCGCGACCGAGGCCGCGGCGGCGGTGAGCGGGGTCGACGAAGAGCTCGACCGGCGCGTCCCCCACGGCGTACGCGGCGGCGACGAGGTCACCGCCCTCGACGGTCGTACGGTCGACGCGTGCCGGAGCGCCCGCGTCGATGGCGATCCGGCTCGCCTCGTTCAGCGGCGAGACGCCGTCGCTCCGCGCGACGCGTTCGGCGAGCGCGATCCGTGCGTCCGTGGTGCTCATCGGGTCTCTCCCTCGGTGGCGCGGGCGCGCAGGCGGCGGATCTGGGTGGCGGCCTCGGCGGCGACGGCGCTGGCCAGTCCGACGGGGTCGTCGGCGTCCCCCTCTTCCTCGGGGACCAGCACGCGGACCTTGCCCGCGGCGAACAGGTCGGCTGCGGACACGCGCTGCGCCGTGGCCATCTCGGCGGCGTGGTCGGCGTCGCCGTGGACGATCGCGGAGGCGCCTTCGGGCGGCAGCGGCGAGAGCCAGGCGTTCTGGGTCGCGACGACCACGTCGGCAGGGAAGAGCGCGAGCGCGCCGCCTCCGCACCCCTCGCCGAGCAGCACCGCGACGGTCGGGACGGTCATCGTCGCCATCGACGCGATGCAGCGCGCGATCTCCCCGGCGAGCGCCCCCTCCTCGGCCTCCTTCGACAGCTCGGCACCCGGCGTGTCGATCACGGACACGAGCGGCAGGCCGAGCTCGTTGGCCAGCCGCATGCCGCGGCGCGCCTCGCGCAGGGCGGCCGGGCCCATGGGGGAGTGCGACTGCGCCTTGCGGTCCTGGCCGACGACGACGCACGGCTCGCCGTCGAGCCGGGTGAGGGCGACGATCATCGCGCTGTCGCGCTCGCCCTCGTCGGTGCCCTGGAGCCTGATCGTGTCCTCGCCGCCGACCCGCAGCACCTCCCGGACGCCGGCCCGGTCGGCCTGTCGTGTGCGCTCGATCGACTCCCACGTCGAGAGGCTCGCACCGTCGGCCGGCTCCCTGCGCGGCAGCGTCGGAGGCTTCGGCGGGTCGACGAGGATGCCGAGCGTCCTGTCGACGAGCGCCGGCAGGTCCTCGGCGGAGACGACGGCGTCGATGATGCCGTGCGCGACGAGGTTCTCGGCGGTCTGCACGCCCTCGGGGAACGGGTGGTGGTTCAGCACCTCGTACACCTTGGGCCCGAGGAACCCGACGAGTGCTCCCGGCTCGGCGACGGTGACGTGGCCGAGCGAGCCCCACGAGGCGAAGACTCCGCCGGTGGTCGGGTGACCGAGGTGCACGAGGTAGGGGAGACCAGCCGCCTTGTGCGCCATGAGCGCCCGCGAGATGTCGACCATGCGGACGAAGGCAGGGGTGCCCTCCTGCATGCGGGTGCCGCCGGATGCGGTCGTCGCGAGGACGGGGATCCGCTCGGCGGTCGCGCGGCGTACGGCGGCGACGATCCGCTGGGCGGCGTCCTCCCCGATCGATCCCGCGAGGAACCGGAACTCGCTGGCGATCACGGCCACCGGCCGTCCGCGGACGGTGGCGCGTCCGGTGATCACCGACTCGTCACGACCTGAACGCTCGGCGGCGCGGGCGAGCTCGCGCTGGTAGCTCTCCGGCCAGCGCGACACGTCGATCGGCTCGTCCCACGAGACGAACGAGTCGGCGTCGAGGACGTGCGCGATCAGGTCCGACGCCGTACGGCGTGCGCTCATGAAGGGTCCCCTCGGCTTGCTTGCATCGGTCGGTCCGATCCAAGCACAGCCCTCAGCGGCGCGAGTAGGCCTGCGGGTCCTGCGCTCGCTCGGCGTCCTCGGTCTCCTCCGTGCTGCTGGCCTCGCGACGGTCGCGCGCCTGCGCGACGAAGCGGTAGCCGACGTTGCGGACGGTGCCGATGAGCGTCTCGTTGTCCGGCCCGAGCTTGGCACGCAGACGACGCACGTGGACGTCGACCGTACGGGTGCCGCCGAAGTAGTCGTAGCCCCAGACCTCCTGCAGCAGCTGCTGCCGGGTGAAGACGCGGCCCGGGTGCTGAGCGAGGAACTTGAGGAGCTCGAACTCCTTGAAGGTCAGGTCGAGGGATCGGCCGTCGAGCTTCGCGGTGTAGGTGATGTCGTCGACGGTGAGGCCGCCGGACTTGATGACGTGGGCCTCGGGGTCGGTCCCGGCCTCGGCGGAGACGCGGCCGATGGCGAGCCGCAGACGGGCCTCGACCTCGGCCGGCCCGGCGGTGGTGAGGAGGACGTCGTCCATGCCCCAGTCGGCGGCCACGACGGCGAGGCCACCTTCGGTCACGATCAGGACGAGCGGCGCGTCGACGCCGGTGGTGCGCAGGAGACGGGTGAGTCCTCGCGCCTGGGCGAGATCGGTGCGCCCGTCGATCAGGACGGCGTCGCAGGCGGGGGCGTCGAGGAGGGCGCTGGCATCGGGAGGAAGGATCTTGACGTGGTGGGGAAGGAGCGCGAGGGCAGGAAGCACTTCGATGGACGACTGCGTACTCGGCGTCAGCAGGAGCAAGGTGGACATCGCGGAACCCTTCTGCGGATACAAAGAAAGCCCAGGGCTGTGCCCAGGGCTTCATTGCTTGCTCCACAATAGTCCACGTGTCGGATGCATCAACAGCCGGTAACCGTGACGTCGAGCGCAGTGCGTCCGTCACGGTGCGCTACTGGGCAGCGGCCAAGGCCGCCGCAGGTCGGGAGGTCGACCACGTCGATCCGGGCACCGTCGCCGAGGTCCTGGACGCGGTGGCGGCGTTGCACGACGGCAACGAGCGCTTCATGCGGGTGCTGGAGATCTGCTCGGTGCTGGTGGGTGAGGAGCCGCTCGGAGGCGCTGACCCGGCGAGCGTGACCGTGCCCGCGGGTGGTCGGCTGGAGCTGCTGCCGCCCTTCGCCGGAGGTGCGGTCGGGGGACGCGGGCGACGAGCCGAGACGTGAGCCGCGTACGCGAGGAGGCGCGCTCGCCGCTCGGCCTCACCACGCTCGCACCCGGCTTCGTCACCACCGGGCTCGTCGCGCTCCTCGCGCTGTCCGCGCAGGCGGGCGTCCTGGCGACGGTGGTGAGCGTCCTGGTGGTCCAGCTCCTCCTCGCGTCGGCGCCCTCGGTCCCCGGCGTGCACCGCACCCCGGTCCGCGCGCCGAAGGTCGTGCCGATCGCGGTCGCCGGGCTCCTCGCCGCGGTCGTCACCGTGTGGCCGTCGACCGCCGCCGGTGCGCGTGGCACGTCCGTGATGGACGGCGCCATGGTGGAGAGCGGGTCGCTCGCTGGGATCGGTCTCGCGCTGCCGGTGCTGGTGCTCCTCGCGCTCGTCGCCCAGGTGCGGCGGCCCGCCCCGCGTACGGACGTGGTGGCGGCGCTCGGCGACGTGGTCGCGACCGGGTTCGTCGCCCTGATGGTGACCGGATGGCTGGCGGCTGCAGAGTCGCCGGTCGGCCGCGCCGCGGTGGTCGTCGCGGCGGTGGTCACGGTGATCACGGTCGCCGCGGACCGTCCGAGGGGTCCCCGGGCGGTCGTCCACGTGTGGTCGCTCGCGGCGTGCGCGCTGATCGGCATCGTCATGGCGTCCTGGGAGGGGGTGAACGCCGTGGCCGGCGGGGTCGCCGCGGTGGCCATCGCTGCCGCGGTCCTGGCGGGGCGGAAGGTCGGTCAGTGGTGGCGGCCTCTCCCGCCGGCGCGCTGGCCGATGGAGGTGGTCGCCCCGATCGCCCTCGCCGGGCCGGTCGTCTTCGTCGCCGCCCTCCTTTGGGCCGGAGTGTGAGCGTCGCCGGTGCTCAGCGCGCGCGGTACGCCTGCGCGACGAGAGGCTCGGCGACCTCCGGTGAGAGACGCCGTGCCGCCTCTCTTACGGCGAGGACCGGTACGCGGCCGGGGCGCGCGGCGATCCACTCGGCCACGAGCGCGGGGCGGCGTCGTGCCGTGTCGCGCAGCACCCATCCGATCGCCTTGCGGATGAAGAACTCCCGCTCGTCGAGCATCGAGTCCGCGTAGCGGCTGAAGCGGTCCCAGTCACCCTCGCCCGCTCTCAGCGCGGGAAGCAGTGCGAGAAGCGCCGCCCGACGCATCCAGACGTCAGGGTCCCGCGCCCACCGGTCGAGCACCTCTCCGCACACGACCTGCCCGGACGGTCGGGCCGTGACGCGGGCGACGACCTCGGTCGCGAGCGGGTCGACGACCGCCCACGTCTCGGCGTCACGCAGCATCTGCTCGACTGCGACGAGGTCTTCGCACGTGAGTGTGTCGGCGCCGTTCGCGAGCACGAAGATGGCGGCGAGGCGGTGCTCGTGCGGCGCGGACGCCCACAGCGCAGCGGCGATGCCGAGGACGTCCTCGCGGGTGGTCGCCCCGCTCGTACGGAGCGCGGCCCGCACGGTGCTCCGGATGTCGGGCACACGGACGCCGAGGTGAGGGCGGGTGCTCTTCAGGTACCGCGCGGCGCCGGCTGCCCGTACGGGGTCGCCCTGCGCACCGAGGTCGGCGGCGAGGCGCTGGGCGACGGACACCACGTCGTCCTCCATGGGGGGAACGTACCCTTGTGGCGTGCCCCTCGGTGTCTCCGTCCTTCTCGTCGTGCTCGTGGCGACCGGCGCGTTCGCGCTGTATCGCAAGCGCGTCGACGGTCGTGTCCGTACGACGCCGGAGGCGTCGGCGAGCGCGTCGGAGCCCGAAGCGCCCGCGCGGGAGGTCCTGACGGCGACCGACATCGGCGCCGGACTGGGCAGCGGGGCGACGCTCGTGCAGGTGTCGAGCGCGTTCTGCGCACCGTGCCGGGCCGCCCGGGTGCTGCTCACGAAGGTGGCCGACGCGCGAGACGACGTCGTGTACGTGGACGTGGACGCCGAGTCGCACCTCGACCTCGTCCGCCGTCTCGACGTGATGCGGACCCCCACTGTGCTGGTGCTGGATGCTGCCGGTGCCGTGGTCGCACGCGCCAGCGGAGTGCCGCGGCTGCCCGAGATCGAGGCGGTCCTGAACTCGGTCAGCCGCAAGGACGTCTCGGATATTGGATGACCGTCTCGCTATTCGAGACGCCGACGTGACCCGGCCCGGGTTGCCGCCTACCCTTGCCGCATGCCTCGTACGACACTTCTGACCAAGCGACGCGCAGTGGACAACTGCCGCGTGCGCTCGGCGCTGTGTCGTATGCGCTGAACGAACCCGCCCCGTCGCCTCGAGCGACCAGCTTCGCCGCACTCTCCGCGGCACCCGTTCTGCGCATGGAGTCCCCGATGTCTGCATCCTCTTCGCCTGCCGGTCGCGTCGATCCGCGCGGTCAGCGCTTCGCCGCCACGATCACGGCACTCGTCCTGGCCGTCGCGCTCGTGACGATCGGCTCGTCGTTCGCGACGGTCCTGATCGGGCTGCAGCTCGCGGTCTTCGCCGTCGGAGTCCTCGGTGGGCCGGCACGTACCCCGTACGCGCAGCTGTTCGCCCGTGTCGTCCGTCCCCGGATCGGGGCGCCGGCCGAGACGGAGGACGCACGTCCGCCGCGCTTCGCCCAGGCGGTCGGTGGGGTCTTCGCCCTCGTCGGTCTCGGAGCGTCGCTCGCCGGCCTCACCGCGGTCGCCGCCGTCGCCGTCGGCTTCGCGCTCGCGGCCGCCCTGCTCAACGCCGCCACCGGCTTCTGCCTCGGCTGCGAGATGTACCTGCTGGTCCGTCGCGTCGCACCGCAGCGCGCCTGACCGCACCACTGCACCACCGCAACACCCGTTCCCAACTCAAGCGTCACACCAACCGTGGAGGTAATCCCATGAGCCGCGAATCCGCGCTCGTCACCGCCGACTGGGTCGAGGAGCACCTCGCCGACGACGGCGTCGTGCTGATCGAGGTCGACGAGGACACGACTGCGTACGACAAGGGCCACATCGCCGGCGCGATCAAGCTCGACTGGAAGAACGACCTGCAGGACCCCGTCCGTCGCGACTTCGTCAGCAAGGAGCAGTTCGAGGCGCTCCTGTCCGAGCGCGGCGTGAGCAACGACGACACCGTCGTGCTCTACGGCGGCAACAACAACTGGTTCGCCGCCTACGCCTACTGGTACTTCAAGCTGTACGGCCACCAGGACGTCAAGCTGCTCGACGGCGGCCGCAAGAAGTGGGAGCTCGACAGCCGTGAGCTCGTCGAGGAGATCCCGACCCGCGAGACCACCTCGTACACCGCGCAGGAGCAGGACCTGTCGATCCGCGCCTTCCGTGACGAGGTCGTCGCCGCCATCGGCGTCCAGAACCTCATCGACGTCCGCAGCCCCGACGAGTTCGCCGGCCGCCTCCTGGCGCCGGCGCACCTCCCGCAGGAGCAGGCCCAGCGCGGCGGCCACATCCCGACCGCCGGCAACGTCCCGTGGAGCAAGGCGGCCAACGACGACGGCACCTTCAAGAGCAACGAGGAGCTCGAGGCGCTCTACGCCGAGGCGGGCCTCGACCGCAGCAAGGACACCATCGCCTACTGCCGCATCGGTGAGCGCTCGTCGCACACCTGGTTCGTGCTGCAGGAGCTCCTCGAGATCCCGAACGTGAAGAACTACGACGGCTCCTGGACCGAGTACGGCTCGCTCATCGGCGTGCCGGTCGCGCTCGGCGACGAGCCCGGCGAGGCCTGAGCATGTGCGGCGCGACGCGTGGCGGCCCGAGCCTGGACGGGGTCGACCTCGAGAAGGAGTCCGTCATCCAGGGCATCGTGACGAAGGAGGGTGAGCCCGTGGGCAACGCCTACGTACGCCTCCTCGACGCGACCGGTGAGTTCACCGCCGAGGTGCCGACGTCGGCGACCGGCCAGTTCCGGTTCTTCGCCGCGCCCGGTCAGTGGACGCTGCGCACGCTCGCGCCGCGGGTCCAGCCGGTCGACCGGCGGGTGCAGGCGCAGCGGGGGAGCGCTGTCGACATCGAGGTGACGCTCGAGGCGGTCTGACCGACCAGCACCACGAAGCCCCCGTCCGGAGATCCGGGCGGGGGCTTCGTCGTACGGGTGGGTGTCAGGCGGTCAGCTGACCTCGGTCTCAGAGCCGAGCTTCGACACGTCGGGGTTGAGGCGCAGGTAGCGCTTGACGCGGTCGTTGCGGACCATGCGCCACAGCTCCTCGCCCTTCTCGTCGTTGAGCAGGACGATGCTCTGGCCGTTCGCGTCCTTGCCGAACCGAGGCTCGGCGAGCGGCACCGTCATGAAGTCGACCTCGTCGACGTTGAGGCCCTTCATGTTCCACGCCAGGTCGGTGATGGTCGAGACGGAGAAGTCCTCGTCGATGGTGAGGTGCTTGGCGACCGACGCCACGGTCTTCTGGAGGGAGATCGGGTTGCTGATGTTCTCGCTGCTCATCATCTTCTTGAGGAGCAGCCGGATGAAGTTCTGCTGGCGCTTGATCCGGTCGAAGTCCCCGTCGCCGAGGCCGTAGCGGGTGCGCACGTACTGGAGCGCCTTCTTGCCCTTGAGCTTGTGCCAGCCCTTCTCCCAGCTGACCTTCTGGGAGGAGTCGTAGAACGTCTCCGGGATGTAGACCCGGACGCCACCGACGGCCTCCGTCATGTCGCGGAAGCCGTCCCAGTCCATGATCACCATGTGGTCGAGCCGCAGGTTGGTGAGGTGCTCGACCGTGGAGATCGCGCCGTTCGGGCCGTAGTTGGCGAACGCCGCGTTGATCTTGTCCTGGCCGCGCTCCTCGCCCTCCTCGTCGTAGATCGTGACATAGGAGTCGCGCGGGATCGAGATGACCGAGACGCGGCTGCGGTCGGCGGAGACGTGCGCGACCATGATCGTGTCGCTGCGGTGGATCCGCCCGTCCTTCCAGCGGCCGTCTTCGCCGAGGTCTTCCTTGATGGACGACTTGTTGTTGTTGCCGTCGGCCTCGGCGTCAGCGCCGAGGACCAGGATGTTGAGCGCCTCGCCGGGGGCCGGGTCGGGACGGTTCTCCTCTTTGATGCGCCCGGTGGCGACCTGGTCGATGTCGCCGAGGCTGCGCATCATGGAGAAGGCGTAGGCGCCGGAGCCGACCAGGAAGACGGAGAGCACGGTCAAGATCGCCGTGGCCACCCAGTGGCGGCGCACCCACCTCTGCGGCTTCTCAGCGCGCCGCTTGCCCGCGCCCTCGTAGTCGCTCATCCAACTCCCTGTTCAGTACATGCCATCGAGCATGACGGCAGCCCTGGACGTCGTGGCCGGGGCTGCAATCCCCTCATTCTGCCTCAAGACCGGCGATCATCCCAGGCGAACGGTGTCACTTCTGCTGAGTGCACCGCTGTCCAGGACGAGCGTCACCGGGCCGTCGTTCACGAGCTCGACCGCCATGTCGGCTCCGAACCTTCCACGTTCGACGGTGGCTCCGAGTTCCCCGAGGGCCTTGCAGAACTCCTCGTACAGGGGCTCGGAGACGGGGCCCGGCGCGGCCTCGCCCCACGACGGGCGGCGGCCCTTGCGCACGTCGGCGTACAGCGTGAACTGGCTGATGACCAGCAGCGGTGCGTCGACGTCGGAGGCGGAACGCTCGTCGCGGAGGATCCGCAGGTTCCAGATCTTGGCGGCCAGAGCAGCGGCGTCGTCGGCGCTGTCGGTGTGCGTGACGCCGACCAGGACCACGAGCCCAGGTCGGTCGAGCGCGCCGACGACCTCGCCGTCGACGCGGACGGAGGCTGAGCTCACTCGTTGGACGACCGCACGCACCCGCACATTCTGGCGGGTGCCGCCCGGGCGTCAACCCTCGGACCCGCCCGTAGACTGGCGCCATGCCCTTCGAGATCCCCGAGGACCTGCACCCCGACATCCTCGGATTCGCGTGGTTGCTGGGTCAGTGGCACGGCAACGGGCGCGGCGACTACCCGACGATCGAGGCGTTCTCCTTCGAGCAGGACATCGCCTTCGCGCACGACGGACGTCCCTTCCTCCACTACTTCAGCCAGACCTGGATCACCGACGAGTCCGGCGAACGCATCCGGCCCGGTGCCCTCGAGACCGGCTTCCTGCGTCCCGGCGGCCCCATCGACAAGGCCAAGGGCCCGGTCGAGCTCCTGCTGACGCACCCGACCGGGTTCGTGGAGATCTACTTCGGCGAGATCGACGGCCCACGCCTGACGCTGCAGACCGACGCCGTCGTCCGGACGCCGACCGCCAAGGAGTACACGGCGGGTCAGCGGATGTACGGGCTGGTCGAGGGCGACCTCATGTACGCCTACGACATGGCGGCCCAGGGTCAGTCCATGCAGTCGCACCTGTGGGGACAGCTCAAGCGTGTCTGACCACGAGGCCCCGACCTACCGCAGCCCTCTCCTCGACCTCCCTGGGGCGGTCGAGGGGGAGGGCGTCGACCGCGGCGTGGCCGCTCACTACGGAGCGATCAGCACGGAGCAGCGTGCGCTCGAGGCGGGCGACGCCTTCGTCGACCTCTCCCACCGCGACGTCGTCACGATCACCGGGCCCGACCGGCTCGGCTGGCTGCACTCGCTGACCACGCAGGCCTTCGAGGGTCTGCCCCCGGGCACGGCGACCCAGGCGCTCGTGCTCTCCCCGCAGGGGAGGGTCGAGCACGCGTTCCACGGCGTCGACGACGGCGAGACCTTCGTGGCGCACACCGAGCCGGGCCGAGGCGCGGCGCTCGTCGCGTACCTCGACTCGATGCGCTTCATGATGCGCGTCGAGGTCGCTCTGGCGACCGAGTCACAGGCCGTTCTCGGGCTCTCCGGGCTCGGCTTCGCGGTCGTCCCGCGCGCCGACCTGCCGTCGGCGCCCGACTCGTACGGCACGCCGGTCGGCACGTGGGCCTGGGAGGCGTTGCGGATCGCCGCGGGCGTCCCGCGTCTCGGTCTCGACACCGACGACAAGTCGATCCCCAACGAGTACGGCTGGCAGTACGACGCGTCGACGCAGACGCCCGACCTCCTGCAGGCCGTCCATCTCGCCAAGGGCTGCTACCGAGGCCAGGAGACGGTCGCACGCATCCACAACCTCGGCCGTCCGCCGCGGCGCGCGGTGCTGCTGCACCTCGACGGGTCGGCGGAGCACCTGCCGCCCCACGGGTCGGACGTGCTGCTCGACGGTCGTCGAGTCGGGTTCGTCGGCTCGACCGCTCGCCACCACGAGCTCGGGCCGATCGCACTCGCCGTCGTCAAGCGCAACGTGCCGCTGGAGGCGACGTTGCTCGCGGACGGCGTCGCCGCGTCGCAGCAGGCGCTGGTCGACCCGGAGGTCGGCCTCCACGTGCGTCCGTCCCTCTGAGCAGGTTGCTAGGGTCGCCCGCATGCGCATCTCGGTCATCGGCTGCTCGTACCTGGGAGCCGTCACCTCCTCGTGCCTGGCCAGGCTGGGTCACGACGTCACAGGCGTGGACATCGACCCCCGTCTCGTCGACGAGCTCTCGGCCGGGCGCGCGCCCTTCTTCGAGCCAGGCCTCCAGGACCTGCTGAGCGAGCAGGCCGGTACCGGACGCTTGCGCTACACGACCGATGCCGCCGCGGTCGCGGGAAGCGCCGTGCACTTCGTGTGCGTGGGCACGCCGCAGCGCATGGGTGAGAACGCCGCCGACCTCAGCCAGGTCGACGCCGCGATCGAGGCTCTGCTCCCGTCGCTCGCGCCCGGTGACGTGGTGGTGGGCAAGTCGACGGTGCCCGTGGGGACCGCCACGCGGCTCGCTGCCCGGATCGCCGAGGCCCAGCCGGAGGCGACGCTCGTCTGGAACCCGGAGTTCCTGCGGGAGGGCTTCGCCGTCGAGGACACCCTGCACCCCGACCGGATCGTGTACGGGCTTCCCGACGGACCCGCGGGAGCGCGCGCCAAGCTCGTCCTCGACGAGGTGTACGCCGCGCCGCTTGCCGAGGGCACCCCGCTGGTGGTCACCGACTACCCGACGGCCGAGCTGGTCAAGGTCGCGGCGAACTCCTTCCTCGCGACCAAGATCTCCTTCATCAACGCGATGGCAGAGCTGTGCGAGGTCGCCGGCGCCGACGTGACCGCGCTGGCCGACGCGATCGGGCACGACGACCGCATCGGACGCAAGTTCCTCAACGCCGGGATCGGGTTCGGCGGCGGGTGCCTGCCCAAGGACATCCGCGCGTTCATGGCGCGTGCCGGCGAGCTCGGCGCCGACCAGGCGCTGACGTTCCTGCGCGAGGTCGACACCATCAACCTGCGCCGTCGCGACCGGGTCGTCGAGATCGCTCGCCAGGTCCTCGATGGTTCGGTCATCGACCGGCGCATCGCTGTGCTCGGGGCGGCGTTCAAGCCCAACAGCGACGACGTCCGCGACTCCCCGGCCCTCGACGTCGCCGCGCGGCTGCACGTCCAGGGCGCCGAGGTGCGCGTCACCGACCCGCACGCGATCGAGAACGCGCGCCGGACCCACCCCGGGCTCACGTATCTCGCTGGCCTCGACGAGGCCGTCGAGGGCGCGGACCTCGTGCTCCTGCTGACCGAGTGGCGTGAGTACGTGTCTCTCGACCCTGCGGAACTTGCCAAGCTGGTGCGCACGCCGATCGTCATCGACGGTCGCAACGTCCTCAACCCGCGGGCCTGGCGCGACGCCGGCTGGACGTACCGGGGCCTCGGCCGGCCGTAGCCGTCAGGCTCGGTGCCGGACGCTCTCGGAATCCTCGCGCGGGTGCGCCTTCGGCGGTGGGTCGGTGTGCCCGTAGCCGTATCCGTACCCGGTCCACCCGCCCTCGCGGGACCGCGTCGACGTCATCGTGAGCACCGTCCCGAGCAGTCGCCCGCCGCCGCTGGTGAGGCGTTCGACAGCCTGCCGGACCTGATCACGCGTGGCCTTCTTGGCGCGGACGACCAGGATGGCGCCGTCTGCCTGCGAGGCGAGCACCGCGGCGTCGGTGATCGGGAGCAGCGGCGGGGCGTCGACGATGACGATGTCGTACGCGCCGGCGAGCGCCGTCAGCGTGTCGGCCATCGCCTGGCTCTGGAGCAGCTCGGCCGGGTTCGGCGGGACCGGCCCGCTGGTCAGGACGTCGAGGCACTTGTTCGTCGTGTGCTGCACCGCCTCGGAGAGGCTGGCGCGTCCGATCATCACCGAGGTGAGACCGACGTCAGACGGCAGCCCCATGTACTCCGCGACCCGAGGGCGGCGCAGGTCTCCCTCGACCAGCACCACGCGGTGCTGGGCGATGGCGAGCGTGAGCGCGAGGTTCGTCGCGGTGGTCGTCTTGCCCTCCTCGGGCACCGCGCTGGTGATGACGAGGACCTTGCGGCTGGCGTCGACGTCGACGAACTGCAGGTTGGTGCGCAGCACGCGGAACGCCTCCGTGCGCGGCGCGAGCAACCCGATCTGCGTGACGAGCGGGCTCTTGCCGGCAGAGGAGTCGTACGGGATCGCTCCCAGGACGGGAGCGTCCGACACGTCCTGGAGGTCGTCGCTGCTGCGCACCGAGGTGTCGAGCGTCTCGCGGAGGATGGCGGCGCCGACGCCGACCAGCAGCCCGATCACCAGCGCGAGGCCGAGGATGCGGACGATGTCGGGGCTGGTGGGTGACTCAGGCTCGAAGGCCTTGTCGACGATGCTGGCCTTGATCGGCGCGCGCTCGCTGGTGCCCGCGGTCTCGAGCTCACGGACGTAGCGGGTGAACTCGGTAGCGGTCGCGTCCGCGATCGCCTGCGCCTGCTCGGGGTCGGGGTCGGTCGCGCTCACCTCGAGGATGACTGTCTCGGGGACGACGGACGCGCTGAGGTGATCGGCGAGCTCGCTGGGTGCGACGTCGAGCCCGAGGCGCCCGGCGACACGTTCGGCGATCTCCTGTCCCGTGATCAACGTGGCGTACGAGGCCACACGCTGCTGGGAGAACAGACCGCCCTGGTAGGCGTCGCTGCCCTCCGCCTGCGGCGTCGAGACGAACAGGCGGGTCGTGGACGTGTACTCGGGGTCTGCGCGCGCGATCACCACGCCGCCGAGCGCGAGAGCCAGCGCGACGCAGCCGACGACGATGAGCCAGCGTCGCCGCAGCACCTGAAGGAACTCGTGAACTCCCACGGGGGCCTCCTTCACGGGGATCCTCGTTCACCCTAGGGCAGCGTCGCGGGGTCGGCGACCGGCGCGCGTACGACATGCCGATGTCGAAAAGCGTCGCTAATGTCCACCCTCAAGGCGGTCCCTCGCAGCGAAAGGAACCTGTGGCACCTTTGCGACAGCTGCTTCGCCGACGCCGATCGATGGTGCTCGCGGCCTATGACAGCCTCGCCTGGATCCTGGCGACGGCTGCGGTCCTGGTCGCGCGCTTCGACGGAAACCTCGAGCCCGTCAGCGGTGCGGGGCTCGCGCTGCTCTGCGCGGTCCTGGTGGTCAGCTTCCTCGCCTTCGGTCGGGTGTTCCGGCTCCACAGCGGCCGCGCGGTCACGGGCAGCCTCGAAGAGGTGGTCCTGGTCACGGGCGTGGGGGTGACCGCGGGCCTCGTCGGCTTCTCGCTGAACTTCGTCAGCGACCCGCTCTGGACGCCTCGCGCCGTACCGGTGGGCGCCACTGTCGGCGCGGTCGCGTTGATGGCGTGGGGTCGTGTGGCGTGGCGCCGGTGGAAGGAGCACGACGCGCGGTTCGAGAATCCCAGTGCGACACCGGTGCTCATTGTGGGCGCGGGCGAGGGTGCCCGGCAGCTGATCCACGCGATCCACCGCGATCCTGGTGCGGGATGGCGCCCGGTGGCGCTCGTCGACGACGATCCGCTCAAGCGGCACCTGCGCATCGAGGGAGTGCCGGTCGTCGGAGGGCGCGACGCGATCGCGGACACGGTGCGCGAGCGGGGCGTCGAGGCCATCATCGTCGCTATCCCCTCGGCCCGTCGCCACGTCGTCCGCGCCGTCGCCGACGTCGCCCAGGAGGTCGGCGTCGACGTCAAGGTGCTCCCGCCGGTCGCCCAGATTCTTCACAGCCGGGTCGGCCTCGACGACGTCCGCGACCTCGACATGAGCGACCTGCTCGGACGTGCGCAGGTGGAGACGGACCTGCGCGCGATCTCGGCTTGCCTGACCGGCCGGCGCATCCTTGTCACCGGCGCAGGTGGCTCGATCGGCGGCGAGCTGTGCCGCCAGGTGCACCAGCTCGGGCCGAGCGCGCTGATCATGCTCGATCGAGACGAGTCGGCGCTGCACTCGGTCCAGATGGACGTGTACGGGCGGGCGCCGATGGACGGCGACGACGTCGTGCTGGCCGACATCCGCGACGCGCAGACCATCGGCGCGACCATGGAGGCCTACCGCCCCGACGTCGTCTTCCACGCCGCGGCGCTCAAGCATCTCCCGGTGCTCGAGCGCTTCCCCGGTGAGGCGGTGAAGACGAACGTCTGGGGGACGCGCAACGTGCTCGCGGCAGCGCGCGCGGCAGGCGTCCAGCGGTTCGTGAACATCTCGACCGACAAGGCGGCGAACCCGGTCAGCGTCCTCGGATACTCCAAGCGGGTGGCCGAGGGTCTCACGGCCGCGTGCGACCGCGAGGCCGACGGGACGTACTTGAGCGTGCGGTTCGGGAACGTGCTCGGCAGCCGCGGTTCGGTGCTCACGTCTTTCGTCCAGCAGATCGCCCAGGGCCGGGCGGTGACGGTGACCCACCCGGACGCGACGCGCTACTTCATGACGATCGAAGAAGCGGTGGGGCTCGTGATCCAGGCGACGGCGATCGGCGCGGGCGGCGAGGTCCTCGTGCTCGACATGGGAGACCCCGTGAGCATCCATGCGGTCGCTCGCCGGCTCATCGCGTTGTCGCACGCCTCGGTCGGCATCGAGTTCATCGGTCTGCGGCACGGGGAGAAGGTTCACGAGGAGCTGTTCGGGCAGGGTGAGGTGGACACGCGGCCCGCGCATCCCTCGGTCTCGCACGTGCCGGTTGCTCCGCTGCCGTTCACGGCGGTGCAGTCGCTCGATCCGTGGGCTCCCCCTCCGGTCCTGATCCGCGGGCTCGAGCGCCTGGCTGGCACGCTGCGTCCGTCGGTGTTCGAGGAGGCCGGATGACGACACGTCCGGCGCGCGCGGTCTCCGCACCCCCGATCCCCTTCTCGCGACCCGACATCACCGAGGAGGAGATCGACGCGGTGACCCGGACCCTGCGCGGAGGCTGGGTGACCACCGGTCCGGCGGCGGCAGGATTCGAGGTCGAGCTCGCCGCCCTGGTCGGCGGCGGGGTGGAGGCCGTGGCGGTGAGCTCGGCGACGGCTGGGCTCCACCTGGCGCTGGAGGCGTGCGGGATCGGCCCGGGGGACGAGGTGATCGTGCCGACGTGGACGTTCACCGCGACCGCCGAGGTCGTGCGCTACCTGGGTGCCGACCCGGTCGTCGTCGACGTGGACCCGGTGACGCTGAACCTCGAGCCCGCCGCCGTCGAGGCCGCGATCGGTCCTCGGACCCGCGCCGTCCTCGTGGTGCACTTCGGGGGGCTGGCCGCCGACACCGCCGGGATCGCCGCTGTCGCGCAGGCGCACGGTGTCCGGGTCGTCGAGGACGCGGCCCACGCCCTCCCCGCCTCGCGGGACGGGGCGGCGGTCGGGTCGGCGCCGCACTCCGACGCCGTCGTCTTCAGCTTCTACGCCACCAAGCCGGTGACGACGGGGGAGGGCGGCATGCTGACGACGCGTGACCCGGCCATCGCCGACCGTGCCCGCGTCATGCGGCTCCACGGCATCGACCGCGACGCGTTCGACCGCTACCGCACGGCCTCCGCCGGGTGGGCGTACGACGTGGTCGCGCCCGGCTTCAAGAACAACCTGCCCGACCCCGCCGCCGCGATGGGCCGGGTGCAGCTGCGACGCGCGCACGCGATGCGGACGCGCAGGGCCGCGATCGCGGCGACGTACGCCGCGGAGTGGGCGCACCTACCGCTCGACCTCCCTGCGTCGGGCCGCCCCGACGACCTCCATGCCTGGCACCTGTTCACCGTGCGGTTGGGCGACGACGCTCCCGTCAGGCGCGATGTGTTCGTCGAGGCGCTCGCGCGACGGGGGATCGCGACCAGCGTCCACTTCATCCCGCTGCACCGGCTGACCTACTGGCGTGACTCGCTGGGCTTGCAGCCGGACGCCTTCCCGGTCGCCGAAGACGCGTACGGGCGGGTCGTCAGCGTGCCGCTGTTCAGCGCGATGACCGATGACGAGGTCACACGCGTCGTCAGCGCCGTGAGGGAGGTGCTGGAGGCATGAGGCGCGTCGTGGAGGCGGTGCTCGCTGCGGCGGCCCTCGTGGTGTTGGCCCCCTTCCTCGCCGTGCTCGCGCTGGCAGTGCGTCTCGACTCGGGCGGGCCGGCGCTGTTCCGTCAGTGGCGCGTCGGACGAGACGGTGTCCCCTTCCAGATCGTCAAGCTCCGGACCATGTCCGACGAGAGACTCCGGGCAGGTGCCCCGCTGGTCACGACGGCAGGCGACCCGCGGGTGACCCGGGTCGGGCGCTGGCTGCGGCGGACGAAGCTCGACGAGCTCCCGCAGCTGGTCAACGTCGTGCGTGGCGAGATGGCGTTCGTCGGGCCACGTCCCGAGGTCGCCCGCTACGTCGCCCTCTGGCCCGACGAGCTGCGCGACGAGATCCTCTCCGTACGCCCCGGGCTGACCGATCCGGCGGCCGTCGCGTTGCGGCACGAGGAGGAGGTGCTGGCGGCGCAGCCGGACCCCGAGCGCTACTACCGCGAGGTGCTGCTGCCGCAGAAGGCGGCGATGTACCGCGACTACGTCCGTACGCGTGGGGTGGGGCGCGACGTCACGATCGCCGCCCGGACGCTGCGCGCGGTGGTGAGCGGCTGATGCGGATCGGGATCCTCTCGCAGTGGTTCGACCCGGAGCCCGGGCCGGCCCGGCTGCCGGGTGCGCTCGCCCGTGCGCTGGACGGGCGCGGACACGAGGTGCGGGTGCTGACCGGTTTCCCGAACTACCCGGACGGCGTCGTGAAGGACGGCTACTCCGTACGGTGGCGTGCCGACGAGGAGGTCGACGGGGTCCGGATCCGGCGCGTGGCGCTCTACCCCAGCCACGACGCCTCGGTCGTGAGGCGGGCCGCGAACTACGCGTCGTTCGGACTCTCCGCGGCGACGGTCGGCACCTCGTTCTTCCGCGGCCTCGACGTGGTGTGGGTGTCGAACTCACCGGTGACCGTCGGGCTCCCGGTGTGGCGTCTCACGCGGGCGATGCGGCTGCCGGTGCTGCTGCACGTGCTCGACCTGTGGCCAGACAACGTCGTCTCGTCAGCGCTCGTCCGCTCGCGGCGCGGGACGGCCGCGATCGCGTCGGCGGTGCACGGATGGAACCGCTGGATGTACGGCAACGCCTCCCACGTCGCCGGCATCTCCCCGAGCATCGTCGGGCTGCTTGAGGGCCGTGCGGTGCCGCCAGAGAAGCTCTCGTACGTCCCGCTGTGGGCGGACGAGGAGTCGTTCCGTCCGTGCGAGGGCGATCGTGTCCGGCGTGACCGCGGCGTCCCCGACGACCGGGTGGTGGTCCTGTACGGCGGGACGCTCGGTCGAGCGCAGGCGATCGACCACCTCATCGAGGCGTGCGGACGCTACCCGGCCGACGCGCCGCCGGTCGACGTGTGGATCGCGGGCAGCGGGGTCGAGGAGGAGGCGCTGCGCGGGCTGGCTCGGCGACGGGCGCACCCCCACGTGCGGGTGAGCTTCCTGGGCCGGGTGCCGACGGCAGAGATGGCGGAGGTGATGGCTGCCGCCGACCTGCACTACGTCGGCCTGCGGGACGACGCCAACAGCACCGTGACGATGCCGAGCAAGCTCCAGGCCACGATGGCGTGCGCGCGGCCGATCCTGCTCGCGATCGGCGGCGACGCAGCCGACGTCGTGGAGCGCTCCCGCGCCGGTTTCAGCGTCGCGCCGGGTGACACGGAGGCATTGGCGGCCGCGCTGGCGAACGCCGCGCGGCTCGGACGGGACGGGCTGCGAGCGAAGGGTCGCGCGGCCCGTGCCGCATACGACCGCGAGTTCTCCCTGGCGGCCGGCACCACGCGTATCGAGGGGATCCTCGCCGACCTGCATGCGGGGCGGGCGGCATGAGCATCGAGGTCCGTCCTGCCCGCCTCTGCGACGTCGCCGAGGTCGTGCGCGTCCACCGGGCAGGCTTTCCGGGGTTCTTCCTCACCTCGCTCGGGCCACGGTTCCTTGTCGCCTTCTACTCCGGCCTGGTACGGCTCGACCTGGGCATCCTCTTTGTCGCGCTGCGCGGGACGGCGGTGGTCGGCTTCGTCGGCGGATCGCCCGACCAAGCGAGCTTCTACCGTGCCCTGCTGCGACGACGCGGCCCGCAGCTCGCGCTCGCCGCGTTGCCCGCGCTGCTGCGCCGACCGGCGAGCACCGCGCGCCTCCTGCGCGGGCGCGAGCGGTTGCACGACGACGAGGCCGCCGCCGTCCCCGCCTGCCTGATGTCGCTCGCGGTCGACCCCGCACTGCACGCGCACGGGTACGGGCGGGCGCTGGTGCAGGCATTCGAGCACGAGCTCCGCAGTCGCGGGAGTGCGGGGTACGTCCTGACCACCGATGCGGACGGCAACGACGCGACCAACGCGTTCTACCGCAGCCTCGGACTGGTCCGGACCCGGACCGTCGTCACACGCGAGGGCAGACGGCTCCACGAGTACGCGAGGCAGTGGACGGACCAGGAGGCCATCTCGTGAGCGCGCGGTATCTGGTGACCGGAGGGACCGGCTCGTTCGGCTCGACCATGGTGCGGCGGCTGCTGGCTGGCGACGCGACCGAGGTGCGCGTGCTGAGCCGTGACGAGGCCAAGCAGGACGACCTGCGTCGGGTCGTCGGTGACGACCGCCTCCAGTTCTTCCTCGGCGACGTCCGCGACGCCTCCAGCGTGCGCGAGGCCGTCGACGGCGTCGACCACGTGTTCCACGCCGCCGCGCTCAAGCAGGTCCCCAGCTGCGAGTTCTTCCCCATGCAGGCGGTGCGGACCAACGTGGAGGGCAGCAGCAACGTCGTCGAGGCCGCGAGCGCCGCGGGGGTGACCTCGGTCGTCTTCCTGAGCACCGACAAGGCCGTGTACCCGATCAACGCCATGGGCATGTCGAAAGCGTTGATGGAGCGGGTCGCCCAGGCGTACGCCCGCAGCCGTCCGTCGTCGTCGACGACGGTGAGCATCACGCGGTACGGCAACGTGATGTTCTCCCGGGGGTCGGTGATCCCGGTCTTCGTCCGACAGGTGCTTGCCGGTGAGCCGCTCACGATCACCGACCCGACGATGACCCGCTTCCTCATGTCGCTCGAGGAGTCGGTGGACCTCGTCGACTACGCCTTCGACCACGCACGCCCGGGTGACCTGTTCGTGAGGAAGGCACCGGCCTGCACGATCGAGGTGCTCGCGCGTGCTGTCGCGGCGGTGCTGGGCGTCGACGACCCACCGATCAAGGTGCTCGGGGCGCGGCACGGGGAGAAGCTCTTCGAGTCGCTCCTCGGGAGGGAGGAGCGCGCCCGGGCTGAGGACGCCGGTGACTACTTCCGTGTGCCGCTCGACGCGCGCGGCCTCGACTACGAGCTGTTCGCCGACACCGGCGGCGGCTCCGACCTCACGCTCGACGAGGACGACTACAGCTCCCACAACACCACCCGCCTCGACGTCGACGGCGTCAGCGCTCTTCTCCTCGGGCTCCCCGAGATCCAGGCCGCTCGGGAGGCGGTCGGATGAGGGTCGTCGTCACCGGGTCCGCGGGCTTCCTCGGCTGGCACCTGAGGTGTCGCCTCCAGGCGTCAGGCGGCGATGACGTGCTCGCGCTCGACCGGGTGGGATTCGCCGACCTCGAGGAGGCCGTCGCCGACGCCGATGCCGTCGTGCACGTCGCTGGAGTGAACAGAGCGACGAACCACCAGGAGGTCGTCGAGGGCAACCTCGCTCTGGCTCGCGGCGTCGCGGCAGCGGTGGTGCGGTCGGGCCGTGCTCCGCGGCTCGTCTTCGCCAACAGTGTCCAGGCCGGCAACGGCACGCCGTACGGGGAGGCGAAGCTGCGGGCGTCGCACATCCTCGCGCAGGCCGCTGACGCGGTCGGCGCACCGTACGTCGACGTCCTTCTCCCCAACCTGTTCGGTGAGCACGGGCGGCCCGCGTACAACTCGTTCGTCGCCACCTTCTGTCACCAGGTCGTCGCGGGCGAGCAGCCCGTCGTGCAGGACCGCGACGTCGAGCTGCTCCACGCCCAGGACGCCGCGGCAGCCCTGCAGGAGGCGCTGGCGGGGCCGACGCGGGTCGAGCGTCCGGAGGGAGCGGTGACGCGGGTGAGCGACGTGCTCGCGATGCTGCGCGACTTCGACGACCGCTACGTGCACGGCGAGGTTCCCGACGTCACCTCGCGACTCGGGCGCCGGCTCTTCAGCACCTACCGCACGGTCGCCTTCGAGCAGCGCGGGCCGTTCAGCCTCGACCCTCGCCGCGACGACCGCGGCTGCCTCGTCGAGACCGTACGCGCACACGGGCGGGGAGGGCAGTCGTTCCTGTCTCTGACCGTCCCCGGCGCGCTGCGCGGCGGGCACTTCCACCTGGAGAAGCTCGAGCGGTTCGTGGTCGTACGGGGCCGCGCGAGGATCCGGTTGCGGCGGCTGTTCGCCGACGAGGTCCACGAGTACGACGTCACGGGTGACGAGCCGGTGGCGATCGACATGCCGGCCATGTGGGCCCACGACCTGATGAACGTGGGCGACGACGAGCTCGTGACGTCGTTCTGGACGGACGCCGTGTTCGACCCGGCCGCTCCCGACACCTATCCGGAAGCGGTCGAGCTCGCGCACGCCGGCGGGAGGCTCTTGCCGTGAAGGTGATGACGATTGTCGGGACGAGGCCGGAGATCATCCGGCTCTCGTGCACGCTCACCCGTCTCGACCGCACCGTCGACCACGTCCTGGTGCACACCGGCCAGAACTACGACCACGGGCTCAGCCAGGTCTTCTTCGACGAGCTGGGGCTCCGCGAGCCCGACCACTACCTCGGGGTCGACACGTCCTCGCTCGGTCACGTCCTCGGAGAGACGCTGATCGGCACCGAGCGCGTGATCGCCGCTGAGCGGCCCGACGCGGTGCTGGTGCTGGGTGACACCAACAGTGCGATCGCCGCGGTGATGGCGCGACGGATGAGGGTCCCCGTCTACCACATGGAGGCCGGCAACCGCTGCTTCGACGACCGAGTGCCGGAGGAGACCAACCGTCGGCTCGTCGACCACGTGGCCGACTACAACCTCGTCTACACCGAGCACGCCCGCAGGAACCTGCTCGGCGAAGGGTTGCACCCGAGCCGCATCATGCTCACCGGGTCGCCCATGCGGGAGGTGCTCACCGAGTACCGCACCGCGATCGACGCCTCCGACGTGCTCGACCGGTGGGGGCTCTCGCCAGAGGGCTACTTCCTCGTGAGCGCGCACCGTGAGGAGAACGTCGACGACCCGGCGCGGCTGCGGGCGCTGCTCGCATGCCTCGAGGCGCTCGCGCGACGGTGGGACCTCCCGGTGCTCGTCTCGACCCATCCGCGGACGCGCGCCCGCCTCGACGCGCTCGGCGTCACGACCGACCCTCGCGTACGGTTCCTCGACCCGTTCGGGTTCCTCGACTACAACCGCCTCCAGCTCGGCGCGGCCTGCGTCGTGTCGGACTCCGGGACGATCTCGGAGGAGTCGGCGATCCTCGGCTTCCCGGCGGTCACGCTGCGGCCGGCTATCGAACGCCCCGAGGCGGTCGACGCGGGCACCATCGTGCTCACAGGGTTGGACCCGCAGAAGGTCGTCCAAGGGGTCTCCCTCGTGCGCGAGGACGTCGGGAAGGCAGCCCCGACGCTGCCTGCCGAGTACGAGATCGGCGACACCTCGCGCCGCGTCGTGCGGTTCCTGGTGTCGACCGCCGATGCGTAGGCTGCGGGGACGTGCGAGTCCAGGAGCGCCGATGCGTCTGCGTACGACCTCACCCTGGCGGCGCGGCGCCCTCGTGCTTCTCGCGGCGAACGTCGGCACCCAGCTGGTGGTGGCCGCATCTGCGCCGGTGCTGAGTCGTCTCTACGCCCCGTACGAGCTCGGTGCGCTGACGGTCGTCGTCACCATGGCGGCGCTGCTGGTCCCGGTGTCCACGCTGCGCCTCGACCTCGCCGTGGTCCAGCCGGAGGCGGAGGAGGACGCGTACGCCCTGGCGTACGCCGGCATCGTGTGCGCCTCGGTGGTGAGCGCCCTCACGATGCTGGGCCTCGTCTTCGCAGGGCGCGACCTCGCGCGCGCCCTCGACCAGCCTGCGCTGTGGCCCTCGGTCCTTCTCGTGCCCCCGGTCGTCCTGGCCGGAGGGGTGTTCCTCTCGCTCTCCCAATTGGCCGTCAGACAGAAGCGCTTCGGTGCGGTCGCGACCCGCAACGTGGCCAAGGACTCCGCAGCGGTCGGCACGCAGATCGGGCTGGGCCTCGCGGGCGGAGGCAGCGGCAGCCTGGTGCTGGGGCACCTCGTCGGTCAGACGGTCGGCGCAGGGGCGCTGCTGGTCAGCGCGGGGGTGCGCACCCCCGCGTCGCGAGCGGGTCTCGCGTGGTCGCGGATGAGGACGGCAGTGGGGCGCTACCGGTCCTTCGTCCTCCATCTCGGGCCTGCGGCACTGCTGAACGTCGCCGGCCTGCAGGTGCCGATCCTGCTGGTGGCCGTCTTCTACGGGCCGGAGGTGACGGGCTGGCTCGGGCTGACCATGAGGGTGCTCGTCGTTCCTGCGCTGGTCGTCGGGACGGCCGCGGCCCAGCTCTACCGCTCGCGGTTCTCCGAGATGGTGCGTCACGGGCACCGGGAGCAGGGACACGCGCTCTTCGTCCGGACCACCCTCCTCCTGCTTCCCGTCGGCCTGGTCCCTGCAGTGGTGCTCCTCGCGGCAGGACCCGAGCTCTTCGCCGTGGTGTTCGGTGAGGAGTGGAGGACCAGCGGACAGTACGCGCAGGCGCTGGCGTTCGTGCTCGCGGCCCAGGCCGTCGTCGTGCCCGTGTCGACGACGTTGGTCCTGCTGGAGCGCACCCTCGCGCAGGTCGGTTGGGACGCGGTACGCCTGCTCGTGTGCTGCGCGGCCGTGCTCGTGCCAGCGGCCGCGGGCGCGACGGCCTCTGTCGCGGTGTGGGCCCTGGGAACGGCCTCCGCGCTCACGTACGCCTGGATGTGGTGGGCGTGCGAGCGGGCCGCGCGGAGCTACACCCCGCGCCAGCCGGAGAACAACCGGTAGAACCGCGACCGGACCGCGTACAAGGCCCGCGACGCCATCGAGGCCATCGCGAGGCGTTCGACAAGACTCAACCCGGGGGAGGCGAGGACCCGGAGCAGGCGTCCGGCGTGACGATGCTCCTCGGCCGCCCACAGCGCGACCAGCTGGCGGCGCTGCGCATCGCTGAGGGGGAACTGGCGCTGCTCGAGCAGCTTCTGCCAGGCGAGGTGGCGGGCGTGCATCGCCTCGGACATCACCGGGAAGGGCCGCTTGCGGGGTGTCGAGTTGTCCTCGTGCACCCGGTACTCGACGACGACGTCGTGGCGCCTCACCACGCGCTCGGCGCAGTCGCGTGCGGCGGTCCCCAGCCACACGTCCTCGGCCACGAGCGACTCGTCGATCGGGAAGACCTTCTCGGCCAGCGGGCGCGACAGGACGACGGCCGCCCCGCTGGCGTTGACCCGGTCGCCGCGCGGGACGACGATCCCGTCCAGCGCAGGCGTCGTCGAGAACGTACGGAGCTTGTAGAAGCCTGCGGTCAGGGGAGACGAGGACGACGCCACGTCGTCGGCCCGCAGGCGTAGAGAACCCGGCGGCAGACGGTCGTCGCCGGCCAGGAGGACGACCGCGTCGCCCTTCGCATGGGCGAAAAGGAGGTTGAAGGCGCGGACCTTCCCGATCTTCTCGGTCTCGTGGACGATGCGGATCCTCTCGTCGCCCTCCGCATAGCGGCGAGCCACCGCCAAGGTCGCGTCGGTCGAGCCGTCGTCGGCGATGAGCAGCTCCCAGTCGTCGTGGTCCTGGGCGCGGACGCTCTCGATCATCTCCGGCAGGTAGCGCTCCTCGTCGTGGACCGGCGACAGGATGGAGACCTTCACCTCGCCCCTCTCGTCACACGTGCCGGGAGCGAGGGCTCGACCACCGCGCTGAGCTCCGCCTCCTCGCGCCGGTCGAGGCGAGCGCCGAGGAACCAGAGCGCGAGGTAGACGACGATGCCGGCGTTGAGGAGGAACACGGGGGGACCGGCGACCCAGAAACCGAACGTCGTCGTCACGCCCGCCATCCCCATGGTGGTCAGCGTGCTGCGTCGGTGCGCCGACCGGACGCGGTTGCTGATCGCGCCGGCGAGCAGGGCGAGGAGCACCGGAGCGAGGACGATCCCCACGTCACCGAAGTTGTGGTAGACCGACGCCCACAACGACTCCGTCCCCGTCCCGCGGTCGGTGCCGTAGAACCGGTAGTAGATGCGGTTCGCGAGGTCGCTCCCCGGCTCGCCTGGGAGGATGCCGACGAACGCGCGGCCCCACTCGGAGCCGTTCTGGACCGCCTGCTCTTCGTACACGTAGCGAAACGCGACGACCGACGACTCCTGGTTGGTCTGGAGGATCCGGCCCTGGAACTCCGTCGCCGCGACCGCAGCCTTCCCGAGGACCCCGGCGTCAGCCGTGAGCTGGTCGGAGGAGCGACCCAGCGCCAGCGTCGCGAGGAGGACGACCGGCACGGCGATGATGGCGAGGCTGACCGCACGTCTGGGAAAGCGTCGCCGGTCGAGCATGTACACGTAGACGACCACGGTCATGACGAAGATGACGAACGCGCCCCGCTGCCCCGTCCCCACGAGGCCGACGAAGGCCGCGCCGACGAGAGGGATGGCGAGCAGGTACGGCACGTGCTGCCGGCGGATCCAGTACGTGACGGTGACCGCGACGAGGGCGGGCAGCAGGACGTTCTTGAACTGGTTCACGTATCCCGGGAAGAGGTAGTCCGAGCCGCTGTACGACTCCAGGCGCAGCGTCGCCACGTCGTTGTGCGTGCCGAAGAGGACGTTGGAGAGCCCGTCGAACAGCGCGACGTGGCCGACGGCGAGGTAGTAGGCGACAGTGACGGCGAGGGACGCGGCCATGAATGCCACCGTCACGATCCCCGGTTTGAACGTGGTCACGGTGGGCGGCGTGGTGTCCGGTGGTCGGATCGCGTGGTAGCAGGCGCTCGCCAGCATGAAGGCGCACAGGGTGTAGGCGAGCACCGCGGCGTGGACCCGGTCGGCCTCTCGGGCGGGGTTCAGCACCGGCAGGGTCCCGAGGGCCATGACGAGCTGGAGGTACACGAAGATGCTGCTCGCACTGAGCAGCCCGATCTTTCGGATCGTGAGCGTGTAGTACCCCGCGAAGACGGCGACGAGCGGGAGAGCGACCCACGTCACGATCCACACCCCCACGTCGCTGCCCTGGCGAGGACCGGTCTCCTCGTGCCGCCAGGATCGGTCGAGACCCCGGACGTCGCAACTCGCCGCTCGACGTCACACTCGCTCGATTCGTGGTCTCGGGTTCCGCGCCCCTAGACTTGACCGGTTATGACTGTTTCCGCGCCGCACGAAGCGCACCCCTCTTTTGCTGATCTTCTCGCCGACGAGCGGCTGGTCCGCGCCCTTGCCGACGTCGGCTACGAATCGCCGTCGCCCATCCAGGCGGAGGCGATCCCGCCCCTGCTCGACGGCCACGACATCATCGGGATGGCCCAGACAGGCACGGGCAAGACCGCCGCGTTCGCCCTGCCGATCCTGTCGGGCATCGACGTGACCAACCCCGCGACCCAGGCGCTCGTGCTCGCGCCCACCCGTGAGCTCGCGCTCCAGGTGGCCGAGGCGTTCGCCTCGTATGCCAAGCACCTGCCCGGCCTCAACGTGGTCCCCGTCTACGGCGGTGCGGGCTACACCGAGCAGCTCGCGGCGCTCCGCAAGGGCGCCCACGTCGTCGTCGGCACGCCCGGTCGCGTGATCGACCACCTCGAGCGCGGACGCCTCGACCTGACGACGATCTCCTACCTGGTCCTCGACGAGGCCGACGAGATGCTCAAGATGGGCTTCGCCGACGACGTCGAGCGCATCCTCCGCGACACCCCGACTACCAAGCAGGTGGCGCTGTTCTCGGCGACGATGCCGCCGACGATCCGCCGTCTCGCCAACCAGTACCTCACCGACCCGGTCGAGGTGAAGGTTGAGGCCAAGACGGTCACGGCGAAGAACGTCCGCCAGCGCTGGCTGCTGGTGCCGCACTTCCGCAAGCTCGACGCGCTCGCGCGGTTCCTCGAGGTCGAGCCACACGAAGGCGTCATCGTCTTCGTCCGGACCAAGCAGGCCACCGAGGAGCTCGCCGAGCAGCTGCGCGCCTACGGCCACACGGCCCAGGCGATCAACGGCGACCTGGTGCAGGCGCAGCGCGAGCGCGCCGTCAACGCGCTCAAGAACGGTTCGCTCGACATCCTCGTCGCGACCGACGTCGCCGCGCGCGGCCTCGACGTCGACCGTGTGAGCCACGTCGTGAACTACGACATCCCCCACGACCCGGAGGCGTACGTCCACCGCATCGGGCGTACGGGGCGTGCCGGGCGCAGCGGAGACGCTGTCCTCTTCGTCACGCCGCGCGAGCGCAGGCTCCTCGGTGTCATCGAGCGCACCACTGGCCAGCCGGTCACGCCGATGGACATCCCGACTGCCGAGCAGGTCAACGCGCGCCGCGTGGAGCAGTTCGAGGAGGCGATCACCGCCGCGCTCGCCACGAAGGACGTCCACCTGTTCCGTGGTCTCGTGAGCAAGTACGCGGAGCAGACCGGGGTCGACCCGATCGACGTCGCGGCAGCGCTCGCGGTCCGTGTGCACGAGGGACGGTCGTTCCTGCTCGACGCCAAGGACGACATCGTCCTCACCGAGCGCGACCGTCGCGACCGCGACCGTGGCGAGCGGGGCGATCGTCCCGATCGGCCGCAGCGCCCGACACCGGACGGGATGGCCGTCTACCGGCTCGCCGTGGGCAAGCGCCAGCGCGTGACTCCCAAGTCGATCATGGGCGCTCTCGCCAACGAGGGCGGTCTCGGCCGGGCGGACTTCGGCAACATCTCGATCCGCTTCGACCACTCGCTCGTCGAGCTGCCCGACCCGCTGCCCAGCGGCACGGAGGGCAAGCTGAGCCGTACCCGTATCGGCGGCGAGCTGATCCAGCTCGAGCGCGACCGCGGTGCGCGACGGGGTGGCAGCGCGTCCGGCCCGCGACGGTCGGGCGGCTCCCGCACCTGGGACAATGCGGGCAAAGGCCCCGTACGCTCTGCAAGGACACCGCGTCGACGAAAGGGGTAGCGGGTGCACGAGCTCCGTCCGGTCGTGAAGCACTACGACTGGGGTTCTGTCGACGTCCTCCCCGACATGCTGGGGCGCGAGCGCGACGGGGCTCCGTGGGCGGAGCTCTGGATGGGCACCCACCCCCTCGGCACCTCGAGCGTCGTGGGCCCGGACGGCTCTCCGGTCCCGCTGAGCGAGGTCGCGGGGGAGCTCCTCCCGTACCTCCTCAAGATCCTCGCGATCGCCAAGCCGCTGTCGCTGCAGGTCCACCCTGACGCGACGATGGCGGCGCGCGGGTTCCTGCGCGAGACCGAGCGTGAGGTGCCGCTCGAGGCACCGACGCGGGTCTTCAAGGACCCGCACCACAAGCCCGAGATGGTCTACGCGCTGACGCCGTTCGAGGGCCTCATCGCCTTCCGGCCGACCGCGGAGGTCTGGCACGTCCTCGACGGCTTGGACTCGCCCCTCGCTCTGCGGCTGAACGAGGAGCTGCGCGCCGACCCCGGGTTCCCCGGTCTCGTCCGTATGGTCGGCCGCCTGCTGTCCCCCTGGATGGGTCCCACGCGCGCGGAGCTGCGCGCGTTCGTCCGCGACTGCGTCGACAAGTACGCCGCCGGCCTCGACCGTCGCCGCGCGTACGAGACGGTCGCGCAGCTGGCCGAGCACCACGTCGACGACCCCGGCGTCGTCGTTGCCGCGCTCCTCAACCGGATCCGCCTCGAGCCGGGCCAGGCGGCGTTCGTCGAGGTCGGGGTCCTGCACTCCTACCTCAGCGGCACGTGCGTGGAGGTGATGGCGGGCTCCGACAACGTCTTGCGTGCCGGCCTGACGACCAAGCATGTCGAGCCGCAGGCGCTGGTCGACTGCGTCCGCATGGGGATGGCCGAGGCGCACGTCGTCGCTCCGAAGGAAGAGGCAGGAGTACGGGTGTTCGCCCCCGCCGTCGACGAGTTCGCGCTCGCGGTGGCCACAGTGACGGGCGCCGACGAGGCCACCCTGCCTGGCGCCGGCCCGCGGATCGCGCTCTGCGTCGACGGCGAGGTGACGGTCAGGGCGGCGAGCGGGCCAGTGACGCTCACGGCCGGGCGGTCCGCGTTCGCCCGCCGCGGCACGGGCCCTGTGCTGGTCAGCGGTACCGGGACGGTCGTCCAGGCCTTCGCTCCCTCGCGCTGAGCCGTCCCGCGTCTGCGTGGCCGGATGGCCGGATCAGGTCATTTCCGTTGACACTGACTTTCCCGGGCTCCTAGCGTCGTCGCTCCGTGACTGTGAAACGTTTCACACCGACACGGTCGCCGTCTGCGAACCGAGGAGCCCCGCTTGCATCCCCGTCACACCCCTCGACGGTCTACCCTGCCCACCGTCCTCGCCGCCGTCGCCGCGCTCACCGCGGCGGTCCTCACCGTCCCCGCGAGCCCCCTCACCGAGAGCGCGGCCGCGGCACCGGCCCGGACCGAGGACGACCTCGCCCCGCGGCTGACCGCCCAGACCTTCACCGACCCACCGACGGCGGTACGCCCGAAGTACCGCTGGTGGGTCCCGCTCGCCTACACCGACGACGCCCAGCTCGAGAACGAGCTCCAGCAGATGAAGGACGCCGGCGCCGGTGGCGCCGAGGTGGCCGCCTTCTCGGTCGAGGGCAGCGGGAACAACAAGAACCCGTTCCTGGAGACGTACGGCTGGGGAACGCCGCGCTGGGCCGAGAAGACGCGGGTGATGATGAAGGCCGCCCGCGACCGCGACCTGAGCCTCGACCTCGCGATCAGCCCCCGCTGGCCTGCCACCGCCCCGACCGTGGCCGACGTGAACCACCCGGCAGCCGCGCAGCAGATCGCGTTCGCCACCGAGTTCGCCAAGGGAGGAACGAGCCGCTCGGGGGACCTCCCGCGCAACCTCAACGTCACCGTCCCGACCGGAGCGCAGACGTCGCTGATCGCCGTCGTCGTCGCCCGATGCGCCGACAGCGCGTGCGCGACCCAGTCGGCCAAGCCGCGTCTGCTCGACCGCGACAGCGTCGTCGACGTGACCGACAAGGTCGACGACGCCGGCCGCCTCGACCTCACCTTCGACGGCGACGCCGACAGCACGTACGCGCTCCTCGCGTTCTACCAGCTGCCGACCGGGCAGTCGCTCTCCGGATACACCCCGACGGGGACCAACTACGTGCTCGACACGCTGAGCGTCGAGGGCGCGAAGGCCACCACCGACTTCTACGACGAGGCCATCCTCACCCCGGACGTCCGCGAGCTGCTGTCGCAGCTGCGCTCGGACTTCTACGAGGACTCGCTCGAGATCGGGAGCACGCAGAAGTGGACGTCCGACTTCGTCACGGAGTGGACGAAGCGGCGCGGTTACTCGCCTGTCGAGGTGCTCCCGGCGCTCGCGGGCGCCGGCGACCAGGGGATGACGTCCCGGCCCGCCTTCGACTTCACCGACGGGTCCGGCGCGCGCGTACGGACCGACTACCGCCAGACCTGGAGCGACCTCTACATCGACAACCGCCTCGAGGTCCTGCGGGAGTGGGCCAACCGCCACCACATGCAGACGCGCATCCAGCCGTACGGAGGCCCGATCGACATCACCGAGGCTGCTGGCCACATCGACGTCCCGGAGGGCGAGTCGCTCGCCTTCGGGATGAACCTCACCGCGTACAGCAACGTCGAGGACTACAAGGTGGTCGCCTCAGGAGCCCACCTCGCAGGCAAACCCGTCGTCTCCGACGAGTGCTGCGCGTTCGCCACGCACGTCTGGGGCTCGACCGTCGCCGACGCGACGGAGCGCTCCAACCTGCAGGCCGTCTACCGCGGGTTCGCCGGTGGGGTGAACCAGGTCGTCTGGCACGGGTTCCCCTACCTCAGCCGCGGGCCCGCAGGCGCCGGCCAGCAGTCGACCTGGCCCGGGATGAGCTACGGCGGCAACACCTCGTACTCGGAGGCCTTCGGGAGCAAGGGCAACCCCAGCTGGTCGGACTACCGCGCGGTGAACGACCACCTGGCCCGCATGCAGCTCGTCCTCCGCCAGGGCGCGCCACGCTACGACCTCGCCGTGTACCGGCACGACTTCGGGCTCAGCGGCGCCGGCACGACTGGCGTCGGGTCGGACAAGCTCCTGCCGAGCTCATCGGCGACGGCCAAGGCCGGGTTCTCGTACGAGTACCTCAGCCCGGCGCAGCTGCGCAGCAAGGACGCGCGCTTCGAGAAGGGCGCGCTGTTCCCGGACACGTCCGCCTACCAGGCCGTCCTCCTGGACGAGCAAGACACGATGGCCGTCGACACCGCCGAGAGGCTGCGCGCCCTCGCGCGCAAGGGTCTGCCGATCGTCGTCGTCGGCGAGCTGCCCACCCAGGTCCCCGGCTTCGACCACGATGGGACCGCCGACGCCGAGCTCCGGCGGGTCCTCGCCGACCTCGTCCGTGAACGTACGGTGGTGCGCGTCGACGACGAGCGCAAGGTCCCGACCGCGCTCGCACGCCTGCGGGTCGAGCCGTCGGCGGCGCCGGTCGGCGAGGCGTCCTCCGACATCCTCTCCGTACGACGCCACGAGACCGCGCGGGGGAAGTCCAGCGACTACTACTACCTCTGGAACCAGACGGGGGCACGTGCGCACCAGTCGGTGACGCTCGTCGGTGACGGGCGCCCGTACCGCCTGGACACCTGGACCGGCACGATCACGCCGATCACCGACTTCGAGCGGCGAGGCGGTTCCGTCACGGTCGACGTCGACCTCGCCGCCCACGACGCGACGGCGATCGTGCTCACCGAGCGTCGCGACAGGACCTTCCGTGGAGGGGTCGGCGACAAGCCCGAGGGGACGTCCAAGGCCGGGCGCGCCGCGGACCCGCTCGCGCTCGCCACGTGGGAGCTGTCGGTCGACAGCTGGACGCCCGGACCGTCGGGGCTCCCCGGGGACACCGCTCACACCCCGGTCGGCCCGGTCACCGTCCGTGCCGACGAGGACGGCAGGCTCCCCGCCTGGCGCGACATCACCACCGATCAGGGGGCTGAGGTCGACCTGCGCGACGTCTCCGGCGTCGGCACCTACACCACGACGTTCCGGCTGGGACGAGAGTGGCGACGCGTACGGACGGCCGCCCTCGACCTCGGCTCCGCGATCGACACGGTCCGCGTCGCCGTCAACGGGACACCGCTGCCTCCGGTCAACCAGGCCGACCTCGCGCACGTCGAGGTCGGCAAGCACCTCCGCGAGGGTGACAACACGATCACCGTGACGGTCGCGTCGACGCTCCTCAACGCCGTCCGAGTCGCTCCGGGCACGGGCGCGTCGAGCCGGACGCCGATGGACTACGGGCTGTTCGGCCCGGTCCGGTTGACGCCGACGTCGGGCACGGACCCGTACCTCCTTGTCGAGGCCATGGACCGCGCGGTGCCGCTTGCCGACGGCGCCTCCAACCGCGCACGCTTCCTGGTGACCAACCGGTCCTCGCGTCCGGTCCGCACCGAGGTCGCCGCGCAGCCGTCGGCCGGGATCGACGCCACCGCGCCGGCCCGGTCGGTGAAGGTCCCCGCAGGCGGGTCCCGCGTCGTCGAGGTCGTCGTCCGGCGGACCGACTCCACCGAGGACGGCAGCCTCCAGGTCACCGTCACCGGTGACAACGGAGCCCATGGGAGCGCCGCGGTGGCGCTCGACCGTACGAGCAACCTCGCGGCGAACGTGAGCGGCGCCCCGTTCCCTGCCCTCGTCGTGGACGCCACCCAGGACCGCTACCCGGCGTTCCTGGCCCTCGACGACGACGAAGCGACCTTCACCGTCTCGTACGGACGCACCGCGGGGCAGGGGCCGACCGCTGAACGCCCGTGGCACATCGGAGTCGACCTCGGCCTGCCGACGTCGGTCGGATCGGTCACCGTCGGCGGCCGGTCCCTGTACGGGGCTCGGGACTACACGCTCGAGGTGTCCGACGACGGCGTCGCCTGGCGTACGGTCGCCACCGTCGTCGAGGCACCGAAGGAGGGTGCCACGACCGCGGTCGGCGCCGTCGAGACGCGCTTCGTCCGGGCCCGCATCACGAAGGCCTGGGACAACGGGACGCCCTCGAACGTGCAGATGAGCGAGTTCAAGGTGCACGCGCCCTAGCGCCAGAACGACGAAGGCCCGACCCGGAGCGCTCCGGGTCGGGCCTTCGTCGTCGAAGGTGGCTGGCCTCAGCCGTTGATCATGCCGGCGCCGACGGTGATGCCGGTGGCCTCGTCGATGAGGATGAACGAGCCCGTCGTGCGGTTCTTCTCGTACGGGTCGACGAAGAGCGGCGCCGTCGTCCTCAGCCGGACGCGGCCGATCTCGTTCAGCCCGAGCTCGCCCGTCTCCTGGTCGCGGTGCAGCGTGTTGATGTCCAGGCGGTACTGGATGTCCTTGACCAGGGCACGCGCGTTGCGGGTCGTGTGCTTGATCGCGAGCTTCTGGCGCGGACGCAGCGGCTCATTGGTCATCCAGCAGATCATCGCGTCGATGTCCTGCGTGGGCGTCGGCGCGTTCTGCGGGCGGCAGATCATGTCGCCGCGCGAGACGTCGAGGTCGTCGGCGAGACGGACCGTCACCGACATCGGGGGGAACGCCTCGGTGACCGACTGGTCGAAGAGGTCGATGCCCTCGATCGTCGTGGTGAAGCCGCTCGGCAGGACCTGGACCTTGTCGCCGGGCTTCAGGACGCCGCCGGCGACCTGGCCCGCGTACCCGCGGTAGTCGTGGAACTCGTCCGACTTCGGGCGCACGACGTACTGGACGGGGAAACGGACGTCGACCAGGTCGCGGTCGGAGGAGACGTGCACGTTCTCGAGGTGGTGCAGCAGCGAGGTGCCTTGGTACCACGGCATGTTCGCGCTGCGCTCGACGACGTTGTCGCCCTGGAGGGCCGAGATCGGGATGATCGTCAGGTCCGGGATCGTCAGCTTCGCGGCGAACGTGTCGAACTCGTCGCGGATCTTCTCGTAGACGGACTGGTCGTAGTCGACGAGGTCCATCTTGTTGACCGCGAGGACGAGGTGCGGCACCCGCAGCAGCGACAGGATGACGGCGTGGCGTCGGCTCTGCTCGGTCAGCCCCGTGCGGGCGTCGACGAGCACGAGGCCGAGGTCGGCCGTGGAGGCGCCGGTGACCATGTTGCGCGTGTACTGCACGTGGCCAGGGGTGTCGGCGATGATGAACTTGCGCCGCGGGGTCGCGAAGTAGCGGTAGGCCACATCGATCGTGATGCCCTGCTCACGCTCCGACCGCAGCCCGTCGGTGAGGAGGGCGAGGTCGGTGTAGTCGTAGCCCTTGTCGGCAGACGTGCGCTCGACGGCCTCGAGCTGGTCCTCGAAGATCGCCTTCGAGTCGAGCAGGAGTCGGCCGATGAGGGTGGACTTGCCGTCGTCGACGGAGCCGGCGGTCGCGAACCGCAGCAGGTCCATGCGCGGCGACGCCGGGGTCTCGGCGGTCTCGGTCGCGGGGGCGGCCATCAGAAGTAGCCCTCCTTCTTGCGGTCTTCCATGGCCGCCTCGCTGAACCTGTCGTCGCCTCGGGTCGCGCCGCGCTCGGTGACGCGGGCGATGGCGATCTCGTCGATGATCTCGCCGGTGGTGGCGGCCGCGGACTCGACGCAACCGGTGAGGGTCATGTCGCCGACCGTGCGGAAGCGCACGAGGCGCTCCTCGGCCGACTCGCCGGACTTGAGGGTCAGGTGGTCGCCGGCCGACAGGAGCATGCCGTCGCGCGCGACGACCTCGCGCTTGTGGGCGAAGTAGATCGAGGGGATCTCGATCTTCTCGCGGTGGATGTAGTGCCAGACGTCGAGCTCGGTCCAGTTGGACAGCGGGAAGATCCGCATGTGCTCGCCCTCGGAGATGCGCCCGTTGTAGAGGCTCCAGAGCTCGGGGCGCTGGTTCTTGGGGTCCCACTGGCCGAAGTCGTCGCGGTGGGAGTAGACGCGCTCCTTGGCGCGTGCCTTCTCCTCGTCGCGGCGCCCGCCGCCGAAGGCCGCCGTGAAGCCGTTCTCCTCGATGGCGTTCAGCAGGGTGCCGATCTGGAGGCGGTTGCGGCTGGTCTTGCCGTCGTCGACGACGATGCCGTCGGCGATCGCCTGGTCGACCGACGCGACGATCATGCGCAGGCCCAGCCGCTCCACCCAGTTGTCACGGGTCTGGAGCACCTCGGGGAAGTCGAACCCGGTGTCGACCTGCATGACCGGGAAGGGGATCCGCGCCGGGTAGAAGGCCTTCTCGGCCAGCCGGAGCATCACGATGGAGTCCTTGCCGCCGGAGAACAGCAGCACCGGCTTCTCGAACTCTGCCGCCACCTCACGGAAGATGTGGATGGACTCGGCTTCCAGCTGGTCCAGCTGGCTGAGCCGGTAGTCGTGCATGGGCGTCACCAGGGGTTCTCCCGTTCTTCCTGGGTTTTGTGCGACAGCGAGCGAAAGGTCATGGTATCGAGCCGCCGGTGGGGAGGGAATCGCCCGTCGCATCCTGGATGCTGCTGCGAGCCCGGTCCGTATGGACGATACCCACGGCGAGCAAGAGCTGGGCCACGAGGTAGGTCACCATCACCCACACGCCACCGGGCTCCGGACGCGACATCCCGGCGATGTCGAGGGCGATGAGGGTGTCGGAGAGCAGGAACAGCGCCCCGCCGACGCCCGCGACGACGCTCACACCGAAGGCCGTGACGGCGGTGGCGGTGAGCAGGAGCGAGTAGACGAGGATCGGTGCGCGCAGGCCGGGCTCCTCCTCGCCGAGCGGGCCCCACAGCGAGGCGATCGTCACGCCCCAGGCCGCCAGGCCGACCAGCACGACCCACCAGCGCCGACGCAGGCCTTCGAGCGCCCCGTTGCGGACGAACCAGGTCACGAAGCAGACGTGGGCGAGCGCGAAGCCGGCCATCCCGAGCAGGAACAACCCGTCGATCTCGAGCGCGACGTCCCCGATCCACGAGAAGAACAGCGCGGCGACGAGGAGTCGCGGGCCACCGACGGCGACGACCCAGACGGCGAGCGCGGGGACCAGGAGCGCCTTGGTCACCGACTCGACGGGGCCGGCGTCGAGTCCGACCAGGGCGACGTGCACGACGCTCAGCGCGACGAAGACGTTCAGGAAGCGGGTCATCATCGGGGGTCCTCGTTCGGGTGGTGGGCACGTTCGAGATCACGCTTCTCGGCGAAAAGGTCGACACCCTCGGGGACGCCGATCCGGTCGCGCAACAGCGCCCACCCGACCGGGCCGAGGATGACCAGGCCGGCGGCGATGATGCCCACGGCGACCGGCGGGACGCCGAGCAGCGTGAGGCCGGTGATGCTGAGGACGACCACGATGCCGCGGCGCACGATGCCCTGCGGGACGCGGTTGGCGATGCGAGCCCCCAGGTAGGTCCCCGGCATGCCGCCGAGGACCAGCGGGATGAGCACGCCGAAGTCGACCCCGGTCACGATCACGTGCGTGATCGCCGCCGACAGGACGAGCGGCACGGCCTGGACGAGGTCGGTGCCGACGAGCCGTACGGCCGTCAGGGTGGGATAGAGCAGGAGCAACGACACCATGATCAGCGAGCCGGAGCCGACGGACGTGACGCCGACCAGCAGGCCGCCGACCGCACCCACCGCGAAGGTCGCCAGCGGCTTGATCGTCGGGTCGTCGGTCGAGGTCGGGCGGCCCAACCGCGCCGCACGGACGTTGAGGTACGACCGGAGGGTGTAGGTCGCCGCGGTGAGCAGCAGCGCGACGCCGATCGCCACCTTCACGAACGAGGTCTGGTCCTCCTCCGCGCCGATCGCGTCGATGATGAACGCCCCCGCCGCCGCGGTCGGGACCGAGCCCAACATCAACCAGCCTGCCAGCCGCCAGTTCGGTGAGCCCTCGCGGGCGTGGACGGCTGCGCCCACGGACTTGTTCACCGAGGCCGCGACGAGGTCGTTGGCGACGGCGGCCGTCGGGTTGACCCCGAGGAAGATCAGGGCGGGGGTCATCAGGGCGCCACCGCCCATGCCGGTGAGTCCCACGACGATCCCGACGCCGAAGCTGACGACGAGGATCGACAGCGCGGAGTAGGTGAGGAGCTCGTTCACGGGCGCCTCCAGAGCCCCGCGTCGACGAGGGCGTCGAGGACCTCGTCCAGCACGTCGTCGACCGTACGGTCGGTGGTGTCGACCGCGACCAGGGCGTCGTCGGGCGCCTCGTACGGGGAGGAGATCCCCGTGAACTCCGGGATCAGGCCGGCCCGCGCCTTGGCGTACAGGCCCTTGCGGTCACGCCGCTCGCACTCCTCGAGCGGGGTGGCGACGTGGACGAGGGCGAAGGAGCCGCCCGCCTCCTCGACCATGCTGCGGACCAGCTTGCGGGTCGAGTCGAAGGGGGCGATCGGCGAGCAGATCGCGAGACCGCGGTGCCGGGCGATCTCGGCGGCGACCCAGCCGATGCGCGCGATGTTGGTCTCGCGGTCCTCCTTGGAGAACCCGAGGCCCTTGCTGAGGTGGTGACGGACGACGTCGCCGTCGAGGCTGGTGACGGTCCGCCGGCCCTCCTCCAGCACCCGGTCGTACAGGGCGCGGGCGATCGTCGACTTCCCCGAGCCGGACAGGCCGGTGAAGAAGACGACGAGACCGCGCTCGTCGAGCGGCGGCTGGTCGGCGGCGACGATCTCCGCGACGGCCTCGGGAAGGTCGCCCGTCCGCGGGAGGGTGAGGCGCTCGTCGGCGTACGCGGCGACGACCGCGTCGGTGAACGTGCGGTCGTCCTCGGGGTCGGCGCGTCGGGCGAGCGCCACGGCCACGACGGGGTGGTCGGGCAGTGCTGCCGCCGTCGCTCGGACGAGCGCGGGCACCGTGACCGTACGACGGGGGTCGGGGCCGGAGCGGACCAGAAGGACGGCGCGGCGTCCCGTACGGGCCTCGGCGTCGAGGACCGCGGCGACGTCGTCGGTGGTGAGGGGCGCCTCGACGAGGACGGCGAGCGCGCCGGGGTGGGCGGAGCGGACCTCGGCCGGTGGCTGGTGCAGGCGCCGGAACGCCCCGTACGTGGGGGCGTCCAGCGGGCGTACCGCCCCCGAGGCGGGCTCGTACTCCGCGAGCGGGAGGCCTTCGGGATCGAGCAGCTCGACGGGGTCGGAGACGTCACCGGGCACGAAGACCTCGAGGCGGCGGCCCTGGGGCCAGGCCCCGAGGAGCACCAGCTCGAGATCGGCGAGCTCGCGTGCGTCGGGGGTCCACTGGGCATCGCTCACGGACGGGATTGTTTCACGCGCGATCGAGAACGAAGGTCGTGTGCCGGGAACGGAGACCGACCGCATGCTCTGAGCTTGCATTTGCTTGCTCTTGCAAGCAGAATGGAGGTGTGGCAAGGATCAGCGTCGGAAAGACCGTGGGCGACCTGGGGGGATACCTCCGGGACCAGCGCAAGCAGGCTCAGCTCTCGCTGCGTCAGCTCGCCGACCTGACGGGCGTCTCCAACCCTTACCTGAGCCAGATCGAGCGCGGCTTGCGCAAGCCCTCCGCCGAGGTGCTGCAGCAGATCGCGAAGGCCCTGCGGATCTCGGCCGAGTCCGTCTACGTCCAGGCCGGCCTCCTCGATCCCGACGACTCCGGCGAAGGCGGCGGGGTCGAGGCAGCGATCGCGGTCGACCCGCGACTGGACGAGGGTCAGCGCCGCGCGCTTCTCGAGATCTACCGCTCGTTCGTCGGCGCGGCCGACGTCACCGACAACCCAGAAGAGGACACTCTCACATGAGCATCCAGGACAGCATCACCAACACCGTCAAGGGCCTCCCCGGCCAGGCCGCCGCGTTCGTCGGACAGGCGCAGGCCACGGCGGCCTCGCTGGTCTCGCAGCTCGCCGAGATCGACCTCGACGAGCTCCAGAAGAAGGTCGAGTCCGACGCCAAGGCGCTCCCCGGGCAGGCGGGCGCGCTGTACGCCGACGTCGTGAAGCGCCTCAAGGACGTCGACGTCGAGGAGGTCTTCGACGGCCTCGAGGACAAGATCGAGGACAAGCTCGACGACATCGCCGAGGACGTCAAGGAGCTCGTCGTCATGCTCGCCGCCGTGGCGCGCAAGGCAGCCGCCGACGTGGCTGCCGGGTCGCCGCTGGCCAAGAAGCCGGCTCCGAAGGCGAAGCCGACCGCCCCCACGACGGCGTCGGCGACCGCGCCCACGAAGGCGTCGACGGCGACCAAGAAGACCGCCAAGAAGACGGCGACCACCTCCGCTGCCAAGGCCCAGTCGGCACCGGCCGGCGACGCTCCGGTCGCCAAGAAGGCGGCGGCCGCGAAGAAGGCGCCGGCCAAGAAGGCCACGCCGGCCAAGAAGGCTCCGGCTCCCGCCAAGAAGGCCGCGCCTGCCACGGCCAAGAAGGCTCCGGCTCCCGCCAAGAAGGCGCCGGCGGCGAAGAAGGCGACGCCCGCCAAGAAGGCCACGGCTGCCAAGAAGGCCACTCCTCCGGCCGACGCGAGCTGACGCCGTACCGGCAGCCTTCGACCCGTCACGGGCGGGTCGAAGGCTGCCGCGTCGCGGGCCGCTCGGGATAGGCTCGGACGGTGTTCGATCTCTTCGCCGTCCAGAATCTCGTCGAGCTGCTCATCACGCTCGTGATGATCGCCGTCAAGGCGTTCGCCGCCATCGACGCCGTCTCGCGCTCGCCGCAGGCGTTCGTGGCGGCCGACAAGCAGACGAAGCCGTTCTGGCTGATCGTGCTCGGGCTCTCCCTCGTCGCCAACCTCTTGATCTGGCAGCCGATCAGCCTGCTCAACCTCGCCGGCATCGTCGCCGCGCTCGTCTACCTCGCCGACGCGCGTCCCGCGCTCCAGCAGGTCGGCGGGCGTTGAGCCAGGCCCCGCAAGGGCCCGACGCGCAGCGGATCGGGCCCCTCGACGTCCTCGCATTCGCGTGCGAGCTCGCGGCGCTGGTCCTGCTGGCGCTCGCCGGCTGGGCGCTCGGTGACGGGTGGTGGCGCGGTCTGGTCCTGGCTGTTGCCCTCGTGGCCGTCGCCGTCTGGTTCTGGGGGCGCTGGCTGGCTCCGAACTCTCCGCACCGCGTCGCGCTCCCGCAGCGCCTCTGGGTCAAGAGGGCGTTCTACGTCGTCGTCGGGGTGGTCGGCGCGCTCGCCGGCTATCCGCTCTGGGCGCTGGTCCTCGTCTTCGTCGCCGGAGCCCTCACGGGATGGCGCCGGGACTGATCCTCGAACACATGTTCGATCATGGGCGTACTCTGGTCGTATGCCCGTGCAGTTCCAAGCCTCACTCTTCGACTCCGCCGACGAGCCGACCCTCGGGCCGGTTGCGGCCGGCCTCGAACGCCACGAGCTGCCGCGCGGGGCGTGGGTCGACCTGCGGCCGCGCTGGGTCGACGGCGCGGACGACCTGTTCGCCCATCTCCACGACAACGTCGCGTGGCGTGCCGACGAGCGCGAGATGTACGAGCGTGTCGTCGCGGTGCCGCGGCTCCTCGCATGGTTCGGCGAGCGCTCGATCTGGCCCCACCCGCTGCTCGAACGCGCGCGCGAGGACCTTGGTGACCACTACGAGGGCGAGCTGGGGGAGCGGTTCTCCACGGCGGGCCTGTGCCTCTATCGCGACGGGCGCGACTCCGTCGCCTGGCACGGTGACCGGATCGGCCGCAGCCGTACGCAGGACACGATGGTCGCGATCTTGTCCCTCGGATCTCCCCGCCGCCTCGCGCTGCGTCCTCGCGGCGGCGGCGAGTCACTGTCGTTCGCGCTCGGCTCCGGCGACCTCCTGGTGATGGGCGGCAGCTGCCAGCGCACGTGGGAGCACGCGATCCCGAAGACCGCCAAGCCTGTCGGGCCCCGTATCAGCGTCCAGTTCCGCCCCCGCGGCGTCCTCTGACGGCGCGTTGGTCGGTCTGTGGTCACCGCGGCGGCGGGCGTGACCACGGAGGCACCAACGCGTCCTGGCTCACCGGCGACTGACGGCGCGTTGGTCGGTCTGTGGTCACCGCGGCGGCGGGCGTGACCACGGAGGCACCAACGCGTCCTGGCTCACCGGCGTCTGACGGCGCGTTGGTCGGTCGGTGGTCACCGTGGCGGCGGGCGTGACCACGGAGGCACCAACGCGTCCACAGCGTGGTCTGGTCCACAGGTCGTACGACGCCCCTGCCGTGGACGAGCGCGATCGGATGGGATGGCGGCATGCCCGCGCCGCGCCCCATCCCGTACGAGCTGCGGCGCGGGCCGTTCACGTCAGCGCAGGCGTACGCACTCGGGGTCACCCCGACGATGCTCGCCGGGAGCCGGTTCATCCGGCTGTTCCCCAGGGTCTGGGCAGCGCGCTCGTACGTGATGTCCGAGCACGACCGGGTCCGCGCGGCGCAGCTCAGTCTCCCCGAGGGAGCCCTGCCGAGCCACACCACTCGACTACGGCTCCTGGGGTACGAGGACGCCCCCGCGACGCCGTACCACTTCGTGATCGACCGCGACCAGAAGATCGTCAGCAACGACATCCGACTCCACCGCACGCTCCTGATGCCGCCCACCGACGCGCACGGAGTGACCCCGGCGGCGGCCTTCGTGCAGTGCTGCGAGGTGATGCGGCTGATCGACCTGGTCAAGCTCGGGGACTGGCTCCTGCACCACGAGCACGCCTCCCTCGAGGAGATCGGGCAACTGCTGGCCGACCAGCCGTGGCGGCCGGGCGTGCCGCAGTGCCAGACGGTCCTCCCCCTGCTCGACGCGCGCTCGCGCTCGCCCAAGGAGAGCGAGGTGCGCGTGATCCTGTGCGTGGTCGGGCTGCCGCTCCCGGAGGTGAACGTGGACCTGGTCGTGGACGGGCGCTGGCTCGGCTGCGTCGACCTGCTCTACCGCGCGTGGCTCTACGTCGTCGAGTACGAGGGACGCCAGCACGCGTTCGACACTGCCCAGTTCAACGGCGACATCGGACGGTACGGCCGATTCCGGCGCCGCGGCGTCACCTACCTGCAGGTCACGCAGGAGAGGCTGGCGCACCCGCGGACGCTCGCGGACGAGGTGTACGCCGACCTCGTCGGTCTCGGGTACGACGGCCCGCCGCCGGTGTTCGGGCGCGACTATCGCGCGCTGTTCCAGAAGATCCGCTCCCGCCGTCCGTAGCGGCGTACGCTCGGCCCATGAGCCGGATCTTCACCGCCACCGTGGCGTCGGTCTACCCGCTGTACATCGCGAAGCTCGAGCGCAAGGGCCATACGAAGGCGGAGCTCGACCGGGTGATCGAGTGGCTCACCGGGTTCGACGAGGCGGCGCTCGAGAAGCACCTCGAGGCGGGGACCACGTTCGAGGACTTCTTTGCCGCAGCCCGCCTCAACCCCAAGGCCAAGCTGATCAAGGGCGTGGTGTGCGGGGTCCGCGTGGAAGACGTCGAGGATCCCTTGATGCAGAAGATCCGCTACCTCGACAAGCTCGTCGACGAGCTCGCCAAGGGCAAAGCCGATCCCTGTGCACGCGTCGGTGCGTGAGTGGTCACCCGCCGCGCGCGGGTGACCACTCAGCGACCAACGCGTGAGGGCGTCAGCCCTTCGGGCCGCGGCGCTTCGACCGGGCGCGCTCGCCGGCGTCCAGGATCACCTTGCGGATCCGGACGGCCGTCGGCGTCACCTCGACGCACTCGTCCTCGCGGCAGAACTCCAGGCTCTGCTCGAGCGAGAGCTTCTTCGGCGGGATCAGCTTCTCGAAGTTGTCGGCCGTGGAGGAGCGGACGTTCGTCTGCTTCTTCTCCTTGGTGATGTTGACGTCCATGTCGTCGTCGCGGCTGTTCTCGCCGACGATCATGCCCTCGTACACCTCGGTCGTCGGCTCCACGAACATCACGCCGCGCTCCTGGAGGCTCGTCATCGCGTACGACGACGCGGCGCCCGCGCGGTCGGCGACGAGCGAGCCGGTCGGGCGGGTCGAGATCTCGCCCAGCCACGGCTCGTACCCCTCGAACACGTGGTGCGCGATGCCGGTGCCGCGGGTGTCGGTGAGGAACTCCGTACGGAAGCCGATCAGGCCGCGCGCCGGGACCAGGAACTCCATGCGGACCCAGCCGGTGCCGTGGTTCGTCATCTGCTCCATGCGGCCCTTGCGGACCGCGAGCAGCTGCGTGACGGTGCCGAGGTACTCCTCGGGGCAGTCGATCGTCAGGCGCTCGACCGGCTCGTGGACCTTGCCGTCGACGAGACGCGTGACGACCTCGGGCTTGCCGACGGTCAGCTCGTAGCCCTCGCGGCGCATCTGCTCGACGAGAATCGCGAGCGCGAGCTCGCCACGGCCCTGGACCTCCCACGCGTCGGGACGCTCGGTCGGCAGCACCTTGATCGACACGTTGCCGATCAGCTCGCGCTCGAGACGGTCCTTGACGAGACGGGCGGTGACCTTCGTGCCCTTCTCGCGCCCGGCCAGCGGCGAGGTGTTGGTGCCGATCGTCATCGAGATCGCGGGCTCGTCGACCTGGATGAGGGGGAGCGGCTGCGGGTTCTCGGGGTCGGCGAGCGTCTCGCCGATCATGATCTCCGGGATGCCGGCGACCGCGACGATGTCGCCCGGGTTCGCCTCCTCCGCGGGGACCCGCTCGAGCTCCACCGTGCGGAGCAGCTCGGTGATCTTGACGCGCTCGACCGAGCCGTCGCGCTTGCACCACGCGACCTGGGCGCCCTTGCGCAGCGTGCCCTCGTGGACCCGGATCAGCGCGAGGCGGCCGAGGAACGGCGAGGCGTCGAGGTTGGTGACGTGGGCCTGGAGCGGCGCGTCCTCGGTGTAGGTCGGTGCGGGCACCGTGTCGAGGATCGTCTGGAACAGCGGGACCAGGTCCTCGCTGTCCGGGAGGCCGCCGTCGGCAGGCTGCTCCAGCGACGCGCGTCCGGCCTTCGCGGAGGCGTACACGACAGGGAAGTCCAACCCCGTGGCGTCGGTCGAGTCGTCGAGCAGGTCCATGAAGAGCTCGTACGTCTCCTCGACGACCTCGCTGATGCGGGCGTCGGGACGGTCGACCTTGTTGACGACGAGGACGACCGGCATCTTCGCGTGGAGCGCCTTGCGGAGCACGAACCGCGTCTGCGGCAGGGGACCCTCGGAGGCGTCGACGAGCAGCACGACGCCGTCGACCATGGAGAGCCCGCGCTCGACCTCGCCACCGAAGTCGGCGTGGCCGGGGGTGTCGATGATGTTGATGGTGACGCCGCCGTCAGGGGCGCCGGGGCCGGCGTACGAGACCGCGGTGTTCTTCGCGAGGATCGTGATGCCCTTCTCGCGCTCGAGGTCGCCGGAGTCCATCACGCGCTCGGCGAGCTGGTGGTGCTCGTCGAACGTGCCCTGCTGCTGCAGCATGGCGTCGACGAGGGTGGTCTTGCCGTGGTCGACGTGCGCGACGATTGCGACGTTGCGGAGGTCGGAACGAGTGGGCATGCGCGTGCGGCGGTCCTTGCGTGGGAGAAGGCGCCGGACGGTACGCACGGCGCAGAGCGTCGTCCATCCTAGCGACCCGCCCCAGGTACGGCGGTCCGCAAGGGCGTTGTGACCGGAATCTCCTCTGTCCGCCCAGCGCAAAATCCGATGACATTGCCCCCGCCGGAGGCGCACTGTGGAACCGACGACACCAGGGGGTGCCGACTCCGTCACGGAAAGGCGACGTCGCACATGGCCGACACGCAGCACACGGCGCAGCAGCAGCCGGAGTACCCGGAGAACATCGACGCAGCGGTCCTGAAGATCGCGGGAGTGGTCATCCTCGGCGTGATCATGTCGATCCTCGACATCACGGTCGTGAACGTCGCGCTCCCGACGTTCCAGGAGGAGTTCGGGTCGGCTCGCGACCCGCTGGCGTACTCCCACGTGGCCTGGACGGTCACGGCCTACACGCTCGCGCTGGCCACGGTGATCCCGTTGACCGGCTGGGCGGCCGACCGGTTCGGCACCAAACGCCTCTTCATCGTCGCGATCACGCTGTTCACCGCCGGCTCCGTCCTGTGCGCGGCCGCGCAGGAGATCAACCAGCTGATCGCGTTCCGGGTCCTGCAGGGCCTCGGCGGCGGCATGATCATGCCTCTCGGCATGACGATCATGACCCGCGCCGCCGGGCCGAACCGGATGGGCCGGCTGATGGCCGTCCTCGGCATCCCGATGCTGCTCGGACCGATCCTCGGCCCCATCATCGGTGGCTGGCTGATCGAGAACGCCAGCTGGCACTGGATCTTCCTGATCAACCTCCCGATCGGGCTCGCGACCATCGTGTACGCGTGGCTGGCCCTGCCGGGAGACCGGCCCGAGCCCTCGGAGTCGTTCGACTTCCTCGGGATGCTCCTGTTGTCGCCGGGTCTCGCGCTGTTCCTCTTCGGTGTCTCGTCGATCCCTGAGAAGGGCACGGTCGCCGATCCGCGGGTGTGGGTCTCGATGCTGGTCGGTGCGCTGCTGATGCTCGCGTTCGTCTGGCACTCGTTCCGCCCGGCGCACCCGCTGCTGGACCTCCGGCTGTTCCGCAACCGCAACCTCACGCTCTCGGTGATCGTGATGTTCCTCTTCGTCGCGGCGTTCTTCGGGAGCCTGCTGCTCGTCCCGACCTACTTCCAGCAGGTCCGCGGCGAGTCGACGCTGAGCGCCGGGCTGCTCGTCGCCCCGCAGGGTGTCGGAGCCATGCTCACGATGCCGATCGCCGGGCGGTTGGTGGACCGGATCCCGGTCGGACGGATCGTGCCGTTCGGGTTCCTCGGGATCCTCGTCGGGATGTTCCCGCTGACCCAGATCACGTCCGAGACGGACTACTGGAAGATCGTGCTCGCGCTCTTCGTGATGGGCCTGGGGATGGGCGCCACGATGATGCCGATGTTCACCGCGGCCCTGAAGACGCTGAGCCACCAGGAGGTCGCGCGCGGCACGACGCTCATCAACATCAACCAGCAGATCGGCAGCTCGGTCGGCGTCGCGGTGATGTCGGTGCTGCTGACGAACTGGCTGCCGCCCCAGCGGATCTGGTACGCCGTGGTCGGCTCGTGGGACAACCCCGAGATCGTGCCGCAGCTCGGTGGCCAGCGGGCGGTCGACGCGCTGCTGGCCGACGCCGGCGACGCGTTCGCCAGCACGTTCTGGGTCGCGTGGGCGCTCCTCGTGGTGGCGCTGATCCCGGTCGCGATGCTGCCCCGCCGCCGGCCCGCAGCGGTGGTCGCCGCGGGCCCGACGGAGGCGGAGGTCAGCGAGGAGCCATCCGAAGCGCGCCGTCCATCCTGATGACCTCGCCGTTGAGGTAGTCGTGGTCGACGATCATCGTCACGAGGTCGGCGAACTCCGACGGCCGGGCGAGCCGCTGCGGGAACGGGATGCCCGCGGCGAGCCCGGCACGGAACTCCTCGGAGACCGTGGCGAGCATCGGGGTGTCGACGATGCCCGGAGCGATGGTGCACACCCGGATGCCGTACTGAGCGAGATCGCGCGCCGCCGGGAGCGTGAGGCCGACGATGCCGCCCTTGGACGCCGAGTACGCCGCCTGCCCGACCTGGCCGTCGTACGCGGCGATGGACGCGGTGTTGACGATGACGCCGCGCTGCCCGTCCGCGTCGGCCTGGGTCTGGGCGATCGCCTCGGCGGCGACGGTCATCACGTTGAAGGAGCCGACGAGGTTGACCTGGACGACCTTGGCGAACAGGTCGAGGTCGTGGGGGCCGCGCTTGGAGAGGATGCGCGACGAGGGCCCGATGCCGGCGCAGCTGACCACCGTACGCAGCGGGGCGCCGCCCGAAGCCGCCGCCGTGACCGCGTTGCGGACGGAGGCGCCGTCCGTCACGTCGGTCTCCACGTACGTCACGCCGTCGACGGTGTCGGCCTTCTCGATCGAGGGCGCGAGGTCGAGCGCGTACACGCTGGCGCCGCGTGCGGCCAGGGCCGCGGCGGTCGCGGCTCCGAGGCCGGAGGCCCCTCCGGTGACGATCGCGGCGGTGTTGGCGAGGTCCATGGTGCTCCTATCGGGCGAGGTCGCGGCTGATGACGAGCCGCTGGATCTGGTTGGTCCCCTCGAAGATCTGCATGACCTTCACCTCGCGCATGTAGCGCTCGACGGGGAAGTCCTTGGTGTAGCCGGCGCCGCCGAGCACCTGGACGGCGTCGGTGGTCACCTTCATGGCGTTGTCGGTCGCCACGAGCTTGGCGATCGACGCCTGGCGGCCGAACGGGCGGCCGGCGTCCTTGAGCCGTGCGGCGGCGAGATACGTCGCGCGGGCCGACTCGACCGCTGCCGCCATGTCGGCGAGCACGAAGGCGAGCCCCTGGTGGTCGATGATCGCCTTGCCGAAGGTCTCGCGCTCCTTGGCGTACCGCACCGCGACGTCGAGGGCCCCCTGCGCGACGCCGGTGGCGACCGCGGCGATCCCGAGGCGACCGGAGTCGAGCCCCGCGAGCGCGATCGACAGGCCCTGGCCCTCCTCGCCGAGCCGTCGCTCGACCGGCACGCGCACCCCGTCGAACAGCATCGTCGCCGTCGTCGAGCCCATCAGGCCCATCTTGTCCTCGGGGTTGTCGGCGACGAGGCCGGGCGTGTCCGCGGGGACGAGGAAGCACGAGATGCCGCGGCCGCCGTCGTCGGAGGTCCGTGCCATCACCTTGTAGAAGTCGGCTTGGCCTCCGTGGGTCGTCCACGCCTTCGCGCCGTCGATGACGTACTCGTCGCCGTGGCGGACCGCGCGGGTGCGCATCGCCGCCGGGTCGGAGCCGGCGTGCGCCTCGGACAGGCAGTAGGCGCCGAGCAGCTCGCCGCCGAGCATGTCGGGCAGCCACTCGTGCTTCTGCTCGGCGGTCCCGGCGGTGAACAGGCCGAAGCACGAGAGCGCGTGGACGCTGGTGCCGACGCCGACCGACGCCCAGGCCGACGCGATCTCCTCGACGACCTGGAGGTAGACCTCGTACGGCTGGCCGCCGCCGCCGAAGGACTCGGGATAGGGGAGCCCCAGCAGGCCGGCCCTCCCGAGGGTGCGGAAGACCTCCCGGGGGAACGTCGCGGACCTCTCCGCCTCGTCGACGCGGGGCCGCAGCTCACGGTCGACGATGTCGCGGGTCAGCGCGATCAGGTCGGCTGACTCCTCGGTCGGCATCAGGCGCTCGACGGGCATGGCACCCCTCTCGTAGACGTGTCATGAGCAGAGTACTCCAGAGCCCATCCTGGTACTGTCCCCGTATGCCGGCCCGCCGCGACGCGCTCATGGACGAGCTGATCTCGCTCTACCTCGACGAGGGGTTCCTCTCGTTCGCCATCGGCGACCTGGCCGCCCGGCTGCGCTGCTCCCGCAGCACCCTGTACGGGATCGCGCCGAGCAAGGAGCAGATCATCGCGGCGGCGGTCCGCGACTTCTTCCGCGCCGCGACCGAGCGGGTGGAGGCGAGCCTCGCGGAGCAGTCCGACCCGGTCGCACGGCTACGGGCGTACCTGGAGGCGATCTCGCGCGAGCTGGCCCCGGCCTCGCCGGCGTTCTTCGCCGACCTCGACGCCTTCGCGCCTGCTCGCGAGGTCTACCGGCGCAACACCGAGTGGGCGGCGCGCCGGGTGCGTCAGCTCGTCGAGGACCTCGGGGCGCAGGGGAGCGAGGTCGACCCCGCGTTCGCGGGTGTCGTCGCCGCCCAGGTCATGCTGTCGATCCAGAGCGGGGAGCTCGAGGCGCAGACCGGACTCGACGACGCCGCGGCCTACCACCAGCTCGCGAGCCTGCTCGTCGGCGGCGTCGGCGGGGACGCGGGCGTACGGGTCAGCCGCGCGCGACCTTCCACGGAGCGGCCTGGGCGATCGGCTTGATCACCATGAGGTCGATGTTGACGTGCTGGGGCCGGGTGACCATCCAGGCGATCGCGTCGGCGACGTCGTCGGCGGTCAAGGGCTCGGCGACCCCGGCGTAGACGGCCTCGGCCTTCTCCTTGTCGCCGCCGAAGCGGACGAGCGAGAACTCCTCCGTGTGCACCATCCCCGGGGCGATCTCGGTGACCCGGACGGGCTCGCCGTTGAGCTCGAGCCGCAGCGTCTCGGTGATCATCGCGACCCCGTGCTTGGCGGCCGTGTAGCCGGCGCCGCCCTCGTACGTGAGGTGGCCGGCGATCGAGCCGACGTTGAGGACCGTGCCCGCCCCGCTCGCCCGCAGCGCGGGGAGCAGCGCCTTCGTGACGCGCAGCGTGCCGAGGACGTTGGAGTCGTACATCTCCCGCCACGCCTCGGGGTCCGTCCGCTCGATCGGCTCCTGGCCGACGGCGCCGCCCGCGTTGTTGACGAGGACGGCGAGCTCCGGCCCGACCGCGGCCGCGAGCGCGTCGACGGAGGCCTGGTCGGTCACGTCGCACACGACGGCGACCCCGTCGATCTCCGCGGCCAGCGCCTCGATCCGGTCGGCCCGGCGGGCCGCGCACACGACGCGGAACCCGTCGGCGGCCAGCCGGCGGGCGGTCGCGGCACCGATGCCGCTGCTGGCGCCCGTGACGACGGCGGTACGGCGGGAGGTCTCTGGGGTGTCCGGCATGCTGCTGATGCTGCCACGACGCCTGCGCGGGCGTGCGGACGGTCACGCCGTCGGGCCCCGGACGCCTGCCTAGGATGGAGGCGTGAGGATGTCCGCCGAGGTGCGCCGCGTCGCGATGCTCTCGGCGCACACGTCGCCCCTCGCGCAGCCGGGTGACGGTGATGCCGGGGGCATGAACGTCTACGTGCTCGAGCTGGCCCGCCGCCTCGCCGCGCGGTCGGTCGAGGTCGAGATCTTCACCCGCGCCACCTCCTCCGAGCAGCCTCCCGTCGTCGAGGCGTTGCCTGGCGTACGCGTCCGGCACGTGGCGGCGGGCCCGTTCGAGGGCCTCGACAAGGAGGACCTCCCCGCTCAGATGTGCACGTTCGTCCGCGACGTGCTCCGTGCGGAGGCGACGCACCCGGTCGGCTGGTTCGACCTGATCCACAGCCACTACTGGCTCTCCGGCCAGGTCGGCGTGGTCGCCCGCGACCGGTGGGGCGTGCCCCTCGTCCACTCGATGCACACGATGGCCAAGGTCAAGAACGCCAGCCTGGCCGCCGGCGACCGTCGCGAGCCGGCGGGCCGTGTGGCGGGGGAGCAGGAGCTGGTCGACACGGCCGACCGGCTGATCGCCAACACGGCCGACGAGGCGTCGCAGATGGTGAACCTGTACGGGGCCGACCCGGCGCGTGTCGAGGTCGTGCACCCCGGCGTCGACCTCGAGCGCTTCCGGCCTCTCGACCGCACGACGGCTCGCGCCGCGCTCGGCCTGCCGCACGACGGCGACGTCATCCTCTTCGCCGGCCGCATCCAGCCGCTGAAAGCACCCGACGTGGTCCTCGAGGCGGCTGCGCGTCTGATGCGGTCCGGGCGTCGCGACCGAACGACGGTCGTGGTCGTCGGAGGCCCCTCCGGCAGCGGGCGGGAGCACCCGACCGCCCTCGTCGACCTCGCTCACCGCCTCGGGATCGCCGACCGCACCCGCTTCGTGCCGCCGGTGGCTCAAGACCGCCTCGCGCTCTGGTACGCCGCCGCCTCGCTGGTGTGCGTGCCCTCGTACAACGAGTCGTTCGGGCTGGTCGCGGTCGAGGCGCAGGCGTGCGGCACGCCGATCGTCGCTGCGAAGGTCGGCGGTCTCGTCACGGCGGTCCGCGACGGCCGTACCGGTCTGCTCGTCGACGGCCACGACCCCGACGACTATGCGGCGGCGTTCGCGCGCGTGCTCGACGAGCCAGGGCTGCACGCGTCGATGTCGCGTGCCGCGCTGCGTCACGCCTCGCGGTTCGGGTGGGACGCGACGGCCGAGCGTACGCTCGCCGTGTACGCCGACGCCGTCGCCGAGCGGCGCGCGCTGGCGACCGCGGTCGGGCACTAGGAAGGGGACGTGGTGGAGGACACGAGGGACGCACCCTGGGCGGCTGCCGCGGCGATCCGCAGCGCGCTGGCAGCAGCCGAGCTCGAGCACGTGGAGTTCCGGCCGGGCGTCTTCGAGGTCACGCTCCCCGGCGTCCGCAAGCTGCAGACCACCTGCCGGCTCGAGGTCGGCGACCACTCCCTCGGCATCCACGCGTTCGTGGCGCGCCGGCCCGACGAGAACCACCAGGCGGTCTACCGCTGGCTGCTCGAGCGCAACCTGCGGATGTACGCCGTGGCGTTCGCCGTGGACAGCGCCGGAGACATCTACCTGGACGGCCGCTTGCCGCTGCACGCGATCACCGAGGACGAGATCGACCGGATCCTCGGGTCGGTGCTGACGTACGCCGACGAGTCGTTCAACACGATCCTGGAGCTCGGGTTCGCCTCCTCGATCCGCAAGGAGTGGGAGTGGCGCCTCTCGCGCGGCGAGTCGACGCGCAATCTCGAGGCGTTTCGCCACCTGCTCGACAAGGAGCCGGCGGGGGACTGACCGGGCCCCTCAGCCACGTGCGCGGGCGAGGATCCGTTGCTCGGTCGCGGCGTCGAGGCCGCCCGGCTGCCGTTCCGGAAACGCCGACGTCGGCTGTCCCTCCGCCTGCAGCCAGGCCCAGGTGTCCGCGACGGTCTCCTCGACCGGGCGGCACCGCAGACCGGCCTCGTACGCGGCGCGGGTGTCGCTCTCGTGCAGTCCGGCGAGGTCGCCCGTCGGGGGGACCCAGATCGGCAGGTCCACCCATCCGGTGACACCCTCGTCGGCGAGCGCCTCCGGCGGCACCCAGACGAGGGACGCGTCGGCGCCGGTCGCGGCGACGCAGGCGCGCAGCAGCGCCTCCGTGGTCGTGTGGCCCGGCAGGCTGACCGCGTCGAAGACGCCTCCCGTGGCCGACCGCGCGCAGTCGAGCATCCAGGCGGCGAGGTCGCGCCCGTCGACGTACTGCAACGGCCGGTCCGGCGGCCCCGGAGCGACGACCTCCCCGCCGCGGGCGATCCGCTCCAGCCACCACGGCAGCCGCCCGACCTGCTCGTAGGGGCCGATGACAAGTCCGGCGCGGGCGAGGAGCACGCGGTCGCCGAAGCTGTCGAGGAGCGCAAGCTCGGCGCCCCGCTTGGCCGCCGCGTAGTCGCCGGCGTCCTCGCTGTCCGGATCACCGTCGACGACGGCCGCGGACTCGTCGGCGCCCGGGACCAACGGCCATGCGTACACCGACCGGCTCGACACGTACCCGTAGTGCCCCACACGGTCGGCGAGCAGCCGCGCCCCCGCCCGTACGACCGCGGGCTCCTGGGACCACGTGTCGAGGACTGCGTCCCAGGTGTCGTCCCCGAGCGCGGCCTCGAGGGCGCCAGGGTCGCGGCGGTCGGCGTACCGGGCCTCCACCCCGCCGGCCGGCGGCCCGCTCTTCCCGCGGGTCAGCGTGGTCACTTCGTCGCCGCGCGCGAGCGCCGCCTCGACCGCGGCACGACCGACGTGATGGGTCCCTCCGAGCACCAGAAGCCTCATGCACCCACCCTCGGCGTACGGCCGTCTCGCCTGCAAGGTCTTCTGCTGTGCGCAGAGCAACCGTCGCTAGGCTGAGGCGCATGAGCCCGTACTCCTTGATCCTGCTGCGCCACGGCGAGAGCGAGTGGAACCAGAAGAACCTCTTCACCGGCTGGGTCGACGTCGACCTGACCGAGAAGGGTGAGGCCGAGGCGCGGGCCGCTGCGCCGCTGCTCGCCGAGGCAGGGCTGCTGCCGGACGTGGTCCACACCTCGCTGCTGCGCCGGGCGATCCGTACGGCACAGATCGCGCTGGACGGCATCGACCGTCACTGGATCCCCGTCCGCCGCTCGTGGCGCCTCAACGAGCGCCACTACGGCGCGCTCCAGGGCAAGGACAAGAAGGCGACCCTCGAGGAGTTCGGCGAGGAGCAGTTCATGCAGTGGCGTCGCTCGTACGACGTCCCGCCGCCGCCGCTGCCCGCCGACGCCGAGTACAGCCAGTTCTACGACGTCCGGTACGCCGACCTGCCGCCGGAGGTGCGGCCCCGTACGGAGGCGCTCGCGAACGTACTCGACCGCGCGCTGCCGTACTGGTACGACGCGATCGTCCCCGACCTGCGTCTCGGCCGTACGGTGCTGGTGGCCGCGCACGGCAACTCCCTGCGGGCGCTCGTGAAGCACCTCGACGGGATGTCCGAGGAGGCTGTCGTGGGGCTCAACATTCCCACGGGCATGCCGCTTCTGTACGAGCTCGACGAGGACATGCGTCCGCTGTCACCCGGCGGGCGCTACCTCGACCCCGAGGCCGCTCGGGCCGCTGCGGAGGCCGTCGCGAACCAGGGGCGCTGACTCCTGTCCGTCGTCGAGATGGCGCTGGTCCTCCTGGCGGGGGTCGGCGCCGGCGTCATCAACACCGTCGTCGGGTCGGGAACGCTGATCACGTTCCCGACCCTCGTCGCGTTCGGTGTGCCGCCGGTGACGGCGACGATGAGCAACGCGGTCGGGCTGGTGCCCGGCAACGTCACCGGCTCTTTCGGCTACCGACGTGAGCTCGCCGGCCAGGGGTTCCTCCTCACGAGGCTGCTCCCCGCCTCGCTGCTCGGGTCGCTCGTCGGCGCGTACCTGCTGCTGCACCTGCCGGAGGACGCCTTCATCGCCGTCGTCCCCGTGCTGCTGGTCCTCGCGCTGGTGCTCGTCGTGGTGCAGCCGCCGCTGCAGAGGTGGCTCCAGACACGCAGGGAGGCCGCCGGTGCGGACGCCGTCACCCTCGACACGATGAGCGCGGGCCGCATGGTGGTGGCGATGGCGACGGTGTTCCTGTGCGGGATCTACGGCGGCTACTTCGCGGCGGCACAGGGGATCTTGCTGATCGGAGCGCTGGGTCTGCTGGTGCCTCTCGCGCTCCAGCGGATGAACGCCCTGAAGAACGTGCTCGTCCTCGGCGTCAACGTCGTGTCGGCCACGACGTACATCGTCGTCGCGACGTGGGGAGGCGGGACGCACCCGCTCGACTGGACCGCCATCGCGCTCGTCGCCGCCGGGTCGCTCGTCGGTGGCGTGATCGGCGCTGGGGTGGGGCGACGGCTCCCGCCCCTGCTCCTGCGGGCGTGCATCGTGGCGCTCGGCATCGTCGCCCTCGTCAACATCCTCGGCATGCGCTGACCCCCTCCCCGACGGACGGGCCGGGTCAGGCCTGCGGGACCTCGCCAGTGACCTGGTAGACGACGCGGCGCGCGATCGAGACGGCGTGGTCGCCGGTGCGCTCGTAGTAGCGCGCCAGCAGCGCGACGTCGACCGCCGCCTCGACCCCGCCGTCCCACTCGCCGTCGAGGAGGTCGCGGAACATCCGGCGATAGAGCCCGTCCATTTCGTCGTCGGCCGACAGCAGCGCCGCGGCCGCGTCGAGGTCGTGGGTGCCCAGGACGATCGCGACCGACTCCAGCATGCCTTCGGCCACGCGGCCCATCTCGGTGATGATCGGGCGGGCCGACGGCGGGACGGCGACCTCCGGCATCCGCATCCGGGCGAGCTTGGCGACGTGCACGGCGAGGTCGCCGATGCGCTCGAGGTCGCCGGCGATACGCAGGCCCGCGACGACTCGGCGGAGGTCCGTCGCGACCGGCTGCTGGGTCGCGAGCAGCGAGATCGCGTCGTTCTCGCAGGACTCCCGGGCCGCGTCGATGACCGCGTCGCCGCTGATGACGGTCTCGGCAGCACCGAGGTCTCCGTCCAGGAGCGCCGTCGACGCCCGGGCGAGGGACACCCGCACCGCGGTCGTCATCGCCACCAGGTCGGCGTCCAGGGCATCGAGCCGGTCATCGTAGAAGTCGCGCATGCCCCGAACCTAGAACCGCCGGGTGAACCCCTCCCGACCTGCGGTGAACGGGGGATGAACTCTCGCCGAACCCCGCTCGCCCCGGCGTCCGCGAAGGCGGCTCCGCCGGGGCCAGGTGCGTACGATCGAGACGTGGATCCGAACATCGCGTTCGCGTTCGGCACCGCGGTCGGCCTGCTGCTCGGGGTCGGGGTGGTGTGGGCGTGGCGCTACAGCGAGCGCCAGCACGAGGACGTCCCCGAGCGTCCGGAGCCCGAGGTGCCGCCCGGAGCCGACGACGTCCTCGCCGTGCTGCGCTCGTCGGTCGTCATCGTCGACGCCGCCGACCGGGTCGTGAAGGCGTCGGCTCCCGCGCACGCGATGGGCCTCCTCCAGGACACCCGCCTCGAGAGCGCGCTGCTGCGCGACCTGGTCCGCCTCGTCCGCCGGGACGGGCAGGTGCGCGAGGAGGAGCTCACCCTCGATCTGGGACGAGGAGGGCAGCGGCACGTGCTCGTACGGGTCGCCCCGTTGACGTCGCGGCTCGTCCTGGTGCTCGTCGAGGACCGGACCACCGAGCGTCGCGTCGAGATGATCCGTCGCGACTTCGTCGCCAACGTCAGCCACGAGCTCAAGACCCCGGTGGGCGCCCTCAACCTGCTCGCCGAGGCGGTGGCCGAGGCACGTGACGACCCGGAGGCGGTCGTCCGCTTCAGCGGCCGCATGAAACGCGAGGGTGCACGCCTGACCCGCCTCGTCCAGCAGATCATCGAGCTCTCGCGGTTGCAGGGTGACGCCCTGGTCGACGACCCGTACGAGGTCGACGTCGCGGCGATGATCGAGACCGCGGCCGAGCGCAACGCCGTCGACGCCGAGGCGCGGGGGATCGAGGTGACGACACGCTGCGACGACGAGCTGTTCGTCCTGGGCGACGGCGAGCAGCTGCTCCAGGCCGTCAACAACCTCGTCGAGAACGCCGTCGCGTACTCCGAGAGCGGGACCCGCGTCACGATCGAAGCCGCCGCGGAGGGGGACGAGGTCAGGATCACCGTCCGGGACCAGGGCGTCGGCATCGCCGAGGCCGAGCTGGAGCGGATCTTCGAGCGCTTCTACCGGGTCGACCCCGCGCGGGCGCGCAGCACCGGCGGCACCGGCCTGGGTCTCTCGATCGTCAAGCACGTCGCCGCCAGCCATGCCGGGCAGGTCGAGGTCTGGAGCGAGCCCGGAGAGGGCTCGTCGTTCACCCTCGTGCTGCCTGCAGCCGCTCGTACCCGCGAGCACGACGAGCTCCGTGCTCGTCCCCAGACCGCCCCGATCCAGGAGGTCCGACCGTGACCCGTGTGCTCGTCGTCGAGGACGAGGAGAGCTACCTCGACGCCCTCTCGTACGTCTTGCGCAAGGAGGGCTTCGAGGTGGCGATCGCGACCGACGGCCACGCCGCGCTCGAGGAGTTCGACCGCAGCGGCGCCGACATCGTGCTCCTCGACCTCATGCTTCCGGGGATCAGCGGGACGGAGGTCTGCCGCAAGCTCCGGGCCTCCTCCTCCGTGCCCGTGATCATGGTGAGCGCGAAGGACTCGGAGGTCGACAAGGTCGTGGGCCTCGAGCTCGGTGCCGACGACTACGTCACCAAGCCGTACAGCCCGCGCGAGCTGGTCGCCCGGATCCGGGCGGTGCTGCGCCGCGGAGGCGACTCCGGCGTCGGGGACGACACGGCGCTCGAGGTCGGGCGGGTCCGCATGGACGTCGACCGGCACGTGGTCACCGTCGACGGCGAGGAGGTGCGCCTGCCGCTGAAGGAGTTCGAGCTGCTGGAGCTCTTCTTGCGCAACGTCGGCCGGGTGCTGACCCGCGGCCAGCTCATCGACCGCGTGTGGGGCTCGGACTACGTGGGCGACACCAAGACCTTGGACGTTCACGTGAAGCGGCTTCGGGCCAAGGTCGAGCCCGACCCGTCGCGGCCTGCCACCTTGGTGACCGTACGAGGGCTCGGCTACAAGTACGAGGCCTAGCTGTCCGCGCCAGGTCCTAGGCTGACCGTATGAGGTTGAGCGCATGACGACCCGGATCGGGACCCACGTCGACCAGGAGCACCCCTTCGACGACGCCGCGCGCGTCGGCGCGGACGTGGTCCAGATGTTCCTGGGCAACCCACAGAGCTGGAAGTGGCCGAAGTACGAGTACGCCGGTGGTGCCGACGCGCTGCGTGCCGACTCCGAGACCAAGGACGTCCCGCTGTACGTCCACGCGCCCTACCTGCTCAACGTGGCGAGCCTCAACAACCGTGTCCGCATCCCCAGCCGCAAGCTCGTCCAGAACGCCGTGGACGGTGCCGCCGCGATCGGTGCCAAGGGCGTGATCCTGCACGGCGGGTACGTCGACTCCGAGGCCGACCTCGACAAGGGGTTCGACAACTGGCGCAAGGCGGTAGAGGCGATCGACGCGAAGGTGCCGATCCTCCTCGAGAACACCGCTGGCGGCGACTACTCGATGGCGCGGCGCTTCGACCGGATCGCCCGTACGTGGGAGGCGATCCAGGCCGGCGGCGCAGGTGACTCCTGGGGGTTCTGCCTCGACACCTGCCACGCGTGGGCCGGCGGCATCGAGCTCGACGGGATCGTCGACCGGATCCGTTCTGTCACGGGCCGGATCGACCTCGTCCACTGCAACAACAGCAGGGACGCGTTCGACTCAGGGGCCGACCGTCACGCCCACCTCACCGAGGGGAAGATCCCGCCGGAGCTGCTCGTCGAGGTCGTCCGTCAGGCCGGTGCGCCGGTCATCATCGAGACGCACGCCGACGACAAGACCGGCGACGACATCAGCTGGCTGCGCGAGCAGCTCGGCTGAGGGAGGGCCTGGCTCAGTTGCCCTCGGGCGCTTCGGTGGTCTCGGTGGGCTGCGGGAGGCCCTCCTCCTCCAGCTGCTCCTCGTCGGCCTGCTCCTCGGCGTCGGTCGCCTCGGCCGGCGCCGGGGTCGCGACGGAGTCGTACATCGACGTGCGGGTCACGATCGGGACCTGCATCTCGACGTCGCCGGCGTTGACGAAGCTCATCACGATGTTGAGGAACTGCCCGGCGAAGAGCTCGTCACCCGCGATCACGACCTGCGGCTTGGTGCCGAGGTGGGCGAGGCGACGCGCGGGCGTGGAGAACGGGCCCTCGAAGGTGACCTCGACCGGCGTGCCGGCGAGCGTCGCAGCGTCGACGGTGACGAGGCGGTCGGTCTGCAGGGCCTGGTTGACGAGGCCTGCGGAGAGCGTCGCCGAGCCGTCCTCGTTCTTCACGAAGAGCGCGTTCAGCACCTCGACGTCCGTCGAACGGTTGTTGGTGCCGATCGCCGCCTGGTAGACGGCGCTGGTCTGGGCGTTGAATCCGGTGCCGCACCCGGCGAGGACGAGGGCGAGGCCCGCGGCGACGACGGCGACGAGAGCGCGGCGGGAGCGAGTGTGCACAGACCCGACCCTTTCGTGAGGGAGCACAGCGGTAGGAGCATGGCGCGTCGCATGCACGACACGGCCCTGCACAGCCTATCTTCGGGTGCTCCGAGGCGTGCGACGAGGTCCGCGGAGGGTACGCCCACGCGCGTGCGCCTGCCACTGGAATCCTGCTTTGTCAAGTCACGATCCGGCCTCTGACCTGCATAAACGATCCTGGCGGCGTTGGGAGCCCGTGTTACCCTAGTCACCTAAGAAAGGGCTATGGACATATGACTTTCACTGTTGGCGAAACGGTTGTCTACCCCAATCACGGTGCGGCGGTCATCGAGGACATCGAAGTCCGGACGATCAAGGGCGAGGAGCGCCAGTACCTCGTGCTCCGCATCGTCGCCCAGAACGATCTCGTCGTACGGGTGCCGGCGTGCAACCTCGACCTGGTCGGTGTGCGCGACGTGGTGGACAAGGACGGACTGGACCGGGTCTTCGGTGTGCTTCGGGCGGAGCACGCGGAGGAGCCGACCAACTGGTCCCGTCGCTACAAGGCAAACCTCGAGAAGCTCCACTCCGGCGACGTCATGAAGGTCGCCGAGGTTGTGCGCGACCTGTGGCGCCGCGAGCGTGACCGGGGGCTCTCTGCGGGCGAGAAGCGGATGCTGGCGAAGGCACGCCAGATCCTCGTCTCCGAGCTCGCGCTGGCTGAGAACACCAACGAGGACAAGGCCGAGACGCTGCTCGACGAGGTGCTCGCGTCCTGAGCCCGGGGTGTGGGGCCACGCGCCACATCGTTACGACGGAGCCGCTCCCGTTCCTGACGGGGCGGCTCCGTCGCGTGTACGGGGTTTGTTTTCCGCGGTGTTGCGTGACGTAATCCTCACGAAATCCGCAGTGCCTAGCGTCACGGCATGGCGACGTCGAGCGGGGTGGCGACCTGGGTCAAGGTGTGTGACGCCGGGGAGCTGGTCGTCGGCATCGGCGTCTCCGCGCTGGTCCGGGGCAAGCAGGTGGCCCTGTTCAAGACCGGGGAGCGGAGTCTCCACGCCATCGGCAACCGTGATCCGTACGCGGGCACCCAGACCATGGCGCGGGGGCTGGTGGTGCAGCGCGACGGGCAGACGCTGCTGGCCGCGCCGGCCGGGCGCGAGCTGTTCGACCTCGAGACCGGGCAGTGCGTCGACGACCCGATGACGCGCGTCCCGACCTATCCGGTCCGGGTCGTCAACGGGTTCGTCGAGGTCTGCGTCACGACGCGGGCATGACCAGCGCGGTCGCGAGCGCGGCGGCGCCCTCGCCTCGGCCGGTCAGGCCGAGCCCGTCGGTGGTGGTGCCCGAGACGGTGACGGGAGCGCCGACCGCCTCGGACAGGACCTGCTCCGCCTCGGCACGTCGCGTGCCGACCTTCGGCCGGTTGCCGATCAGCTGCACAGCCACGTTCCCGATCTCGAAGCCCGCCTCGCGGACCCGGCGCGCGGTCTCGCGCAGGAACGCGACACCGGACGCGCCGGACCACTCGGGGTCGGCGGTGCCGTAGTTGCTGCCGAGGTCGCCGAGCCCGGCCGCGGACAGCAGGGCGTCGCAGGCGGCGTGGGCGACGACGTCGGCGTCGGAGTGGCCGGCCAGGCCGGCAGGCTCGTCGGGCCAGTGCAGGCCCGCGCACCACATCGGCCGCCCGGCCTCGTACGCGTGCACGTCGGTGCCGATTCCGGTACGCGGGATGCTCACCGGGCCATCATGCCGGACCCGCGCGGACGACCGGTCAGCTGCCGGAGAGCACCTCCGCGGCCGAGACGGTGCCGTGGCGGTCCTGGATGACGTCGGCGAGGCGGCGGACGTCGTCGTCGCCGAGCTCGACCCCGACCTCGTCGAGGCCTCGGCGCAGCTCCTCCTCGACCGTGCCCTCGGTGGCGCCGTCCTGCCAGGAGGTGACGCGGTCGACGACGGTCTGGATGGCGGTGAGCCTGTCGTTGTCAGTCATGCCTGGTGGTTACCCAGCATCGCCGGTGACATGCCTAGGCGCTGGGCCGGTCACCAGGCGTGGCCCGGCAAGGACGGCAGCGCCTTGCCCGTACGGATCACGTACGCGGTGCCGCCGCTGCCGCGGATCCAGGCCCGTTCGAGCTGGTCGCGCCGGTAGACGCGCCGCACCGTGGACGGCCTGGCCGCTGCCGGGTCGTTGACGATCACGGCGCCGGTCGCGGTGAACCCCCGGATCACGACCAGGTGACCGGCGGTCGAGCTGATCGGTGCCCCCGTGAGGCCGCCGCGGCCGAAGCGGATCGACACCACGAGCGGGATCCCCGCTTTCACGATCGCCTCGGCGTCGCGCAGCGAGGTCAGCCGGGTGACGAACGCGTCGGTGCCTCGCGTGCCCGCGTACGCGGTGTTGAAGGCCCAGTTGCCGGTGCCGCGGTAGCGGTAGTCGTACGTCCTGCGGGCCCCGTGGACGACGTAGCGCTGCTTGAGGCCCTTGCGGACCCACGCGTACTGCGCCTTCGTCGGGCCCTTGCCGAGGCTGCGCAGTACCATCGTGGTCGCGGTCGGCGAGCACCAGGCGGCGCCGCCTCCGCCGTACTGGCGGTACTGGCCACGGTGCAGCATCTGCGAGTAGCGGCGTACCGGCAGCTCGACCGTGCGGGTCATCGTGGTCGCGGACACCGGGCGGCTGGCCTTCGCCGCGCGCGACGCCACGGCGCCGACCGACAGGACGCGCGGTGCGGAGCCTGCACCCTTTGCGCGCAGCAGGGTGACGCGCACCTGCCAGGCGCCGATCCGGTGACCGCCGTTGGCGCGGACGACGTCGGTGACGACCTTGGCGACGTCGTCGGTCTGGGCGGAGCCGGAGCGGCGCTTGTGGGTCGAGTCGCGCTCGGCCCACCGCGCGACGGTGTCCCAGCTGCCCGTACGGCCCGCGGTCGTACGGACCCGGACCGCGACCACGACCGCCGAGCGGCCCGGCGTCCGCGCGTTCCAGGACGGGACGACCTCGTCGGCGCCGAAGCCGGTCGCGCGCCACGGCGACGTCCAGCGCGCGGTCTCGTACACCCGGCCACCGATCCGCGTGGCGCCGGTCGCCCGGCCGAACCGGATCGTTCCTGCGCTGACCGTCGTCCCTGCCTCCGCGCCGGCCTGAAGCTCAGCGGTCGACGACCACCGTGCCGACGCGACGCGTGCGGTCGCCGCGTGCGCGGGTGCGGTCAGCGTCGCCGCGGTGACCGCGCCACCGGCGCACAGCAGAACCAGGCCCTTTCGGACGAATCCCCCCGATGTGATCAGCATCCGTCGATGCTAAGCCGGTTCCGCGCCTGCCACTACCCTTGTCAGCGTGACCCTGCGCCTCTACGACTCTGCGACGACGCAGACCCGCGACTTCGTGCCCCTCGTCGACGGACAGGTCGGCATCTACCACTGCGGGCTCACCGTCCAGGGTCCGCCGCACCTCGGCCACATCCGCAAGGAGGTGGTCTTCGACGTGCTGCGCCGCTGGCTGATGCACGAGGGCTACGAGGTGACGCTGGTCGCCAACGTCACCGACATCGAGGACAAGATCCTCGCCAAGGGCGCCGAGCAGGACCGGCCGTGGTGGTCGGTCGCGTACGAGAACGAGCGGGCGCTGCACGCCGCGTACGACGTGCTCGGCTGCCTCCCGCCGACGTACGAGCCGCGCGCCACCGGGCACGTCCCGGAGATCATCGAGCTCGTGGAGACGCTGATCGCCCGCGGCCACGCGTACGCGGCGCCGGACGGCTCCGGTGACGTCTACTTCGATGTGCGGTCGTGGCCGGACTACGGCGAGCTCTCGCGCCAGCGCATCGACGACATGCGCGACGCCGAGGACGCCGACCCGCGCGGCAAGCGCGACCCGCGCGACTTCGCCCTGTGGAAGGGGCACAAGGAGGGGGAGCCGGAGACGGCGTCGTGGCCCTCGCCATGGGGCCGTGGCCGCCCCGGCTGGCACATCGAGTGCTCGGCGATGGCCACGAAGTACCTCGGGTCGGAGTTCGACATCCACGGCGGCGGCATCGACCTGCGCTTCCCGCACCACGAGAACGAGCTCGCGCAGGCCACCGCGGCGGGCATGCCGTTCGCGCGGCTGTGGATGCACAACCAGATGGTGCGCATCGGCGGCGAGAAGATGAGCAAGTCCGTCGGCAACTCGCTGCTCGTGAGCGAGGTCGTCAAGCGGTTCCGGCCCGTGGACGTGCGCTACTACCTCGTGGCGGCGCACTACCGCTCGGTCATCGACTACTCCGAAGAGGCGCTGACCGACGCCGCCACGACGTACCAGCGGATCGAGGGGTTCGTCCGCCGGGCGACCGAGGCCACGGGCGCCAGCACGGACCTCGCCGAGCTCGGTGGCGGGGTGACGCCGGGCTTCGCGGCGGCCATGGACGACGACCTCGCGATCCCGACAGCCCTGGCGCAGGTGCAGGAGCTCGTCCGCGACGGCAACAAGCAGCTCGCGGCCGGCGAGGAGCAGAAGTACGCCCTGGTGAGCACGCTCTCGGCCGTACGGCGCATGCTTGACGTGCTGGGGCTCGACCCGTACGCGCCGCACTGGGCCGGTGCCGGTGAGGGCGGCTCCGCCGAGCGCGCCGCGCTCGGCACGCTCGTGGACGCGCTGCTGGAGCAGCGTGCCCAGGCGCGGGCAGACAAGGACTTCGCGACCGCCGACCGGGTGCGTGACCAGCTCAAGGCAGCCGGCGTCGAGGTCGAGGACACACCCGCGGGACCACGCTGGTCCGTCGGCGGGACTGAGAGGCAGGAGAGCTGATGGCCGGCAACAGCCAGCGCCGCGGCGCGATCAACAAGAGCAGGAAGGGACCCGCCGTCGGCACGGGGGGTCACCGCAAGCGCGGGCTGGAGGGCAAGGGGCCGACCCCCAAGGCCGAGGAGCGCCCGAACCACAAGAAGTACAAGATGGCGAAGGCGGCCGAGAAGCGCCGCCCGCAGGCGCCCCGCAAGCGCGGCGACGAGTCCGAGTGGGCCGCCGGGCGCAACTCCGTCCTGGAGGTGCTGCGGGCCGACGTCCCCGTCTCGACGCTCTACATCGCCGAAGGCATCGATCGCGACGACCGCGTCCGCGAGATCCTCGCGATCGCCGTCGATCGCAGGCTCTCGATCCTCGAGGCGACCAAGGCCGAGCTCGACCGCTTCACCGACCGGGCCGTCCACCAGGGGGTCGCGGCCAAGCTGCCGCCGTACGAGTACGCCCACCCGGACGACCTGCTCGCCGCGGCACGAGAGGCGGGGGAGACCCCGCTGATCGTGGTCGTCGACAGCGTCACCGACCCGCGCAACCTTGGCGCCATCATCCGCAGCGCGTCGGGGTTCGGCGCCCACGGCGTCGTGATCCCCGAGCGCCGCGCCGCCGGGATGACCGCGTCGGCCTGGAAGACGTCGGCGGGTGCGGCCGCCCGCGTCCCTGTCGCCCGTGCGACGAACCTGACGCGCCAGCTCAAGGCGTACGCCGACGAGGGCCTGATGATCGCCGGCCTCGCCGCCGACGGAGAGGTCTCGCTCCCCGACCTGGACCTTGCGGACGGGCCGCTCGTGCTCGTCGTCGGGAGCGAGGGCAAGGGGCTGTCGCGCCTGGTCGCCGAGACCTGCGACGTGCTCGTCTCGATCCCGATGGCCTCGTCGCTGGAGTCGCTCAACGCGGGTGTCGCCGCCGGGATCGCGCTGTACGCGATCGACCAGAGGCGCACTGAGGCCTGAAAGACAGGTTTAAAACCCGAAAAGTGGTCCCGTAGAGGGTGACTTGGTCAACCCGTACGGTAACGGGATGACTGCTGAGCTGACCCTGGGTGCAGAAGAAGAGCTTCACCTCGTCGACCGCGAGGGACGGACGCTGTCGGCGTCGGCGCCGCAGCTGCTGTCAAAGCTGCCGGAGGAGAGCTTCTCCGCCGAGCTCCAGCGCACGACGGTGGAGACCAACACGAGCGTGGTGACCGGCTTGGCTGAGCTCCGCGAGGAGCTCGTCAGCCTCCGCAAGCAGCTGGTCACGGTCGCAGAGGCCGAGGGCATCGGGATCGCTGCCGTCGGCACCGCCCCGAACTCGTCGTACGACGAGGACTTCGAGCTGACCGCGACCGGCCGCTTCGGCCGGATGCAGCAGAAGTATCGGCTCCTCGTCGACGAGCAGCTGATCTGCGGCACGCAGATCCACGTCGGCGTGTCCGACCGCGACCTGGCGATCGACATCGCGCAGCGCATCGGTCGCGACCTGCCCACGCTGCTCGCGCTCTCGGCGAGCTCGCCGTACTGGAACGGTCAGGACACCGGCTACGCCAGCATCCGGACCCTGCTCTGGCAGCGCTGGCCCACGACGGGCGCGCTCCCGCCGCTGGCGTCGGCCAAGGAGTACGACGCCATGATCCAGGACCTGGTCCAGAGCGGGGTCATCGCCGACGCGAAGATGGCGTACTTCGACGTCCGCCCCTCGTCGCACGCCCCCACGTTGGAGCTCCGCGTCGCGGACGCGTGCCCGGTGATCGACGACGCCATCCTCGTCGCGGGCCTCTTCCGCGCGATGGTGCGTTCCGCCGAGCTCGACATCGAGCGTGGTGTGCCGTTCACCCCCCTCGCCGCGCCCCTCCAGCGAGCTGCCACCTGGCAGGCCGCCCGTGCGGGACTCGCGGGCGCGCTGCTCGACCCGGAGACCCACGCGGAGCGCGTCCCGGCGCCGAAGGTGGTGCGCTCGCTCCTCGAGCGTCTGCGCCCGGCCCTCGAGGAGCTCGGCGACTACGACGAGGTGGCCGAGCTCGCCGAGCGGACCCTCGCGCACGGCACGTCCGCCGACCGTCAGCGCGCGGTGTTCGCCGAGAGCGGCTCGCTCGACGACGTGATGGACCAGGTCGTCGCCGAGACGGAGGGCCCGCCCGCCGGCCTTCCGCCCGAGGAGCGTGCCCTGCGGTCGTACCCGGCGCGTGCCGGCGACGAGGCGATCGGCCTCGCGTCGCGTCCCCGTCCGGTCTACAGCGACGTCATCTCGTACGTCCGCGAGCGCAGTCGCGACGAGCTGCGCGCGCTCGAGGAGAAGCGCGACACCTGGTCGGACGACGAGGGACTCACCGTCCTGCTCGACGGCGAGTCGCAGCGCTTCGAGGTGGACCTGCTCCCGCGCATCGTCAACGCGCACGAGTGGCAGATGCTCAGCGAGGGGCTCGAGCAGCGTGCCCGTGCCCTGGAGGCGTTCCTCGAAGACGTCTACGGCGAGGGCCGGGTCGTCGCGGACGGCGTGGTCTCCGAGCCTGACCTCGCCGCCTGCCCGGGGTGGCGCGAGGACGGGCGGCGGCTCCCGCGGTCGGCGGTGCGTGCCCCGATCATGGGGTTCGACCTCGTCCGCGACGAGCGCGGCGAGTGGCGTGTCCTGGAGGACAACCTGCGCAACCCCAGCGGTCTGGCGTACGCCACCGCGGCGCGCGAGATGCTCGACACGGTCGTCCCCGACATGGCGCGCCCCGACGGCCTGGTCGACCCGCACGAGTGGTTGCCGATGGTCGGGCAGACGCTGCGCGCGTGCGCGCAGCGTGCCGGTGTCGGCGTGGACGAGGAAGGCGCGCTCGTACTGCTCGCGGACGGGCCGTCGAGCATCGCGTGGTACGAGCACCAGCGCCTCGCCGCCGACGGCGGACTCGTCCTGGCGACGAGCGAGGACCTCGTGGTGCGTGACGGCCGCGTCCGCCTCGTTGACGGCGACCGGGTCGTCGACGGGATCTACGTCCGTCTCGACGAGGAGCTCGAGGAGCTGCGCACCGAGGACGGACGTCCGCTCGGGCCGGAGATCATCGACGTGGCCGCCGAGGGGTGCGTGGTCCTCGCCAACGGCCCCGGCAACGGTGTCGGCGACGACAAGGCGATCTACCGGGTTGTCCCCGCGCTCATCAGCTACTACCTCGACGAGCGTCCGCTGCTCGAGCCCGTGCCGACGTACCGCACGGACGACGACACGGAGCGCAACATCGTCCTCGACCGTGTCGACGAGCTGGTCACCAAGCCGGTCGACGGGTACGGCGGCCACGGCGTGCTCGTCGGACCGCTGGCCTCCGAGGGTGAGATCGCGCGGCGCCGCAAGGAGATCGCGAAGGACCAGGGCAACTGGGTCGCGCAGGAGACCGTCGCACTGAGCTCGCACCCGACCGTCTCCGACGGGCGTCTCGAGCCGCGGCACATCGACCTCCGCGTGTTCGTCCACGTGACGGGCACCGAGCCCGGTCAGACCCGCGCGATCCCCGTCGGGCTCACGCGCGTCGCCGGACCCGGCAGCCTGATCGTCAACAGCTCTCAGGGCGGCGGGGCCAAGGACACCTGGATCATCACCGAGTGATGCTCGGCGCCGCTCAGCGTGAGCGGCGGCGGGCCGACGCGATCGCGGTCCCGAGGAGCAGGGCAGCGATCGTCGGGTACAGGAGGAACCCGTAGAACGGCGCATTGACGACCGCCTGGGCGTACAGGTTGTCGCGGAGCTCGGCGCCGGCCCTCAGCACCTCGTCCCGGGCGAGGACGATGGCGAGGGTCGGCGCGACTCCGTAGAGGAGGCCCGCCAGCGCGGGGCCGATCCACGACAGGCGCCCCGCGGCCGCGACGACGAGGAGCAGCGCGGCACCCAGGGCCACCACCCCGTACGGCCAGAGGGCGCTGTCGGAGACGGCATTGAGGCGCTGGACGTCGAACCAGTAGCGCGCCAGGCCCCAGTCGAACAGCACGAGCGCGACGGGTGGGAGCAGCAGGCCGAGAAGCAGGCTCGCGAAGTGCCGGCCGACGGACGAGCCGTTCGACGAGGCGACCGGGTACGGCGAGTACGAGGCCTCGTACGGGATGGCGGTGTCGCGTTCCTGGGTGGTGGTCGAGCGGGTCGTGTCGGGGGGATCGACCTGGTGAGTCATGCGCGAAAGGCTAGTGACCGGCAGGCTCACGTCGTTCGATAGCGTGAGCCAGGATGATCTCCGTCCAGAACCTCACCAAGACCTTCGGCTCGGTCCGTGCCGTCGACGACCTCAGCTTCGACGTACGCCCCGGTGTCGTCACCGGATTCCTCGGCCCCAACGGCGCAGGGAAGACGACGACGCTCCGGATGCTCCTCGGGCTCGTCTCCCCGACATCGGGGCAGGCGACGATCGGGGGCAAGGAGTACGCGGCGATCCCGCAGCCGGCTCGTGTCGTCGGCGCCGCGCTCGAGGCCGCGAGCTTCCACCCCGGCCGTACCGGGCTCGACCACCTGCGCGTGTTCGCGCCGCAGGTCGGAGTGTCCGACCAGCGCTGCCGCGAGCTGCTCGACATGGTCGGGCTGGCGGACGCCGCGAAGCGCCGTGTCGGCGGGTACTCCCTCGGCATGCGTCAGCGCCTCGCGCTGGCGACCACGCTGCTCGGCGACCCGCCGGTGCTGATCCTCGATGAGCCGGCCAACGGCCTCGACCCCGGCGGCATCCGCTGGCTTCGCGAGCTGCTGCGCTTCTTCGCCGGCCAGGGCCGTACGGTGCTCGTCTCGAGCCACGTGCTGTCGGAGGTCCAGCAGACCGTCGACGACGTCGTCATCATCGCCCAGGGCCGCCTCGTCCACGCGTCACCGCTGGGCGACCTCGCGGCGCAGGCGAGCCGTCACGTGGAGGTCGTGTCCCCGACCGGCGAGGCGCTGAAGGCGGTGCTCGACGCGCAGGGCTGGACGTACGAGGTGGCGTCGCGCGACGGCGTGCACGGGTTCCGTGTGTCGGACGTGGCGGCCGCCCAGGTGGGCGCGGCGGCGTTCGCCGCGGGCGTCGAGCTGCACGCGTTGACGCAGCAGGAGGTCGAGCTCGAGGACGTGTTCCTGCAGCTGACCGGCCAGACCCAGAACGTCGCGCACGTCGGCGACGCGACCCAGGAGGTGGCCGCGTGAAGGCGGCGCTGATCTCGGAGTTCCGCAAGTGGACCTCCACCCGACTGTGGTGGATCCTGCTGATCGTCATGGCCGCCTACATGGCGTTCCTCGGCGTCGTCATGGCGTTCTCGATGACCTTGGAACCGGCAGGCGGCGGTCCCGCGGTCGGCGGCGTCGACGCCGCGCTGACCGTCTACACGCTCGGCAACGGGCTCGGTTACGTCTTCCCGCTGCTGGCCGGCGCGATGTCGATGACGGCGGAGTTCCGCTACCAGACGATCACGCCGTCGCTGCTCGCCGATCCGCGCCGCAACGTCTTCCTCGGCGCGAAGCTCGTGGCAGCCGTGGTCATCGGTCTCGCCTTCGGTGTCGTCGGCACGCTCGCCAGCGTCGCCGGCGGGGCGCCGATCCTCGCCTGGCGCGGCGAGGGAGCCTTCCTCTCCGACGGTGACGTGCTGGTCCCGGTGCTGCTCTCGGTGGTCGCGATCGCCCTGTGGGCGTTCGTCGGCGTGGGCGTCGGCTCGCTCATCCCGAACCAGGTTGCCGCGATCGTCGTGGTGCTCGCGTTCACGCAGTTCGTCGAGCCGATCCTGCGCCTCGCGCTGGTGAGCGTCGACGCCCTCGAGGGTGTCGCGCGGTTCCTCCCGATCGCGGCGTCGGAAGCGCTGGTCGGGGCGGGCACGTACGCCTCGCTGGGCATGGGCGAGCTGCTCGGACGGGTGCCGGGTGCGCTCGTGTTCCTCGCGTACGGGCTGCTCTTCGCTGTCATCGGCCGCTGGACCACGCTGCGTCGCGACATCACCTGAGCCGCTGCCGTACCGTCGGGAATGAGCGCGGGTCCACCGTCGTTGAGGGCGGTGAACCCAGCCACCGAGGAGGTGCGCCCGCATGACCGAGGACTTCCGTCCCCTGATCCTGAAGCCGATCTTCAACGACGCGATGATCGCCGAGATGTCGCTGTACGACCGCTTCCGGCGCGCGGAAGAGATGGTGGCGAACCGGCATCCGCGAGACGCCGTCCGCATGCTGACGGGCGTCGTCGAGGAGGAGCCGAACCACGCGGCGGCCTGGGAGCTCCTGGGCCGTGCGTACTTCGCCGCTGCGCTGCTCGAGCCCGCCGAGAAGGCGTTCCGTCGCCTGATCGAGCTGGAGCCGACGAGCGGGTGGGCGCACGTCGCGCTCGGCCTCACGCTCGACCGGCAGTCGCGGCACCGTGAGGGTGCGGTCTTCCACCGCATGGCCTCCGTCCTCGATCCCGACCAGGACCGGCGCCCGCGCCTGCTCCCGGCCGAGGAGTCCCCGGCCTGACCTGACGCCCCGTCCCGTCCCCGATTTGGGCACCAATCCACCGAATCGGGGCGGGATTCGGTGGGGAACCGCCCGAATCGGGGACGGGGCGGCCCCCGCGTTGCCTCACCGGCACCCGTACGGGGAGCATGGCCGCCATGGATGCTGATGTGATCGTCGTCGGAGCCGGGCTCGCCGGCCTGGTCGCCACCGCCGAGCTCGTGGACGCCGGCAAGAAGGTCGTGCTCGTCGACCAGGAGTCCGAGGCCAACCTCGGCGGGCAGGCGTTCTGGTCGTTCGGCGGGCTGTTCCTCGTCGACAGCCCCGAGCAGCGGCGCATGGGCATCAAGGACTCGTACGACCTCGCGCTGCAGGACTGGATGGGCAACGCGGGGTTCGACCGGCCCGAGGACGCGTGGCCGCGCCGGTGGGCCGAGGCGTACGTGGAGTTCGCCGCGGGCGAGAAGCGCGCGTGGCTGCGCGAGCAGGGCCTGAAGATCTTCCCGATCGTGGGATGGGCCGAGCGCGGCGGGTACGGCGCGGTCGGCCCCGGCAACTCCGTGCCGCGCTTCCACATCACGTGGGGGACCGGGCCCGGGGTGGTGGAACCGTTCGAGCGGCGGGTGCGCGAGGGCGTGGCCAAGGGGCTCGTCACCTTCAGGTTCCGTCACCGCGTCGACGGGCTCACGGTGACCGACGGCACCGTGACGGGCGTGACCGGCTCGGTGCTCGTGCCCGACCACGCCCCGCGGGGAGTGGCGTCGAACCGTGACGTCGACGGCGACTTCGCCCTGTCCGCCCAGGCGGTGATCGTGACGTCCGGCGGCATCGGCGGCAACCACGACCTCGTCCGTCAGACGTGGCCGGCCGACCGGCTCGGCACGCCCCCGGAGGACATGCTCACGGGCGTCCCCGCGTACGTCGACGGGCGCATGCAGCAGATCGCGATCGAGTCCGGCGCGCACATGATCAACCCCGATCGCGGCTGGCACTACGTCGAGGGCATCAAGAACTGGGACCCGATCTGGCCCGGCCACGGCATCCGCATCCTCCCGGGGCCGTCGTCGCTGTGGTTCGACGCACGCGGCAACCGGCTGCCGGGGCCGCTGTGGCCGGGTTTCGACACGCTCGGGACGCTGGAGCACCTGCGGACAACCGGGCACGACCACAGCTGGTTCGTGCTCACGCAGAAGATCATCGAGAAGGAGTTCGCGCTCTCCGGGTCGGAGCAGAACCCCGACCTCACCGGCAAGGACGTGCGCCAGCTGCTGTCGCGGGTGCGCCCGGGTGCACCGGGGCCGGTCGAGGCGTTCAAGCAGCACGGCGAGGACTTCGTCGTCGCGGACACGCTCGACGAGCTCGTCGAGGGGATGAACAAGCTGACTCCCGAGGCGCCGCTGGACGTCGACGCCCTGCGGACGCAGATCGAGGCGCGCGACCGGGAGATCGACAACCCCTTCAGCAAGGACATGCAGGTCGTCGCGCTGCGCGGCGCCCGGTCGTACCGAGGTGACAAGCTCATCCGTACGGCGTCGCCGCACCGCATCCTCGACCCCAAGGCCGGCCCGCTCATCGCGGTGCGCCTGCGGGTGATCACCCGCAAGACGCTCGGCGGGCTCGAGACGGACCTCGACGCGGCGGTGCTGAAGGCGGACGGGTCACGCTTCTCGGGCCTGTACGCCGCGGGCGAGGTCGCGGGGTTCGGCGGCGGCGGCGTCCACGGCTACCGCGCGCTCGAGGGCACGTTCCTCGGCGGGTGCCTCTTCTCCGGACGCACCGCCGGTCGAGCCGTCGCCCGCGACCTCGCCTGACGAGCCGGGTCAGGCGTCCGGCGACTCGGCGTCCTCGGGGATGTCGGTGACGGCGTCAGCAGGTCCGACGGCGCCGTCGCCCCGCTGCACGACCTCGGTCTCGTCGGGGTTGCCGTGCATCCGGACCTCGTCCGGAGTCGAGTTGACTGCGAGGACGGACGGATCGACGTCCTCCACCGTCGGTCGGTGGCTCTCGCGGTCAGGGCTGTCAGGGCGTGCCATCGGCTTCTCCTTCGTCGGTGAGGGGACTCCCACGAGGTACCCGCTGGCGGGCGCTTCATAGCGCGGACGCGGCGGTCAGCTGCTGGTCGCGGCCCGCAGCGTGCTGACCTGGTGCGGCAGCCGCGTACGGACGTAGTCCTCCGCGGCGGCGAAGATGTCGACCTCCTGCCCGGCCTGCTCCGAAAGGTCGCGCCGGTGGATGAGCACGTCGTGGAAGAACTGCGCCGGCTCGACGACGTCGCGGTACTCCACGGGGATCATCCGCGTCAGCGGCTCCCACACCTGCGTGAGCCAGCGGTGCGCGACGACCATCGTGTCCTCGTTCTGCAGCTGGTGCGCACCTGTGAAGGCGTCGAGGTCGTTGAGGAGCCGCCGCGCCTGCGCCTCTTCGAGGTCGAGCCCGGTGAGCCCTTGCAGGCGACGCGCGTGGTGGTCGGGCTCGACGACCTTCGGCTGGATCCGCACGCCGTCGCCGTCGAGGTCGGTCACGATGTCGAGCTCGTCCACGTCGAAGCCGAGGTCGTTGAGCTGCTCGATCCGCTGCTCGATCCGCCACATCTCGTCGACGCTGAACTCCTCGACACCGGTCAGCGCGTCCCACAGCTCGGTGTACCGCTCGACCACGCGGTCGACCAGAGAGAGGGGCTCGATGGCGGGGTCGAGCAGCCCGGCGCCCTGGAGGTCGAGGAGCTCGCCGAAGACGTTCGTACGGACGAGGTCGAGGTCTTCGCCGCGCTGGCCCTCGGACAGGGTGTCGTGCAGGGCCCCCGTCTCGGCGTCGACGAGGTAGGCGGCGAACTCGTCCGCGCTGCGCCGGAACAGCGTGTTCGAGAGCGAGCAGTCGCCCCAGAAGAACCCGTCGACGTGCAGCCGGACCAGGAGCACGACCATCGCGTCGATCACGCCCTCGAGCGTGTTGTCGGACAGCGGGTGCTCGAACAGCGACCGGTACGGGAGCGAGCGCGGGAGGTGCGCGGTGACGAGCGCGGACGCCAGCTCGGTGCCGTCGCGCCCGCGGCGGCCGGTGACGACGGCGACCGGCTCCACCGCAGGCAGGTCGAGGCGTCGCAGCTGCCGCAGGAGCACGTACTCCCGGCGCGCGAAGCGCTCGTTGGTCTCCTTGACCACGAGCACCGCACCGTCGACGCGGACGAACCGCACCACGTGCCGGTGGATGCCTCGCGGCAGCGACACGTCGAGCTCCTCGGGCCACTCCTCCAGGGGCAGGCTCCACGGCAGAGTGACGAGCCCGCTGCGGGGCCGGGCCGACAGGATCTGGACGGGCATGGGCCCAGCGTGGCACCTCCCGCGCAGAAATACCTGCGGGCTAGCCGAGGACGCGCTCGAGGTACGGGTTCGCGAACGTACGCTGCGGGTCGAGCCGGTCGCGCACGGCGCGGAAGTCGTCGAACTTCGGATAGCGCGTGCGCAGCACCTCGGCGTCGAGCGTGTGGATCTTGCCCCAGTGCGGACGGCCCTCGTGCTCCTGGAAGATCGCCTCGACGCCGTCGAAGTACGGGCGGTAGTCGATCTGGTGGTACTGGTGCACCGCCACGTACGCACTGGCGCGGTCGTATCCCGTCGACATCCAGATGTCGTCCGGCGCCGCGAAGCGCACCTCGATCGGGAACGACACCGTCTCGTCGGACCCGTCGACCCATGCCTGGATCGCCCGCAGTGCCTCCGGCAGCGCGGCGCGCGGGATCGCGTACTCCATCTCCCGGAACCGCACCCGGCGCGGCGAGACGAAGACCTCGTACGACCAGTTCGTGTACTCCCGTGAGGAGAGTGAGCGCCCGGCGATGTCGTTGATGCGGGGGATCCAGCTGCGCTGACGGGCGCCGATGCGGCACACCAGCTCGAAGAGGCCGTTGGTCATGACCTCGTCCTCGAAGAGGAACTGCGCCTTCGAGAGCGGCTTGCGCGGCGTGCCCTCGGGGACCCGGTTGTTGCGCTTGAGCTGCGCGCGGTCGGTGTGGGGGAACCAGTAGAACTCGACGTGGTCGTTGTCCTCGACGAGCGAGTCGAGGTCCCCGAGGATGTCGCCGAGCGCCCACGGCTCCTCGCGGGCGTGGAGCAGGAACGACGGCACGCACGCGAACGTGAGGGCCGTGACGACGCCGAGTGCACCCAGCCCGACCCGCGCCGCGCCGAAGAGCTCGGGGTCGTCCGGAGTCACGGTGACGAGCGAGCCGTCGCCGGTGACGAGCTGGAGCCCGACGAGCGCGCCGGCGATGCCCGGAAGGCGGGCGCCGGTGCCGTGCGTCCCGGTGGAGGTGGCCCCCGACATCGTCTGCGGGTCGACGTCGCCCATGTTGGGGAGGGCCAGGCCGAGGGCGTGGAGGGCGCGGTTGAAGTCGTGCAGGCGCATGCCCGCCCCGACCGTGACGTGCCCGGTCTCGCGGTCGACGTGCTGGATGCCGGCGAGGTTCTCCATGCGGAGCTGGACGCCGTCGGTCACCGCGATCGGTGTGAACGAGTGGCCCGCGCCGACCGGCTTCACCCGCTGGCCGGACGCGGCCGCGCGGCGCACGATCTCAGAGACCTCCTCGACCGTACGGGGGTGGGCGACGCGCTCAGGTGTCGCGGAGACGCAGCGGCCCCAGTTGCTCCACCGCTCGCTGCCAGCGGTCGACAGGGTGGAGGTGGTCATCCGAAGTTCTTCCCCTCGCCGCGGTAGGTCGGGATCGTCTCGACGGACGCGGTGGCGCCGTCGCCCCCCCTCGGTGGTCACGACGTGGACCGCGTCGAACCGCTCGCACATCTCGCCGGCCTTCGCGTGCCGCATGAACACCCGGTCGCCGACACGCAGGCTTCGCGCGACTCCGCCGCGTACGGGGGTCTGGACCTCGCCTGCCCCCTCGGTGCCGATCAGCGACAGACCCGGAGGCCAGGCCGGGCTGGGGGAGCGGCTCTTGCCCGCGGCGCCCGAGGCCGCGTACCCACCGGAGAACAGCGTGGCGATATCCGGCGCCGGCTTGCGGACGACCGACAGCACATAGAACGCGGCCGGGTGGGAGGCGAAGGCGTCGTAGGAGTCGAAGAGCGTCGGCATGAAGAGCCCGGAGCCCGCGGTCAGCTCGGTCACGTACGGGTCCTCGCGCATGACCTCGAGGCTGCCGGTGCCGCCGGCGTTCACGAACTCGAGGTCCGTCACCTGCCGGACGGCCTCCACGATGCGCGCCCGTCGCGCCACGATGTCGGCGGCGGAGCGCGACTTCAGGAGGCGGACTGCGGGCGAGCTGTCCGGCATGCCCGCGATCTGCGCGTCGTAGAACATGAGGCCAGCCAACGTGAATCCGGGACGCGACGCGATCGCGCGGGCGAGGGCGATCGCGTCCTCCGGCGAGTGCACGGGGGAGCGGCGCGCGCCGAGGTGGAGACCCCGGAACGGCTCGAGCGACGAGTCGACGTCGATGCAGACTCGTACGGGCGGGTGGTCGGCGCCGATCACGGAGTCGATGAAGTCGAGCTGCGCAAGCGAGTCGACCATCACCGTGATGGAGGAGAGCCGGTGCTCCTTGGCGACGAGGTCGTGCAGCGCGGCGCGCGAGACCGTCGGGTAGGCCAGCAGGAGATCGGTGTGACCCTCGTCGGCGAGCCAGACGGACTCCGCGAGGCTGTAGGACATGATGCCGTGGAAGCCGGGTCGCGCCAGCGTCCGCTCGATGAGCGCGCGCACGCGTACGGACTTCGAGGCGACGCGGACGGGCAGACGGCCGGCCCGGCGTACGAGCTCGTCGGCGTTGTTCGTGAAGGTGTCGCCGTCGATGACGGCGTACGGCGTCTCGAGGTCACGCGTCACGCGTGCGAGCCGCTCCATGTTGGGCAGGTGTCCAATAGCCACGAAACTCAGTATGCGCCAGGAAGGTGAGTTTGGACACCCGGCGCGGGCCCCATTCTAGCCGCGCCTGCGCCGCCAGAACATCAAGACGACCAGCGCGACCGTACCGACCACGATGATTGCGGGCAGCTGAGGGTTCTCCCGCGCGTTCTGCTTCGCGTACTCGAGCCTCTGCTGAGCCTCGTGCTTGGCCTCGTCCACACGCTGCTGCGCCTGCTTCTTCACGTCGAGCCGGTCGGTCAGCTCCTCGACGGTGTGCCCGAGCTGTTCGCGGGTCCGCTCGATGTCGCGCTCGATCTCGTTCGGGTCAGTGCTCACGCTGGCGCGCCTCCTTCACCTCGGCGATGTCCGCCTTGACGCTCTCTACGGTGTGCTCGGGCATCGCCGGGGTGGCCTTCTGCAGCTGCTTCTTTCCCACGAGGGCGAGCACGGCGGCGATGATGAACAGGACGACGGCGACGATCAGCGCCGCCAGCCAGACGTCCATGACGAGCGCGAGAGCCGCGATGATCGCGGTGAACAGCGCACCCAGCCCGTACAGCGCGACGAGGCCCGCGGCTCCGAATCCGCCGATCCCTGCGCCAGCGCGGGCGCCCTTCTGCTTGAGCTCGGCCTGGGCGAGCCGCATCTCGTCGCGGACGAGACGTGAGGTCTGCTCGGACAGGTCGCGGACGAGGTCGGCGATCGACGCGTCCGAGCTCGCGTGTGGTTCGGCCATGGAAGCTCCCCCGATCGGTGTTGCCGCTCCGGTGCCCGGCAACGGCGCGACCATGCGCCACGGAGGCGTTCGGGGCGCGGGCGGTGCCGGGCGCTTAGGGTCATGGCATGAACGACGCCGGTATGAACGACGTGGTCCTCGCGCTGATCCTCCTCGGCCTCGGGGCGGTGCTGGTCTTCTGGGGCGGGTCGGCGCTGCGGGCGTTGATCGCGCTGGCAGGCGCGGTCGTGGGCTTCTTCCTCGGCGCGGAGCTGGTGCAACGACAGGTCGGCGGTGAGCTGCTCGGCACCTTCTGGGGCTGGGTGGCGGCGATCGTCGGGGCGCTGGTGCTGGGTCTGCTCGCGTACCTCTGGTACTGGCTCGGCGTCATCGTCTGGGTGGCCGCGATGGGGTACGTGCTCGGCGGGTTCCTCGCCAGCACGTTCGGTGCGGAGGAGGACTGGGTGCTCGTCACGTCTGGTCTTGTCGTCGCGGGCCTGCTGGTCGTCATCGCCGTGGTCGCGTCCCTGCCGGCGCTGCTGCTCGTCATCGTCAGCGCCTGGTCCGGCGCGACGCTCGTGGTCACCGGCGTGATGCTGTTGGTCGGCGAGATCAACCAGCGCCAGATCGAGCGCGCCTTCAGCATCGCCACTCCCGCATGGCTCTGGTACGGGGCGCTGGCCGTGGTCTTCGTCGTCGGGCTCGTCGTCCAGCTGGGGCTGACCTCGCGGCGTCCGAGCCAGAGCGTCGGCGGCTAGGATGGGCGCGGCCTCGGATCGTACGAGGCCGCGCCGGTGTAGCTCAGTTGGTAGAGCGCCTCACTTGTAATGAGGATGTCGCGGGTTCGACTCCTGTCACCGGCTCTGGGAGAGGCGGCCTGGACACGCGCCTAGTTGCGTGCCGTGCCGGCAGTCGACCCGGATCGCGGCGGCATTCCTTGGGTCGATGACTGCGGAGTTGGAGCCCACTCTCGGCGGCGTCGGCGCCCACCTGTGTGGTGACTCGATCGGTCCGACGCCCCCAAGGCCATAGGTGGCGGCATGAAGTTCGGCGGCCAAGCCAACAGGAGCCAGATCATGATGTACGAGCGAGGAACAGGACTTGCCTCCGACGGAGTACATGGGGGCCCCTACCGTCGGCTGAGTTCGGGTAGGGGCGCGGTCGAACGGATACCGCTCGTGGGCAACCCAATCCTGGCGGTGCCGTGATGGAAAACGCGACAAGACTCTTGGTCCTCGCGGCCGAGGACTACACCGGCCTCTGGGATGCCGCATTCGAAATGGCTCATGAGTCGTCGGCTGAAGATGCGGCCCGCGATGCGCTGACGCAGCTCCTGACCGACGGGCTCATCCGCATCTTCGTCGGGTTCGACCCCGCCATCGAGGTTCCGGTTGAGCTCGAACCCAGCCGGGCCCGCGCGGCGCTCGCGCCGGGGCCCCATTGGGAAGTTCCCGCGGAAGGAACGCAAGGGGATCTCGTCTACTTCGCCGCAACCGACGAGGGCGTGTCCCGCATCCGTGAACTGCGCTGGGGCGAGGGCACATGAAACGGCTATTCCAGTCCTGCGCGAGGAACGTGCGAGTGGAGTCGAGGCGGTTGGATGTCGCGGGTTCGACTCCTGTCACCGGCTCTGGGCTCGGGACGTCATACGAATGGTGGTTCGTGGCCATCGATTTGTATGACGTTGTGGGCGCGGGGCGTCGTCGGCGCTCAGGGCAAGGCGACGTACTGCGCGAGGAACGTGCGAGCGGACTCGGTGTCGAGGCGTGAAGAGGTCCGCGGGCTTGACTCCTGTCACCGGCTTCCGGCTCGGGACGTCATACGAATGGTGGCGCGCGGCCATCGATTCGTATGACGTTATGGGCGCGGGGCGGCGTCGTCGGCGCTCAGGGCAAGGCGACGTACTGCGCGAGGAACGTGCGAGCGGACTCGGTGTCGAGGCGGTAGGTGACGTTGGTGGCTCGGCAGACGGCGTCGCCGGTGATGGTGATAGCGGCGATGACGTCGGTGGTGCCGAGGAAGTTCGGCCCGCCGGAGTCGCCGTAGCAGGTGCCGCCGTTGCCGGTGCTCGCGTTCATGGAGATGCGCAGCCAGGTCGGGTTGATGGCATTGAGCGTGCCGGTCGCGACCATGCGGCGGTCGTCGTACAGGTAGCGGTGGCCGCCGGGCTCGTTGGTCACCTCGTACGCGCCGTACCCCACCGAGGTGAACCGCTGGTTGCGGGAGAGGTCGGAGAGTGAGCCGGCCTCAGGCAGCCGTGCGGGCGTGATCCCCGCGACCGGCTCGTCGAAGACGACGACGGCGATGTCGTGCGCGTCGCTCTGGTTGCCCGGGTAGAGCGGGTCTCCGTGGAAGGTGCCGGTGTAGACCTGGTCGCCGTCCTCGTAGTCGCTGTCGAACGTCACGGCGACCCGCTCGCCCTCGGTGCCGCAGTGAGCCGCAGTGAGGAAGACGGTCGGCGAGATCAACGTGCCGGAGCAGTAGGTCCAGGTGCCGTCGGAGTACTGGGTCGGTGACACGAGGCCCCCGACCGCGGGATGCCTCTCGCCGTCGGGGGTTCCGTTGATGATCGCCGTCGCCGGCGAGCCGATCACCAGCCCACCCATGCCGAACGTGAGGAGGAGAAGAAGAGCGAGCAGGCGACGGTGCATGTCGACTCCTGGGACCGGCGGGACGGACTTCCACCTTCACCCCCGGTACGGGAGGCGTCAAGAGACGCACATGACCCGGGCGTCGGCGGTTGCGGGCGGCGGGCGGGGGTACCTCTCCCCAGGAAGTCCGTACACGTCTTGGGAGGCCCTCAGTGGCTCGTCGTTCGTCAGAGATCAGCAGCCTCGAGTGGCACCCGAGCGATGAGTTCACCCTTGGCGCCGAGGACGAGCTGCTGCTCGTCGACGAGAACGCGGAGCTGTTGGGGCAGGCAGCGGCACCGGTGCTCGACGCCCTGAGGGAGCGCGCCACGACCGGAAACGTCAAAGGCGAGGTGTTCGCCGACGAGGTCGAGCTCGAGACGCCGGTGTGCGCGGACGCCGAGCAGGTGTACGACGCGCTGAAGGAGCTGCGGAGGACGGTGACCGACGAGGGCGTACGCATGCTGGCCGCCGGTGTCCACCCGACCGCCGCGTTCGGGGCCGCGGCGCTCACGACCTCGCCGCGGTACGACCGACTGGGACATGAGTTCGCCGGGCTGCTGCGCACGCCGACGGCGGCCTTCCAGGTGCACGTTGGACTGCCGGACCCCGCCAGCGCCCTGACGGTCTACCGCACTCTCCGCAACCGCCTGTCCGTCTTCCGCGCGTTGGCGGCAGGGTCGCCGTACTGGCACGGCCGCGACTCCGGGCTCGCCTGCGTACGGCCGGCGATCCTCCGGTCGTACCCGCGCACCACGATGCCGCCGGCACTTCCCAGCTGGGAGGCGTATGAAGAGGCGATCGCCGTCGCGCGGTGGGCGCACGAGGTGCCCGACTACAGCTACGTGTGCTGGGAGCTCCGGCCGCAGCCGAGGCTCGGGACGATCGAGGTGCGGGTCATGGACGCGCAGTCGTCGCTGGACGCGCCGCCGGGCTGGCCGCCCTCGTGCAGGGCCTGGCCCGCCACGCGATCGAGTCTCCAGACGCTGACGATCTCCCGGACGAGGTCGTCCTCGCCAACGACCTCCGAGCGTGCCGCCACGGCCTCGACGCGACGATCCTCGACGCCGAGGGCTCCCGCCGACCCGTACGCGAGATGGCGGCGCGCGCTCTCGACGATGCCCGCAAGCAGCTGGCACCCGACGGCTTGGACCGACCGCTCGACGCCGTGCACGCCCTCCTCGCCGACCCGCCGGAGTACGCGCGCCAGCGCGACGTGCACGCCCAGAAGGGCATGCCGGCACTGCTCGAGGATCTCGTGACGCGCACGGCGAACGTCGACGGCTGACGCAGACAACGACGGAGGCCGTCCCCCGCGTACGGGGAACGGCCTCCGGTCAGTCTGCGACGCTCGCTCAGATGCGGTGCGCGCCACCGTTCGGGTCGGTCGGACGGACCGTCGGGTCGGTGGTCCCGCCTGTCGTGCCGGGCATGCCCGCCGTCGGGTCGACCGTGCCGGTGGGGTTCACGTCGCCTCGCCACGCTCCTGTCTCGGCGCCACGGGACTCGATGAACTCCTTGAAGCGCTTGAGGTCTCCCTCGACACGGCGCTCGACGATGTTGAGCATGTCGCCGGCCTTCTCGACGAAGCCCTCGGGCTCGTAGTCCATCTGGAGCGTGATCTTCGTGGCCCGGCCCATCTCGTCCGGAGCGAACGACACGGTGCCGGCGTTCGTGGTGCCGTCGATGGCGCGCCACGTGACGCGCTCGTCCGGCGTCTGGTCCACGATCTCGGCATCCCACTCGCGCGTGACGCCGGCGATCTCCGCCTTCCAGTGAAGGCGCTTGGCATCGAGCTGGGTGACCGACTCCACGCCCTCCATGAACCGGGGGAAAGACTCGAACTGCGTCCACTGGTCGTACGCGGTACGGACGGGGACGGCGACGTCGATGGTCTTCTGGATGGTGCTCATGTCGGTTGCTGCTCCCTTCTCTCTCGGTGTGCTCCAGCAGTACCCGGCCATGGCGCCACCACACGGGGTGCGCCTCGAAATTCCTCGCGCGTCCGATTTGTCCCCGTGCAGCGAGGACCTCTCCCGTGCGAAGGTGCCTCCATGACGCCGCACCTCCCCCTGGTCGAGGCGTACGACGGGATCACCCAGGTCGTCGCGCGCCTCGACGACAGCGACCTGCAGCGGCCGACGCGGTGCCACGGCTGGCTGGTCGTCGACCTGCTCCTGCACCTGGTGGGCGACGCGCAGCGTGCGGTGGCCGCGCTGGACAGCCCGACCGACGGGCCGTCCGATGTCGACGCCGTCACCTACTGGAAGGCCTTCGCGGCGGAGAACGACCCCGCTGCCGCGAGCGCCTGGGCAGTACGGCGCGCGGCCGCCGGCTTCGACAGACCGACCGACGTGGTCCAGCTGTGGGCGGACACCGCGCTCGCCGCCGTACGTGCGGCCGAGGCTGCGGATCCCGACAGCCGCGTGACCACCCAGGGCCACGTGCTCACCGTGGCGGACCTGCTGACGACGCTGGCGACCGAGGCAGCCATCCACCATCTCGACCTCGTCGTGGACCTTCCGCGCTCACCGCTGCCGGGGCCGCTCGAGACCCGGGCCGCGACCGCGACCCTGGACGGGCTGCTCGGAGACATGACGTTGCGGCCCGAGAGCTGGGACGACCACGAGTACCTGCTCAAGGCGACCGGGCGGCTGCCGCTCACCGGACGTGACCGCCTCGTCCTCGGCGACGCAGTGAGGGCGCTTCCCCTGCTCAGGTAGCGTTCGGGCGTGACTCGTCGAGGCAGCGTTCCCGTGGCCGACCGGTGGGTCGCCCTGGTGACGGGGGCGCTCGCGCTCGTGGTTCTCGCGGCCGCCGTCGCCGTGACGGCCGTCGCCCCCGACGCCGGCGTCGTCGACCCGGTCCCGTCCCCCCTCGGCTGGGCTCTGGGGGCGGCGACCGTGGTGCTGCAGGCGGTCGCGCTGCTGTGGCGTCGTACGGCACCGAGCGCAGTCCTGCTCGTCGCCGCCCTCGGGATGGCGCTGTGCGGGGTGTGGGGGCTCGGAGCCAGCATCGGTGTCGCACAGCTGGCCGTGCTGGTCGCCGCGTTCACCCTCGGTCTGGCCGAGCCGCTCGCACGGACGTGGCCCACCTTCGTCGGCGCGGCCGCGCTCGCGGCGGTCGGTTCGGTGCTCAGCGTGGTGCAGAGCGGGGAGCCGCTCGCGGTGGCCGTCGGCCTCGGTGCGATGCAGGGCACGGGTACGGTCGGGCTCCCGCTGGCGGTCGCGCTGGTCGTGGCCGCGCGGCGCGAGGTCCGTGCGGCGCGTCAGAGCCGCATCGACGCGCTCGAACGCGAGCGCGGTGCCCTCGTGCAGGCCGCCGTCGCTCGGGAGCGCACCGCCATGGCGCGCGAGCTCCACGACATCGCCGCCCACCACCTCTCCGGGATCGCGGTGATGACCGCGGCGATCGGTACTCAGATCGACTCCGACCCCGCTGCGGCGAAGGAGGGCGTGGCCCAGGTGCGCGCGCAGAGCACGGCTGTGCTGCGCGACCTGCGCAACCTGGTCAGCCTGCTGCGTGAGGACGATGAGCGCACCGGCACGCCCGAGCCGGACCGCGTACGGTCCGAGTCGCTGGCGGGGATCGGCGCCCTCGTCGAGTCGGTCGGCGGCACGGGACGTGACGTCCGCTTGACCGTGCTGGCGGGTGGGCATCCGCTGGGCCAGGGGGTGGGCCCGCTCGGCCAGCTCGCGGCGTACCGGATGGTGCAGGAGGCCCTCGCCAACGCTGCGCGGCACGCGCCGGGCGCACCCACCGACGTGACCCTCGACGACCGCGACCCCGACGCCGTGCTGCTGACCGTCCGCAACGATCCGGCGCAGGCCCGTTCCGTCCCGCAGGGGAGCGGCGGATTCGGTCTCGTCGGGATGCGCGAACGCGCCGAGCTCACCGGCGCCCGCCTCGACCTCGGTCCCACCGCCGACGGCGGCTGGTACGTGAGCCTGCGCGTCCCGCGCGACCCCGACCTTCTCACACTCGAACCCACGACCCCGACGGAGGACGCATGACCCGGGTCCTGATCGCCGACGACCAGGCGCTCGTACGCGCGGGGCTGAGGACGCTGATCGACGCCGAGCCGGACCTCGAGGTGGTCGCCGTCGCCGCGGACGGTCGCGAGGCGGTGGAGGCCGCCCGTGCGCTGCGTCCGGACGTGGTCTGCATGGACATCCGGATGCCCGGGCAGGACGGGATCAGCGCGACCCGGGAGCTGTGCGGTCCCGGCGTGGCCGATCCGATCCCCGTCCTGGTGCTGACGACGTTCGACATCGACGACTACCTCTTCGGGGCTCTGGAGGCGGGCGCTTCCGGGTTCCTCCTCAAGGATGCAGAGCCGGACGTCCTCGTGGCGGCGGTGCGCTCGGTCGCCAAGGGCAACGGCACCCTCGACGACGCCCTGACCAAGCGCGTGCTGCGCGAGGTCGTCACGCGACGCGAGATCGTCCCGGTCACCGCCGGTCGGGCGACCGAGCTCCTCACCGCCCGCGAGCTCGACATCCTGCTCCTGCTGGCACAGGGGTTGTCGAACGACGAGATCGCGGCGCAGCTGTTCCTGGAGACCTCGACGGTGAAGTCGCACCTGGCGCGGATGATGCCCAAGCTCGGCGTCCGCTCACGCCTCCAGGCTGCGGTCTGGGCGTACCAGAACAAGGTCGTCGCGGTCCCCGACTGACACGTACGCGCACGGCGTCGGCGCCGGGTTGCATCGAAGGATGCAACCCCGCGATCTCCCTCTCGTGCGGCTCGTGGCGACCCCCTGCCGGTTCCTAGTGTCGAGGACGTACCCCTCCGACGACCGAGGATCTGCGATGACCCTTCCCCTTGACCACCGCGCCACCCGCCCACACCCTCCTGGCAGTCCCGCCCGTCCCGCGCTGAGCCTCGTCGACGTGCACAAGACGTACGCCGGGAGCGCCGGGCCGGTGCACGCACTGCGGGGCATCTCCCTGGCCTTGGAGGAAGGCTCCTTCACCGCGGTGATGGGTCCCTCCGGATCGGGCAAGTCGACCCTGCTCAACTGCGCGGCAGGTCTCGACGTCGCCAGCAGCGGCCGGATCACCGTCGGCGAGCACGACATCAGCAGGCTGTCGCCGGACGCGATGACGCGCTTCCGCCGCGACCACATCGGGTTCGTCTTCCAGGCGTACAACCTGATCCCGCACCTGAGCGTCGCCGACAACGTCGCCCTGCCGGCGATGCTGGCCGGTCGCGACGCCGAGCCGGCGTGGCAGGCCGAGCTGCTCGACGCCGTGGGCCTGAGCGCGATGGCGGACCGCCGCCCCGGTGAGCTCTCCGGCGGCCAGGCGCAGCGGGTCGCGATCGCGCGCGCTCTCTACGCCCGGCCCACCGTCGTCTTCGCCGACGAGCCGACCGGCGCGCTCGACCGGCGTACGGGTGCTGCCGTGCTGGAGCTGCTGCGTGAGACGGCACGCCGACTCGGGCAGACCGTGGTGCTCGTGACCCACGACCCTGTGGTGGCGGCGAGTGCGGAGCAGGTCCTGTTCCTCTCCGACGGTCGCCTGGTCGACCGGATCGAGAACCCGACGGCCGCCCTCGTGGCTGAGCGTCTCCTCGGGCTGGAGCGGTGAACGCGATGTGGCGTCTCGCGCGCTCGGGTGCCGCTGCTCACCTGCCGAGCCTGGTCGGGCCCTTCGTCGTGGTGGCGCTCGCCGCGGTGCTGCTCTCGGGTACGGGGGTCCTCGTCGAGTCCGGCGCCCGTTCGGGTGGCGCCGGGTTTCTGATCGCCCTCGCCTTGTCCTTCACCGGCACCGCGACGATGCTCGTCGTCTTCGTCGTCGCCGCGACCGTGTCCCTCGCCCTGCGTCAGCGGCAGCGTGACTTCGCTCTGCTCCGTACGCTCGGCGCGACCCGGAGCCAGGTCCGCGGGCTGGTCCGCCGCGAGACCACGCTGGTCGTGCTGGTGGCCGCCCCGCTGGGTGCGCTCGTCGGACTGCTCGCCGTCCCTCTGCTGACGCCCGTCCTGGTCGAGGCGCAGATGGTCGAGCCGGGCTTCCGGATGGCACTCTCGCCGGTGCCGGTCGTGGTGGCCACGCTCGTCCTGCTCCCGGTGGCCTCGCTGGCCGCGCGGGTCGCGACACGTCCGACCCTGCGTACGGCGCCGTCGGCGGCCGTGACGCAGAGCGTGGTGGAGCCGGTCGGCATCGGACCTGTCCGGCGGACCTTCGCCGCCGTCCTGGCGGTGGCGGGACTCGTCGCGGCTCTGAGCCCGTGGGTCGTTCCCGGGACTCTCGGGAGTGCGCTGGCAGCGACCTCGGCGTTCCTGCTCATCGGCGCCGCGGCGACAGCCGGCCCGCTCCTCGTCGGGTGGCTGCTCGACCACGCCGCACGGTTGCGTCGCGGCTCGGCCACCCGGCTCGCCTTCGCCAACACCCGTGGGTTCTCGCGGCGGCTGACCACCGTGGTGGTGCCGCTCGCCCTCGTCCTGGGTGTCGGCACGGTGCAGGCGACCGTCGACGACACGCTGGTCGAAGGCGGCGAGCGCCAGCTGGCCGCCGGCCTCGACGCCGACCTGATCGTCACCGGGCCCGGCCTCGACGAGGAGCGTCTCGCTGCGCTCGCGGCCGTGCCGGGTGTCACCGCGACGGCTCCGCTCGGCACGGTGCCGGCCGAGGTGCGGACGGACGACGAGAGCGGGTGGCTCGGACCGCTGGGGTGGGAGCCGCTCCAGGTACGGGCCCTCCCGGCGGGTGGGCTCCACGGCTTGCTCGACCCGCAGCTGCGGGAGGGCGATCTGGCAGCACTGGACGCCCCCGGAACCGTGGCGATCAGCCGCGACGCTCGACTCGACACTGGGAAGGGCATCGGCGAGAAGATCGCGATCCGCTGGGCCGGTGGCGATCTGACGTGGGTCGAGGTCGTCGCCACGTACGAGCGAGGGCTGGGCTTCGGCGACTACCTGGTCGGCGAGAGCACCCTCGCGGCGGACGGTGTCGACGTCCTCGCCGACACCGTGCTGCTGCGCACCGACGACTCCGCTGTGGCCCCGGCCGTCGCCGAGCTCGGGCTCACCGCGACGGACGAGGCGGCGTACGTCGCGTCGGCGACCGCGGCAGGAGCGGCGTCCCGTGACCTGTCGGCCCTGCTGCTGCTCCTTCTCCTGGTCTTCGTCGGTGTCGCCGCCGCGAACGCGCTGGTGCTGAGCACGGCCGGGCGGCGCGACGAGCTGCGGCTGCTCTGGCGTACGGGCGCGACGCGGCGCCAGCTCGTGGCGATGGCGGGCGCGGAAGCCCTGATCATCGGAGTTGTGGCCTGGTTGATCGGCACAGCCACGGTCGTCCCCGCGGTCATCGGGGTCAGCGGTGGTCTGCTCGGCCTCGCGGTCCCGCCGTTCGACGGACGAGGCTTCGCCGTCCTGAGCGCGGTCGTGCTCGTCGTGCCCCTCGTGACTGTTGTGCCCGTGGTCGCCCGGGCGGTGTGGAGCCGCCGCGACGCATTGGCACACGCCGCATGAATGTCCGAATTGTCCTAGGCTCGAGTGAGAGAGGGCGGCACGAGCAGCCGGGAGGAGGGCTGATGGTCCTTCGACAGGCGGCAGCGAGCGCGCTGGCCGGGGTCACCCTGGCCGGCGCGCTCGCCGCTTCACCCGCCTCGGCCGCCACTCCGGCCGCCCGCGACTCCGCCGACGACCCGGTGAACAGGGTCGTCGCGATCTCGGTGGACGGCCTCAACCCGCAGGCGATCCGCGTCCTCGGCCGCGCCCGTACGCCGAGCTTTCACCGGCTGATGCGCCGCGGAGCGACGACCCTGAACGCCCGTACCGCGCGCGAGCAGACCCGCACGCTGCCGAACCACGCGAGCATGATGACGGGCCGGCGGATCGACCCGCGCAGGGGTGGGCACGGGGTCACGTTCAACAGCGACACCGGCACGACCGTTCACCGGGCGGCGGGCAGGCGGGTCGCGAGCGTGTTCGACGTCGTTCACGGGGCCGGTGGCTCGACCGCGCTGTTCGCGGCGAAGCCGAAGTTCGCCCTGTACGCGCGCAGCTGGCGGGCGGCGATCGACCGGTTCACGGTGGACACGGACAACGCGCGCCTGGTGCGCCGGGTGACCTCGGAGCTGCGCCGCGCCCCCCGGACGTTCACCTTCGTCCACCTGTCGCTGCCGGACCAGGCCGGCCACGCCCGCGGGTTCATGAGCGCCGCCTACCTGCGGGCGGTGCGCAGGACCGACCGGCTGCTCGGACAGATCATGGGCACGCTCCGCGCACGACCGGCGCTGCGCCGGCACACCCTGCTCGTCCTCACCGCGGACCACGGCGGCCGCGGCGCCTCGCACGACAGGGCGTCGAAGCCCGCGAACTTCCGCGTGCCGTTCATGGTGCGGGGCCCGGGTGTCGCGGCCGGGCGCAACCTGTACGCGCTGAACCGCGACATCGACAGCCCGGGATCAGCCCGTACGCGCTACCGCGGGCCGCAGCCGATCCGCAACGGCGACCTCGCCGATCTCGTCACCGACGTCCTCGACCTTCCCCGCGTACCCGGGTCACGGTTCAACGCGCGGCGCACCCTCGACGTCTTCGGCTGAGTCCGCGCCCGGCACCCCGCGTACCCAGCCACGCTGGACACCCTCGTCGATGAGCGCCTCGGTGGCGGCGCCGAGCGTCGACGACCCGGCCGTGACGCCGGCCGCACGGGCCCGGACCTTGTCGAGGCTCGCACCCGGCATCCGCCAGGTCCCGCCTTCGTTGAACCAGTTCAGCAGCATCGGCTCGAGCCGGTCGACCGCCTTCGCGAAACGCGACTCCGGCGTCTCGCCCGCCTCGAACTCCTCCCACAGCGCGCGGAGCTCACGCGCCTGGTCGTCCGGGAGCATCGGGAACAGCCGGTCCGCTGCCGCCTCCTCACGCTCGCGCTGATCGAGGCGCGACGCCGCGTCGTACACCGGGCTGTCGCCCGCATAGATCTCGACCAGGTCGTGCACGACCACGAGCGTCACGGTGTGGCCGATGTCGATCGGCTCGTCGGCGTACTCGGCCAGCAGCGCGACCATGAGCGCGAGGTGCCAGGAGTGCTCGGCGTCGTTCTCGCGACGGTCGGCTGCGGCCAGAGGCGACGCGCGCAGGATCGTCTTCAGCTTGTCGGCCTCGGCGAGGAAGGCGAGCTGCGCCGACAGGCGCTCGTCGATGCCCGCAGGGAAGGGGTTGCGGGCGGGGATCAGGTCTGGGTCTTCCACATCCCGACACTCTCACGCCGATGAGTTGCGGCGTCGAGGCCGGTCAGAGGTCCAGATGTCGAGGACCGCGAGGAGCCGGACGATGACGAGCACACCAGGACAGGCGACGACCGTCGCCGAGGCGGCGATCCTGCGCCCGGGCGACGACGGGTACGACGCCGCACGCCAGGTCTGGAACGCGATGGTCGACCACCGGCCGGCGATGATCGTGCGCTGTCGCGAGACGGCTGAGGTTGCCGCGGCGGTGCTGCTCGCCAGACGTGAGGGCCTCGAGATCGGTGTCCGCTGCGGCGGTCACAGCGTCGTCGGCCACGCGGTCCCCGACGGCGGCCTGATGATCGACCTCACCCCGATGCGTGCCGTGCGGGTCGCGCCCGCGCGCCGCAGGGCGTGGGTCCAGGGCGGCGCGCTGCTCGGCGCACTGGACGCGGCGACCCAGCCGTACGGGCTCGCGACGACCGCGGGCAACGTCTCGCACACCGGCGTCGGGGGTCTCACGCTCGGCGGCGGGATGGGGTGGCTCGCCCGCCAGTACGGGTTGACGTGTGACAACGTCGAGTCCTGCGAGGTCGTCCTCGCCACGGGAGACGTCGTACGGGCGTCGGCCGACGAGAACCCGGAGCTCTTCTGGGGACTGCGCGGGGGTGGCGGCAACTTCGGCATCGTCACGGAGTTCGAGCTGCGCCTGCACGAGACGGGGACGCAGGCGCTGAGCGTCGCGCTGGACTTCCCCGCGGCGGAGGCAGCCGCCCCGTTCGCGCGGTGGCGCGACCTGAACGCGACCGCCCCGCGGCGCGCGACGTACGACGCGACGATCGCCGGCGGGATCGTGACGCTCGGCTTCGTCTGGGTCGGCGACCCCGACGAGGGCCGCGAGCATGCGCGCGTGCTCGACGCACTGGGGTCGCCGATTGCCCGGCGGGTCGAGGAGCTCTCGTACGTCGACCTCCAGCGCCGCGACGACACCGTCGAGGGGCACGCGGTGCGGCGGTACTGGAAAGGCCACTACCTCCGCGACCTGCCTGACGACGCGATCGACGTCCTCGTCTCGCAGGACCCCAGTGTCGCGGCGGGCATCCAGGCCTACGGCGGCGCGATCGACGAGGTCGCCGACGACGCGACGGCGTACAGCCAGCGCGGCACCGTCTTCGAGTACGTCGCGGCGGCACGCTGGACCGACCCGGCGGCCGACGAGGAGCGGATGGCGGCCGCGCGTGCGGCGGCAGCACGCCTGGCGCCGTTCGCCAGCGGCGTCTACGTCAACGCGCTCGGCGACGAGGGCGCGGAGGGTGTGCGCCGGGCGTATCCGGCCGACAAGCTGGCCCGGCTCATCGCCCTCAAGGACGCCTACGACCCGGAGAACGTCTTCCACCTGAACCAGAACATCGCGCCGAGCGTCCGCCTCTAGGATCGCGGGATGAGCGAGCCGGACTTCCTCACCCGCACCCGCATCTCGTACGACGCGATCGCGGACGCCTACGCGGAGTGGATCCGCGACATGGAGGTCAGCCCGTGGGACGACGCGGTGCTCGCCGCGTTCGCGCGGCGCGTCGCAGGGCGAGGGCCGGTGCTCGACGCGGGCTGCGGAGAGGGCCGCATCACGGCACAGCTCGTGTCGATGGAGGTCGACGCCCGCGGGGTCGACCTCAGCCCGGAGATGATCCGCAACGCGCAGGCGTTCCGGCCGGATCTGCGCTTCGAGGTCGGGTCGCTGATGGATCTCCCGTACGAGGACGAGGCGTACGCCGGCGTGGTCGCGTGGTACTCCCTCATCCACGTGCCGCCGTCCCGGCTGCGCGCGGCGGTGGCGGAGCTCGTCCGCGTGCTCGAGCCGGGCGGCTGGTTCCTCGCGGCGTTCCAGACCGACGCCGAGACCTTCCGACCCGAGACGCTCGCGGAGATCCCGGTCTCGCTCGAGTTCCACCGACCCGACGCGGCCGAGTTCGGTGCGCTGCTGGGCGACCTCGGCCTCGACGTCGACGCCACCACCGTCCGCGCCGCCGACGACGGTCCCGGCCACCCGACCCCGCACGCGTACGTGGTCGCCCGCAAGCGCGGCTGACGCGCCCGCACTTTCCGTTGGGGCCAACGGAGAGTGCGTCCCCCACCGGAGAGCTCCGGTGGGGCATCGATTCTTCGGTGGGGCCTGGCGCCGGGCCGTACCGCGCCGAGGTCGCGCGCATCCAGAGTGCTCTGTCCAAAAGTCTGTGTTAGGACGGAAGAGAGGATCGCGTCGACCGATCGACGCCCCGGCGGCCCTCGCCCACCAGCAGCGCCGGCCCACGGTGCCTGGGGCCTGGAGGAAGCTATGGCGCGCTCGGAGTCCAATATCCGCGAGGTCAACCCCCTCTTCGCACGCCCGGGAGAGGAGACGACCTACTCCCGCACCCGGTTGCAGAACGGCGAGATGCTCCCGGAGACGGCGTACCAGCTCGTCCACGACGAGGTCATGCTCGACGGCAACGCGCGCCTGAACCTGGCGACGTTCGTCGGGACGTGGATGGGCCCGTACGCCGAGAAGCTGTACTCGGAGACGTTCGACAAGAACATGATCGACAAGGACGAGTACCCGGCGACCGCGGCCATCGAAGAGCGCTGCTGGCGGATCCTCGCCGACCTGTGGCACGCCCCCGATCCTGACCACACGATCGGCACGTCCACCATCGGCTCGTCCGAGGCCTGCATGCTCGCCGGTCTGGCGTTCAAGCGGCGCTGGCAGAACGCTCGCAAGGCTGCGGGCAAGCCGGCTGCTACGCCGAATCTCGTGATGAGCTCGGCGGTCCAGGTGGTGTGGGAGAAGTTCTGCAACTACTGGGACGTCGAGGCGCGCTACGTCCCGATCTCCGAGGAGCACAAGACCCTCGACGGACACGACCTGGCCTCCTACGTCGACGAGAACACGATCGGCGTCGTCGTCATCATGGGCGTGACCTACACGGGCATGTACGAGCCCGTCACCAAGGTTGCCGCCGCGCTCGACGAGATCCAGAAGAACACCGGCCTCGACATCCCGATCCATGTGGACGGTGCGTCGGGCGGCATGATCGCGCCGTTCCTGCAGGAGGACCTCGAATGGGACTTCCGGGTGGAACGCGTCCACTCGATCAACACCTCCGGACACAAGTACGGCCTCGTCTATCCCGGTCTCGGCTGGGTCATCTGGCGCTCGCGGGACCTGCTCCCCGAAGACCTGATCTTTTATGTCAGCTACCTCGGCGGTGACATGCCGACGTTCGCGCTCAACTTCTCGCGCCCGGGTGCACAGGTGCTGCTGCAGTACTTCAACTTCCTGCGCCTCGGCCGGACCGGCTACCGCGCGGTGCAGCAGGCCTCGCAAGACACCGCGAAGCACCTCGCGGACGGCATCGCAAAGCATGGCGCGTTCGAGCTGTGGAACGACGCCAGCGACATCCCCGTCTTCGCCTGGCGGCTCAAGGCGGGGCACACCGACAAGTGGACTCTGTACGACCTGTCGGACCGTCTGCGCACGTACGGATGGCAGGTGCCGGCGTACCCGATGCCCGACGACCTCTCCGACCTCACGGTCCAGCGCATCGTGGTCCGCAACGGGCTGAGCATCGACCTCGCCGACAAGCTGCTCGGTGACATCGCCGCCGCCACCGCGGATCTCGAGAGCCTTCCCGCGCCGATCCCGCACACGGTCGCCAAGCGCGGCTTCCACCACTGAGGCCATGATGAGCAGCACACGAGGCTCGTCCGGTCAGCGGGCTGCCAAGGCGTACCTGTCGATGTTCCAGCTGGCGGTCCTCACCGTCGTCGTCGTCGCCAGCCTGCGCAGCCTGCCGACGATGTCCACGTACGGGCTGGGAAGCATCACGCTCTACCTGATCCCGGCCGTGCTCTTCCTGGTGCCGACCGCGCTGGTCGCGGCCGAGCTCGCCACCGGGTGGAACGGCGGGGTCTACGTCTGGGTGCGTGAAGCGCTCGGCAACAGGTGGGGCTTCGAGGCGATCTGGCTCCAGTGGGTCCAGAACGTCGTCTGGTATCCCGTCCAGCTCGCCTTCATCGCCGCCAGCATCGCCTTCATCTTCGGCAACAGCGAGCTGGCCAACTCCGGCATCTACACCGCGATCATCATCGTGGTCTTCTACTGGATCTCGACCCTGCTCAACCTGCGCGGCGGAGGGCTCTTCGCGAAGGTCGGCTCGTGGGGTGGCGTGATCGGCACCCTGATCCCCGGGGCCATCCTCATCATCCTCGGGGCGGTGTGGATGCTCGCCGGCAACAAGAGCCAGGTCCCGATGGAGACCAGCGACATCATCCCGCCGTTCACCGGCCTCGCGAGCATCGTCCTCATCGTCAGCAACTTCCTCGCGTACGCGGGCATGGAGGTCAACGCCGTCCACGCGGAGGACATGAAGCAGCCGGGCAAGCAGTACCCACGCGCGATCTTCATCGCGGCGGCGCTGATCCTGCTCGTGTTCATCCTCCCGACCCTGGCGATCGCGTTCGTCGTCCCGAAGAGCCAGCTCGGTCTCACGACGGGGATCAACGTCGCGTTCCAGGCGTACTTCGACCACTGGGGCATCGGATGGGCGACGGCGGTGATCTCCGCGGCGATCGCCATCGGCGCGCTCGCCTCGGTCGTCACCTGGATCGCCGGCCCGAGCAAGGGACTGCTCGCCGCGGCCCGTACGGGTCTGCTGCCACCCTGGCTCCAGCGGCAGAACAAGGCGGGCATCCAGATCGGGATCCTGCTCTCGCAAGGCGTGATCGTCACGATCCTGGCGGGGCTCTTCGTGGTGATCCCCAACGTCAGCGCGGCGTTCTTCACGCTGGTCGACATGGCGGCCGCGCTCTACCTGATCATGTACATGCTCATGTTCGCCTCCGCGATCGTCCTGCGGAGGAAGGCACCGAACGTCAAGCGTGACTACCGGGTGCCGATGATGCCGCTGGTGGCTGGGGTGGGCTTCCTGGCGTCGCTCGCGGCGTTCCTTCTGGGCTTCGTCCCGCCGTCAGGACTGGCCGGGATCCCGACGAGCGCCTATCCCTGGGTGATGGGCGGGGTCATCATCGTCCTGGGTGTTCCGCCCCTGCTCTTCTACGCCTTCCGAAAACCCAGCTGGGACCAGCGCGACAAGAAGCCGGGCCCGACGGGAGGGGGACGCCATGCGTGAGCTCCTGACACGAGCGGCGCTGCTCGTCGCGGTCGTCGGCCTGTCCGCCGCGTGCGGATCGTCGGACAGCGACTCGGCGGAGGCGCTGGCCTCGGACTTCACCCGAGCCGCCGTCGACTCCGGTGTGGCTCCGGAGATGACCACCGAGCTGGCGAAGTCCCTGTACGGCGACGACGGTGGTTCCGTGTGTGCGGCGCTGGACGAGCAGCCGGACGACGTCGCGTTGCCATGGGCCTGGACACGCGTCACCGCGATGCCAGACGAGCACGTGCAAGATCTGGTCGACTACGACCGCGTCGTCGTCGACGTCTACTGTCCTGACGAGAAGGAGACCCTCGACGCCCTCCTCGACGACCTGAACTTCGACCCAGCGTGACGGGTTGTCACCGGTCGGGACGGTCGACGTCGCGGCGCCCGTCGAGGACCGTCGAGAGAGCGACGAGGGTGATGCCGGCGAGCGGGACGACGAGCAGACCGACCCGCAGGCTCGTGGCGTCCGCGACGAGCCCGATGATCGGCGGCGACACGAGGAACCCGATCCGCATCAGCCAGGTCAGCAGAGTGAGCCCGGTGCCGGGCTTGAAGCCGGGCAGCTCGTCGGCTCCGTGCATCGCCGCTGGGACGACCGTCGCAACCCCGAATCCGGCCGCTGCGAAGCCGGCGATCGTTCCGGGCACGGTCGGGAACGCCAGCGCGGCGCCCATGCCGGCGGCAGTGATGAGGCCGCCGACCGCGACGACGGCACGTTGGCCGTAGCGGTCAACCAGCCGGTCGCCGACGAGCCGCCCGACGAACTGCGCACCGACCAGTGCGACGTAGCCGAAGGCGGCGATCGAACCGGCAGCTCCCAGCGACTCGTTGAGATAGACCGCGGCCCAGGTGCTGCCTGCGTCCTCCACGAGGACTCCGGCGATGGCGAGCACGACGAGGGCGGCAAGGACCAGGATCGTCCGCGCCGTCGGGCCACCGGAGCGGTTGACGCGCTGCCCCGCCGCCCGGGCGGACCTCGCGGCCTCCTCGCTCGGGTCCGCCTCAGGTCCGGCCAGCAGGAACGGGAAGGCGGCCACGGCGATCGCGGCGAACAGTGCTGAGGAGAGCCCGAGGTGCACCGCGGGTGAGAGGCCGAGTGCGACGGCGCCGGCGCCCATCAGGCCACCGAGCACCGCGCCGGCCGACCACACGGCGTGGAAGGAGTTGAGGATCGAGCGCCCGTACCGGCGCTGGACCCGCAGCCCGTGCGCGTTCTGCGCGACGTCGGTGACCGCGTCCATCGCACCGAGCAGGAACAGCGCGGCGGCAAACAGGCCGACGCTGGGCGCGAGACCGATGGTGAAGGCAGCGATGCCGGTGAGGATCGTGCCACCGACGGCGACGCGCGACGACCGGAAACGGCGGATGAGCACGCCCGCGGTGAGACCCGCCATCAGCGAGCCGATCGGCAGGGCGGCGATCGCGAGCCCGTACGCGGCGTTGCTCAGTCCGAGCTCGGTCTTGATCTCGGGATAGCGCGGGAGGACGTTGGCGAAGATCGCGCCGTTGGTCAGGAACAGCACGGCCACGGCGAACCGGGCGCGGCGCAGCGTCTGGTCGGGGGAGGTCACCGGTAGACGCTACCGGTTGCGGCGGCCGCTCATGTCGGGTCGGTGCGGACGAGCACGCCGATCTTGTCGATGCGGTGCTCAGGATTGTCGAACGCGTCGGACCAGTAGTTGCCCTGGGCGTGGTCCTCGGGAGTCGCGCAGGTCGACAACGTGAGGAAGGCACGAGCCGGCGTACGACCGGGGTGTCCGGGAACGGCGGCGCGCTGCTCGGCGAGCGAGCGAGCCGAACGGAACGAGGTCTTGCGGGTCGCGACGATCTCGTACGTCCAGCGGGTCCCGGCGGCGGTCACGTGCACGCGGTCGCCGCGATCGAGGTCGGGGAGATCGAGGAATGCACGGGTGGAGGAGAGTCGGTGGGCAGTGACCTGGTAGTTGCCGATCCCGCCGGGGCCTGCGCCACCTCGGGGCCCGTGCGGGCTCGCGGCGTGGCCACGGTTCTGGATGCGCGTGCCCGCGGCGTCGTCGGTTTTGCCGCGGTACGCGACTACGCGGAGGTTGCGGATGTCGAGGGCGGGGATGGTGAGGAGCGCGTCGCGCGGCGGGTGGGTCTCGCGACGCGGGGCCGGGGTAGGGGTGGGGGGCAGCGACGGCGTCGGATCCGTACGGGCCGAGGGCGCGGGTGATGCGGAGTGCGACGGCGACGCGATGCTCTCCGCCTGCGGGGCTGGGCTCGAACAGGCGGAGAGCAGAAGCGCGGTTGCTGTGAGGCTGAGGAAGGCCCTCATCACACGACGGTAGGCCAACGACCGCACAAGCGGCACGTGACGGTCAGCGCAGTGCGAGCGCCGGGGTGACCATCGCGAACAGGTCCTTCGGGTCGCTCGGCTCGGCGACCAGGTCGAGCTTCGCCTCGTACGCGGTGCCGCGCACGGCGTCGCGTACGAATCGCAGCGCCGTGAAGTCCTCGATCGCGAACCCGACCGAGTCGAAGACCGTGACCTCTTCCGGCGACGTACGGCCGGGGGCCTCGCCTGCGATCACCGCCCACAGCTCCGTGACGGGGAACTCCGGTCCGAAGGCCTGGATCTCGCCCTCCACCCGGGTCTGCTCGGGGTACTCGACGAACACCGAGGCGCGCTCCAGGATCGCCTGGTCGAGCTCCGTCTTGCCGGGGCAGTCGCCGCCGATCGCGTTGATGTGCACGCCGGGAGCGACGTCGGCATCGCTGAGGACGGTCGCATTGGTCTTGTCGGCGGTGCAGGTCGTGATCACGTCGGCGCCCTCGACCGCGTCGGCGGCGCTGGTGGCGATCGTGATCTCGAAGCCGAGCGGCTCGAGGTTGCGGACGAGCTTGCGCATCGCCTCCGGGTCGGTGTCCCAGACGCGGAGCTGGTCGATGCCGAGCACCGCGCGGAACCCGAGCGCCTGGAACTCCGCCTGCGAACCGGTCCCGATCATCGCCATCGTCGACGAGTCGGGCCGGGCCAGCCACTTCGCGGCCATCGCCGACGTCGCCGCCGTACGGAGGGCGGTGAGCAGCGTCATCTCCGCCATGAAGGTGGGGTAGCCGTTGTGCACCTGGGCGAGGACGCCGAAGGCGGTGACTGTCTGGAATCCGCGGAGCGGGTTCTTCGGGTGGCCGTTGACGTACTTGAACCCGTACTCGTCGCCGTCGCTGGTCGGCATCAGCTCCATCACGCCCTCGCGGGTGTGCACGGCGTGACGGGGCGACTTGTCGAACTGCGGCCAACGGCGGAAGTCGGTCTCGAGCGCCGACACCATCTCACCGATGAGGCGCTCGGGTCCCTGCTCCGCGATCCAGCGGCGCATGTGTGCCACGTCCACGAAGGCCACCTGGGTGCTGGTGACGTCACTCATGCCCGTACCTCCAGAGTGCAGCACTTCACGCTACCGCCGCCCTTGAGCAGCTCGCTCAGGTCGACGCCGATGGGGTTGAATCCGCGCTCGCGCAGCCGCGCGCGCAGGTGCACGGCCTTGTCGGTGAGCACGACGTTGTGGCCGTCGGAGACGGCGTTGAGGCCGAGGACGCTCGCGTCCTCGTCGTTCGCGAGGATCGCGTCCGGGAAGAGCTGCTGCAGGACGGCGTTGCTCGCCGCGCTGAACGCCGGCGGGTAGTACGCGACCGTCCGTTCGTCGAGCGCCGCCAGCGCGGTGTCGAGGTGGTAGAAGCGGGGGTCGACGAGCTCGAGCGAGATCACCGGGGCGCCGAAGAACTCGCGCACCTCATGGTGCGCGGCCACCGACGTACGGAATCCCGTGCCGGCGAGGATCAGACGTCCGACGACGAGGAAGTCGCCCTCGCCCTCGTTGGTCGACCCGGCCTGGATGGTCGGGCGGAACCCGGCCTCGTCGAACCACGCGTGGTACGCCGCGCCCTCCGGCTGGCGCTCGGCGTACGTGAAGCTCGCGGCGACCGCCTTGCCGTCGAACACGACGCCGCCGTTCGCGGCGTAGACCATGTCGGGCAGACCCTCGACCGGGCGGATGAGGTCGACCTGGTGACCGAGGCTCTCGTACGTGGCGCGCAGCGTCTCCCACTGCGCGACCGCGAGCGCGGTGTCGACCGGCTTGCTCGGGTCCATCCACGGGTTGATCGCATAGGTCACGTCGAAGTGCTCCGGGCGGCACATGAGGAAGCGGCGAGGGGTCGCCTCGCGCATCGTCGTCCGCAGGGCCGGGCGCTCTGCCGTGGTGGGCAGGGCTGCCCCGGTCGTGATCGTCATCCACTACCTCCGTCAAGTCCAGTGAGACGAAGGTACGTCCGCGCCCGTTGCGCAGCCGATGTCGATCCGTTGCGCAGATTGGGCTCTGACGGTCGATCCGTTGCGGCGGCCCGGTGGATCTGGTTCCTAGGCGCCTGCGAAATTGCTGCCTCAGACCAGCGCGTCCTCCGGGGCGTGCCCGCCGAAGTACGCCTGGCGTACCGCCTCGCGGTCGGCGCGCAGGTCGGCGGCGCTGCCGGACAGCGCGACGCGTCCGTGGTGCAGGACGACCGCGCGGTCGGCGACGGACAGCGCCAGGTCGACGTGCTGCTCGACGAGGACGACCGCGACCCACGACTCGTCGGCGAGGGTACGGACGATCGGGAGCAGCTCCTGCACCGCCAGCGGCGCGAGGCCGAGGCTCAGCTCGTCGACGAGAAGGACGCGGGGGCGCGCGAGCAACGCCTTCGCCAGCGCGAGCATCTGCTGCTCGCCACCGGAGAGCAGGCCGACACGGCGCTCGACCAGCGGTGCGAGCCGAGGGAGCCGGTCGAGGACGGCGTCGAGGTCGCGTGCGCGGTGCCGCCGGGCCAGCGACAGGTTCTCGCGCACCGTGAGCTGGTGGAAGATCGCGCGGCTGTCAGGGACCAGGATGACCCCTTCGCGTGAGTTCTTCTCGACCTTGCGGGGGAGCGGGCGACCAAAGGCGCGCACCTCGCCGGCGCTCGGCGCCAGCAGTCCCACTGCCGTACGCAGCACGGTTGTCTTGCCGGCGCCGTTGGGGCCGAGCAGCGCCACGACCTCCCCGGCCGAGACCGCAAGGTCCAGGTCCCGCACGGCGGCCGCGTGTCCGTACCCCGCGGTCACGCCCTTCAGCTCCAGTGCGCTCACGAGACCGGCTCCTCTCCCAGGTACGCCGCTACGACGGCGGCGTCGCTGCGGATCTCGTCCGGCGTTCCGCACGCGATCACGCGCCCGAAGTCGAGGACGTACACGCGGTCGCACACGCTCAGCACGAGGTTCATGTCGTGGTCGATGAGCAGCACCCCGTGCCCGTGGGTCGCCATCACCCGGACGATCTGGCCGAACGCCTCGCTCTCGTCCGTGTCGAGTCCTGCGGCCGGCTCGTCGAGAAGGACGACACGGCTGTCACCGGCGAGTGCTCGCGCCACGCCCACGAGCCGTTGCCGGCCGAGGCTCAGCTGGTCGGGGAGCCGGCCGACGTCATCGCCGAGCCCCAGCATCTCGAGCGACGCGTCGGGTCCCGTACGGGCTGAACGTCCGAGGATGTCGGCGACGAAGCCACGCCATCCACGGCGCTGCGTCGCGACCGCGACGTTGTCGGCGACGGTCAGGTCGGCGAACAGCTCGCCGGCCTGCCACGTACGAGCGAGTCCCGCCCGGCGGCGACGGTGCGGTGGGAGCCGGTCGAGGCGACGACCGTCGAGCCGCACCTCGCCGTCGGACGGGGTGAAGCCGGTGACCGCGTCGACCAGCGAGGTCTTGCCCGCCCCGTTCGGGCCGATCAGGCCGACGACCTCGCCGCGGCCGACGGTCAGGTCCACGTCGTCGTTGGCGACGACGCCGCCGTAGCGGACGGTCAGCCCACGGATCTCGAGGAGCGGGTCCGGCGCTGGCGGGGTGTCGTCACGAGGTGGCACGGGCATTCCTCCGGTCGATGAGGTGCTCGGACGCGTGCCGGACGCTCCCGGTGATGCCGACCGGGTTGAGCACGGCGGTGATGACGAGAGCGAGAGCGGCGATCAGGCTGTACAGGTGGCCGACGCCGAGGGTTCCCTCGAGGAACGTGGCCAGTACCCCGAGCGGTGCGAGGAGCCCCGCGACGACCGCGCCGGCGAGGCTGGTGATGCCGGCGACGTAGACGGTGCAGAGCAGCGTCAGCCCGACGAACACGGTGAACGACTCGACCGACAGCTGAGAGCGGCTGTAGCCGATGAGGCATCCGCCCACACCGGCGAGGAAGGCGGAGAACGCGAACCCGAGCAGCTTCGTGCCGGCGACGTCGATGCCGACCGACGCGGCGGCGCGCTCGTTGGAGCGGATCGCGAGGAACGCCCGTCCCGTCCGTCCGCGCATGAGGCGTGCGGTCGCCCAGGTGAGCAGGCCGACGACGACGAGCACCATGACCGCGAACGACGTCGTCGTCAGCACGGTGCCGTTGCGCACGGCCAGGCTCATCCCGAACAGCGACGGGTCCTGGATCTGGTTGCCCTCGAACGGGGTGAACGCCGGGTTGCCGAAGACGAACGTCTGGATCGCGAGCGCCCCGGCAAGCGTGACGACCGCGAGGTGAGCGCCGCGGATCCGCAGAGCCGGGATGCCGACGACGACTCCCAGCACGGTCGCTGCGAGCGCCGGGATGACCAGCGACAGCGGGAACGGGACGCCCCACTCGGTGGTCACCCGCGACAGCAGGAAGCCACCCGTGCCCGCGAACGCCATCGCGGCGAGCGAGATCTGGCCGAGGTAGCCCGTCAGAAGGACCAGCGACAGCGCGATGAGCATCATGATCACCGACGTCACCACCCCGAACCGCCAGCCGCCCTCGGTGAGGAGCACCGCGGCGAACGTGCTCGCCACGACCACGAGCGCCAGCACAGGCCGGGTCCGCGGCGGCCGTACGGGGGGCATCCGTGCGCTCTGGACGCCGCCGCGCTCGGGGATGGCCTTGCCGAACACGAACAGCGCGACCATGACAAGAAGGAACGGGAGGGTGTCGCCGAACCCCGCCTGTGCCCAGATCGGCCAGAAGTCGTACGTGCTCATCATCAGCAGCAGCGACTGGAAGACCCCGATCGCCAGTCCCGCGGCGGCCGCGAGCAGGATCGAGCGCAGCCTGGCGACGAGCGCGGCCGCGAGACCTGGCAGGACGTAGAAGGTGTAGCTGATCGGGTCCAGGCCGATCGACGGCGAGGCGACGATCGCGACCAGACCGGTCAGTGCTCCGGTCGCGAACCACACCAGCGCCGCGAGCCGGTCGGGCGACCAGCCGGTCAGCCGCAGCGCGGTCTCGTCCTCGGCGCTCGCCCGCGTCGCCGTGCCCCAGCGGGTGAACCGGAAGTACGCCGCGAGCACGGCGGCCATCACCAGCGCCAGAGCGAGGACGATCAGGTCCGCGACCGCGACCTGGGCGCCGAGCAGCTCGACCGTGCCGCTCGGCAGGATCGGCGACGCGACGGCGCCCGTGGTGTCGAAGCGCAGCGGCACGAGGCTGACCACGAGCAGCATGACGCCGACCGAGGCGACGACCTGCGAGAGGACCGGAGCCGACCGCAGGGGTCGCATCACGAGGAGGTGGGTGAGCAGCGCGACGACCGCCGAGCTGAGCACGCCGACGACCACCGCGAGGAGGGCCGGCGCCGGGCCGTCGACGAGAGCGACGGAACCGAGGGGCAGGACGAGCGTGCCCGTGGTCCCGAGCTCCGCCGCGACCCATACGCCCCACAGTGCGATCGAACCCTGCGCGAAGTTCAGCACTCCTGTCGCGGCGTGCACGGCGACGAGCGACGACGCGATCACCGCGTAAACCGATCCGACGCCGAAGCCGAGCGTCACGAACAGGACGAGCTGGTCCACAGGTTTCTCCTCACAGGCGGGGGCGACGGGTCACGGCGGCGCTGCGGGATCAGGTCGCGCCGGGGATCTGCGCGAGCACCTCAGGCACCGGCTGACGGAAGTCGCCGCCGACCGGCTTGATGGAGCCGTCCTCCTCGACGTCGAACAGCAGCATCTCCGTCGTGCAGTTCGGCGACGTCGGACTGCCGCAGGTGAGGTTCGGGCCCAGGAAGCTCGGGAAGTCCTTGAGCCCCTTGAGCGTGCTCAGCACGGTCTCGCCGGTGAGTTCTCCCTCGACGCCGTCCAGCGCCTTCGCGAAGGTGACGAACTGCGCGAAGGTGCCGTACGCGTAGTAGCCGCCGGTGCCGTCCTCGACCGACGTGATCGCGTCCTCCGCGGCCTTGAGGTCGTCCTTCACCTCCTCGGGAGCGTCGTCCCTCGCGGCGGGCAGCCACGTCGATGAGTAGAGCGCGCCGCCGGCAGCCTCCTTCGGAGCCGCCTCGATGTACTCGGTGCAGGCGGCGGTGAAGATCGTGCCGTCGTACTTCAGCTGGCGCAGGCTCTGGACAAGCGCGGTGCACGCGCCCTCGTTCGGCGAGGCGACGAGACCTCCGACCGCGGGGTCGTCCTTGGCGATCGTGGCGGCCAGAGCAGTGAAGTTCGGGTTCGTCGGCGAGAAGTAGACGCCCTTCGCGTCGATCCCGAGGGCCTTCGCCAGGACCGGGAGCAGCGTGTCGATGGTCTGGTGCGATGAGGGAGTGTCGACCAGCGCCAGGGTCACGGAGTCCTTGCCCTGCTCCTTGAACGCCTCGAGGGCGCCGACCAGGAACGACGCCTGCGGAGCGGCGAAGAACACGCGCCCCTCTGCCTTGGAACCGGCGACCGAGTCGAACGGGATCATGCCGACGAGCGGGATGCCGGCGGCGGTCAGCGTCGGCAGCGTCGCGCTGGAGGAGAGGTTGTAGCCGTCCATCACCGCGACGACGCCCTCCTCGACGAACGTGTTGGCGCAGGCCTGGGCCTTCTCCGGGGTCGTGTCGGTGTCGCAGGGGATCATCTCGAGCGGTCCGCCGTTGATGCCGCCCAGCTCACCGTTGATGTAGTCGACGGCTGCCTCGGCACCGGTGTCGGCGCCGGGCTGCGGGACGGGGCCGCCGGACGGGTTGAGGAAGCCGACCTTGACGGGCGTGCCGTCCAGCTCCTCCGCAGGGTCCGCGTCGGCTTCGGAGCCGCCGTCGGAGCCGCAGCCGGCGAGGGCGAGGACGGCCGCCGCGAGGGCTGCCGTGATTCTCAGGGATGCCGCGGTCTTCCGCATGGCGTCCTCCTTCAGGTGTGCGCACGGGGCGCGGTGACATGACGGGAAGGCGGAGCCCTCCCGATCGGGGCCCCACAGGTGGGTCGGATCGCGTCGGGGCGGGTCAGAGCCGGGCCGCCAGCCGCGTCGCGTTCATGTGGGCGATGGCCTCGATCGAGATCATCGGGTTGACTCCTGAGGACGTCGGGAAGCACGAAGCGTCGGCCACGACGAGGTTGGGGATCTCCCAGGTCGCCCCGTCGGGGTCGAGCGCGCTCGTGTCCGCGGATCCGCCCATGCGGACGGAGCCCATGAGGTGCAGGGCCGCCATCGCGCAGCGGCCCGGTCCGTAGCCGGCGGCGTCGCACCGGGCGATGAAGTCGTCCACGGACCCGGATCCCTGCTGCCAGGTGATGCCCGCCTGGTGGCCGGAGAACATGTTCAGCGCGCCTGCCGCCTCGACGATGCGCGCGGCCCCGGCGACGCCCTGGCGCAACCGCTCCTCGTCGCGAGACGACAGCCGGTAGTGCACGACGGGCTCGCCGTCCTTGCCGACCTTCACCTCGCCCGAGTCCTGGTCACGGGTGATCACGCCGACACCGCTGAGGTGGGCGAGGTTGAGCATGCGCTCACGATGGGTGTCCGCGCCGCGCCAGGACATGAAGGCGACACCGAGCGCCGGGTTGGTGGCCGCGGTCTCGTAGATGACGCCGTAGCCGGACCCGTCGAGGTCGACGTGCTGGTTGGAGTAACGCGTCTGGATGCCGCCCTCCCAGGGACGGACCTCCTCCTCGAACTCGCCCCACACGGCGGTCGCAGGGTGGAGTCGCAGGTGACGGCCGATGTTGGGGTTGCTCAGCCCCGAACGACGCAGCAGCGCGGGGGTCTGGAGGCTCCCGCCTGCGACGACCACGGCCCGGGCGCGTACGACGACCCTGTGGCCGTCGGCGGTGACGCCCTCCACGCCCGTGGCGACGTCGCCCGCGCGGGTTACCGTACGGACGTCGACGCCGGTCACGAGACGGGCACCGGCCTGCTCGGCGTCGACGAGCCACGTCTTCGCCGTCGACTGCTTCGCGCCGATCCGGCAGCCCATCCCGCAGCGGCCGCACTCGATCCCGTTGTCGCAGCCCTTGACGTTGCGGGGCATCTCGTCGACGTGCCAGCCGAGCCGGGTCAGCCCGCGCTCGAGGATCACGTCGCGCGAGGAGATCGCGCCGTGGTTCTGGTTGACCCCGAGCCGCTCCCACACGGCGTCGAGCGAGCGGTCGTACTCCTCGGTGGCGAACTGTGCTGCGCCGAGCGCCGCCCATTCCTCGCGCACGCCGTCAGGCGTACGGAACGAGGTCGTGTAGTTCACCACCGTGCCGCCGCCGAGGCACTGCGCGGACAGGATGCTGAGCTGCCCCTCCGCGGTGCCGGTCGGTCCGGGCGCGTACAAGGAGGTGAGCCCGTTCAGCTCGCCGCCGTCGAAGTCGCCGTCGTCGTAGTAGCCACCCTTCTCGACGACGACCACGTCGTGGCCGGCTGCCGCGAGGACGGCGGCGGCGACGCCGCCCCCCGCTCCCGAGCCGACGACGACCACGTCGCAGTCGAGCTCGAGGGGGCCTGCGGGGGTGATCGGCCCCAGCGCGGGCGGGGCGGCGTCGGTCCGGTGCCCGAGGGGCCCGGGGTACCCCATCGCCTCCCAGAGCGGCGAGTGGCCGGTCGGGCCCGGGGCGAGGTAGTAGCCCAGGGTCGCGGCACCCTTGAGCGCCTGGAAGAGCGCGCGCTTCGGCGCGAGGCGCGAGTCGGACATCACGATCAGGGCGGCCTCGCGGCGCTCCTGGCTCACCCGCGAGAAGCGGCGGGGCCCGATGCCGAGCGCGAGCCCGAACACGGGGGAGTCCCAGAGCCCGAGGAGGCGGGCGAGCTGCTCGGTCTCGGCCTTGCGTGGGTTGTGCATCGCCATCGCCTCGACGATCGCGACAGCCCCGAGGGTGCTGGCGGACGGGATCGCGTCGCCGTCGCCGGGAGCGAAGGTGTCGCAGATCGCGGTGAGCGCTGCGCGCTGCTTGGCGGTGAGCTCCATCAAACGACCTCGTTGCGCAGCGTGGTCTTGAGGACCTTGCCGCCGGCGTTGCGGGGCAGCGCGTCGACGAGGACGAGCCGCTTGGGCATCTTGAAGCGCGCGAGCCGCTCCTCGAGGAAGGCGGTCAGAGCCCCCAGCTCCAGATCGGCGCCCTCGCGCTGCACGACGACCGCGACGGGGATCTCGCCCCACTGGTCGTCGGGACGGCCGATCACCGCGGCCTCGACGACGTCGGGGTGCGCGTAGAGGGCGTTCTCGACCTCGGCGCAGTACACGTTCTCGCCGCCGGTGATGATCATGTCCTTCTTGCGGTCGACGACCCAGACGAAGCCCTCCTCGTCCTGGCGCACGAGGTCGCCGGAGTGGAACCAGCCGCCCTGAAACGCAGCCTCGGTCTCCGCCGGCTTGTTCCAGTAGCCGCGGCTCACCGTGGGGCCGCGGTAGACAATCTCGCCGACCTCGCCGCGCGGGACGTCGTTCATCTCGTCGTCGACCACGCGGTACTGGATGGTCGGGATGGGCTTGCCGACCGAGCCGAGCTTGCGGATCGAGTCCTCGCCGCTGAGGACGCACGTGATGGGCGAGGTCTCGGTCTGCCCGAAGACGGCGACGTTGAGCGCGTCGGGGAACGTCTCGGCCATGGTCTGGAGCAGCGACTCCGACGCCGGAGCCGCGCCCCAGCTGATGATGCGCAGCGCGAGCTTGCGGTCCTTGATGTCTGGCAGTGCACAGATCGCCTGCCACTGCTGCGGCACGTTGAACACCAGCGTCGCGCCCTCGCGCTCCCACGCGTCGACGACCTCCGCCGGGTCGAAGGCGCCCAGCGGGTGGATCACGGTCGGGATGCCGAGGAGGAGGTTGGCGACCATCGAGCCGAGGCCCGCGATGTGGAAGAACGGGGCGGTCAGGAAGGCGACGTCGGACTCGTCGCCCATGAGATTGGCGCGGATGCACGTGAGCGCCTGCAGCTGCATGTTGCGGTGGGAGAGCATCGCGCCCTTGGGATGGCCGGTGGTGCCCGAGGTGTAGATGATGAGCGCGGTCGCGTCCTCGGGGACGTCGGCGAGCGGAACCGGGTCGTCCTCGGCCACCAGGGACTCGTACGAGGTGAAGCCTTCGGCCTCGCCGAAGCAGATCCGGGTGTCGAGCCGGTCGGTCAGCTGGGAGACGGCGCCGACGAGGGGGGCGAGCATCTGGTCGGCGAGGATCACGGTCGCGCCGGAGTCCTCGACGATGTAGCGGACCTCGTCGGGAGCGAGCCGGAAGTTCACCGGTACGGCGATCGCGCCGAGGCTGTTGATCGCCATGACGGCCTCGACGAACTCGCTGTGGTTGAGCGTCAGCAGCAGCACCCGGTCACCGGCCTGGACGCCGCGACGAGAAAGTCCGCCGGCAACGGCGAGAGACCGCTCGTGGAGCTGGAGCCACGTGGTGTCGACCCCACGGTGCCGCAGCGCTGTCGCGTCGGGCCGGGTGTGGGCGTGGCCGGCGATCTGCGCCATCCAGTGATTGCGGAACGTCCATTCCGGTGCGGTGGTAGGCGGGTGGTTCATGGCGCTGGCCTTCCGTGCGGCGGTGCTGCGGATGACCCGGAAGCATGCCCGAGCGAGCGGGCGTTGGCAACCCCTCTTGTTAATGGGAACTCACATATTTGTTAGCCGGGATTCACACGCCGCAGTCGTGGTTAACTGTCCTGCACCGTCGCCGACGCCACGAGAGGAGGAGACGTGACTGCCCCTGCTCCGACATCGCCGCGGCGCCCCCGCAATCGCAAGGCGCTCATCCTGACTGCGGCGTCCCGCGAGTTCGCCGAGCGCGGCTACCACGCCGTCGGCATGGAGGACATCGCCCTCGCCGTCGGCATCTCCGGCCCCGCGCTCTACCGCCATTTCCCCAGCAAGTACGCGTTGTTCGCCCAGTGCGCGCACGCGTTGGCGCGCGAGCTCCTCGATGACTGGCCGGCCGCGCCTCTGGGTGTGGACCTCGCGGAGGCGGAGGCGGCGCGCGCCCACCTCGACGACGTCGTCGTCGCCCTCGTACGCACCACGCTGCGCAACCGTCGCTCGGGCGGGATCTATCGCTGGGAGGGGCGCTACCTGGAGGCGGCCGACAGGGTCGAGGTCGGGGCGCTGTTCGACGAGATGGTCGTACGGATCGGGGCACTGGTGGCCGCCGTGCGGCAGCAGCCCGTCGACGATGCTGACGCCGACCTGCTGGCTGCCGGCGTGCTCGCCGTGGTCGCCAGCCTGACCGCGCACCACACGTCGACGTCGGTTCGCAGGACGACGGGTGTGATGGTGGCTGCGGCCGAACGCCTCGTACGGTGCTCGCTGCCGCCGGTCGACGCCGAGCCGGACACGGGTGGCGATGTCGCGTCGTCGCCCATCGGCACGGAGCCGGCCGGCCGCCGCGACCAGGTGCTGGCGGCGGCGCTGCACCTCTTCCACTCCGAGGGCTTCACCGAGACGACCGTGGAGGCGATCTCGGCGGCCGCCGGGCTCGCCCCGTCGGGCTTCTATCGCCACTTCTCGACCAAGGCGGACGTGCTCCTGGCCTCCTGCCTCCTGGCGTCCGAGCACCTCGACGCGACAGTCGCGGCCGCCGGCGTCCGCGGAGCCGCACCGGAGGTCGGACTGCGCCGGCTGGCGCGTGCGTACGTGGCGCACTCGTTCGCGCACCGCGAGCAGATGTCGGTCTACTCCTCCAGCGTGGTGAACCTGCCGGCCGCCGACCAGGCTCGACTGCGGACACTCCAGCGCGAGCACGTCGGGCTGTGGACCGACCTGCTCGTGGCGGCGCGACCCGATCTCGAGACGGTCGAGGCGCGTATGCTCGTGCACGCCGCGCTCGGCGTCGTCACCGACCTGGGGCGGAGGGTGCGCTGGCGGCGCAGCCCGGGCACGCAGGAGCGCATCCACCGGCTGGTGCTGGCGGTGCTGGGAGTGGACGAAGAGACGCCGTCCCCTATTTGAATCTGTGTTAGATTCTGCCCGTGACGGAGCAGACGGGGACGCGTGGCCGATCGGGCGCGGCTCGCCCGCTGCCGAAGTCCCACCGGACACGGGAGCGGATCCTCGACGCGGCCGCCCGCGTCCTCAGCAGCAAGGGCTACGCCGGCACCCGTCTGCAGGACGTCGCCGCGGAGGCGGGTCTCCAGGCACCGGCGATCTACTACTACTTCGGCTCGCGCGACGAGCTGATCGCCGAGGTCATGTTCGTCGGCGCCCACCGGGTGCGCGGGCACGTCAGCGACGTCCTCGCCGCCCTGCCGGCGGGCACCGGCCCGATGGAGCGCATCCTCGCCGCGGTGGAGGCGCACCTGCGTTACGAGCTGTTGATCAGCGACTACACGACCGCTTCGGTGCGCAACGCCGGGCAGGTGCCCGACGAGGTACGGGAACGCTCTGCCGCCGAGGAGGCGGCGTACAGCCACATGTGGCGCGACCTCTTCGAGGCGGCCCGGGAGGCGGGCGACCTGCGCCCCGACATCGATGCGAACCTCGCGCGCTTCCTCATCCTCGGCGCGATGAACTGGGCGGCGGAATGGTGGGACCCCAGTCACCGCACGCTGGACGACCTCGTCGCCGCCACCCAGCAGCTCGTGCTCGGAGGGATCGGCCGGCACTGACGTGGTGACGTCGGTGCCGGCCGACCCCGTCGGATCAGGCTGCCGCCCTCAGGCGTAGACCTCGCCCGCCTCGGCGCGCGCGACCAACGACGCCGGCGGCTCGAAGTGCGGCCCGTACGCGGCGGCGAGCTCGCGTGCGCGGGCGACGAAACCGGCCGGACCACCGTCGTACTGGTCGATGTAGTGGAGCACCCCGCCGGTCCACGGCGGGAAGCCGATCCCGAGCAGCGAGCCGATGTCGGCGTCCTCGACGGACTCGAGCACGCCGTCGTCGAGGCAGCGGACGGCGTCGAGAGCCTCGGCGAAGAGCATCCGCTCCTGGAGGTCGCGCAGCGGCAGCTCCCGCGAGCCCGAGGCGAACGCCTCACGCAGCCCCGGCCAGATGCCCGTACGACGGCCGTCCTCGTCATAGGCGTAGAACCCGCCGCCGGTCGAACGGCCGCGCCGGTCGAGCCGGTCGATCATCGTGTCGAGCACCGCGTCCGCGCCGTGCGGCTGCCACGTCCCGCCCTCGGCCTCGAGCGCCGCGCGGGTCTCCCCGCGGATCTTCTGCGTCAGCGTCAGCGTGAGCTCGTCGAGCAGCTGCAACGGCCCCGCCGGGTAGCCGGCCTGGAGCGCCGCCTGCTCGATCGAGGCCGGCTCGACGCCCTCTCCCACGGCCGCGACCGCCTCGTTGATGAAGGTGCCGATCACGCGGGACGTGAAGAACCCGCGCTGGTCGTTCACCACGATCGGGGTCTTGCGGATCTGCCGGACGAAGTCGAACGCCCGCGCCAGGGCGGCGTCCGACGTCTTGGCGCCGCGGACGATCTCCACCAGCGGCATCTTGTCGACCGGCGAGAAGAAGTGGATCCCGATGAAGTCCTCGGGGCGGCCGACCCCTTCGGCCAGGGTGGTGATCGGGAGGGTCGAAGTGTTGGAACCGAGCAGCGCGTCCGGGAGGACGACCGGCTCGAGCTCGGCGAAGACCTGCTGCTTGACGGGGACCGACTCGAACACGGCCTCGACGACGAGGTCCACACCCTCGAAGTCGTCGTACGAGTCGGTCGGCGTGATCCGGGAGAGCAGCGCCTCGACGGCGGCGGGTGTCGTCTTCGCGCGGGCGAGCGCCTTGGCCTCCAGCTTCTCGGCGTAACCCTTGCCGCGACGGGCCGCCTCGAGGTCGGTGTCCTTGAGGACGACCTCGATGCCCGCCTTCGCGGCGACGTACGCGATGCCGGCGCCCATCATCCCGGCGCCGACGACACCAAGCTTGCGGCACGTCGACGGCGGCTCGGACGACGGCCGGCTCGCGCCTGCGTCGACGTGCTGCTTGGCGAAGAAGGTGTGGATCATGTTCTTCGCGACCTGGCCGCTGGTGAGGCTGACGAGGTAGCGGGTCTCGATGCGGGTCGCGGTGTCGACGTCGACGTACGCGCCCTCGACCGCTGCCGCCAGGGCCGCCCGCGGCGCGGGCATGGGGGCGCCCTTGAGCTGCTTGCGCAGCAGCGCCGTCATGGCCGGCAGGGTCGACGCGATGCTCGGGGAGGAGGGGCCGCCGCCGGGGATCCGGAACCCCTTGCGGTCCCACGGCTGGGTGGCGTCCGGGTTGGCCTCGATCCAGGCGCGTGCGCGTGGCAGCAGTTCCGACGGACTGGCGACGAGGTCGTCGACGATCCCGAGCTCGAGCGCCTTGGCGGGAGTGAGGCGGGCGCCGCTGAGGATGACCTCGCTCAGGGCCTTCTGCAGGCCGAGCATGCGGACCGTACGCGTGATGCCGCCGCCTGCGGGAATGAGCCCGAACGTGACCTCTGGCGTCCCGAGCCTCAGGTCAGGCGCGTCGACCGCGATGCGGTGGTGGGTGGCGAGGGCGATCTCGAGCCCGCCGCCGAGGGCGCTGCCGTTGATCGCGGCGACGACCGGGCGGCCGAGCGTCTCGAGCCGTCGCATCAGCGCCTTGATCGCGTCGACGTGAGCCGTACGGGCGGGGGCGTCCTCGGGAGAGCCCTGCTGGAGGAGCCGCAGGTCGCCGCCGGCGAAGAACGTGAGCTTGGCGCTGGTGAGCACGACACCGGTGACAGTGTCGCGCTCCGCCTCCAGCCGCTCGATCGCGCGAGCGTAGGAGTCGGACCAGATCTCGTTCATCGTGTTCACGCGCTGCGTCGGGTCGTCCATCGTGAGGACGACGACGCCGTCGGCGCCCTTTTCCCAGCGGATGCCTTCGGTGCCGGTCATGTGTCAGAGCCTTTCGATGATGGTGGCGACGCCCATCCCGGCGCCGACGCAGAGCGTGACCAGGCCGTAGCGCTGCTCGCGGCGCTCGAGCTCGTCGAGGACGGTGCCGAGGATCATCGCGCCGGTCGCTCCCAGCGGGTGCCCCATCGCGATGGCGCCGCCGTTGACGTTGACCTTCTCGGGCGGCAGGGCGAGGTCCTCGATCCACTTGAGGACGACCGACGCGAACGCCTCGTTGAGCTCGAAGAGGTCGATGTCGTCGACGGTGAGGCCGGCCCGGTCGAGCACCTTGCGAGTCGCAGGCGTGGGGCCGGTGAGCATGATCGTCGGCTCGCTGCCGACCGCGGCCGTCGCGACCACCCGTCCGCGCGGCGTCAGCCCCATCGCCGCTCCCGCGGCCTCGGTGCCCAGCAGCACCAGCGCGGCGCCGTCGACGATGCCGGAGGAGTTGCCGGCGGTGTGGACGTGCTCGATGCGCTCGACGGCGTGGTACTTCTGCAGGGCGACGGCGTCGAAGCCCGCCTGCGCGCCGATGCCGGCGAACGCCGGACGCAGGGCGGCGAGCGACTCCGCCGTCGCGTCCGGGCGGCGGTGCTCGTCCTGGTCGAGCAGCAGCACGCCGTTCATGTCGCGCACGGGGACGATCGAGCGCTTGAAGTAGCCGTTGGTCCACGCGTGCTCCGCGCGGCGCTGCGACTCCAGCGCGAACGCGTCCACGTCCTCGCGCGTGAAGCCGTGGAGCGTCGCGATCAGGTCGGCGCCGATACCCTGCGGGACGAAGTACGCGTCGTAGGCGGTGGTCGGGTCCTGGGCGTACGCGCCGCCGTCGCTGCCCATCGGCACGCGCGACATCGACTCCACGCCGCCAGCGACGATCATGCCGTCACCGAAGGCGAGCTTGGCGGCGGCGGTGTTGACCGCCTCCAGGCCGGAGGCGCAGAAGCGGTTGAGCTGGACGCCCGGCACGCTCTCGGGCAGGCCCGAGACGAGCGCCGCCGTACGGGCGATGACGCCGCCCTGCTCGCCGACCGGGGAGACCACGCCGAGGACGACGTCGTCGATGCGTTCGAGGTCGAGGCCAGGGTTGCGGCTCGGCAGCTCGTCGAGGAGGCCGACCACGAGGTCGACCGGTTTCGTCCCGTGCAGCGCGCCGCCGCGGTTCTTGCCGCGGGGTGTGCGCAGGGCGTCGTAGATGTACGCCGTCTCGGCCATGAGGTCCTCCGGTGTGGGGTTGGGGGCTGTCCTGGGGTCAGAGGCCCAGGCCGCGGCCGACGATCTCCTTCATGATCTCGGTCGTGCCGCCGTAGATGGTCGTGATCCGGGCGTCCTCGTAGTCGCGGGCGATCCGGTACTCGCGCATGTAGCCGTAGCCGCCGTGCAGCTGGAGGCAGCGGTTGACGATGCGCACGTGCTGCTCGGTGCACCACCACTTGGCGGCAGCGGCCTCCTCGGCGCTCAGCTGCCCTTCGACGTGGCGGCGCACCATCTCGTCGAGGTAGACGCGGGTGACCTGGAGCTCGGTCGCGATCTCGGCGAGCACGAAGCGGGTGTTCTGGAAGCTGCCGATCGGCTGCCCGAAGGCCTGCCTGTCCTTCACGTACGCGAGGGTGCGCTCGAACGAGCCCTCGGCGGCGGCGACGGAGGCGGCCGCGATCGAGATGCGCTCTTGGGGGAGGTTGCGGACCAGACCCATGAACCCCTCGCCCTCGGCGCCGAGCAGGTTCGCGGCAGGGACCCGGACGTCCTCGAAGAAGAGCTCGCTGGTGTCTTGGGCGTGCAGGCCGATCTTGTCGAGGTTGCGGCCGCGGGAGAACCCGGGCATGCCTTCCTCGATCACGAGCAGGCTGAGGCCACGGTGGCGGTCGTCGGACGTCCGGACCGCGGTGGCGACCAGGTCGGCGTTCTGGCCGTTGGAGATGAACGTCTTGGCGCCGTTGACGACGTACTCGTCGCCGTCGCGCACGGCGCGGGTCTTGATCCCGGCGAGGTCGCTGCCCGTCCCGGGCTCGGTCATCGCGATCGCCGTGATCAGCTCGCCGCGGGCGATGCCGGGCAGCCAGCGCGCCTTCTGCTCGTCGTTGGTGAGACCGGTGAAGTACGGGAAGACGATGTCGTTCTGGAGCGCCACGCACCCCATCCCGCTGCTCACCGGGTTGCGGGCGATCTCCTCGCCCATGATCGCGTTCAGGCGGAAGTCGTCGACCCCGCCGCCGCCGTACTCCTCGGGGATCGAGAAGCCGAGGATCCCGTCGGCGGCGGCCGCGGTGAACAGGTCGCGGTCGACCTTGCCCTCGGTCTCCCACCGCTCGGCGTTCGGGACGACGTGCTTCTCGATGAAGGCTGCCACGGTCTCCCGGAAGGCCTCGTGGTCCGCGTCGTACAGGGTGCGGTGCGTCATCGGCGCCCCTCTCTGTCGGAGACGAGCGCAGACCTGTCGTCCACCCCGTCTGGCTCTTCACAGGACCGTAGCGGCGCCGGGATGGTTTTTACAAGAGATTAGAAAATCGAGATCGCAGCGTTCAGGGGCCCGAGGGCGGCTCCACGGGGAGGCGGTCGCGGATCGACACCCAGCCGTGGCGGATGTGCGACCGCATCGCGGACTCGGCCCACTCGGGGTCGCCGGCGCGCAGGGCCGCGACGATCTCGTGGTGCTGGTCGAGGCTGCGGCGCAGCGCCTCGGGCGGGTAGTGGGCGAAGGTGTTGTGGACCAAGGGAGTGTGGATCACCGACGCCAGCAGCGAGCCGAGGCGCGCCCGGCCGGCAGCCTCCACGATCCCCGTGTGGAAGCGGTTGTTGAGCGCGGTGACCGCGTCGAGGTCGTGGACCCCGGCGGCACGGGTCATCGCGCTCGCGAGGTCCGACAGCGCGCCGACGTCGAGCGCGTCCGAGGTCGCCGCACGCCGCGCGCCGTACGGCTCGAGCATGCTGCGGATCTCGAAGATCTCCTCGACGTCCTCGATGCCCCAGCTCTGGACCTGGACGCCCCGGTGCCGCTCGTGCCGGACGAGCCCGTCGGCCGCCAGGCGGCGCAGCGCTTCGCGCACGGGCGTACGGCTCACGCCGAGGTCGTGGGCCAGGTCCTCCTCCCGCAACCACTCGCCGCCATAGCGTCGCCCGGACAGGATCTGCGCCCTGATGGCCTCGTACGTGCGCTCCGTGCTCGCGCCGAAGTCGATCTTCTCCGCCATGAGGCCGGGAGAATAGCAGGGCTCACCCAGACCAGATTGCATACAACTCCGAAGTTCGGTCAGATCCCTTGACCTGGACGCCTGCCCGACTCTAGTGTCTCTCGCATTCTCGGTGTGATCTACGTCTCGGTCGAATATCTACCGGTTTGTATACGACTCTGGGAGGTCTGCGGGTGACAGATCATGCCGCCGCGGCCCTTTCGGACGTCCGGGTGATCGAGATGGGACAGCTCCTCGCGGGGCCGTTCTGCGGTCAGCTCCTCGGAGACTTCGGCGCCGACGTCATCAAGGTCGAGGACCCTGGTCCGGGCGACCCGATGAGGCAGTGGGGCCGCGAGAAGCCGCACGGTCTCTCGTTGTGGTGGCCCGTTGTCGCGCGCAACAAGCGGTCTGTGACGGCCAACCTGCGCGACCCGCGCGGGCAGGAGATCGTCCGCGAGCTGGTCGCGCAGTCCGACGTCCTCGTCGAGAACTTCCGCCCAGGCACGCTCGAGCGCTGGGGGCTCGCACCGCAGGCGCTGTGGGAGATCAACCCACGCCTGGTGGTGACGCGGGTGACCGGCTTCGGCCAGACCGGCCCGTACGCCGGCCGTGCGGGCTACGGCTCGATCGGCGAGGCGATGGGCGGCATCCGCTACATCACGGGCGACCCCGACAAGCCGCCCGCACGCACCGGGGTGTCGCTCGGCGACTCGCTGGCCGCGACCTTCGCCTGCGTCGGCACGCTCGTCGCCCTCCACGCACGCGAGCGCACCGGCCGGGGGCAGGTCGTCGACGCCGCCATCTACGAGTCCGTCCTGGCGCTGATGGAGTCGATGGTCCCCGAGTGGCAGATCGCGGGCTACCAGCGCGAGCGCACCGGCGCGGTGCTGCCCAACGTCTCGCCGAGCAACGTCTACCCGACCCGCGACGGCGACGCCGTCCTCATCGCCGCCAACCAGGACACCGTGTTCCGGCGGCTGGCCGCGGTGATGGGACGACCAGCGCTCGCCGAGGACGAGCGCTACGCGACGCACAGCGCGCGTGGCGCGTCCATGGAGGAGCTGGACGCGCTGATCGCCCAGTGGACCGCCGGCATCGACGCCGACGACCTGCTCGAGCGCCTGAACGACGCAGGAGTGCCCGCCGGCCGGATCTACCGGGCGCGCGACATGCTCGAGGACCCTCACTTCGTGGCCCGCGAGGCCATCGTGCGGCTCAAGCACGCGACCCTCGGCGAGTTCCCCGTCCAGAACGTCGCCCCGAAGCTGTCGGCGACCCCAGGCTCCGTACGCCACCTGGGGCCGGCGCTCGGCGAGCACAACGAGGACGTCTATCGCGGTCTGCTCGGGATGGACGACGAACGCTTCACCACGCTGCGTGACGACGGCGTGATCTGAGGACACCTGACTGGAGGAGACCCGTATGACCTATCGGCTCGGTGTGGACGTCGGGGGCACGTTCACCGACATCCTGCTCGTCGACGAGCGCTCGGGGGAGACGTACCGCGCGAAGACCCCGTCCACCCCGCACGACCAGTCCGTCGGTGTGCTCAAGGGCATCACCCAGGCCTGCGAGAGCGCCGGCATCGGGCTCGACCAGGTCGGCGACGTCATGCACGGCACAACCGTGGCGACCAACGCGATCCTCGAGGGCAAGGGCGCCCGCGTCGGCCTGGTCACGACGCGGGGGTTCCGCCAGGTCCTCCAGATCGCACGCTCGTTCGTCCCCGGCGGCCTGGCCGGCTGGATCATCTGGCCGAAGCCCGAGCCGCTCGCGGCGCTTGAGGACACCGTCGAGGTCGGCGGCCGCGTCGCGAGCGACGGCACGGTCGTCGAGGACCTCGACGAGGCCGACGTACGACGTGCGCTGGAGTCGCTGGCGTCGCAGGGCGTGGAAGCGCTGAGCATCAGTCTCATCAACTCCTACGCCAACGCCGACCACGAGCGCCGCGTCGCCAAGATCGCCGCGGAGATCCTGGGCGACGTCACGATCTCGGTGTCGTCGTCGGTGCTGCCGGAGCTGCGCGAGTACGAGCGGACGCTGACGACGGTCGCGAACGCGTACGTGCAGCCGAGCGTGGCGCGCTACACGACCAACCTCGGCAACGAGCTCGCCGCCTCGGGGATCGACGGCAACCTCTACATGCTGCGCAGCGACGGCGGGCTCACCTCGGCCGCAGCCGCCGCCGACAACCCCGTCTCGCTGCTCCTGTCCGGGCCGGCCGGCGGCGTCACCGGTGCGGCGTGGGTGGCCGAGCAGGCGGGTTTCACCGACTTCCTGACCTTCGACATGGGCGGCACGTCCACGGACGTGGCGCTCGTCCAGGACCGCACACCCCGGATCGGCCGCGAGACGAAGGTCGGCGACCTCACCGTGCGTGCCACCTCGGTCGACGTCCGTACGGTCGGTGCGGGCGGCGGGTCCATCGCCCACGTGCCGCCGCTGACGCAGGCGCTGCGCGTCGGACCGCAGTCGGCCGGAGCGGTGCCCGGGCCGGCCGCGTACGGGCAGGGCGGGGCCGAGCCGACGGTCACCGACGCCAACGTCGTCCTCGGGTACCTGCCGACGTCGCTGGCCGGCGGAGAGGTGACGCTCGACCGCGACGCCGCGGTGACGGCGGTGCAGACGATCGTGGATGCGACCGACCTCGGCAGCGTCGAGGAGGCGGCCGAGGGCATCGTCGACATTGTCAACGAGAACATGCTCGGCGCCCTGCGGCTCGTGTCGGTGCAGCAGGGGTTCGACCCCCGTGACTTCGCGCTCGTCGCCTTCGGCGGGGCAGGCCCGCTGCACGCCAACGCGCTCGGCCGCCTGACCGGCGCGTGGCCGGTGATCATCCCGCCGTCGCCGGGCGTGCTGTGCGCGTACGGCGACGCGACGACGAGCATGCGCGACGAGGCCGTCCGTACGCTCATGCGGCCGTTCTCGGCGCTCGACGACGACAGCCTTCGCGACGTCCTGTCGGAGCTCGCCGAGGACGCGCGTGCGTCCCTGCTGCGCGACGGCCTCGACGAGGACGCGCTCACCGTCACCTACGCCGCCGACCTGCGCTACCACGGACAGGGCTTCGAGATCCCGGTGCAGATCGACCTGAGCACCTTCGACGGGAGCGGTGCCGGGCTCGACGCGCTCCGTCGGTCCTTCGACCGCGAGCACGAGCGGCTCTTCTCCTTCCTCCTCGACAACGAGCACGAGATCGTCACGGTGCGCGCCACGGCGACCGGCCCCCGCCCGGCGGTGAGCGCCCCCACGCTCACCGCCGGTGGCGGAGACCCGTCGGCCGCGCGGACGTCCACGCAGCAGATCTGGGTCGACGGAGGGCCGGTCGACGCCGGCATCTTCCAGCGCGACCTCCTCCGCGGTGGCGACGTCGTCGAAGGGCCCGCGATCGTCACCGAGATGGACTCCACCACCCTCGTGCTCCCTGGGCACACCGCGACGGTCCATCCCAGCGGCAGCCTGCTCATTCGACCCCTCGACCACACCGGCACCGGTACGGAGGCCTGAGACCATGGCACAGCTCATCGAGACCGCGACCACCCCGTTGTCGCCGGTCGACGTCGACGTCATCACCCTCGACCTGGTCGAGAACGCGCTGCGCAACGCGCGGTACGAGATGGACGAGGTGCTGTTCCGTACGGCGCTCTCGCCGGGGATCCGCGAGCAGCACGACGAGTTCCCGCTGATCGGCGACCCCGAGGGCAAGATGGTCGTCGGCCAGTTCGGGCTGTCGATCCCCGACTTCCTCGAGAACTTCGACGGCACCATCGAGGAGGGCGACGTCCTCCTGACCTCCGACCCGTACTCGTGCGGAGCCGCGATCAGCCACGCCAACGACTGGCTGGTCGTCATGCCGATCTACTTCGAAGGACGCATCGTCGGCTGGTCGTCGATGTTCGGGCACATGTCCGACGTCGGCGGCAAGACGCCCGCGTCGATGCCGACCGACGCCCGCACGATCTACGAGGAGGGCGTCGTCATCCCGCCCTTCAAGCTCTACAAGAAGGGCGTGCTCGACGAGGACGCGCTGCGGATCATCCTCAACCAGGTCCGCAAGCCCGACTGGAACCGCGCGGACCTCAACGGGCTCGTCGCCGCGTGCCGTACGGCCGGTCGGCGGGTCCAGGAGCTGTGTGCCCGCTTCGGCGCCGACACGTACACGTCGGCCCTCGACGCGCTGCTCGACCGCAACTATCGGGCGATGAAGGCGCTGCTGCAGATGGTGTTCAAGGACGGTGAGACGCTGTCGTTCACCGACTACATCTGCGACGACGGCGTCGGCTACGGCCCGTACGAGCTCAAGCTCAGCCTGACCCGCAACGGCGACAAGGTGCTGCTGGACTTCACGGGCAGCAGTCCCCAGGCGCAGGGCCCGATCAACTACTTCATCAACGAGAACCTCGTGCGGATGTTCTTCGGGATCTACATGATCACCGTGGCCGACCCGCAGATCCTCTGGAACGACGGGTTCTACCCCCTGGTCGACGTCGAGATCCCGGAGGACTCGTTCTGGAAGCCGAGGTTCCCCGCGGCGCTGAACGCCCGCAACCACGGCATCGGGCGCGTCTTCGACCTGTTCGGCGGCCTTCTCGGTCAGACGAACCCCGACCTGCTCAACGCGGCGGGCTTCTCGTCGTCGCCGCACTTCATGTACTCGGGCAACTACAGCGAGGGCGAGCGCAAGGGCGAGTGGTTCCAGCTGTACTCGATCGGGTTCGGCGGCATCCCGGGCCGCCCGATCGGCGACGGCCCCGACGGCCACTCGCTGTGGCCCTCGTTCGTCAACATCCCCTGTGAGTACCTCGAGTCCTACTACCCGCTGCGCGTCGAGGCGTGGGAGACCGTCGCCGACACCGGCGGGGCGGGCCTGCACCGAGGCGGCAACGCGGTCGACGTCGCGTACCGGTTCCTCGAGCCGGGGACGATCGCGATCCACGACGACCGGTGGCTCACCTACCCCTGGGGTGTCAACGGCGGTGCGCCCGGCGCCCGCGGCACCAAGTGGCTCGAGCGCGCCGACGGCACCCGCGAGGTCTTGCCGAGCAAGGTGCACGACGTCCCGGTCGCGCGCGGCGACGTCCTCCACTTCGTGACGTGGGGCGGTGGCGGTTGGGGCGACCCGCTCGCCCGCGACCCCGAGCTCGTCGGACTGGAGGTACGCCGCGGGCTGGTGACGGTCGACGGCGCCCGCCGGTACGGGGTGGTGTGCGACGAGAGCGGCACGGTCGACGCGTCGGCGACCGAGTCGCTGCGCTCGGCGTTGCGCGAGGAGCGTCCCGACGTGCTGCCGACGTTCGACTCCGGCCCGCCGCTGGAGGAGATCCTCGCCCGTTGCGAGGAGGAGACAGGCCTCCCCGCGCCGAAGCCGCCGGTGCCTCTGTGAGTCCGCTGCCGGCGGACATGTTCCCGCCAACGCTGGGCGTCGGGCTTCCCCCGGGTCGGCGCCCAGCGTTGGTGTCAGTCGATCTCGTCCAGGCGTACTTCGACCCCGGCTCCGCGCTCTGCCTGCCGTCCGAGGCGGTGCTCGGCCCGGCGGCCCGGGTGCTGGACGGCGCCCGGCAGGCGGGCGTACCCGTCGTTCACACGCGGGTCGCGTACGACGCGGGTGGCGCCGACGGCGGCGTCTTCCTGCGCAAGCTGCCGGCGCTGGCGGGGTTCGCGGGCGGCGGGCCACTGTCGCAGATCGTGAAGGAGGTCGCGCCGGCGCCCGGGGAGCCGGTGATCGTCAAGCAGTACGCGAGCGCGTTCTTCGGGACGTCGCTCTCGTCCACGCTCACCTCGCACGGCGTCGACACGCTGCTCGTCGTGGGGGTCAGCACCAGCGGGTGCGTCCGCGCGACGGCGGTCGACGCGCTCCAGCACGGGCTCGTGCCGGTGGTGGTCCGCGACGCCGTCGCCGATCGGGCGGAGGGGCCGCACGAGGCCAACCTGTACGACCTGCAGGCGAAGTACGCGCAGGTGGTCTCGGAGGACGAGGCGCTCGACTACCTGGCAGGTCTGCGATGAGCGTGGTCGTCTGCGAGGTGTCCCCGCGCGACGGCCTGCAGAACGAGTCGGTGGTCCTGCCCACCGAGGCGAAGGTGGAGCTGGTCTCGCGGGCGCTCGCCGCCGGGGCGCGGCGGATCGAGGCGGTGAGCTTCGTGAACCCTCAGCGCGTGCCGCAGATGGCCGACGCCGAAGCGGTGATGTCGGCCGTCCCCCGCAGCGACGACGTCGCGTACGCCGGTCTCGTGATGAACCGGCGCGGGCTCGACCGAGCGCTCGCCGCGGCGGTGGACGAGGTCAACGTGGTCGTCGTCGCGACCGACACCTTCTGCCGCCGCAACCAGGGCACGACGACTGCCGAGGCGTGCGACGCCGCCGCCGAGATCGTCGCGGACGCGCGCGCTGCCGGCGTCGCCACCACGGTCACGGTCGGTGCCGCGTTCGGGTGCCCGTTCGAGGGAGAGGTGTCGACCGCGCGCCTCGACGAGGTGGTCGCCCGCGTGGCCGAGGCCGGGGCCGACGAGATCGCGCTGGCCGACACCATCGGCGTCGCCGTCCCGGCCGCCGTGACCGAACGGCTCGCGCTGCTTGCACGCCGCGCCACGTCGGGCACGAGGCGACGGCTCCACCTCCACGACACCCGCAACACCGGCGTCGCGAACGCGGTCGCGGGCGTCGCGGCCGGGGTCGACGTCCTCGACGCCAGCATCGGCGGCGTCGGCGGGTGCCCGTTCGCGCCGAACGCCACGGGCAACGTCGCGACCGAGGACCTCGTCTACACGTTCGCGCGCTCCGGCATCGAGACCGGGCTCGACCTCGCGACGCTCATCGACGCCGCCGGGTGGCTCGAGGGTGAGATCGGCCGTCGGCTCCCCAGCGCGCTGCTGCGGGCAGGCCCGTTCCCGTCTTAGCCGTCTCAGTCGCCGACGGTGTCGCGTCCGCGGCGGACCAGCTTGGGGTCGGCGTACGCGACGACCTCGGCGTCCTTGTCGGTGTAGTCGTACTGGCTCAGGAAGAACCGCATCGCGTTGAGGCGCGCCCGCTTCTTGTCGTTGCTCTTGATCGCCGTCCAGGGCGAGGCGTCGGTGTCCGTGTGGAGCATCATCGCCTCCTTCGCGTCGCTGTAGGCGTCCCAGCGGTCGAGCGACTCGATGTCCATCGGCGAGAGCTTCCACCGCCTGACCGGGTCGATCTGGCGGATCGCGAAGCGTGTGCGCTGCTCGTGCTGGGTCACCGAGAACCACAGCTTGGTGAGGTGGAGCCCGCTCTCGGTGAGCATCTCCTCGAACAGCGGCGCCTGGTGCATGAAGCGCTCGTACTCGGTGTCGGTGCAGAACCCCATCACCCGTTCGACGCCGGCACGGTTGTACCAGGAGCGGTCGAAGAGCACGATCTCCCCGGCGGTCGGCAACCGCCGGACGTAGCGCTGGAAGTACCACTCGCCGCGCTCGGTCTCGGTCGGCTTCGTCAGCGCGACCACGCGCGCCGAGCGCGGGTTGAGGTGCTCGGTGAACCGCTTGATCGTGCCGCCCTTGCCGGCGGCGTCGCGCCCCTCGAAGAGGATGACGTGCTTGGTGCCGGTGTCTTGGGCCCAGTACTGGAACTTCAGCAGCTCCACCTGGAGGCGGTACTTCTCGCGCTCGTAGTGGTCGCGGTCCATCCGCGTGTCGTACGGGTAGTCGTCGCGCCACGTCTCGATCGGGTTTCCGCCGGGATCGATGAGGTCGGGGTCGGAGCCGTGCTCGTCGTGACGCACGGTGTAGCCCTGGCTGATCAGGTCCTCGAGGTACTCCCGGAAGTTCTGGATCACAGGTGCTCCTTCTTCGTGGCCGCCCGCGAGCGCTCGCGCTGCTCGCGGACGAGGTCGTCCAGCTGGTGCTGCCAGTCCGGGTCGAGGGCGAGCGACTCGGCGCGGACCTCCTCGAGGCTGAGTTCCACGGGGAACCCGTACGTGTCCTTCCAGGCGAACAGGTCGGCGCCGGTCACGGTGCGGCCCTCGTACGACCGCACGTGCGCGAGGCCTCGTTCGAGCGTACGGCGGAACTTGCGCTCCTCGGCGGCCAGGGTCGCGACGACCTCGTCGCGGCGCTGCTCGACCTCCGGGTACGCGTCGCGGTAGAGCCCAGCGACCGTCGGGACCAGGCCGCCCACGAAGTCCTCGTCGAGCCCGAGCTCGTGCGCCTTGCGCATCGCGCGCCGCACCAGCCGCCGCAGCACATAGCCCTGCGCCTTGTTGGACGGCACCACCCCGTCGACGGCGAGGAACGTCGCGCCGCGGACGTGGTCGGCCACCACCCGGAACGCAGCGGTCGCGTCGTCGTAGCCCACGCCGCTGCGCTCCTCCAGCCGTTGCACGAGCGGCCACAGCAGGCTGGTCCGGAAGACGTCGGGACTGTCGATCACCGCGGCCGCGATGCGTTCGAGCCCGCCCCCGAAGTCCACGTTGTGCCGGGGGAGCGGGGCGAACCCGTCCTCGGTGCGCTGGTAGGACATGAAGTCGGAGTTGCCGATCTCGACGTAGCGCCCGCAGTCGCAGTTGGGGTGGCACCGAGCCCCGTACGCGGGGTTGTGCGCGAGCGAGGGGAACAGGTAGAACATCTCGGAGTCCGTGCCGCCGGGGTCGCCGAGGGGCATCCGTTCCATCGAGTCGCCACGGCACCACCAGTTCTTGCGGCCGTAGAAGCAGATCCGCGCGCCGTCGCTGCCGATCTCCCCGGCGCGTTCGAGCGTCCCGAGGTCGGCGACGGTCCCTTCGATCCCGGCGGCGGCGAACAGGTCCTTCCACACGGCGGCGCTCTCGTCGTCCCGGGGCAGGTCGTACGTGTCGTCCCCGCCGAAACAGCTCACGTACAGGCGCGAGGGATCCAGGCCGAGACGGACGACCAGGAGCTCCCACACGGACCGCAGCTGCTCCTCCTTGCCGTAGTCGCCGAGGCTCCAGTTGCCCAGCATCTCGAAGAAGGTCGTGTGGCGGTCGTCGCCGACCTCGTCGAGGTCCTGGCTGCGCAGGCAGGGCTGGGAGTCGGCGAGCCGAGGGCCGTCGGGGTGCTCGGCTCCCTCGAGGTAGCGCAGCAGCGGTTGCATCCCGCTCCCGGTGAACAGCGTCGTGGGGTCGTCGTGCGGCACGAGCGACGCGCGCGGGAGGATCACGTGACCGCGTTCGCGCTGGAACTCCAGGAAGGTCTCGCGCACGGCGTCGGTGTCCCTGGTGCTCGGCTGCTCGCCCATCGCACTCCTCTCCGCCGTTCCAGCATCCGTCGCCACCGGCCCCGCCGCACGTCTGCGCTCGAGGTGCCCACCTATGACGGTGGTGTCAGCCTTGGCTCATGGCGCGATGGGGTAGGGCGGTCCTTGCCGTCGTCCGGCGCCTCCCGTTCACGTCCGCGCTGGTCCTGCTGTCCCTCGTGGTGGCGGTGGCGACGACGACCGCGTGGTCACCGGCGGTGGACAAGCCGTGGTTCCACGACGTCGCGTACGGGCTCCCGTCGTTGGAGGCCGGCCGGTGGTGGACGCCGGTGACCGGCTCGTTCCTGGCGTTCCTGCCCATCCAGTACCTGCCGATCGTGCTCACGTCGGCGATCTTTGTCGGCATCGGCGAGTGGGTGCTCGGGACGAAGACGGCGGCGTGGGTCGCGATCACCGGGCAGATCGGCGCGGTCGTCTTCGTGTCGCTGGTGGTGGCGGTGCTGCGGCACACCGACTGGGCGTGGGCGCACGCCCGGGCCGAGGCGTACGACGTGGGATTCAGCGCCGGGGCGTTCGCGGTGCTCGCGGTGGCGTCGGCCAAGATGCGCCCTCCCTGGCGGGGGCGGGTGCGGGTGCTCATGTGGGCGTACGAGATCCCCAACCTGATCCTGGTCGGCACGCTGGCCGACCTCGCCCACCTCTTCTCGCTGCTGTTCTGGCTGCCGCTGGGCCCCCGGATCGTCGGCCGACCCGCTCGCCTGTGGATCCCAGGTCTCTCGCGGTACGAGGTGCGGTGGCTCGCGGCCGGGTTCTTCTGGCTGGGTGCGGTGGTGACGCTGGCGGGACAGTTCCTCTCCGTCGAGGGGCCGTTCGGCCACTTCGGCGGTACCGACCTCTCCTGGTGGAGCGTCATCCCGACCGTCGTCCTCGACGTCGTCATCGGAGTGGGTCTCCTGCACGGGCGCCGGCTGTGGTGGCGAGGGGCCCTGCTCGTCACGGCGGTCGCGGCCGTCCTCGCCACCGTCCCCGTGCTCACCCTGGCCTTCCGGCACGAGCGTCCGGAAGGCCTCGGGCTCTACGTGGTGATCTTGGTGTTCGACCTGATCCAGGTCGCCGTCCTCGTGCTCGGGCGGCGCGCGTTCCGCAACCCGAGCAGGCGTCGCCGCGCGCGCGAGGGCGCGAGCGTGTTCGGAGGGACGCCGTCGGAGGGTGACCGCGACCAGGTGCGCGCGCGCCTGTCCACCCTCGGGTCGCCCAACGACCTCGCCTGGATGACGACGTGGCCGGAGAACCGGTGGTGGTTCCCTGCCGACCGCGACGGCTACGTGGCCTACCAGATCCGCAGCGGTGTCGCGCTCGGGCTCTGCGACCCGGTCGCGGAGCCCGAGGAACGTGCCGAGCTGCTCGACCTCTTCGTCCGCGTCGCCCGGGAGGGCGGGACGACCCCCTGCTTCTTCAGCGTCACCGAAGAGGTGGCCGTCTGGGCGCGGGGGCAGGGGTGGTCCTCGCTCCAGGTGGCGGAGGAGGCGGTGATCGACCTCCCCACGATGGAGTTCCGGGGCAAGAAGTGGCAGGACGTCCGTACGGCGCTCAACCAGGCGCGCAAGCACGAGATCACCCACCGGCTCGTGAGGCTGGCGGAGGCGCCGCGCGGGATCCAGGTCCAGGTGCGCGCGATCTCCGACGCCTGGGTGGGGGACAAGGGGCTCCCGGAGATGGGGTTCACCCTCGGCGGCGTCGACGAGGCGATGGACCCGCAGGTGCTCGTAGGTCTTGCGATCGACGACGAAGGCACCGTGCAGGGGGTCACGAGCTGGATGCCGATCCACGCGGAGAACGGGGTGCAGATCGGCTGGACCCTCGACCTCATGCGCCGACTCCCCGACGGGTTCCGCTACACCATGGAGTTCCTCATCGCCTCCGCGTGCCTCGCGTTCAAGGAGCAGGGGTACGCGCTCGTCTCGCTCTCGGGGGCGCCGCTGGCGCACCTGGGTGAGCAGGACGAGACGTTCGACCGCTCGGGGATCGACCGGGTCCTCGAGGTGGTGGGGGAGACCCTGGAGCCGTACTACGGGTTCCAGTCGCTCGAGGCCTTCAAGGCGAAGTTCCAGCCCCGCTACCAGCGGCTCTACATGGTGTTCCCCGACGAGGCCGCGCTGCCCAAGATCGGCGTCGCGCTCGGCTCGGCGTACCTCGACGGGCTGGGCCCGGCGAAGCTCTTGTCACTGGCGAGGACGTAGCGCCTCGTCCACGCGCAGCAGCAGCGCCGTCACGTGGAAGCCCGTCCCGACGGCGGCGATCACCACGTACGGGGTCTGGACCGCGCCCGCGTGCAGCGCGAGGTTCACCGGATACGTCGAGTGCGTGAGGTTGCCGAACCTCTCCAGCGTCTCGAGGTACGCCGCGGGCGACAGCCGGTCGGCCCAGTGGTCGAGCAGGGCGCGCGAGCCCTGGTGGGTGATGAGCGAGACGTCGGCGCCGCTGAGCCCGTGGCGTGCGAGCAGCTCGGCGACGAGGTCGGGCAGCCCGTCGCGCATGATCGTCTGGTAGACCTCGACGCCGGTGTCGGGCTCGAGAAGGTACGTCGGTGCCGCGTGGCCGTCTTCGCCGACCGGGATCCCGGCCCAGTCGTGCGCCTGGCGCGGGCGTACGGCCATCGTCATCGACGAGTAGCCCCAGCCGAACGTCCGAGTCTGGTGGTCGACGAGGCGCAGCGCGCCGCCCGGCGAGAGGACGGCGGCGCCCGCGCCGTCCCCGATCGCCTGGGCGTGCCCGCGGCGGTAGTCGACGTGGCGGGTCCAGTTGGACCCGGTGACGACGAGCACGCGCTCGCAGCCGCCGGCCACGATCGCCTCGTGCCCGTGCACGACGCCGAGGAGGAAGTTGCTGAAGTCGCTGTTCAGCGGCACCACGAGGCTGTCCTCCCGCATGCCGAGGCGGGCGTGGACCTCGTACAGGGAGTTTGGGGTGAAGTACGCCGGCACCGACGCGTACCCGTAGATGCGGTCGACGTCGGTCGCGTCGAGTCCCGCCTCGTCGAGCGCCTGCTGGCAGGCGTCGACCATGAAGCTCTCGATCTCCTCGTCCGTGCTGAGCACCCGGCGCTGCCCGGTGCCGGTGAAGAGGTCGGCCTCGGCGACCCCGGTCGGCCCCGGCGTCCGGTCGAGCGCGGAGTACACCGGGTCGTCGTCCTCGCGGATCCGCTTCGGCACTGCCCAGCCGGTCCCTGTGATCCCCGGATCAGTCATGTGTCGTCCCCCTGGTCGCGTGGTGTCACAGTGTGCTGGGCCCAGGGGTCAGCCACGGATTAAGGTGCTCCCACGCGTCGTACGCCGTCCCCGCCCTCTGAGCCTCCTGGAGCACCATGTCCGTCCTGACCGCCCTGACCCAGGCCCTCACCTCTGGCTCCGTCGAGGTCGTCGACCTCACCGCGCCGCTGTCGAGCGAGACCCCGCTGCTCGAGCTGCCGCCGGAGCTCGGGCAGACCCAGCGTTTCGAGCTGGAGGAGATCAGCCGGTACGACGACCGCGGCCCGGCGTGGTACTGGAACAACTTCCGCACCGGCGAGCACACCGGCACCCACTTCGACGCCCCGAACCACTGGGTGACCGGCAAGGATCTCGCCGACATCGACTCGGTGCCGGTCTCGGCCTTCGTCGCCCCCGCCGTCGTGCTGGACGTGACGCAGGAGGTCGCGAAGGACCCGGGCTTCCTCATCGAGCGCCAGCACCTGGACGCGTTCCAGGCCGAGCACGGCGCGTTCCCGGAGGGTGGCTGGCTGCTCTGCCGGACCGGGTGGTCGGCGCGGGTGACGCAGGAGGACATGGTCAACAACACCGAGACCGGCCCCACCAGCCCCGGGATGTCGGCGGAGTGCGCCCGCTGGGTGGCCGAGGAGTCGCCCCTGCAGGGCATCGGCGTCGAGACGGTCGGGACGGACGCGGGTGCCGCGCACTCCTTCGACCCGGCGTTCCCGTGCCACTCGTTCCTGCTCGGCGCCGGCAAGTACGGGCTGGCGCAGCTGCAGAACCTCGACCGGCTCCCTGCGACCGGTGCGGTCGTGGTGGCGTCGCCGCTGCGGATCGTGGGCGGTTCCGGCTCGCCGGCACGCGTGCTGGCCCTCGTGGAGCGCTGATGCAGGTCGCCGAGGCGGTCGGCCGCGTCCTCGTCGCGTCAGGCATCGACCACGTCTTCGGCGTCGTGGGATCGGGCAACTTCCACGTCACCAACGCGATGGTCGCGGCCGGTGCGCGGTTCGTCGCGGCGCGCCACGAGGGCGGCGCCGCCACGATGGCCGACGCCTACGCCCGTACCGGCGGCGGGGTCGCTGCACTGAGCGTGCACCAGGGGTGCGGGCTGACGAACGCGATGACCGGCATCGCCGAGGCGGCGAAGAGCCGTACGCCGCTGGTGGTGCTGGCGGCCGAGGTCACCCAGCCGCGGTCCAACTTCTTCGTCGACCAGGACGCGCTCGCCCGCGCGGTCGGTGCGGTGCCGGCACGGCTGACGTCGGCGGCGACGGCCGTGGCCGAGGCGCGGGCGGCGGTGGACCTCGCCCGGCAGGGGCGCCGGACCGTGCTGCTCAACATGCCCTTGGAAGTGCAGGCCGCGCTGGCCGAGGAGGTCACCGACGCCGCTGCCCCGCCCGCGGCACCCCAGCCGGAGGCGGGAGACCCGACGGTCCTGCTGGACGCTTTGCAGCGCGCCGAGCGCCCGGTCTTCGTCGCCGGTCGTGGAGCGCGCGGCGCCGGGCCCGACCTCGTCCGGCTCGCCGACGCCACCGGCGCGCTGCTCGCCACGTCCGCCGTGGCGCGCGGGCTGTTCGTCGGCAACCCGTGGTCGCTGGACGTGTCAGGCGGCTTCTCGTCGCCGCTGACCGCCGAGCTGATCGCCGGTGCCGACCTCGTCGTCGGATGGGGCTGCGCCCTCAACATGTGGACGATGCGGCACGGTCGGTTGATCAGCCCGGAGGCGCAGGTCGTCCAGGTCGACGACGACCCCGACGCGATCGGGGCGCACCGGCCCGAGGCCGTCGGCGTCGTCGGTGACGTCGGTGCCACCGCGCGTGCGGTGCTGGCTGCGCTGGACGGCACGCGCGAGGGCTACCGCAGCCCGGGCCTGCGCGCCCGCCTCGCCTCGGAAGGGCGCTGGCGCGACGTCCCGTACGAGGACGGGAGCACGGTCACCGACGAGGGAGCTCCCGACCGCATCGATCCCCGGACGCTCACGATCGCGCTCGACGACCTCCTGCCCGCCGAGCGCGTCGTCGGTGTGGACTCGGGCAACTTCATGGGCTTCCCGAGCGCGTTCCTGGCGGTCCCCGACGAGCGCGGGTTCTGCTTCACGCAGGCGTTCCAGTCGATCGGTCTCGGACTCGCCACGACCATCGGCGCCGCGCTCGCGCAGCCGTCGCGACTTCCGGTCGCCGCGCTCGGTGACGGCGGCGCGCTGATGGGTGCCGCCGAGCTCGAGACCGTCGTACGCCTGGGTCTGCCGATGGTCGTCGTGGTGTACGACGACGAGGCGTACGGGGCTGAGGTGCACCACTTCGGCCCGTCGGGCCACGCGCTCGACACCGTGACGTTCCCGCCTGCCGACCTTGCGGCGATCGGACGTGGCTACGGCTTCGACGCGGTGACCGTACGAGGCCGCGACGACGTCGCCGCCGTACGGGAGTGGCTCGCCGGACCGCGCGAGCGACCGCTCCTGGTCGACGCGAAGATCACCAGCGCGGCGTCGTGGTGGCTGGAGGAGGCGTTCCGCGGGCACTGAGGTGCCCGCGCCGCCTCAGCCGTTGCGCTCGCGGTCGAGCCGCAGCAGCAGGTCGGCGATGCGCTTGCCGCTGGTGCCGCGGTAGCGGGGGTCGAGGTAGTCGTCGAGGAACTTCCCGAGCTGTGGGCCGGGCTCGCGGCGCTCGTGGATCATCGCGACGAGCTCGTCGAAGCTGTCCGCGTGCAGCCCCAGCCGCTCGGTGTAGATGGTGTTCTCCGCCGCGCGCCGGTGCGCGCGCGTGAGCGCCTCCCCGTTGATCCAGTAGGGGAAGATGACCTGCTTGCCGAGCGCCCAGGCCTCGTACACCATCGTGCCGAAGTCGGAGATGACGACGTCGGCGTCGATGAGCTGGTCGGTCGTGGGGCGCTTGCTGTTGCCCACGCCGCGGTTGCGCGGGTGCTCGGACACCTCGACGTCGAAGTGCTCGCGCAACGGCTCGAGGTACTCCTGGAACGCAGGGAAGCTCGAGATCGTGAACTGCTCCTCGCCCTTCTTCACGAAGTCGTGGGTGGGCGCCCACAGGACGCGCGGGCGTCGCCGGCCGCGACGGCGCAGGCGGGCACGCAGCTGGCGCTCGCGCGCGAGCAGCAGGTCCAGCCGCGGCCATCCCACCGAGTGGACGTGGTCGGCATCGAGGGTGAGCGCCCTCGACCTGGTGACGCGCCGCTGGAGCATCGGGCCGGGAACGAGGACGTCCGTACGGTGGCCCGCGGTCAGTGCACGCCCACCGTCGTCGGTCTTGCGCCAGAGGTAGTTCTTGTCGGCGACACCGTGCGACATGAGCACGTCGGAGTCGAGGTTGATGAAGAGCGAGAAGTTGAGCGCGCCCGGCACGTAGTCGCGGCCCGCCGAGCTCCACGACCGTCGCGGGAGGTGGCGAGCGATCGTCGCCCAGATCTGGTGGTGGACACCGTGGTAGGCGGTGCCGCTGGGGTCGACGACGTTGATCACGGACGGACCTTTCGGCTGGGCATCCGCGCCAGTATGGAGGACCCGAACCCTCTGCCGGGCCAGAACCCGCCAGAAGGTCCCCACCCCCGTTGATTCGGTCACAGTGCGCGAATTCCTCCGGGCTAAGCAAGCGCTTAGTATTGCCTCATGGAGTCCCCCCGCCTGATGTCGCGCCGTGACCTCGACTTCCTGCTCTACGAATGGCTCGACGTCGAGGCCCTCACGTCCCGGGAGCGGTACGCGGACCACGACCGCACGACCTTCGACGGCGTCCTCGACCTCTCGGAGCGGCTGGCCGCCGAGAAGTTTGCCCCGCTCGCCGCCGCGCTCGACGTCGACGAGCCCCGCATCGGCGACGACGGCAGGGTGGTGCTGCTGCCGGAGGTCGCCGACGCGCTGGCGGCCTACACCGAGGCCGGACTCCCCGGCATGTCGTTCGACGTCGCGCACGGGGGCATCCAGCTCCCCTTCACGGTGCAGCGGGCGGCCTCGATGTTCTTCCAGGCGGCGAGCGTGGCGGCGCACGCGTACCCGTCGCTGGCTGCGGGCAACGCCCACCTGCTCCTCGCCCACGGCAGCCCGGAGCAGATCGAGACCTACGCCAGGCCGGTCGTCGAAGGACGGTGGTACGGCACGATGTGCCTGTCGGAGCCCCAGGCGGGCTCGTCGCTCGTCGACGTCGCGACGCGCGCCGTACGCAAGGACGACGGCTCGTACCGGCTGACCGGCACCAAGATGTGGATCTCCGCGGGCGACCACGAGCTCGGCGAGAACATCGTGCACCTCGTCCTCGCCAAGACGCCCGGCGCGCCGGCGGGCGTCCACGGGTTGTCGTTGTTCGTCGTGCCCAAGTACCTCCCCGACACGGAGGGTGCACCGGGGGAGCGCAACGACGTGGCGCTCGTCGGCCTCAACCACAAGATGGGCTTCCGAGGCACGACCAACACGCTGCTGAACTTCGGCGAGGGCTTCGCGACCCCGGGAGGCCTGCCGGGTGCGGTCGGGTTCCTCGTCGGCGAGGAGCACCGCGGCCTCTCGTACATGTTCACGATGATGAACGAGGCGCGCATCGGTGTCGGCGCGGGCGCGGTCGCGCTCGGCTACGCCGGCTACCTGGAGGCGCTCCACTACGCCAAGACCCGTACGCAGGGCAGGCGGCTGGATGCGAAGGACCCGTCGGCGCCGCCGGTCGCGATCGTCGAGCACCCCGACGTACGGCGGATGCTGCTCGCGCAGAAGGCGTACGTGGAGGGCGGCACGGCGCTCGTCCTCTCCTGCGCCCACCTCGTCGACGAGAAAGCGAGCGCGCCCGATCCGGAGGACCGCGAGCGCGCGGCACGGCTGCTCGAGGTGCTCACGCCGATCGCCAAGGCGTGGCCGTCGCGGTGGTGCCTCACGGCCAACGACCTGGCGATCCAGGTGCACGGGGGCTACGGGTACACGCGCGACTACCCGGTCGAACGTCTCTACCGCGACAACCGCCTGAACCCGATCCACGAGGGCACGCAGGGCATCCAGGGCCTGGACCTGCTCGGTCGCAAGGTGGTCGCCGACGGGGGTGCCGGCCTCGCGCTGCTCGCCGAGACCCTCGGCACCACGATCGCCGCCGGGCGCCAGGCGGGAGGCGAGACCGCCGTGCACGCCGAGGCCCTCGAGGCGGTGCTCGCCCGCCTCGTGGAGGTCACGCGGATCACGTGGGCCGACGGTGACCCTGCGGTGGCGCTGGCGAACGCGACCGCCTACCTGGACGCCGCCGGCCACGTCGTCGTCGCCTGGCTGTGGCTCGAGCAGGAGCTGGCCGCCGCGGGGCGCGAGGGCGCGTTCTACGACGGCAAGCGGCTCGCGGCACGCTACTTCTTCACGTACGAGCTCCCGACGGTCGCGCCGCTGCTCGACCTCGTCGCGGCCCGCGACCGTACGACGCTCGACCTGGACGTCGCCGCGCTGTGACGCGGTAGCGTCGGCGCGTGCGTGTCGACGAGCTGCCTCTTGCCCTCGGTCCGTACGCGCGCGGGGCGGCCAACGCGATCACCGACGTCCCGGGCGTCCGCGTCGGGCACTCCACCGTCGTCGAGAGGGACCTCCGCACCGGGGTGACGGCCGTGGTGCCCGACGCGCTGGGTGCCCAGCGCCGCTGGCTCCCCGCAGGCCTGTTCGTCGGCAACGGCTTCGGCAAGCTCGTCGGTGCGACGCAGGTCGACGAGCTCGGCGCGATCGAGACCCCGGTGCTGCTCACCAGCACGCTGTCGGCGTTCCGGGTGGCCGACGCGCTGGTGGGTCACGTGCTGTCGTGGCCCGGCTACGAGGACGTGACGACGCTCAACCCGGTGGTCGGCGAGACGAACGACGGGTTCCTGTCCGACATCCGCGCCCGCGCCCTCGGCGCCGAGCACGTTGCACAGGCCTTGGCGTCCGCCGACGTCGGCAACGTCGACGAGGGGTGCGTGGGTGCAGGCACAGGGACGACGGCGCTCGGCTACAAGGGCGGGATCGGCACCTCGTCGCGGCGCGTCGTCGTGGGCGGCGCGGACGCGACCGTCGGTGCACTGGTGCAGTCCAACTTCGGAGGCGTGCTGACCGTGGCCGGTGTGCCGATGCCAGCCGAAGAGCTGCTCGGTCACGCGGGCGTCGAGACGACCGGCAACTCCTGCATGGTCGTCGTCGCCACCGACGCCGCCGTGGACGCGCGCCAACTCGGCCGCGTCGCGCGCCGCGCCGTGTTCGCGATGGCCCGCGTCGGTGCACGGTTCGCCCACGGCAGCGGTGACTACGCGCTCGCGTTCAGCGTCGCCGAGGGCGGTGTGCCGGTCGACGACGCGGCACTCGACCCGCTGTTCGGCGCGACCATGGACGCGGTCGAGGAAGCGCTGCTCAACTCGGTGCTGACGGCCACGACGACGCGCGGGTTCCGCGGCGGCGTCGCGCACGCGGTCCCCGCCGACGCCGTACGGCGCCGCCTGCGTGACGCCGGGCTCCTCGGCCGCTGACCGTACGGAGAGGTCAGAAGACCGGCTTGCCTCCGGTCACGCCGATGACCGCGCCCGTCACGAAGCTGGCGTCGCGCGGGGACGCGAGGAAGACGAACGCCGGTGCGACCTCGGCGGGCTGCCCTGCGCGGCCGAGCGGCGTGTCCTTGCCGAAGGCCTCGATCTTCTCCTCCGGCTGCGTCGCCGGCTGGAGCGGCGTCCAGATCGGGCCGGGCGCGACGGCGTTCACGCGGATGCCCTCGGGCCCGAGCATCGCCGCGAGGTTGGCGGTGACGTTGTTGATCGCGGCCTTCGTGGCGGCGTAGTCGAGCAGCGTCGGCGACGGGTCGTACGCCTGGATCGACGTGCAGTTGATGACGCTCGACCCGCGCCGCATCAGCGGCACGGCGGCCTGCGTGATCCAGAACAGCGCGTAGAGGTTCGTCCGCAGCACCCGGTCGAGACGCTCGGGCGAGATCGACGAGAGGCCGTCGCCGCGCGCCATCTGGTAGCCGGCGTTGTTGACCAGCACGTCCAGCCCGCCGAGCTCGGAGACGACCTGCGACGGGAGCGACTGCGCCGTACGACGGTCGGTGATGTCGCCGGGAAGCAGTGCGACCTTGCGCCCTTCACGTTCGACCCAGGAGGCGGTGTCCTCGGCGTCGGCCTGCTCCTCGGGCAGGTACGAGAGGGCGACATCGGCGCCTTCGCGGGCGTACGCGATGGCGACCGCGCGCCCGATGCCGGAGTCGCCTCCGGTGATCAGGGCCCGCAGTCCGGCCAGGCGGCCTGACCCCTCGTACGACTCCTCGCCGTGGTCCGGGACGGGCGACATGGCGGAGGTGGTGCCTGGCGGCTCCTGCTGCTGACGGTCGAAGGCTCCGGACTCGTTGAGCAGCTGCTCGGCGTTGCGGGCGACGTCGGACTCGATGTTGGTCATGGCGTGCCCGTACCCGGTCGGCCACCGGACATGCGGGCGGTGACCGTCTCCGGTCAGCGCACGAGCAGGGTCACGAGCGCGGCCACGGTCGGCAGCGCCGCGACGAGGATCCACACCGGCGACCAGAGCGAGCGCTTGAGGATGAGCCGGACTCCGGCGTACGTGATCACCGTGATCACGCCTGCCATCAGGGTGAGCGCGATGGCGTCGCCGTGCCGGCCCTGCCCGTCGAGGACGAAGGCGAGGCCGATGCAGCCGAAGATCCCGTGCACGGTGATCGCGAAGAACCCGATCGCAGCGACGCGTCGTTGGACCTTGCGCAGCGCGGCGAGCTCGGCCTCGTGCTGCTCGCGGGTCTTGCGCGGGCGCGCCGGGGTCGGCGTCTGCGTCGGGGCGGGGGTCGGGCGGTCGGTCATGCAGGGCTCCTGGTGGGGACAGGGTCGGTCGCCTTCTGGGCGGAGGAGATGAGGCGGTGGAGGAAGGCGTTCGCCTCGAGGAGCTCGCTCGCCGTCATCCCGAGCCGCTCGAGCATCGTGACAGGGACCTCGAGCGCACGGGCCCGCAGGTCGTGGCCTGCGTCGGTGAGGGAGATCGTGAGCGTCCGCTCGTCGCTCGCGGAGCGTTCACGCAGGACCAGCCCGAGTGCCTCCAACCGTTTCACGAGCGGCGAGGCGGTGGCCGGTTCGAGGTGGAGAGCGGCGCTGAGGTCCTTCAGCGACTGGCCGTCGTTCTCCCACAGGGAGAGCATGACGAGGTACTGAGGGTGGCTCAGACCCAGCGGCTCGAGCACCGGGCGGTAGGCGGCCACGACGCTGCGGGCCGCAACCGCGAGCGCGAAGCAGACCTGGTGCTCGAGGGCGAGCGGGTCGTCGATGTCCATGACATTCAGTGTACTAACGATTAGCCCGCTAACTGATTTCAGGTGGCGTGATCGGCATGAAACCGGGACAAAGGGGTAACGGGCGGGGGACCCAGCACCGAGGGGGAGGGCAACGATGTCCAACCAAGGAACGATGCGGCGCGCGTCACGACGCATGGCCGGAGGGTTGAAGGACCTTCCGCGCAATGCCGCGTGGCTCGTCTCCAAGGCCGTGAACGTCAACGGTGTCCAGGACGGTGCGACGCAGGCGGCGTCGCAGTCCAAGGACGGCGTCATCGACCAGGTACGCCGTGCGACCGCCGCCGTCGCCGACCGCGTGCCGGGGATCGACTCCATCGAGACGCGCCTCGCCCGTGCGCATGCCGCAGTCGAGCGTGCCCGCGCCGAGGAGCAGGAGGCACTCGCTCACGCGCAGGAGGCCAAGCAGCGCGCCGACGAGGCCCGCGCGGCCGAGACCGAGGGGCGCGAGCGCCTGCGCGCGGCGCAGAAGGAGGCGCACGACCACGTCGAGCAGCGCGTACGTGAAGCGCGCCGCCGTGCCGACGAGCAGGTCGAGGCCGAGCGCCGCGAGGCTGACGCGGAGGCGCAGGCACGCCTCGAGGACGTCCGCAGCGACGTCGAACGCACCGTCGAGAAGCGGCGCGCCGCGGCCGACGAGGCAGCGCGGGACGCGCAGGAGCGCATCGACTCCGCGCACGCCGCGATGAGCGAGGCACGCCAGCTCGCAGACGACGCGACCAAGGCCGCCGACGAGGCCGCACGCAAGGCGCGCGAGGAGGCCGACCGCCTCGTGGCGAAGGCTGAGGAGCAGGCTGGCGAGGCCGACGCGACGAGGCAGCGTGCCGTCGCTGCCCGCGAGGCCGTGACCAAGAGCGCGGCGCAGGCCGTGCGGGCTGAGCAGAAGCAGGAGAACAACACGACCAGCCTCTCGCGCCGCACGAAGGCCGAGCTCGTCGACATGGCGCAGTCTCTCGGGGTCCCTGACACGTCCCAGAAGAACAAGACCCAGCTCGTGAACGCGATCCGGCGCGCCTCGCGCAGCCGAGCCTGAACGGAGTGATCGACGTGAAGCTCTTCCATCGGAAGTCGCCCTGGGAGCGGGCCCTCGACCGGCTGCCCGGAGGCAGCGCCCTGCGGGGCGGCGCGCTGACGGCAGCCGGACTGATCGGGCTCTCTGCGGCCAGTGCCGCCGTGAGCGCGCTCCGCGACAAGCAGCGTTCGTCGTGAGGCTCCGGACCCTCGCCGTCTTCGGCATCGGTTACGTGCTGGGGACGCGAGCAGGCCACGAGAGGTATGAGCAGCTCGTCGCCGCGGCGAAGCGGGCCGGCAAGCGGCTCGAGGATTACGGCGATCCCGATGGTCCGGGCCGCTCGTCGTCCCAGTGACTCCCCGACGCTCGCCGAGGGGGCCGTCGTCAGGGCGCACGTCGTGGCGCGGCTCCTCGGCGTCCGACTGCTGAAGCTCGAGGCGACGATCCTGCTCGCGCCACCCCCGGGCGGCTCCGCGCTCGACGAGCCGATCTTGGGTACGGCGCTGCGCGACGCAACTCCGCTCACGCCGCTGAGCTCCCCGGTGGTGGTCACCGGGGAGTCCGACGGGGGTCTGCCTCAGGCGCAGCGACTGCTCGCCGAGGCGCGCGCGGCCCTGCGCGCCGCCCGGCGCTGAGGCGTCAGACGAAGATCCTCGAGATCAGCAGCGCCGTCGGCACCGCGACCGCGGCCATCACCAGCGTCGGCAGGATGAACGAGTGGTTGACGACGTACTTGCCGATCTTCGTCGAGCCCGTCTGGTCGATCTCGACCGCCGCGAGCTGTGAGCCGTTCGCCGGCAGCGTCATCACGCCGCCCATCGCGGGGAGGTACGCGGCGAGCGTCGCCACCGGGACTCCCAGGCTCAGGCCCAGCGGGATCATCGTGTTGACCGAGGCGGACTGGCTGGTCGTCGCCGCCGCCACGAGGAAGAGCCCGATGGCGAGGAACCACGGCGCCTCCTTCGCGAGGTCGGTGAGCCCGCCGATCACCGTGTCCTCGTTGCCGGTGATGAAGGTGTTCGCGAGCCACGCGATGCCGAGCAGGGCGATGATCGCGGTCAGGCCCGACTTCGTCAGCGGCGCGTCCAGGACGGCGCCGGGCTTGACCTTGCCGACGAGCATCACGGCGAGCGCCACGACGAGCATGACCATGATCAGCAAGGTCGTGAGCGAGAGCGTCTCGGTCTTGCCGTCCACCTCGTACGTCGGCAGCAGCTCGTCGAACGCGCCCAGCAGCACGACGACCAGCACGCCGGCGAAGAAGACCCCCGCTGCGCGCTTCGCCGAGACCGGGACGTCAGCGCCCGTCTCCGTGCCGGTCTCGGCCGCCGGCGGGTGGATCATCCCCGCGGCGAGACGCCGCTGGAACTCTGGGTCGTCCTTGAGGTCGGGCCCGACCCGGCTCTGGATCAGCGCGGCGACGAGGGTGCCGAGCAGGACCGCCGGGAAGGTGATGAGCAGGATCTCGCCGAGGCTCAGGGCACCGTCCTCGTTGCCTGTGAGGCCGACGAAGGCGGCCATCGCCGCCGCCACCGGGCTCGCGGCCAGGGCGAAGCCGGACACGGCGACCGACGTCGCGAGCGGGCGCTCCGGCCGGATGCCGCGCTCGTAGGAGACCTCGTAGATCACCGGGAGCAGCGGGAAGATGATGTTGCCCGTCCCCGACCCGGCACAGAACGCGAAGGTGATCAGCGGCGCCAGGTAGTTCACGAGCTTCGGGCGAGAGCGGATCACCTTCTCCGCGAGGTGCACGAGGTAGTCGATGCCGCCGGCCGCCTGCATCGCCGACGCCGCGGTGATGACGGCGATGATGACGAGGATCGCGTCGCTCGGGATGCTTCCCGGTGGTGCTCCGAAGACGAAGACCAGCAGGAGGACGCCGACGGCGCCCCACAGGCCCAGACCGACGCCGCCGAGCCGGACGCCCATGTAGATGGCGCCGACGACGACGAGCGCCTGGAGGATCAGGAGGAAGGTGTCCACGCGCGTGCCTTTCGAACGCCGGACGCGGCTGCGACCGGTGGGGGACTACTGGGCGAGGCTTGCGATGAGAAGGGCCTGGGCGAGCGCCATGTTCTCGATCTCGGAGGGATCCACGGACTCGTTCGGCCCGTGGATGTTGGCCCGCGCCGCGTCCTGCGCCCCGATGAGGACGAAGTCGGCCTCGGGGGCCACGTCGCGCAGCGTGTCGAGCAGCGGGATCGAGCCGCCGGAGCCGACGGTCTCGACCTCTCGTCCGTACGCGGTGGCGAGGGCCTCGCGCATGAGACCGAACGCACGCCCGTCGGTGGGCTGCGAGAAGGGCGGGCTGACCTTGTCCTCGTGCACGTCGACCTGCACGTGCCACGGCGCCACCGCGCGCAGGTGAGCCATGAGCTTCTCGATGGCGTCGTGCGGGTCCTGTCCCGGCGGGATGCGCATCGCGACCACGGCACGTGCCGTCGGCTGCAGGACGTTCGACGCTTTGTCGACAGGGACGGCATCCATGCCGAGCACGCTGATCGACGGCTTCGCCCAGAGGCGGGAGGCGATCGAGCCGGTGCCGACGAGGTCGACACCGTCGAGCACGCCGGCGTTGGCGCGCAGCATCTCCTCCGAGTAGTCGGCTCCCTCCCAGGCGCCGGACGCGATGCCCTCGACGAGACACGTGCCGTCGTCGTCGATCAGGGTCGCCAGCATCTTGATGAGCGCCATCTGGGCGTCCGGCGCCGCGCCGCCGAACAACCCCGAGTGCACCGGCTGAGCGAGGGTCCTTACCTCGACCACGGCCTTCACGTGGCCGCGCAGCCCGGTGCTGAGGACCGGCTCGCCGACAGCGAGGTTGCCCATGTCGGCGACCACCATCACGTCGGCCTGCACCTCGTCGGGGTTCGCCTCGACCCAGCCCTCGAGATGGCTGATCGTCTCTTCCTCGCCTTCGACGACGAGGCGTACGCCGACCGGCGGCTTGCCGTCGAAGGCGGCCAGCGTCGCGAGGTGGATCGCGATGCCCGACTTGTCGTCCGCCGCGCCGCGCCCGAAGAGTCGTCCGTCGCGCCACGTGGGGGTGAAGGGCTCGGTTTCCCAGCCCTGCTCCTTCGGGGCAGGCTGGACGTCGTAGTGCGCGTAGAGGAGCACGGTGGGCCGGCCGTCGGGCGCAGGAAGGTGCGCGGTGACCGCGGGGTACCCCCCGGGCACCTCGGTGATCTCGGCCGGGACTCCGTAGCGCCCGAAGGCGTCGGCGACGTACTGCGCCATCGCGTTCACGGGATCAGCGGGGAACCCGGGGAACGCGCACGAGGGGAGGGCCACCATCGCTTCGAGGTCTTCCCTGATCTGCGGCATCAGCCCCGCGACCTTGGGGCGAAGCGTGGAATCGTCCATGGGGCGAAGGTAGTGCGGCGTCGCCGGTTCGGCGCGCCGAGTTGTCACCCCTGCCGGGTGATTTGTGGCCCCTCCGGCGCCGCCCCGGACACGAGCTCTGAGAGGCGTCGACGCGCCTCTCGGAGCGACGGGCCGTACCAGGTGAGCAGCCGGCCCGAGACCAGCGCCGTACGGACGTGGGCGAAGGCCTCCGGGCCGTCGCCCGCGGTGAACACGTACGGCTCGTCGGGCAGCAGCACGAGGTCGAGGTCGGGGCTGTCGAGATCTGCGAGGTCGACGTGGGGGTAGCGGTCCTCGGCGCCGGCGTACGCGTGCTCGAGGCCCAGCCGGCGCAGCAGGTCGCCGGTGAAGGTGTCACGTCCGACGACCATCCACGGGTCGCGCCAGACGGCGACGGCGGTCCTTGGGCGACGGGCGTCGGTCGCAGGTGGTGTCGCCCAGGCCGACTCGGCCTCCTCCAGCCAGCCGGGCACGCCCCAGCCGAGAGCGACGTCGAACAGGCGTCGCATCGACGTGAACGCCTCGTCGACCGACTGGATGCGCGTCACCCAGACCGGTACGCCGGCCTCACGCAGCCGCTGCACGTCGAGGGCGCGGTTCTCCTCCTGGTTGGCGACCACGAGGTCGGGCGCCAACGCGACGATCACGCGGGTGTCCGGGTTCTTCGTCCCGCGCACCCGCACGACGTCGAGGTCTGCGGGGTGGGTGCACCACTCGGTGGCCCCGACGAGCGCAGCGCGCCGCGTGGTCGCGATCGCCTCGGTGAGCGAGGGGACCAGCGACACCACGCGGCGCGCTGCAGCAGTCGTCGCGACCTCGGCTCCGAGGTCGTCGTGGACCGGGGGGAGCGACGGATCAGCGCTGATGCCGGCCGTCATCTCGAGGGGTGTCCCCCTCGACGTCGTCGCGACGGACGTCGTAGGTCTCCGTGACCTCGACCGTCTCGTCGACGTCACGACCACGGTTGGGCTCCGCCGTGTCACGAGGACCCTGGCGGTCGGATGCGTCGTCGGCCAGACGGGTGTCGTGGCGACCGTCGGGGTCGAGGCGGTCAGCCTTCGCGAGCTGCTCGTCGACCTCGGAGCGGGTGCGCTGGGCGTGGTCCTGGTGCTCACGCGCCTCCCTCTCGCGACGCTCGGCCTCGACCTTCGCCTGCTCGGCGTCGGCGCGGGCCCGAGCGGCCTCGGCCTCGCGCTGGCTGGCCTCCAGACGGGTGTCCTCGGCCTGCTGGCGCAGCGCGTTCGCCTTCTCCCGACGTTGTGCAGCAGCACGTGCCCGGCTCTGGCGCATGGCGGCGAAGACCGCGAGCGCAATCAGTGCGAGCACCACGACGGCGATGATGACCCACACCCACCACGGGATGTCGTTCATGTCGGACTCCTCGTATGCCTGGCCGCTCGGGGGTGCGGCCGTACGTGTCCGGAGCGGTACCCACCCCAGCCGTACTCATGCCCACCCCGTCGATCAGACGTTGCGCCGGTACTGGCCGCCGACCTCGAAGAACGCCTCCGTGACCTGCTGGAGCGAGCAGACGCGTGCGGCGTCCATGAGGACCGCGAACACGTTCTCGTCGGACGCGGCGGCCGCCTTCAGGCGGGCCAGCGCCTGGTCGGCCTCCTCCCGGTGCGCCTCGTGGAACGCGCGCACGCGGGCCAGCTGCGACTTCTTCTCGTCCTCGGTCGCCCGCGCCAGCTCGACGGTCCGGTGCTCCTCCTCCCCGTGGGGGTTGCGGAAGGTGTTGACGCCGATGAGGGGGAGCGTCCCATCGTGCTTGAGGTGCTCGTAGAGCATCGACTCGTCCTGGATCTTGCCCCGCTGGTAGCCCGTCTCCATCGCCCCCAGCACGCCCCCGCGCTCCGTGATCCGGTCGAACTCGGCGAGCACCGCCTCCTCGACGAGGTCCGTGAGCTCCTCGATCAGGTACGACCCCTGCTGAGGATTCTCGTTCTTCGCCGGGCCCCACTCCTTGTTGATGATCATCTGGATCGCCAGCGCACGGCGTACGGACTCCTCCGTCGGCGTCGTCACCGCCTCGTCGTACGCGTTGGTGTGCAGGCTGTTGGCGTTGTCGTAGATCGCGATCAGGGCCTGCAGCGTGGTCCGGATGTCGTTGAAGCTCATCTCCTGCGCGTGCAGCGAGCGCCCGGAGGTCTGGACGTGGTACTTGAGCTTCTGCGAGCGCTCGTTGGCGCCGTACCGGTCGCGCATCGCGACGGCCCAGATGCGGCGTGCCACCCGTCCGATGACGGAGTACTCGGGATCCATGCCGTTGGAGAAGAAGAACGACAGGTTGGGGGCGAAGTCGTCGACGTCCATGCCCCGCGCGAGGTACGACTCGACGTACGTGAACCCGTTGGCGAGCGTGAACGCGAGCTGGCTGAGCGGGTTCGCCCCGGCCTCGGCGATGTGGTAGCCGGAGATCGAGACCGAGTAGAAGTTGCGCACCTGGTGGGCGATGAACCACTCCTGGATGTCGGCCATCATGCGCAAGGAGAACTCGGTCGAGAACAGGCAGGTGTTCTGGCCCTGGTCCTCCTTGAGGATGTCGGCCTGCACCGTGCCGCGCACCGTCCGCAGTGCTTCCTCGGGGTCGATCCCGCGCTCGCGGGCCTGGTCGATGACGGTGTTGAGGAAGAACGCGAGCACGGTCGGAGCCGGCCCGTTGATCGTCATCGACACGCTGGTCGTCGGCGCGAGCAGGTCGAAGCCGTCGTACAACGCCTTCATGTCGTCCAGCGTCGCGACGGAGACGCCGGAGGTCCCGACCTTGCCGTAGATGTCGGGTCGCTCGTCGGGGTCGCGGCCGTAGAGCGTCACCGAGTCGAAGGCCGTCGACAGGCGCGTCGCCTCGCTGTCGGCCGACAGCAGCTTGAAGCGCCGGTTGGTCCGGAACGGGTCGCCCTCGCCGGCGAACATGCGTGCCGGGTCCTCGCCCTCGCGCTTGAACGGGAAGACGCCGGCGGTGAAGGGGAAGCGGCCGGGAACGTTCTCCCGGCGCCAGTAGCGCACGAGATCACCGTGGTCGGTCGTCCGCGGAAGTGCGACGCGGGGGACCGGCGTGCCCGACAGCGTCTCCCGGGTGTGCTCGGCGTAGGTCGTCACGACATCGGGCCACGTGGCGATCTGCTCCTGGACGCCCGGGGGGACCTCGCTGCGCGCCCGCTCGGCGTACGACGCGACGGCGGGCTCGTCGGGCAGCGCCGCGGCGACCTCCTCGGCGGCCTGCGCGCGACGGGCCGCCTGCGCGACCTGCTCCGTGGTCGCGTGGTACTCCCGGACGGTCTCGGCGATCTCCGACAGGTAGCGGACGCGCGCGGCGGGGACGACCTGCGCGAACCGTGTCGAGTGCCGGACGTCGACGCGGGGCAGCGCGCCTTCCTCCAGCGGCAGCCCGTGCTCCCCGAGCAGGCGTGCGAGCTCCTGGTACAGCGCGGTGACACCGTCGTCGTTGAACGTCGCCGCCGACGTGCCGAAGACCGGCATGTCCTCGGGGCGGGCACCGAACGCCTCGCGGTTGCGGACCAGCTGACGGCCGACGTCGCGCAGGGCGTCCGCGGCGCCCCGGCGCTCGAACTTGTTGATCGCGACGACGTCAGCGAGGTCGAGCATGTCGATCTTCTCCAGCTGCGACGCGGCGCCGAACTCCGGCGTCATCACGTACAGCGACGCGTCCACGTACGGCACGACCGCCGCGTCGCCCTGACCGATGCCGGGGGTCTCGAGCACGACGAGGTCGTAGCCGGCCGCCTTCATGACGGCGATGACGTCGGTCAGCGTCTCGGGCAGCTCATGGGCACCACGGGTCGCCAGCGAGCGGAAGAACGTGTGGGTCCCGTCGAGGGCGTTCATGCGGATCCGGTCGCCGAGCAGCGCGCCGCCACCGCGGCGGCGCGTCGGGTCGACGGCGAGCACGGCGACGCGGAGCTTGTCCTGCTGGTCGGTGCGCAGGCGGCGGACGAGCTCGTCGGTCAACGAGGACTTGCCCGAGCCGCCCGTGCCGGTGATACCGAGGACGGGGGCGTTCGACGCGTCGGCTGCCGCGCGCACGGCCTCGGCGAGCGGGCCGTCGAGCCGTCCCTGCTCGGCGCCGGTGATCGCCCGGGCGAGCGCGACCCGGTCGCCTGCGAGGACCGCGTCGGCGTCCGGCTGGTGCTGCGCCCAGAGGTCGGTGCGGCACGCCTCGACGACCTCGGCGATCATCCCGGGCAGGCCGAGCCGCTGCCCGTCCTCCGGGGAGTAGATGAGGACGCCGCTCTCGCGCAGGCGTGCGATCTCGGCGGGCACGATGACTCCACCGCCGCCCCCGAAGACCTTGACGTGGCCGGCGCCGCGCTCGGCGAGGAGCTGGACGAGGTACTCGAAGTACTCGACGTGCCCCCCTTGGTAGGACGACACGGCGACCCCGTGCGCGTCCTCCTCGATCGCCGCGTCGACCACCTCGGAGACCGAGCGGTTGTGCCCGAGGTGGATGACCTCGCACCCCTGCGACTGCAAGATCCTCCGCATGATGTTGATCGAGGCGTCGTGGCCGTCGAAGAGGCTCGAGGCGGTGACGACACGTACGCGAAGGGCGTCCTGTGACTCCATAGGATCTAAAATAGTCGGACGTCCAACTAATGTCGAGACTCGATAGGGTGAGCGTCATGCCTGAGCCCCGCCTGCCGTTCGACCCGGTCGAGCGCGCCGGGTCGCTGTGGAGCGAGCACTTCGGCGATCCCACGGCCATGCGGCTGGCGACCTCGATCATGCGCGTCCAGCAGCTCCTCCTCGCCGAGCTGGACGCGGCGCTGCGGCCGTACGACATCACGTTCGCGCGGTACGAGGTGCTGGTGCTGCTCACGTTCAGCCGCGACGGCTACCTCCCGTTGAGCAAGATCGGCGCCCGCCTGATGGTCCACCCGACCTCGGTGACCAACGCGATCGACCGTCTCGAGGCCCAGGGGCTGGTCCGTCGCGAGCCCGATCCGGACGACCGGCGGCGTACTCGCGCGCGCATCACCGCCGAGGGGCGGACGCTGGTCACGGAGGCCACGAAGGCGCTCACCGCCATCGACTTCGCGGTGACCGGACTGACCGGCTCCGAGCAGGACCAGGCCTTCGACCTGCTGCGACGTCTGCGGGCCTCGGCCGGCGACTTCCCGGAGCATCCCTCACCCTTCACCGCAGGTTGACGGTCGGGCTCGCCAGCCACTATCTTCGCGGCGTCCACGGGTGGTCGGCGCGGCCCACCCGGACCGGATTCTGAGGGCGAAAAAGGGGGTTCGGTGGGACTCGTACGCCCCGGTGCACCGCTCACGCGCCTGGAGGCCCTGGCCTTCGCCGCGGCGGTGATCGGCCCCTCGTGGGGGCTCGGTGTGGTCATCGCCTCTCTGTACGTCGCAGGCACCTCGTTCCCCCTCCTGATCTTCGTGCTCGCGTTCCATCCAGCACCGCTGCTCGTGGGGGTCGCCTCGCTCTGCGGGGTGGCCGTGCTCGTGACCCGGGTGCAGCACAGGTGGACGCCCGCCGAGATCGCCCTCGTCAGCTGCGCGGTGCTCGCGTTCACCCTGTGGGTCGCCCCAGTCGTCCTCATGGGCGACGTCGGCGGCGGAGCGGTGATCGGGCTGGTGCTCGTCGTCCTCGCGCTGGTGTTCGGGCCGCTCCCGGTGTGCTTCTGGGCGGCGATGCGTACGACCGGGTCGATGCGCGTCGGAGCCACCGACCCGGCGGCGCCGTCGTGGTTGCGGGAGTGGTGGGCGTGGTGCGTGGCGCGCTACGACGCGGTGTGGTCGCGCAAGGAGCGCGCGCCACAGGACGCAGACGTGCGAGTGTCAGGAGCGAGGGCGCGACGAACGGAGCAGTGATGACGACGCCGTACGCGATCACCCGGGTCGGGGACGCCTACCTCGTCTCGACCGAGCACGTGAACTGGGTGCTGGTCGAGGACGGCCACGACCTGACGCTCATCGACGGCGGGTACCCGGCGAACGCGGCCGACGTCGAACGCTCCGTCCGCGAGATCGGCCACCAGATGGGCGACATCCGCGGCATGCTCCTGACCCACGCCCACGTCGACCACCTCGGTGGTCTGGTCCACCTGGCGCAGTCTCACTCCGTGGACGTCTGGACGGGCGCCCGCGAGGTCCCGCACGCGCACCGCGACTACCTCCAGCAGCTCGGCCCTCTGCGCGTGCCGTTGGTGCTCTGGCGCCACGGAGCCCTCGCGTGGCTCGTCGACATCGTGCGCCTGGGCGGGACGGACCGCGAAGGGCTCCCGGAGGCGCAGCCCCTGCCTGCGACGGGCCTCGACCTTCCCGGCTCACCCGTCCCCGTGCCGACACCGGGGCACACCGACGGGCACACGTCCTACCACCTGCCAGGATCGGGAATCCTCGTCAGCGGCGACGCGCTCATCACCGGACACGCGGTGTCGCGGCTGCGCGGTCCTCAGCTCCTCCCGCGCGGCTTCTCGCACGACCGCCGCGCCACCGTCGACTCCCTCGAGGAGATCGCCGAGGTCGACGCCGGCACGCTGTTCCCCGGGCACGGCCCGGCATGGACGGGATCGATGCGCGAGGCCGCCGGGCTGGCGCGCGCCACGGCGGGTTTCGGGCGTCCGTAGAAATTTCGTCGGCTCGACAGCGGCCTGCCGACCATGCTACGAATGACCTGTACGAAAAACGAGTGGTCAAACAGCGTGCCACTACTCGCCATCACAAAAAATGATGGAGCGTGGCAATGTCTGGTTTCACGAGCACGATCGCCGTACGACCTCTCGATCCCACGCACGACCTCAGTCGAGCTGAGCGTCGTACCGTCACCGACGAGCTGTGCGCCGCCCTTGTCGACGCTGACGAGACCGAACGAGCCGAGATCGTCGAGCGACTGATCGAGGCCAACATGGGAGTGGCCCGCGCGGTCGCCGCCCACTACCGTCACCGCGGCGAAGCCGTCGAGGACCTCGAGCAGGTCGCCTACGTCGGGCTGGCGAAGGCCGCCCACGGGTTCGACCCCGAGCGCGGTTACGACTTCTTGACCTATGCAGTCCCGACCATCCGCGGCGAGGTCCGTCGGTGGTTCCGTGACAGCTGCTGGATGGTGCGCCCGTCGCGTCGCATCCAGGAGGCGCGCGCGCAGATCTCGGCATGCACCGAGGAGCTGCTGCAGGAGCTCGGCGAGCTGCCCTCGGACGAGGTGCTCGCCAAGCGGCTCGGCATCGACGTCTCCGAGGTGCGCGAGGCGCGCGCCGCCGACGGCTGCTACCAGCCGTCCTCGCTGGAGTCGCCGGGCACGGCCGGCGAGTCGACGCTCGCCGACGTGCTCGGTGAGCCTGACGAGGCTTTCGACCGTACCGAGGAGCGCGTCGCCCTGGCGCCGCTCGTACGCAAGCTGAGCCCGCGCGACCGCGAGGCGCTGGCCCTGCGGTTCTTCGGCGGGTGGACGCAGGAGCAGATCGCCGGACGCCTCGGCGTCACTCAGATGCAGGTCTCGCGGATCCTGAGCCGCATCACCAACCAGCTCCGTGAGGAGCTCGGTGACGGGGTCCTCGCGGCGTAGCCCGGATGAGGTTCCGTACGGTCTCCCGTGAGGAGCCCGGGTGGACGCGCAAGCGCGTGGGCCGAGGATTCCGCTACCTCGACGAGAAAGGTCGAGTGCTCGGAGCCGAGGCCCGCGCTCGTTGCGTGGCCCTCGCGATACCCCCGGCCTGGGAAGAGGTCTGGATCTGCAGGTGGCCGTCGGGGCACCTGCAGGCCACCGGCCGTGACGCGGCCGGTCGGGTGCAGTACCTCTACCACCCGCGCTGGCGGGCGCTCATGGAGGAGCGCAAGCACGAGCGGGTGCTGGAGGTCGCCGCCGAGCTGCCTCGTGCCCGACGGCGGGTCCGCGCCCATCTCCGCGAGGAGGGGATGCCTCGCGTCCGCGCACTCGCCACCACGTTCCGACTCCTCGATCGCGGCCTGTTCCGCGTCGGCAACGTCGAGTACGTCGACGAGGACGGCGGGTACGGCCTGGCGACGCTCCGGCGCGACCACGTGGTGCTGCGACGCGAGCCGGCGGTGATGGAGTTCGCGTTCGACGGGAAGAGCGCTGTCGCACAGCGGGTGGTGATCGACGACCCGCTCGCGTACGAGGCGGTCGCCGCGATGCGCCGCCGCCGCGGGGGCGAGTCCCTGCTCGCCTACCGCGAGGACGGGAAGTGGCGCGAGATCCGCAGCACCGACGTGAACAGCTACCTGCGCACGGTCGTGTGCGAGGACATGACCGCGAAGGACTTCCGGACGTGGCACGCCACGGTGAACGCGTCGGTCGCGCTCGCGCGGGCTGCGGAGGAGTCGCGCACGGCGCGCGCCCGCAACCGTGCCGTCGCCGACGCCATGCGCGCGGTCGCCGCCGAGCTCGGGAACACACCCGCGGTCGCGCGCTCCTCGTACGTGAACCCGCGCGTGGTGGAGCTGTTCGACGAGGGCGTCACGATCGCCGGGACGCTGCGCCGGCTGGGACGGCGCGCCGACCAGCCCGCCGGGCGGGGCACGGTGGAACGTGCCGTGCGCGAGATGCTCTCCGACACCGGATGAGGAGGACGTGATGCAGAAGGAGACCGCCGGACTGCCCACGGTGGACAGTTTTGACGAGCTGGTCGCACTGGTCGCCTCAAGCCCTGGCATGTACCTGCGCTACTCCCCGGGACCGGAGCAGGACGAGAAGGACGGACCGAGCCGCGACTACGAGAGCGGGCAGGAGATGCCGGGGTGGTCGGTGACGACGATCGACCCCGAGCCGTGGTGGACCCGACCCGCCGCCGACTGGATCGCGCGCCGGGTCTGCAAGTACGGCGAGCTCGGTGAGGAGTCCGACCGCTTCCCGTGGCTGCTGCGGGGGCGCCGTGTCGGCAGCGGACCCGACCACGAGCCGCTCGTCGACTCGCTCGCACCGGTGGCGCGCCTGACCGAAGACGTGGTCGTCGAGGCTCAGCAGCGCTACGAGTCTCGTCTCGACGCCGGGAACGACTCGCGCGACGAGTGACGCACGCATGAAGGCACGTCGGCTGGGCACCCGACGCGCATGACGCAGACGGTGATCGCGAAGGTACGGGAGCAGGCGGACCGTGCGCGCGAGCAGGCACGTTTCGGCGTGCTCGACCGCTCGCTGCCTCTCCTCAGGGAGGGCTACGGGTTCTGGGAACGCCGTCGCCAGGAGGAGGGGGCAGAGGTGGTCCGCACCCGTCTCGCCGGTCGGAGGACGACCTGTGTCCGCGGGGAGGACGGTGCCCGTTTCTTCTACGAGTCTTCTGGGTTGCGACGACGAGGAGCCCTGCCTCCGCCGATCGTGAGCTCGCTGTTCGGGAAAGGTGCCGTGCACACGCTCGACGGCCCGTCGCACCGGCGACGCAAGGACGGGTTCACCTCGCTGCTCGACACGGCTGCCGCGTTCGCGGTGGCCGAGCGCGTGGGGGCAGGGTGGGACGCACGCGCACCGCACTGGAGTGGCGAGGTCGACCTCTTCGCCGAGGCGGCTCGGATCCAGCTCGCCGCCGTGTGCGAGTGGGTCGGCATCCCCCTCGATCCCGACGAGGAGGCGCGCCGCGCTCGGGACATGGTCGCGATGGTCGACGGGTTCGGCTCAGCGGGACGGCGTCAGGTCCGTGCGCAGCTGGCCCGGCGCCGTGCCGAGCGTTGGATGCGCACGCTGGTGGCGCGCGCCCGCACGGAGGGGGACGACTCACCGCTCGGTGAGGTCGCGCGCTGGCGCGGGGACGACGGGGAGCTGCTCCCGCTGCGGGTCGCGGCCGTCGAAGCCCTCAACCTCGTACGACCGACCGTCGCGGTCGCGTGGTTCGTCGCGGCGACCGCGCGGGCGTACGGGCTGTGGCCGCACGTGCGGGCCCGCGTGCGGTCGGGGGAGCTCGACGCGCTCGCGGTCGCGCAGGAGATCCGGCGCCACGGGCCCTTCGCGCCGTTCCTCGGCGCCGTCGCCACGAAGGACCTCGCCTTCGAAGGGCACGACGTCCCCCGCGGGTCGCTGGTGGTCCTCGACGTCTGGGGGACCGACCACGACCCACGTCTGTGGTCGGAGCCGGAGACCTTCTGGCCCGAGCGCTTCGAGGCGGGGGTCCCCGGCCCGTACGCGATGGTGCCGCAAGGGGGCGGCGACCCGGAGACGGGCCACCGCTGCCCCGGCGAGGACGTCGTCCTGGCGTGCCTCCTGATGCTCGTCCCGAGGCTCGCGGACCTCGGATTCGTCCTGCGCGACGAGCCGGTCGGGAGGCGACGCATGCCTCCGGTCCCTCGGTGCCGGGTCGTCCTCCTGCCGACCCGTGGCTCAGGCGGGGGAGGCGGCGGGACTCCCGGGCGCACCGAACCTGCGCCCGACGACCCGGTCACCGATCCTGAGACTGATCCGCGGATCAACCCTGAGACCCCGCAGCCGAACGAGCCGGACACCGGGGAGCCCGAGCCCGACCACGAGAAGGAGCACTGACATGCCGAAGGCAGCGAAGCTGGCGTACCGTCCCGTAGGACTCGCCTCCGGCATGGCCGGCGGCCTGATCGCCGGCATGATCTTCAAGCGGGTCTGGAAGCGGGTCTCCGACGAGGACGAGACCCCCAACCCGCTGGCCTCCTCGTACGGGTGGCGGGAGCTTCTCGTGGCCGCAGCGATCCAGGGCATGATCTACGCCGTCGTCAAGGCCGTCATCGACCGCGCCGGAGCCAAGGGGTTCGAGAGGTTCACCGGCGCGTGGCCCGGCGAGTGAGCGCAGTTCTGGGACGTTACGACAATTTTCGAATGTCGGTCCCCGGCGTGGGCACCGGAAGGACATGACTCTCCCCTCGATGAGCCTCGGCGACGTCGAACACTCCGAGCGGGTGACGACGGTGGTCGTCACCCGCGACGGCCGAGAGCAGCTCGAACGAACCATCCCTCGACACAGCGCGCCCCTCGTCGTCGTCGACAACGGGTCGACCGACGGCTCGGCGGACCTCGTCCGCACGCTCGCTCCGGACGCGACCGTGATCGAGCTCGACCACGACCTCGGTGCGGTGGCCCGCAACATCGGGGCCTACGCGGCCAGCACCCCGTACGTGGCGTTCGCCGACGACGACTCCTGGTGGGCGCCCTGCTCGCTGGACCTCGCCGCCGACGTGCTCGACACCCACGCGGACATCGGTGTCATCGCCGCCCGGCTCCTGGTCGGTGAGGACGCGCACCTGGACCCCTTCTGCGAGGAGGTCGGGCGCTCGCCGCTGCCGTGCTTCCCGGACGTCCCCGGGACGAGCATCCTCGACTTCGTGGCCCGCGCGGTCGTCGTACGGCGCTCCGCGCTCCTCGAGGTGGGCGGTTTCGATCCGCTGCTCGGCGGAGAGGGAGAGCGCGTCGCCCTCGACATCGCCGACAGCGGCCGGCGGCTGTGCTACCTCCCGGACGTCGTCGCCCGTCACGAGCCCGCCGACGGCAGGGTGACCGAAGCCACCCGGGCGCGTATGCGTGCCCGCGGCGAGGTGCTGACCGCCGTGATGAGGCGGCCTGCCAGGGTCGCGGTGCGGCGGGCTGTCCGCCACGTACGTCGGGGGAGTCCTGACGCCCTCGGTGTCCTGGACGCGCTGCGCCGCCTGCCGCTGGCCCTCGCGCGTCGGCGGACGATCGGCAGCGACACAGAGACCCAGGCCCGTCTCGTCGACCTCGTCGCCGAGCGAGGACTGCCCGGCGACTGGACGCCCGCGCGGCAACGGATCTCGACGCCCGTGTAACAGTTTGTCCAGGCAAGACCCACCGCGCCTTCTCCCGCCCCAGGTGCCCAGACTAGGCTGCCCTGGCTGGGGACGGTCCCCACGGGAAGCAGCACCGGGAAGGCGTATCGTGAACGACACACGGCTCGATCATCACGAGCTCGCCGATCTGGTGGAGGAGCTCCACGCGGCGGACTCCCCGCAGGAGACGGCGGAGCAGGTCATCAAGAACCTGTGCGAGATCCTCGAGATGGACCACGCGGTCGTGACCATGATCCGCGGTCGGGGCAGGCTCGAGACGGTGGCGGCGACAGGCGACGTGGTCGTCCGCGCCGAGCAGCTGCAGTGCGAGCTCAGCGAGGGTCCGTGCCTGTCCGACAGCTGGGACCAGACCCTGCGCTCAGGCGACCTGAGCGTGGAGAAGCGCTGGCCGCGGTGGGCGAGCGCCGTTGCCGACCTGGGGCTCTCGAGCCTCCTCGGTGTGAGCCTCTCGCCGGACGACCGACGGATCGGGGTCGTCTCGCTCTACTCCAAGTCCGCGCGGTTCTTCAACGAGGACGACGCTGCCCTGGCCCACCTCTTCGCGCGTCACGCTGCCCTCGCGATCGCCAAGGCCGAGCACCAGGCCAACCTCGTGTACGCCCTCGACGCCCGCAAGCTCATCGGTCAGGCGCAGGGCATCCTGATGGAGCGGTACGACCTGGACGACGCCCGCGCGTTCGAGGTGCTGCGCCGCTACTCCCAGCACCACAACCTGAAGTTGCGCAACGTGGCGGAGATGCTCGTCTCGACCCGCAACCTCCCGCCGATCACCTGATCAGCGCATCGAGCGATTGAGCTGGGGTAGCCCGACCCACAGCACGGTGAAGAGGGCGAGCGTGGTGCCGAAGGCGATCCAGCTTCCCGGTGCGGAGACGACGACGTCGAAGACGAGCCACATCACGCCGGACACGGTGAGCGCCAGCGCCGCGAGGCCGAGGATCGCGCACACGTGGGCGGCGCCGACCAGCCATGGGCGCTGCCCCTGGCGGAAGAGCGCCCGGTGCATCGCCACGGGCGCCACGAGCAGGGCGGTCGCAGCCACCGAGCCCGACAGGACCGCGAGGTAGACGCCCTCCTGGGTCGCGTCGAGCTCCTCGAACCGGGGGGTGAACGGCAGCGTCAGCAGGAACGCGGTGAGGATCTGGACGCCCGTCTGCGCGACCCGCAGCTCCTGGAGCAGCTCGTTCCAGTTGCGCGTGAGCCTCGCGTCGGTGGACTCCTCGGGGTGTGCCGCCTCAGGCATGCCCCCACCGTACGGCTCCCCCCGCTCGCGAGAGACCTCCGATGCGCTCGCGAGAGACCTCGTCACGGCCGGAACAGGACCTTCTGCATGCCGTCGCCCTTCTGCTGGAAGGTGGCGTACGCCTCAGGTGCCTGGTCCAGCGGCAGGTGGTGCGTCGCGAAGCCCTCGACGCCCAGCGGGTCGCTCGGATCCTCCACGAGTGGGAGGAGGTCGGGGATCCAGCGGCGTACGTTCGCCTGGCCCATGCGCAGCGTGACCTGCTTGTCGAAGAGGTCGAGCATCGGCATCGGGTCGGCCGCGCCGCCGTAGACCCCGGACAAGCTGATCGTCCCGCCACGCTGGACGACCTCGATCGCCGTCATGAGGGCAGCGAGGCGGTCCATCCCGACGTGGTCCATCAGCGGCCGCGCGAGCACGTCGGGGAGGACACCGACGGCCGTCTGTGCCGCCTTGGTGACAGGCGACCCGTGGGCCTCCATCCCGACAGCGTCGACGACGCTCTCCGCTCCACGACCCGCGGTGAGCTCGAGGATCCGCTCGGTGACGCCACCCTCGGCCGCGTCGATCACCTCGGCGCCGTGCTGCACCGCACGTGCGAGGCGGTCGGGCACCAGGTCGACACCGATCGTCCGGATCTGACGGTGGACGGCCATCCGCGCCACCATCTGCCCGATCGGCCCGAGCCCCAGCACGACCAGCGTCCCGCCGTCCGGCACCGTGGCGTACTCCAGGCCCTGGTAGGCCGTCGGGAGCACGTCGGACAGGAAGACGTAGCGATCGTCCGACGGCCCGTGCTCCACCCGTACGGCGGTGGTGGCCGCCAGCGGGACACGGAGGAGCTCCGCCTGCCCGCCCGGCACCTGCCCGTACAGCGAGCTGTAGCCGAGCAGCGCGGCGCCCTTCCCGGTGGAGCGGACCTGGGTCGTCTCGCACTGGCTCTGCAGGCCGCGCTCACACATCCAGCAGGCCTCGCAGCTGATCTGGAACGGGACGACGACGCGGTCGCCGACCGCCAAGCCGTCGACACCGCTGCCGACCTCCTCCACGACCCCGATCGGCTCGTGCCCGAGCACGTCGCCGGGAGTCATGTACGGACCCAGCACCTCGTACAGGTGCAGGTCGGATCCGCAGAGTCCGGAGCTGGTCACCCGGATCACGGCGTCGGTCGGCTTCTGGATCTGGGGGTCGGGAACGGTCTCGACGCGGACGTCGCGCCGGCCCTGCCAGGTCACTGCTCTCATGTCTCGTCCTTCCCGGTCGCGGGTTCGGCCGGTCGGCGCCGCCGCCCGGCAAGCTTGTGGGTGCCGTCGCACCACGGGTCGCGACCCGTACGGCCGCACCGGCACAGCGCGCTGACGGGCCGCGTGCTCGCGGACCCGTCGGTGGGGATCACGACGTCGACCGGCGACACCTTGCTGCGCACGAGCGCCGGGCCGTCGGGGCACAGCACGACCTCGACGGCGGGCTCGCGGTCCGTGGGGGCGCTCACGAGGCCGCTCCGGCAGGGACCGCCTCGCTGTCGGGTTCGGCCGCCTGCTCCCAGCCGCCGGTCAGCGCCTCGGACTGGCGCGCGTCGAGGGCCAGGCAGGTCACCGCCCCGAACAGGATCTCCGAGGCGTCGACGTCGCCACTCTCGACGAGCGTGCCGCAGATCTCGCGCGCCGCGAGCTGCTCGTGCACGGCGTCGGCCTCGACGTGCTCGTCGTAGTAGCGGGCTGCCTCGTCCCCGAACCCGACCCGACGCAGTCCTGCGGCGATCCGTCGGCACGGGATCGAGCTGGTGGCCTCGAACGCGGCCAGGTGACCCATCGCGGCTCCGCGCAGACGGCGGTGCAGGCAGAAGAGCGACATCGCGTTGGAGCTGGCGAGGGTGGCCGCGTCGGCCTTGTCGACGTACGCCCCGTACGTGTCGTCCAGCCCGCAGGCCCGCATCGTGGCGGCGAACAGCTCGTGGTGCAGGTGCCCGACGCGGCCGCCGCCGTACTCGTCGTACTGCAGCTCGACGAGGTGAGCCTTCGCGGGGCCGGTCAGCCGCGGGATCACGAACGTGTGCGGATCGGACTCCTTGAGGTGGTAGATGCTGCGCTGGCGCAGGAAGTCGCGGACCTGCTCCGGTGTCGCCTCGCGGCGGATGAAGCGGGAGAGGTCCGGGCCCTCGTCGAACTCCTCGGTGAGGGTGAAGATCTGCTCCGCGACGTCGCCGTCGTACGCCCGGGCCCGCGCGAGCCAGTCTGCGGCCGACTCCCGCAGGGCCGCTTCGAACGGGGCCTCGAGCACCGCGCGGAGCCCGGCGACCTCAGGCGCCCATTCCCACTGGTCGTCCACGTCGTCGAAGCCGTGGAAGCTGAGCTCGTAGATGATCCAGAGGCTGAGCTGGTGGTCGATGTCGGTGAGGGGCGAGCTGTGCTCCTCCTCCGCCACCTCCGACTCCGCCTCGTGCGCGAGGCGACCCGATTCACCGTCCTGATCTCGTCGCAGCAGGTGGATCAGCCGTGCGCTGAGCGGACCGCGGGCGGCGGGAAGGTGCATCGACAGCTCCTGTGGAGAGAGGGATCAGTCCTCGCTCCCAGTACCCCGCGCCGTCCTCGTCACACCTGGCGGGGCGGGTGACGCGCCAGCCGGAGCGTCCGGGTCCGGCTCGGGGACGTCCTCGCCTGGGGGCGTCACCCCACCCTCGGGCGGTGGGTCCCCGGCGGCGATGGCGATCTGCTCGTTGACGTAGCGGAAGACCGCGGCGAAGGTCGCCACGACAGGGACCGCCAGGAAGGCGCCCGTGATGCCGAACATCGAGCCGCCGGCCGTGATCGCCAGCAGCACGACCGCCGCCTGGATGTTCATCGCCTTGCCTTGCAGCCACGGCGACAGCACGTTGCCCTCGAGCTGCTGCACGACGATGATCACGATGAGCATGATCAGCGCGTCGCTGAAGTCGTTGGTGACGAGCGTGACGAGCACGGCCAGGGCGCCGGTCACGAAGGCGCCGACGATCGGGATGAAGCCACCGAAGAAGACGAGCACCGCGAGCGGGACGGCCAGCGGCACGTCGAGCACGACGAGGGCGATGCCGATGAACACGGCGTCGACGAACGACACCAGGGCCTGGGTCCGGATGAAGCCGCCGAGCGTGTCCCACGCCCGGGCGCCGGCCTCGCTGACGTGGACGCCTGCGCTGCCGCCGAGCGTACGACGCACCCACGGGAGGAACTTGTGCCCGTCCTTCACGAAGAAGAACGTGAGCATGAGCACGAGGACGGTGTTGATGAGGACGCCGGTGGCGGCGCTGATGGTAGAGATGGCGCCTGCGCTGATGGAGGCCGCGCTGTTGCGCAGCCAGTCCTCGACGGCGTTGACCGCGTTCTCGAGCTGGGTGTCGGTGACGCCGAGCGGACCGTCCTGCACCCAGTCCTGCAGGACCTGAAGGCCTCTCGCCGCCTCCGCCGCGATCTCGCCGGCCTGGCCGGCGACCTGCGGGGCGAGGACGGCGACCACACCGCTGAGGATCCCGAGGAACCCGACGACCGTCACGGTCGCGGCGAGCGCCGCCGGGACACCGCGCTGACGCAGGAAGGCTGCCGGAGGGCCGAGCAGGGTCGTCACCACCAGGGCGAGCATCACCGGGTAGCCGATCATCCAGAACTTGCCGATGATCCAGCCGAGGACGTAGAGGCCGGCAGCGATCGCGATCAGCTGCCAGGACCAGCGTGCGAGCCGGCTGAATCCACTGGCCAGGACGGCGGAGCGTTCTCGGGTCACGCGACCGAGGCTAGGGCATCGGTCAATGCCCTCAGGGGAGGCGCCAGTCCACGGGTGGGCTTCCCTGCGCGACGAGCGCCTCGTTGACCCTGCTGAAGGGCCGGGACCCGAAGAATCCGCGTGACGCCGACAAGGGGCTCGGATGCGGCGAGGCGATGACCGGGGTGTCACCCAGCCAGGGCTGCAACGACTGCGCGTCGCGTCCCCACAGCAGCGCGACGAGCGGCTGGTCTCGGGCGACGAGGGACTTGATGGCCTGCTCGGTGATCGCCTCCCACCCTTTGCCGCGGTGGCTGGCCGGGCGGCCGGGCTCGACGGTGAGGACGCGGTTGAGCAGGAGCACGCCCTGCTTCGCCCAGGGGGTGAGGTCGCCGGACGTGGGCTCCGCGACGCCGAGGTCCGTGCGCATCTCGGCGTAGATGTTCATCAGGCTGCGGGGGATCGGCCGGACGTGCGGAGCCACCGAGAAGGACAACCCGACGGCGTGCCCCGGTGTCGGGTACGGGTCCTGCCCGACGACGAGCACCTTGACCGCGTCCATGGGCTCGGTGAAGGCACGCAGGACGTGGCGGCCCTCTGGGAGGTAGCTGCGCCCGGCGGCGATCTCTGAGCGGAGGAACTCGCCCATGGCGGTGACCTGGTCGGCGACGGGGGCGAGGGCCTCGGCCCAGTCGGGGGCGACGAGCTGGCTCAGGGGTGCGGGCACGCGCGACAGCCTAGCGACGCGCCCCTGCTCCTCAGAAGACCGACATGAGCAGCACCACGGCCCCGAACACGCCGACGCTCACCACGAGGGTGAGGGGGACCCACGTCGCGGGCGGGTCCTCGTTCGCGAGGATCCGGCGGTCGACGACGCGCCACCTCAGGTAGCCGAGCAACGACAGCAGGATGCCGCCGGCGAAGATGACGGCGCCGAGGACCCGCGTCCGTTCCGTGTCTCCGAGGTTGTCGCCGAACTCGATGATCGCCACGCCGGCGGCCATCAGTGCGAGCGCGGTACGCACGTACGCGAGGTAGGTGCGCTCGTTGGCGAGGATAACCTGCGTGTTGCTCATGCGGGCGAGTCTGGCACGGAGACTCGCCCTGCGAAGATCGATGCAACACCACCGGCTCCGGCGGCGTCCATGATGTGTGACCATGACCGACTCCGAGCAGCTGGCCGACGTCGACGCGTTCGTGCGTGAGCACGCGACGTGGCTGACGCGTCTGGCGTACCTGCTCGTCGGGAGTCGTGAGGACGCCCTGGACCTCGCTCAAGACACCTGCACCCGGCTGTGGAAGTCGTGGGCGAGCGTGTCTGCCGCCGAGGACCCGCTCGCGTACGTCGCGACGATCATGGTGAACCTCCAGCGCAGCCGGTGGAGACGCAAGAGGCTGCAGGAGGTGCCGCTCGAGCCGTCGGTGCATGCCGACACCCGCGACGCCCTCGCGTACGAGGACGTCGACGCGCTGCGCCAAGGGCTCGACGCCCTGTCGGACCGCCAGCGCCGCGCCATCGTGCTGCGCTACTGGGTCGACCTCGACGACGCGGCGATCGCCGCGGCGCTGGGGTGCCGCCCGGCGACCGTACGCAGTCTGCTCTCGCGAGGCATCGCTCGGCTGCGCCAGGACCTGACCGACCCGTACGAGGGGACTCCGCGATGAACGACGACGACCTGCGGCGGCGTCTCGACGACCTCGCCGCGCACGCGCCCGACGGCGACGAGCTCCGCCGGCGATGGGCGGCGGCCGCGCCGACGCGGCGCACCAGGGCGGTGTCGCGTCGGGTGGCCCCGGTCGCCGCGGTTCTCGCTGCGGCGGCGGTGGTGGCGGTGGCTGCGGTCGGTCTCGCCAGCCGTGGGGGCGTTCCGTCGACCGAGCCGCCGCAGGTCGCCGCGCCGCCGTCGGCCGCCGACGCGACGCCTGAGGACGACGCCCGCGTGGCCGAGCGCGACGAGGCCGCTGCCGCACGCGTCCTCGGCGCGCCGGGCGTCGCGCTCCGCGAGGTCGGGCGCGGTCGCGTCGTCGTCTCGGTCCCGGACACCTGGCGGTGGGAGGCGCCTCGGTGCGACGAGCCGCTCCACTCCGGCTACTTCTTCTCCGTCGGCATCTTCAAGGCGTGCGCCGTCCAGCGGCCGCCCACGATCACGACGGTGCGCATCGACTCGCTCGCCGCGACCGGCACCACCCAAGACGACCCGCCGGTCGACGCGTCGCTGGACGGGGTGCCCTACGGCCAGGTGCGCAGCACCGTCGACGGTGTCACCCAGGACGTCGTCGTCGTTCCCCAGGAAGACGTCCGTCTCCTCGTGAAGGGCCCCGCCGAGGCCGTCGACGTCGTCGTCGGCTCGCTGCGTCTGCTCCCCACCGACGAGGTCGCCGTCCCGCAGGTCACGCTCGGGATGAGGGGCGGCAAGAAGGGGTACGCCGCAATGCCGCGACCGCGGGAGATGCAGGAGCGGCTCACGCGTGTCGGCTTGCGGGCAGAGGTCCGGACGACCGGCGGGGCCACCCTCGCCGCGTACGACGAGGTGCGCGTCTCCCCGGCCCCCGGGACCGTCGTCCCGGTCGGGACCGTCGTACGGATCGAGCTCGCGGGGAGCTAGGCGCGACTCGTCGGGTGGGCTCGGCGACGCCCGATACACTGGGTGGGCTCAGGGTTCCTGGCGCGTTCTGGTGGAGGGAGGCGCGCCAGTGCTGCGACCCTTGAGGAACCACCCCGTGTCACCGTTCGCCACCTACCGCCGACTCTTCTCCCTTGTCGGGCCCGGATATGTCGTCGTCGCCTTCCTCGGGCGGCTCCCGCTGGCCATGAGCCAGATGGGCACCCTTCTGCTCGTCTCTTCCACCACAGGTGCCTACACGACGGGCGGTCTCGCGGCCGGTGCGCTCGCGGTCGCCAACGCCGTGGTCTCGCCGGTCGCCGGCGCGCTCGCCGACCGCGTCGGGCAGCGTCCTGTGGTGCTGGTCCAGTCCTTCACCGGCGGTGCGGGCCTGGCAGCACTGGTCGTGCTCGCCCAGGCCGGGGCCGCCGACGGGTGGCTGATCGCCGTGGCCGCGCTGACCGGAGCCGCGATGCCGCAGGTCGGCCCGCTGGCCCGCGTGCGCTGGCGGCCGATCACCGGTCGTGCAGGGCGCGAGTCGCCGCAGCTGGTCGACGCCGCGTTCTCGTACGAGGGCGCGGCCGACGAGGCCTCGTTCGTGCTCGGTCCCGCGCTCGTCGGCACGGTCGCCGTGCTCGTCGACCCCGCGGGGTCGCTGCTGGTGGCTGCGGCCCTCCTCGTCGTGTTCGGCGGATGGTTCGGCCTCCACCCCACGGCCGCGCTCACCCGCGTGACGCACGTCGCGAACGCCGTGAAGGGCCGCATCTTCACGACGGCGTTCGCGCTGATCGTCGTCGCGCAGCTGCTCGTCGGCGTGCTGTTCGGCTCCGTGCAGACCGGAGCGACCGCGCTGGCAACCGCCGAGGGTACGCCGGGGCTCTCGGGCCTCGTCCACGCGACGCTGGGCGTGGGCTCGGTCGTCGCGGGACTCTCGATGGCGTGGGTGCCGGCGCGGATCGGGTTCGAGCGGCGCATCCTCGCCGCGGCCGCCGCGCTCGCGCTCCTCTCGTCGCCGCTCGTGCTGGTCCACAGCCTGCCTGCGCTCGTCGGCGTCGTGCTGGTGCTCGGCTTCGCCGTGGCGCCGTACATGATCAGCAACTTCACGCTCGGCGAGCGCATCGTGCCGCTCAACCGGGTCGGGGCGGCGATGACGCTGCTGGCCGGGGCGACCGGGATCGGGTACGCCGTCGGCTCGACCACGGCGGGACGGCTCGCGGACGCCGGAGGCTACGGACCGGCGTTCGGCGTCACCGTCGCCGCGGCGTGGACGGCGCTGATCCTGGCGCTGGCCGCGCAGCGCACCCTGGGCCAGGCCCCGCGCCGCTGACCGTCTGCGCCGCCCGGCCGTGGCTCAGCGGGCGAGGGCGGCACGGAGTCCGTCGCGGACCTGTGGCCACTCGTCGTCGACGACGCTGTAGAGCACCGTCGTACGGAACGACCCGTCCTTGCGGGGCTTGTGCTTGCGCAGCATGCCCTCCTTGGTCGCGCCGAGCCGCTCGATCGCAGCCTGCGACTGCGTGTTGCGCTCGTCGGTCTCCCACGCCACCCTTACGGCGCCGAGGGTGTCGAACGCATGGGTGAGGAGCATCAGCTTGGCCTCGGTGTTGATGCCGCTGCGTTGGAATCGCTCGCCGAGCCAGGTGGCGCCGATGAGCAGCGAGCGACGCTCGGGGCTCACGTCGTACATGGTCGTGATGCCGGCGAGGTCGCCTGACTTCGTGTCGATCTGCGCCCAGGCGTTGGTGTCGGGCATGGTGAGGTAGCGCTGCACCACGGCTTCGGCCTCCGCGAGGGTCGTCGGCCGGTCGAACGACATCCACTCGAAGACGGAGTCGTCCTGCGAGGCTGCCAGCACCCCCTCGGCATGGTGGGGACGCAGCTGCGTGAGGGTGACGTGATCGCCGAACATGTCCTGGGCTTCGTACCACTGACTCGGTCGCATGCGTTCGACCCTAACCGGGGCGTCGGAGGCCCCCGCGCGGGTGGCTCAGTCGACCGGTCGGGTCCGCTTGCCGTGCGGCTCGCGGATCTTCTCCAGCTCCTCGAGGAAGCGGTGCGCCCACTTGTCGATGTCGTGCTCCATGACGTGGCGACGCATCGCGCGCATCCGCTTGGCCTTCTCCTTCGGCGGGTCGGTGATCGCCTTGAGCATCGTGGCCTTCATCCCGTTGATGTCGTACGGGTTGACGAGGTAGGCCTGCTTGAGCTCGGCGGCGGCACCGGCGAACTCGCTGAGCACCAGCGCCCCGGTCTCCTCGTAGCGGCACGCGACGTACTCCTTGGCGACGAGGTTCATCCCGTCACGCAACGGCGTCACGACCATCACGTCGGCAGCGCGGTAGAGGGCCGCCATCTCGGTGCGCGGGTACGAGGAGTGCAGATAGGTGATCGGCGGCTGGCCGATCCGCCCGACGTCACCGTTGATGCGGCCGACGAGGCGGTCGATCTCGTCGCGCAGGCGGCGGTACTGGTCGACGCGTTCCCGCGAGGGCGGCGCCACCTGGACGAAGACGGCGTCGGCGGGGTCGAGGAGACCCTCCTGCGCCAGCTCGCCGAACGCGCGCAGGCGCTGCGGCATCCCCTTGGTGTAGTCGAGACGGTCGACGCCCAGGAGCACGAACTTGGGGTTGCCGAGGCTCTCGCGGATCTCGTCGGCGCGGGCCTGCGTCTCAGGTCGCCGTGCGAGCTCTTCGTACGAGTGCGAGTCGATCGAGATCGGGAACGCCTTGGCGACGACCGTACGGCCGTCCTCCAGGTAGATGGTGTCGCGGTGCGTCTTGTGACCGACGCGCATGCGGACGAGCCGGACGAAGTTCTGCGCGCCGCCGGTGGTCTGGAAGCCGACGAGGTCCGCGCCGAGCAGGCCCTCGAGGATGCGGCGGCGCCACGGCAGCTGGGTGAACAGCTCGGCCGGCGGGAACGGCACGTGCAGGAAGTAGCCGATCCGCAGGTCGGGGCGCATCTCGCGCAGCATCTGCGGGACGAGCTGGAGCTGGTAGTCCTGGACCCAGACGACGGCCGAGGGCTCGGCGATGGTGGCGGCGTACTCGGCGAAGCGCCGGTTGACGGCGACGTAGGCGTCCCACCACTCGCGGTGGAACTCCGGTGTCGCGATGACGTCGTGGTAGAGCGGCCAGAGCGTCGCGTTGGAGAAGCCCTCGTAGTACTCCTCCACCTCCTGCTCGTGGATCGGGACGGGCACCAGCTGCATGCCCTCGTGGTCGAACGGCTCCAGCTCCTCGTCGGGGGCGCCGGTCCAGCCGATCCACGCGCCGCCCTGCTTGCGCAGCACCGGCTCCAGCGCGGTCACCAGGCCGCCGGGGGAGGTCCGCCAGGTGGTCGAGCCGTCCGGCATCTGCACGCGGTCGACCGGCAGCCGGTTGGCGGCGACGACGAACGCCGCAGAGCCCTCGTGCCCCCGCAGGCTGTTGATGACCTTGTCGGATCCACGTACGTCGCTCATGGGCTCGACCTTATCGGCCGACACCGCGCGCAGGCAGTGGACGGAGGAGGTCAGCCCGTCGTCGCACCGACCTGCGCACGGATCTCGTCCATGAGCGCCATGATCTCCACCGTCTCGTCCAGCGGCAGGAGCGACGACTCGGTACGCCCGCCGCGCAGGCAGCGGCCGACCTCGAGGATCTCGTGGGCGTAGCCCTCGCCGAGGACCGGCACGGTGATCTCGTCGGACTCCCAGTAGCGGGCGTACGTGAAGGCCCGCGGGTTGTTCATCGGCCCCGCGACCTCGATCCTGCCGCCGTCCCCGGCGATCGACGCCCGGCCGTCGGACCAGGCGACCTGGGTCCACGAGATCGACGCCACCGCCCCCGACGCGTACCGCAGCGTCGCGCCGCCGTTCAGGTCGACGCCAGTGTCGCTGAGCGCGGCCGAGGCGCTGATCTCGTCCGGCCTGCCGAGCACGAGGTAGGCGAACGTCAGCGGGTAGATGCCGATGTCGAGCAGCGCGCTGGCGCCGAGCGCGGGGTCCCAGAGGCGGGCCTTGTCGGCGGGGGCGGAGAAGCCCAGGTCCGCGCGTACCTGCCGCACCTCTCCGCAGGCGCCCTCGCTGACCATCTCGAGCATCCGGACGACGTTGGGGTTGAGGCGCATCCACATGGCCTCGGCGAAGAACAGCCCGCGCCGGCGCGCCTCGTCGACGAGACGCTGGGCCGACGGTGCGTCCAGGGTGAGCGCCTTCTCGCAGAGCACCGCCTTGCCCGCCTCGAAGCACGCGAGAACGTCTTCGGTGTGGCGCCCGTGCGGCGTCGCGACGTACACGACGTCCACGTCGGGGTCGCCGAGCAGGTCCTCGTACGACCCGTACGGACGCGGCTGCGTCGTGGCGTCGGTGTACTCGTCGGCGAAGGCGCGCGCCGACGACAGCGACCGTGAGCCGACGGCGTGCAGCGTCGCGTCGTCGAGGAGGGCCAGATCGCGTGCGAAGCTGTGGGCGATGTCGCCGGTGGCGAGGATGCCCCAGCGGATCGGAGCGGGGTCGGACGTCATGGCGGCCATCCTCGCGCTCGGGGCTCGTGCGCGCCACGCCGGGCCGCAGCGAATACCAACGATGTCATTCGCACACCTACGATGGACCCATGGGAGCCGCTCCGGACACACCGTCGTCGGACGTGCCGTCGCGGGCGGCACGTGCGGACAGCCTCACCGAGCGTGAGCAGACCATCCTCGCCTTCGAGCGCTCGTGGTGGAAGTACGCCGGCATCAAGGAGCAGGCGATCCGCACGGAGTTCGGGTTGTCGGCGACCCGCTACTACCAGGTCCTCAACGCCCTCATCGACCGTGAGGCCGCGCTCGCCCACGACCCTCTGCTCGTCAAGCGCCTCCGGCGGATGCGCGAGTCGCGTCGCCGTACGCGCTCGGTGCGGCGCCTGGACGCCGACGCGTAAGGAGGCCAGCGGTGGACGGACGACGCAGGGTCGCGCAGCGCACGAGGATCTCGCCGAGGGCGGTGCCTTCGGTCGCGGTCGTCGGCGCGCTGGTCGTGCTCGCGCTGGCGACCCTCGGCCTTCTGGTGAGCAACGACCCGGAGGAGGCCCCCGCGGCGGCGCCTCCGTCGGCTCGTACGCCCGCGCCGAGCCCGACTCCCAGCCCTGAGCCCGTGGCGACGCCCGCGCCGACGACGCCGGCGCCGACGACGGCAGAGGTGCCGCGGGCGTTCGTCGAGGTCTACAACAACTCGCGGGTCAGCGGCCTGGCCGACGCCACCGCCGCACGCGTCGAGGACGCCGGCTGGAAGGTCGTCGGCGTCGACAACTGGTACGGCAAGATCCCGCAGTCGACCGTCTACTACCCCAAGAAGCTCGAAGACCAGGCGAAGCGGCTCGCGAAGGATCTCGACATCGGTCGCGTCCGGCCGGCGATCGAGCCGATGAAGTTCGACCGGCTCACGGTCATCCTGACCGGCAGCTGACGCCGCGTCCGCCCACACGTCAGTACGCTCAGGGCGTGCGTCGCCTCGTCCCCTACACCCTCCCCGGTGCGTACGGGGCCGTGCTGCTCGGGTGTCTCGCGTTCACGCCGTCGCTGCTGCCACGTCCTGCGGTCTTCCAGGGCCTCGTCGCCGGCGTCAGCTCTGCGCTCGGCTACGGGGTCGGCGTCCTCGCGGCGTACGTGTGGCGCGAGCTCGTCGACCGGGACGCCCACCCCGCGCAGCGCCGGTCCTGGATGGTCTTCGCCGGCGTGGCCACGGTCGCCCTGGCGACGTCGCTCGTGCTCGGACGGATGTGGCAGAACGAGATCCGCGCCCTGATGGGCATGGAGCGCGAGCCCTGGCCGTGGCTGCTGACGATCCCGCTCGCGTGGGGGCTGGTCACCCTGCTGCTGATCCAGGCGGGGACGGGCCTGCGGTGGCTCTACCGCAAGCTCGTCCGGCTCCTCGACCGCGCGCTCGGGGAGCGTGCCGCCAAGGTGCTCGGCCTCCTCGTGGTCGCATGGCTGCTGATCGGGGCGATCGACGGTGTGCTGTTCGACCGGCTCCGCTCCACCGCCGACGAGGTCTTCTCCTACCGCAACACCATCACGCCCGACGGCGTCGAGCAGCCGACGGAGCCCGAGCGGTCGGGGAGCGCGGACTCGCTGGTCGCGTGGGACAGCCTCGGCCGCGAGGGGCGGGTGTTCGTCGCCTCGGGGCCGCGGGCCGAGGAGATCACGGCGTTCACGGGACGTCCTGCCCGCGAGCCCGTACGCGTCTTCGCCGGGCTGGAGTCCGGCGAAGACTTCTCCGAGCGGGCAGCGCTCGCCGTCGAGGACCTCGTCCGGGCCGGCGGGTTCGCGCGGTCGCGCCTCCTCGTCGTCACCACGACCGGGTCGGGGTGGGTCGAGGAGACGTCGGCGTCGAGCTTCGAGTACCTCGCGGACGGCGACTCGGCCGTCGTCGGCATGCAGTACTCGTCGTTCCCGTCGTGGATCTCCTACCTCGTCGACCAGGAGCAGGCGCAGAACTCTGGGCGCGAGCTGTTCGACGCGGTGTTCGCTCACTGGTCGGCGATGCCCGTCGACGCCAGGCCCGAGCTGTACGTGTTCGGGGAGAGTCTCGGTTCCTTCGGCGGCGAGGCGGCGTTCTCCGGCGCGTACGACGTCGCGAACCGCACGGACGGGGCGCTGTTCGTCGGCCCGCCGAGCTTCAACCCGCTGTGGAGCCGCTTCGTCCGCGACCGCGACTCCGGCACGCCCGAGGTGCTCCCGGTCTACCAGGACGGCCGTACGGTGCGGTTCGCGCGGCGGACGTCGGAGCCGATCGCCCCCGCCGACGAGCCGTGGGACGGCACACGAGTCCTCTATCTGCAGCACGCCTCGGACCCGATCGTCTGGTGGAACACCCAGCTGCTCATGACACGGCCCGACTGGCTCCGCGAGGAGCGGGGCCCGGACGTGCTCCCGTCGGTGCGCTGGATCCCGCTCGTGACGTTCTGGCAGGTGACCGCCGACATGGCGCTCGGCACGGAGGTGCCGCCCGGCTACGGGCACAACTACGCGGGCGAGCACGTGGACGCGTGGGCGACGATCCTGCGGACCCCGCAGTGGTCGCCCGAGAAGTCGCAGCAGCTCCGCGCGCTCGTCGCGCCGGGCGGGGACGCGTAGCCGCGAGCGGTCACGGTCGCTCAGCGGCTCGCGACGTACGTCGCCACGGTGCCGGCGGCGTTCGCCGCCCAGTGCAGGCCGGCGGGCGCGAGGAGGCTCCCGCTGCGCTCGCGCGCCAGAGCGAGCACGACGCCGGCCAGACCCGTCGCGATCACGATCGCGAGCATCCCGAGGGCGGCCGTCACGACAGACGATCCGACCGTGCCGGCGACGGCCTCGTTGCCGTCGAGCGCCGCGCCCGCCGAGCCGAGGTGCCACAGCCCGAAAAGGACGGACGACACGACGACGGCCGCGCGTACGCCGTGGTCACGGCGCACCATGCCCTGCACGACCCCGCGGAACACCAGCTCCTCGAGGAGCACCGTGTGCAGCGGGATCACGAGCAGCACCCGTACGGCCAGGTCCGGGACGGAGTCGGGTGCACGGTCGTCGACCAGCAGGTCCCGAGAGGCGGGGACGGCGAGCGCCACCGCGTACGCGAGCGTGGACGCCACGACGGCTGCGACCGCCCACCGCGTACCGGCGCCGAGGTGGTCGCCACGACGGCGGCGACCGTCGACGCTGCGAGCGGGAGCGCGGCCAGCGCGACGGCGGTGAGCACGATCGCGACGCCGACGGCGGCGTACGAAGGGGCCCGGGTCACACCGGCATCGTAGGGTTGGTGACTCCCGGATCGTCGCTGATCGACGCCTGAAATGATGGAGGCATGTCCCTTCCGGCGGCCCTGGAGCCGCACCCGCGCACCGATGCGGGTGCCTCCGCCCTCGCGTCCCTGCTGGCCGATCCGCAGCAGACGATGCTCGCGTTCGACTTCGACGGCACGCTCGCTCCGATCGTCGACGACCCCCAGCGCGCGCACGCGAGCGCACGCTCGGTCGATGCGCTGGAGCGGATCGCCCCGTGCGTGGGCAAGCTCGCGGTCGTCACCGGGCGGCCGGTCGAGGCCGCGGTGCGGCTGGGTGGCTTCGCCGACCGCGACGGGCTCTCGCGGATGACGATCCTCGGCCAGTACGGCACCGAGCGCTGGGACGCCGACACCGGTGAGTCCTCCGTGCCCCCGCCGCCGGAGTCCGTGGCGCTCGTCCGCGCCGCGATCCCCGAGCTGCTCGCCGAGCTGGGCATCGAGGGCGCCCGCCTCGAGGACAAGGGCCACGCCGTCGTCGTGCACACCCGGGGTCTGGCCGATCCGGCCTCCGCACAGCAGCAGATGTCCGAGCCGCTCGCCGAGCTGGCGCGCCGCCACGGCCTGGCTGCGGAGCACGGCCGCTACGTCATCGAGATCCGTGACTCGTCGATCGACAAGGGCGCCGCGTTGCGGAGCCTGGTCGCCGAGACGGGGACGCGGACCATCGTGTACGCCGGCGACGACCTGGGGGACCTGCCCGCGTACGCGGCGCTCACGGCGATGCGTGAGGCCGGCGAGGCCGAGGTGATGCTCATCGCGGTGGCCTCGGAGGAGCAACGTGCCCTCATGCCCCGCGCCGACCTCGTCGTCCACGGTCCCGACGAGCTCTCCGAGTGGCTCGAGCGGCTCGCCGAGGTCCTCGGCTGCTGATTCCGTGCTGCCCGGTACGCGTTGGTCGTTCCGTGGTCACGCCGCGCGATGGCGTGACCACTCAGCGACCGATGCGTGTCCACATCCTGGACTGAGTAGACGGTATGTGAGACGGCCGCGTACGCTGAACCCAGCTCATCACGAGGGGCGGAGGGACACGGCCCGACGAAGCCCCGGCAACCACCTGGTGTGAGACTCGCGATCCCGCGAGGCCGCCACCGGGCATGGTGCCAAATCCGTCCTGTGGCGACAGTCGCGCGCAGGGAAGATGACGAGGAGGCCTCGTGAGCGCGAGCACGCTGGAAACCCCCGACTGTACGTCTGTCCGCGAGGGCGCCTTCGGCAACGCGACCGGCCTGGTGTGCCGCGCGTGCGGCGCCCAGCAGGAGCTCGGTCCCCACTACGCCTGTCTCGAGTGCTTCGGCCCGCTCGAGGTCGCGTACGACTTCCCGGCGATCACCCGGGCGCAGATCGAGGCGGGCCCGAAGAGCATCTGGCGCTACCAGCCGCTGCTGCCGGTCCCGGCCGACATCGCCGCGTTCCCCAACACCGACCCCGGCTTCACGCGCCTGGTGAAGGCCGACAACCTCGCCCGCGAGCTCGGCATCAAGACCCTGTGGGTCAAGGACGACTCGGGCAACCCGACGCACTCCTTCAAGGACCGCGTCGTCGCCGTCGCCCTGTCGGCCGCCCGCGAGCTCGGCATGAAGGTTCTGGCCTGCCCGTCGACCGGCAACCTCGCCAACGCCGTCGCCGCGGCCGCCGCCCGCGCCGGCATCAAGAGCGTCGTGTTCATCCCGGAGAACCTCGAGCGGCCGAAGATCCTCACCACCGCGGTGTACGGCGGCACGCTCGTGGCCGTCCGCGGCAACTACGACGACGTCAACAAGCTCGCCAGCGAGATCGCCGGCGAGGAGGAGGGGTGGGCGTTCGTCAACGTCAACGTCCGTCCGTACTACGCCGAGGGGTCCAAGACGCTCGCGTACGAGACGGCCGAGCAGCTCGGGTGGCGTCTGCCGGAGCAGGTCGTGATCCCGGTGGCGTCCGGATCGCAGCTCACCAAGGTCGACAAGGGCTTCACCGAGCTCGGCAAGCTCGGCCTCGTCGACGCCACCCCGTACAAGATCTTCGGCGCCCAGGCGACCGGCTGCTCGCCGGTCGCGCAGGCGTTCCGCGAGGGCCACGACGTGGTCCGCCCGGTCAAGCCCGACACCATCGCCAAGTCGCTCGCGATCGGCAACCCGGCCGACGGGCCGTACGTGCTCGACACGTGCCGCCGTACGGGCGGTGCGGTCGAGGACGTCACCGACGACGAGGTGCGTGACGGCATCCAGCTGCTGGCGCGCACGGAGGGGATCTTCGCCGAGACCGCCGGTGGTGTCACCATCGCGACCCTGAAGAAGCTGCTCGCGACCGGTCAGCTCGACCCGGAGGCCGAGACGGTCGTCTTCAACACCGGCGACGGCCTGAAGACCCTCGACGCGATCGCCGACCGTGTCGGTCCCGCCGCCACCATCGACCCGACCTACCCCGCGTTCACCGCCGCGGGCCTCGTCTGAGAGGACACCATGAGCGTCTCCGTCCGCATCCCCACCATCTTGCGCACCTACACGAAGGGTGAGTCCGAGGTGAGCGTCGACGGCGAGACCGTCGCCGCCGTGATCGATTCCCTGGAGGCCTCGTACCCGGGGATCAAGGCGCGCGTGGTGGACGAGACCGGGGCGATCCGCCGGTTCGTGAACGTGTACGTCGGCACCGAGGACGTGCGGTTCTCCGAGGGCCTCGACACGGCCGTCCCGGCGGGTCAGCAGGTGTCGATCATCCCCGCCGTCGCGGGCGGCTGCTGACCCCGCGCTGCGGTAGTTTCTTCGCACTCCGAGGCCCGAGAGGGTGGGCCTCCCGGCACGACTGGAGTGCGCAATGGCGCAGGGCACCGTCAAGTGGTTCAACGCTGAAAAGGGTTATGGGTTCATCGCGATCGACGGCCAGGACGACGTGTTCGTGCACTGGTCAAAGATCCGCGCCGAAGGCTACAAGTCGCTCGACGACGGGCAGTCCGTGACCTTCGAGGTCGTCGACGGTCCCAAGGGTCGCGAGGCGCACGAGGTCGTCCCCGGCTGACGTGGACGGAGCGGGCCCGCACCTCACGTCGAGGTGCGGGCAGCCAGTCGGCCGCGGCGGCCCCGGGTGGATCCTAGAAGGACGCCCGCGATGACCACGGCGCCGGAGAGCAGCTCGAACCGGTCGAGACGCTCGCGCAGGAACACCGCGCTGGCGCTCATGCCGACCACGGGCACGAGCATCGAGAAGGGCGCCACCGTGCTCGACGGGTAGCGCGCCATGAGCACCGTCCACAGGCCGGAGCCGACGACCGTGCCGATCACGACGGTGTAGGCGATGCCGAGCACCGCGGGGAGCGCCTCGGCGGTGAAGGCGGTCGCGAGCGACGCACCGATCGCCGACGGCCCCTCGACGACGAGCGACAGGGCGAGCATCGGCACCGGCGGCACCACCGCCATCCAGAGCGTCAGGTGGAGCGGGTTCGAGGGACGGGCCTGCCGGTTCGCGAGGTTGCCGAACGCCCATCCGAGGGCCCCGAGGAGGGTGAGCGCGACCGGCAGGAGGGCAGCGGTCTGCGAGCGGTGCCACGCGACGCCTGCCAGTCCGAGGATCGCCAGGCAGATCCCGAGGACCTGGCGACCGGTGAGCCGCTCGCGCAGAAGGACGCCCGCCAGGACGACCGTGAAGGGGGCGGACGCCTGGAGGACGAGGGAGGCCAGTCCGGCCGGCATCCCGGCACGCATCCCTGCGTACAGGAAGACGAACTGTGCGATGCCGAACCCCGCCCCGTACGCCAGCAGCCAGCGCAGCTTCACGTCCGGCCGTGGGACGAGGAGGATCGTGGGCACGGCGAGCAGGCTGAACCGCAGGGCGACGCAGAACATCGGCGGGAAGTGCTCGAGCGACGCGTGGATCGCCAGGAAGTTCAGGCCCCAGCAGATCGCGACGAGGACGGCGAGCAGACGGTCACGTGCAGTCACCTCTCGAGGGTGAGGCCGGGCGACCTTTCAGCACAATCAATTAATCATGCAATGTTCTTGTAGCATCGCTACATGGACGCCTGGGACGTCACACGCCTCGCGCTGCTGCGCGAGCTCGCCGACCGGGGGAGCATCACCGCCGTGGCGGCCGCGACGTACCGCACCCCGTCTGCGGTCTCGCAGCAGATCAAGGCCCTCGAGCGTGAGCTGGGTGCCGTCCTCGTCGAACGCCGCGGTCGTGGTGTCCGGCTGACCGAGGCGGGCGCCCTCCTCGCCGCGGGCGCGGGGGAGATCGCCGAGGTGGTGGCCCGCACGCGTGCGCGCTTCGAGGAGTTCCGGGGCGCGGTCGAGGGCGAGGTGAGCGTGACCGCCTTCCCCAGCGGCGCCGAGATGCTCCTGGCGCCCCTCGCCGGGAGGGTCGCCGCCAGCGATCCGGGCATCCGGCTTCGGCTGAGTGACCTCGACCTGGCGGAGTACGAGCTCACCGACGCGACGGCGGACCACGACGTCGTCCTCGGGCACTCGGTCGTCGCCCTCCCCGACGGGCGCGAGTCAGGTCTGCGGGTGACGCCGCTGCTCCGCGAGCCGTTGGACGTGGCGGTGCCGGAGGGCCACCGCCTCGCCGGACGCGAGCGCGTACGCCCCGAGGACCTGGTCGCAGAGCGCTGGGTCGGCGTCCCCGCCGGGCACCCTTTCGACCTCCTGCTGCCGGCCCTGTCGGTCGACGGGTCGGCCCCGCAGGTCGCTCAGCGCTTCCTCGACAACCACGTCGTCGCGGCCTTCGTCGCCGCCGGGCAGGGGATCGCGCTGCTGCCGCGGTTGTGGGCCAAGTCGGCGCAGGTGCGGGGCGTCCGGCTGCTCGGCCTCGACGGGGTGCGCGCGGGCCGGCACGTCTTCGCGTTGTCACGGCCCGACCGCGCCGAACGCGCCGCCGTACGCCGCGTCCTCACCCTGCTCGAGGAGGTCGCCGCAGAGCGCGCGGCACCGGACGAGGCCGACCGCCCTTTGCACTCGTGAGGAGCGAGTGCTAAAAAGGGCCTTAGCACTCGTCTCGTACGAGTGCCAACGTACGAACGGCTCAGGCCGATGAGGTCCGAAGGTCGCGACGAGAAGGGATCGTCGCGGACGCGGGTCGTCCGTCGCGGGCATCGTCCTGGACCATCCACCTCTACGCGGAGGAATCGCGGGAGACATGCCGAAGACCATTGCATTCAACGAGGAAGCCCGCCGCGGCCTCGAGCGAGGGATGAACACCCTCGCCGACGCGGTGAAGGTGACCCTCGGCCCGAAGGGCCGCAACGTCGTCCTCGAGAAGAAGTGGGGCGCCCCCACCATCACCAACGATGGTGTGAGCATCGCCAAGGAGATCGAGCTCGAGGATCCCTACGAGAAGATCGGTGCCGAGCTCGTCAAGGAGGTCGCCAAGAAGACCGACGACGTCGCGGGCGACGGCACCACCACCGCCACCGTGCTCGCCCAGGCGCTCGTGCGCGAGGGCCTGCGCAACGTCGCGGCCGGCGCCAACCCGATCGCGCTCAAGCGCGGCATCGAGAAGGCCGTCGAGGCCGTCTCCGCCCAGCTGCTCGGGATGGCCAAGGACATCGAGACCAAGGAGCAGATCGCTTCGACGGCCGCGATCTCGGCTGCTGACCCGACGGTCGGCGAGATCATCGCCGAGGCGATGGACAAGGTCGGCAAGGAAGGTGTCATCACCGTCGAGGAGAGCAACACCTTCGGTCTGGAGCTCGAGCTCACCGAGGGCATGCGCTTCGACAAGGGCTACATCTCGCAGTACTTCTACACCGACCCCGAGCGCATGGAGGCGGTGCTGGACGATCCCTACATCCTCATCGCGAACTCCAAGATCAGCTCGGTCAAGGACCTCGTCCCCGTCCTCGAGAAGGTCATGCAGTCGGGCAAGCCGCTGCTGATCATCGCCGAGGACATCGAGGGCGAGGCGCTGGCCACCCTGATCGTCAACAAGGTCAAGGGCACCTTCAAGTCGGTCGCCGTCAAGGCACCGGGCTTCGGTGACCGCCGCAAGGCCATGCTGACCGACATCGCCATCCTCACCGGTGGCGAGGTCATCAGCGAGGAGGTCGGCCTCAAGCTCGAGAACGCCGACATCTCGCTGCTCGGCACCGCGCGCAAGGTCGTCGTGACCAAGGACGAGACCACCATCGTCGACGGCGGTGGCTCGGAGGACCAGATCACCGGTCGCGTGAACCAGATCCGCGCCGAGATCGAGAACTCCGACTCCGACTACGACCGCGAGAAGCTGCAGGAGCGCCTGGCGAAGCTCGCCGGCGGTGTTGCGGTGATCAAGGTCGGCGCGGCCACCGAGGTCGAGCTCAAGGAGCGCAAGCACCGCATCGAGGACGCCGTCCGCAACGCGAAGGCGGCCGTCGAGGAGGGCATCGTCGCCGGTGGCGGCGTGGCGCTCGTCCAGGCCACCGCTGCGGCCTTCGAGAAGCTCGAGCTCGAGGGTGACGAGGCGACCGGCGCGGCCATCGTGAAGTCGGCCTCGACCGCTCCGCTGAAGCAGATCGCGGTCAACGCCGGCCTCGAGGGCGGCGTCGTGGCGGAGAAGGTCCAGGGCCTCCCCGCCGGCCACGGCCTCAACGCGGCGACCGGCGAGTACGTCGACCTCATCGCCGAGGGCATCCTCGACCCGGCCAAGGTGACCCGCTCGGCGCTGCAGAACGCAGCCTCGATCGCGGCGCTCTTCCTCACCACCGAGGCCGTCGTCGCCGACAAGCCCGAGAAGAACGCTCCGGCCATGCCGGGTGGCGACATGGGCGACATGGGCGGCATGGGCTTCTGATCTGAGCCCGAGCCTCTCGCTCACGCACCGCGTACGACGCCCCGTCGGTCTTCGGACCGGCGGGGCGTCGTCGTACGTCAGGGTGGGGTGAGCACCATCGGTGTGCCGTCGCTGTCGTGGCCGAGCTGGGGGGTGCCGATGCGGTTGGGCGAAAGGAACAGTTCCGTTCGCGCCCCGCTCGCCACATCCACTGCAGTGACCGCGCCCGGCGTGCCGCCCTGGTCGCCGCCCGAGCGGCCGGCGACCAGCCGCGTGCGGCCGTCCGGGGAGAGGATCCAGTCATCGGGCGAGCGGTTGTCGAGCGTGCTGGACAGCCGGAACGTGCGACTCGAAGTCGACGCGCTCTTCAGGGGTCATGATCGAGGAGACGTTAGCGGGCGGCCGATCGGTTCGTTTTCGGTTCGGAGATGTTGGCGAGAGCGTTGCGCGGTCGATCGGTGCCATCACGTGACACTGATCGACCGCACAACGTCGCCTGGCCGCGTGGCCCGCGCCAGGTCGTACGGTGGCGTCGTGTACGTCCCGCGCTTCAACGCCCTCGAAGACCCGGCCGCGATCGACGCGATGATCGCGGCCGCAGGCGCCGGCGACCTCGTGACCGCCGACCGCGACGGCCTCCCGTACGCGACGCGGTTGCCGCTGGTGTGGCTCCGTGAGGAGCAGCGCGTGGTCGCGCACATGGCGATCGCCAACCCGCACTGGCGCACGATCGTCGACGGCTCTGCCGCGCTCGTGGTGGTGAGCGGCCCGCAGGCGTACGTCTCCCCGTCCTGGTACGCCGCGAAGGCCGAGCACGGGCGGGTGGTGCCGACCTGGAACTACAGCCGGGTCGAGCTGCGCGGGACGGTCCACGTGCACCGTGACGCGGCGTGGGTGCGCGACGCGGTCACCCGCCTCACCGCGCTGCACGAGCAGACGCGGGACGAGCCGTGGGCGGTGAGCGATGCGCCGGAGGCGTACGTCGAGGGGCAGCTGCGGGGCATCGTCGGGATCGAGGTCGTCGTCGACTTCGTCGAAGGCAAGGCCAAGCTCAGCCAGAATCGCTCCGACGCCGACCGCGCGGGCGTGATCGCCGGGATGCGGGCCGAGGGCGACCCGGAGTCGGCCGCCGTCGCCGACGCGATGGCGGCTCACTCCTCGTCGACGTCGTCCCAGGAGTCGGCGTCGACCAGGTAGACCTGCTCGCCCGCACGCGGGTCTCGGGCGTGCAGCGTGTGGAACGCCGGTGAGAAGGGACCGCCGAGGTCGACCACGGTCGCGGAGGCCCCGAGGACGCCGCGGATGTGCTCCGGCCGGCAGGTGCGGTCGTTGCGGGTGACGACGCCCGGCGTGACCCAGACGGGGACCCCGCCCAGCGTCCCGGACAGCTGGAGGTGGAAGTGTCCGCAGAGCACCGCGTGCACGTCCGTGCCTGCCACCGCGTCCGCGAGGAGAGCGCTCTCGCGCAGCCCGTCGGTGCGCATGAACGGCGACCACCCGACGTGGAGCGGCGGGTGGTGGAAGGCGACCACGGTCCCCGCTGGCGCCGGCCGCGAGAGCTGACCGCGCAACCAGGAGAGCTGGCCGCCGTCCAGCTCGCCGTGGACCGACCCCGGGACCAGCGAGTCGAGGGAGATCACCCGGAGGCCGCCCACCTCGCTCACGGCGGCACGCTTGCCGCTCGACCCTCCCGCGAGTCGGCCGACGTCGCGGCCGTCCGGCCCGAGGTGTCCGGACCCCAGCGCCCGGGCGAACGCGTCGCGGTCGTCGTGGTTGCCGGTGGTGTACACGTGCGGGACGCCGCGCTCCTCGGCGAAACCGCCGACGAGCTCGCGTACGGCGACGCACCCCTCGTACGACCCGTCGTCCGCGATGTCGCCGGTGACCAGGACCAGGTCGAGGTCGGGGACGTGGCGCACGTCGTGGAGGATCCGCTCCAGCGCAGAGACAGCGTCGACGCCGTCCTCGTCCGGGCCGGTACGGCTGATGTGGGTGTCGGAGAGGTGCAGGATGCGGTGGGTGGTCGGCACCTCACGCAGCCTAGGGCTCCGCGGTGTCGAGATCGACCGAGTTCAGCGCAGGTACGCCTCGACCGCCGTCGTGAGCGCACGGGCGTAGCGGCGCTGGCCGGCGGCCGAGCGCATGGTCCGTGCGTCGCGCGGGTTGCGCATGTTGCCGAGCTCGACCATCGCGGTCGGGATGCGGCTCAGGTTGAGCGTGCCCAGATCGGTGCGGCGGACGAAGCCGCGCCCGCCGGCGGTGTACGTCGAGCGACGGAAGCCACGCTCGTCGAGCGCGGCCCGCACCTCGCGTCCGAGCCGGGCCGACCGGACGACCGCGCCCCGGCGTCCCGTGACGATCACGTGGAACCCCCGGCCCGACCGGGCGGCGCCGTCGCCGTGGATGCTCAGCTTGAGGTCGGCGGCCCGCTCGCGTCCGCGGTACCCCTTGTTGCCGAGCTTGCCGCGGATGTCGACGCACGGCCCCCAGAGCCGTCGGCTGTTGCGGTCCCGCGTCATGACCACCGTCGCGCCCTTCGCGCGCAGCTGCTTGCGGAGGGCGACCGCCACGCGCCAGGTGAACGTCGCCTCGGCGTACCCGCTCGCCGTGGCCGTGCCGGTCGTGTTGCACGCCTTGCGCAGGCCACCGGCGTCGACGAGGCGGTTGATCTTGCGCGGGAACCGGCTGTTGCCGAGCTGGTGGCCGGGATCGATGACGATCGTGCGGCCCTTCAGCGACTGGTCGGTCGCGGCGGTCGAGAGCGCAGCCACGACGGCGGCGGGCGTCGTGCGCGCGTGCGTCGCCGGTGTCGGCGAGGGCGCCTGCGGAGCCTGCGCGGGAGCCGCGACGAGGGCAGCACCGACGAGGGCGACCACGACCGCGGGGGTGACATGCATCTGGTGAGGCTATCCCGAAAGCCGCTCACCGTCGTGTACGTCGCCCGGTGCCGACACCGGATCTGGCACGCTGAGGGCTATGGCGGTCGCGGAGGTAAGCCGCAGCCGGGTGCGGAGCGCGGTGCGCACGCTCGCCCCGTGGGTCATCACCGCGCTCGTCCTCGCGGCCGTCGTGGCTCTCGCGCAGGGGCTGGACTGGGACGCCGTGTGGAGCGCGCTCGGCGCCCTGCACGTGTGGCAGCTGGCCGTCCTCGTCCTGGTGCTCCTGCTGCGGCAGGTGTTCAACTGCCTGCCGCTCGCCTGGTTCATCGAGGGATGCTCGGTGCTGCGCGCGTTCCAGAACGACCAGGCCTCGACGGTCATGTACGCGGTGGCGCCGCCGCCGGCCGACTACGTGACGCGGATGGCGATGTTCGGCTCGTGGGGCCTGTCCATCCCGGCCGCGACCGCCGGTGCGGTGATGAACACCTTGAGCTTCTACGTCATCAGGTTCGGCGCGCCGATGCTCGGTGTCCTGGTCATGGCCGCGACGGGCATGTTCGACACGGCCGAGGTCGTGCCGGCGGTCCTCAGCGCCCTGATCAGCGTCGCCCTCCTGCTCGCGATCTGGCTCGGCTTCCGCGAGGAGCGGCTCGCCGCCGCCCTCGGCACGCGCGCCGCACGGCTGGTCGGCCGGTTCAAACACGGCGTCGACGTCGACGCGTGGCGGGAGGCCGTGGTCGCGTTCCGGCTCGCGGCCGCCCAGCGGATCCGGTGGGCGCTCCCGCGCTCTCTGCTCGTCCTCGTCGCCATGGTGGTCACCGACGCGGCGCTGATCGTGCTGTCGATCCGCTTCGTCGGCGTCTCGGCGGACGAGCTGTCGGCAGTCCCGGTGCTGACCGCGTTCCTCGTGGCGTACCCGTTGACGTCGTTGTTCTTCTCTGGCCTCGGCGTGCTGGACGCCGTCGTCATCGCCACCCTGCTCTACCACGTGAACGTCGACCACAGCCTGGAGCCGGAGCTCGTGGCCGCCTTCCTCATCTGGCGCGTGGTCAGCCTCGGCGTACCGCTGCTCATGGGCGCGGTGTCGCTGGTCGCCTGGAAGATCGAGCTCGTGCGGCGCTGAGCCTGCCGCCGCAGCCGCCCGCCCCGTAGGCTGAACCCATGCTCTGGCTTCTGATCATCATCGGTGTCGTCGTCCTCGCGTACGTCTACCGCGTCCAGCTCCTCTCGAAGGTGCTCGGCCAGGACGAGGCACGCGTGCGCAGGATGCTCGACCGCCGCAAGGGCGACCGCTACTGACCCGTGGGGGCCGCAGGCCTCGCCGCGGGGATCGTCCTGGTCCTCGCGGTCCTCGCGCTGGGTGTGGTCGCGGTGGCAGGCGCCGTGCTGCTGCTCACCGGCGTCGTCGCCCACCAGCGCCGCGGCTCCGCACCGCTGCTGTGGGCAGGAGCGGGAGCACTCGGGCTCGTCTCGGCCGTCGTGACGTGGACGTTCGTCTGGGCACAGCTGGCTGCCGACCCTGACACGCTGCGCGTCGACCTCCGGGAGCCGGTGACGGTCGCCTCGCTCGACAAGGACGACATGCCCGGCTACCCGGGGGCGTACGAGTACGAGTCCGACCGCGTAGAGCTGGTGCTCCCGGACGGGTCGCTGTTCCGCTCGCAGGTCTACACCGCGACGCTGTGGGCCGACGACGAGGTCGTGCGCTCGATCAGCCTCAGCCAGCGCGCGATGCCCACCGACGAGGCCGTGGAGGCCGTCCGCGCCTGGGCCGACGAGCTCGACGCGCGTCCGATCGGTCTCGAGACGGCGGCGGGCACGGTGTGGACGGACTCCGTCCTCGCGGGCGGTCTCGACGCCGAGCTGTCGCTGCAGCCGATCGGCTCGGGCGCGGAGTCTCGCGCCTTCCTCACGATCGAGGTCGTCACCCCGTAGCCGCCCTCAAGCGCACAGCTGCAGCGCGGTGAGCACGTACGCGCGGGCGCAGCGCATCACGTCGGCCACCTCCACGTGCTCGTCGACCGCGTGGGCGTGCCCGATGTCGCCGGGCCCGTACTGGAGGGTCGGCACCCCCGCTGCGGCGTAGAGCCGAAGGTCGGACCCGTACGGGGCCCCGGTCGGCGTGGGTCGTGGCGCTCCGGCGTGGACCGCCGCCTCGGTCACGACGTCGAGCAGCCCGTGCTCGTCCGGGAGCCGGCCGGGTGCGAACACTCCGCCCGGGAACGTCACCTCCACCGGGTGGTCGCGCAGCCAGAGGTCGGTGCGGCACGCCTCGTGGACGGCCTCGATGAGTGCCGCGCGGGCGTCGGCGACGGACTCGCCGGGGCGTACGCCGAACCGTCCCTCGGCGATGCAGAGGTCGGGGACGGTGCTGGCCCAGTCGCCTGCGCGCACGGTGCCGATCGAGAGCGGGTACGGGATCACGAGATGGGCGAACCGCTCGCCCGGGTCGAGGTTGCGGGAGCGCTCCAGCTCCCGCAGGCCGTGGCGTACGGTGTCGAGCGCGTCGAGGGCGCTGATGCCGCTCGAGCGCATCGAGCCGTGGGCGGCACGCCCCCGTACGACGAGCCGGAAGGTCAGCGACCCGGCGTTGTCGGTGACGACCTCGCGAGCGGTCGGCTCCCCGATGACGCAGGCGTCCGCCGTGTGGCCGCGTCGCAGCGTCGCGTACGTGCCGAGGCCGCCGTCCTCCTCGCCGATCACGGCGTGCACGGCGAGCGGTCGCGTCAGGGCGACGCCGCTGGCCCGCAGCGCGTGGACGGCGCCGACGATCGCGGCGACGCCGCCCAGCATGTCGCAGACGCCGCGCCCGTACCAGCGCCCGTCGTGCTCGCGCACCGTGAACGGGTCGTTGTCGGCCCACAGGAACGGGTCGCCGGCGGGGACGACGTCGAGGTGCCCGTTCAACGCCAGGGCGGGGACGTCGTCGGTGCCCGCGCCGAAGACGCCGACCGTGCCCCAGGCCTCGGACCTCTCGACCTCCATCCCCGGGAAGTCCGGCTCCTGCCGCAGCGTGGGAAGGTCGATCTCCCAGTGGTCGACGTCCGCGCCGAGCTCGGTGAGCCGGTCGGCGGCCCAGTGGCTCGCGGCGACCTCGCCGAGCGTCCCGTCGACCGGGGCCAGGGCGACGAGCGCGGCCAGGTCGGCGGCGATCTGGCCCTCGTCGAGATGGGCGAGGACGGTGGCGGGGTCGGGCGTCTCTGTCACGTCCCCAGTGTGCGTCAGCGCTGCGCGATCCGGAGCCGATGGCAGGATCAGGCGGCATGACGACACGTGCGCGGGTGACGGGGATGGTCCTCGCCGCCGGTGAGGGCAGGCGGATGGGCATGCCCAAGGCCCTCGTCGAGGGTCCCGACGGGACGACCTGGTTGACGCGCACCGCACGCGGCCTCGCTGCGGGCGGGTGCGAGGGCCTGGTGGTCGTCCTGGGCGCCGCGCACGAGCGGGCCCGTGCCTCGTACGCGGGACCGCCGGCGTCGTTCGTCGTCGCCGAGGAGTGGGCGAGCGGGATGGGCGCGTCCCTGCGGGCGGGGCTGCAGGCGCTGGCCGCGGACGCCCCGGACGTGGACGCGGCGCTGATCATGCTGGTCGACCTCCCGGACGTGGGTCCCGAGGTCGTCCGGCGCCTCGTCGCGTACACCGCCGGTGTGGACGACCCCGGCGCCGTCCTTGCACGTGCGACGTTCGACGGCCGTCCGGGACACCCGGTCCTGATCGGCCGCGACCGCTGGGCCGCGATGGCGGCGACGCTGTCGGGGGACGAAGGTGGCCGCCGCTACCTCAGGGAGCACGAGGCGGTCGCGGTCGAGTGCGGCGACCTGGCGGCAGGACAGGACCACGACACGCCCCGCGGCACGCCCGGTCCGGCATAGGCTGAGCGCGTGAAGCAGCCGGAGAGCAGCGAGGACCTCGTCCGCGACCTCGATGCGGCGGGATACCTCGCCGACGACGGGCTGGCGACCATCGCCTTCCTGTCCTTGGCGATGCGCCGTCCGCTCCTGCTGGAGGGCGAGCCCGGGACCGGCAAGACGGCGCTCGCTGAGGCCCTCGCCGCGGCGTACGAGCTGCCGCTGATCCGCCTCCAGTGCTACGAGGGGATCGACGCGGCGCAGGCACTGTACGACTGGGACTTCCCGCGCCAGATCCTCCATCTGCGGACGGTGGAGGCGACCACAGACCCGAGCCGGCCGGTCGATGCCGACGAGGTCGAGCAGTCGCTGTTCGACGAGCGGTTCCTGCTGGCGCGGCCGATCCTGCGCGCCCTGCGCGAGGCGCCGGCGGTGCTGCTGGTCGACGAGATCGACCGCGCCGACGACGAGTTCGAGGCGTTCCTGCTCGAGGTGCTCTCGACGAACCAGGTCACGATCCCCGAGCTCGGGACCGTACGCGCGGTCGAGCCGCCGATCGTCGTGCTCACCTCCAACCGCACGCGCGAGCTGCACGACGCGCTCAAGCGGCGCTGCCTCTACCACTGGATCGAGCACCCGGGCCTCGCGCGCGAGGTCGAGATCGTCCGGATGCGGATGCCGGAGGTCGCGCAGCGCTTGGCCGAGCAGGTCGTCGGGGTCGTGCAGGACCTGCGGGCGCGAGGCGACCTCCTCAAGCCTCCCGGCGTGGCGGAGACCTTGGACTGGACAGCCGCGCTGGACCGTCTCGGGCGCGACGAGCTCGATCTCGCGACGGCGTCGGCGACGATCGGCGCGGTCTGCAAGTACCGCGAGGACATCGACCGCGTGCGCGACGCGCTCTCCTCGATGCTGGCCTGAACGTGGCCGAGGTCGCGATCTTCGTCGGGTTCGCCCACGCGCTGCGCGAGGCGGGCCTCTCTGCGACGCCGGACCGTACGCAGGCGTTCGTCGATGCTGTGACCCTGCTCGGGCCCGACCGGCGCCACGACGTCTACTGGGCGGGACGCGCCACGCTGTGCGCGGAGCCCGACGACCTCGGGGTGTACGACCAGGTGTTCGCCGCCTGGTTCAGCCCTGACGAGCCGCGGTTGCGCACGCGGACCCAGGCAGCACCTCGGGTGGTCGTCCAGGCGGGGCTCGAGGAGTCCGACGCCGCAGGCGCCGGCAGCACCGACGACGTGCACGAGGTCGCGATGAAGGCGAGCCGCACCGAGACGCTGCGGCACCGCGACGTCGCCTCCTTGTCGGTCGCCGAGCGCGCCGAGGTGGCGAGGATGTTCGACCGGCTGACCGTACGGGTGCCGCTGCGCCGCAGCCCGCGCCGTATCCCGCACCGGCGCGGTGACCTCGACCCGACCCGCACCCTGCGGGACCAGCTGCGACGCGCGGGCGAGCCGGGTCCGTTGCGCTTCCGGGCACCGCGTCGGCGTGCCCGCAGGGTCGTGCTGCTGGTCGACGTCTCGGGCTCGATGAGTGCGTACGCCGACAGCCTGCTGCGGCTGGCGCACCGGCTCGTCAGCGCCTCGCCGCGCGGCGTGGAGGTCTTCACGCTCGGGACCCGGCTCACCCGCGTCACCGCCGCGATGCGGATGCGCGACCCGGAGGACGCGCTCGCCGCTGCCGGGGCGACGGTGCCCGACTGGTCCGGCGGCACTCGGCTCGGCGAGGTCCTCCAGGCGTTCGTCGACCGTTGGGGGCAGCGCGGCATGGCCAGGGGAGCGGTCGTGGTGATCGCGTCGGACGGGTGGGAGCGCGGCGACCCGGTGCTGCTGGGGACGCAGGTCGAGCGCCTGCGGCGGCTCGCGTACCGGGTCCTGTGGGCCAACCCCCACCGAGGCCGTCCCGGCTACGCCCCGGTGCAGGGCGGCATCGCCGCGGTGCACCCGCACCTCGACGCGTTGGTCGCCGGGCACTCGCTGGCGGCGTTCCAGGCGCTGCTCGACGAGGTCGGGCGCTGAACGGTCTCTGCGAGGAGCCTCAGGGCACCCGGCCCGCGACGTAGTCTGGGTCACATGCGTGACGTGCTCGAGGAGCTCATGGAGACGTGGAAGGCGGGCGAGACCGCCGGCGTCGCCACCGTGGTCGCGACCTTCCGCTCGGCACCACGGCCCGCCGGCGCGTCGATGGTCGTCGCGCCCGACGCGAGCGCGTACGGGTCGGTGTCGGGCGGCTGCGTCGAGGGCGCCGTCTACGAACTCGCGCAGGAGGTCGTGCAGGCAGGGGATCCGGTGCTGCAGCGGTACGGGGTCAGCGACGACGACGCGTTCGCGGTCGGGCTGACCTGCGGCGGGATCCTCGACGTGTTCGTCGAGCCCGTGTCGCAGGAGACGTTCCCCGAGCTGGGGGAGGTCGCCGCCGACATCGAGGCCGGCAACCCGGTGGCCGTTGCGACGGTGATCGCCCACCCCGACGGGTCCTGGGTCGGCCGTCGCGCGGTCGTCCGGCCGGAGACGTTCGAGGGCTCGCTCGGCTCGGAGCGGGCCGACGCCGCGATCGCCGACGACGTCCGAGGGCTGCTCGCGGCCGGTCGTACGGCCACGCTGACGTACGGGCCGGACGGTGAGCGGCGCGGCGAGGGGATGCGCGTGTTCGTGGCCTCGTACGCGCCGAAGCCCCGGATGCTGGTCTTCGGGGCGATCGACTTCGCGGCGGCGGTGGCGCGGCAGGGCGCCTTCCTCGGCTACCAGGTGACGGTCTGCGACGCGCGGCCCGTCTTCGCGACGGCCGCACGGTTCCCTGACGCCCACGAGGTGGTCGTGTCCTGGCCCCACAAGTACCTCCAGAAGCAGGTCGAGTCCGGGGCGATCGACGAGCGCACCGTCGTCTGCGTGCTGACCCACGACCCGAAGTTCGACGTGCCGCTGCTCGAGCTCGCGCTGCAGCTGGAGCCGCCGCACCGTCCCGCCTTCGTCGGCGCCATGGGCTCGCGGCGTACCCACGACGACCGCCTGGCGCGCCTGCGTGAGGCGGGCGTCGGCGAGGACGCGATCGCGCGGCTGTCGAGCCCGATCGGCCTCGACCTCGGCGCCCGTACGCCCGAGGAGACCGCGGTCTCGATCGCCGCCGAGATCATCGCGCTCCAGTGGGGCGGCCGCGGCGACCGGCTCAGCGCCCGCGACGGACGCATCCACCACGACGTGGAGTGACGGCTGGGGCAGGAGGGCCAGTATCTGCCATCCCGTTGTGACGAAGGTCACGTGGGTGTAGGAAAGGCTTCAACCAGTCGGGCACGTGCAACGCCGAGCGGAGTGAAGTCCATGGCCAAGAAACCGATCACCCTCACCGTCGACGGGGTCTCGTACTCCGACGACGTCGAACCCCGGACCCTTCTCGTCCAGTACCTCCGCGAGCAGCTGGGCAAGACCGGCACGCTGGTCGGCTGCGACACGACGAACTGCGGCGCCTGCACCGTCCACCTCGACGGACGCAGCGTCAAGTCGTGCACGATGTTCGCGGTCCAGGCCGACGGGCACGACGTCACGACGATCGAGGGGATCGCCTCCGAGGACGGCACGCTGCACCCCATGCAGCAGGCGTTCCACGAGTCCCACGCCCTGCAGTGCGGGTTCTGCACGCCCGGCATGATCATGCAGTCGATCGACCTGGCGACAGAGCACCCCGACCCGGACGAGGCGACCGTACGCGAGAACCTCGAGGGCAACCTGTGCCGCTGCACGGGCTACCAGAACATCGTCAAGGCCGTCCAGGCCGGTGCCAAGGAGATGTCGGGTCGTACGGGGGCGCCTGCGGACGAGGCAGGTGTGGCATGACCGTCACCGAGATCGGCTCGCCCCGCCGCCGCAAAGAAGACCAGCGCCTGATCACAGGGCGTTCGCGCTACACCGACAACATCGTCCTGCCGGGCATGCTGCACCTCGCGATGGTGCGCAGCCCGTTCGCCCACGCCCGCATCACCGCGCTCGACAAGACGGCGGCCGCATCCGCGCCGGGGGTCGTCAGCGTCCTCACGGGCGCCGACGTCTCGGACCTCTCCGGCTCGCTGCCGAACGCCTGGCCCATCACCCCGGAGCAGAAGGCGCCGCACCACCCGCCGATCGCCGTGGACCGCGTCGCCTTCGCGGGCCAGATCGTCGCCGTGGTCGTCGCCCGCAGCAAGAGCGAGGCGCAGGACGCGGCCGACCTCGTCGACGTCGACTACGAGGAGCTGCCGGTCGTCCTCGACCTCGAGGAGGCGGAGAAGGACACCGTTCTCGCGCACCCCGACCTCGGCACCAACAAGTCCGCGTTCTGGGTCTTCGACTCCGGCGAGGCCGGCACCGGCGGCAACGTCGAGGAGGCGATCACGCACGCGCGCGACGCCGAGGACGAGATCCTCGTCGAGCGGACCTACTACCAGCAACGCCTCATCCCGGCCTTCATGGAGCCGCGCTCAACCGTGGTCGACCCGACCGGAGAGCAGACGACGATGTGGTCCGCGACCCAGGTGCCGCACATCCTGCGCCTGATGCTCGCCCTCACCCTCAGCATCCCCGAGTCCAAGGTCCGGGTGATCGCCCCGGACGTGGGCGGCGGCTTCGGCGGCAAGCTCCAGGTAACCCCGGAGGAGGTCGTCACGATGATCGTGGCGCGCCGTACCGGCAAGCCCTGCAAGTACACCGAGACCCGCTCGGAGTCGCTCATGGCGGCGCACCATGGGCGTGCGCAGGTGCAGCGCCTCAGCCTCTCGGCCAAGCGCGACGGCACCGTGACGGGGCTCAAGGTCGCGCTGCTGGCCGACATGGGGGCCTACCTCGGGCTCGTCACCTCGGGCGTGCCGATCCTGGGCGCGTTCATGTTCCCGGCGATCTACAAGTTCCCCTCGTACCGCTTCGAGTGCACCAACCTCTTCACCAACAAGGCGTGGACCGACGCCTACCGCGGCGCCGGACGCCCGGAGGCGACCTTCGCGATCGAGCGCCTCATGGACGACCTCGCCGCCGAGCTCGACATGGACCCGATCGAGCTGCGCCGCAAGAACTGGATCGCCCACGAGGAGTTCCCGTTCACGACGGTGTGCGGGCTCGAGTACGACTCCGGCAACTACGAGGCGGCGACGCAGAAGGCGCTCGACCTCCTCGGGTACGACGAGCTGCGGGCCGAGCAGAAGCGGCGGCGTGAGGAGGGCGACCGGGTCCAGCTCGGGATCGGCGTCTCGACGTTCACGGAGATGTGCGGGCTCGCCCCGTCGCGGGTCCTCGGGTCGCTCGACTACGGCGCCGGCGGCTGGGAGTACGCCCAGGTGCGGGTGCTGCCGACCGGCAACGTCGAGGTCGTCACCGGCGTGAGCCCGCACGGCCAGGGGCACGAGACGGCGTGGAGCCAGATCGTCGCCGACCGGCTCGGCGTTCCGTTCGAGAACGTCGAGGTGCTGCACGGCGACACCGCGATCGCGCAACGTGGCCTCGACACGTACGGCTCCCGTTCCCTGGCAGTCGGCGGCATGGCGGTCGTGGCGGCAGCGGACAAGGTCATCGCGAAGGCGAAGGTCATCGCGGCCCACATGCTCGAGGCGGCGGAGGACGACCTCGAGTTCGCCGGCGGGAAGTTCACCGTCCGCGGCACCGACCAGGCCGTGGCGCTCGGGGACGTCGCGCTCGCGACGTTCGCCGCGCACGACCTCCCGGACGGCGTCGAGGCCAGCCTGGACTCTGACGCGACGTTCGACCCGGAGAACTTCTCGTTCCCGCACGGCACGCACCTCGCCGCGATGGAGGTCGACACCGAGACGGGCGAGGTGTCCTTGCGCACGTACGTCTGCGTCGACGACATCGGCAACGTGATCAACCCGCTCATCGTCGAGGGCCAGGTCCACGGCGGGCTCGCCCAGGGCATCGCCCAGGCGCTGTACGAAGAGGCCGTCCACGACGAGTCCGGGACGCTCGTGACCGGGTCGTTCGTGGACTACCTCGTCCCGAGCGCTGCCGACCTGCCGTCGTTCGTCACCGACCGGACCGAGACGGCGTCGACGACGAACGTCCTCGGCGTGAAGGGTGTCGGGGAGGCGGGGACCATCGCGTCGACCCCCGCCATCGTCAACGGGGTGATCGACGCCGTGCGACATCTCGGAGTCGATGACATCCTCATGCCATGCTCGCCCAACCGAGTCTGGGCGGCGCTGCAAGGAGCGGACAAGGGCCGGGGGGCCGCAGCCGCCGCACCGACGGTGAACAGCCCCGAGGTCGCTGAACGCGACATCGCGTCGACCGGCGCGGTCCAGACGGGTACGGACCAGGGGGAAGACAAGTGATTCCGACAGCTTTCGACTACGAGGCGCCCGAGACGGTGGAGGACGCCGTACGCCTGCTCGCCGAGGGCGGCGACGACGTCAAGGTCCTCGCCGGCGGCCAGAGCCTGATCCCCGTCCTCAAGTTGAGGCTGGCCGGTCCTGAGCTGATCGTGGACCTGGGGCGCATCGACGGGCTGCGCGGCATCCGCGAGGACGCCGACGACCTGGTGATCGGGGCGATGACGCCGCACCACGAGGTCGCGTCCAGCGGTCTGGTCCGTGAGCACGCGGCGCTGCTGGCGGAGGCGGCCTCGACGGTCGCCGACCCGCAGGTACGCCACCGCGGCACGTTCGGCGGAGCCCTCGTGCACGCCGACCCCGCAGGAGACCTGCCGGCGCCGGCACTGGCGCTCGGGGCGTCCTTCGAGATCGCGGGGCCCGGCGGCACCCGTACGGTTCCGGCCGCGGAGTTCTTCGTCGACCTCTTCACGACCGCCGTCGGAGAGGACGAGATCCTCACCGCGGTGCGGGTCCCGAAGCACACCGGGTGGGGCGCGGCCTACGAGAAGTTCGTCCGTGTCTCGCAGCAGTGGTCGATCGTCGCGGTCGCGGCGACCGTGCGCCTCGACGGCTCGTCGATCGCCGAGGTGAGGCTCGGGCTGACGAACATGGGCTCGACGCCGGTGCGCCCCGAGGCGGCCGAGCAGGCGCTCATCGGAGTCTCGCCCGTCGCCGAGGCGGTCGAGGCGGCCGTCGCCGGGGTGGCCGACGGCACCACGCCGCCCGAGGACCTGAACGGAACGGCCGACTACCGCCGCCACCTCGCGCGGGTGCTGGCCCGGCGTGCGGTGCTGCGGGCTGCGGGGGCCTGATGGAGCTGACGCACACGTTCACCGTCCCCGCCCCGATCGAGACGACCTGGGCGGCGTTCAACGACCTGGAGTCCATCGCGCCCTGCATGCCAGGAGCGACGGTCGAGGTGGTCGACGAGAACGACTTCACCGGCACGATCAAGATCAAGCTCGGGCCGATCTCGCTGATGTACGGCGGTGCGGGGACGTACGTCGAGCGCGACGAGGCCGACCGTCGGGTCGTGATCGACGCGAAGGGGAAGGACAAGCGCGGCCAGGGGACGGCGGGGGCGAAGGTCACGGCCCGGCTCTTCCCCGACGGTGACGGCACGAGGGTGGAGGTTGCGACGGACCTCGCGATCACCGGCAAGCCGGCGCAGTTCGGGCGTGGGGTCATCCAGGACGTGAGCGACAAGCTGTTGTCGCAGTTCGTCGGGTGCATCAGCGAGAAGCTGTCGGCGCCGCCGCCGGAGGAGGTCGTCGCCTCGCCCGAGCCTGCGCCGGCAGCGCCGGCCGCGCCTGCGCCGGGCAGGCACGCGGCGGACGCGTCCGGGCCCGCTCCCTCACCGACGCCGGTCGGCGGGCCGAAGGGCGACCCGCTCGCGTCCGACGCCGCCGAGCTCGACCTCGGGGCGACGGTGCTGCCGGTGGTGCTCAAGCGGTACGGCCCACGCCTCGCGGTCGGCGCGGTGGTCGCGTTCGTGGTGTGGCGGGTCGTCCGGGGGCGCCGCGGGCGCTGAGCAGGTCCGTCAGCGCTGCAGCGCCCGGAGCCCTCCGAGCGGGGCGACGTCGATGCCGGACTCGGTGCACACCCACCGCGGTGCTTCGCCGAGCTCCGGCTCCACGCCCAGCGTGTGCTCGGCCGTCTCCTCGCACGCCGTGCACCGCGGCCAGCGGCTGCCGGCGTCCAGCAGGGCGTCCTGGACGTCCTGGGCGACGAGGCCGACGAGGAACGGAGCCCCGTCCGGCCACTGGGACACCCACCACCCGCGCTGGCTCAACGCGTCCTCGAGGACCGAGACGGCAGTCGCGTCAGCCATGCGGCAGGCGTCCAGGTCGTGCAGGACGCGGGCACGCGCCTCGAGGAGGTACTCCGTCACGGCGTCCAGAGTAAGCGTCGACACCAAGTTGCGTGGGCTGATCGTCAGACGGGGACCGGGCGACCGAGACCGGTGAGCTCGCGCGCGATGTTCACGCGGGCGGGTGTCTCCCAGAGCCGGTAGCCCGGCTCGGTCACGAAGATCTGGGGACGGTTCTGGTAGCGCGCCATCACCTTCGCCCGCAGCGCACGGTACTCGGTGGCCGGTAGGTAGTCGTTCTCCGCGCGGATCGCCGCGGCGTACCGGTCGTACCGTTCCTCGCTCTGCCCGAGGATGCTGAGGTCGGCGTCGCAGAGAGCGGCGGCCTCGACGTCGCCGTCCGGTGCAACGTGGTCCTGGGTCGACAGCACGATCTCGGCGACGCGGTCTCCCTGGTCCGGGCCGAGCCATCGTTGAGCGAGCTGCGCGGAGCGGGCGACGCTGTCGTCGCGGTGGACGTCGTAGACCGCGTCGTGGAACCACGCGGCCGTGCGGGTCAGCTCGACGTCGAAGACGAGTCCCTCGTCGGCGAGCACGTCAAGAGCGCCGATGACCTCGGCGAGGTGATCGGTGTCGTGATGCTCGCGGTGTGGCTCGGACCAGCGCTTCGCCAGCTCGAGCCTGATGCGGGGGTGCACTTGTCGAGCCTACGGCGGCTCGGGTCGACGTGCATCGCCGACCCGGGGTGTACGTGGGCAACTGTCCAATGTGTCCAAGACGACACCATTTGGTGGCTCAAACAACAAAATTCGGGTGTTGACTGAGGAAGAAGGCACGGTGTTGACGAGGGGAAGGAAACATGAGCATCGCGACCGACGCGCGGCTGGACACGAACGACGTCCGAGGCTGGGAAGGCTTCGTCGACGGGCCCTGGCGGGACCGGATCGACGTCCGCGACTTCCTTCAGCGCAACTACACCCCGTACGAGGGAGACGCCGCCTTCCTGGCGGGCCCCACGGAGCGGACGACGCGGCTCTGGGAGCGGCTCACCGCCATGTTCCCAGAGGAGCGCGAGCGAGGTGTCTACGACGTCGACTGGCAGACGCCGGCCGGGATCACCGCCCACGCGCCCGGCTACATCGACCGTGACGAGGAGGTCGTCGTCGGGCTCCAGACCGACGCCCCGCTCAAGCGCGCGATGATGCCCAACGGTGGGTGGCGGATGGTGGAGACGGCCCTCGACACGTACGGGTACCCGGTCGACCCGATGCTCAAGAAGGTCTTCACCGAGTACCGCAAGACCCACAACCAGGGCGTCTTCGACGCCTACCCGCCCGCGGTCCGCGCGGCCCGCTCGTCGCACATCATCACCGGGCTGCCCGACGCGTACGGCCGGGGTCGCATCATCGGCGACTACCGCCGCGTGGCCCTCTACGGCGTGGACGCCCTGATCGCCGCCAAGCGTCACGACCGCGCGGTGCTCGACATGGAGCGGGCCAGCGAGGACGTGATCCGCGCCCGCGAGGAGAACAGCGAGCAGATCCGCGCGCTCAATGAGCTGAAGGAGATGGCCGCCTCGTACGGCTTCGACATCTCGGGCCCGGCGACCGATGCGCGCGAGGCCGTCCAGTGGACGTACTTCGCCTACCTCGGCGCGGTGAAGGAGCAGAACGGCGCCGCGATGTCCCTCGGACGGACGGCGACGTTCCTCGACGTCTACCTCGAGCGCGACCTCGCCCGCGGCGACCTCACCGAGTCGCAGGCCCAGGAGCTCATCGACGACTTCGTCATCAAGCTGCGCATCGTCCGGTTCCTGCGGACCCCGGAGTACGACGCGCTCTTCAGCGGCGACCCGACCTGGGTCACCGAGTCGCTGGCCGGGATGGGAGACGACGGGCGGACCCTCGTCACGAAGACGACGTTCCGCTACCTGCAGACCCTCTACAACCTCGGACCCGCACCCGAGCCCAACCTCACGGTCCTGTGGAGCGACCGGCTCCCTGAGGGGTTCAAGCGCTTCGCCGCGAAGGTCTCGATCGACACCTCCGCGATCCAGTACGAGTCCGACCGCCAGATCCGCGAGCACTGGGGCGACGACGCCGCCATCGCGTGCTGCGTCTCGCCGATGCGCGTCGGCAAGCAGATGCAGTTCTTCGGGGCGCGGGTCAACCTCGCCAAGACGCTGCTGTACGCGATCAACGGCGGCCGTGACGAGATCACCGGCAAGCAGGTCGGCCCCGCGACGCCGCCGGTCGGCGAGGGCCCGCTGGACTTCGACGACGTGATGCGGCGCTTCGACGCCGAGATGGACTGGCTCGCCGCGACGTACGTGGAGGCGCTCAACGTCATCCACTACATGCACGACAAGTACGCCTACGAGCGGCTCGAGATGGCGCTGCACGACTCCGACGTGCTGCGGACGATGGCCTGCGGCATCGCCGGGCTCTCCGTCGCCGCGGACTCGCTCTCGGCGATCAGGTACGCGACCGTGGTGCCGGTCTTCGACGAGCGGGGCCTCGTCGTGGACTACGAGATCAGCGGCGACTTCCCGACGTTCGGCAACGACGACGACCGCGTCGACGCGCTCGCGCGCGACCTCGTCGAGCGGTTCATGGAGAAGGTGCGCGCGTACCCGACCTACCGCGACGCGCTGCACACCCAGTCCGTCCTGACGATCACGTCGAACGTGGTCTACGGCAAGGCCACCGGCAACACGCCTGACGGCCGCCGGCAGGGCGAGCCGTTCGCGCCGGGCGCCAACCCGATGAACGGCCGCGACACGCACGGCATGCTGGCCAGCGCGCTGTCGGTCGCCAAGCTCCCGTACGACGACGCGCAGGACGGCATCTCGCTGACGAACACCGTGGTCCCGTCCGGCCTCGGCCGTACGGAGGACGAGCAGGTCACGAACCTCGTCGGCCTGCTGGACGCCTACACCGGCGCCGACGGCTACCACATGAACGTCAACGTGCTGAACCGCGAGACGCTCGAGGACGCTATGGAGCACCCCGAGAAGTACCCGCAGCTCACCGTCCGGGTCTCCGGCTACGCGGTGAACTTCGTCCGCCTGACCCGTGAGCAGCAGCTCGACGTCCTCTCGCGGACCTTCCACGGAGCGGTCTGATGACGGCCACGCTTCTCGCCGACGTCCCCACGGTCGAGCTCGACCGCGAGGACCGGCTTGCGGCGATGCGTTCCGGCGAGGTCGGGGCGGTGCACTCGTGGGAGCTCGTGACGGCCGTCGACGGGCCGGGGACGCGGATGACGACGTTCCTCACCGGCTGCCCGCTGCGCTGCCTCTACTGCCAGAACCCCGACACCTGGCGGATGCGCGACGGGACGGAGGTGCGTGCCGACGACCTCGTCGCGAGGATCGCGCGCTACCGGTCGGTGTTCGCCGCCACCGGCGGCGGGATCACGCTGTCGGGCGGTGAGCCGCTGATGCAGCCCCGCTTCGTCGCGCACGTGCTCCGAGGGGCGAAGGAGCTCGGCGTCCACACGGCGCTCGACACCTCCGGGTTCCTCGGGGCCGCGGCGACCGACGAGATGCTCGACGACGTCGACCTGGTCCTGCTCGACGTGAAGTCCGGCGACGAGGAGACGTACCGGCAGGTGACCGGGCGTGCGCTCCAGCCCACGATCGACTTCGGCGACCGGCTCGCTGCGCGCGGGACGGAGGTCTGGGTCCGGTTCGTCCTCGTCCCCGGCCTCACCGACGCCGAGGAGAACGTCGAGAACGTCGCCAGGATCGTCGAGCGGTGGCCGAACGTCACGCGCGTCGAGATCCTCCCGTTCCACCAGATGGGAAGGGAGAAGTGGGAGCGGCTTGACGCGTCGTACGCGCTGTCCGACGTGAACCCGCCGTCGCCCGAGCTGGTCGGCCGCGTACGGCGCCAGCTCGAGGCGCACGGCCTCCCGACGTACGTGGGCTGAGCTCAGTCGTCGTGCTCGACGCCCTGGATCAGGAGGTCACGACCGGGGCCGCCACGCAGCACGTCCCTGCCCGGGCCGCCCACGAGGATGTCGTTGCCGGGGCCGCCCCACAGCCGGTCGTTGCCACGGTTGCCTTCGATGTCGTCGTTGCCGGCTCCGCCGCGGATCCGGTCGTTGCCGGCCCCGCCTTCGATGTCGTCCGCGCCGGCGCCGCCGCAGATCACGTCGTTGCCACCGAGCCCGCTGATCTCGTCATTGCCGCCGAGCCCGGCGATGACGTCGCGTCCGTTGGTGCCGCGCAGGTCGTCGTCGCCCTGCGTGCCGACGATCGTCGCGCGCAGCCCGGCGCACCTCGTGGCCTGGGCAGCGTCAGCGGCCCCTGTCGAGAGGGCGAGGCCGGAGATCCCGAGAAGCGTCGCGGCGCCCGTGGCGAGGGCGCGGCGTGCAGTGGTCGAAGTCATGGAATTCTCCTTCGTAGGAATCTTCAGGCTGACACCACCCGGTAACCACCGCTCCGCGCGGCATGCACGCGTCAGTGCGGCCAGGACGGTGAACGACCTGCCAGCGCCACGACGCGGTCGAGCAGCGGCGCGTCCTGGGGCACCGGGAGCGGCGGGCCGAACAGTCCCTCCCGCTCAGCCGCCTGGTCCGGGCTCGCGGACGCGGCGACGAAGTCGTGGACCAGGTCGAGCGCCTCCGGGTCGACGTCGTACGGCTGGCCGGTCGCGCGCGCGAGGTCCCAGCCGTGCAGCACCACCTCGTCGAGAGCCACCAGCCCGGCGACGTCGGCCGGCATGGTGATCCCCCCGGCGGTGGTCTCGCCCTCCCACGCGGTAGGCGCGCGCCACGCCTCGGCCAGCGCGTCCAGCCGCTCCGGGATGCGCTCGCGCCACCCTGACGCGAGCGCGCCGCCGGCGGGGTCGGGAGGCGCCTGCAGCATGGGGTCGTCGGACTTGCGCGCCGCGAGCGTGAATGCCAGCGCCAGACCGTCGAGGTGGTGCAGGAGGGTGGCGACGTCGTAGTGGCAGGGGGTGGGCCGGGTCAGGTCCTGGTCGCCGACGCCGTCGAGAAGCGCAGCGAGGCGGCGCGTCGCCGGGCCGAGGTCGGGAAGAGCGGGCATGGCTGTGCCTCTCGTCGTCCGAATCTGGTGCAGCACAGACTCCGGACGGCCGAGGAACTCATCGGCACCCCGAGCGCCGGCTCAGACGTCGGCCGCGTCGACGATCCGGTAGGCGTAGCCCTGCTCGGCGAGGAAGCGCTGCCGGTGCTGGGCGAACTCCGCGTCGACGGTGTCGCGTGCGACCACCGCGTAGAACCGTGCCGTCCGCCCGTCACCCTTGGGACGCAGCAGCCGCCCGAGCCGTTGCGCCTCCTCCTGGCGCGAGCCGAACGAGCCCGACACCTGGATCGCCACCGACGCCTCCGGGAGATCGACGGAGAAGTTCGCGACCTTCGACACGACGAGCAGGTCGATCTCACCGGCGCGGAACGCCGCGAACAGTGACTCGCGCTCCTTCACCGACGTCTCACCCTTGATGACCGGGGCGCCGAGGCGCTCGGCGAGCTCGTCGAGCTGGTCGATGTACTGACCGATCACCAGGGTCGGCTCTCCGCGGTGCTCCTCGACGAGGCGCTGGACGACCTCCGTCTTGCGCTCGGTCGAGGCGGCGAGGCGGTAGCGCACGTCGGCCTCCGCCGTCGCGTAGACGATCCGCTCCGAGTCGTTGAGCGTCACCCGGACCTCGACGCAGTCGGCGGGCGCGATGTATCCCTGGGCCTCGATGTCCTTCCACGGTGCGTCGTAGCGCTTGGGCCCGATGAGGCTGAACACGTCCCCCTCGTGCCCGTCCTCGCGGACGAGCGTCGCGGTGAGGCCGATCCGGCGCCGCGCCTGGAGGTCGGCCGTCATGCGGAAGATAGGGGCGGGCAGCAGGTGCACCTCGTCGTACACGATGAGCCCCCAGTCGCGTGCGTCGAACAGCTCGAGGTGGGGGTAGATGCCCTTCCGGCGCGTCGTCATCACCTGGTACGTCGCGATGGTGACGGGTCGGATCTCCTTCTTGGCGCCGCTGTACTCGCCGATCTCGTCCTCGGTGAGGGTCGTGCGCCGGAGCAGCTCTTCCTTCCACTGGCGGGCGGAGACGGTGTTGGTCACCAGGATCAGCGTCGTGGACCGGGCCTGGGCCATCGCGCCGGCACCGACGATGGTCTTGCCGGCGCCGCAGGGCAGGACGACGACGCCGGAGCCGCCGTGCCAGAACGACTCGACCGCCTCGGCCTGGTACGGGCGCATGTGCCAGTCGCCGTCGGACAGGGCGATCGGGTGCGCCTCGCCGTCGACATACCCGGCGAGGTCCTCGGCGGGCCAGCCGACCTTGAGCAGCGCCTGCTTGAGCGCGCCGCGCTCGGAGGGGTGCACGGCGATCGTGTCGTCGTCGATCCGCTCGCCGAGCATCGGGGCGATGCGCTTGGAACGGATCACCTCCTCGAGGACCGGGCGGTCGGTGGTCACGAGCACGAGGCCGTGGACGGGGGCGTTCTCGAGGCGCAGACGGCCGTAGCGCGACATCGTCTCGGCGACGTCGACCAGGAGCGCGTGCGGGACCGGGTAGCGCGAGTAGTCCATCAGCGCGTCGACCACCTGCTCGGCGTCGTGGCCCGCGGCGCGGGCGTTCCACAGGCCGAGCGGCGTGATGCGGTAGGTGTGGATGTGCTCAGGGGACCGCTCGAGCTCCGCGAACGGCGCGATCGCGCGACGGCAGGCCGCGGCCTGGTCGTGGTCGACCTCGAGCAGCAGGGTCTTGTCGGACTGGACGATCAGGCAGGACACGCATTCCTCCGGAGATGACGTCGTCTCATGACAGCACCAACGCCTGTCGCAGCAGGGCTATGCCCCGTGCGACGGTCGCAGCAAGGCCTTCGTTGTTCGTAGGGTGCGGCAATGACACGAAGCGAACGGCTCGCGGAGCAGTCGGACTGGTACTGGCGCAACAACCTACGGCCACGGCTGGAGGGGCTTTCCGACGAGGAGTACTTCTGGGAGCCGGTACGCGACTGCTGGAGCATCCGCCCATGGGGCACCTCTGTCGCGCCGAGGTCGGAGGGTGCGGGGGAGTGGACGATGGACTCCGCGTCCCCTGGCCCTGAGCCGGCCCCGGTGACCACGATTGCTTGGCGGCTGGCACACCTCATCGTCTCCTGCCTGGGTTATCGGGTCGGATGGTACTTCGGTGGCCAGGATGTCGACTCCGAGACGTTCGCCTACGCGGGGACCGCCGACGAGGCGCTGAGACAGCTCGATGAGATGTACGGGAGGTGGAACGCGGGGGTCCGCGAGCTCTCGGACGCCGACCTGGCGAATCCGCCCGCGGCGGGTCCCGAGCGACTTCCCATGGAGAACAGGGTCCTGCACGTGAACAGGGAGCTGATCCATCACGGCGCCGAGGTCTCGCTGCTGCGTGACCTGTACCGCTGGCGGGACGGAGCCGTGCCGGGCCGCACCTGATTCACCGACGACCGATCGAGCACCGGAGTGCCTGCGCGGGCTCCGACCGGGGGCTCGAGGTGGCGTCATGCGGGTCCTCCGAGCGGGGTGAGAAGGTCGGCGGTGCCTGAGGCGGCCCCGGCCCGCTTCCGCGCACGGTACGCCGCGACGTTGGCGCGCGACGCGCAGCGCTCGGAGCAGTAGCGGCGGGAGCGGTTGGGCGAGGTGTCGACGTAGGCGTTGACGCAGCCGTGCGCCGCGCAGACCCCGAGCCTGCCCGGGTCGAGGTCGCAGACGAGCATCGCGAGACCCATGAGCGACTCCGCGACGAGGAGGTCGGCGACCGAGGCGGCGCGGTCGGCGACGTGCAGACGCCACCCGCTGGGGCTGGTGCCGGAGTCGGTCGCGGCGGCGGTCGTGGGGACGACCAGCGGGGTGATGCGGTGGGCGGCGAACAACGCGTTGAGCGTCGCGACGACCTCGTCCGAGCGTCCTGCGCTGCCGTGCTCGAACATCGGACGCAGGCGCCGCTGGAAGCGCTGGAGCGTACGGACGTCACGCTCGGTGACCTGCGCGACGAGCCACGTACGGTCGGCGAGGTGGTCGCGGACATCCTCGACGCTGCCCAGCGGGGCGTTGACGAGCCGCGCCGCGCGCTCGGCGTAGCCCACGAAGTCCATCCGACGATCTTAGTCGGCGAGGCTGCGCCACGTAAGCGCTGCAGATCACTTTGGGCCTGACTTACCGCTCGGTAGGATGTAAGTAGCAGGAAGGTCGGTAGGCGTTACCGACCCGTGATCGCCCTCGCCGCAGTTACCCCCGGCCGCGGCGGGGGCGATGTCCGTCCTGGCGGCCTCAGCCGCGCGGCGCCACCAGCAGCGGCTGGGAGACGTAGCCGCACAGTCCCTCGGTGTCGGAGACCACCGCATGCGCGACCCCGGTCCCGCGCGACTCGATGTCGGTGACCGCGTCGAGGTGCATCCACTCCGACGACGGCACCCGCTGGAGCGTCACGCCCATCGCCGGAGGGACGAAGAGCCAGTCCCTCCCCGCCAGCCGCGAGCTGACCCCGTTCGTGGAGTCGGCGAGCGTGAGGAGGCGCTGGAGTCCGGTCGTCTCCTCGCCTGCCACCAGCGGGATCCGCGTGCGTCCCCACACCCGTGTGCGGCCGTCGTCCCCCTCGGACGCCGGGGCGCCGAACCCGCCTTGGGTGAAGCGCCACTCGACGGCTCGCCCGTACCCCCACTCGTCACGGACGCCGGGCATCGTGACCTGCGGCTGGGGTTTCGGCAGGGCCGAGGGCGCGGGCGCGCTGTGCGTGCGCGGCGCGCGGTCCTCCTCGTACGAGACGAGCCACGCGCGCGCCGTCACGACGGCACGGCCTTCGGCGAGCATCACCGCCTGGACCTGGCGTACCCGCCTCCCGGGGCGCAGGACCGTCACCTCGATCGCGCAGACGCCCTGGGGGATGGGGCCGAGGAAGTCGACGTCGATCTTGCCGACGGCCATCGGCTCGTCGCCCACGCCTGCCTCGATGCACCGCCCGAGGAGCGCCGAAGGCGGGCCGCCGTGCTGGGCCTGGGGGTGCCAGGGGCTCTCGGTGGCTGGGGTCGAGGCGAATGTCGTCTCGTCGACCTGCTCGTAGAAGCTGGCGGCGGGGAGCTCGGGCAGCTCGACCGCGGCCGACGCGCGAGAAGTGGTCACGGCGCGGACGCTACCTGGACGATGCGGTGGACCGCGAACCGCTGGACCTTCTGCGTGCGGTGGTCGAACGCGGTGAGCCAGCCCGCATCCACCCGCAACGGGTCGACCACGCGCTCTGTGCGGGTCCCCGCCTGGTCCATGTAGGCGAGCCACATCCGCTGCTGCAGCTCGGCGGCCTCGCGCAGCTGCGCCATCGTCGCCAGCGACCCCCGCTGGTCGTCGCGTCCGTCCGCGGGACGCAGCGAGGCCGCCATCTCGCCCGCGCGCAGCCCGGCAACCACCTCGGCCGGGTCAGGGGGAGGTCGCAGGTCGACCTCCACCGCCTCGGCCCGGACCTGGCCACGGTCACGGACGCGCAGGACCCCGCCCGCCTCCTCGGCGGCGGCCTGGCGTCCCGACGCGGCGAGGCGCTCGGCGAGGAGCTCGCTGCGCACCGTGCTGACCAGGACCGTCGGGGCGATCCGGTGGAACGTCGGGCCGAGCACCGGATCGGCGAGCAGCGCCTCGAGCTCGGCCGGGTCGTCGGCGCGGACGTACGCGGCGGCGTCGCCGAGACGGAGCCGTCCGTGCAGCCGGGCGGTGTCGTCGATCAGGTAGGACAAGGGCTGGGGGATCGGTGTCGTCGAGATCTCCGCGAGGAACGTATGGATCTCCGACGCCGGCCAGCCCAGGTCCAGCGCACGACGCAGGGACTCGGAGGTGAACCGGAAGACGGTCGCCCCACCACGGGACTCGACGACCGCGAGGTCCTCGAGTCGCGCGCGGGTCTTCGGCTCGAGGGGACCCGGCGCGACCGCGGTGAGATCGGCCTGCACCAGCACGTGGGTGACGGCCTCCGGCAGGAGGCCCTCCACCACGTCGCGGGCGTCCGGGAGCCCGAGGACGGCGCCGGCGGGGGACAACGCGTCGAGTGCGACGACCCCGAGCCAGGTGGCCTCGCGCAGCGTCCGGCGTACGAGGTCGTCGCGGCCGTCGTCGGCCCGCGGGAGGTGCCACGCCACGGCGTCGACGACGTCCTCGACGTCGGCGTACGCGGCGCCCTCGGTCGAGGCCAGGGTCCGGAGCACCTGGGCGCGGACGCGGCGGCCGGGGCGGCTCCTCCACGCGGAGGTGAGCGTGATCCACCGCTCGGCCGCGGACCTTTCGCGCCAGGCGTCGAACGCCGTCGTCGGCGCCCACACCTCGCCCTGCGCCTCGTGGACGGCGCGGCCGAGGAGGCGCGCAGCGCCGGACAGGTCGAGCAGGAACTCGACCTGCGCCGTGTCGACGCCGAGGAGCGACGCCGCGTTGCGCACGTCCCGCACCCCGTGGCCGCCGGAGCGCAGCACCGCCGGCGGCTCCTCGCCCCAGGCGGCGAGGAGGTGCTCGACGCGTTGCAGCACCTCCATGACCGAGCCTGCGCTCGCGTGCCGCATCCGTCGTTCGTCGACCGGGCGCGTGCGCAGCGCGGGCGGGCCGTCGTACGGGCCGCGCGGGCCGAACGTCCGCAGCGCGTCGCGCGCCTCGCGCACGACGTGCCATCGGTCCGGCTGCCCCCAGACGAGGGCGCTGGCGTGCAGGCGGGCCACCAGCGCGGCGAGCCGGGCGTCGTCGGCGTCGACCTGGCGGCGGAGGTGCGCGAGGGTGACGGGAGGCTCGAGCGCCGACATGGCTGCCAGGGTCGAGAGGTGGGCGAGGTCGAGCCGGTCCAGCGCCCACGCGACGGACGGCCGCGAGGCGGCGCGGGAGGCGAGCTGTCCGATGTCGGACGGCGCGGGAGCGGCGAGGTCGGGGCGCGCCCGCAGCAGCACCGTCAGCGCGTCGTCGCTGCGGGCCCGCAGGTCCTCGGCGAGCGTGCGCGGAGGGGTCTCGGACTCGCTCATCCGTCCCACGGTAGTCCGCGCGGCACAGCGGGTGAGCACTACGCTTCACGACATGTCTCGGACTCGTGATCTCCTCGGTCGGCTCGCCTCGGCGCTGGCCCCCACCCGCCGTACGCCGTCGGTCCCGCAGGGGCTGGTGATGGAGTACGCCCCGAAGCCCGACGGGCGTCCCGACCCGGGCGAGATCGTGTGGACGTGGGTGCCGTACGAGGACGACCCCCGCCAGGGCAAGGACCGGCCGGTGCTGCTGGTCGGCCGGCGCGGCGACGCGCTGGTCGGAGTCACGATGACGAGCAAGGACCACGACCGCGACGCCGCGGACGAGGCGCGGTGGGGCCGCTACTGGCTCGACATCGGGTCGGGTTCCTGGGACCGCCAGCGTCGGCCCAGCGAGGTGCGGCTCGACCGCCTCGTCACCGTCGACCCCGCCGCGGTGCGCCGTGAGGGCGCGGTGCTGGACCGCGCGCGCTTCGACCAGGTCGTCGCCGGTGTGCGGCGCCACGCCCACGTACGGTGAGCGCGCGCTGACTCAGGAGCGGCTGCGCTCGCGGTGCTGGCGCACCTTCGCGCGGTTGCCGCAGACCTCCATGGAGCACCACTGCCGCGAGTGGTTCTTCGAGCGGTCGTAGAACGCCCAGCGGCAGTCGTCGGCAGGGCAGATCTTCACGCGGTCCAAGCGACCCGCGAGCGCCAGCTGCGCGGCGGCGGCGGCGATCTCGGCGCTGACCGTGGTGCCGCGGAGGGCGACGTCGTCACCGAGCACCACGTCGATCGCGATCGCGATCGCCTCCGGTGACGTCTCGCCGCCGGCGCGTGCGCGCAGCCGTGCGCGGAGCTCGCGAGCCTCGGCGAGAGTCGTACGGGTCTGCTCGCGTCCCGACCACGCGGCGTAGGTCGCGACCGACTCGAGGTCGTCGGTGCCCTCCTCGACGTCGAGGGTGTTCAGGAAGGCGACCACCCGGTCGGCGGGGTCGGTGCCGAGATCTGCGTACGGGAACACGAAACCAGTGTAGTGGGATAGCTGGTTGCGCCCTGAAGCCGTAACTGGCAAAGTGTGTTCGCAAGTTACGGCTGACCCGACCGAGGAGGAGTCATGCATCCCTGGGCCTCGTACCTGATCACGAAGGACCTCCTGGAGCGCCGCGACCGCCGCCGCCCGAGCGTGCCGTCGTCGGCGGTCGAGCCGCGCACGGCGCACCGGAGCTCGGCGGCCCTCGGGTCCCGTCCCGTACGCGCGATGGGGTGCGTCGCATGAGCGCCCCCACCGCCACGACCGGCACGGGCGTCACGCTCGGCCTCTACGTGCTCGACTGTCCCGACCCGTGGGAGCTCGCCGCCTTCTACGGCGGGATGCTCGGCGCCGAGGTGGCGGCCGGTTCGAGCGACGACTGGGTCGAGCTGACCGGTCCGGGCACCGGCCTGGCGTTCCAGCGGGTGGCCCACCACCAGCCGCCCCGGTGGCCCGACGGGACGCCGCAGCAGGCGCACCTCGACCTTCGTGTGGACCGGTACGAGGAGCCGCACGCGCTCGCGCTGTCCCTCGGGGCGAGGCCGCTGGATCCGCTCACCCCGCCGAGCGTGGACGAGGCCCGCGACTTCCGCGTCTACGCCGACCCGGCCGGGCATCCCTTCTGCCTCTGCACCTGCGCGCCGGCTTCCTAGCGGGCACGGGCGCGTGGTGTCAACCCATGCGATCCCGGGAGCGGGTAGTTTTGCGGGGTGTCAGTCGCCGACCGGATCGACCGCTTCCAGCGGACTCACCCGTTCGTCGGATTTCCCATCGCCGTCGTCTACAAGTTCTTCGACGACTCCAGCAACTACCTGGCTGCCGCCGTCACCTACTACGCGTTCGTGGCGATCTTCCCCCTGCTCCTCATCGGCTCGAGCGTCCTGGGCTTCTTCCTCCAGAACGACCAGGCGTTGCGCGAGCAGCTGCTCGACACGGCGGTCGGCAGCTTCCCGATCATCAGCGACCAGATCGAGAGCACCGAGGGGCTGCACGGATCGACGGCGGCCGTCATCTTCGGTGCCCTGGTCGCGCTCTACGGAGTGCTCGGGCTCGGCCAGTCCTCGCAGTACGCGATGAACGTCGCCTGGGCGGTTCCGCGCAACTCGCGACCCAACCCGTTCGTGGGGCGGGGACGCAGCCTGGTCATGCTGGGCTTCGCCGGTTTCGCGATCCTCGTCATCGCCGGCCTGACCGCCTTCCTGTCCACGAGCCCGTGGTTCTCCGACGAGCACCGGTGGGCCGGATGGGCGGCCCGCGGAGGGACGTTCATCCTGAGCGGGCTGGCCTTCACCGTTCTCTTCCTCATGGCCTCGGCGCGCAAGCACAGCTTCAGGGCGGCGGCGCCCGGCGCGTTCGCCGTCGCGATCCTCTGGCAGGGCCTCCAGCTCGCCGGCACGGCGTACGTCCAGAACGTGATCGCCCGGTCGAGCAACCTCAACCAGATCTTCGCCGTGGTCCTCGGGATGATGGGCCTCATCTACATCGGCGCGGTGATGGCCATGATCGGGGTTCAGATCAACGTGGTCCGCACCAAGCGGCTCTACCCGCGGGCCCTCCTGACGCCGTTCACCGACAACGTGAGCCTGACCAAGGCCGACCAGCGCGCGTACTCCGACTACGCGAAGGCCCAGCGCCACAAGGGGTTCGAGTCGATCCGGGTCGCGTTCGGGCACCCGCAGGAGCGGCGCCGCGTCGAGCTGCCGCCGCCGACCCCGGAGCGGCAGCGTGTTCGCCCGCGGCGAACGGGATCCGGCCCAGAGGGGGAACAAGCCGAGCCTCATCGAAGTTGAGTAGGGCACGCTCAACTTTGAAAGGTTGCTCATGACTGAGGCTCACGCCCCCCAGCAGCTGCCCGTCCTTTTCTTGACCGAGCCTGTCCTTCTTCCCGGGATGGTCGTGCCGATCGAGCTCGACGAGGCTGCCCGTGCCGCGGTCGATGCCGCGCGTGCGAGCTCCGACGACCACCTCCTGGTCGCCCCGCGTCTCGAGGACCGCTACGCCTCGTACGGCGTCGTGGCCGAGATCGTCCAGATCGGCCGGACGCAGACGGGGGAGTCCGCTGCCGTCCTCAAGGCCCACCGCCGCGCGCGTATCGGGACCGGCGTGACCGGTCCCGGTGCCGCTCTGTGGGTGGAGGCCGAGGAGGTCGACGAGGATCTCGACGACCCGCGCATCCCCGAGCTCGCGAAGGAGTACAAGTCCCTCGTGATCGCCAACCTGCAGCGCCGCGACGCGTGGCAGGTCGTCGACATGGTCAACAAGGTCACCGAGCCGTCGACGCTCGCCGACATGGCCGGGTACGCCCCCTACTTCACCGACGTCCAGAAGCGCCAGCTCCTGGAGACGCCCAGCACGGCCGAGCGGCTCGAGACGCTCCTCGGCTGGACGAAGGACGTGATCGCCGAGGCCGACCTGGCCGAGAAGATCGCCGAGGACGTCCGTGAGGGCATGGACAAGACCCAGCGCGAGTTCCTGCTCCGCCAGCAGCTCGCCGCGATCCGCAAGGAGCTCGGCGAGGACGAGCCCGACGGCGCCGACTCCTACCGCGAACGCGTCGAGGCCGCCGACCTCCCCGAGGACGTCCGTACCGCTGCCCTGCGCGAGGTCGACAAGCTCGAGCGCTCCTCGGAGCAGAACCCGGAGACCGGCTACATCCGGACCTGGCTCGACACGGTCCTCGACATCCCGTGGAACGTGAAGACAGACGACAACGACGACGTCGACGGCGCCCGCGCGGTGCTCGACGCCGACCACCACGGCCTCGACGACGTGAAGGACCGCATCGTCGAGTACCTCGCCGTCCGTGCGCGCCGCGCCCAGCGCGGTCTGCAGGTCGTCGGCGGACGCGGGTCGGGTGCCGTCATGGTGCTCGCCGGGCCGCCGGGAGTCGGCAAGACCTCGCTCGGCGAGTCGGTCGCCCGCGCCCTCGGACGGAAGTTCGTCCGCGTCGCCCTGGGCGGCGTGCGCGACGAGGCCGAGATCCGCGGCCACCGCCGTACGTACGTCGGCGCGCTCCCCGGACGTGTGGTCCGTGCGATCAACGAGGCCGGCTCGATGAACCCCGTCGTCCTTCTCGACGAGGTCGACAAGCTCGGCGCCGACTTCCGGGGCGACCCGGCGGCGGCCCTGCTCGAGGTGCTCGACCCGGCGCAGAACCACACGTTCCGCGACCACTACCTCGATCTCGACCTGGACCTCTCCGACGTGCTGTTCCTCGCGACCGCCAACGTCGTGGAGCAGATCCCGCAGGCGCTGCTCGACCGCATGGAGCTGGTGACCCTCGACGGCTACACCGCTGACGACAAGGCCGCGATCGCCCGCGACTTCCTCTGGCCCCGCCAGCTGGAGCGCGCGGCCCTCGACGCCGACGAGGTCTCCTTGACCGACGCGGCGCTGGCCAAGATCGTCGCCGACTACACCCGCGAGCCGGGCGTACGCCAGCTGGAGCGGCTGCTCGCCAAGATCCTGCGCAAGGTGGCGACCAAGCTCGCCGGCGCCACGGGTCAGGAGACCGTCGTGGTCGACGAGCCGGACCTCAAGGAGTACCTCGGCCGTCCCCGGTTCACCCCGGAGTCGGACGAGCGTACGGCGGTGCCGGGCGTCGCGACCGGGCTGGCGGTCACCGGGTTCGGCGGCGACGTCCTCTACATCGAGGCGACGCCGACCGACGGCAAGCCGGGGATCACTCTCACCGGTCAGCTCGGTGACGTGATGAAGGAGTCGGCGCAGATCGCGCACTCCTACGTCCGCTCGCACGCTGAGGCGCTCGGGGTCGACCCGGCGTTCTTCGACCACCACGTCCACATCCACGTCCCGGCCGGCGCCATCCCCAAGGACGGCCCGTCGGCCGGCGTGACGATGGTGACCGCGCTCGTCTCGGCAGCGACCGGTCGCAAGGTCCGATCCGAGGTGGGCATGACCGGCGAGGTCACCCTGAACGGCCGGGTCCTTCCGATCGGCGGGGTGAAGCAGAAGCTGCTCGCCGCCCAGCGGGCGGGGCTCACGACCGTGTTCGTCCCGTACCGTAACGAGCCCGACCTCGACGAGGTGCCCGCCGAGGTGCTCGAGGCGATCGACGTCCGTCCGATGACCGACGTGGCCGAGATCGTCGCGCAGGCCCTCGAGCCGGCGACCCAGGGGGCGCAGGCCGCGGCCTGACGCACTCCGTTCACCCCCTCCCCACCCCGGGTCCGCGCACCTGCGGTTTCCCACGCTGGCGGGGCAAACCCCGGTTGGCGCGGCTTGCAAGCCGCGCCAACCGGGGTTTCCTGCGTTGGCGTGGGAAACCTCGAGAGGGTTGCGGAGGCGGGCATATACCCGGTATACATCTCTCTACCTGGATGAATACTCGGTATAGGGGTGCGGATGTCGATCCGGCAAGGACTGCTCGCGCTGCTCTCTGAGCAGCCGATGTACGGCGCGCAGCTGCGCGCAGAGTTCGAGCGCCGCACCGCGGGGACGTGGCCGCTCAACGTCGGGCAGGTCTACACGACCCTGGGGCGCTTGCAGCGCGACGGGCTCGTGGAGGCCGACGGCGAGCCCGACGAGGAAGGCCGGATCACCTACCGGCTCACTCCCGACGGCCGCACCGCCGTGGGGGAGTGGTTCGCCTCGTCGGTGTCGCCGGACTCCGCCCCGCGTGACGAGCTCACGATCAAGGTCGCGCTCGGCATCACGCTCTCGGACGTCGACGTCGCGTCGGTCGTCCAGACCCAGCGCGCCGACTCCTTGCGCCACCTCCAGGCGCTCACCCGCCACAAGCGCGAGGCCCTCGCCGAGGACGACCTCCCCCGCGAGCTCGTCCTCGAGCGCTCGATCTTCGCGACCGAGGCGCAGGTGCGCTGGCTCGACCACATGGAGTCCCGGATCCGCCGGGCCCGACGCCGTACGACCCCCGCCGCCGCAGAGGAGACAGAGTGATGACCGCACCCCACGACCCCGAGATCCTGCTCGCGCTGCGGGACGTGCACCGTACGCACGGGGAGGGCCCGACCGCCGTCCACGCGCTGCGCGGGGTCGACCTGACGTTGCGTGCCGGTGAGCTCGTCGCCGTGATGGGACCGTCGGGATCGGGCAAGTCGACGCTGCTCAACCTCGCCGGCGGCCTGGACGCGCCGACCAGCGGCGACGTCGTCGTCGAGGGGGTCGCGTTGGGGTCGTACTCGCGCAGCGCTCTCGCACAGGTCCGTCGCCGCCGCCTCGGGTACGTCTTCCAGGACCTCAACCTCATCCCGACGCTCACCGCCGCGGAGAACGTCGCGCTCCCGCTGGAGCTCGACGGGACCCGTGCGCGGGACGCCCGGGAGGACGCGCTGCGCTCACTCGACGACGTCGGCATGCGCGACGCCGCCGACAGGTTCCCCGACGACATGTCGGGCGGCCAGCAGCAGCGTGTCGCGATCGCGCGGGCCCTCGTCGGTCCCCGCCGCGTCCTGCTGGCCGACGAGCCGACGGGTGCTCTCGACTCCGAGACCGGCGAGGAGGTGCTCGCAGTGCTCCGCCGCCGGATCGACGCCGGCGCCGGCGGGCTCCTCGTGACCCACGAGCCCCGGCACGCGGCATGGGCCGACCGGGTCGTCTTCCTGCGCGACGGCCTCGTCGTCGACTCCGGTGACGCCGACGCCCCCTCGGTCGGCCTCGGCGAGGTGGCGTCCGCATGAGCACCGGAGTCGCTCGCTGGAGGCTTGCGCTGCGCATGGCGCGTCGTGACGCCCGACGGTCGAAGGGCCGCAGCGCCCTGGTCGCCGCGATGGTCGGCGTGCCGGTGATGATCGTCGTCGTCCTCACGACGGTGATCGCGACAGGTGACGTCTCCGCCGAGGAGAACCTGCCGGCCACCGTCGGCCAGGCAGCGGCGCGCGTGTCCTGGGGCGGCGCGGGAGCGGTCTCGCAGGACCCCGACGGCATCGCAGGCGGCACGGGGGCTGGTGACAGTCCGTGGGGTCAGGAGCGTCCTCCCGCGAGCGCCCTGCAGGAGGTGCTTCCCGAGGCAACCCTCGTCCCTGTGCGCTCGGGGCGCGCGGTGGTCTCGCGAGCCCTCGGCGCGGTGGACGTCCTCGAGGTGGACGCGGCAGAGCCCGCGACCGAGGGACTCGTCATGCTCTCGGACGGCGACCTCCCCCGGACCGTCGACGAGGTCGTGCTCAGCCCTGGCCTGGCCGACGGCGACATCGAGACCGGCGACACCGTCACGCTCGGCGGCTCAGAGCGGGAGGTCGTGGGCATCGGGACGTACGAGTCCGTCGCCGCCTCGCCGGGTCGTCACTCGCTCGTCACGATGCCGGGATCCGGGCTGCTCGACGCGGGAGCGTCCACCGACTACCTGGTCGTCCAGGACGCGCCCGTCACGTGGGACGACGTCAAACGGCTGAACGGTCTCGGCTTCATGGTCGTCTCGCGGTCGGTCGTCGAGAACCCGCCGCCGAAGTCGGAGCAGTACGCCGAGCTCGTCGGGTGGGATCGGGACGACGCCGCGCGCGAGGTCCTCGCGATCGTCGTCACCGCGATCGTGCTCCAGGTCGTCCTGCTGGCGGGCCCCGCCTTCGCGGTCGGCGTGCGCCGCCAGCGCCGCGACCTCGCGCTCCTGGCCGCGGCCGGCGGAGGGCCCGCGGACGTCCGGCGCGCGGTCCTCGCGCAGGCCCTGCTGCTCGGACTCGGGGCAGGAGCCCTCGGGGCGGTGCTCGGCCTCGCCCTCTCGCCGGCGGTCGTCGCGCTGATCCCTCGGTGGTTCGACAACGAGGCGTTCGGTCCGTTCGACGTCATGTGGTCGGCCGTCGTGGCCGCGGTGCTCCTCGGAGCAGTCGCGGCCTTCCTGGCGGCGCTCGTCCCGGCGCGCCAGGTCGCGAACCAGGAGGTGAGCGCGGCGCTCGCGGGTCGTCCGAGCAGGCCGGGTCGGCGCAACGGCTGGCCGCTCGTCGGCGTGGCGCTCGTGGTCGTCGGACTGGCTCTCTGCTTCACGCGCGGCGTCCGGCCCGGTGGGGAGACCGCCGTCGCCGTCGGGACGATCGCCGTCGTCCTGGGCACGGTCTTCCTGACGCCGCTCGTGCTCGCCGGGGTCGGCCGGCTCGGTGGGGCCCTGCCGCTGCCGCTGCGCCTCGCCGTACGTGACACGACGCGCCAGCGTGCCCGCAGCACCCCCGCGGTGGCCGCGGTGATGGCGACGGTCGCCGGGATCACCGCGCTGGCGATCGCCGGGGCGAGCGACTTCGAGCAGAACCGCCGCGAGTACACGTTCTCCTACCCGCCTGGCACGACGGTCCTCAGCGAGTTCACCTCCGGGGTCGACGACGCGGGAGAGGCGGCAGGTCGAGCCGCCGGCGTGTCCTTCACACCGCTCGGATCCGCAGGGGCGGAGCAGATCGAGGGCGGTGACGGGCGCTTCGCGCACGTCTGGGTCGAGTCCGGCCGAGACGACGAGTGGGCGGGACTGACGCAGGTCGCCGTCGCGACGCCGGACGAGCTCGCGGCCTGGGGTGTCGAGCTCTCGCCGTCACAGGCCGACGCACTCCGCTCGGGCCAGGCTCTCGTCAGCCCGTCCGCGCGCGACGCGGACGGTCGCCTGAGGCTCACGGTCGACGAGGAGTCGGACGGTGAGACCACCTCCCGAGACGTGGTCCTCGACGGGCAGGTCGCCGAGCTGGGCATGGGTCCGGTGCCTCAAGGGCCAGAGCCCACGGTGGCGAGGGCGGTGATCTCGCCCGAGACGGCACGCGCGCAGGGCATCCCGTACGAGCGGGTCAGGGCGGTCGCCGGCGAGGCGCTGAGCGCCGAGCAGCTTCGCCAGGTGCGTGCGGCGCTGCGCGACCTGCCGGGCCACCAGGGCCTGCACACCGAGCGCGGGTTCCAGGAGACGTTCACTCTCCAGCTGCTCCTGCTCGTCGGGGCCGGCGGGCTCGCGGTGCTCGTCGGGACACTGAGCGCGACCGGCCTCGCGCTCGTCGATGCGAGGCCGGACCTGGCGACGCTCGCCGCGGTCGGGGCCGGCCCCGCCACGCGCCGAACGGTCGCCGCTGCGCAGGCGGTGGTCCTCGGTGTCCTCGGCGCCGCGATGGGGGTCGCGGTCGGGTTCGCGCCGGGCCTCGCCGCCACCTGGCCGTTGACGTCGGACAGGTGGGTAGGGTCCCCGCTCGCCGAGGACGCGGGACCGGTCATCGACATCCCGTGGGGGATCCTCGCGACGATCGTCGTGGTCGTCCCTCTGGTCGCTGCAGCGGCATCGGCGCTGGTCACCCGAGGGCACGTGCCGCTCACGCGGAGGCTGGCCCAGTGAGCGGCGACCTCCCTAATGTGTCACCCACTGTTACGCAACCGTTACCCCAGAACGGAAACATTCTGAGTACCACGGGCGTCTACAGTGGTCACAAGGTACGACACGAGGTGTAGGGGGCACTGATGTCGCACATCGATCTTGCCGAACGCCACAGGCGAGCCGCACGGCTCCGGATTGCTCAGCTCGTCGCGCTCCGTCGCGCGACGGCCAGCACGACCGAGCGTGCAGTACGAGAAGAGAAGTCCTCTTCCTGACCCGACGCTGCACGTAACCTGCGGGGGTGCCCACTCATGATCTCGGGACCACCCCGCTGGTCGGTTTCGACCTCGACATGACGCTGATCGACTCGCGTCCGGGGATCAAGGCCGTCATGGAGGAGCTCGCGGCTCGCACCGGTGTCGCGATCGACTCCGACCTCGTCGTGTCGCGGCTCGGCCCGCCGCTCGAGACCGAGCTCGCGCACTGGTTCCCTGCGGCCGCGGTCCCCTCCGTGGCCGACCTCTACCGGTCGCTGTACGCCGACATCGCGGTCGCGCGCGTGACCGCGCTGCCCGGCGCCCGTGCGGTGTTCGACGCCGTGCATGCGCGCGGCGGACGTACGGCGGTCGTCACCGCCAAGAACGGCCCCGACGCCCGCCGCCACCTCGAGCACCTCGGCCTCGTCGTCGACGACGTCCGGGGCCGGGCGTGGCGCAGCGGGAAGGCCGACGCGCTCCGCGACCTCGGCGCGGTCGCGTACGTCGGTGACCACGTGCACGACATGGAGGCGGCCTCGCTCGCCTCGATCCCCGGTGTCGGTGTCGCGACCGGGCCCTGCTCGCCGCGCGAGCTCGCCGACGCCGGCGCCGCGCTCGTGGTCGACTCGCTCGACGAGCTGGTGGGACGCCTGGACCTGGTGTGGCCGGTCGCGGGCGTGTCCTAGTCTGGGCCTGGTCCCCGCGGCGCCGCCGCCCAACGTGCGACGAAAGGTCATCCCCGTGCCTGTTGGCAAGGTGAAGTGGTACGACCCGGAGAAGGGATTCGGGTTCCTCAGCCGAGACGGCGGTGAGGACGTCTTCGTCCGTGCCGACGCGCTGCCGGCGGGGGCGACCACCCTCAAGCCCGGCACGCGCGTGGAGTTCGGCATCGTCGCGGGACGGCGCGGCGACCAGGCACTGCAGGTCCGCCTCCTCGACCCGACGCCCTCGGTGTCGAAGCAGCAGGCGAAGGCGCGTCGCAAGCCCGCCGAGGACATGGTCGTCATCGTCGAGGACACCATCCGCCTCCTCGACCAGCTGAGCGGCACCTACCGTGCGGGGCGTCACCCGGAGGGTCGTACGGCCAAGCAGACGGCGGCCCTGCTGAGGGCCCTCGCCGACGAGCTCTCGACCTGATCGGAAGGTCGTGACCCTGCGTGGCCACGGCTTGCCGCGTACGGAAGAATGGTTGTATGTCTGCCCCTCGTTCTGCGACCACTCGTGTGTCCTCGGCTCGCGCGCCGAAGCTGGACGCGGTCGCTGCGGGTGCCGTCGACGTGGCGCGGGCTGCGCTCGTCGACGAGGTGGGCGAGTCCTCGGTGGGGGAGCACCTCGGCGTGCGCGCCGAGGGTGACCGTGTGGTGACGCACCTCTTCGCGACCGCGCTCCCCGGCTACCGGGGCTGGCACTGGTCGGTGACGGTCGCCCGCGCGCTGCGCCAGAAGAGGGTCACCGTCGACGAGGTCGTCCTCCTGCCCGGCGAGGACGCGATCATCGCGCCGCCGTGGACCCCGTACAAGGACCGTGTGCGCTCTGGCGACATGAACCCGGGCGACCTGCTGCCTCCGGAGGAGAACGATCCCCGGCTCGCGCCGGCGTGGTTCGTCGGCGACGACGCGGTTGACGCCGAGGTCGACCCCACCTCCGTACGCCCGATCGCGGACGAGGTCGGTCTCGGTCGCGTCGAGGTGCTCTCGCTCGAGGGCCGCGACGCCGCCGCTCAGCGGTGGTACGACGGTGCGCACGGCCCCGACACGTCCCTCGCCCAGCAGGCGCCGGCGCCCTGCCGTACCTGCGGCTTCATGGTCTGGCTGAGCCCTCCGCTCGGCACGCTCTTCGGGGTGTGCGCGAACGCAATGGCCAACGACGACGGCAAGGTCGTGTCGTTCGACCACGGCTGCGGGGCCCACTCGGAGGCCCGGGTGTCTCGCGCCTCGGCCGCGCTGCCGACGCCCGTCCACGACACCGTCACCGTGGACGACGTGGCTGACGCCGAGCCCGTCTGACCCTTTCCTTCCTCCTCCTGCCCGGACGGGCGCTGTGACGAACCCCGCACCAATTTAGTTGCGTGCTGAAAGCATCCGGATTATGGTTGCGTAGCAAAACCAACTAAGAACGTCGAGGTGACCCACGCATGCTCACGACCGAGACCGCGGAACGGATGGTCGGCGTCCTCGGGAAGCTGAGCCGCGTGCTCCGCTCGTCCAGCCACCGGTGGGAGAACGCGATCGGCATGCGCGGCAGCGACCTCACCGTCCTGCGGCGCCTTCAGCGCCACGGTGAGCAGCGCGTGAGCGACCTCGCCGAAGCTCAGTGCGTGACGGCGTCGGTCATCAGCCGTCAGGTCGCGGCGCTCGAGCAGGACGGCCTCGTCGAGCGGCACAGCGATCCCGCCGACGCCCGTGTGGGTCTGATCCGGCTGTCCGAGCTCGGCAGGGCGCGTCTCGAGCAGGTCACGCAGCGCTATGTCGGCGTGCTCCAGTCGGCGCTCTCGGACTGGGACGAGGCCGAGACCGCGCGGACGGCAGAGCTGATCAGCGCGCTCGCCGACCGACTGGCCCGTGAACGCGACCGGTACCTCGACCACCTCCCCCTTGACCCGGTCGTGGCGGCCCCCACCGTCACGACCCTCGACCGTACGAACGAGAGGAACCTCGCCTCGTGACCACCGCTCCACCTCAGAGCCACGACGAGCTCGACCACCGCGCCATCATGGAGGTGATGGTCGGCCTGCTGGCCGCGCTCTTCACCGCCATGCTCAGCAGCACGATCGTGGCCAACGCGCTCCCGACGATCATCGGGGACCTGGAGGGCACCCAGTCGCAGTACACCTGGGTCGTCACGACCTCGCTTCTGGCGATGACGGTCAGCACGCCGATCTGGGCGAAGCTGTCGGACCTGCTCAACAAGAAGCTCCTGGTCCAGATCGCCTTGATCGCCTTCGTCGTCGGGTCGGTGATGGCGGGCTTCGCCCACGACGTCCCGACGCTGCTCGTGGCACGCGGTCTCCAGGGGCTCGCGATGGGCGGCCTGACGGCGCTCGCCCAGGCGATCATCGCCTCGATCATCCCGCCGCGCGAGCGTGGCCGCTACAACGGCTACATGGGCGCCGTGATGACGCTCGCCACCGTGAGCGGCCCGCTCGTCGGCGGTGTGATCGTCGACTCCGCCCTCGGCTGGCGCTGGACCTTCTTCGTGTGCGTGCCCTTCGCCGTCGTCAGCCTCGTGGTGCTCCAGCGCTACCTCAAGCTGCCGACGCTCGTGAAGGACGTGAGCGTCGACTACGCCGGTGCGATCCTCATCGCCATCGCCGCCAGCCTCCCGCTGCTGTGGGTCACCTTCGCCGGCAGCTCGTACGCGTGGGTCTCGTGGCAGAGTGCCCTCTTCGTCGGCGGCACCGTCGTGGCGGCCCTCGCCTTCGTCCTCGTCGAGTCGAAGGTCCGCGAGCCGCTGGTACCTCTGAAGGTGTTCAAGGACCGCACCACGACCCTCGCCATCGTCGCGAGCATCGCCGTCGGCATCGGCATGTTCGGCAGCTCGGTCTTCCTCGGGCAGTACCTCCAGGTCGCGCGCAGCTACTCGCCGACCGAGGCCGGTCTCATCACCATCCCGATCATGCTCGGCTCGCTCGTGGGCACGATCGGCTCCGGCCAGCTCATCGCCCGCCACGGGAAGTGGAAGGTCTTCCTCGTCTCCGGCGCTGCGCTGCTGATCGGCGGCCTCGGGCTGCTCGGCACCATCGACCACGCGACGCCGCTGTGGCAGATGTGGATCTTCATGACCCTGATGGGTCTCGGCCTGGGCATGCTCATGCAGAACCTCGTCCTCGCCGTCCAGAACACGGTGGACGTCACCGAGGTCGGGATGACGTCCGGCGCCGTCTCGTTCTTCCGCTCGCTCGGCGGCACCATCGGTGTCTCGGTGCTCGGCGCCGTCCTCGCGGCGAGCGTCAAGGAGAAGATCACCGCCGGTCTGCGGCAGCTCGGCATCCCCATGTCGGGGTCCGCCGGGGGTGGCACCCTCGACCTCGCCAACATGCCGGAGCCGGTCGCCCACGTCGTCCGGTTGGCCTACGGCGACGCGACGGGAGAGATCTTCCTGATCGCCGCAGGCGTCGCGGTCGTCGCGCTCATCGCGGTCGCGTTCATCAAGGAGGTCCCGCTGCGGACCACGGTCCGCAAGCACGACGACGCGAGCGCCGACTCAGTGCGGGAGCCGGAGACCGTGGCCTGACCCACGCGTACGAAGGGCCGCCCTCGGGTTCGAGGGCGGCCCTTCGGCATGTCAGGGGAGGGGCGTCAGGACGTCTCTTCCGCGTCGTCCTCGGCCTCGAGCGCGGCCTTGCGGCGGCGGCAGTACTCGACACCGATGAGGCCCAGGCCGAAACCTGCCAGGCAGGTCCACAGCCACCACACGTCACCGTTGCGCTGCAACGTCCCGAGGAACGGGAGCAGCCCGAGCAGGACGGCGAGCCAGAGGAGAGAACCCACGGTCATCGTGCGGATGCCGTCGACGTCCAGCGGCTTCGGGTCGGGCACGACCTTGTGGACCGTGCTGCCGATCTCGAGCTCGGTGACCTCGGGCTTGTCGAGGCCGTGCGCGCGGCGACGCGGTGCCGGTGCACGCTCCTCGCGCGGTGCGGACACGGGCGCGGGAACGGGTGCGGGTGTCGGCTCGGGCGCCGGGGGCGCCGAGGGGGTTGCGGCCGGCGCCTGCGACACGGCACGATCTGCGCGGCGGCTACCGGCCCTGCGGGACACGTTGTGACCACGGCCACGCTTCGAAGACGTGTCCGGTGTCAGCTTTCGCTTGCCTGAAGCCACGCCTTTACAGTACCCCCCTGGGGGAACCGTCCTACTTCGTACCGTCAGGAGCCTCATGTCCACCCAGACCGAGACCGGATCAGTTGGATCCTTGGACCGGTTCTTCAAGATCTCGCAGAGAGGGTCGAGCGTCGGCCGCGAGATCCGCGGCGGCGTCGTCACCTTCTTCACGATGGCCTACATCATCGTCCTCAACCCCATCATCATCGCCGGGGTTCAGGACGCCGAGGGCAACTACCTCGGTGGCGGCACCCAGGGTGAGGCGTTCGCGCTGGTCGCGGCCGGCACCGCCCTCGTCGCCGGCGTGATGAGCATCCTCATGGGCGCCGTCGCCAACTTCCCGCTCGCGATGGCGGCCGGGCTCGGCCTGAACGCGTTCGTCGCCTACTCGATCGCCAGCCAGATGACGTGGGCCGACGCCATGGGCCTCGTGGTCATCGAGGGCGTCATCATCTTGGTGCTCGTCCTGACGGGCTTCCGGAAGGCGGTCTTCGACGCCGTCCCTCTCCCGCTGAAGACGGCGATCTCGGTCGGCATCGGCCTGTTCATCGCGCTCGTCGGTCTGGTCAACGCCGGTGTCGTCCGGACGACCGGCAACGCCTCGCCCCCGATCGGCCTCGGCGTCGGCGGGACCCTCTCGGGCTGGCCGGTCCTGGTCTTCTGCATCGGCCTGCTCCTGATGATCGCCCTGTACGCGCGAGGCGTCCACGGCGCGATCCTGCTCGGCATCCTGATCACGACGGTCCTCGCGGTGGTCGTGGAGGCCATCACCGACACCGGCGCCTCGGGCGGGGACGCCACCTCCAAGGGCTGGAACCTCAACGTCCCGAGCATGCCGGACTCGTTCATCGACGTCCCTGACTTCTCGTTGCTCGGCAACTTCTCGCTGCTCGGGTCGTTCGAGCAGGTCGGTCTCGTCACCGCAGCGCTGCTGATCTTCACGCTGCTGCTCGCCGACTTCTTCGACACCATGGGGACCATGACGGCGATCGGTGCCGAGGCCGACCTCAACGACGAGGAGGGCATCCCCGAGAACGCCCAGCGGATCCTGGTCGTCGACTCCCTCGGCGCGGTCGCCGGCGGTGCTGCCAGCGTCTCCAGCAACACGGCGTACGTCGAGTCGGCGTCCGGTGTCGGAGACGGCGCCCGCACCGGTCTGGCGGCCATCGTCACTGGCGTGCTGTTCCTGCTGGCGACGATCTTCTCGCCCGTGGTTGCGCACATCCCCAACGAGGCGGCCGTCCCGGCGCTCGTCCTCGTCGGCTTCCTGATGATGCAGCAGGTGCTCGACATCCCGTGGAAGGACATCGAGCTCGCGATCCCGGCCTTCCTCACGATCGCGCTGATGCCGTTCACCTACTCGATCACCGTCGGCATCGGGGCGGGCTTCGTGACGTTCGTGCTCATCAAGGTGGTGCGCGGCAAGGCCGGTCAGGTCCACCCGCTGATGTGGATCGTCGCGGGTCTCTTCCTGCTCTACTTCGCGATCGACCCGATCACCCGCTGGATCAGCTGAGCGCACGATCCTCCGGCGGTGGGGGGGGGGGGCCGGCCCCCCCCCCCCCCGCACGGCCCCGCCCCCCCCGCCCACGCGCGGGAGCGCGCCCCGGGGGGGGGGGGGGGCCCCCCCCCCCCCCCCCGGCCCCCCCCCCCCCCCCCCCCGCCGCGTACGGGGAGGGTGACCGACGTCATTCCTTAACGAGTTTAATTAACGTGGTTAACGACCTATGATGGTCGTATGCCTACCGATGCCCAGAACCTCGCGTCGTCGGTGGCCCGACTGAACCGCCGCCTCCGTCAGGAACGGCACTCCGAGCTCACCCCCAACCAGATGGCCGTGCTGGCGACGCTGCACAAGCACGGACCCCTGAGTCCAGGAGCGATCGCCGCGATCGAGCAGGTCCAGCCGCCCTCGGCCACCCGTACCGTCAACTGCCTCGTCGAGAAGGGCCTGGCCGAGCGCCAGCCCCACCCGACCGACCGCCGACAGGTCGTCGTGTCCCTGAGCGCCCAGGGCGTCGAGGTCCTCGCCGTCGAGCGGGCCCGACGCGACTCCTGGCTGGCCGCGCGCCTCGCCGCCCTCACCACCGAGGAGCGGGCGACGCTGCGCGACGCCTCCGTGCTCCTCGAGAAGCTGGTGGTGAGTGAGTGAGCCCGACCTTCCGCTCGCTCTCCGTCCGTAACTACCGCATCTACGCCAGTGGCGCACTCGTGTCGAACGTCGGCACGTGGATGCAGCGCGTCGCCCAGGACTGGCTGGTCCTCGCGCTCACCGGCAGCGGGACGGCGCTCGGCATCACGACCGGGCTCCAGCTCCTGCCTGCCCTCTTGCTCTCGCCCCTGGCCGGTGTGGTCGCCGACCGCTTCCCGAAGCGGCGCGTCCTCATGGTCACGCAGGTGATGATGGCGCTCCCGGCTGCGCTCCTCGGCATCCTGGCGATCACCGGCGTCGCCGAGGCCTGGCACGTGTACGTCCTCGCGTTCCTCTTCGGCGTCGGGACGGCCTTCGACGCGCCCGCGCGTCAGTCGTTCGTCGTCGAGATGGTCGGCAAGGACGACCTGGCCAACGCGGTCGGGCTCAACAGCGCCTCGTTCAACTCCGGTCGCATGATCGGCCCCGCGGTCGCCGGCGTGATGATCGCCGCGCTCGGCTCGGGGCCGGTGGCGACCGGCTGGGTGATCCTGCTCAACGCGATCAGCTACTTCGCCGTCTTCTTGTCGCTGGTCGCCCTGCGCGCCCGCGAGCTCCGTCCGGCGACCCCCGCCTCGCGCGGCAGGGGCGCCGTCCGCGCGGGGGTGCGGTACGTGCGGTCGCGACCCGACCTCGTGCTGATCCTCACGACGGTCTTCTTCGTCGGCACGTTCGGCATGAACTTCCAGATGACGTCGGCGCTGATGGCCACCGAGGTCTTCGGCAAGGGGGCGCAGGCGTACGGCGTGCTCGGGTCGATCATGGCGATCGGGTCGCTCGCGGGTGCGCTCGTGGCGGCCCGCCGCGAACGCCCGACACGCAGGCTCGTCGTCGGGGCCGCGCTGGTCTTCGTCGTCGTGGAGGTGGCCGCCGGCCTGATGCCGACGTACCTCACCTTCGCGCTCGTGCTGCCGCTGCTCGGACTGAGCGCGCTGACCATGATCACCGCGGCGAACGCCTACATCCAGCTGACGGTCACGCCGCAGATGCGGGGACGGGTCGCCGCGCTGTACCTGATGGTCTTCATGGGTGGTACGCCGTTCGGCGCCCCGGTCATCGGGTGGATCGGGGAGACGTTCGGCGCCCGGTGGACCCTCATCCTGGGCGGGCTCGTCGCCGGTGCGGGCATCTTGGCTGCGACGGTGTTCTACCTGGTGCGTGCGGGCCTGCACCTCCAGATCGACCTCCGGCACCGGCCGCGGCTCCTGCTGGTGCCCCGCGACCCCCGCGCCGCGGTCCGGACCTCCGACGCCGTCGAGGCGCTGGACGATGCCGACCGGCTCGACGCCGGCGAGGCGCAGACGCCGCAGTCGCCGGCCCTGCGACGGTGACCACCACGCGAGAAACGGTGACCCTCACGCCGAGGCGTGGCACGCTGGAGGGATGGCTCCGAGGCCGAACCACGAGAATCGCCTTCCCTGGGACCTGTACCTCGCGGTGATCCGCACCGAGGTCGACCGGATCCTCGAGATCACCGAGGACCTCGACGCCGACGTCCCGGGCTGTCCGGGATGGACGGCGCGCGACCTGCTCGAGCACGTGGGGCTGGTCTTCCGCCACAAGGTCGAGTCGATGCGGAGCGCGAGCGAGCCGCCGTGGCCGATCGAGGACCTCGACACGAGCGACGTACGCCGCCTGCTCGCGGAGGAGACGGCCACGCTGCTCGCCGAGCTCCAGGAGCGTGGTCCGCGCGAGGTCCGGCACACCTGGTGGCCGGGCGACCGCTCCAACGGGTTCTGGTTCCGGCGGATGGCGCTGGAGGCGACCGTTCACCGGGTCGACGCCGAGCAGGCCGCCGGCGCCGCGGTGACGCCGATCGAGCCGGAGGTCGCGCTCGACGGGATCGGGGAGTTCCTGACCGTCTTCCTGGGCGGCCCGTGGTGGGACGACGAGGACGAGGTCACGGCCTTCCCCGTCGACGCGCGGGTCAGGATCGTCGCCGACGGTCGGGCCTGGACGCTCACCCTCTCGCGTCGTTCGGTCGAGGTCGACGAGGACGACGACGCACCGGTCGACCTGGTGGTCGAGGGGTCGCCGCACGCGGTCTACCTCTGGCTGTGGGGGAGGGACTCCGACCGTCTCGAGCTCGAAGGACGCGCGGACCTGCGGAAGGAGGTCGAGGGGCGCTTCGCCGAGGCCTCCGCCTGATCTTCTCGGTGCCTGCCGCGGCTGTACGCCGGCCAGGGCCAGGGTCTATCCTCGTGCGTCGGGGGTGTTGGCTTGTTCCGGACTGGTGAGCACGAGCAGGAGTGACCCCGAGTCGATGAATCCGCGACACCGCAGGGCCCTGATCCCTGGCCTTCTCGTCGTCCTCCTCGTGGTCGTCCTGGTGACCGCCCTCGCGCGCGAGGCGCGCGCCGACGAGCCCTCCGTCGAGCAGGTCAGCACGGTCACGGACGCGCGTCTGCGCGAGTCGAGCGCGCTCGTCCTGAGCAAGCGCGACCCGTCGCTGGCCTACACGGTCAACGACTCCGGCAACGAGCCGGTGGTCTTCACGATCGAGGTCGCCTCCGGTGACGTCGTGGGTTCGACCCGGCTGGTCGGTTTCGACGTCGTCGACGTCGAGGCGCTGGCGATCGACCGCACCGGCAAGCTGTGGGTCGCCGACATCGGTGACAACGACGCGGTCCGCGCGACGGTCGCTCTCTACGCCCTCGACGAGCCTGTGCTCGGCACGAAGCAGGTCAAGCCGACCCGTTACCGCGTGCGCTACGCCGACGGCAACACCGACGCAGAGGCGTTGCTCGCCGACCCGGCCGGCGGCATGTCGATCGTCTCCAAGGGCCTGCTCGGCGGGCAGCTCTACCGCCTGCCCGAGCGCCTCGACCCGAAGACGGTCAACGTCGCGGAGCCGATCGCCGACGCGCAGATCCCCGCGCTGGTGACCGACGGCGACTTCCTCCCCGACGGGGCGAGCGTCGTCCTGCGGACCTACCTCGGCATCCACGTCCTCGACGCCACCACGTGGGAGGAGACCTGGTCGTCGCCGATCCCCGAGGGCGGCCAGAGCGAGTCGCTGGCGGCAGAGCCCAACGGCATCTCGGTGCTCGTCGGCAGCGAGGGGCTGCCCTCCCCGATCCGCCGCGTGACGCTTCCCGAGGACCAGCGCGCGGCGATGCTGGCCCCGGCGAGCGGGGTCATCGACCTCGACTGAGCCTTCAGTCGTCGAGGTGCTCGACGACGTAGTCGAGGCACTGCGTGAGCAGCGTGACGTCGTCGGGCTCGATCGCCGGGAACGTCGCGATGCGCAGCTGGTTGCGACCGAGGCCGCGGTAGCCGTCGATGTCGACGATGCCGTTCTCCCGCAGCGCGGCGGTCACCGCGGAGGCATGGACGCCCTCGAGGTCGATCGTCACGACCGTCGGCGACTGCTTGCCGGGATCGGCGACGAACGGCGTCGCGTACGAGGACTGCTCGGCCCACCCGTAGAGACGCGAGGACGAGTCCTCGCAGCGGGCGACGGACCAGGCGAGCCCCCCGTTCTCGTGGATCGTGCGCAGCTGGAGGTCGGTCCACACCAACGAGGCCAGGGGAGGCGTGTTGTACGTCTGGTCCTTGCGCGAGTTGTCGACGGCGGCCGCCAGGTCGAAGAACGCGGGGATCCAGCGCGAGGACGCCGCGATCTCCTCGACCCGCGCGAGGGCGGCGGGCGACATGACCGCGAACCAGATGCCGGCGTCGGACGCCAAGGCCTTCTGCGGGGCGAAGAAGTACACGTCGCACTGGGTGATGTCGAGTGGGATCCCGGCGGCCGCCGACGTGCCGTCAATGATGACCAGCGCGCCGTCGTCGCCTCCCTCCACCCGGCGTACGGGGGCGGTCACGCCGGTCGAGGTCTCGTTGTGCGCCCAGGCGTACACGTCGATGCCGGCCTCGGGGTGCGCATCGGGGTGGGTGCCCGGCTCGCTCGTGACGACGGTCGGGTCGCCCAGGAAGGGTGCACGCTCGGCCGCGCGGGCGAACTTGGCCCCGAACTCGCCGAACGCCAGGTGCTGGCTGCGCTCCCGGATCAACCCGAAGGTCGCGGCGTCGAAGAAGGCGGTGGAGCCGCCGACGCCGAGCACGACCTCGTAGTCGTCGGGCAGCGAGTACAGCGCACGGATCTGCTCGCGCACCGAGCCCACGAGCGCGCGTACGGGCGCCTGGCGGTGCGACGTGCCGATCACCGACGAGGTCGCGAGCGCCTCCATCGCCTGGTGAGGAACCTTGGACGGACCGGATCCGAACCGGCCGTCGGACGGGAGGAGCTTCTTCGGGATCTGCACGCGTTCATTCTTGCCGGTGCCTGTCGCAGCTGACAGGCGAGGTCGGGGCGCTCACTCCTTCATCGCGCGCATCTCCTCGGCGACCGCCTCTTCGTAGCGCGCCATGCACGACTCGAAGCTGGGGATCGTTGCAGCCCCCTCGCGCTGCGCGTGCGCGATCAGGAGCTCGAGCGTGTCGAGGAGCCCCTCGATCGCGGGCTCGAACGGTGTCGTCGCGTTGTCGAAGGCGCCCTCGCTCCACAGGCGGGTCATCGTGGGGAACCGCGCCGGGTCGAAGGTCTTCTCCCAGAAGTCGCTGGTCTGCGCCCAGTAGGCGGCGTAGTCCGTGCCCTGAGAACGCCGGTCGGCGTCCTCGGCCGCGGCCGACCGCGCGGCGCCCGTCACCGCGTTGTTCACGATCTCGACGGTCTCGACGACCTGGCTCGCCGTGAGGCCGGTGTCGACGAGCGTCCGGTAGGCCGCCTCCTGGGCCTCGAACACGTGCGGGGCCAGGGGGAGGCGCCACGGGTTCACGTCGGTGAGCCACGCGTGCTGGCGCAGCAGCTTCCAGTAGCCGCGCGCGTAGACGCCCAGCGCGGTGCGCCAGGGGAGGTCGGGGTCGGGGAGGGTGAAGTCCGCGTACGCCCGGTCGACCATCGCGTCCACGAGCTCGTCGCGTCCCGGGACGTGGGAGTACAGGGTCATCGCGCCGACACCGAGGGCGCGGGCGACCGAGCGCATGGAGACGGCGGCGAGGCCCTCGGCGTCGGCGACGGCCACCGCCGCGTCGACCACGGCGTCGCGGGTCACGCGAGGGGGCCGGCCACGGCTCGAGACGACGGGCGGCTCCCACAGCGCGGCGTACCGGTGCGTGGGCGGTGCCTCTTCGTGCGTCATCCACTCTCCTCAAAACGGGCTTGCCTCTTTTTATCGTACAGCGTACTGTTGCGCGCATGACAGATTCAGTACGCCGTACGAGAAGTATGGTTGCCGCGCGCGGGCTCACGAAGACCTTCAAGCGCAAGAAGGAAGTCGTCGAGGCGGTCAAGCAGGTCGACCTCGACGTCGCCGACGGCGAGCTGGTGGCGTTCCTGGGACCCAACGGCGCCGGCAAGTCCACGACCCTGCGCATGCTGACCTCGCTGCTCACGCCGACGGAGGGGTCGGCGATGGTGGCGGGGTACGACGTGGTCCGCGACCCTGCCGAGGTGCGGGCACGCATCGGCTACATCGGCCAGGGCAACGCGGGCGGCTACTCCTACCGGGTGGGCGACGAGCTGATGAACCAGGGCCGGTTCTACTCCGTGCCGGCCGACGTGGCGCGCCAGCGGTCGGCGGAGCTGCTGGAGGCGCTCGAGCTCTCGGGCATGGAGAAGCGCACCGTCCTCTCCCTGTCGGGCGGGCAGCGTCGCCGCCTCGACGTCGCCATGGGCCTGATGAACCACCCGCGACTGCTGTTCCTCGACGAGCCGACCACCGGTCTCGACCCGCACGCCCGGGCGAACCTGTGGGAGCACATCATGCGGCTGCGCGTCGAGAACGAGATGACGATGCTCCTCACGACGCACTACCTCGACGAGGCCGACGCCATGGCCGAGCGCATCGTCCTGATCGACCACGGCACCGTCATCGCCGACGCGACCCCGACGGCGCTGAAGCGAGACTTCGCCGACGACGTGGTCACCCTCGGCCTCGTTCCCGGTGCCGACACGGCGGCGGTCGTCGTCGAGAAGGCCCGGTCCGTGCTGCCTGACGACGTCAGTCGCGTCGAGGACCACGTCGCTCCCGACGGCTCCGTACGCCTCGTGCTGGCGACCAACCACGGGCCCGACCTCGTCCCGCCCGTCCTGCGCTCGCTGGAGGCGGTCGGCGTCACGGTCGGCTCCGCGGACGTGAAGCAGGCGTCGCTCGACGACGTCTTCCTCAACCTGACCGGCCGGAGCCTGCGCGAGGAGGCAGCATGACCGCCACGACCGACACCACCACAGGCACCCACGCCCCGACCGCCAGCCCGCTTCCGGAGCGCACGCGCGCGGCCAAGTGGGTCCACGACACCAGCGTGGTGTTCATCCGCGAGATCCTCGTGACGCTGCGCGACCCGTTCACGCTGATCTTCTCCCTGCTCCAGCCGCTGGTCTTCCTCGGGCTCTTCGGCCCGCTCCTGGACGGCATGCTCGGCGCGGGGTCGATCGACGGCGAGTCGGCGCTGCAGTGGTTCCTGCCCGGCGTGCTCGTGATGATCGCGATCTTCGGTACGGGCATGGTGGGCGGCAACCTGCTCTACGAGCTGATGACCGGGGCGTACGAGCGGATCCTCGCGACGCCGCTCGACCGTTCCTCCATCCTCGTCGGGCGCGCGCTCAAGGAGTTCGCCCCGCTCGTCGTGCAGGCGCTGCTGATCACCGCGGTCGCGATCCCGTTCGGCCTGTCGTTCTACCCGGCGCACGTCCTCGTCGGTCTACTCATCCTCGGCGTGTTCGGGATCGGCCTCGGCTCCCTCTCGTACGCGCTCGGGCTCGCCTCGAAGAACCGCGAGTGGGTGTTCTGGGGCGTGCAGCAGTCGCTGATCTTCCCGCTCCTGCTCCTCGCCGGCATGATGCTGCCGCTCGAGGCAGGTCCGGAGTGGATGCAGGCGGTCTCGAAGTTCAACCCGCTGACCTACATCGTCGACGCCGAGCGCACGCTCTTCTCCGGCACGATGTGGGACTCGACGGTCGCCTGGGGCGTCGTCGCGGCCCTCGCGACCTGCGCTGTCGGCCTGTGGGTCGGCATCTGGAAGGTCAAGCGCACCATCTGATCCACCCCGTCCCCGATTTGGGCACTACTCCACCGATCGCACGGGGGACTTCGGTGGGGAACTGCCCGAATCGGGGACGGACGGGCTGGGGTGCGGTACGTCACACCGCACCCCAGCGGGTGGCTGTTACACAGGCGTCATCCGTACGATGCGCTCCATGAGCGAGTTGTCGTTGAGCGGCGACGCGACGTACTCCCGCGAAGCGTGGGAGAAGTCCGCGGCCGCCGTCCTCCGCAAGTCCGGGAGGCTGACCGAAGACCAGCCCGACTCCGCGGTGTGGGACGCCTTGGCGACTCGTACGCTCGACGACCTCGCGGTGACGCCGCTCGGGACGCCCGAGCTCGTGGCCGATCTCCCCGATCCGGGTCTGCCGGGACAGGCGCCGTACGTCCGTGGCGTGCAGGCGCGCCGCAGCGACGACGGCTGGGATGTGCGGGTCCTCCACGAGGACCCCGACGCGACCCGTACGGCGGAGGCCGTCCTCACCGACCTCGAGAACGGCGCGACGTCCTTGTGGCTCCGGCTGGGGCCCGAGGCGATCGCGCCGGATGCGCTCGCGACGGTCCTCGACCGCGTGTTCGTCGACCTCGCCCCGGTCGTCATCGAGGCCCGCGCCGACGCGCTCGCCGCCGCCGACACCTTCTGCCGCTACCTCGACGAGCGGGCGGTGACCCCCGCTCCCGGCACCAACCTCGGCCTCGACCCGATCGGCGCGACGCTGCGCGGGTACGGCAGCGGCCTGCACCTCGAGACCGTCGTCGTCGAGGGCGCCCGCAAGGCGGCCGAGCGGGGGATCGCCGCCTTCGTGGTCGACGCGACCGCGGCGCACGACGCGGGGGCCTCGGACGCCCAGGAGATCGGGTACGCGCTGGCCGTCGGTGCCGCGTACCTTCGCCTCCTCGCCGAGGCAGGCTTCAGCATCGACGAGGCGCTCGCCCTCGTCGAGTTCCGGTTCGCCGCGACCGACGAGCAGTTCACGACGATCGCCAAGCTCCGCGCCGCCCGCCGCACGTGGAACCGGCTCACCGACCTCTCCGGTGCCGCCGAGGTCTCGCGCGGACAGGTGCAGCACGCCGTCACCTCTCGCGTGATGCTCAGCAAGTACGACCCGTGGGTGAACATGCTCCGCACGACCGTCGCCGCGTTCGCCGCCGGCGTCGGCGGGGCGAGCTCGGTCACGGTGCTCCCGTTCGACACCCCGCTCGGCCTGCCGGACGCCTTCAGTCGCCGGATCGCTCGCAACACCTCGTCGCTGCTCATCGCCGAGTCCCACGTCGCCGCGGTGACCGACCCCGCTGGCGGGGCGTACGCGGTCGAGCGGCTCACCGACGACCTCGCGCGTGCCGGCTGGGACGAGCTCGGCCGGATCGAGGCCGTGGGCGGCGTGCGTGAGGCCATCGAGGACGGCTCGCTGACCGCCCGGCACACCGCAGTCGCCCGCGAGCGCGAGGCGCAGATCGCCCGCCGTCAGCGCCCGATGACCGGACTGTCGGAGTTCCCGAACCTGCGCGAGATCCTGCCCGAGCGCACCCCGTACCCCGAGGGCGCCGAGCCCCTCCAGCGCTGGGGCGCCGCCTTCGAGGCGCTGCGCGACAACCCGGTCGCCACGCCCGTCTTCCTCGCGACGATGGGACCGGTCGCCAGCCACACCGCCCGCGTCACGTTCGTCGCGAACCTCCTGGCCGCCGGCGGCATCGAGACCGTCACCGCCGGCCCGACCAGCGGGGTGGACGAAGTCCTCGCGGCGTACGACGGTGCTCCCGTCGTCTGTCTGGCAGGTCCGGACAAGGCGTACGCGGAGTGGGGCGCCGACCTCGTCGCGGCGCTGCGCGCGGCGGGCGCCCAGTGGGTGATCCTCGCCGGCAAGCCGGTCGACGGCGTCGAGGTCGACGCCACGGCCGCCATGGGGGTGGACGCCCTGACCTTCCTCCACGAGACGCGAGGCAGGCTCGGCGCGGGATCGGCGGCCACCGCGGCCACCGGCGAGAACGGAGCAGACGCATGAGCATCCCGGACTCCTTCGCAGGGCTGCCGCTCGACCCCGAGACCCCGTACGAGGCCGACCGTGCCGCGTACGACCGGGCGGCCGACGGCGCCGAGGCGTGGACCGCGCCCGAGGGCATCGACGTCGCCCCGCTCTACACCGCTGCGGACCTGAGCGGTCTGGACGCGCTCGACACGTACCCCGGTCTGGCGCCGTTCCTGCGCGGGCCGTACCCGACCATGTACACCACCCAGCCGTGGACGATCCGCCAGTACGCGGGCTTCTCGACGGCCGAGGAGTCGAACGCCTTCTACCGCCGGAACCTCGCCGCGGGCCAGAAGGGACTGTCGGTCGCCTTCGACCTGGCGACGCACCGCGGCTACGACTCCGACAACCCGCGGGTCGTCGGCGACGTCGGCATGGCGGGTGTCGCCATCGACTCGATCTACGACACGCGCACGCTCTTCGACGGCATCCCGCTCGACAAGATGAGCGTCTCGATGACGATGAACGGCGCCGTGCTGCCGGTGCTCGCCCTCTACATCGTCGCGGCCGAGGAGCAGGGGGTGAAGCCGGAGCAGCTCATGGGGACGATCCAGAACGACATCCTCAAGGAGTTCATGGTCCGCAACACCTACATCTACCCGCCGGCCCCGTCGATGCGGATCATCTCCGACATCTTCGCCTACACGGCGCAGCGGATGCCGAAGTTCAACTCGATCTCGATCTCCGGCTACCACATCCAGGAGGCCGGGGCGACGAACGACCTCGAGCTCGCGTACACGCTGGCCGACGGCGTCGAGTACATCCGCGCCGGGCTCGACGTGGGACTCGACATCGACGCCTTCGCGCCTCGGCTGTCGTTCTTCTGGGCGATCGGCATGAACTTCTTCATGGAGGTCGCCAAGATGCGTGCGGCCCGCGCCCTCTGGTCGCGGCTGGTGGCGCAGTTCGACCCCACGAACCCGAAGTCGAGCTCGCTGCGTACGCACAGCCAGACCTCCGGCTGGTCACTGACCGCGCAGGACGTCTTCAACAACGTGCAGCGCACCGCGATCGAGGCGATGGCCGCGACGCAGGGCCACACCCAGTCGCTGCACACCAACGCGCTCGACGAGGCGATCGCACTGCCGACCGACTTCTCGGCCCGGATCGCGCGCAACACCCAGCTGCTGCTGCAGCAGGAGTCGGGGACGACGGCGACGATCGACCCGTGGGGCGGCTCGTACTACGTCGAGAAGCTGACGCACGACCTCGCACGCCGCGCTTGGGGCCACATCGAGGAGGTCGAGAGGGCCGGCGGCATGGCGAAGGCGATCGAGGCGGGCATCCCCAAGATGCGCGTCGAGGAGGCTGCGGCGCGGACGCAGGCGCGGATCGACTCCGGCCAGCAGGCCGTCATCGGTGTCAACACGTACCGCGTCGACACCGAGGAGCCCTTCGAGGTGCTCAAGGTCGACAACCGGGCCGTGCTCGCGGCTCAGGTCGCCAAGCTGGAGCGCCTGCGCGCCGAGCGCGACGACGACGCGGTCCGGCGTTCGCTGCACGCGCTGACGGAGTCCGCCGGCCGTGGCGCCAGCAAGGACGGGTCGCTGGACGGCAACCTGCTCGCCCTCGCCGTCGACGCGGCGCGTGCGAAGGCCACCGTCGGCGAGATCTCCGACGCGCTCGAGAAGGTCTACGGACGCCACAAGGCCGTGATCCGTACGATCTCTGGTGTGTACCGTTCCGAGGCAGGCAAGGCCGAGAACGTCGAGCGCGTGATCGCCGCGACCGACGCGTTCGAGGAGGCCGAGGGCCGTCGCCCGCGCATCCTGGTCGCCAAGATGGGCCAGGACGGGCACGACCGTGGCCAGAAGGTCATCGTCTCCGCCTTCGCGGACATGGGCTTCGACGTCGACGTGGGCCCGCTCTTCTCCACCCCGGAGGAGGTGGCCCAGCAGGCGGTCGACGCCGACGTCCACGTCGTGGGCGTGTCGTCGCTGGCGGCCGGCCACCTCACGCTCGTGCCCGCGCTGCGTGACGCGCTGGCCGAGCTGGGCCGCCCCGACGTGCTCGTCGTCGTCGGCGGCGTCATCCCGCCGGACGACGTGGAGACGCTCAAGGAGATGGGCGCAGCCTCGGTGTTCCTCCCCGGCACGGTCATCGCCGAGTCGGCGCTGGAGCTGCTCGACAAGCTCCGGACGACCCTGCAGCACTGATGGTCGACGTCGCGGATCTCGCCGAGCGCGTACGAGCCGGCGAGCGCGCTGCGGTCGCGCGTGCCATCACGCTCGTCGAGTCCCGGCGCGACGACCACCGAGCCGCCGCACGCGAGCTGCTCGCGGCGCTCACCCCGCACGCGGGAGGAGCGGCGCGGGTGGGCATCTCGGGCGTGCCCGGCGTCGGCAAGTCGACGTTCATCGAGGCGCTCGGCACCCACCTGACCGGGTCCGGTCACAAGGTCGGCGTCCTGGCTGTCGACCCGTCGTCGGTGCGGACAGGTGGCTCGGTGCTCGGCGACAAGACGCGGATGCCGGAGCTCGCGGCCGACCCGTCGGCCTACATCCGCCCGTCACCCTCGGCAGGCACGCTCGGAGGGGTCGCCCGCGCCACGACCCAGGCGATCCTCGTGCTGGAGGCCGCGGGCTTCGACGTCGTCCTGGTCGAGACGGTCGGTGTGGGCCAGTCGGAGGTGACGGTCGCCGGGATGGTCGACACGTTCCTCTTCCTGACCCTCGCGCGCACCGGTGACCAGCTCCAGGGCATCAAGAAGGGCATCCTCGAGATCGCCGACGTGATCGCGGTGAACAAGGCCGACGGTGACCGTGAGCCTGAGGCGCGGGTCGCCGCTCGCGACCTGGCGGGCGCGATCCGGCTCGTCCACGCCGGGACGACCGGATGGGTCCCGCCGGTGCTCACCTGCTCGGGACTCGAGGGCGACGGCGTCGACACCGTCTGGATGCGGGTGCTGCGGCACCGCGAGTTCCTCGGCGCCGCCGGCCTGCGTGACAAACGCGCGGCCCAGCAGCTGGAGTTCATGTGGGCGCTCGTCCGCGACGAGCTCGACCAGCGCCTGCGGCGCTCGGAGTCGGTGCGCGGTGTGCTGGACGAGGTGCGCGCCGGCGTGCTCGCGGGAGAGGTGCCCGCCACGAACGCCGCCGACGCGATCCTCGCCGCGTACGACCAGCGCTGACTGATCCTCTACTCGTCGTACCACCAGCAGGCGTACGGCTCGTAGTAGAGCGGCCAGCAGATGGCGTCACGGGTCTGAGGCCCGTAGACGCCGTCGGCCGTGATGCCGAGGCGTCGCTGAAGACTGATCAGTGCGCTCTGCGTCGCGGGGCCGAAGTCGCCGTCCACCGCGATGTTGTAGTCGTAGGTGTCCCGCATGACCTCCTGGAGGTACTTCACCGCGTTGTTCCTGTTCCCGCGCTTCATCACGCAGGTGGGGCTGAGGGTGGAGTACTGGACAGGGATGAACATGCGCTCGCCGCTCGCGCTGTACTTCCGGACCGCCTCGGTGCAGGTCGGGGTGGCTGCGTGAGCGGGGGTGGCGGTGGCGGTCACGCCGATGCCCACCAGCATCGTCATCAGCATCGCTGCGGCCGCGACCACGAGCAGCCGGGCACGGACCCACATGGTGCGTGACTCGTCTCTGTCCACGGGTTGACGGCGCTCGCGCGCTTCCCAGATCCCTCGCATTTGGGCACACTCCTGTCTCCTGGGGCCTGGTGGCCACGACTACGGGCCACCAGGCTCGTCCGACCAGGAGCACTGCCGCCACCCGATTCGAGCAGGCTCGAAAAGGGTGCGCCGCGGCGTACGCGGGGGAGGGGCTAGGCCCAGGCGGGGTCCCAGCCGTCGACGCTCTCGGCCGGCCGCGAAGCCGGTCCGGTGTAGACCGCCGACGGACGGATCAGGCGCCCGGTGCGCTTCTGCTCGAGGATGTGCGCGCTCCACCCCGCCGTGCGGGCGCAGGTGAACATCGACGTGAACATGTGCGGGGGGATCTCGGCGAAGTCGAGGACGATGGCCGCCCAGAACTCCACGTTCGTCTCCAGCACCCGGTCCGGGCGGCGCTCGCGCAGCTCGGCGAGCGCGGCCTCCTCCAGCGCCTCGGCCACCGCGTACCGCGGCGCGTTGAGCTCGCGCGCGGCGCGTCGCAGCACGCGGGCCCGCGGGTCCTCGGCGCGGTAGACGCGGTGCCCGAAGCCCATGAGCCGCTCGCCGGCGTCGAGCAGGCCCTTGACGTAGGTGCGTGCGTCGTCGGTGCGCTCGACGTCGGCGATCATGCCGAGCACCCGCGAGGGCGCACCGCCGTGGAGCGGACCCGACATCGCGCCGACCGCACCGGAGAGCGCGGCTGCGACGTCGGCGCCCGTCGACGCGATCACGCGCGCGGTGAAGGTCGAGGCGTTCATGCCGTGCTCGGCCGCGGAGGCCCAGTACGCGTCGATCGCCTTGACGTGGTCCGGGTTCGCCTCGCCGCGCCACCGGGTGAGGAACCGCTCGGTGATCGTCGTCGCCTTGTCGATCTCGGACTGCGGCACCATCGGCTGGCCGAGGCCGCGAGCGGCCTGCGCGACGTACGACAGCACCATCACCGCGGTGCGGGCGAGGTCGTCACGCGCCTGCTCGGCCTCGATGTCGTACAGCTGGCCGAGGCCCCAGGCCGGGGCCGTCAGCGCGATCGCGCTCTGGACGTCGACGCGGATGTCGCCGGAGTGGACCGGGATCGGGAACGGCTCGGCCGGCGGGAGCCCCGGCTCGTAGGCTCCGTCGACCAGCAGGCCCCAGATCTTCTCGAAGGGCACGCGGCCGACGAGCTCCTCGATGTCGACGCCGCGGTAGCGCAGCGACGACCCCTCCTTGTCGGGTTCGGCGATCTGCGTGGCGAAGGCGATGACGCCTTCGAGGCCCTCGTGGACCGTCGCCGTGTCGGGTACGTCAGTCATGCCGGTCATTGTGCTCTCTTTCGCGTCGACGGAGTCTCGTAGGGTGCTGTCCATGGACTCGGAGGCGATCGCGGCTCTGCGCGAGGAGTACGAGGCGGCGGGCCTGAGCGAGGCGCAGGCGGGGCACGACCCCGTCGCGCTGTTCGCGAGGTGGCTCCAGGAGGCGGTCGCCTCCGGCATCCACGACCCCAACGCGATGGCACTCGCGACGGCCACGCCGAGCGGGCGGCCGTCGGTGAGGATCGTGCTGCTCAAGGGGTTCGACGCCGACGGAGCCGTCTTCTACACCAATCGGGAGTCGCGCAAGGGCGACGAGCTCGAGCTCAATCCGCACGCCGCCCTCGCGCTCCTGTGGCACCCGCTGCAACGGCAGGTCCGCATCGAGGGGCACGTCTCACGGGTGGGCGACGACCTGTCCGACTCGTACTTCGCGTCGCGGCCACGCGGCTCCCAGCTCGGCGCCGTCGCCTCGAGCCAGTCACGTGTGGTCCCGGACCGCGTCGCGCTCGAGCGCGCCTACGACGCCGCGGCGGCGACGTACCCCGACGTCGTGGCGCGACCTCCGTGGTGGGGCGGCTACCGGGTCGCGCTCGAGGTCGTCGAGTTCTGGCAGGGACGTACGGGGCGCATGCACGACCGCATCCGCTTCACGCGCGTCGACGACGGCTGGCAGCGGGAGCGCCTCGCGCCCTGAGGGTCTGCAGACACAGAACGACCCGCGGGGTTGGCTGCCGAGTGGACAACATCTCGGCCCCCGCGGGTCGGGTGGCTGCTGGGATTCGCCGCACGGTGCGGAAAAGCCCCTGCACCGTGGCTAGCGGACAGCCACCTCACATGTCCTGAAGTCATTCATTCTTCGGACCACCTCCTTCCCGTGTACGTACGACCGTACGCCTCGCCGCGGTCCGAGCCAACCGGTTATCGGGCCCTCCGGCGGCCGTGGACCGGGTGCGCGGCACAATCGCCTTCGTGGCAAGGCGGGGCTGGGACGGGTACTGACCGATGTCCGTCCGCTGAGGGAGTCGGCGGACTTCCGGAGGCTCTGGGTCGGCCACACCGTCTCCCAGCTCGGGCAGCAGATGGCGACCGTCACCGTCGCGTACCAGGTGTGGATCCTCACCGAGTCGCCGTTCGCGGTCGGGACGCTCGGGATCGTCGCGCTCATCCCTCTGGTGGCGCTCGGTCTGTACGGCGGGGCGCTGGTCGACCACTACGACCGGCGCAAGGTCGCGCTCTGGACCGCGGCGGGGCTCTGGCTCTGCACGGCGGTGCTCCTCGCCCAGGCGGTCCTCGAGATCGAGTCGGTCGGCCTGCTGTACGCGGTGGTCGCGGTCCAGAGCGGGTTGTTCGCCATCAACAGCCCGGCCCGGTCCGCGATCATCCCGCGCCTGATCTCGGCGCGCCTGCTGCCGGCGGCGAACGCCCTCAGCATGGCGGCGTACAACCTCGGCTTCACGGTCGGTCCGCTGCTGGGCGGCGTGATGATCGCGTGGTGGGGCGTCACGTCGACGTACGCGGTCGACCTGATCACGTTCTCCGCCGCGCTGTACGCGTTGGTGCGCCTGCCGGCGATCCCGCCCGCGGGGGAGCGGGGGCGGGTGCCGGGCCTGCGCTCGGTCGTCGAAGGGATCCAGTGGCTGCGCCGTGCGCCGAACCTGCGGATGACCTTCGTCGTGGACCTGTGCGCGATGGTGCTCGCGCAGCCGCGTGCGCTCTTCCCGGCGCTCGCGCTGACGGTCTACGCGGGCGGGCCGTCCGCGCTGGGGCTCCTGCAGGCCGCGCCCGCGATCGGGTCGTTGGTGGCGTTCGCCCTCTCGGGCTGGATCAGCCGGGTGCACCGTCAGGGTGTCGCCGTCGTCGTCGCGGTCCTCGCGTACGGGGCGGCGGTCGCGCTCGCGGGGGTTGCGGCGATCGGCCTGCCCGGCGTGCTGTGGCTCGTAGTCGTGATGCTGGCGTTCTCGGGCTCGGCCGACATGGTGAGCGCGGCCTACCGCAGCACGATGCTCCAGCAGGCGGCGCCCGACGAGCTGCGGGGTCGGCTCCAGGGCGTGTTCACGGTCGTGGTCGCGGGCGGCCCGAGGCTGGGGGAGTTCGTGGCGGGGTCGGTGGCCGAGCTCACCTCGGAGGCCGGGGCGATGCTCTACGGCGGGGTCGCGTGCATGGTCGCCACGCTGCTCGCTGTCGCGTGGCAGCGTGGCTTCCTGCGCTACGACGCCCGCCGGCCCGCCCCGTAGACGTCACTCGGCCAGGAGGCCGTAGATGCGGCGGCGTGCCTCGTCGAGGATCGCGACCGCGCGCTCGCGCTGGTCGTCGGTGCCGTCGTCGTCGAGCTGCCGGGCGGCGCGCACGAGCTTTCGGGCGCTGGTGTGCAGGTCCTCCTGGGTCTGCGAGCGCGGGTTCGTGCTCTCCCATGCCTGGGCCACGTCGTCGGCGCGGTCGGCGAGGTAGGCCGTGCCCGCGTCGGTGATGCGGAACTGCGTCGCCTGCTCGTCGGTCGGCTCGATGAGGCCGTCCTCGGTGAGGCGTCGCAGCACGGGGTAGATGGATCCGGGGCTCGGACGCCAGCGACCGTGGGTGCGCTCGGCGAACGTCGTGATGAGGCCGTAGCCGTTGGTGGGGCCGTCGGCGATGACCGACAGCGCTGCCAGCTTCACGGCGCCGCGACGAGCGCGCCCACCGCGGCGTCCCTCGCCGAAGCCGGGACCGAAGCCGGGGCCGAAGCCGCGGTCGTGCCCGCGGTGGTCACGCCTGCCCGGGCGGGGCCGGCGGCGGGAGGAGGTCGGGTCGAAGCCCGTTCGGGGGTCGATTTCTGGGGTTCGCATGAGGTGTCCTTTCGTTGAATCTCATGATGTGTCGATGATAGATCACGATATATCGTTATGCAACTCTGCCGGTCGGGCGGTCCGCGCCTACGATGAGACGATGCGCACGGGCGTGACGCGATGACCGAGTCCCAGCCGCGGCTGCCGCTCGCCCACGTGATCGCCCACGACGGCTCCGTCCAGGCCCAGCGCGCGTTCGAGCAGGTGGGCTCGCTGACCGAGGAGACGATCCTCGTGTTCCGCGAGGAGGCCCGCCCGCCCGCCGTGACCGCGGAGCCCGCCGTGTCGGGCTCGCCCGTGCCCACCTTGACCGTGGACCGCATCATGCGGATCGCGCGCGCCAGCGGCGCCGCGTTCGTCACGATCCCATCCTCGCTGTTCTCCGCCGAGCGCGTGCTCCTCTCCGCCATCGACGCGGTGGCCCGTCTCACGACGGACGCGTGGCCGGCGGTGACCGTCCAGGTGCTGCGCGGTATCCCCGACGCCCCCCGCCGCAACGTGCTGGTCGTGGCCAGCCACGGACACAGCTCGGGCGCCCTGCTGCTCGTCGCGACGGTGGCCGCGCTCCTCAACGGAGCGACCCTGACCAAGCTCGTCGTCGGCGGCGGCTCCAGGGACGAACGCGTCGAGGCGAGCGTGCGTCGTGCCGACGCCGATCTCGCGGCAGAGCTGCGCGTCCGCTACGACCTCCCGGTGCGCTACCTGAGGCTTCCGCGACGTGTCGACTCGCTGTCGCTCGAACGTGTCGTCTCACGGCTCGACGCCGACCTCGTCGTCACGGGGATGGGGAGGATGGCGCCCGGGCTGTCGTACCGCGACCTCTCGCGCGAGGGCCGACGCAAGCTCCTGTCAGGACCGCTGCGGGTCGAGCACGCCGTCCTGCGTTCCACTCCCGCCGACGCGATCCTCGTGATCGACGGAGCACGGCTGCGTCGGCGGCCCCGGCGCGTGGGAGAGGACGAGGGCCTGGGGTGGTTCTTCGTCGGGGACCTCGGCCGGCTCGACGAGGTGCTCCGCGAGCAGCGTCAGGACTGGAACCAGGCTGCCGAGTTCGGCAGCAGGTGACCGGTGCTCTCCGCCAGCGCGGCGGAGAGCACGAGCGGCGTGCCCAGGTCACCGACCGGCACGTCCTCCGTCCCGCAGTTGACGACGCAGGTCACCCCGGGAGCGCCGTCGACACCGTCTCGGCGGAACGCGACCACGTCGGCACCGCGGTCCAGCATGTGGAACTCGTGGGACAGGCCGGGCACGACCTCTCGCCGGCGGGCGAGCGCGAAGCGGAGGAAGGCGAGCGTCGAGTACGGGTCACGGCTCTGGCGCTCGACGGTGTAGTCGGCGAACCAGGCCGGCTGAGGCAACCAGGTGCGCACCGGCTCGGCCGTCTCGGGAGAGAACCCGAACGGCGGCGCGTCGCCCGACCACGGCAGCGGAATGCGGCACCCGTCGCGTCCGACCCCGCCTCCACGCAGCCAGGTCGGGTCCTGCCGGTCCTCGGGGGCGACCTCGACCTGCGGGAGCCCGAGCTCCTCGCCCTGGTACACGTACGCCGCCCCGGGGAGCGCCAGCATCGCGAGCATCGACGCCTTGGCGCGCGACAGCCCGAGGTCGCCGCCGCCGTAGTGGGTCACCGTACGGACCACGTCGTGGTTCGACAGGACCCAGGTCGGACTCGCGCCGACCGGGCCCACCGCCGCGTACGTCGCGGCGATCACGTCGCGCAGTGCCGGGGCGGAGAACGGCGTCGACAGCCAGTGGAAGTTGAAGACCTGGCTCATCTCGTCCGGCCGGACGTAGCGCGCCATCGACTCCGGGGTCCCCACCCACGCCTCGCCGATCATCATCCGGTCGCCCGGGTAGGAGTCGAGCACCTGGCGCCACCGTCGGTAGACGTCGTGCACACCCGGCTGGTCCCAGTACGGTCGGTCCCACTGCGACATGGTGTCGTCGAGAGTCTCGCCTGCCGCGGTCATGCCTTCGACGTCGGGCAACCCCGACTCCTTGAAGAGTCCGTGCGCCACGTCGACCCGGAAGCCGTCCACGCCACGGTCCAGCCAGAAGCGCAGGACCGACTCGAACTCGTCGCCCACGTCGGGGTCGTCCCAGTTGAGGTCGGGTTGCTCGGGGTCGAAGAGGTGCAGGTACCACTGCCCGTCGGCGACGCGCGTCCACGCCGGCCCGCCGAAGAGCGACTGCCAGTTGTTCGGCGGCTGCACCCCGTCCGGCCCGCGTCCGTCGCGGAAGAGGTACCGCTTGCGGGCTGCGCTCCCCGGCCCGTCGGCGAGCGCCGCGACGAACCACGGGTGTGCGGACGAGGTGTGGTTGGGGACGAGGTCGACGATGACCCGCAGGTTGCGCGCGTGCGCGCCCGCGAGCATCTCGTCGAAGTCCGCGAGCGTCCCGAAGCGGGGGTCGACGTCGCGGTAGTCGGCGACGTCGTAGCCGTGGTCGGCCTGCGGCGAGGTGTAGAAGGGCGTCAGCCACAGGGCGTCGACGTTGAGGCTCTCGAGGTAGTCCAGACGAGCCGTGACGCCCCGCAGGTCGCCGACGCCGTCACCGTCGGCGTCGGCGAACGAGCGGACGTAGATCTCGTAGCAGACCGCGTCGCGCCACCACGGTGTCGTGCGGGTCGGATCTGGTGCCACGAGTACGTCCTCCAGGTGTCCAGGTCTCGATCGAGGGTGCGCCGCGCTGCGAGCCGCTCTCAGTCTAGGGAGAAGGCCGCAACGTGCCGCGCGTCAGCGGAAGGCGGCGATGTCGATCGCGATCCAGGTCTGCTCGGCACGCGCGACGAGCGTCCCGTCCCGCTCGTACAGCGCGGTGCCGGTGCGGTGCTTGCGACCGTCCACGCCACGCAACGTCCCGACGACGACGTACTCGCGCTCGGCGACCGGCGCGCTCAGCACCTGTCCGGTCATCCGGCCGAGCACCATCGGCGTCGCGTCGATGTGGGCCGACCAGCCGCCCGGGCAGTCGATCGCGGCCCAGGTCACCTCCGGCGCCAGCTGACCGTCGGCCCCGCCGAACGCCGCGTGGGGCGTCCAGGTCGCCGCCACCGTGTCGGGGTGGTCGGCGTCGTCGACCGGGCCGGTGAAGACCAGGAGCCCGTCGCCGGGTGCCCGCGCCGTGCCGCAGGTGAAGCAGTGGGGGAACGGGTGCTCGACCCGACCCGCGTACGCCTCGTACCCCTTGCGGGCGAGCGTCTCCCCGACGAAGGGTGCAGGGTCCACGTCGAAGGCTCCCGCCTGCGACTCGCCGACGACCGTGCCACCGTCGGCCAGCACCGCCCGGCCGTCCTCGACCGTCAGCGAGAGCGGGACCTCCAGCGGCGGCGGCACCCGCAGCGTGGAGGTCACGATGGCACCGGGTGCGGCGAGGGGGGAGGCGACGACGCCGGCCACGTAGCCGCCGTTGCCGGAGCGGTCCGGGCCGTTGAACCGGGACGCGATCGTCGTGGTCGTCATGGCCCCACGTTCTCACGCGCGCGGGCGGCGTCGGCCGCGGTGTCACCGGATCGCTGCGTAGCGGCGCAGCGCCTCCGCCCGCTCCTCTGCGTGGTCGACCAGAGGCGCCGGGTAGGTGACGGGTGGCTCCTCCATGTGCCACGGCTCGTGGACCCAGCGCGTGGGGACCTCGGCGAGCTCGGGGACCCACCGGCGGACGTAGGTGCCCTCGGGATCGAACGTCTTGCCCTGGGTGACGGGGTTGAAGACCCGGAAGTACGGCGCCGCGTCCGTGCCGCAGCCGGCCACCCACTGCCACCCGTGCTGGTTCGAGGCGAGGTCGAAGTCCACGAGATGGGTGGCGAAGTGCCGCGCGCCGTGCTGCCACTCCAGGTGCAGGTCCTTGACGAGGAAGCTGGCGACGACCATCCGGACGCGGTTGTGCATCCACCCCTGCGCGAGCAGCTGGCGCATCCCGGCGTCCACGAACGGGAAGCCCGTCCGTCCCTCCTTCCACGCCTGGAGGTCGCCGCCCGGCTGGTCATAGGCCATCGCGGCGAAGCCGGGCACCAGGTAGTCCCACGCGGAGTCCGGCCGCTGGTCGAGCACGTCGGCGTAGAACTCCCGGAAGGCGAGCTCGCGCCGGTACGCCTCGGCGCCCGCGCCGTCCCTGAGCTCGGCCAGCAGGGTGCGCGGGTGGATCTCGCCCCACCGCAGGTGGACCGACATCCGCGAGGTGCGGTCCTCGCCGGGAACGTCGCGCGCCGTCGCGTACTCCTCGAGGTCGTGCTCGGCGAACGCCCGCCATCTCCGCAGCGCCGCCGCCTCACCGGGCTGCGGGAGCGCGAGCCCGTCCGGCGCGACGACCTCCGGGATGCGGCGCGACGGCCCGCCTGGCGGCAGCCAGGGCACCTCGCGGACGCCGGGAGCAGGTGCGCGCCACCCGTGCTCGCGCCACGCCGCGTAGTACGGGGTGAAGACGCGGTAGCGTCCGCCGTCGCCCTTCGCGACCCGCCCCGGTGCGACCGCGTAGGGCGACCCGGTCCGGACCAGCGTCGCGCCGTGCTCGGCGAGGGCGTCGGCCACCGCGGCGTCGCGGCGTCGGGCGTACGGGGTGTGCTCGGCCGCGACGTGGACGCTCGATGCCCCGGCCCGGCGGGCCACGCGGGCGACCTCGACCGCCGGATCCCCCTCGACGACGTGCAGACCGGCCTCGCCGAGCCGCCCGGAGAGGTCGCGCAGAGAGCCGGCGAGGTAGGCACGGCGGGCCGGACCGGCGATCTCCCACAGCCGCGGGTCGAGGACGAAGAGGGGGACGACGCCCCGAGGCCCGGCGGCGACCGCCTCCCGCAGGGCGGGGTTGTCACGCAGGCGCAGGTCGCGCCGGAACCACATCACCGAGGTCGGCATCTGCCCATCTTCACGGGGGGCCGGCCTGTCTGCCCGATCTGGAACAATAGGTGCCGTGAGCGACCTGATCGACACCACCGAGATGTACCTGCGGACCATCTACGAGCTCGAAGAAGAAGGCATCGTTCCTCTGCGCGCGCGCATCGCCGAGCGTCTTCACCAGAGCGGTCCGACGGTGAGCCAGACGGTCGCCCGGATGGAGCGTGACGGTCTGCTCACCGTCGAGGGCGACCGCCACCTCGAGCTCTCCGACCAGGGGCGCGCTCTGGCCACTCGCGTCATGCGCAAGCACCGGCTGGCCGAGCGGCTCCTCACCGACGTGATCGGTCTGGAGATCGAGTACGTCCACGAGGAGGCGTGCCGCTGGGAGCACGTCATCTCCGAGCAGGTCGAGCGCAAGCTCGTCGCGCTCCTCGAGCACCCCACCGAGTCGCCGTACGGTACGCCGATCCCAGGCCTGGGTGAGCTCGGTGACACCGACGAGGTCGCCGAGGCGTTCCTGGGCGACGGCGTGATGCACCTCACCGCCGCGCTGGCGGGCAACGGCGACGCGTCGCGCCTGGTGGTCCGTCGCATCGGCGAGGAGCTCCAGAAGGACACGACGGCGATGTCGGTGCTGCGCCGCGTCGGCGTCCTGCCCGGCAACGACGTCCTCGTCTCGCCTGCGCCCGACGGCGGCGTCGTCGTGGCCCGCGGCGGCGAGACGGCCGAGATCGATCCCGAGGCCGCGTCTCACATCTTCGTCGAGAGGCCGTGACCTGGCCTGGCGCGCCGAGCCGGACAAGTCCGTGCCGGGACGCGTAGCGGCTGGTTGGATGGTGTCGATGCGTCGGCGGTGACGCCGGCGGGTGCGACCACAGGGGGACCGTCGATGAACCGAGCGCCGCGGCTGACGCGTTCGCTCCTCACCGGCGTGGTCGTCGTGGCTGCCTGCGTCGTCGCCGCGGTCGCGGTGGTCGCCGTCCTCGCGCGCGGGTGGAGCATCGAGCCGTGGTGGCTGCTCAGCCTTCCCGCGATCGTCCTGGCGAGCGCAGCACCGCTCTACCTCGACCGGTACGACGACTGGCTCGTCGTCGGCACCGAGTCCTGCGTGCTGCTCTTCCTGTCGCTGACCGTCGACTGGCCGCAGGCGCTCCTGCTGTGGACCGGAGGCGTCGTCCTGGCGCAGGTGCTGGGGTTCCCTCGTAGCCGCAGGGTCTTCGACTCGGCGCTGTCGATCGTGTGCGGCGGTATCGCCGTCGCCGTCGTGGCGGCGCTCGACACCGGGACCTTCGGGTACGGCGAGGTGCTCACGCTCCTGCTCGCCTTCACGCTGGCCTTCGTCGTCGACATCGTGGCGTCGGTGCTGTGGGTGCACGACCTCTCGATGCCTCCCGGCGGTGCCCTCGCCTCGCGCACGTACGAGGTGCTCACGCTCTACGCCGTCTTCGTCGGCGTGAACGCGATGGGCTACGTGTGCGTGCTGCTCTACCGCACGGAGTCGCCGTGGACCCTGCTCGCGGTGGTCCCCGCGCTCGCGATCGTGTTCGTCGCCGTGACCGGCCTGACCCGCGAGCGGGAGACGGCGCGCCGCCTCAACGTGCTGTTCGAGACGGCCGGCGCGCTGCACTCGGCGTCCACCGAGGCGCAGGTGCTCACCGCACTCGACCTCGGCGTCCGCCAGCTCGGCAAGACCCCGGGCTCGGGGCTGCGCGCGGAGCTGCCGCACTCGGCAGACCTTCGCCGGCTGTTCATCTCCGGCGACGACGTCTTCTGGCTGGTGATCCAGACGACGACCAAGGACGGCCCGCCTCGCAGCACGCTCGGATGGGCTGAGGCGCTGGAGTCGATCGCTCAGCAGGCAGAGGAGGCCTTGTCCCGGATGCGGATGAACAGAGACCTGGTGGCCAACGCGCAGCGCGACCCTCTGACGAAGCTCAGCAACCGGTCCGTCTTCCTCGAGACGGTGGCCGCTGAGCTGGCGACCGTCGGCGCCGCCGGCCGCGAGGCCGCACGCAGGTGCGCCGTCCTCTTCTGCGACCTCGACGGCTTCAAGCGGGTGAACGACCAGTTCGGGCACGCCGCCGGCGACGGGGCTCTGATCGAGGTGGCGACGCGGCTGTCGTCCGAGCTGCCGCCCGACGTCCACCTCGCACGGCTGGGTGGGGACGAGTTCGCGATCCTCGTCTGCGGGGAGGGGGGCGAGCTGGGCATCGAGGCCGAGGCGCAGGAGGTCGCCGAGTCGGTGCGCGAGATCGTCGCGCGTCCGCTGCTCGTCGACTCGCGCTCGATCGACATCACCGTCAGCGTCGGGGTGGCCACGGCAGCAGCGCCCACCGTGGTGACGGGCTCGCTGGTCGACGCGGCTGCCGACCTCCTGCGCAACGCCGACATCGCGATGTACGCCGCAAAGCGTGCAGGAAGGGACAGGGTCGTGGTCTACAGTGCGGCGATGGGGGTCGAGCGGGTGCGCTCGCTCGAGCTGGTCGACAGGCTCCGGCGGGCGATCGACGAGCGTCGGCTGCGGGTCGTCTACCAGCCGATCGTCTCCGCGGTCGACCAGAGCCTGCTCGCCATCGAGGCGCTCGCACGCTGGACCGAGGACGGGGAGGTCATCTCGCCAGCAGAGTTCATCCCGCTGGCCGAGGAAGCGGACCTCATCGAGTCGATCGGGACGCTCGTCCTCGAGCAGGTCTGCCACGACCGTCCGCAGCTGGACCGCGCGCTCGCACCCGACACGGCGATCGCCGTGAACCTCTCGGCGCCCCAGCTAGGGTCCTCCGCGTTCGTCGCGGCGGTCGAGCACGCCGTCGAGTCGCTGGCGCCGCACCCGCTGACCCTCGAGATCACCGAGACCGGCTGGATCAGCGAGGACCTCATGGCCTCAGGCGTGATGGAGCGGCTGCTCGCGCGCGGGGTCAGCTTCGCGGTCGACGACTTCGGGGTCGGCTTCTCCTCGCTCGAGCGACTCCGGCGCCTCCCGGTCCAGCTCCTCAAGTTCGACCGCTTCTTCTCCCAGGAGATCGACACCGAGCCCCAGAGCGCGGCCGTGCTCGCGTCGATGCTAGAGATGGCGGCGGCACTGCACCTCAAGACCGTCGTCGAGGGCATCGAGCGCCAGTCGCAGGTCGAAGCGGTCCGGGCGAACGCGCCGGGCGACGGTGCCGAGCTGGCCTTCCAGGGCTACTACTTCGGAGGGCCGATGAGCCCCGCGACCCTCGTACGATGGGTGGCCCAACGCTCGCGGACGGCGTCGCTGCGGCGCCGGTGAGGCGCGGGACTCGTACGGGCGGGGGATTTCGAGGCGTTTGGCATGCTGGGGGAATGGGGCGGTCACGAGTGAAGAGCGGACTCCGCGGATTCCTGTCCTGGCTGCGTCTGACCGGTCTCGAGCTGGTCGGGTGGCTGCTCGTCGTCGCCGGCATCGCGGCCCTGGTGCTCCCAGGCCCGGGCCTGCTCATGATGGTCGCCGGCCTCGCGATCCTGTCCAACCGCTACGAGTGGGCGAACCGCCGTGTGGAGCCCATCAAGGCGAGGGCGTTCGACGCCGCGCGCTACGGGGTGGCGACCTGGCCGCGCATCATGCTGAGCGTGCTCGGTGCGTTCTCGGTGATGACGATGGGTGTCATCTGGTGGATCGGCCCGAAGGTCCCCGAGATCGGCCCCTTCGGTGACGAGCTCCCCTTCAACGGGTGGGCGACAGGTCTCAGCATGATGCTGTCGTCGCTCATCGCGCTCGGGCTCGTGGTCTACAGCGTGAAACGGTTCCGCTACGAGGAGGACGACCAGCCCTTCGACGTGATCGACGACGAGCTGGTCGACGCGCTCTCAGACGCGGAAGGGGAGCCGGAGCCCGGCCCCACCGACCGCGTCTGAGCGCGGGCAAGCTGCTCGTACGAGGATGGGTCAGCGCCAGAGGACGGCGATGAAGACGTTCAGGACGGCGAGACCGCCGACGGCGTGGGCCATCCAGACGGGCGCGCGGTCGCCCTTGCGCGTCGCGACGACAGCGAGGACGGTCACGGCGAGGGCCACGACGAGCTTGACGCCGATCTTGGTGTGGTCGACCGGCAGGTCGTCCATCTCACGGACGCCGACGAGGAGGATCCCGGTGACGAGCGCGGTGGCGGCTGCGTGCCACACGCCCTTCGCGATCGGGACCGGCGTCCGCAGGCGCGAGGCCCATGCGCCGATCACGAAAGCCCAGGCGAGCATGTGGAAGACCAGCAGGACGAGACGCAGCGTTTCCATGGGTCGAAGATACTGGGGAGCATGGGGGACGCGGTCACCGAGGTGATGTCCGACGTGCGGCGGGAGGAGTTCCTGCCCGACGACCAGAAGGCGCTGGCCGACCTGGACGGTCCGCTGCCGATCGGGTGGGGGCAGACCAGCTCGCAGCCCCGCACGGTCGAGGCGATGCTGCGTCTGCTCGACGTCGTGACCGGCATGCGTGTGCTCGACGTGGGCGCGGGCTCAGGGTGGACGACGGCGCTCCTGGCACGCCTGGTCGGCCCCGCCGGCGAGGTCGTCGGCGTGGAGGTGGTGCCCGAGCTGCGTGAGCGCGCTGCTCGTACGCTCGAGCGGCTGGGGGTGGCTCAGGCGCGAGTCGAGCTCGCGGGGGAGACCCTCGGCTGGCCGGAGGGGGCTCCCTACGACCGCATCCTCGTGTCGGCGCAGGCGCGCTCGCTCCCGACCCCGCTCGTCGACCAGCTGGCGCCCGGCGGGGTCCTCGTCGTCCCGGTCCGCGGGAAGATGACGCGGGTGGTGCGCGACGCCGACGGCGAGGCGCGCGCCAGCGAGCACGGGTCGTACCGTTTCGTGCCGTTGATCGGCTGGTGAGGGTGCCCGATAGTCTTGCCGTGCGCCCCCGTAGCTCAGGGGATAGAGCACCGCTCTCCTAAAGCGGGTGTCGCTGGTTCGAATCCAGCCGGGGGCACGTCAGGCGCGCGGCAGCGGCCGGTACATCACGTGCAGGCCCACGAGCCCGTGCACGGCGTGGTCGAACGCCTCGGGGACGGTGCCGACTACCTCGAACCCGAGGCTCCGCCAGAGGCGTACCGCAGCGGTGTTGGTCTCGACGACCGCGTTGAACTGGACGCCTCGGTAGCCCTCGCGGGTCGCCCACGCGAGCATGTCCTCGCCGAGCATCCGCCCGACGCCGCCGCGCCGACCTGCGGGGGCGACCATGAAGCTCGCCGTCGCCACGTGAGCACCGCGGCCGGGCCGGTTCGGCCCCATCTTCGCCGAGCCGAGGACGTTCCGTCGCTGTCGACGACGACGGTCGTACGCCCGGGAGGCTGCTCCATCCAGAGCGCACGAGCCGAGGGGGCGTCCAGGTCGAGCGGGTACGCGTACGAGTCGCCCGCCGCCACGATCTCGGCGAAGAACGGCCAGATCTTGTCCCAGTCGGCGTCGGAGGCGTCGCGGATCTGCATCAGGCCATCATGTCGTGCACCAGCGGGGCGACCTGCGTCCCGTACAGCTCGATGCACCGCATCAGCTGGTCGTGACGCATCGCGCCGTTGGCGTACTTCATGTCGAAGCGGCTCACACCGAGCGCGGCGGCGTTGCGCGCGATCTTGCGCGCGACCGTCTCCGGCGAGCCCACGTAGAGCGCGCCCTCGGGCCCGGCCGCCTGGAGGAACTCGTTGCGGGTCGCGGGCGGCCAGCCGCGCTCGCTGCCGATCTGGTTGCGCTGCGCCATCCAGTGGTCGTACAGCTCCTCGCGGGCCTGCTCGTCGGTCTCGGCGACGTAGCCGGGGGAGTGCATCCCGACCGGCAGGGGCTCCGCCCCGTCCTTCTCGAGGTTCTCGCGGTAGAAGTCCGCGTACGGCACGAACTGCAGCGGCGGGCCGCCGATGATCGCGAGCATCATCGGGAGCCGGTAGTGGACCGCGCGCAGGACGGACTGCGGCGTCCCGCCGACCCCGATCCAGGTCGTGAGGCGTCCTGACTCGGTCGGCGGGTAGACCGGCTGGTCCTTCAGCGGCGGTCGCGTCGTGCCGGACCACGTCACCGGCTGCTCGTCCAGGAGGGCGACGAAGAGGTCGAGCTTCTCGTTGAACAGCACCTCGTAGTCGCCCAGGTCGAACCCGAAGAGCCCGAAGGACTCGGTGAACGAGCCCCGGCCGAGGATCACCTCCGCCCGGCCGTGCGACAGCGCGTCGAGCGTCGCGAACCGCTCGTACACGCGGATCGGGTCGTCGGAGCTCAGCACGGTCACCGCCGAGCCGAGCCGGATGCGTTCGGTCTTGCCCGCAAGGGTGGCGAGCACGACGTCGGGAGCCGTGATCGAGAAGTCGGCGCGATGGTGCTCGCCGAGGCCGAGGAAGGCCAGCCCCACCTCGTCCGCGAGCACGCCCTGCTCGACCACCTGCCGCAGCACCTCGGGTGCGGGGACCGGTTGCCCGTCCGCATCCGCGCTGATGTCACCGAACGTGTCGTGGCCGAGCTCGAGAGGTGTGATCACGACCACGACGGTATCGGGGGAACCAACAGGGGGCGCAATGCGTTGCACCGGACAAGGCCTACCCCCTACCCGAGTGAGAGACATGAGCTCAGGCAGTACGAACCCCCTTCCGGCGTGTCCACCGGGAGGGGGTGAGGGGACATGGTGACGGCGTTGTCCCTGCTGGCGGGCGTGGTCGTGGTCCTCGCGATCACGGCGTTGACGGCGTACTTCGTGGCCCAGGAGTTCGCGTACATGTCGGTCGACCGGTCGGCGCTGCGTGCGCAGGCGGCCGAGGGATCTCCCGCCGCCGAGCGGGCGCTGGGCGTGACCCGTCGCACCTCGTTCATGCTCTCCGGTGCCCAGCTGGGCATCACCGTCACGGGGCTGCTCGTCGGCTACGTGGCCGAGCCTCTCATCGGCGAGGCCGTCGGCGACATGCTCGGCGGCGTCGACGTGCCGCGCGGTGTCGGGATCGCCATCGGGACCGTGATCGCCCTGGTGTTCTCGACGTTCGTCCAGATGCTGTTCGGCGAGCTGTTCCCTAAGAACCTCGCGATCGCCCGTCCGCAGCCCCTGGCACTGGCGCTGGCGCGGTCGACGTCGCTCTACCTCACGGTGTTCGGCTGGCTCATCACCGTCTTCGACCACGCCTCCAACCTGCTGCTGCGCGCGCTGCGCATCGAGCCCGTGCACGACGTCGAGCACGCCGCGACGGCGCGCGACCTCGAGCACATCGTCGCCGACTCGCGCGAGTCCGGCGACCTGCCGCCCCACCTGTCGGTCCTGCTCGACCGCATCCTCGACTTCCCGAACCGTGACGTCGAGCACGCGATGATCCCGCGGGCCCGGGTGGACACCCTCGACCCGTCGGAGCCGTTGTCGCAGGTCCGCGCCAGGATGAGCCGCGGCCACTCCCGCTACCCCGTCCTGGGCGAGCGCGACGAGGTGGTGGGTGTCGTCCACCTCCAAGACGTGCTCGAGCTCGGCCGCGCTGACGACGGTGCGACGGCCGGGTCGCTCATGCGTCCGCCGCTCGTCCTCCCCACGGCGATGCCGCTGCCGTCGGCGCTCGCCGCGATGAGCGAGGAGCGCCAGCAGCTCGCCTGCGTCCTCGACGAGTACGGAGGCTTCGTCGGCGTGCTCACGTCGGAGGACCTCGCCGAGGAGCTCGTCGGTGAGATCGACGACGAGCACGACGCCGTCGACGTGTTCGCGGAGACCGTCGAGGACGGCACGTGGGTCACGGCCGGCGGTCTGCCGATCGACGAGCTCTCCCGACTGATCGACCACGTCGTCCCCGAGGGTGACTTCGAGACGGTCGCGGGTCTCGCGATCGCCTACCACCAGGCGTTCCCGGCGGCAGGGGACGAGATCGACGTCGAGCTGCCCCCGGATCCCGGTGAGCTCGCCCTCGACGACGACCCGCCCCGCTCCACGCTGCGCGTGACGGTGCTCGAGGTCGAGCGTCACGTCCCGTCCCGACTGCGCGTGCAGGTGCTCGCGCCCCACCAGCCGGAGGCCGACCGATGAGCAACCCCTGGGTCGTCGTGATCGCCACCGTCGCGATCATCGCGCTGAGCGCGTTCTTCGTCGCCGTCGAGTTCGCGCTGCTCGCGGCCAAGCGGCACCGTCTCGAGGACGCGGCCGCGACCAGCCGCTCGGCACGCGCCGCGCTGCGCAGCTCCAGCGAGCTGACGGTCGTCCTCGCAGGCTCGCAGCTCGGCATCACCGCCTGCACCCTCGCGCTCGGCGCCATCACCAAGCCCGCGGTGCACCACGCGCTCACCCCCTGGCTGGAGTCGTGGGGGATGCCGCTGTGGACCGCCGACGTCGCGTCGTTCGTGCTCGCGCTCATCGTCGTCACGTTCCTGCACCTCGTGGTCGGCGAGATGGCCCCGAAGTCGTGGGCGATCGCGCACCCCGAGCGCTCGGCCATCGCCCTGGCGATCCCGATGCGTGCCTTCATGACGGTCTTCCGTCCCGCCCTGCTGGGCCTCAACGCGCTGGCCAACCGGTGCGTGCGTGCGATCGGTGTCGAGCCGGTCGACGAGGCCGCCTCGGGGCAGGATCCCCGAGCGTTGCGCCAGCTCGTCGAGCACTCCGCCAACGTCGGAGCGCTCGACGCCTCGTACTCGGCTCAGTTCTCGGGTGCGCTGGATCTCGAGACGGCGACGCTGGGCGACCTGATCCGCGACGCCGCGACGCCCACCGCCGTCCGTCCGGGCTCTCGCGTCGCCGACGTCCAGGCCGCGAGCCGCCGCTCCGGCCACCTCCGCGTCCTGGTCGGCAGCGGGCGCGACCTCCACGCCGTCGTCCACGTGCGCGACACGCTCGACCTGCCGGCCGACGCGCCGATCGCGGCAGTGACGCGGCCCGCGTTCGCGCTCGGTGCGAGCACGCTCCTCTCGGAGGCGCTCGCTGTCATGCGGGAGACCCGCAACCACCTCGTCGTCGTCACCGGCGACGACGGGCGGGTGGACGGCGTGGTCACGCTCGCCGACGTCCTGCGCACCCTCTCGCCGGCGGTCGCAGGAAGCGCCTCCGCCTAGAGCGGGCGATACTTCGGCCATGACCGAGAAGCTGCCCGTCGCGACGTGGCTCACCGACATGGATGGCGTCCTGGTCCACGAGGAGGACGCCATCCCGGGTGCCGCCGAGTTCCTGGCGCGCCTCACCGAGTCCGGGTGCAAGTTCCTCGTCCTCACGAACAACTCGATCTTCACTCCGCGAGACCTCCGGGCACGTCTGGCCGACTCCGGTCTCGACGTGCCCGAGGACCGCATCTGGACGTCGGCGCTCGCGACCGCGCAGTTCCTCTCCGACCAGCGCCCGAACGGCAGTGCGTACGTCGTCGGCGAGGCGGGGATGACAACCGCGCTGCACGCCGTCGGCTACGTCCTGACCCGCTCGCGTCCGGACTACGTCGTGCTCGGCGAGACGCGCACGTACTCGTTCGAGGCGATCACCACGGCGATCCAGCTGATCGTGAACGGGGCGCGCTTCATCGCCACCAACCCCGACCCGACGGGTCCGTCGCCCGCAGGGCCCCTCCCGGCCACCGGGTCCGTCGCCGCCCTCATCACGCGGGCGACCGGGATCGAGCCGTACTTCGTCGGCAAGCCCAACCCGCTGATGATGCGCAGCGCGCTCAACCGGATCGAGGGGCACTCCGAGACCACCGTGATGATCGGCGACCGGATGGACACCGACATCGTCTCCGGGATGGAGGCGGGTCTGCGCACCGTCCTGGTGCTGACCGGTTCGACGCGACGCGAGGACGTGCAGCGGTTCCCGTACCGCCCCACCCGCATCGTCGACTCGATCGCCGAGCTCGTCGACGACGTCGTCGCACCGCCTCCCGGGACGCAGTGACCGATACTGGCCAGATGAGCGAGCGCCGGACCATCCTCGACCCCCACGACCTCTACCGCGCGGCCGACGACCGCTACGACGGCGTCGCCGACGGCGGACCCGCGCTGTTCCGCAGGTGCGGGCGTTCCGGCCTGCAGCTTCCGGCGATCTCGCTGGGGCTGTGGCACAACTTCGGTGACGACACGCCGCTGGCCACGCAGCGCGCCATCCTCCGCCGCGCGTTCGACCTCGGCGTGACCCACTTCGACCTCGCGAACAACTACGGGCCCCCGTACGGCGCGGCGGAGAAGAACGCGGGGCGGATCCTCGCGGAGGACTTCGCGCCGTACCGCAACGAGCTCGTCATCTCGACGAAGGCGGGATGGGACATGTGGTCCGGCCCGTACGGGTTCCTCGGCTCGCGCAAGTACCTCCTGGCCAGCCTCGACGACTCGCTCGCGCGCACGGGCCTGGACTACGTCGACATCTTCTACAGCCACCGCTTCGACCCGCACACGCCGCTGGAGGAGACGATGGGCGCGCTCGACGCGGCCGTGCGCTCCGGCAAGGCGCGCTACGCGGGGATCAGCTCGTACAGCCCGGAGCGCACGCGCGAGGCCGTGCAGATCCTCCGGGACCTCGGCACGCCGCTGCTGATCCACCAGCCGTCGTACTCGATGCTCAACCGCTGGGTCGAGGACGGGCTGCTCGACGTGCTCGAGGACACCGGCGTCGGCTGCATCGCGTTCTCGCCGCTCGCGCAGGGGGTGCTGACAGACCGGTACCTGGGCGGCGTCCCCGAGGGCTCGCGGGCTGCGGCCGACAAGTCCCTCGACCCGCAGATGATCGAGGACAACCTCGCCCACGTCCGGGCGCTCGACGCGATGGCGCGCGAACGGGGACAGACCCTCGCGCAGATGGCGATCGCGTGGGTGCTGCGCGATCCGCGGGTGACCTCCGCGCTCATCGGGGCGTCGAGCGTCGCCCAGCTCGAGGACAGCCTCGGCGCCCTTCAGAACCTCGATTTCAGCGAGGACGAGCTCGCCCAGATCGACACCCACGCGGTGGACGGGAACCTCAACATCTGGGCCGGTTCGAGCGAGGCCTGACACGCCGGTCTGGTCCGTTCTGCGACCTGTCCGTTATCCTTTTGTGATGGAGTCCCCCCGGCACAGGCGTTCTGCGCCGCACGCATCTTCTGGAGTGGCATCACGGTGAAGGTCTTCGTGACAGGCGCCACCGGTGTCATGGGGCGGTCCGTGATCCACGCGTTGCAGGGTGCGGGTCACGAGGTCCGCGCGCTCGCCCGCAGCGACGAGAGCGCCGCCACGCTGGCCGATCGCGGCGTCGCGTCGGTGCGCGCGAGCCTCTTCGACCGTGCGAGCCTCGTCAAGGCGATGGAGGGGTGCGACGCCGTCGCCAACCTCGCCACCCACATGCCGGTGGGCAGCAGCGGGTTGCGCCCTGGTGCGTGGAAGTCCAACGACCGTATCCACGTCGAGGGTTCGCGCAGCGTCTCGCAGGCCGCCGCCGAGGCTGGTGTCGGCAGGCTCGTCCAGGAGAGCGTGTCGTTCCTCTACGCCGACCACGGCGACCGTTGGATCGACGAGGACAGTCCGATTGCGGTGTCCTGCGCTGCTGAGCCCGTCGTCCTCGCCGAGACGCACGCGGAGCACTACGCGTCTGCGCGGCGAGAAGCGGTCGTGCTCCGCTTCGGCACGATCGTCGGCGACGACGCCGTCACACGCTGGCGGCTGGCGCGGGCGCGGGCCGGCCAGGCCGTCGGGCTCGGCAAGCCCCAGTCGTGGACCCACGTCGTGCACGCCGACGACATCGGGGGCGCGGTCCTCGCCGCGCTCACGGCTCCGGCCGGCACGTACAACGTCGGAGCCGACCCCGTACGCCGCGGCGAGCTGGTCGCGGCCTTCGCGGAGGCCGTCGGGCAGAAGGAGGCGAGCTTCTACCGCCGTCTGGCGCTGCGGCTCGGCGGTGACCGCCTCGAGTGGCTCACCCGGTCGCAGCGCGTGAGCTCCGAACGCTTCGCGAGGGCCACCGGATGGCGGGCCACGCACGCCCGGTTCGACGCCGGCTGGCTGCTCCCGATGGTCGCGGAGGCGGCCCGTGTCTGACGACCGGCCGGCAGGCTCAGGGGCGCGCACGCCCGACGAGGAGCGCCGTCGGCGGATCCGCGCGGCGCGGCTGCTCGGAGACGTGGTGCCCGCGACCACGCGCGACGAGACGGCCGAAGGCTGGGGAGAGCGCGACGGCAGCCGTGACGCCGAGCTGCGTCGCGACGTGCCCCCTCACCACGGCGGCTGAACGTTCGCCGCCCGGCTCAGGGCTCGCGGCGGGCGCGCAGCTCGTCGCGGATCTCGCGCAGCAGGGCGACGTCCTCCGGCGGAGGGGCGTCGTCGGCGGGCTTCATGTAGCGCTCGCGGAACTTGTTCATCGGCACGACGAGCAGGAAGTACAGGACCGCCGCGATGATGACGAAGTTGATCAGCGCGGAGATGACGGCTCCGATGTTGACGAACGTCGCGGGGTTGCCGCTGACGATCGTGAAGCCGAAGCCGAGGCTGTCGCTCCCGCCGACCGCCGCCAGCAGCGGCTCGATGACCGCGTTGGTGAACGACGTGACCAGCGCGGTGACCGCGGTGCCCATGACGACCGCGACCGCGAGGTCGATGACGTTGCCGCGCATGACGAACTCTTTGAAGCCTGCGACCATCCCAGCCATGCCTGTGCCCCGATCGTGAGAAGGGTGGTGAACTCGTCCCACCCCACCACAGAGTGGGGCGATGTGCGAGCGCCGACAGGCGCGAGCCTGCTCACAGCACGACGGTGACCGCGAGATGCCAGGCGACGCCTGCGCCGGACAGCGTTCGCGCGACGTCGGAGTCGACGGCGAGGACGAGGACAGCCCGGTCGTCGCCCTCGTCTCCCGGGAGCGCGGCCACCCGGGCGCGACGGGCGAGGACGCGAGGCGGGGCCGCCCCGCGAGGGTCGGTGCCGACGACGTCGACCGTGTCGCCGACGCGTACAGGGTCGACGGTCGCCGCGTCGGCCACCCGGAGACTGACGAGCGCGGTGCCGCGGCCGAACCCCTCGAGCAGGCCCGGACCGACGAGCGAGAGCTCGGTCAGGACGGCCCCCTCAGGGACAGGAGCGGCGACGACGCGCCCGCGAGTGTCCTCGTGGGTGCGGAGCGCGCCTGCGGGGGCGAGGCTGTCGGGCATCGCCACGACCTCGACGTCGTCCGTGCCCACGCGCGCGCCTGAGGTGAGAGCGGTCGCCGTGACGAGGACCGGCGTGGTCGGCCCGGGGTCAGGACGCGCGGCTTGGATCGCGACGAGCACCGACGCCGCGGCGCACACCGCCGCGAGCGGACGCCGGTGCGTGCGGACGCGCCGACGCAGCGTGACCAAGGCAGGAGACGCACGCAGATCGGCCATGCCTCCAATGTGGACGCAGAGGTGGTGCCCGTCCGGCGTCCTCCACAACCGCGTACGACACGACCCCGCGTCCACAGGGGAGGCGGGGCCGGGTCTCGATACGGGCTCGTTCCTCGCCCTACTCGACCAGCTCTGGGGAGGCGGGCTCGTTCCTCGCCCTACTCGACCAGCTCTGGGGAGGCGGGCTCGTTCCTCGCCCTACTCGACCAGCGCTGGTCAGCCGGCGGCGGGAGCGGGGGTGCTCGAGGACGACGAGCCGCTGTCGGAGCTCTTGGTGCTGCTCGTCTCCGAGGCGCTCGACGTCGTGGACGACGACGAGCCCGTGCTGGAGCTCGACGAGCTCGAGCGGCTGTCGTTGCGGTAGAAGCCGCTTCCCTTGAAGACGACGCCGACCGCGTTGAACACCTTGCGCAGACGTCCGTCGCACGACGGGCACACCGTGAGGGCGTCGTCGCTGAAGCTCTGCTGCACCTCGAGCGGTTGGCCGCAGTCGTTGCACTGGTACTGATAAGTGGGCACGGTCGCTCCTCTTCGGCACTCGCACGAAACGGCCGCCCCGGGCGGCCGCACCGATCTCCAGCGCCTATTGTGCGCGGCGCTACCTAGGACAACGACGTCGGGGCAGGGGAGATTCCCGACAAGACGGGTACGATCGCCTCCTGATGATCGAGTGGTTACTGCTCCTCACGTCCTTCGTCCTCATGCTCGCCTGCGGTGTCTTCGTCGCCGCCGAGTTCTCCTTCGTCACCGTCGACCGCCCGTCCGTGGAGCGCGCCGCCGCGGCCGGGGACCGGCAGGCGGGTGGCGTCCTCAAGGGTCTGCGCACGCTGTCGACCCAGCTCAGCGGCGCCCAGCTGGGCATCACGATCACCAACCTCGCGATCGGGTTTCTCGCCGAGCCCGCGATCGGGCAGCTGCTGCGCGACCCGCTGGCGTCGCTCGGGGTGAGCGGGGCCTCGCTGTCGGCGACGTCCTACCTGGTCGCGCTCCTGCTGAGCACCTTCGTCACGATGCTCGTCGGCGAGCTGATCCCCAAGAACCTCGCCCTCGCTGTGCCGATGGCGACCGCCAGGGCCGTCCAGGGCCTCCAGCGGGGCTTCACGACAGCGATGGGCTGGCCGATCAGAGGGCTCAACGGCTCCGCCAACTCCCTGCTCCGTGCTCTCGGCATCGAGCCGCAGGAGGAGCTGCGGTCGGCACGCTCCCCGTACGAGCTGAGCTCGCTCGTGCAGCGCTCGGCTCAGGAGGGAGCCCTGGGCCGGCCCACCGCGGACCTCGTCGCGCGCTCGATCGCGTTCGGGGACCGGACGGCGGCCGACGTCCGTACGCCGCGGGTGCGCGTCCACTTCCTCGACCGGCGCGACACCGCACAGGACCTCCTGGACACCGTGCGCGCGACCGGGCACTCGCGGTTCCCGGTGATCGGTAACGACCTCGACGACCTCGTGGGGGTCGTCCACGTGAAGGACGCCGTGGCCCTCCCTCCGGACCGGCGTCGTACGGTGCGCCTCTCCGAGCTCGCGTCGCCGGCGCTGACCGTCCCTGACTCGATCGAGCTCGACCCGCTGCTGGTCCTCCTGCGCGAGCAGCAGCTCCAGATGGCCGTCGTGCTGGACGAGTACGGCGGCACGGACGGCGTCGTGACTCTCGAGGACCTCGTCGAGGAGATCGTCGGTGACATCGCCGACGAGCACGACCGGTCCGCTTCCCAGCTCCGGTCGCGGCCCGACGGCACGTGGGTGCTCTCGGGGATGCTGCGGCCCGACGAGGTGCGCAGCCAGACCGGCGTCCCGCTGCCCGAGGGCGACGACTACGAGACCGTCGCCGGGCTGGTGACCCAGCGCCTGGGCCGCCTCGCCGAGGTGGGGGACGAGGTCGCGCTGGTCGTACCGGTCGTCGCCGGCGACCAGGTGAGCACCATCGGGGTACGCCTGCGCGTCGACCGGATGGACGGGCGGCGCATCGACCGCGTCATCCTCGACGTCGACCTCGACACGGAGGAGCAGCGATGAACCCCGTGCTCGCGATCGGCCTGGTCGTCGTCCTGCTGGCGCTCAACGCCCTGTTCGTCGCCGCGGAGTTCGCCCTGATCTCGGCTCGCCGTACGCAGCTGGAGCCCCAGGCGCAGGCCGGCTCTCGCCCCGCTCGGCTCGCGATCCGTGCGATGGAGCGCGTCAGCCTCGCGATGGCGGCGGCGCAGCTCGGCATCACGCTGTGCTCCCTGGGCCTCGGGGCCGTCGGCGAGCCGGCGATCGCGCACCTCTTCGAGCCCGTCTTCGACGCGCTCGGCGTGCCCCACGCGATGGTGCACCCGATCTCGTTCGTCATCGCGATGGGGATCGTGACCTACCTCCACGTCGTGCTGGGCGAGATGGTGCCGAAGAACGTCGCGCTCGCCGGCCCCGACAGGGCGGTCCTGTGGCTAGGGCCGTTCATGGTCGGCGTGATCCTCGTGCTGAAGCCGTTCGTCGTCGCGCTCAACGCCATCGCCAACACGGCGATCCGCCTGATGAGGCTCGAGCCGAAGGACGAGGTCGGCACCACGTTCACCTCGGACGAGGTCGCCGGGCTCCTCGACGAGTCCCACCGCGAGGGCCTGCTCGACTCGGAGGAGTACGAGCTCGTCTCGGGCGCGCTGGGGTTCGAGGCCGGCACCGTCGAGCGGGTGCTGCTGCCCCGGGACTCGCTCCGTACCGTCTCGCTCGGGGCGACCCGCGCCGACGTCGAGACAGCGTGCGCGCAGACCGGCTTCTCGCGCTTCCCGGTCACCGACTCGCACGGATCGCTGGTCGGCTACCTGCACATCAAGGACGCTCTCGAGGTGTCGGAGGAGTCCCGGCCGATCCCCGCGAAGTGGATCCGACCCCTCGGCTCCGTCCGCCGGAGCACGCGCCTGTACGACGCGCTGCGCCACATGCAGCAACGTGGGGCCCACATGGCCCGTGTGGTCGGTGACGACGGTGAGGCGCTGGGCGTCGTGATGCTCGAGGACGTCCTCGAAGAGCTCGTCGGCGAGGTGCGCGACCCTGCCCGCCGTGCCGTCGAGCCCGGGTGAACGGCACAATGCACGAGTGCGCGACCTGGCCCTACGACTGCGACCCGTGTTGACCCGCCGACTCTTCGCGATCCTCGCGATCCTGGTGGCGGTGGTGCTGGTCGCGGTCGCCGTGCTCGGCGTGGTGACCGTCCGCAAGCCCTTCCCGGACCGCGAGGGCACTGCGCAGCTGGCCGGGCTGGGAGCCGATGTCACGGTCCTGCGCGACGACTACGGCATCCCGCAGGTCTATGCGGAGACCGCCGAGGACCTCTTCATGGCGCAGGGGTACGTCCACGCGCAGGACCGCTTCTTCGAGATGGACTTCCGTCGCCACGTGACCGCGGGTCGGCTGGCCGAGCTCGTCGGGGAGGCGGCCCTCGAGACCGACAAGTTCGTCCGGACGATGGGCTGGCGCCGCGTCGCCGAGCAGGAGCTCGCCCGGCTGGCGCCCGCCACCCGCCGCTACCTGGAGGCGTACGCCCGCGGCGTCAACGCCTACATCGGTGACCGGGAGGCCTCCGCGCTGTCCCTCGAGTACTCGGTGCTCTCGCTCCGCGGCTCGGCGTACGAGCCGGAGCCGTGGACCCCGACCGACTCGCTCGCGTGGCTGAAGGCGATGGCGTGGGACCTGCGCAGCAACATGAGCGACGAGATCGAGCGGGTCCTGGCGACGGAGAAGCTCTCCCGCGCCCAGGTCGACACCCTCTATCCCGGCTTCCCGTTCCGCCGCCACGACCCGATCGTCACCCAGGGCAACGTCGTCGACGGCACGTTCGACCAGTCTTCGGGGGAGCGGCGCAACGCCGACACCGACCGCGCGGCCGACGTCCCTGAGGCGACGCCGACCGACGGCGAGGAGTCCGAGGACGTCGCCCTGCGGGACCTGCTCGGCTCGATGCAGGGTGTCGCCGACGTCGCCAAGGGGCTGCCGACCTTGCTGGGTTTCGGCGACGGCATCGGCTCCAACGCCTGGGCGATCTCGGGGGAGCGCAGCGCCACCGGGGAGCCGATCCTCGCCAACGACCCGCACCTCGCACCGAGCATGCCGGGCATCTGGCACCAGATGGGCCTGCACTGCCGCAAGGTCGGCGACGAGTGCCCGTTCGACGTCGCGGGGTTCACCTTCTCGGGGATGCCCGGGGTGGTCGTCGGCCACAACGCCGACATCGCCTGGGGTGTCACGACGATGTATCCCGACGTCACCGACCTCTACATCGAGCAGATCCAGGGCGACCGCTACCTCTACGACGGCCGCTGGCTCCCGCTCGTCACCCGCGAGGAGACGTTCGAGGTCGCGGGCGGGAAGTCCGAGACCATCACGGTCCGCGAGACGCAGCACGGGCCGCTGCTGTCCGACGTCGACGACACCCTCGCGGACGTGGGCGAACGCGCCGGCGGCGGGAGCACGTACGGCGTCTCGCTGCAGTGGACCGCGCTCACGCCGGGCCGGACGATGGATGCCGTCTTCGGGATCGACAAGGCCCACGACTGGGCGAGCTTCCGCAAGGCGGCGCGGTTGTTCGCGGTGCCCTCGCAGAACCTCGTGTACGCCGACACCGAGGGCAACATCGGCTACCAGGCACCCGGGCAGGTGCCGATCCGCAAGCGCGGTGACGGCACGTGGCCGGTGCCCGGGTGGGACCCGTCGTACGGCTGGAAGGGCTTCATCCCGTACGAGGAGCTACCGTCGGTGCTCAACCCTGCGGAGGGTTACGTGGTCACCGCCAACCAGCAGGTGATCGGGCGCCAGTACCCGTACCTCATCGGGACCGGCCAGGCGGCGGGCTACCGCAGTCAGCGCATCATCGAGCTCCTCCAAGGCTCGTCGAAGCTGTCGGTGGCCGACATGACCCGGATCCAGAACGACACGCACAACGGGCAGGCCCGGACGCTCCTGCCGCACCTCCTCGAGATCGACCTCGGCAGCGGCTACTACGCCGACGGTCAGGAGCTGCTGCGTGCCTGGAGCAGCCAGGACCAGGACCGTGACTCGGCGGCAGCGGCGTACTTCGCGGCGGTCTGGCGCAACCTCCTCGCGCGGACGTTCCACGACGACCTGCCGCAGGAGGTGTGGCCGGCCGGTGGCGAGCGGTGGTTCGAGGTCGTGCGCCGCCTGCTGAACAGCCCGGACAGCGACTGGTGGGACGACCGTACGACGAAGTCGGTCCGGGAGACCCGTGACGACGTGCTGCGCACCGCCATGCGCGACGCCCGCGACGAGATGACGCGGCGCCAGTCGCTCGATCCCGACCGGTGGTCCTGGGGCAACGTGCACCAGCTCACCTTGGAGAACCAGACGCTCGGGACGTCTGGCATCACGCTGGTCGAGAAGCTGTTCAACCGTGGTCCGTACGGGCTCGGGGGTGGCTCGGGCATCGTCGACGCCACCGGCTGGGACGCAGCCGAGGGGTACGAGGTGACGGCCGTCCCGTCGATGCGGATGGTGGTCGACCTCAGCGATCTCGACAAGTCGCGGTGGATCAACCTCACCGGCGTGTCGGGTCACCCGTTCCACCGCAACTACACCGACCAGACCAAGCTGTGGGTCGACGGCAAGACGCTGCCGTGGGCGTACACGTCCGACGCCGTCGAGAAGGCCGCACGCGACGAGCTCCGGCTGACCGCCGAGCTGGAGCAGTAGGGGCGCCGCCGCCTAGCCAGGGTGAGGGCGGGGCGGGAGGTGCAGCGTGCGGTCAGGGGTGACGACGAGGTCGACCCGTTCGTCGTGGTCCTGGGGGTGCACGTCGTCGACGACCTCGTGATCGTACGCGAGCGCGAGGCGCCAGACGGCGGGGTGCGCGGCGAGGGCGGTGTCGTAGTACCCGCCGCCGCGGCCGAGGCGGAAGCCGGCGACGTCCACCGCGAGCGCGGGGACGAGCGCGACCTCCACGGTCGACAGTCCACCGGGCTCGTCGGGACCGAGGGGCTCGGGGATGTCGAAGCGCCCGAGCGTGAGGCGTTCTCGCCCCTCGTACAGGGCCCACGCCATCTGGCGGCGCGGCAGCGCCCGCGGGACGAGGACCTCCAGACCCCGCGCGCGCAGCGCGTCGACCAGCGCCCACGTCGACGGCTCACGGCCGACCGACAGGTAGGCGGCGACCCGTCGCGTCGCGCCTGTCGCCTCCACCGCCGCGAGCGCGTGGGTGCACAGCGGATGCTCCGCGGCGACGACGTCGGCGTCGGCCAGACCGGCCCTCCGGTCGAGCAGCCTCTCGCGCAGGCGATCCTTCGCGGTCACATCCTGACGGTAGTGCCTACCATGACTCGCATGAGTGCAGAGGGACTGGCAGCCGCACGTCAGGCGATGGAGGAGGCAGGGGTCCCGTCACGGGCGATCGACGTCTTTGCCCACTACTACCGCGAGCTCGAGGAAGGCGCCACGGGTCTGATCCCCGAGGCCGACGTCGACCCGCTCGACCCGCCCCCGCGGCTGGCCGACGCGCAGGTCGACGACGACGCGGCGCGCGAGGCGCTGAGTCGGACGGTCGTGATCAAGCTCAACGGAGGCCTGGGCACGTCCATGGGGATGGACAAGGCGAAGTCGCTCCTCCCGGTCCGCGGCGACAGGACGTTCCTCGACGTGGTGGTGGAGCAGGTGCGCCACGTCCGGGCGGAGTACGACGTGTCGCTGCCGCTGGTCCTCATGGACAGCTTCCGGACCCGCGAGGACACCCTCGAGGCGCTCTCGGCGTACCCGGACTTCGCCGTCCAGGGACTCCCGCTGGACTTCCTCCAGAACAAGGAGCCGAAGCTCCGCGCGGACGACCTCACCCCAGTTTCCTGGCCCCAGGACCCGAGCCTCGAGTGGACGCCGCCGGGCCACGGCGACCTCTACACCGCCCTCGACGCGTCCGGCACGCTCCAGGCGTTGATCGACCAGGGCTACCGGTACGCGTCGGTCTCGAACTCCGACAACCTCGGTGCGTTCCCGAGCCCGCGGATGGCCGGCTGGTTCGCCCAGTCCGGCGCCCCGTACGCGGCGGAGGTCTGCCGCCGTACCCAGGCCGACGTCAAGGGTGGCTACCTGGTCCGCCGCAAGTCCGACGGACGGCTGGTGCTGCGCGAGACGGCGCAGACCCCCAAGGAAGACCAGCCGCGCGCCGACGACATCACCCGTCACCGCTGGTTCCACACCAACAACCTGTGGTTCGACCTCGAGGCGCTCGCGGCGGTGATCGAGGAGACCGGCGGGGTCCTGGGGCTGCCGCTGATCCGCAACGAGAAGACGGTCGACCCCACCGACCCGGACTCGCCGGCGGTCATCCAGGTCGAGTCGGCGATGGGTGCGATCGTGCAGGTCTTCGACGGAGCGGTCGCGATCGAGGTCGACCGCAGCCGTTTCCTCCCGGTCAAGACCACCGACGACCTGCTCCTCGTACGGTCGGACTTCTACGCGCTCAGCGACGACTTCCACCTGGTCGCGGCGGACGAGGACGCGCCGCTCGTACGTCTGGACAAGAGCGTCTACAAGCTCGTCCAGGAGTTCGACAAGCGGTTCCCCGCGGGGCCCGTGAGCCTGATCGACGCCCGCAGCCTCACCGTCGAGGGCGACTGGACCTTCGGCGCCGACGTCCGCGTCGTCGGTGACGTCACGGTGCCTGCGGAGGGCTCTCCCGGGACGATCCCCGACGGCACGACGCTCTCGGGGTCATAGGCTGTCGCCCATGCGTACCGTCGACGAGCACCTGGAGAAGCTGCTCGACCTGATCGGCCCGCTGCAGCCGTACGACCAGCCGCTGCTGGAGTCGCTCGGGCTGCCGCTGGTCGACGACGTGGTGAGTCCGATCGACTTGCCTCGCTTCACGAACTCGGCGATGGACGGCTACGCGGTGCGGGCGGCGGACGTCGTCGGGGCCAACCGCGAGTTCCCGGTGGTGCTCCCCGTCGTGGGTGAGCAGGCTGCCGGCGCCAGCACACCGATGGCACTGACGCCGAAGACGGCGGTCAAGATCATGACCGGCGCGCCGCTCCCGTCGGGCGCCGACGCGGTGGTGCCGATCGAGCTCACCGACGGCGGCGACGCCGAGGTGAAGGTCTACCAGGCGCGCCGTGCCGGTGAGAACGTCCGCCCTGCCGGTGAGGATGTCGCGGCGGGCGAGATCGTCGCCGAGGCGGGGACGGTGCTCGGTCCCCGCGAGGTCGGCCTGCTGGCCTCGCTCGGCTTCGCGCGGCTGCGGGCGCGTCCGCGTCCGCGGGTGGTCGTGCTGTCCACGGGCGCCGAGCTGCGCGAGCCGGGGGCGCGGCTCGACTACGACTCCATCTACGACGGCAACTCGTACATGCTGGCCGCCAGCGCGCGCGCAGCCGGCGCGATCGCGTACCGGGTGGGGATCACCTCCGACGACCCGCGCGAGTTCGCCGACAAGCTCAACGACCAGCTGGTCCGGGCGGACCTCGTCGTGACCAGCGGCGGCATCAGCAAGGGCGCGTACGACGTGGTGAAGGCGGCGCTGTCCGACCTCGGCACGGTCGAGTTCGCCGAGGTGGCGATGCAGCCCGGCAAGCCTCAGGGGTTCGGCACCGTCGGCGAGGAGAAGACGCCCATCGTCACACTGCCGGGCAACCCGGTGTCGTCGTACGTGTCGTTCGAGGTGTTCGTGCTGCCGATGCTGCGTCGGATGATGGGCAAGCTGCCCTACCGCCGTCCGCTCGTCCAGGCCACGATGACCGAGGAGATCCGCTCGCCGGCGGGACGTCGCCAGTTCCTGCGGGGCTGGCTCGAGGTCAACGGACGCGGCGTACGGGTGACCCCCGTCAGCGGCCCCGGCTCGCACCTCGTCGCGGGCCTCGCCCGCGCCAACTGCCTCATCGTGGTCGAAGAGGACGAGACGGCCCTGCACGTCGGTGACACCGCCAAGGTGATGTTCCTGGACCGGGAGTTCTGATGGGCGAGCGGCTCACGCACGTCGACGAGCAGGGCGCGGCCCGGATGGTCGACGTCTCCGCGAAGGACGAGACGCGTCGCCAGGCCACCGCGACCGGCCTGGTCCGGACGACACCGGAGGTGGTCGCGCTCCTTCGCGCGGGCGACGTCCCGAAGGGCGACGCGCTCGGCGTCGCTCGTGTTGCCGGGATCATGGCCGCGAAGCGTACGCCGGACCTCGTCCCGCTGTGCCACCCGCTGGCGATCACCGGTGTCGAGGTCGAGCTGGACGTCACCGACGACGGCGTGGCGATCACCGCGACGGTCCGCACCACCGGCCGTACGGGGGTCGAGATGGAGGCCCTCACCTCGGTCAGCGTGGCTGCGCTGACGGTGGTGGACATGATCAAGGCCGTCGACAAGCACGCCGTGATCTCCGATGTCCGGGTCCGGGCGAAGTCCGGCGGCAAGAGCGGGGACTGGTCGGCATGAAGGCCCTGGTCGTCACCTGCTCCAACCGTGCCGCAGCAGGTGTGTACGAGGACACGACGGGGCCGCTGATCGTCGAGGCGCTCCGTGACTGGGGCTTCGAGGTCGCCGAGCCCCTCGTCGTGCCCGACGGGCTGCCGGTCGAGGAGGCGCTGCGCGAGGCGGTCGAGCTGCGCTACGAGGCGGTCGTCACGACCGGCGGGACGGGCATCAGCCCGACCGACGCCACTCCGGAGGCGACCGAGGCCGTCTTGGACCGGACGCTCCCCGGCGTCGCCGAGGCGATCCGCGCGCACGGGGTCGCCGCCGGTGTCCCGACCGCGATGCTCTCGCGGGGGATGGCAGGGGTGGCCGACCACACCGTCATCGTGAACCTTCCCGGCTCGCGCGGGGGCGTCAAGGACGGCCTCGAGGTGCTGGCCGGCGTGCTGCGGCACGCGGTCGAGCAGGTCGCGGGTGTCGACCACGTCCGCAGCGACGACGGCGGTGCGTCCTGAGCACCGGGTGGCCGGCGACCCTCCACCACGGTCCGGTGGGGCTCCGGCCGATCCGACGCAGCGACGCCCGTACGTGGGCGCGGCTGCGCCAGGAGTCCGCCGACTGGCTCGGACGGTGGGAGGCGACGCTGCCGAGCACCGTGCCCGCCGCCGGACGGTCGTACGGGGCGGCGGTCCGCTCGCTGCGCCACCAGGCGTCGCAGGGCCGTGCGCTGCCGTTCGTCACGACGTACGGCAGCGACCAGATGATCGGCCAGGTCACCGTCTCGGGGATCACGTGGGGCTCCGCGCGCTGGGCGCAGATCGGCTACTGGATCGCACGTCCGTACGCCGGCCGCGGCATCACGACCACCGCGGTGGCGATGGCAGCCGACCACTGCTTCGAGGCGCTCGGGCTGCACCGCATCGAGATCGCCATCCGACCCGAGAACCGCTCGAGCCTGCGCATCGTCGAGAAGCTGGGCTTCGACCGCATCGGTATCGCGCCGCGGTACCTGCACATCGACGGCGCGTGGCGCGACCACGTGCTCTTCGCCGTCACGTCCGAGCAGGTCGTGCCGGGGGGACTGCTGGCGAGGGTGGACTCGAGCGCCGTCGACCGGTGATGATCTGCGGGGTGAGCTGCGCGGATCCCTTGACAACGCGGATCCCTTGACAACGCGGATCCCTTGACAACTCTGCGCGACACACCGACCGAGGTCCCCGAGGGGAGGCGTTCGCAGCGCGTACGGTTCTTCCGTGGGTACGGGCCTGATCTTCGCAGCCGTGATCGCCATCTGGGTGGCGTACGGTGTACCCCTGCTCCTGCGCCGGCACGAGGAAGCGACCCGTGGCGGAGGCGTCACCTCGTTCTCGGGAGCGCTGCGCGTCCTCACGCACCGCAAGGAGGACTCGGGGCCTGCGGAGTCGGTCGAGGTCGCCTCGTCGCCGGCTGAGCCCGCCGAGGCGGAGGAGAAGCCCGCACCCGTGCGGCGCCCGTACAACCGCCGTGCGGCCCGCATCGCCGCCCGTCGTCGACGCCGCGTCCTGCTCGTGCTGCTCGCCGCGTGCGCGGTGGTCGGCGGGCTTTCCGTCGCGGGCGTCCTGCTGCCCTGGGCAGCGGCGATCCCGGGTGGGCTGGTCGTCGTGTGGCTCGTCCTGTGCCGCGTCATGGTGCGCAGCGAGATCGGACGCCCGGTGCGTCTGACGCGCCAGCCGCCGGTCGAGGGGCGGGCGGAGGCCAAGGCCGAGGCGAAGGCCGAGCGCGCCGCTGCGCGTGCGACGAGGCGCGAGGAGCGGCGCGCGTCCGCCGCTGCCGCTGCCGAGACCGCGGCACCCGTCGATCCCGACCACGAGGCGACCGTGGTGATCTCCGGCATGGTCGAGGACCACGACCCGCACCGCCGCAACGTCATGGAGCGCACCCCGCTGCCCGAGGGCGCCCTCGACCAGCAGATCGTCGACGCCGCGGCGATGACGACCACCTCCGGCGTGACGCTGTGGGACCCGGTCCCGGTGACGCTGCCGACGTACGTCACGAAGCCGGCTGCCCCCCGTACGGTCCGGACGATCGACTTCGGCGAGAAGGGCGACTCCGAGCCCCGCCGGGCGGTCGGCGACTGAGTGCGGGCGGGCACCCCCGGATTCGGAACCGGCTCGGGTGCGTGGTAATCTCAATCTCGCTTTGGGGCTATGGCGCAGTTGGTAGCGCGTCTCGTTCGCAATGAGAAGGTCCGGGGTTCGAATCCCCGTAGCTCCACCCGCTGAAGGCCGGATCCGCACCGCGGATCCGGCCTTCGTCGTTGGCCCGGCTCAGTGTTGCTCGGCTCAGTGCCGCAGCAGGCGCCGCCCGCCGAGGTAGGCACCGGCGAGCACGGCGAGCAGCGCCGCCCACGGGATCAGGAACCCCACGACGCGGACGACGAAGCCGAGCGTCGCCACCAGGCCGTCCCAGCCGGCGTCGAGGGCGCCGACGAACCCGGACCGGCTCGGGGCGTCCGGCCGTTCCTCCGTGGAGATCTCCACCGTGTACGTGGCCATCGCGACCTGCTCGGACAGCCCGCGGCGTTCCGCCTGGAGCGCCTCCAGGTCCGCCTGTCGCTGGCTGAGCGTCTGCTCGGCGGCGAGGAGGTCGGCCGTCGTGGCCGCCTCGGCCATCAGGTCCTGGAGCCGCGCCGTCGAGACCCCCAGCGCCCGGATGCGCGCGTCCAGGTCGCGGCCTTGCGCGGTGACGTCCTCGGAGTCGATCGACAGCCCCGAGACCTCGCCGAGCTCACGAAGGCGCTGCGTCGTGTCTCCCGTGCTGCCGGCGGGCACGCGCAGCCGCAGCGAGACCGAGGCCTCGCCGTCGTGCGTCGACTCCGACCGTGACTCCACCCGCCCCTTCTCGTCCTCGACCCAGCCCGACAGCGTGTCCGCGGCGGCCCCAGGATCGTCGACGGTGAGCGAGGCCCACGCGGTGGTGACGATCTCGCGCACGCCGTCTGGAGTGGTCTTTTTGAAGTCCGCCGCGCCATCGGCCTCACGTGCGGACCCTGCCGAGTCGTCGAGAGCCCGCTCCTCGGGGACCGAGAGCATGTCGCCCGAGCTGTCGCTGTCGCCGGGCACGAAGGTCACACCGCCGCCGACCACGGCGCCCCCGAGCCCGAGCACGACGACGACAGAGGCCGCAGCGAGCAGCACCTTGCGTCGCTTCGTGCGGGCGGTGGACGCGTCGAGGTCGATCCGCCCGGTGACGCGGCGGTACATCCGGTCGACCTGCTCGTCGCTCAGCTCGGGAATCTCGGCGTGCATGCTCATGCGGGTCCCCTCAGGTCGTGGGTGGCGGCGCGGACGCGGCTGCGGATGCGCGCGACCCGGTTGCGGACAGCGCCGTGGGTCACGCCGAGCTCGTCGGCGGCCTCGGCGTACGTCAGGTCGCCGACGACGCAGCGCTCGAACAGCTGCTGGTCGAGCGGCGACAGGCCGGCGACGCTCTCGCGCACGCGGGCGAGCAGCATCGCGGACACGACCTCGTCGACGGGTTCGGGCGCCTGGACCGCCAGGCTGTCGTCGAGCTCCTCCCACTGCCGGCGGGTGCGTCTGCGGCGCAGGTTGAGCGCGACGTACTTCGCGGTCGCGAGCAGCCAGGGCAGCACCGACGTGTCGACGACGCGCAGGTCGGCACGTCGTCGCCACGCGGTGACGAAGACGTCCTGGGTGACCTCCTCGGCGTCCTGCGCGGTGCCCGTCATGCGGTACGCCTGCCAGTAGACGGGTGTCACGTGACGCGCGTAGAGCGTGCCGAAGGCGTCTCGGTCACCCCGGCGCGTCCGGGCGAGCAGCAGCCGGTCGTCGACGGCGTGCTCGGTCGGGAGATCGGTCGTCATGGCGCTCCGTTCGCATGGCCTCACCTGGTCTATGTCGTGAGGAGCACGACCGTCTCACGCCGGGTCGTCCTCGTGCCCGGACTTTGGTCGTGCGGGCCTCCTCATGCGGACCCGGCGGCGAAGGCGTCGGCGAACGTCGCGTCCGGCGGGATCGGCGTGATGACGTCGACGAGGACCCCGCCCGGTGCCGCGAGGATGAAGTGCCGCTGCCCGAACGGCTCCGTCCGCAGCGCGAGGACCGGCTCGAGACCGCCCTCGGTGACCAGCCGGGCGTACTCGGCGTCCACGTCGTCGACCTCGACGTTGAGGATCGTCCCGCGTGCGGCCGCGCCGTACCCGTCCGGGATCGTCTCGTGGGCGGGGTCGAGCAGTGCGAGCTCGTGCCCGTCGCGCTCGAGGCTGACGTACCAGTCCGAGGTGAAGGTGCGTCGGAAGCCGAACCACCTCTCGTAGTAGGCGGCGGCCTCCGTGACGTCCGTGGTGCCGAGCACGGGGTAGAAGCTCTTGAGTGTCATGACTCCTCCTCAATACATGCGTGGTGTATGTATTCAGTAACATACACTGCGTACGTATCTGAGGGAAGGAGCACGATGGGACGCTCGTCGAAGGTGCAGAGCGAGGCGAACCGGGCGCACCTGGTCGACCTGGCGTGCCGGCTGTTCGCCGAGCACGGGTACGACGCCGTCGGGCTGGAGGAGGTCGCGACCGCCGCAGGGCAGACCCGCGGTGCGGTGTACCACCACTTCGGGAGCAAGCGCGGGCTCTTCAGCGCGGCTCTCGCGCAGGTGCAGGCCTCGGTCGCCGCGGACGTCGCGCGCGCGGCAGCCGCCGAGCCCGACCCGTGGGACGGCCTGGTCGCGGGGTGCCACGCGTTCCTCGACGCCGCGTCGTCGGCAGGTGCGCGACGCGTCATGCTCGTCGACGGACCGGCCGTCCTCGGATGGCAGGAGTGGCGCGACGTGGATGCCGCGAGCTCGCGCCGCCTTCTCGAGGAGGGCCTGCGCGAGCTCGGGGAACGCGAGGTCGTCGTCCCCGACGAGGTCGAGGCACTCACCACCCTCCTCTCGGGAGCGATGAACGAGGCCGCGCTGTCTCTCGCGGAGGAGGGGCCCTCGGTCCGCGACGCCGTGCATGCCGGGCTGGACCGTCTGCTCACCGGTCTCCGGCGCTGAGGCGTTCCGCGCTGCGCGCAACGGGCGCCGGTGCGAGGGTCGGGGCATGGCCACCGCACCGCTGCGCACACTGAACGACGGACTCTCGCTCCCCACGATCGGGCTCGGCACCTATCCGATGGACGACGACGAGGCCGCCGGCGCCGTACGAGGTGCGCTCGAGCTCGGCTACCGGCTCGTCGACACCGCGGCGTCGTACGGGAACGAGTCCGGGGTCGGGCAGGGGATCGCGACCAGCGACGCCCCTCGCGACGAGATCGTGGTGACGACGAAGCTGCGCGGCGAGGACCAGGGGTACGAGTCGACGTTGCGCGCGTTCGCGGAGTCGCGTGAACGTCTCGGCCTGGAGTACGTCGACCTCTACCTCATCCACTGGCCGCTCCCGCGCCTCGACCGCTACGTCGACTCGTGGAAGGCGATGATCCGCCTGCGCGACGACGGACTTCTCAACAGCCTCGGCGTCTCCAACTTCACCCCCGAGCAGATCGACCGCCTGGTCGCGGAGACCGGGGTGGTGCCCGCGGTGAACCAGGTCGAGCTCCACCCGTACTTCGCGCAGGAGGAGCTGCGCGCGTACGACGCCGCGCACGACATCGTCACGGAGGCCTGGCAGCCGCTCGCCCGCAAGACCGACCTGCTGCGCGACGCGGACGTCCGCGAGATCGCCGAGCGGCACGGCGTCACCCCGGCGCAGGTGGTGCTGCGCTGGCACGTGCAGCGCGAGGTGGTCCCGATCCCGAAGTCCAGCAGCCCGGTCCGTCAGCGCGAGAACCTCGACGTCTTCGGCTTCACGCTGACCGACGCCGAGCTCGCGACGATCGGCGAGCGCGGACAGGCGCGCAGCGGGGGCGACCCGGCGACGCACGAGGAGTTCTGACCCGTACGTCGGTGATCCTGCGTCGGCGCGACGGGCGGTCCTGTGGGCAACCAGGTGTCGATCACGGCTCGCCCGGACCGTCATCTCGGTGTCACGATCACACCGAGGGAAGGATCAACCGATGCTCTACACGCTCTTCATCCACAACGCGGACCCGCGCGAGGCCGGCATCAGCGAGGAGGACATGGCGCCGGTCCAGGCCGCGTTCGACGCCTACGCGAAGGCGCTGGACGAGGCCGGGGCGTTCGTCACCACCCAGATCCTCGGGTTCCCCGAGGCTGCGACGACGGTGACCGCCGTCGGCGGCGAGCCCAAGATCCAGGACGGGCCGTTCGCCGACACCAAGGAGTACGTCGGTGGCGTCGTCGTCATCGACGTGCCGGACCTGGACGCGGCGCTGGCGTGGGCCGAGAAGTGCCCGGGAGCGACGTACGGGTCGGTCGAGGTCAGGCCGACGATGCTCACCTGGAGCCGTGAGCGGCAGTGGTACCAGCCCTGAGCGCCCACGAGGAGGCCGAGCGGGCGGCGCGGACGTCGTACGGTCGCCTGCTCGCCATCCTCGCCGCGCCCACCGGCGATCTCGCGGCCGCGGAGGACGCGCTCGCGGACGCCTTCGAGCGGGCGCTGCGGACGTGGCCGGAGCGCGGGGTCCCGGACAACCCGGACGCCTGGCTGCTGACGGTGGCGCGCAACCGGCTGCGCGACCTCTACCGGACGGCGGCCCACCGTACGTCGGTGCCGTGGGAGGGAAGCGCGATCGACCTGGAGGACTCCGCCGTCCCGGCCGACCTGGGGGAGGGCGACGCGATCCCGGACGAACGGCTGGCCCTGATGTTCGTGTGCGCGCACCCGGCGATCGACCCGGCCGTCCGGACGCCGCTGATGCTGCAGACGGTCCTCGGGCTCGACGCCCGCCGGATCGCCGAGGCGTACGCCGTGCCGACCAGCGCGATGGCGCAGCGCCTGGTGCGCGCCAAGCGCCGGATCCGGGACACACGCATCCCCTTCGTCGTCCCCGGCGCCGAGGTGATGCCGTCCCGGCTCCCGGCGGTCCTCGAAGCCGTCTACGGGGCGTACGCGATCGACTGGTCTGCCGTCCCGAGCACGTCACCACGCGCGTCGACCGCGGGCGAGGCACACTACCTCGCCGTCCTGCTGGCGTCGCTGCTGCCGGACGAGCCCGAGGTGCTCGGCCTGGCGGCGCTGGTGGCGCTGTCGCTCGCCCGGGGCCCGGCCCGCACCGACGACGCTGGACGCCTCGTCCCGCTCGACGCGCAGGACCCGGCGCGGTGGGACCCCGCGCTCGTCGCCCAGGGCGAGCGCCTCCTCCGTGCTGCCTCGCGCCTCGGACGCCCCGGCCGGTTCCAGCTGGAGGCCGCGATCCAGTCCGCGCACTGCGACCGGGCACGAACCGGTCGTACCGACGAAGAGGCCCTCCTGCGGCTGCACCGGGCGCTGGTGGCGCTCGCCCCCACGCTCGGCGCGCAGGTGTCCCTGGCGGCCGCCACCGCACGCGTCGACGGAGCCGCGGCCGGGCTCGCGGTGCTCGACTCGCTGGCTGCTCGGACCGACGCCGCCACGCTCCGGCGGTTCCAACCCGCCTGGGCGCTGCGTGCGCACCTCCTCGACGAGCTCGGGAAGGGCCGCGACGCCGCGGAGGCGTACGACAAGGCGATCTCGCTCACCACCGACACGGCGAGCAGGGAGTTCCTGGAGACCCGGCGCGGCAGGCTCGACGCCTGAGCCCGCCGCGCGGGGGCCTCCCTCAGGTCAGCGGACGCGAAGCGTGACCGGCCTGCTCGTGCTGGACTTCGCCGCGCTCTGCGAGCCGTCGCCGCCGTAGTAGGCCTTGAACGACGCGCGGAGCTTGTACGTGCCGCGGGGAAGCCGCTTGAGGCGGATCGTCACGTTGGCGGGACGGTCCTGGGCGTAGCTCGTCCGTCCGACGACCTTGCCGTTCGCGCGGACGACCACGGAGCCGACCACGTCGCGCTTGCGGATGCCGCCGGGGACCGTGACCGCCACCTTCACCTTGGCGCGCGAGCCGGCGCTGACCGTGCGCTTCACCAACGTCAGGGTGGTCTTGGACGCGCGCGGGGTGACGGTGAACGGTGCGGTCGCCGACGACGTCGCGGGACCGGTGGCGGCGGTCGGCCGATACGTCGCGCGGATGCGCGAGTAGCGGCCGAGGTGCTCGGGCAGCCGGACCGTCACGACACCCGACGCGCCGACCGCGACCGTGCGGCTCCACGAGCCCAGGCACGGGTCGTGTGACGTGTCGTAGACGGTGCAGTTCTGGTCGAACGTGACCGACCCGGCAGCCGACCCGCCGTCGGCGGCGACCACCCGCGCGGTGACGTTCACCCGATCCGTGTTGCCGTAGCGCGCGCTCGGCTGGGACAGCGTCACCGTCGTGGTCGTGGTCGTGCGTGAGACGGCGAGGGCGCGCGAGCGGACCGACGCGGAGGTGTAGCCCGAGCGGCTCGCCGTGACCTCCGCGGTCAACGTACGTCCGCGGTCGGCATCGGTCACCGTGTAGCGCGCCGTGGTCGCGCCACCGATGGGCGACCCGTCGCGCAGCCACCGGTAGCCGAGCGTGAGCGCGCTGGCCGGGTAGCTGAAGGCGCGAGACGCGTCGACCGACACGACATCACCGACGCGCGCCGGGCCGGAGACCGGCTTGCCCGCGCGCGAGACGAGGGCGTACGGCGTGGCTCCGTACGGGCGGATCACCGCGGGCATCACGAGCGAGGCGGTCGTGGTCCCCGGCGCCTTGACCGTCGTGAGCGCGCGCTGCCAGGTGCCGGCGCCGACCGTGCGGTACTCGAGGGTGTGGGCGCCGCCCTCGAGGTCGCCGAGGTACGCGGTGCTGCCCTTCGCGTACACCCACGCACCGCCACGCCCGTCGCGACGGATGCGGTAGCGCAGGTCGCCGACCGTGCGCAGCCCCTTGACGTCGGTGAACGTCACGGTGGCCGAGCCGACGGGCGCGAGACCCGTACGCGGCGCCTTCGTGACGCGTCCGCGCTTGACCGTCAGGGTGCGCCCCGAGGTCGCCGTGAGCTTCTTCTTGGCCGAGATCGGCGTCCAGACCGACGGGCCGCCGACCCATCCGATGCGCGCGCGTCCCTCGCCGCCGACGAGGAGGCGGTAGCGGCCGTCGGGCAGACGCACCGAGAACCGGCCCTTGCTCGAGGTCGTGGTCTGCGCGGTGCGGACCCACGTACGGGTGCCGGGCTTCTTGCGGTACGCCCAGACGAGGGCGCCGGCGTGGGCCTTGCCGGTGCCCTTCACGACGACCTTCCCGGTGATCGCCCCGCGTTGGGGTGCGGCGGCGGCCGGGGACGCGGCGAGGAGCAGGCTCCCCGTCATGGCAGCGGCGGTCGCGAGCGCGAGAGCGCGGACCGGATGGCGCGGAAACAGACCGACGGTGGTGGGCACGGCGACTCCTCGAGACCTCGGAAGGGTGCCAGGAGTGTGGCACAAAGAGAGGTCAGATCCAGCGCTGGAACCACATGCGTTGCAACCACTCGTCGTTCGAGAGGAGCATGTCGGTCCAGATCGGGAAGAAGAACGCGAAGCACGCCAGCGCCACCGCGACGTACACCCCCAGCGCCACCGGCCCCCACCAGCGCCACCGGCTGCGCCGCGACGCGCGGAGCAGCCGCCCGGCCACCAGGGCGATCGCCGCGCAGGTGAACGGGATGAACGCCGTCGCGTAGAAGAGGAAGATCGGCCGGTCGTCGTAGGCGAACCACGGCAGCCAGGCCGCGAGGACGACGAGCACGACCAGACCGAACCGCCAGTCGCGCTCGCGGATCCACAGCCAGACCGACGCGATGAGCGCGAGCAGCCCGCCCCACCAGATCGCCGGGTTGCCGAGGATCAGGACCTGCCGCAGGCAGGTGGCCTCGCCGGTCGCGGGGCAGCCGGGCGTCGAGGCCGGCAGGTCGGTCTGGGCGTCCACGCCGACGGGTCGGTTGAGGACGAGCCAGCCCCACGGGTCGGACTGGTACGGGTGGCTCTTGCCGGCAAGGTAGTCGCCGGTGTGGAAGGAGTAGACCATCTGGTGGTAGTGCCACAGCGAGCGCAGCGCCTGCCAGGCCTCGCCGAGCGGGCCCTTGTCGCCGCCGTCGAGATAGCTGCCCCACGGAGGCGTCTCGCCGTAGCCGTGGCCGAACCGTGCCTCGAAGACCTCGTGGTTCACGAGGAACCCCGTCCAGGTGAGGACGTAGACGACGAGGGCGACCAGGACGAGGGACACGAACGCGGGCAGGCCGTCGACGATCACCGAGCGCCACCACGCCCCGCGTACGCCGATCGCCTGGCGGTCGATCGCGTCGAGGACCCACACGGCGACACCGACCACGGCGAGGACGTACAGCGCGCTCCACTTCGTGCCGACCGCCAGCCCGAAGCAGACGCCGGCGGCCAGGCGCCACGGGCGCAGCAGCAGCATGCGGACGGGCCCGTACCCCACGATCTGCTCGGTGTGGGGGTACCGCCGCGCCAGCCGGGCGCGACCCCAGTCGCGGTCGGCGACCACGCAGGCGAGCGCGCACACCAGCCAGAACGCGAGGAAGACGTCGAGGAGCGCGATCCGCGACATCACGAAGTGCACGCCATCGACGGCGAGGAGCAGGCCCGCCAGGCAGCCCAGCGTGGTCGAGCCCGTCATGCGGCGGACCATGCGCGCCAGCACCAGGACGGTCAGGGCACCGATCACCGCAGCCGAGATGCGCCAGCCGAACGAGGTCATCCCGAACAGGTGCTCGCCGACGGCGATCATCCACTTGCCCACCTCGGGGTGGACGACCTGGGTCGGCTCGCCGGTCCACAGCCCGGTCGTCTGTCCCGCCTCGACCTGGGCGTTGGCCTCCTCCACCCAGTCCTGCGCGTAGCCGAAGTGGAGCAGCGACCACGCGTCCTTCGCGTAGTAGGTCTCGTCGAACAGCAGGCGGGGCGGGTACTCCAACCGCCACACGCGCGCGGCGAACGCCAGCAGGGCGATCGCCAGCGGCGCGAGCCACCCGATCAGCCGTGGTGCGCCCGCGATGCGGGGACGGAACCGCTCCGCCAGCAGCGGCAGGGGCTTGCCTGCGCGCGTACGCCCCAGCGGCACGAGAGCCTGCTGGCGGTCGACGGTCAGGGACACGCCGCCACCCTAGCGACCACCCGTACGCTGGGCGGGTGCTGATTCTCGCCGCCACGCCGATCGGGAATCCCGCGGACGCCTCGACACGGCTCCGGGACCTCCTCGCCTCCGCCGACGTCGTCGCAGCCGAGGACACGCGCCGGGTGCGCCGGCTCGCCGCCGATCTCGGGGTGACCATCGGCGGGCGCGTGGCGTCGTACTTCGAGGGCAACGAGGCGCGCCGTACGCCGGAGCTGGTCGCCGAGCTCGACGCCGGGCGTACCGTCCTCCTCGTCACCGACGCCGGTATGCCGAGCGTGTCCGACCCGGGCTACCGGCTCGTGGCGGCAGCAGTCGAGGCCGGGCACGACGTGACGTCGGCTCCCGGCCCGTCGGCGGCCCTCGCCGCGCTCGCGGTCTCGGGGCTGCCGGTCGACCGCTTCACGTTCGAGGGGTTCCTCCCGCGCAAGACCGGCGAACGCGACCGTGCCCTCGCCGCGCTCGCGGACGAGCCGCGGACGATGGTCTTCTTCGAGTCGCCGCACCGGACCCGCGAGACCCTGGACGCGATGGTGGCGGCCTTCGGGGCCCAGCGGCGCGGCGCGGTGTGCCGCGAGCTGACCAAGACGTACGAGGAGGTCCGGCGCGGCCCGCTCGACGAGCTGGCGGCGTGGGCGGCGCCCGACGCCGAGGAGGAGCGCGTCCGTGGCGAGATCACGATCGTCGTCGCCGGCGCACCGCCGCGTACGTACGACGAGGACACGCTGCTCGCGATGGTGGCCGAGGGCGAGCGCTCGGGACTGACGCGCAAGGACGCGATCGCCGACGTCGCGCGGCGCACCGGCGTGCGGCGGCGCGTCGTGTTCGACCTGGTCCACCGCTGACGGGGGCGTTCGTCGCCAACTGGGCTGGTCGGAGGGGGAGGGCAGACCTGTAGTCTGTCCTTTCGTTCACCGGTGATCGAAATGTGGATGGAGCGCGCTCGAGCATGGCTGCCCCCCTGGACGAGTCGACCTCGGACTCCTTGCTCCTGCCCGAAGGTGCCCGCCTCCTCCACATCGGGCCGCACAAGACCGGGACGACAGCCGTTCAGCAGGCATTCGACCGCGCTCGGCCGGATCTGAAGCGGCTCGGCGTCCACTACGCCGGCCGTACGACGCAGACCTACGACGCGGCTGTCGACCTCCTCGGCAACCCCGGTCGGCTGGGCGTCCCGCGCCGCCGCGGGGCATGGGACGAGCTGGTCGACGAGGTCCGGGCCGCCGGCGACCGTCGGGTCGTGATCAGCAGCGAGACGTTCTCGGGCGCCAAGGACGACACCATCTCGCGGCTGCGCGACGACCTCGGTGACCGTCTCCACGTCGTGCGGGCGGTGCGTCGCCTGGACAAGCTCCTGCCCTCGCAGTGGCAGCAGACCGTCGTCAACGGGAGCCGCACCCCGTACGTCCGGTGGCTGCGCGACGTGCTCGCGAGCGAGGACCACCGCTTCTGGCGGCGGCAGTCGTACCGTGCGCTGACCGAGCGCTGGGCTCGGGTCGTGGGCCCCGAGAGCGTCACGGTCATCGTCGTCGACGACAACGACCACCGGCACATCCTCGACGTGTTCGAGAGGTTGACCGGCCTGCCCGCAGGGACGCTCGAGCTCTCGCCGACCGTCGACAACCGGTCGCTGACCGCGAACGAGGCCGCCGTCGCCCGCAACTTCAACGTGGCGCTGAAGCGCAACCGCTGGAGCGCGCGCACGCAGTTCCGGCTGATGAGGCTCGGAGCCCTGCGCGGGTTCAAGGGCCGGCCGACCGACCCTGACGACGTCCGCCTGGCGATCCCGAGCGAGTTCGCCCAGGCCGTGGCCGAGGTCAGCAACCGCGAGGTCGACGCGCTCGCGTCCCTCGGCGTACGCGTGGTCGGCGACCTCGAGAGCCTGCGCCTGGATGCCGGCGCGATGCGCACGGTCCCGGCGTCGACGTTCACCGAGTCCGGGCTCACGCTCGCGCCGGAGGCGGTCGCCGACGCCGTCGTCGCGCTCGTGGAGCGCGCGCTCGCGACCGGCAAGGCGCCGCTGGTGGCCAAGGTCGGTGACCCTGGGGAGACCCACCTCGCCTCGATCCGAGGGCGCGACCTGCCGCCTGCGCTGGTCTCGACGTGGGACCTGAACCGCGAGGTGGCGCGACGCGGGCTCTCCCGCGTCGGAGGGAAGGAGGACGACCGGTGAGCGACCTCCTGCTGCCCGAGGGCGTACGCCTCGTCCACATCGGCCCCCCGAAGACCGCGACCACCTCGCTGCAGGCGGCGTTCCACGCCGCTCGACCGGCGCTCGCCGAGCACGGCGTCCACTACGCAGGGAAGGGCCGCCACGCGATGCTCGCGGCCGTCCAGGCAGTCGGCGGTCGGGGCTTCCTGGGCGGACCGACCCCTGCCGAGGACGCCTGGGGCACGCTGCTGAGCGACATCCACGACGCCGGTGACGCCCGGGTGGTGTTCTCCAGCGAGTACCTCGCCCAGGCCAACGACGCGCGGGTGCAGCGCATCGTCGAGGAGATCGACGCGAAGCGGACGCACGTGGTGCTGACGCTGCGTCCGCTCGACAAGCTCATCCCGTCGCAGTGGCAGCAGTACATTCAGACCGGCTACGACGTCGGGTACGAAGACTGGCTGCGGGCGATGTTCAGCGACGAGCCTCCGAAGGGCCTGACCCCCTCGTTCTGGGTCCGGCACCGTCACGACCGCCTGGCCGAGCGCTGGGCGGAGGCGGTCGGACGCGACAACGTCACCGTCGTCGTCCTCGACCCGCGTGACCACGGGCACGTCCTCCGGGTCTTCGAGCAGCTCGTGGGGCTGCCGGCGCACACGCTGGAGCTGCAGGAAGACCTCTCCAACCGGTCGCTGACGCTGGCCGAGATCGAAGTGGTCCGCGCCTTCAACGCGCGGTTCCGGGAGAAGAAGTGGCCGGACAACGTCCACTTCCACTACCTGCGCAACGGCGTGATCGCCGAGATGCGCACACGTCAGCCCGGGCCCGACGAGGCGAAGATCGTCACCCCCGCCTGGGCCCAGGACCGCATCGCCTCGCTCACCGCGGAGATGGTCGACAACCTGCGGTCGTCCGGCATGCGCATCCTCGGTGACCTCGACCAGCTCCTCGGGCGCCCGGCCGACCCGGACGCCCCCGAGCAGCCGGCGTCGGCTGCACGGGTCAGCGCGAAGGTCGCGAGCCTGGCGCTGATCGGTGCCGCGCGGCAGTCCGGCGACCCTTCGGTCGACAAGGCGCGTGCGCGCGAGTGGCGACCGCTGCGCGACTACTCGGGCCGCAAGATCGCACGGATCGTCGCCGACCGGCTGAGGCACCGTGGCGGCGCGCAGCAGGAGTCCTGAGATGTCGGACCTCCTGCTCCCTCCTGACGCGCTCCTGCTGCACGTCGGGCCGCACAAGACCGGCACCACCGCGGTGCAGAGCGCCTTCTTCGTCGCCCGTGACGCGATGGGCCAGCACGGAGTCAGCTACCCCGGCCGGTCGCGGACACCGATCTACGCCGTCTCGGCGCTGACCGGCTACGGCCCGATGACGGGCGACCCGCCGCTGGACATCCGCAACTGGGAACGCTTCGTCGCGTCGGTGCCGCGGCAGGGTCGTGTGGTCGTGTCGAGCGAGTTCTTCGCCGACGCCGAGGGCGAGGCGGTCGAGCAGGCGGTGGGCGACCTCGGTGACGAGCGCGTGCACGTCGTGGTGACGTTGCGCCCGCTCGACCGGATCGTCCCGTCGCAGTGGCAGCAGTACGTGCAGAACGGTGCGGTAACGCCCTTCCGGCGGTGGCTGCGGCGGACCCTCGAGGCCGATCCGGCGACCTCAGGCTTCTGGCGCCGGCACCGCCACGACGCGCTGGTACGACGCTGGAGCGACGTGGTCGGTCCGGACCGGGTGCACGTCGTCGTGGTCGACGACGCGGATCGCGCAGCGCTGCTGCGGACGTTCGAGGCGATGAGCGGTCTGCCCGACGGCCTCCTCGTCCCGGAGGCCGACCGGGAGAACCGCTCGCTCACGTTCCCGGAGATCGAGATCGTGCGGGCGCTGAACGCGGAGTTCCGGGAGCGCGGCTGGGACCCGGCCGACTACCGTCGCTTCGTACGGCTCGGTGTCACGCGGGCGCTGAAGGGCGTGCGGCCCGACCCGTCCGCGCCTCGCCTGGTCCTTCCGCGCTGGGCGGTGGAGTGCCTGCGTGAGGCGAGCGTCCGTACGGTCGAAGAGATCCGGGCGAGCGGCGTACGCGTCGTGGGTGACCTCGACTCGCTGGTCGTCGCGCCGCCGGGGCCCGATGCGCCCGAGAAGATCCGCAAGAGCGTCGAGGTCCCGCCCGACCTGGCGGCACGGGCCGCCGCCGGGGCCATCATGGCAGCGCAGGAGGCGGACGGGCCGGGGATCGAGCGCGCGGCGCGCACCCTCGCCCGGAAGACGCCCGGCCAGCTCGTCTCGCGACTTGTCCGCCCACGCGGGCGCGGCGCGACGGGCTGAGCGCGCTCCGTAGGATGGGGGCCATGTCCAAGACGGTCCTCACCGCGGTCGCCTGGCCTTACGCCAACGGCCCGCGCCACATCGGTCACGTGTCCGGGTTCGGAGTCCCCTCCGACATCTTCTCCCGGTACCACCGCATGATGGGCGACCGCGTGCTGATGATCTCGGGCACCGACGAGCACGGGACGCCGATCCTGGTGCAGGCCGACGCCGAGGGCTCGACGGCCCGCGAGCTCGCCGACCGCTACAACCGGGTGATCGTCGAGGACCTGGCGGGCCTCGGCGTCTCGTACGACCTCTTCACCCGGACGACGACGCGCAACCACTACGCGATCGCCCAGGAGGTCTTCCACGGCCTCCACCGCAACGGCTACCTCGTGCCCCGCGTGACGACGGGCGCGATCTCGCCGTCGACAGGGCGGACGCTGCCCGACCGCTACATCGAGGGCACCTGCCCGATCTGCGGGTACGACGGTGCGCGCGGCGACCAGTGCGACAACTGCGGCAACCAGCTCGACCCTGCCGACCTGATCAACCCGCGCAGCAAGGTCAACGGCGAGACGCCGGAGTTCGTCGAGACCGAGCACTTCTTCCTCGACCTGCCGGCGCTCGCCTCGGCGCTCGGCGACTGGCTGAAGTCGCGTCAGGACTGGCGGCCGAACGTCTTGCGCTTCAGCCTCAACCTCATCGACGACCTGCGCCCGCGCGCCGTGACCCGCGACATCGACTGGGGAGTGCCGGTCCCGCTCGAGGGATGGTCCGACCGCGCCGACAAGAAGCTGTACGTGTGGTTCGACGCCGTCATCGGCTACCTGTCGGCCTCGGTCGAGTGGGCGGTCCGCTCCGGTGACCCCGACGCGTGGCGGGAGTGGTGGACCAACCCCGACGCCGAGTCGTCGTACTTCATGGGCAAGGACAACATCACCTTCCACTCCCAGATCTGGCCGGCGCTGCTGCTCGGCTACCGCGGTCTGGGCGACAAGGGCGGTGAGGCCGGCCCTCTCGGAGAGCTGGAGCTGCCGACCGAGGTGGTGTCGTCGGAGTACCTCACGATGAGCGGGTCGAAGTTCTCGACGAGCCGCGGCACCGTGATCTACGTCCGCGACTTCCTGCGCGAGTACGGCCCCGACGCGCTGCGCTACTTCATCGCGGTCGCCGGTCCGGAGAACCAGGACTCCGACTTCACGTGGGAGGAGTTCGTCCGCCGGACCAACTTCGAGCTCGCCAACGAGTGGGGCAATCTCGTCAACCGGTCGGTGTCGATGGCCCACAAGAACTTCGGCGAGGTCCCGACGCCGGGGCCGCTGACCGAGGCCGACCAGGCGCTGCTCGACGTGGCCGCCGCGGCGTTCGACACGGTGGGGTCGCATCTCGCGCGCAGCCGGTTCAAGCAGGCGATCGGGGAGGCGATGCGGGTCGTCACGGCCGCCAACCGCTACCTGTCCGACATGGAGCCGTGGAAGCTCAAGGACGACCCGCAGCGGCAGGCGACCGTCCTGCACACCGCGCTGCAGGTCGTCTCCGACGCCAACACGCTGCTCACGCCGTTCCTGCCGCACGCCGCGCAGCGCGTCTTCGAGACCCTCGGAGGCACCGGCATCTGGGCGGCGCAGCCCGAGGTGCGCGAGGTCGTCGACGACGTCCCCGCCGACCCGATCGGCGTCGGCGTCCCCGAGCTCGGCCACGCGTACCCGGTCATCACCGGCGACTACACGGTGGAGCAGGCGGTGTGGCGGCGTACGGAGGTCGTGCCCGGGACGCCCCTCACGAAGCCGTCGCCGCTGTTCACGAAGCTCGACCCGGCGCTCGCCGAGACCGGGCCCGAGTGGGCGCCGATCGTGAGCGGTCCCGTCGAGTCCGAGGCGCCCGCGTGAGCACGCCGGGAGACCGGCCGCCGCTTCCCGAGCCGCTCCCGCGTCCGGTGGTCGACAACCATTGCCACCTGGACATGGACGACTCGGCCGAGCAGCTCTCGGTGCTCGACGCCCTGGAGCGCGCGGGTTCGGTCAACGTGCCGCGGATCGTCCAGATCGGGTGCGACCTGCCCGGCGCGAAGTGGGCGGTGCAGGTCGCCGAGGCCCACGACGCGATCGTCGCCGGGGTCGCCCTGCACCCGAACGAGGCACCGCGCCTGGCCGCCGACGGGCAGCTGGACGACGCGCTCGCCGAGATCGAGTCGCTCGTCGTCGCCAGCCCGCGGGTCCGCGCCGTCGGCGAGACCGGCCTCGACTACTTCCGTACGGGCGAGGAGGGGCGCGCGGCGCAGCACGAGTCGTTCCGCGCCCACATCGCGATGGCGAAGAAGCACGACAAGACGCTCGTGATCCACGACCGCGACTCGCACGCCGACGTGCTGGCGGTGCTCGACGAGGTCGGCGCGCCCGAGCGTACGGTCATGCACTGCTTCTCGGGCCACGCCGACTTCGCCCGGGCCTGCGTCGAGCGCGGGTTCTGGTTGTCGTACGCCGGCACGGTGACGTTCAAGAACGCCCAGCCGGTCCGGGACGCGCTCGCGGTGACCCCGCTGGACCGGGTGCTCGTCGAGACCGACGCGCCGTTCCTGACGCCGACCCCGTACCGCGGCCGCCCCAACGCCTCGTACCTCGTCCCGACCACCGTCCGGGCGATGGCGCAGGTCCTCGAGGTCGAGCTCGAGGAGCTCTGCGAGGCGATCAACACCAACAGCGACGCGGCTTTCGGCGGCCCCTGGGGCTGACCCGCGGCTGGGAGTTTGCCACGCCAGCGTGGGAAACCCCGGTTGGCGCGGCATGCACGCCACGCCCACCAGGGTTTCCCACGCTGGCGTGGCAAACCGAGAGCCGAGGCAGGGGTGCGGGAGCCCGTACGACGGCGGTGAACCACAACGCGGTAAGTTCCCCTGTGGAGCGTGACGCGGATCACGGGGGTTGGGTTTGTGGTCACGATCTGGTTACTCTGCCGAGAGTTTTTGTCCCCACCCCCGAGGGAGCCTCGTGCGTACCCGTCTCGCAGTTACCACGGTGAGCGCTGTCATCGTCGCCGCGATCGTCGCCGGTGTCCTGGCGTTCACCGTGCTCAACAAGACCGTCACCTTGAGCGTGGACGGCAAGGAGACCCAGGTCCGGACGTTCGGCGGCACCGTCGGCGACGTCCTCGAGGCCGAGGGGATCGACGTCGGCGAGCGTGACGTGGTCGCGCCGTCGGTGGGGTCGAGCATCAAGGACGGCACGAAGGTCGCGGTCCGCTACGCCCGCCAGCTCCTCCTCACCGTCGACGGTGAGGCCAAGACGTACTGGACGACCGCCCTGCGCGTCGACGAGGCGCTCGAGCAGCTGGGCATCCGCCCGCACGCCGCCGCCGAGCTCTCCACGAGCCGCAGCGCCACCGTCCCGCGTGACGGCTTGACGCTGACCATCACCAGCCCGCACAAGATCCGCCTCATCGCCGACGGCAACCGCCGTACGGTCTTCGCCGCGGGCGACACCGTGCGCGAGGCGCTCGACGGGCTCGGCATCACGCTCGGGGAGCACGACGAGGTCACTCCGAAGCGGTCGACGCCGCTGACCGCGGGCATGCGGGTGCGCGTCGTGCGCATCGCGAAGGTCGTGCGCACCAAGACCGAGGACGTCGACTTCGAGACCAAGGTTCGCGAGGACGACTCCATGGCGGCCGGCGAGACCAAGGTCGTCCGCAAGGGCAAGAAGGGCTCCGCGCGGGTCACGTACGAGATCGTCCGCGCCGACGGCAAGATCCGCTCGCGCAAGGCGATCAAGACCGAGGTCCTCGTCCCGGCCCGCGCGCAGGTCGAGCGCCACGGCACCAAGCCCGACACGCCGTCGATCGATCCGGGTGACGGCTCGGTCTGGGACCGCCTCGCCCAGTGCGAGTCCGGTGGCAACTGGAGCATCAACACCGGCAACGGCTACTACGGCGGCCTGCAGTTCAACCTCGGCACGTGGCGCGCGTACGGCGGCAAGGGCTACCCGCACGAGAACACCCGCGAACAGCAGATCGCCGTCGCCACCAAGCTGCGTGACGCCAACGGCGGCAGCTACGGCTCGTGGCCGCACTGCGCAGCCAAGCTGGGTCTTCCCCGCTGAGCGGCTCAGTGAGGCTCCTCGGCCCCGGTGACGTCCGTACGCTCGCCGAGGAGCTCGACGTCGTCCCGACCAAGAAGCGCGGTCAGAACTTCGTCATCGACGCCAACACCGTCCGGCGGATCGTCCGCGCGGCCGAGGTCGGCCCCGACGACGTCGTGCTCGAGGTCGGGCCGGGGCTCGGGTCGCTGACCCTGGCTCTGCTGGAGCAGGTGCGCCACGTGGTCGCCGTCGAGGTCGACGGCCGTCTCGCGGAGGCGTTGCCGGCGACGATCGCGGCGTACGCCCCGGAGCGCGCCGGCGACGTCGACGTCGTCCATGCCGACGCCATGCAGGTGCGTGAGCTCCCAGGCCCGGATCCGACCGCCGTCGTGGCGAACCTGCCGTACAACGTCTCCGTGCCGGTCCTGCTGCACCTCTTCGAGCACGTGCCGACGATCGAGCGCGGTCTCGTCATGGTCCAGGCGGAGGTCGCCGACCGGCTGACGGCGGGCCCGGGCTCGAAGGTCTACGGCGTGCCGAGCCTGAAGGCCGGCTGGTACGCCGACGTACGGCCTGCGGGCCGCGTCGGACGTACGGTCTTCTGGCCGGCACCCAACGTCGACTCCGGCCTCGTGGCGTGGACGCGGCGCGAGCCGCCGGCCGACGCCGACCGCGCACGCACCTTCGCGGTCATCGATGCCGCGTTCGCCCAGCGCCGCAAGACGCTGCGGGCCGCGCTCTCGTCGATCGCCGGCGGTGCGGACCGTGCGGAGGCGGCGCTGGTCGCCGCCGGGGTCTCGCCCCAGGCCCGGGGCGAGCAGCTCGACCTGGACGCGTTCGTCGCGATCACCCGTGCGCTCGGCGACGACGTCGTGGCCTCCCGGTAGTTTGTTGCGGTGCGTACGACGACCGTCCGGGTGCCGGCAAAGATCAACCTCTCGCTGGGAGTAGGCCCTCTGCGCGGCGACGGCTATCACCCGCTCGCGACCGTCTACCAGGCCGTCGACCTCTGCGACGAGGTGCGAGCCACCGAGGTCGAGGACGACTCCGTGACCGTCGAGGTGCACTTCGGCGGGGACGGCCTCCGCGAGCAGGCTCCCGTCCCGACCGACGACAACAACCTGGCCGTCAAGGCAGCGCTCGCGCTGCGTGACGCCTTCGACGTGAAGGCCGGCGTCGCGCTGTCGATCCGCAAGGTGATCCCGGTGATGGGCGGGATGGCCGGGGGTTCGGCGGACGCTGCCGCCGCGCTCGTCGCCTGCGACGCGCTGTGGGGGACCGGGGCGACCCGGCTCCAGCTGGAGGAGATCGCCGCAGGCCTGGGTTCGGACGTCCCGTTCCTGCTCCACGGCGGCACCGCGCTCGGCGGGGGCCGTGGCGAAGAGGTCAGCCCCGTGCTCGTACGGGGTCGGTTCCACTGGGTCTTCGCGATCGCCGACCGCGGGCTGTCGACGGCGGCGGTGTACGCCGGCTACGACGTGCGGCACGCGGACGACCCGCCCCCGATGCCGGAGGTGCCGCCGGCGTTGCTGACGGCACTCGCGGCCGGCGACGCCGCCGGGGTCGGGGCGGCCCTCTCGAACGACCTCCAGCCCGTCGCGCTCGCCCTGCGTCCGGAGCTCCAGGACGTGTTCGCGGTCGCCGAGCAGGCGGGCGCGCTCGGGGCGCTGGTGTCCGGCTCGGGGCCGACGGTGATGGTCCTGGCCGAGGACGCCGACCACTCCGCCGAGCTCGCCCGTAGGCTGCTCGCCGAGGGCGTGTGCGTCGATGCCGTCCAGGCGACGGGCCCGCATCCCGGCGCGCACCTGATCTGAGCGCCCCGGCGCGCTCGCGCGCGTACGGGGGCCTCGTAGGCTTGGCAGGGTGACTCCGCCTCAGAACCTGGTGAACCTCGACGGGGTCGAGAAGACCCACGGCACCCGCACGCTCCTCGACGGGGTGAGCCTCGGTGTCGGCGCGTCCGACCGGATCGGCATCGTCGGGCGCAACGGCGGTGGCAAGACGACGCTGCTGCGTGTGCTCTCCCGGATCGAGCCGGTGGACGCCGGACGGGTCACCCACGTACGCGGGCTCGAGGTCGGCTACCTCAACCAGACCGACGAGCTCCACGAGGCACACACGCTTCGCGAGGCGGTGCTCGGCGGCAAGGCCGACCACGAGTGGGCCTCCGACGCCGACACCCGCGAGATCGTCACGGTGCTGCTCGCGGGCGTGCCGCTGGACCGCGTCGTCGAGGGCATGTCGGGAGGCGAGCGCCGGCGCGCCTCGCTCGCGCGGCTGCTCCTCGGCCAGCACGACCTCCTCGTCCTCGACGAGCCCACCAACCACCTCGACATCGACGCGATCGCGTGGCTCGCCCGCCACCTGCGCAACCGCGAGTGCGCCATCGTCGTCGTCACGCACGACCGCTGGTTCCTCGACGAGGTCGCGACGCGGACGTGGGAGGTGCACGACGGCGTCGTCGACCAGTACGACGGCGGCTACGCGGCGTACGTGCTGGCCCGGGCCGAGCGCGACCGGCAGGCGGCGGCCAGCGAGAGCCGGCGTCGCAACCTCGTCCGCAAAGAGCTGGCCTGGCTGCGCCGTGGCCCGCCGGCGCGCACCTCGAAGCCGAAGTTCCGCATCGACGCCGCCAACGCGCTCATCGCCGACGAACCCCCGCCGCGGGACCGGCTCGAGCTGGAGCGGTTCGCGACGCAGAGGCTCGGCAAGGACGTGCTCGACCTGGAGGACGTGAGCCTGACCCGCGGGACCGCCACGATCCTCGACCACGCGACCTGGCGGCTCGGGCCAGGGGACCGTATCGGGCTGGTCGGGCCGAACGGCACGGGCAAGACCTCGATCATGCGGCTCCTGGCCGGCACCCTGGAGCCCGACGGTGGCACGGTCAAGCGGGGCAAGACGATCTCGGTGGCCTACCTCTCTCAGGCGCTCGACGAGCTCGATCCTGCCGAACGCGTCCTCGACTCCGTGAGGGGACCCGAGCTGCGCGCGACGTCGCTGCTGGAGGGCTTCGGGTTCACCGGCGACCTCCTGACCGCCCGCATCGGCGACCTGTCGGGAGGCGAGCGTCGTCGGCTCCAGGTGATGCGCCTGCTGCTCTCCGAGCCGAACGTGCTCCTTCTCGACGAGCCGACGAACGACCTCGACATCGACACCCTGACGGTCATCGAGGACTACCTCGACCGCTGGCCGGGGACCCTCGTGGTGGTCTCGCACGACCGGTACTTCCTCGAGCGCGTCACGGACACCGTGTACGAGCTGCCAGGCGACGGCTCGGTGCGGATGCTGGTCGGCGGGATCGAGGCGTACCGGCCGCGCGACCTCGCGGCCCGTACGCGTCCGACGGCCGCGACGGCCGCGACGGTCACCGCAACGACGGCGCCGCCGGCCGCAGTCGGGCAGCCGACCCTGTCGGGCGCCGAGGAGCGCGCAGCCCAGAAGGAGCTGGCGCGTCTCGACCGGCGGCTCGCGCGGCTGTCCGAGCAGAGCGCCGAGATCGAGGCGGAGATGCTGGCCAACGCCACCGACGTCGCCGCGCTCTCCGCGCTGCAGGAGCGGTTGTCGGCGATCCACCACGAGCGAGAGGAGCTGGAGGCCTCCTGGCTCGACATTGCCGACGTGCTAGGTTGAGGACCACCGAGAAGGATAGATTTTCTACCTAAATGGAGTGAGCGTGTCTCAGGGTTCCACCGATCGTTCCCCCCGACGCCGCTGGTGGTGGGTGCTCCCCATCGCCGTCGTCCTCGTCTGGCTCGTGGTGGGTGGGGCCGCCGGCCCGTTCGCCGGCAAGCTCTCCGAGGTCTCCGAGAACGACAACGCCGCCTTCCTGCCCGACAGCGCGGAGTCGACGGAGGTGGCGAAGCTCCAGGAAGGGTTCAGCCCGGACAGCGTCCCCGTCGTCATCGTCTGGGAGTCCGACGAGCCGGCGACAGAGCAGGGCCGTGCGGCGGTCGCCCAGCAGCTGGACGCGGTGTCGAAGGTCGAGGGCGTCGAGCGGCCCGTCAGTCCGCCGGTGCCCTCGGAGGACGGTGAGGCGCTCGCCGGCTACGTCAAGATCTCGCCGAAGTACGAGGGCGAGGTCGAGACCGTCGTCGAGGACATCCGCGACGCGGTGGAGCCGGTCGACGGACTGACCCCGTACGTCACCGGGCCCGGCGGCTTCTCCGCCGACCTCGGCGAGGCGTTCGGGGGTATCGACGGGCTTCTCCTCGGTGTCGCGCTCGCCGTGGTGCTGGTGATCCTCCTGATCGTCTACCGGAGTCCGCTGCTGCCGTTCGCCGTCCTGCTGACGTCCGTCCTCGGGCTCGGCCTGGCCGCGTTCGTCGTCTACCTGCTGGCCGACGGTGGCGTCCTCGACCTGAACGGCCAGAGCCAGGGCATCATGTTCATCCTCGTGGTCGGTGCCGCCACCGACTACGCCCTGCTCCTCGTGGCCCGCTACCGCGAGGAGCTGCGTGCTCACGCCGACCGCGTCGAGGCGATGAAGATCGCGTGGAAGCGCGCCTTCAAGCCGATCCTCGCCTCCGGCGGCACGGTGATCCTGGGCCTTCTGTGTCTCCTGCTCTCCGACCTCACGTCCAACCGCAGCCTGGGGCCGGTGGCCGCGCTGGGGATCGCTGCGGCGATGTGCGCCTCGCTGACCTTCCTCCCCGCCGTGCTCCTCCTGCTCGGTCGCACCGCGTTCTGGCCTTTCCGCCCCCACGTCGGCACGGAGAAGCCGGAGGAGTCCGGCGTGTGGGGCCGGGTCGCGGGCCTGGTCCGTCGCCGTCCGCGTCGCCTCTGGGTCGTCGTGACGTTGGTCCTCGTCCTGGGTGCGGCGTTCGCCCCGACCTTCAAGGCGTCGGGAGTCTCGCAGAGCGACTTCTTCCTCGGTGAGGTTGAGGCGGTCGCGGGCCAGGAAGCCCTGTCGCGGCACTTCCCCGGTGGCTCCGGATCTCCCGCCGTCGTCATCGCGCCCGAGTCTGACCTCGATCAGGTCGTCCGGGTGGTCGAGGACACCGACGGCGTCGCCTCGGCGCAGCCCATGACCGAATCCGGTGACGCGCCCGCGCCGGGCCAGGACGCACCGCCGAAGGTGGTCGACGGCAAGGTGATGGTCGAGGTCACGCTCGAGGACGCGGCCGACTCCGCTGCGGCGGAGGACACTGTCCGCGACCTCCGTACCGAGCTGCACGACCTCGGCGACGACGTGCTGGTGGGCGGCGCGACGGCTCAGCAGATCGACGGTGACGACATCGCCGAGCGCGACCGTACGGTCATCATCCCGGTGGTGCTGATCGTCATCCTGCTGGTGCTGATCGTCCTCCTGCGCTCGGTCCTGGCTCCCGTCCTGCTGGTGGCTACGACGGTGCTCAGCTTCTTCGCGACGCTGGGCGTCGCCGCGCTGGTCTTCAACCACATCTTCGACTGGCCGGGCGCAGACCCCTCGGTGCCGTTGTACGCGTTCGTGTTCCTCGTCGCCCTGGGGATCGACTACAACATCTTCCTCATGACGCGGGTGCGGGAGGAGTCTGCCCAGCGGGGGACGCGTGAGGGGATCCTGCACGGACTCGTCGTCACCGGCGGGGTCATCACGTCGGCCGGCATCGTCCTCGCGGCGACGTTCTCCGCGCTCGCCGTGCTGCCGATCCTGTTCCTCGCGCAGATCGCCTTCCTCGTCGCTTTCGGCGTCCTGCTCGACACGCTGATCGTCCGGTCGCTGCTCGTGCCGGCACTGTCGTACGACATCGGCTCGCGGATCTGGTGGCCGAGCCGGCTGCAGCAGCGGCGCTGACCCGCCGACGCGACGTCGACGCCCCGTCCTGAAGGGTCAGGACGGGGCGTCGAACGGAAGCAGCAGCCCGCGGAGGAGGCTCGCGAGCCGGCGGGCGTCGTCGTCGCCGAGCGAGGCGAGGAGCTCGCGTTCACGTGCGAGGAGCGCGTCGAGGGCGGCGTCGACGGTGGCGCGCCCTTCGTCGCTCAGCCGCACCTGGACGCCCCGGCGGTCCAGGGGGTCGGGCAGCCGCTCCACGAACCCGCGCGCCGCCAGCCGGTCGATGCGGTTGGTCATCGTCCCGCTCGTGACCAGGGTCTCGCGCAGCAGCTGACCTGGGGAGAGCTGGTAGGGCTCGCCGGCGCGCCGCAGCGCGGAGAGGACGTCGAACTCCCACCCGTCGAGGTTCTGGTCGGCGAAGGCCTCGCGTCGCGCCAGGTCGAGGTGACGCGAGAGCCGAGAGACGCGGCTCAGCACCTCCATGGGGTCGACGTCGAGGTCCGGGCGCTCCCGGCGCCAGGCTGCGACCAGTCGGTCGACCTCGTCTCGCATGTCTTCAGCGTACCGTCGAGATTCTCGACATCGAGATGCTTGCTTCGTCAACATGGGTTGACGACCTCCCTTCCGTCAACTACGGTTGACGACATGGACCTGAAGGAAGCCACCGGCGACGACCCCGAGGTCGGGCTGCGTGCCGTGCGCGCGCTGCGCGAGCTGGCGGACCGGCTCGAGCGGCTCCAGGTCGAGCGGGCACGCTCGCTGGGCTGGTCGTGGCAGCAGGTCGCCGACGCGCTCGGTGTGAGCCGGCAGGCGGCGCACAAGAAGCACGGCGAGAACGCACGACAGGGGAAGGGCTGAGATGTTCGAGAAGTTCACGCGCGCGGCCCGGGCGGTCGTCGGTGACGCCCAGCACGAGGCACACGCGGTGGGGGACGGGCGCATCGAGCCGGTGCACGTGCTGGGGGCCCTGGCGAAGCAGGAGCGCACCAGCGGCGTCCTCGCGCGGCACGGCGTCACGTACGACGCGGTGCGGGCCCAGATCGCACGGACCGGTGACAGCGCCCTCGACGTCGACGCGCTCGCGAGCCTCGGGGTCGACCTTGAGGCGGTCCGCGAGCGGGCCGAGGCGACCTTCGGCGAGGGTGCGCTCGAGCGGGCGCGGCGTGGTCGCGGCCACCTCCGCTTCACCCGGCCGAGCAAGGCGGTCCTCGAGCACGCGCTGCTCGTGACGGTCGTGGGTCCGGGTCGCGAGGTCGGCGCTGCGCAGCTCCTCGCGGGCGTGCTCGCCGTCGACGATCCGAGGACCACGTCCGTCCTCTCGGCGGTCTGCGACGATCCCGCTGCGCTGCGGGCCGACGTCATGGGCCTGACTGAGGAGGCCGGGTGACGGCGCGCTGGGACCCACGTCTCTACCTCGCGTACGAGTCGGAGCGTGCGCGGCCGTTCATCGATCTTGTGATGCGCATCCTCACGCACCCGCGCACGATCGTCGACCTCGGCTGCGGCCCCGGCCACCTGAGTGCGGTGCTCCTCGACCGGTGGCCGGATGCGACGGTGCTCGGCGTCGACTCCTCGCCGGAGATGGTTGCGCAGGCCCGGCGTGACGCGGCGGGGCCGCAGGTCTCGTACGCGCTGGGCGACCTCGCGACGTGGGCGCCGCCGGTGCCGGTGGACCTGGTGATCTCGAACGCGGCCTTCCAGTGGGTGCCGGACCAGCTCGAGGTCGTGCCGCGCCTGCGCGACCACGTCGCGCCGGAGGGGGTGCTGGCGTTCCAGGTGCCCGACAACCACCACGAGCCCAACCACGTGCTGCTCCGCGAGATCGCTGGCCGGGCGCCGTACGCGAAGCACACCGCGGGCCTCGCGCTGACGCGCAGCGTCTCGCCCGCGACGTACCTCGACCTCCTGGCCGACGACGCGTGGGACCTCGACGTGTGGGGGACGACGTACTACCACGTGCTGGAGGGGGAGGACCCCGTCTACCGGTGGATCTCCGGCACCGGCGCACGTCCGGTGCTCGAGGCGTTGCCGCCGGGTCTTCGTGAGGACTTCGAGGCGGAGTACAAGGCGGCGCTGCGCGAGGCGTACCCGACGCGGTCGTACGGGACGGTGCTGCCGTTCCCGAGGAGCTTTGTCGTCGCGAAGCGGCGCTAGCTCTCGTCCTTGCGGGGGAGCAGCTCGGGCTTGGTGTCGAGGTGGGAGAGGCCGTTCCAGGCGAGGTTGACGAGGTGGGCGGCGACGACGTCCTTGCTCGGCTTGCGCGCGTTCAGCCACCACTGTCCGGTCGTGGAGACCATGCCGACGAGCATCTGTGCGTACATGGGCGCGAGCTTGGCGTCGTACCCGCGCCTCTTGAACTCGCCGACGAGGATGTCCTCCACCCGGCTCGCGATGTCGCTGATGATGCTGACGTACGAGCCGGTCGGCGTGCCGACGGGGGCGTCGCGGACGAGGATCCGGAACCCGTCCGAGCTGGTCTCGATGTAGGTGAGCAGCGCGAACGCCGCGCCCTGGAGGAGCTCGCGGGGCCCGCCGCTGCTGAGTGCGGAGCGCATGCCGCCGAGGAGGGTCTGGACCTCGCGGTCGACCACCACGGCGTAGAGCCCTTCCTTGCCGCCGAAGTGCTCGTAGACCACGGGCTTGGACACCGAGGCGCGCGAGGCGATCTCCTCGACGGTGGTGCCGTCGACCCCCTTCTCCGCGAAGAGCGTCCGGGCGATCTCGATGAGCTGCTCGCGCCGCTCGGCGGCGGTCATCCGCTTGCTGCTCCGCTTGGGTGCCGGATCGCTGTTCTTGGCCATTCTCGGCATTCTGCCGCACGCGACGCTTCGGGCGTCGTCGGCGTCGTCCGGCGCCGATCCCCGGAATCCCAGCATCCGGTGGTGCGCCGCCGCCGCGGAGGATATGGCGCGGAAAACAGGTAAGCAAGCGCTTAGTTATCGGGATTCATAGCAGGAAAAGGAAGTTCTGTGGCGCTCTTGCCCTCATTGTCATCGAGTCGTTAACGTCCCGTTCACTTCGCGGGCTTCCGGACCAGCTGGGGGCGTTCTCGGGCCGCTGATCGAAGAGGAGAACGAGATGTACAAACAGCTCGTGGTCCGTCTCGCGGCGCTCGTCGCGACCGTGACCCTCCCGCTCGTCGGGGTCGCGGCACCGACCGCCGTCGGCGCCGAGAACCCGTACGAGCGGGGACCGGCCCCGACGTCGTCCAGCGTCCTCGGCAACGGCTCGTACAGCGTCAGCACGACCTCGGTGTCGAGCCTGCTCGTGAGCGGTTTCGGGGGCGGGACGATCTACTACCCGTCGACCACCTCGGACGGGACGTTCGGCGGCGTCGTCCTCGCCCCGGGTTTCACCGCCACCTCGAGCGCGTACGCCGGCGTCGCCCGGCGCGTCGCCTCGCACGGCTTCGTGGTCTTCGCCATCGACACCAACACGACGCTCGACCAGCCCGACAGCCGCGGCCGGCAGATCCTGGCGGCGCTCGACTACCTGACCCAGCGCAGCTCCGTGCGGTCGCGGGTGGACGCCTCGCGGCTGGCCGTGTCGGGTCACTCGATGGGTGGCGGGGGCACGCTGGCCGCCGCCAGCTCACGCTCCAGCCTGAAGGCGGCGGTCGCGCTGCAGCCGTGGCACACGACCAAGAGCTGGCCCGGCGTCCGCGTGCCGACGATGATCATCGGGGCGCAGACCGACACCATCGCGCCGAACTCGTCGCACTCGATCCCGTTCTACAACAGCCTGACGAACGCGCCCGAGCGTGCGTACGGCGAGCTGCGGGGAGAAGGGCACCTGGCCGCCAACACGAACCCCGACTGGCAGGGGCGGCTGATGGTCACCTGGCTCAAGCGGTACGTCGACTCGGACCTGCGCTACTCGCAGTTCCTCTGCCCGGCGCCGAGCTCGCTCTCGCTGTCGGACTACCGCAACTCCTGCCCGGACTGACGGCCCGAGCCTCCCTCCAGTGACGGGGCCGGGCGCGATGGTGGAAGCACCGCGCCCGGCCTCCCTCCATGATCGCGGAGGCCCTCGCCGCATCTGCCGGCCGGGGCGCCCGCTTGCGCTTCTCCGGCCCCGGGCGGACGGTGGAGGGGCACGCCCGTCCCTGAGGAGGTCGCATGCATCTCAGCAAGATCGCGAAGTGGGGTCTCGTCGTCGCCGTGGTGGTCGCGTTCGTCGGCTCCGGTCTGGTCATGCTCGTGCTCGTCCGAAACGGGGCCCTCAACAGCTACCCGTGGGAGTCCGTCGGCACGGCTCTGGCCATCTTCGGCGCCATCTCCGGACTCGTGGCCGGGATCGCCGAGGCAGACCTCGGCACCCACAAGACGAAGCGGGACGCCGGGATCCGCTGACGCGGCGCTCAGGCCGCGACGCGCTTGGCCTCGATCCGCGACGCGACCGGCCAGCGGACGTCGCGGACCCATCCGGCCTTCTCGAAGAGCCAGATGAGACGGGCCGAGATGTCGACCTGACCGCGCAGCACCCCGTGCCGCGCGCAGGTCGGGTCGGCGTGGTGAAGGTTGTGCCACGACTCGCCCATCGAGGGGATCGCGAGCCACCACACGTTGCCGGAGCGGTCACGCGACTTGAACGGCGACTCGCCCATCGTGTGGCAGATGGAGTTGATCGACCAGGTCACGTGGTGAACCAGGAAGACCCGGACGAGCGACCCCCAGAAGAACGCCGTCACCGCACCCTGCCACGACCAGGTGACGAGTCCGCCGATCACCGCCGGCGCGGCCAGCGACACGAGCACCCACAGCGGGAACTGTCGCGACAGCCGCACGATGTCGCGGTCCTTGAGGAGATCAGGGGCGTACTGGCGCTGCGGCGTCTGCTCGGCGTTGAACATCCAGCCGAGGTGCGCGTAGGCGAATCCCTTGGTCAGTGCCGGCACGGTCTCGCCGTAGCGCCAGGGCGAGTGCGGGTCGCCCTCGCGGTCGGAGAACTTGTGGTGCTTGCGGTGGTCGGCGACCCAGCGGGTGATCGGGCCCTGGATGGCCAGGCTCGCGGCGACGCCGAGGGCGATCTTGAGCGGGCGGTTCGGCTTGAACGACTTGTGCGTGAAGAGTCGGTGCATGCCGACGGTGACGCCCAGCGAGCCGATCAGGTAGAAGACGGCGAGAAGGACGAGGTCGACCGGCCCGAGCCAGCCGCCCCACGCGACGGGGACGGCCGCCAGCAGCGCGAGGAAGGGGACGGCGACGAAGACGCCGAGGGTGAGCTGCTCGACGCGGCCCGGCGGGGTTCCTTCGGCGCCGTGGCCTGCCTCGTTGCGGATCGGCGTCTCGAGTCCTGCGGACATCGAAGTCTCCTCGGTGCTGGGAAGCAAGTTCGGGGAAGCCTACCTACGCTCCCGTAGGTTCAGTCTTCCCGCTGCACCGGTACCCGGCAACCGCTCCGCGCAATCGCCCCGCGCGCAAGGACGGCCGCGAGCCGATGTGTGCGCCAGTGCGCGTGTTCCGTACGCTGGGTGCGGATGATCCCCGGTTGGTCTGTCGGCAGGGCCCGCCGCACTTTGAATGCGGATCAAGCGACGTAGGTTCGACTCCTACCCGGGGAGCTCATCCGCCCAGCGACGTCGGTGGAGAGGAACGCGTGAGCGAACAGGCTCCGATCAGCGTGATCGTGCTCGCTGCAGGCGGGGGCACCCGCATGCGGTCGAAGACGATGAAGGTGCTCCACCCGCTTGCCGGGCGGTCGCTCCTCGGGCATGCGTTGCACGCCGCCCGCGGCGTCGCGCCCGACCATGTCGTCGCGGTCGTCGGCAACCAGCGCGAGCAGGTCGCCGAGCACCTGGCACAGATCGACCCCGACGTGCTCCAGGCCGTCCAGGACGAGCAGCTCGGCACCGGGCACGCCGTCTCCATCGGGCTCGCCGCGCTCGGTGACGGCCTCGCCGGCACGATCGTCGTCGTGTACGGCGACGTGCCGCTGCTCGAGCCGGAGACGCTCGAGGCCTTCCTCGACGACCACCGTTCCCACGGGCGCACGCTGTCGGTCCTCACCGCCCGCGTCGACGACCCGACCGGCTACGGCCGCGTCGTCCGCAACGACGACGGCACCGTCGCGGCGGTCGTCGAGGAGAAGGACGCGACCCCCGCGCAGCGTGCGATCCACGAGATCAACTCCGGCATCCTCGCCTTCGACGCCGTCTGGGCACGTGACGCGCTTCGTCAGGTGGGCAACGACAACGCGCAGGGCGAGTACTACCTGACCGACCTCATCGGCATCGCGGTCGCCGAGTCGCGCCCGGTCGGCGCGTACGAGATCGACGACGCCGTCCAGACCGAGGGCGTGAACACCCGTGTCCAGCTGGCCCGGATGGCCGCCGAGGCAAACCGCCGCATCGTCGAGCGCCACATGCTGGCCGGGGTCACCGTCGTCGACCCGGCCACCACCTGGATCGACGCCGACGTCTCGATCGGTGCCGACACCACCGTCCTGCCGGGCACCCAGATCCTCGGCGCGACGACGATCGGCGAGGACGCCGTGATCGGGCCCGACTGCACCCTCACCGACATGGAGATCGGCGACCGCGCGAGCGTGGTCCGCACCCACGGCTCCCTGTCGGTGATCGATGCCGACGCGACGATCGGGCCGTTCACCTACCTGCGCCCCGGCACGACGGTCGGTCCGGGCGGCAAGCTCGGCGCCTTCGTCGAGGCGAAGAACACCCGTCTCGGGGCCGGCGCCAAGGTGCCGCACCTGTCGTACGTCGGCGACGGCGACATCGCCGAGGGCGCCAACGTGGGAGCGGGGACGATCTTCGCGAACTACGACGGCGTCAACAAGAACCGCACGAGGATCGGCGCCCACGCCCGCACCTCGTCGAACAACACCTTCGTGGCGCCGGTGAGCGTCGGCGACGGCGCGTTCACCGGTGCAGGTGCGACCATCCGCGAGGACGTTCCGCCGGGGGCGCTCGCGGTGTCGGCTGGATCACAGCGCACCATGGAAGGGTGGGTCGCGCGGAAGCGTCCGGGCACCCCGTCCGCCGAGGCCGCCGCGCGCGCCCTCGCGGGTCACGACAGCGACGACGGCCAGGAGAACTCCCCGTGACCGGTATCAAGCGCACCACCGAGAAGAACCTCATGCTCTTCTCCGGACGTTGCCACCCCGCGCTCGCCGAAGAGGTCGCCAAGGAGGTCGGAACCGCACTGGTCCCGACCTCCGTCTACGACTTCGCGAACGGCGAGATCTACGTGCGCTACCAGGAGTCGGTGCGCGGCTCAGACGCGTTCGTGATCCAGAGCCACGCCGCGCCGATCAACGAGGCGATCATGGAGCAGCTGCTCATGGTCGACGCGCTCAAGCGCGCCTCGGCGAAGCGCATCACCGTCATCCAGCCGTTCTACGGCTACGCCCGCCAGGACAAGAAGCACCGCGGGCGCGAGCCCATCTCGGCCCGTCTCATGGCGGACCTCTTCTTGACCGCCGGCGCCGACCGGCTCATGACCGTGGACCTGCACACCGCGCAGATCCAGGGGTTCTTCGACGGTCCCGTCGACCACCTCATGGCGATGCCGATCCTCACCGACTACGTGCTGGAGCGCTACGGCGACCGCCGCCTCGCGGTCGTCTCGCCGGACGCCGGCCGCATCAAGGTCGCCGAGAACTGGGCCGAGAAGCTGGGTGGTGTCCCGCTGGCGTTCATCCACAAGACCCGCGACATCGACCGGCCGAACGCGAGCGTCGCCAACCGCGTCGTCGGTGAGGTCCAGGGGCGGACCTGCATCCTCGTCGACGACCTCATCGACACCGGCGGCACGATCGTCCAGGCCTGCGAGGCGCTGATGGAGGCCGGAGCGGCCGACGTCGTCATCGCCGCGACGCATGCGGTGTTCTCCGGTCCCGCGATCGAGCGCCTCGAGAAGTGCTCGTCCGCCGAGGTCATCATCACCAACACCCTGCCGCTGCCCGACGAGAAGCGCTTCGACAAGCTGACCGAGCTGTCGATCGCGCCGCTGCTGGCACGGGCCATCCGCGAGGTCTTCGAGGACGGCTCCGTCACCAGCCTGTTCGACGGGAAGGCCTGAGCCTTTCCTTTGCAACCCGTTTCGACAGGGCTCACCCGCGCCTTGTAGGATGGGGAAGTTGCCTCGGCGAGGGTTGGCTTTCCGTCAGCCGTGATCGACTTGGTGTCTGGGACAAGGTGTCGCGGACAGCCTGCGCGATGCGGCCGTCCGAAAGACCACCGTCGCCGGGTGCAACGCGATCGTAGTTCACCACCCGCGAGTTCCAGAGGAGCAACACCGCCGTGTCCGAGATCAAGATCCAGGCTGAGACGCGTACCGAGTTCGGCAAGGGCGCCGCTCGTCGTATCCGCCGCGAGAACAAGGTTCCCGCGGTCCTCTACGGGCACGGCATCGACCCGATCCACATCACGCTGCCGGGCCACGACCTGATGCTCGCCCTCAAGCAGCCGAACGCGCTGCTGTCGGTCGACGTCGACGGCGACGCCCAGCTGGCGCTGCCCAAGCAGGTCCAGCGCGACCCGATCAAGGGCTTCATCGAGCACGCCGACCTCCTCGTCGTCCGCAAGGGCGAGAAGGTCACCGTCGACGTCCCGATCAATGTCGTCGGCGAAGTCATCGGCGGCGCCATGGTCGTCACCGAGAACGCCACCGTGCCGATCGAGGCCGAGGCCACCCACCTCCCCGAGGTCATCGAGATCTCCGTCGAGGGCCTGGACGCCGGTGCGCAGATCCACGCGTCCGACCTCGAGCTCGCCAAGGGCTCGTCGCTGGCGATCGACCCCGAGACGCTCATCGTCAACGTCGTCGCCGCGCCGACCGCCGAGCAGGTCGAGGCCGAGCTCGAGAGCGCCGAGGCCGAGGCCGGCATCGAGCGCGACGAGTCTCAGGCCGAGGTCGAGGCGGCTGAGGCTGAGGCCGAGGCTGCTCCCGAGTCCGAGTGACGCTCTGACGCCGACGGGAGAGCATGGCGGTGACGGACTCACCGTGGCTGGTCGTCGGCCTCGGCAACCCGGGGCCGTCCTACGCCCAGACGCGTCACAACATCGGCTATGCCGTGACCGATCGACTCGCTGAGCGGGTCGGGGGTCGCTGGAAGTCGCACAAGCCCACGCGCACGGACGTCGTGGAAGGCCGCCTCGGCGGCGTTCCCGGCGTCCGTGTCGTCTTGGGCCGCTCGCGGTCGTACATGAACGAGAGCGGAGGCGGCGTGCGCGCGCTGTGCACCTTCTACAAGGTGCCGCCTGAGCAGCTGGTGGTCGTCTACGACGAGCTCGACCTGCCCTACGAGACGATGCGCGTGAAGTTCGGCGGCGGGGACAACGGGCACAACGGCCTGAAGTCGATCCGCGCGTCGCTCGGCACCGGCGACTACTACAAGGTGCGGGTCGGCATCGGTCGTCCGCCCGGACGCCAGAGCCCTGCCGACTACGTGCTCAAGCCGTTCTCGAGCACCGAGCGCAAGGAGCTCCCGCTCGTCGTGGAGACGGCAGCCGACGCGGTCGAACGCCTGCTCACCGCGGGCCTCGAGGTCGCCCAACGCGAGTTCAACAGCTGAGCGAGACAGAGATCACAGTGCCGAGCCACCGATCATGCCCACTGTTCTCGACAATCCGCCACGAGCTGCTCCATCCATCTGATTCACTCGTGCCTCGGGGTTTGAGTCCAACGGGGTGGAACACTTGACCGAGATCGATCTCTCGCGCGCCGCACGCCTTCGTGTCGGCGCACGCAGTGCTCGTGCCGAGTCCGAGAGCCGGCTCGTGCGCAAGATGCGCAACCGCTCACGGATGGCGGCACTGGCCTTCCTGCTGTCGACCCTCGGGGCTGCTCTCGTCGCGGCCGTGCGTGCCCCGTTCGTGGGCGGGTACGTGTGGCTGGTCGTCGCGGCGATCGCCGGCACCCTCGTTGTGGAGTTCTTCACGATCCCGGCGTACGAGCGGACGCGCTCGCTGCGCCCCGCACGACACCTCGTCGTCTCTGGGTCCATCGTCGTCCTGGCGCTGACCGTTACAGAAATCATTCGCCCGGCCACCGCCCGGGTCAGCATGTCGCTCATCCTCACCGCAGCAGCCTTGAGCGCCGGTGCCGTCCTCCTGCGCTACTTCGTCGCGGCGCCGAGGTCGACCCTTCTGGTCGGAGACCGCACCGGGGTCGGCCACTTCATCGCGCAGTGGGGCGAGCGCTCCGACATCGAGATGAAGGGCATCTGCCTCGTCGGTGACGACGGCGCGCTGCCCTCGCAGCTCGGCGGCGTCCCGGTGGTAGGTCTGCTCAGCGACGTCCGGGCGGCTGCGGACGCGCTCGGCGTCGACGAGGTCGTCGTCGCGCCGGGGCCTCACCTGAGCGCGTACGACGTCCGTCGGCTCAACTGGGCGCTCGACCACTCCCTGGTCGAGCTCACCGTGGCGACGGAGGTCCACGGCGCGATGCCCAGGCGGGTGCAGCCGCGCGTCCTCGGCCGGCGCCTGATGCTGTCGGTGCGCCCTCCCCGGCGCCCCGCGCTGGCGCTGTGGCTGAAGGGCGTCATCGACTGGGCCGGCGCCGCGGTGCTCCTCGTCCTCCTGTCGCCCGTCTTCCTCGCCGCGGCGGTGGCCATCAAAGTCACCTCGCCGGGCCCGGTGCTCTTCCGTCAGGTGCGCACCGGACTGTGCGGGCAGCCCTTCAAGATGATCAAGTTCCGGACGATGGTGGTCGATGCCGAGGAGCAGCTCGACGCCCTCCTGAAGCTCAACGAGGGGGCGGGTCCGCTGTTCAAGCTGCGCGAGGACCCGCGGGTGACCCGCGTCGGGCGGTTCCTCCGCAAGACCTCGCTCGACGAGCTGCCGCAGCTCTTCAACGTCATCCGCGGCGAGATGTCCTTGATCGGACCGCGACCGGGGCTGCCGCAGGAGGTCGAGACGTACGACGACTGGATCCGGCACCGCCTCCAGGTCAGGCCCGGGATGACCGGTCTCTGGCAGGTGTCGGGCCGGTCCAACCTCAGCTGGCAGGACTCGGTCCGCCTCGACATCGACTACGTCGACAACTGGACGCTTCGCAGCGATCTGGCGATCGCCGCGAAGACCGCACGCGCGGTCATCCGAGGTGACGGCGCTCATTGAGCCGTCTCTGCGAGCCGGGCGGCGCGGGATCGTGAAATCCCCGGATCTCCCTTCGTCGCCTGTCCCTAGACTTCCCCAGCCGCTGCAACCGGCACGGCAGACCCGAAAGAGAATCTCGTGAAGAAGGCACTGATCGCGGCAGGCGCCGCAGCCGCGCTGACCGTGGGAGGGCTCGCGGCGATGTCGCCCTCCGTGAACGCGGCTCCGTCGACGGTGGGCACCGTCGTCAGCGACGACCCGGTGAACTGGACCCCGCACGTCCTCGACGGCCGGGTCAACTCGATCGTCCAGGTCGGTGACCAGATCGTCCTCGGCGGCGAGTTCACGCAGGCACGCGACGACCGACGCAACGACCCCTCGGAGACCGTGGTGCCGCGCGTCGATCTGCTGGCCTTCGAAGCGGCGACGGGCAAGCTCAGCACGACGTTCACCCCGGAGACCGACGGGTCCGTCAACGTCGTGCTGCCGGCCGGGGACGGCGAGTCCGTCTACGTGGGCGGCTCCTTCACGACGATCGCCGGCCAGCCCGCGAAGAACCTCGCGCGCATCCGGGTGTCGGACGGCTCTGTGGTGCCCGGGTTCGACGGCGGCTCGCCGACCGGCGTGGTCAAGGACCTGCGCCTTGCCGGCGGTCGGTTGTACGTCGCGGGGATGTTCACCCACATCCAGGGCAAGCGGCAGCCCGCCCTGGCCACTCTCGACCCCGAGACGGGCGCCTTCGACCCGTTCGTCGCGAACGCGTTCGAGGGCGTGCACAACAGCGGCTTCACCGGGGTCCAGAAGATCGACGTCGACCCGCAGGCCACGCGTCTGGTCGCGATCGGCAACTTCGCGACGGTGGACGGCGCGGCCAACCACCAGATCGTCATGCTGGACGTCTCCGGGTCCCAGTCCGCCGTCTCGGGCTTCCACACAAATTTCTACACGCAGGCGTGCTCGCAGTCCTTCGACTCCTACATGCGAGACCTCGACTTCTCGCCGGACGGCTCGTTCTTCGTCATCTCCACGACGGGCGCGTACGGCGGCCAGAACGCCCCCTGCGACACCACCGCGCGGTTCGAGAAGGACCGGGTCGGCACCAACCTCCAGCCGTCGTGGATCGCGTCCACGGGCGGCGACACCACGTACGCCGTGGAGATCACCGACGCCGCCGTCTACACCGGCGGTCATGCGCGCTGGCAGAACAACCCCTTCTCGGGTGACCGCGCGGGGCAGGGCGCGGTCTCGCGGCCCGGCATCGCGGCTCTCGACCCCGTCAACGGTCTGCCGCGCACGTGGAACCCGACCCGGACCCGTGGTGTGGGTGTCTTCGACTTCCTCGTCAACGACCAGGGCCTGTGGGTGGGTTCTGACACCGACCGGATCGGTGCGTACGAGTACCACGGCCGGATCGCGCTGATGCCGCTGGCCGGGGGCACCCCGGTCGACAAGGTCACGACGCCCCAGCTGCCGAACGACCTCTACCTGGCGAACACGAACGGGAGCCTCACCAAGCGTCCCTTCACCGGCGCGAAGCCGTCCGCTGCGCAGTCCGCCCCGTCGGGCGGGATCAACTGGAACTCCGCCCGCGGCGCCTTCATGGTGAACGGCTACCTCTACGCCGCGTGGTCCGACGGCAGCTTCAGTCGACGCACCTTCGACGGCTCGACGTACGGTCCCGTGGAGCAGGTCAACACGGCCGACCTCCTGACCAACCTGTCGGACTGGGACTCCGACGCGGCGACGGCGACGGGCATGTTCTTCGACGAGGGGCGCCTGTACTACACGCGCAGCGGCTCCTCGAGCCTCTTCTACCGCTACTTCACTCCGGAGAGCGGAGTCGTCGGGGCGAAGCGGCTCACCGCGAGCACGGGCGTCTCGGGCATCAGCTTCTCGGGTGTCCGTTCGATGGTCCTCGGCGGCGACAAGCTGGTCTTCACGACGAGCCTCAGCGAGCTCAAGCAGATCGACTGGCAGCGCGGTCCGATCGCCGGCGCTCCCGTGGCCGGCACGGCGACCACGCTCTCCTCGCCGTTCACGGACGGTCAGTCGTGGTCGAGCGTCCGGTCGATGTTCCTGTTCCAGGACGCCGACGGTGACGGGGTCCCGCTCCCGCCGACCGCGGAGTTCACGTCGTCGTGCACCAGCCTCGACTGCGCGCTCGACGCCACCGATTCGACCGCGCCGTCGTCGGTGATCGAGTCCTACGCCTGGGACTTCGGCGACGGGACGTCGGGCACGGGCGCGACGGCCGACCACCGCTACGCGGCGTCGGGCACCTACGACGTCACCCTGACGGTCACCAACCGCAAGGGCACCGCGACCAGCACCACCAAGCAGGTCCAGGTCACCCGTGTGAACGAGGCGCCGGTCGCCGCGTTCACCACGAGCTGCGACGAGCTGACCTGCACCTTCGACGGTGCGGAGTCCAGCGACCCCGACGGCACGATCGCGTCGTACGAGTGGAGCTTCGAGGCGGGCGCGTCGGCGACCGGCAAGAGCGTGACGCACGAGTTCACCGACGGCGGGACCTACGCCGTCACACTCACGGTGACCGACTCCGACGGCGCCACCGCGTCGACGGAGCATGACGTGGTCGTGGCTCGGACGGCGCTGGCGTTCGTCGGTGCCTCGAGCACCAACGGCAACCGCACCTCGCACCCGCTCGCGGTCCCCTCGGGCACCGAGGTCGGGGACACGTTGGTCCTGTTCTTCACGGGCAACTCGAGCACGAGCACGGCTGCGGACCCCGCTGGCTGGGAGCCGCTCGCCGTCGGTGACGCCGACGGGATCGCCGCGCGGGCCTGGACTCGCACGGCGACGGCCGCCGACGTCGGCGGGACCGTGACCGTGACGACGAGCGGCACTGTGAAGGCGGACCTCTCGCTCGCCGTCTACCGCTCGAACGGTGACGGTGCCGCGGTCGTGAGCGCGGCCGGCTCCGCGGCGACGGGCCCGGTGACGACGTTCGCGAGCCCGGGTCTCACCTCGCCGGGCGGTCCCACGTGGCTGCTGAGCTACTTCGCCGTGAAGTCCAGCGACACGACGGCGATCACCGTCTCGGGACTGGAGCAGCGCGCCAGCTCGGAGGGTGCCGGTGGCGGTCGGATCTCCGCGCTGCTCGGCGACTCCGGTGGCGCCGTCCCGGCAGGGGCGGTGGGTGGGCTCTCGGCCACGCTGAGCCCCAACGGCAGCCGTGCGGCCACCTTCTCGGTGCTCGTCACGGCCCAGTGAGTGGAGGGGTTGCGCCCGGCCAAACTGGGCGCAACCCCCACATTCTGAAAACGCACTCGTGGGTCGAGGCGTCTGCTTAGACTCCGTGAGATATCGCCGTCGAGCGCCATACCAGTCACCGGGGGACCCCTATGAAGCGCTTACTCGCCGTCATCGGCTCGAGCGTCCTCGTCGTCAGCGCGATGCTCACCTCTCCCGCGCTCGTGTCCTCGGCAGCAGCGGCGACACCGACGAACGGCAACCTCGTCAGCGCGGACCCGGCCGACTTCACCCCGCACGTGCTCGACGGCAGGGTCAACTCGATCGCCCAGGTGGGCGGCACGATGGTGCTCGGCGGGTCGTTCACCCGGACGCGCAACAGCACGAGCGCGACGGAGATCGCCCGAACGAACCTGGTCGCGTTCAACGCGACCACCGGCCAGATCACGTCCTTCGCCCCGAACCCGAACGGCACGGTCAACGTCGTCATCCCCGCCGGTGACGGCCAGAGCGTCTACGTCGGCGGGTCGTTCACCTCGATCGCCGGTCAGTCGGCGAAGAACCTCGCGCGCATCCGGGTGTCGGACGGTGCCCTCGTCGCCGGCTTCAACGGCGGCTCGCCGACCGGCGTGGTCAAGGACCTGCGGCTCGCCGGCGGACGCCTCTGGGTCGCGGGGGCGTTCACTCACATCCAGGGCAAGCGGCAGCCGGCGCTGGCGACGATCAACCCCTCGACGGGCGCGTTCGACCCGTTCATGGGCCTGGCGATCGAGGGCGTCCACAACGGCGGCTACACCACCGTCAGCAAGATCGACGTCGATCCTGCCGCCTCGCGCCTGGTCGCCGTCGGCAACTTCGACACCCTCGCCGGCGCCAAGAACCACCAGGCCTTCATGCTCGACACCTCCGGCGGTGCTGCGGCGCCCTCGGCGTTCCAGACGAGCTACTACGAGACGCCGTGCTCGCAGTCCTTCGACTCCTACATGCGAGACGTCGACTTCTCTCCGGACGGCACGTTCTTCGTCATCAGCACCACGGGCGCGTACGGGGGCCCCGACGTCGCCTGCGACACGACCGCGCGTTTCGAGGAGAGCTCGACAGGAACCGGCGTCCAGCCGTCGTGGGTCGACGCGACCGGCGGCGACACCACGTACGGGGCCGAGATCACCGACAACGCCGTCTACGTCGGCGGACACCAGCGCTGGCAGAACAACCCGTACGCCGGTGACACCCCGGGAGCAGGGGCGGTCGCGCGTCCGGGGATCGCGGCGCTGGATCCCCAGAACGGCCTGCCGATGAGCTGGAACCCCACCAGGACCCGGGGTGTCGGCGTCTTCGACTTCCTCTTGACCTCCCAGGGCCTGTGGGTCGGTTCGGACACCGAGCGCATCGGAGCTTTCGAGTACCACGGCCGCATCGCGCTGATGCCGGCCAACGGGACTGCGGTGCCTCGTGTGACGACGCCCGGCCTGCCCAACGAGATCTACCAGGCGGGCACCCTCGGGTCGGCCAGCGACCCGCGCGTCCTCTACCGCGTGAACGCCGCGGGCCCCGAGCTCAGCGCCGCGAAGGGCATCGACTGGGCCGCCGACACCGACGCGTCGCCCAGCCCGTACCACAACGCCGGCAACAACCGCGCTGGATGGGGGACGGTCGGAAGCGTCGACTCGACGGTGCCTGCCGGTACCCCGGTGGACCTCTTCAGCTCGGAGATGTGGGACGGCGGAGGGGGCGAGGAGATGCACTGGGGCTTCCCGGTGCCTGCCGGGACCCGCGTGCAGGTCCGGCTCTACTTCGCCAACCAGTGCTCGTGCACCGACGACCCGGGTGAGCGGCGGTTCAGCGTCGCCGTCGACGGCAGCACCGTGCTCCCCGACTTCGACATCGTCGCCGCCGTGGGCCACAACCGCGCCACCATGCGGACGTTCGACGTGACCAGCGACGGCAACGTGGACATCGACTTCGGCCACATCGTCGAGAACCCGCTCATCAACGGGATCGAGATCATCAACCTCGACATCCCGGAGTCGCCGAGCACGGCGGGCTCGCTGACGAAGCGCTCCTACAACGCCGGGACGGTCGGCCCGTCGGTCACCGCACCCGCAGGCGGGATCGACTGGAACCAGACGCGCGGGGCGTTCATGGTCAACGGCCAGCTCTACCTCGCGATGGCTGACGGGTCGTTCAGCCGGAGGTCGTTCGACGGCACCGGCTTCGGAGCGTCCTCCCCGGTCGACACGGCCGACCAGCTCGTCCCGCTGGCGGCCTGGCGCAGCGACGCCTCGCAGGCCACCGGGATGTTCCTCGACGACGGGCGGCTCTACTTCACCCGTGCGGGCTCGTCGTCGTTGTACTACCGGTACTTCACCCCCGAGAGCGGCGTGGTGGGTGCCAAGCAGCTGGTGGCGAGCGGGAACGTCGACGGGATCGACTTCTCGAAGGTGAAGGGGATGTTCTCGACCGGCGAGAAGCTGTTCTGGGCGACGGCCGACGGCAACCTCCACCGCATCGACTGGCAGCGCGGCGCCCGCCACGGGCAGCCCGTCGCCGGCACCCACGCCGTGGTGTCCGGCCCGGCGGTCGACGGCAACGCGTGGGCGAGCCGGGCGATGTTCCTCTTCCAGAACGCCGACGGCAACGGCGCGGGCCTTCCGCCGGCGGCGAGCTTCGAGAGCCAGTGCGACAGTCTGACGTGCGCGTTCGACTCGAGCGAGAGCACGGCTCCAGGAGGAACGATCTCCTCGTACGCCTGGAGTTTCGGGGACGGCGCGACCTCGACCGCGGCGAACCCCTCGCACACGTACGCAGCCAACGGGAAGTACACCGTGACCCTGACGGTCACCACGCAGGCGGGTGCGAGCGCGACGACCACGCGCCTCATCACCGTCACCCGGGTCAACAAGGCACCCACGGCCGAGTTCGACGTCACGTGCGACCAGCTCGTGTGCGCGTTCGACGCCTCGTCGTCGACGGACCCTGACGGTGAGATCGTGTCGTACGGCTGGAAGATCGGCACCGCCACCGCGCAAGGGGTCACGACGCAGCACGAGTTCGCCGCGGCGGGGACCTATCCGGTCACGCTGACCGTCACCGACAACGAAGGCGCTCAGCGCCAGGTGACTCGCGACGTCGCGGTCACGACTGCGCCGGCACCCGCGCTGGGGCACGTCGCCGCGGCGAGCACGAACGGCAACAGGTCGGTCCACGCCGTCGCCATCCCGGCGGCCGTCCAGGCAGGAGACCAGCTGATCGCCACCTTGAACGTCAACTCCTCGACGGTGACCGTGACTCCGCCGGCCGGCTGGACGGAGATCGCCTCGGCCGACGCGGACGGCTTCCGTACGCGCGCGTGGGCGAGGACCGCGGTCGCCTCCGACGCCGGTGCGACCCTCACCGCCGGGACCTCGGCTCTCGCGAAGTCGGCCTTCACCGTCGCCGCGTACCGGTCGAACACCGGCAAGGTGACGGTCGCCGAGGCGAAGCTCTCGTCCTCGTCTGCGGTGACGTCGGCGACGTCACCCACGGTCACGGGCGTCGCGGGCGGTTGGCTGGTCACCTCCTGGGGAGTGAAGTCGAGCAACGTCCTCTCCTGGCAGCTTCCGACGGGCTCGGCGGTCCGCTCGACGTCGACCGGGAGTGGGGGCGGAGCGGTCTCCGACGCCCTCGTCGACAGCGGTGGTCCGCTCACGACGGGTCCTGCCGGCGGGCTCACCGCCACCTTCGGCGCGCAGGTGAGCCGCGCCGCGGCTGTCTCCCTCGTCCTCAAGGCGGTGCCGTGACCTTCTCCGACATCCCGTCCGTTCCCGTCGGACCGTTCGCGGTCGCCGACCTCACCCGGCACGACCTGGTGCGGACGATCGTGGCGCGCGGCAGCGGCGCCGACCAGCCCGTGGTGGCGTACGCGCTGCACGTCGGTGGTCTCAACGCCCGCCGCGACCCCGAGTTCGTGGGGTCGATGGAGCGAGCCGACGTGATCTACGCCGACGGCGGCTCGGTGGTCCTCGCGGCCCGCGCGGCGGGAGCCCGCTCGATCGAACGCGCTCCCACCACAGACATCGGCTGGGACCTGCTCCACGAGCTGCGGGCGACCAGGGGCCGACGGCCCACCGTGGCGCTGATCGGCGGTCCGGAGGGCCTCGCGGAGCGGGCGGCAGCGGCGCTCGAGGCCGGCGCCGACGTGTCCGTCGTCCTCACGGCGCACGGCTACGTCGAAGACTGGGAGCCGATCGTCGAGAAGGTGCGCAAGGTGAGCCCGGACATGCTCGTCGTGGGCCTGGGCGCTCCTCGCGAGATGCTCTGGGTCGACCGGTGGAGGGCGCAGCTTCCACCGTCGATCGTGCTCACCTGCGGCGGCTGGTTCGGCTATCTCGCGGGGGAGGAGCAGCGAGCGCCTCGCCTCCTGCGGCGAGCGGGGCTGGAGTGGATCGCCCGCCTGGCCCAGGCGCCGACGCGCCTGGGACCGCGCTACGTCCGCGGGCTGTGGTCGACCCTCGTCGTCACGGTCGACGCGCGGAGGAAGCGGAGGTCGAGGTGAGGCGCGTGCGCCGTACGGCCGCGGGGATCGTGGCGCTGATGGCGACGGCCGTCGCGCTGAGCGCCTGCCAAGACGCTCCGGCGGGGGCGGACCTGCCGTCCTCGGCGCCGACGGCGACCCAGGCCACGCCGGTCCTGGACCTGCGGTTCGACGCCGGCCTGGTGAACGACGGGGAGCTCGACGCCGAGATTCGCGAGCTCGCCTCCGGTGCCGGCGTCACGTTCGTCGCTGCCGGTGCGGGTGGCGGGCGTGCGATCGCTTTCCCGGACGCCCGGCAGAGCCGCGTCGTCATCACCGTGCTCGACCGGGGGTCGACGGGTCTCCTCGACCCGGGCCGCCGGCCGTTCGTCCTCGGCGCCGACGTCCGCCTGGACCGGCTCGAGGCCGGTGACGACCTCGACAACGGAGAGAACGTCGTCCAGCGCGGACTCTTCGACGACGGCTCGCAGTACAAGCTGCAGCTCGACCACGGCTACCCGTCGTGCCTGGTCACCGGCTCGACCGGTCGGGTGTTCGCGAAGTCGCAGGCCCAGCTCGCCCCTGGGTCGTGGTACAGGCTGGAGTGCCGTCGGGTGCGCGACGACCTCACCGTGGTGGTGCGCGACCTCGCGGCCGACCGCACGCTCGACCAGGTCACCGCCTCGGGGCCGATCGGCGACGTCGCGGTGCCGGCGACCGTCCCGCTCACCATCGGGGCGAAGGCCGGGGCGAACGGGGCGTTCCTCGCCTCGAGCACCGACCAGTTCGACGGCGCCCTCGACAATGTCCTCTTCGCCGTCGACTGAGTCAGCCGACCGAGAAGGAGAGGGTCGAGTAGCCCAGCGCGTCCAGCCAGCCGTCACCGGTCCGCGCGACCTCGCCGTACGCCGGCAGGTCGGGCTCGTCGGCAGCCCGGGCCAGACCGCGAGCACCTGCCGCGACCTTGCGCAGCTCCTCGGCGCCGGGGCACGACGCCGAGCGACGGGCGAGGCGGGTCGTCTGGCGAGCGAAGGAGCGGGCATAGTCCGCGTGGTCCTCGCGGCCGACGGAGCTCACGACGCGGTCCCAGTTGCGGAGCACCAGCCGCACCCGCGGCGTCGTCAGGGAGCAGTCGTCGGCGACCGGGCCTCGGGCTGCGGGTTCGGCGGGGGCGTCCTCGCTGGCGGTGACCTCGGCCGACGGCGTCGAGGCCGAGTCCGCGGAGCGCGGTGGCGTAGCATCGTCCTCGCCCGAGCAGGCGGTGACCGAGGCCACCAGCAGCACCCCGACCAGCGCGACAGCAGAAACAGACGTGCGCACCCTGCGTCCCTTCCCGAGAAGTCTCCTCACAGCGTAGGCGCGCGGACGTACGTTTGTGCGGGTTTGGCTGAAGCAAGGCCACCGGCTCGCTTAGTCTCGTTCCATCCTCACACGACCTGAAAGTGCTGCTGTGCCCGCCTCCCGCGTCCTCGCACCTGACGCGGTTCCTCAGACGACGAGGAACCGTCCCAGGCGGTGGCCGGAGCACTGGCCGCTGACGGTGGCGCTGGTCGGCTTCCCCCTCTGGTGGATCGCCGGGCTGTCGGGTGTGATCGCCATCCTCGCGGCCGTCCCGATGGCAGTCCAGCTGGCGCGTCGCCGCCGCGTGTTCGTGCCGCCGGGGTTCGGGTGGTGGGTGCTCTTCCTGGTGTGCGTGGTCGTCGGCGTGCTCACCCTCTGGGCGGACGCACCCGGTGCCGTCCCGGGCGGCGGCGCATCGCGCCTCATGGTCTGGGGCTACCGGGTCGCCTGGTACGTCGCCTGCACGATCGCGCTCCTGTGGGCGGCGAACTCCGACCCGCGCTCGGTCTCCGAGCGCCGCGTGTTCCAGCTGTTCGGCTGGATGTTCGTCGTCACCGCCGCCGGGGGACTGCTGGGAGTCCTGGCGCCGACCCTCGAGCTGCGCTCGCTCGTCGAGCTGTTCTTGCCCGGCGGCCTCCGGTCGAACTCGCTCGTCCGCGGGATCGTGCACCCCGGTGTCGCCGACATCCAGACCGTCCTCGGGCGCCCGGAGGCGCGGCCCAAGGCCCCGTTCGCCTTCGCGAACTCGTGGGGCGCCAACATCTCGCTGTACCTCCCCTTCTTCCTCGTCGCCTGGCTCAAGCAAGGCAGGCGCTGGCAGCGGCTGGCCGCGCCGCTCGTCCTGGCCGTCGCGGCGATGCCGATCGTCTACTCCTTGAACCGCGGGCTCTGGGCATCGCTCGGTCTCGGCGCGGCCTTCGTCGTCGCGCGCCAGGTCGTGCGCGGCAACGTGGTCGCGATCGTCGGGACGGCGCTGGTGGGAGGTATCGCCGTCGCCGCCTTCCTCGTGAGCCCGCTGAGCGACCTGGTCGGCGAGCGCCTCGAGAACCAGCACAGCAACGACCGGCGCGGACAGCTGCTCAGCCAGACGGTCTCGAGCACGTTCGAAGGCTCACCCGTGATCGGCTTCGGGAGCACACGAGACGTGCAGGGCAGCTTCGCGTCGATCGCCGGGGCCTCGACTCCGGAGTGCCCTGCCTGCGGTGTCCCACCGCTGGGCACGCAGGGTCACATCTGGCTCGTCATCTTCTCCCAAGGCTTCTTGGGGACCTTCCTCTTCCTCGCCTTCTTCGTCACGTCGCTGTGGCGTACGTGGCGATGCCGGACGACGATCGAGACCGTCTGCACCTGCCTGCTGCTGTTCTTCGCGCTGCAGATGTGGGTGTACGACACCCTCGGCATGCCGCTGTTCACGATCATGCTCACGATCGGGCTGGTGTGGCGCAGCCAGCATCCCGACGAGACCCCGTACCGAGGTCCGCGGCGTCGCACGCTCCAGCGCATGGTCCGCGACGCGTGGGAGGCGCGCCGCGTGTACGCCGCCGCGGTAGCGATCGGCATCCTCGTCGCCGGGATCGCGGTCGTCCGGCAGCCGCAGGAGTCCGTGGCGCGGACCTCCGTCCTCCTGGCGCCCTCGCCCGTCTACCTCACGACGGCGATCGTGAAGGCGTCGGCGCTCCCGCGTGACATCACCATCGACACCGAGGCGGCCCTGGTGTTCTCCGCCGCCGCCCGCGACGCCGCGGCGAGCGGTCCGACGGGCGCCGAGGACGCGCTGACCGACCGGATCCGCGTCACCGCCGCCCCGAGGACCCGGGTCCTCAACATCGACGTGAGGTCGACCGACCCGCGGCGAGCGGAGGCGGAGAGCCGTTCGCTCACCGAGCGGTACCTCGAGCTGCGGCGCGACTACCTCGAGAAGCGCCGGGACCAGATGCTGGAGGGCCTCCGCGACCGGTTGGCTCAGATGGACCTGTCGGCGGGCGGCCCGGACGACACCGAGGAGCTGTCCGCGGACGTACGGGCGCGCGAGCGCGAGGCCATCGACAGCGCCATCAACAACCTGATCCTGACGTCGACCACCGCCGGCGAGGTGGTGCGCGCCAACACCGCCGTCGAGGTGCGCAAACCGATGGGCGTGCTGGTGGCCTCGGGGATCATCCTCGGGATCACCGTCGCCGCCGTCTTGTCCGTGCTCGCGCCACGCGTAGTCCAGGCCGTCTCGCGCCCCCGGCTCCGTCGGCGTCGGCGCCCCTGACGCAAAGATCGGGAACTGCCTCGGGGCCGCGCGACGCAAGATACGCTCGAGGGGTTGCGTCCTATCCGCTTTGAGGTGACCATGCCTGGCTCTGCCCCGTCCGTCGATGTCGTGATTGCCACGCACAACCGCCCGGACATGCTCCGCCGGGCTCTCGACGCGGTGCTGGCGCAGACGTACGACGGCGACATCACCGTGATCGTGGTCTTCGACCAGTCCGAGCCCGACCGGTCGCTCGAGAGCGACACGACCGGGCGACGGGTCGTCGTCCTCTCGAACACGCGCACCCCGGGCCTGGCCGGCGCCCGCAACTCCGGCATCCTCCACGGGACCTCCGCCCTCGTCGGCTTCTGCGACGACGACGACTTCTGGCGTCCGACGAAGCTCGCGGCCCAGGTGGCGCAGATGGCGGCCGACGGTGCGCCTACCTGCGTCACCGGCATCACCGTCAACTACGGAGACCGGTCGAACGACCGGATCCCCACGGCGGAGCAGATGACGCTGGACAACCTCGTACGGCACCGGGTGATGGCGGCGCACCCGTCCTCCGTCGTCATCGAGCGGAGCACCCTCGAGACGACGGTCGGACTGGTCGACGAGGAGATCCCCGGAAGCTACGGGGAGGACTTCGACTTCATCCTCCGGGCGGCGGCGGCCGGCCCGATCGCCGTCGTCGAGGAGCCGCTCGTCGACGTCACCTGGGGGCAGTCGCTCTTCTCCCGCAAGTGGGGCACGATCGTCGAGGCCATCGACTACGTGATCGTCAAGCACGCCGCGTTCGGGCACGACGACCGTGCGCTCGCGCGCCTGTACGGGAGGCGGGCCTTCGCCCTCGCCGCGATCGGACGGCGACGCGAGGCCCTGAGCACCGCGTGGCGCACCTTCCGGCTGTCGCCGCGCGAGCAGCGAACCTACCTGGCGGCAGCGGTGGCCGGGCGCCTGGTCTCGGCCGAGCGGCTGATGGACATCGCCCACCGCCGCGGCCACGGCATCTGAGCCTCAGCGGCGGCGTACGAAGGTCTCGGCCGGCTTGCGGTCGGAGATCGGGACGACGCTCTCGGGCGGGAACTCGCCGACGGCGATGAACATGATGATCATCTCGGAGTCGTCGATGTCGAGCAGCCGTCGGACGGCCAGCTGGTCGCGGTAGTACATCATCGCGTTCAGCGGCACCGCTGCCAGGCCCTCGTGCTCGAGCCCGTACAGCACCGACATCGCGAAGAGGCCGCCGTCGACGAACGCCTCGTTGCGCTCGACCGGGCTCAGGAAGGTGTTGTTGGAGACGGTGATCGCCAGCAGCACCTCGGGCATCTCGGCGTACCCGAAGCCCCGCTGGTGCGCCAGGACCTGGGCAGCGAGCTGCTTGTCCTCAGTCCAGTACGCCCGCCACCCCTGGCGGTTGCAGACCGAGGGGGTCTTCTCCGCGTTGCGGAGCGCGTTCATCACCTTCTCGGTGTCGATCGGACGCCCCGAGAACTCGCGCACGCTGCTGCGGCCCTGCGCCAGGTCGTAGAAGGTCTTGTCGCAGTTGTTCTCCTTGTCGCTGCGGCGCACCGTCTTGGTCCCCGCGGCCTCCGCGGGCCGGTCGGTGCGACGGAGCTCGTCGTCGATCACCTCCGACAGGAACGGGACGTCGAACTCCTGCTTGCGGTGGTACTCCTCGTAGCGGCGGATGATCGACAGCCCTTCCACGTACGCGAACGCGGCGGTGTCGTAGCCGCGGGAGCGGTAGACGACGAGGGCGTCGTTGAGGTTCGACAGGGCCTTGCGGCCGAAGCCGAGCCGGACGTCGGAGTTCCTGGCGAGCCCTTTCTCGAGGGCGTGGACGTTGTACATGATGCGGGAGACGACCTGCTCGTAGCCGTCGTCGAAGACCGAGAAGGACGCCGTACGGGAGAAGCGGCTGATGTCCTTGTGCGCGAGGTAGCGCAGACGCACGCGCTGGAGCTGCTTCTTGCCGAACTGTCGGGGCCGCGAGCTGTTCATCTTCATCGGTCGGCCACCTTCTGGGCGATCGCGCTCGAGAGGTAGTCGGCCGTGCGTGCACGCTCGCGCGCCAGCACCGACGCGACGGGTCGGTAGTCGACGGGCGCGGCGAGCGTGGAGACGAGCTGCGCGGCGTCGTCGACGCGGCGGTCCACGAGACCGAAGGTCTCGAGGAGGTAGCCGAGCTTCTCCTCGTTGCCGTAGCCGTGCCCGGAGCTGCGCCGGACGATCGTCGCGAAGGGCCGTTCGTTGATGAGCGAGAAGATCGTGCCGTGGAAGGTGTCGGTCACGACGCCCTCGGCGTGACGGAAGTAGGCCAGCAGCTCGAAGGGGCTGCAGTCGACGAACTCGTCGCAGCAGTCCTGCACGCCGCCGGCGCAGAGGATCCGCGCGCCGCGGGCGCGGGCGTACGAGCGGAGCGCGTCGTTCTCCTCCTTCCCGAGCCGGCCCGAGTACCCGTAGACGAGGAGGTACGGCTCGGGGTGCGGCCGTGCTGTGGGGATCCTGGTCTCCTGCCCCAGGAAGTCGTACGCCAGCGCCGGGTCCACGTTGATCGTGGACGTCCGGCCGGTGAGCGCCTTGACGATGTCGGCGGAGTTCTGGTCGCGCACGGAGAGGGCGTCGAAGCGGGAGAGGTCGGCTGCCACCTCGTCCCGGACCCCGGCCGCGCTCAGCTTGTCGAGGGTCGTGTTGCCGAAAGAGGCGGCGTAGGAGACCAGGCGACGCGCGGGGCTGCCGTGCCCGAAGAGGTCACGCGAGTAGCCCACGTTGGTGTTGGACTGGACGCAGTTGAAGACCTCGTCGCTCCCGACGACCTGGACGTCGAGGGCGAGGTCGCGTGCGGGCTCGGTCGGGATGCCCATCAGCGGGAAGTACTTCTTGCCGTAGGTCCGCTTGTGGTTGAAGAAGCGGAGCCGGTCGCGCAGCGAGGCGTCGACCTGGTTGTACTCCGCGACCTTCGCGAGGCTGCGTCGCAGCCGCGAGGTCGGCTCGGAGGAGGCCGCGTCCTTGATCAGCGGCTCGCCGGGGACGTAGTCGACGAACGACACCTGCACGTCCTCGACGTGCTGCTCGATGAGTCGGCGCAGACCGTACGCCTGGAGCGAAGATCCGTAGTTGTAGATGCGTTGCATCGACATGATCCCCACGCTCGTCGTGTGGCGAGTCTTCGACATCTGAGACCTTTCGGATCCGAGCGCTGCTCTCAAGAATGGTAGAGAGCCCATGGCGCGCGCGGGCCGTTTCCCCGGGTTTTGCGCCGTTTCGGGGGCGCTTGGCGACATTCCGACAGGCACGCGACCGGGGGCGAGCGGCAACCGTTGAGGGCCTTGCGCCCTGATGCTCACGGACTAGCATTCCAAGCCTGTTCTGATCCCTACGTTGCTGCCGACCCGTCAGTGACAGCCGCAGGTGATGTCGAATGCCGTCCCCCAAGCACAAGCAGCTGGCGCCGTTGCGCCGTCCGCGCGCGATCCTCGTCCTCTTCGTCTCGCTCGCCCTGGCCGCGGTCGTGGTCAGCACGTCGGCGCCCTCGCCGGCGCTCGTCGCCGGCCCCGAGCTCGTCGTCAACGGGACCTTCGACGAAGGCACCACAGGCTGGCGGACCAACGACGCGCGCAACTCCACGCTCACGGTGGTCTCCACCGACGGCGCCGATCCGCACGCCTCGGTGACGTCCCGCTCGACCCGGACGGTGGTGCTCAACGACCGCGTGAACACCGTCGCCCAGACGACCGAGGGCACCCGCTACCGCGTCTCCGCCTCCGTCCGAGGGTCGCGGCCGAAGGTCTCGGGGCAGCTGAGGGTTCGCGAGGTCGCCGGCAAGGACGTGACCGTCCACGGCTCGACCTTCTACCTCACCGACACCGACTGGACGAAGGTCGAGCTCGAGCTCGAGACCGCCTCCGACGGCGCCAGCCTCGACCTCAACGTGCTGGCGTGGAAGAACCCGGCGGGCCGCGCGCTGGAGATCGACGACGTGTCGATGGTGGAGCTGCTCGAGCCGGGGACGGAGCCGACGCCGACGGCATCGCCGACCACGCCGACCGCCTCGCCTTCCCCGACCGCACCGACCGCGTCGCCGACGCGTCCGGCTCCGACGCCCTCGCCCAGCGCCACGCCGACCCCCACGGCGTCGCCCACCACTCCGAGCGTCTCGCCGTCTCCGACGGCACCGACGGCGTCGCCGACGACGCCGCCGACCGCGGGCGTCCTGAGCAACGGCTGCCGCTACTCCGCGCGAGGCATCCCTGCGTGCGGCGCCTACTTCGGGGCTGCCGTCGGAGGGAACGCCGATCCGACGTCGTTCGAGCGCGCGGTCGGCGGCACCCTCGGTGTCCGCCGGACCTACTGGTCGCCGACCCAGGTCGACGGCGCCGTGAAGACCGCGGCCGCCGACCTGGAGGCCGGCCGCCTGCCGTGGATCAGCTTCAAGCTCCCGCACTCCTGGGCCGAGATGGCGCAGGGTGCTGGCGACGCGTGGGCGCGTGACATCGCGCAGCGGCTGGACGAGCTCGACGGCCCCGTCTGGCTGGCCTTCCACCACGAGCCCGAGGGCGACGGTCCGATCGCCGAGTGGACGCGTCTGCAGCAGCGCCTGGCGCCCCTCGTGCGCGCCGAGGCGGACAACGTTGCGTACACGATCGTGCTCACCGGCTGGAACCAGCTCCACGGCGCCCCCGAGTACGCGCTGGACTCGCTCTGGCCGAAGGGCGTGAAGGTTGACGTCGCCGGCTTCGACGTCTACAACTTCTACGGCTCGACCAAGGACGGTCCCGTGCGGCTGGAGCCGACGGACATGAAGGCCTACTTCAAGGAGTTCGCCGCCTGGTCGAAGGCCACCGGCGTCAAGTGGGGCCTCGCCGAGACGGGCTTCACCGACATGGCGTCCGTCGACCACCCTGCCTGGATCAGCGAGACCTACGACGCGCTCGTCGACGCGGGCGGCATCGCCTTCACGTACTTCAACTCGCCGCTGAACAGCAGCTCCTCCTGGGTGATCACCACGACGCAGAAGGAAAGGTCGTTCGGCGCGGTCCTGAAGCGCTCGCCGCGGCTGCCTGCGGGCGGCTGAGCCCCCCCGCTCGCCGCCGAGGTGCGGCTCGCCGAGGACGCTCGTACGGTGAAGGGACGATGCCGTCGCGAGACTCGGCTGCGACGGCGGAGCACGGGACGGGGGCGTACCGGTGGCAGGTGCAGTGGTGCCGCTGCGTCGTCTCGCGCTCCTCGGCACCGGGGTCATGCTCTTCTCGCTGCCGATCGCCGACACCGCCGCCGTCGGCCTCCCGAAGCGGGCCGCGGCAGCCGCGACGACCCACACGGCGCCCACGGAGCGTACGGCCGAGGGGCGACCGGTGCACGGGCCGAACACGATCCGCAACGGCTCGTTCGAACGGCCGCGACCACGCTGGACGACGGTGAACGTCTCGAGCCGTCGGCTCACCATCGGCAAGGGCGGCGTCCAGGGGAAGAAGCGCGCCAGGCTGGTGGGGACCCGGAAGGTGCCGAAGGTCGTCGTGGCCAGTCCGACGCGCAGGCTGGCCGCCGGCAAGGGGACACGGGTCGCGGTGAAGGTCTGGGTGCGGCCGTCGCGGCCGGGCACCCGAGTCCGGGTCGTCCTCCGCGAGACACGAGGCAAGAAGGCGCGCCGCCACGTCCGGGTCGTGAGGCCTGCGGCCAAGACCTGGCGTCGTGTCAGCTTCGCCACCCGGACGCGGCTCGCTCGCCCCGTGGTCCAGCTCCGCGTGACGGGAGCGTTCGCCAGGCCGGGCGCCCTGCTGCTGGACGGCGCGTCGGCGAGGACGGTGCGCGCGACGTCGGCCGTCCGGGAGGAGCCGGACGTCGACCCGTACGTGGGAGTCCTGTCGAACGGCTGCCGCTACACCCGTCGCGGCCTGCCGCAGTGCGGGGCGTACGTCGGCGCCGCGCACGGGGGCAACACTGATCCAGCCGGCCTGGAGAAGGAGATCGGGCGCCGTCTGGGTGTGCGGCGCACGTACTACGCCGCGTCCGGGGTCGACAAGGCCGTACGGACGGCGCGCGCCGACGTCGCGGCGGGCCGCCTGCCGTGGATCAGCTTCAAGCTCCCGCACTCGTGGGCCGCGATGGCGAACGGGCAGGGCGACGCGTGGGTGCGCGACCTCGCCGAGCGGCTGGACGCCATCCCGGGTCCCGTGTGGCTGGCCTTCCACCACGAGCCCGAGGGCGACGGTGATGTCAAGGCGTGGCGGCGGATGCAGGAGCGGCTGGCGCCACGGGTGCGCAAGTGGGCGGACAACGTCGCCTACACGGTGATCCTCACCGGGTGGAACCAGCTCTACGGTCCGGCCGCGTACTCGCTGTCCGCCCTGTGGCCTAGGGGCGTCAAGGTCGACGTCGCCGGGTTCGACGTCTACAACTCGTACGGTCGTGACGGCCGGCTGGTCGAGAACGACGTCGTGAAGGACTACTTCGTCCCGCTCTCGCGCTGGGCGTCACGACAAGGTGTGCGCTGGGGGCTCGCGGAGACGGGCTACTCTGACCCTGCGGCCGTGCGCGACCCGACGTGGATCCGCCGGTCGGCAAAGGCGCTGGCGGCGCGCGGAGGGGTCGCGTTCGCATACTTCGATTCGCCGTACAACAGCACGGCCAATTGGGTACTGTCGACGGACGCGAAGATCGCCGACTTCGCGTCCGCAGTGCGCGAGTCACCGACGTTGCCGCGCTGATCCGCCACCCGCGAAGGAGAGCGATGTCGGACGACGCCGGTGCAGCGCTGGCTGCGTGCGCCGAACAGCTCGCCGCCCCGGGTGCGGCCGTGACCGTCGCCGCGCGGCACGACGGGTCCCGCGACTACCTCTACGTCCCGAACCGCCGCTCCCCGCGACTCCTCGTCCCTGCCTCCCCGAACGGCGCGGCGGCCTGGTCGATGATGAGGTTCAGTGCCTCGCTCTCGGCGCGCGAGACGCTGGGCCGCCTCGGTCTGGCGGCTGCGCTCCGGGTCGGGGCCGGCAGGTTCCTGCCGGACGGGCTGTCGGTGGCCCCGCACCAGGCAGGCGGCCTCGCCGACCACCTGGCCGGGATCCTCGGTGCGGAGTCGGTCGTCTTCAGCCTGGGGGTCGGCACCGCACGCGCCAACCGCAAGCCGGTCCTCCAGGTCTTCGACACCGACGGACGCTCGCTGGCCTTCGTCAAGCTCGGCGTCACCGAGGTCTCCCGGGCTGACGTCACCGCGGAGGCGGAGTCGCTGCGCCTCCTGGGGTCGTCGCCGCTGCCGCCGACGTTCGAGGTGCCCCGTCTTCTGCACCTCGGCGAGTGGCAGGGGATGACCGTCCTCGCCATGACCGCCCTGCGGACGGCCTTCGCGCAGCGCCCGAAGGCCCAGTGGCACGTCCCCCACGCCCTGATGGATTCCTTCGGTCGGGCGCTCGGTCCCGGTGACGTCCGCCCTCTGGCGGACATGCCGGTGTGGGCAGGGCTGGCCGCCGATGTCGCGCAGCTGCCGGCGAGCCAGGTGCAGGCGGTGCTGTCGCGCTCGCTCGAACGCCTCGCGCCGTACGCCGACGACACCCCCTTCGTCGAGGCGACGTGGCACGGCGACTGGACCCCGTGGAACATGGCGCGCGCGCACCGCCGGACGCAGCTGTGGGACTTCGAGCGGCTCGAGTCAGGCGTTCCGCTCGGGCTCGACGCACTCCACTACGGCGTCAACACCTACACGCGCGCCCACGGCCTGAGCATCCCGCACGTGCGCGCCGGTCTGGTGATGGGCAGGCCGGCCTGCGAGGACCGGCGGTCCCCGGACGCCGTCCTCGCGGCGACCTACCTCGCCACCATCACGGTGCGCTACCAGAAGTCGGTCCACAGGATCGGCGGCCACCTCGTCTCCGACCGGGCCGAGCTGATGGCGAACGCCCTCGACGACTGGCTCGACTCGATGGAGGAGTCCCGATGAAGACGTCACGTCAGCTGGTGCGCCGGGTCCGTGACGCGATGCCGGCGTCGCTCGGTCGGTGGGTACGCCGGGCCGCCACGTTCTGGGGCACCGCGACCTCGCGCTGGCGGATGGAGCCCGACTTCATCATCGTGGGCGCACAGCGGTGCGGGACCACGACGCTCTACCGGGTGCTGTCGGAGCACCCCGACGTCGTGCGTCCCACGCTCTCCAAGGGCATCGGCTACTTCGACCTGCACTACGCACGTGGACGTCGCTGGTACCGCGGTCACTTCCCTGTCAGGTTCCTCGCCGACCGTCGCGCGCGTCACGGACGGGCGTTCACCTTCGAGAGCAGCGGCTACTACCTCTTCCACCCGCTGGCGGCAGAGCGGATCGCGGCCGATCTGCCCCGGACCCGGCTGGTCGTGCTGGTCCGTGACCCGGTCGAGCGGGCGTACTCGGCGCACCGGCACGAGCTGGCCCGGGGGTTCGAGACCGAGCCGTTCGAGGAGGCGCTGAAGCTCGAGGACGAGCGCCTCGCCGGCGAGGAGCAGCGTCTGGTCGAAGACCCGTCGTACCAGAGTTTCGAGCACCGCCACCACGGCTACCTGGCGCGGGGGCGCTACGCGCCGCAGATCCGTCGCCTCCAGGAGGCGGTCGGCGACGACCGCGTGTACGTGATGGACGCCGACCGGTTCTTCGACACCCCGCAGGAGGAGTTCGCGCGCCTCTGCGCCTGGCTCGGGATGCCGGCGTGGACGCCGGACGCGGTCGAGCAGTGGAACGCCCGCCAGCGTGACCCCATGCCCGCCGAGCTGCGGCGCAGTCTCGAAGCCGAGTTCGCCGACCTCGACGACGAGCTGTCTCAGATGCTCGGCAGGCCGGTCAGCTGGCGCGATCGCTCAGGTCGCGCGGAGCACTGAGGACGCCTCGCGCGACGAGCGCGTCGATGACCCGCTCGCTCGCCCGGCCGTCCTCGTGCGGGCAGAACGTCGCGACGAACGTCGCGTACCGGTCGCGCGAGGTGCGCGCGACCTCGGCGGGTTCTTCGAGGAAGGCGACCAGCGCGGCGGCCGTACGCGCGACCGGCCCCGGGGCCCACGTCTCGTAGTCGAAGTAGAACGGCCGCAACGACCCGCGGTAGTGGTCGAGGTCAGGGGAGTACAGCACGATCGGTTTGCCCGTCACGGCGAAGTCGAAGATCGCGGACGAGTAGTCGGAGACGAGGAGGTCGGCGGCGAGGAACAGCTCGGCGATCTCCGGGTACGCGCTGACCTCGAGCACGCGCGGGTGGGCGCTGCCCGCCGGGGCGTGCACGTTCTTGTGGAGCCGGTTGAGGACCACCGAGCCGGGCGGAAGCACGTCGAGCGCGCGGGCGTACGGGAAGTCAACCGGATGGACGAACTGTCCGTCGGCGTTCTTCGCGTCGTCGCGCCACGTGGGTGCGTACAGCACCGCCGTCGCGTCCTCCGGGATGCCGAGGCTCGCCCGCACCCGGGCCCGTGTCGTCCCGTCGTCGTCGACGAGCATGTCGTTGCGCGGGTAGCCGGTCTCCAGGACCTCGCCGTCGAAGCCGAAGGCGCCGCGGAAGATCCGTGTGCAGGTCGGACTCGGCGACAGCAGGATGTCCCACTTGGCGACGTCGCGCAGCATGCGCTCGCGGTGCGCCTGCGCGCCCGCGTACGCGGAGTCCCGCTCGTCGAGCCCGATGACCTTGAGCGGGGTCCCGTGCCAGGTCTGGACGTACGTCACACCCGGGCCCTTGACCAGGTGCTTGCTGATGATGTCGTTGGACACCACGAGGTCGGAGGAGAGCAGCCTCGCGAAGTACGCGGGGGAGTGGCGCCGCACGACCGGGGCCGGCGGACGGTCGGCCACGCCGTCGTGGACCCACCGCTGGCGCACCGACGGGAACCGCCGGGCGAGCTCCAGGGAGAGGGCGCGCGGGCTGTCCGCGTACCGCCCCCGCCACGCCTCGAAGAGCACATCGGTCATCGAGAGGCCACCTCCGACGGCGTGGGGGACGGGCGTCGCGCACGCAGCGCGCGGAACGTGCTCAGCATCAAGGGCTTCCGGAAGAACCACAGCCCGGCGAGGTACGCCAGCCCGCCGGCGACCGCGACGGCGCACAGCGCGAACAGACCCGCATCGGTCGTGAGGGAGAGGACCGCGACGGGAGCGGCGAAGCAGACGGCGTTGAGGCTCGCCACGATCAGGGTCGGGACGCAGAACGGGTTGATGCCCCACATCCGGTGCACCTGGACGAAGGCCAGCGTGCAGCGGGTGACGATCGCGACCGTCCACGCGACCGCCGCGCCGGCGATGCCCATCCTCGGGATGAGCACGAAGCAGAGCACGAGGTCGAGCGCCAGCGCGACGAGCGAGTTGAACAGGCTCGTCGTGCTCCGTCCCGACATCAGCAGCAGGGTGTCGACCGGTCCGGAGAAGACCGCGAAGAGCATCGCCCCCACCATGAAGAGCACCACGGTGCGGCCGTCGTCGGCGTAGCCCGAGCCGAAGAGGGACAGGTAGACGTGCGGCGCGAAGCCGACGACCAGGTAGAGCGGCCACGCCATCGCCATGCTCCACGCGGTGGAGATGCGGAAGACCGTGCCGAGCGCCGCGTGCTCCCCTCGCGCGATCAGGTCGGTGAAGCGTGGCTGGACGGCCTGCTGCACCGCCTGCGTGCCGAACTGGCCGATCATCATGAACCGGGTCGCGGCGGTGTAGACGGCGGCCGAGGCCGGCCCGAGGAGCGCGGCGATGATGATGATGTCGGCGCGCTGGATGACCATCTGGGACACCTGCGCCACGCTGCGGGGCCAGGTGAACGACCAGAACTGACCGACGATCTCCTGCCGAGGCGCAGGCGGCTCGGAGTCGGTGTACGACGCCTCGCGCCGCCGGTAGAAGCGTCGGAGCGTCACGATCGCGACCACGCCCGCCAGGACGTACGCCAGCGCCCAGCCGACGGTCAGGGCCAGGATGCCCAGGCCGAGGAGGCCCGTGACCAGCGCCGCGAGCGGCTGCACCGCCGAGCGGAAGATCTTGTCGATGAACACCGTCCATCGCATCTGGCCGAAGCCGCGGGTCGTCGCCAGGCACAGGCTCCCCACGACGGCGAAGGGGAGCGTGACCCCCAGCACCGCGACGATCGCCGCGCCGTCGTCGCCGAGCCCGGCGAGGTCGGCGATCGGGCGCGCCCCGGCCACCATCGCGAGACCGACGACGACGCTCACCACCACGACCGGTACGAACGCCGCGCGCAGGACCACGCGTACGTCGGCGAACCGGCGGGTGGCCTCGAAGCGCAGCAGGAATCGTCCGAGCCCGGCCTCGGTGCCCATGGCCGTCACCGCGCTGGCGACGACGAAGATCGATGTCGCCGAGAAGAAGACGCCCGCGACGTGCTTGCTGTACGTGTTGGTGATGACCGCGACCAGGAGGAACCCGCTGAGGGCGGAGACGGCCGCCCCGACCATCCCGATCGCTCCGCCGCGGGCGACACCACGCAGCGAGCGGGCTTCGTGATCGGTCATACGCCTTCGCCGAACCCCGAGACGGGAACGCGCCGCGCACCTCCCCGCAAGACGATGCGGTAGCGGGACTGGCTCGCGCTCGGCTCGGTCCGGGCGACCGGGGTGTCACGGTCCGCAGGGCCGGCCGTGTCCTCGTCGTCCGTGTCGGTGGCGAGGCCGCTCGACGGACCCGACGGGTCCTTCGGCGACGGCCTGCGCAACCGCCGGCGCCGGTGCGCAGTCTTGGCGGGCCGGAGGTAGACGCAGCCGACGAGCCGGGACGTCGCCTGCGGGACGACGTCGGGGATCGTGGTGAGGTCGCGGTGCGTCGTCGTGGCCTCGACGACCTCGATGACGACGTCGTCCGCGAGCGCGACCAGCGCGCGGGTCCGGGGGTCGGTGAGGGTCGATGCCGCGAGGATCACCACCTCGAAGCGTCCCCTCAGCTCGTCGACGAACGCCTCCATCTGCGGGGCCACGAACAGGTCGTCGACCTCCATCGCGTCGTCGCCGCGCGGGACGACGTCGAGGTGCGGGGCGACCCGCGCGAGCGCGTCGTCGACCGAGGCCGATCCCCACAGCACGTCGTTCATGCCGACCGTCGCGTCCGGGAGGATCGTGGAAGGGCCGTTGGGCTGCCCGGTGGCGTCGACGACCACGGTCGAGACGTTCGACGCGGCGATGGACATCCCGATCGCGAGCGCAGAGGCGGCGGCCCCCTCCGAGTCGGAGGCGGCCGCGATCGCGAGGACGAACGGACGCTTGCGGTCGCCCGTCAGCAGCGCCACCCGGATGCGGCGCAGCTCGCCGGTCACCGCCGCGACTCCCTGAGCCGGGTGCTCCAGCCGGTCGGCGACCAAGGTGAGGTTCTCGGCGTCGAGCGACCCGAGGACCTCGAGATCGAGCGCCTCGACCTCGTCCACGTGGTGGATCCTGTTGTCGGCCCGCGCCCGTACCAGCGCGATGACCACGGCCACCACGAGGCCCGCCATGGCGCCCACCACCGCCATCAGCACCGTGGGGCTGAACGGCCCCGTCCCCGGGACCGACGCAGGGGTCACGACCTGGCCGGCGTCGAGCGACCCGGTCGCCAGCTCTGCCGACCGGGCGCGGAGCTGGTTGATCTGGGTGGAGACGGCTTCGACCTTCTCGGTGAGCAGCCGGGAGTTGGCCGTGCCGGCCGGAGTGCGTGACAGCTGCCGCGTCAGCACGCGCAGCTCTTCGTTGCGGCTGGTGATCTGGTCGTCGATCCGTGCGGTCTGGGTCGCGACGAGCGCGTCGGCGCGCGACTGCCGGTACGCGAGGTAGACGTCGGCGAAGCTCTGCGCGCGGACGACGGCGTCCTCGGCCCGCGGCGCCTCGTACGTGAGGTCGAGGATCTGCGTATTGGGCGGGACGGTCACCTTGAGTCCCTTGAGGAGGTCCGCAGGGGCGCCGGTGTAGTCGATGTCCTGCGCGACGAGCCGGGCGACCGCGTCGGACCGGAGCAGGTGGGCCTCGGTCTCGAGGTTGACGAGGTCGTCGCCGCGTCCCTCGGGGTTGAACGGGTTGCCGACCAGGGGGTCGATCAGGACGGTCGCGCCCGCCGTGTGCGTCTGCGACTGCTGCGCACCGTAGAAGCCGCCGAGCACGGCACCGGCCAGGACGATGAGGATCGCCAACGGGACTCCGCGTCGGAGCGAAGCCTTCAGCGATGCGAGCCTTGGCCCATTGCCGAGTTCCTGGGGCACGGGATCATCCTCCTGGCGGGGGGAACCGCCTCATGCTACAGCCAGCCCACACCCGTCGGCGGGAGTTCTGGACATACCGGTCGGATGTCACGCAGGTGGCACCACGACGGTGAACGTGACGCCCCGGCCTGTGGCGTTAGCCGTGGCGGCGAGGCCGCCCGCGGTCGAGGTGCCGACCGCGCCGGCGCTGTCGGTCAGCACCAGCGAGGTGTGGCCGTTGCCCGTGCCGACCGTCGTCGCCCGTACGGCCTGACCGGCAGGAACGCCGCTCCACGTCGTCGTCGCGCTCGACTCGTCGGCCCAGACGTTGACGGCCCAGCTGGACGGGTTGCTCACCGGCACCGACGGCGTCGTGTGACTGGTGCCTCCGGAGTCGATCGCCACGGCAGCGGGGGCTGCCGTGGCGCTGGCCCCGCGGTAGGCGCTGACGGCCAGGCTCGACTTCGCGTACGCGCTGCTCTGGACCGTCACCGCACTCCCGGCGTCGCTCGCGGTGGCGACCTTCGTCCAGGCTCGCCCGGCGGTGCCGCCGGAGTCGGCGGTCGTGACGGACGTCCAGCCCGCCGGGCCGGTGTAGGAGGGCGTGGTCGTGTTCGCGGCCATGAAGAGGAGCAGCCGGTCACCTGCCTGGACCGAGGACGGGACCGTGACGCGGTGCGCGGTCCGGTTGCCGGTGGTCGCGTCGCTGCCGACGAAGGACAGGCTCGTCGGCGCGGGCTGGGTGACCGACACCGTCCGCGTCGACGTGGAGGTCAGGCCCGTCGGACCTGTCACGGTCAGGGTCACGGTCTTGGTACCCGGCGTCGCGTACGTGCGGGTGGCAGTGACCCCGCTTGCGGTGGAGCCGTCGCCGAGCTGCCAGGCGAAGCTGGAGATCGACCCCGTCGATCCGGACGCGTCGAACGTGCAGGTCAACGCCGCGCACGACGCGGTGAACGCCGCGGTCGGGGCCTGGACGGGAGGCGGGGTGTTGCCCTGGTACGGGAACAGCACCCGCGACGACCAGGTCTGCCCGTCGATCCCCGGGCCGGAGACGGGAGTGGTGGTGCCCGCCACTGGGGCACCCGACTGGGCCCCCTGGCGCCAGCCCGTCCGGTGGAGCGTGCCGCTGGCGTTCGCCCAGTAGAGCGCGCCGCCGGCGACGAACATGCCGCGCACCTGGGAGAAGTCGATCCCGGAGACGTTGTCGCTCGCGACGAGGCGGGCAGCGCCGACCACGTCGCTCTCGGTCGTGAAGTAGCGGTAGTGCAGCTGCGAGGACCCGGACTGCGTGAAGTAGATGCGGCCACGGTCGTAGAACATCCCCGTGATGCGCGGGATCTCCGTGTCGTGCCAGGTCGCCATCCGGACGAGCAGGTCGGCCGTGTTCACCGCGGAGGCCGCGCCGTAGCTCGTCCCGTCGAACGTCCTCTTGGTGAGGCTGCCGTCGCTGAGCGCGGTGTAGAGGACGCCGCCCGCCATGAAGGCACCGACCGACTGGTTCCACGCCACCGACCCCGCCGGAGCATTCGCGGAGGGACCCGCGGCGGCGCCGTCGAAGCTGCGCCGGGTCGGTTGGGAGCCGCCCGAGGCCACGCGGTACACCTGGGCAGGGAGCGTGGCCGCAGCGATCTGCGGGAGCACCTTGCCGCCTGCGAGCGGCATCAGCGCCACACGGCCGTGGTACTCGTACTCGCCGATCCGGTCGGTGTCGGAGACGACGTAGAGCCCCTCGGGCGTCGGCAGCATCTCGAAGACGCCCACACCCCGCGTACGCGTCGGGTTCCACTGGTACGGAAGGCCGTTCGTCGGGTCGAGTGCGGCGATCCCTGGACGGGACACGGCGCCCTGCCCGGCACGGTCACCGGCGAACGGGTTGTTCTGCCAGCGCTGGTGGCCGCCGGCGTAGACGACGTCGTCGGTCACCGTGACCGACCAGGTCGTGTCGCCGCCGGTGTAGGCCTTCCAGGACGGCGCGAGGCCGGTGCCGGTCGCTTCGGACTCGAAGCGCGCCACGGTGTCGCACGACCGGACGCTGCCGCCGTACGCCCCGGTCGTGGACACCGCGAAGAACGAGCCGTCCGGCGAGAAGTCGACGTCGGTCAGGTACGTCTCGAAGCTGCTGGAGCAACGGGGCTCGTAGAAGTTCGTCTGCCAGTCCGCGAGCGTGGCCGACGCCCCGGACGTCCGGAGCATGACGATCTGCGGGCGCGACTGGCCGGCGACGGTCATGAAGTTGCCGACGCCGACGATCTTGGAGTCGGTCGGAGACTTGGAGAGGCGGAGGACGGACGTGGCGCCGCCGTTGTTCTGGCCGGCGATCGACAGGCCCATGAAGGCGTCGCGCGCGCCGGTGGTCGCGTTGATCGTGGCGAGCGCACGTTGGGCCACGCCACCGACGTGGGTGAACTTGCCGCCGACCCACAGGCGGTTGCCGTCCAGCGCGAGCGCACGGACCTGACCGTTGAACGTCGGGCTCGTGAAGCCGCTGACGCGCGCGCCTGTCGTCACGTCGACGCGGGCCACGTTCGACGCCGCGGCGCCGGAGATGCTCGAGAACGTCCCGCCGACGTAGACGCTGCGCCCGTCGGGGGCGGGGACGAGGGCGTAGACCATGCCGTTGGGGTTGGGGACGAACGACGTGCTGATCCGTCCTGTCGTCGCGTCGAAGGCGAGGAGGTTGGCTCGCGACAGCACGGTCGACTCGTTCTGGTTGCGTGCCTGGGTGAAGCTCCCGCCGAGCACGATCGTGTTGCCGACCTTGGCCACGGCTCGTACCTGGCCGTTCAGGACGTGCGGGGTGTGGTCTGCCGGGTTGGTCCCGACGATGCGGTCGGGATGGATCGAGTCCGCGTGGGCGGGTGCGGCGACGAGCGCTCCGCCGAGCGCGAGCGTGGCGGCGGCGGCCAGTGGTGCGATACGGGTGGCGAGCATGGTGTTCCCCCAGGATCTGCGTGACGTCCCTCGCTCGGAGGGCACGCGTTCACGAGTCTCGCCGTTGTGGGGTCCGGCCGTCGCGCGTTTGCACAGACCGGGTCGGGCCGGTGACCCTCCACAGGACGGCCCCGCGACAATGGCTCCCATGACGTCGACGAACGACCACGAGCTCGCCGCCTGGCTGGCCGAGCAGGCCGGTGCCGAGCTGTTGAAGGTCCGCGAGGGCGGCCTCGAGGGCAGGGCGCTCAAGGACGCGGGCGACCAGGCGAGCCAGGCCGTCCTCGCCCGGCTGCTCGCGGAGCACCGGCCCGAGGACGCGGTGCTCAGCGAGGAGGCGGCCGACGACCCGGCCCGCACGTCGGCGCGTCGGGTGTGGATCATCGACCCGCTCGACGGCACGCGGGAGTTCTCCGAGCCGCCGCGTGACGACTGGGCGGTGCACGTCGCGCTCTGGGAGGACGGCGACCTGGTCGCCGGTGCGGTGGCCCAGCCAGCCCTCGGCGAGACGTTCAGCACCGCGGAGCCGCGTCGCGTCGGGCCGCGCGCCGACGGTCCGGTGCGCATCGCCGTGAGCCGCAGCAGGCCGCCGGAGTTCGTCCAGGAGCTGGCCGGGCGGATCGGCGCCGAGCTCGTGCCGATGGGGTCGGCCGGGGTCAAGGTCATGTCGGTCGTGCGTGACGTCGCCGACGTGTACGTCCACGCCGGCGGCCAGTACGAGTGGGACTCCGCCGCACCGGTCGTGGTCGCCCGCGCCGCGGGTCTGCACACGAGCCGGGCCGACGGGAAGCCCCTGGAGTACAACCGCGAGAACCCCTGGCTCCCCGACCTTCTCGTCTGCCGGCCGGAGCTCGCCGCGCAGGTCGCTGCGTTCGTGCGCGACGAGGTCGATCTGTAGTGTTCGGCTGTCCGTCAGCCCCTGCCCACGTACGCTGAGACCGCCATGGATACCCGGACGACCGAAGCCCCGCCCGAGGGGTCCGACACCGAACGCCGCAAGCCCCGGACCCTTCGCCGGGTCCTGATCGGCCTCGGCGTCTGCTTCGTCGTGCTCGGGCTCGTGCTCGTCGCGGGTGCCTGGTACCTGCAGGACCGGCTCGTCGGGCAGGTCGACCGCGTCGACGACGCCTTCGCAGGTCTGGAGAGCCGCCCGGCCCCCTCCAAAGGCGAGGGCGTCAACATCCTGCTGATGGGCACCGACCGCCGCTCGGAGGAGCCCACCACCGGCGACGACGCCGCTGCGCCGAGCTGGCTGCCCGGCCAGCAGCGCACGGACTCGCTCATGCTGCTGCACATCGACAGCGACCGTGAGCACGCGACGCTGGTCTCGATCCCGCGCGACTCCTGGGTGACGGTGCCGGGCTACGGCCAGAACAAGATCAACGCGGCGTTCTCGTTCGCCGGTCCGTCGCTGGCGGTGGAGACCGTCGAGCAGCTGACCGACCTCCGCGTCGACCACCTGGCGATCATCGACTGGGACGGCTTCGAGGCGTTGACCGACGAGCTCGGCGGGGTCACCATCACGGTGCCCGAGACGGTCCGTGACTCCGCTCGTGGCAAGACCTGGGAGGCGGGCGAGCACCAGATGGACGGTGAGGAGGCCCTGCTGTACGTGCGGCAGCGCTACGGTCTCGCCGGCGGTGACTTCGACCGGATCAAGCGCCAGCAGAACTTCCTCCGGGCCCTCATGCGCCAGACCCTCTCCGGCGAGACCATGGCCAACCCGACGAAGCTGTACGGCGTGCTCGACGCGGTGACCAAGCACCTGACGGTCGACGCGGAGTGGACGACCGGCGACATGCGCGGACTCCTCCTCTCGCTGCGCGACATGCGTGCCGGCGACGTCACCTTCACGACGGTGCCGGTGAAGGGCACCGGGCGCGAGGGCAAGCAGAGCGTCGTCTACCTCGACCGCGACAAGGGCCGCGACCTGTGGGGCGCTGTCCGCGAGGACCGCGCCGCGGAGTGGGTGCAGGAGAACGGCGCGGGTCTGCCGCGCACCGTCGACTGAGCGACGCCGACTGAGTTGTGCAACCTCCGGCGGGCGTCCGGTGGGCCGTGCCAGCCTGGCGGGGTTGTCCACCGGTCGATCTCGGGCGACCCTCACCACCCACGGGGGGAACCTCCATGAGACGAGCACCTGTCCTCGTCGCCGGTGCCGCAGTCGCTCTCGCGCTCGGCCTGACGACTGCGCCCGCGCAGGCGCACGGCGGCCACAAGCCGCCGAAACCACCGACCGCCACGACCGTGGCGGACACCCTGTTCACCGCGCTGAGCTCGGCGATCGCGCCCGACGGCACGGCGTACGTGACGCAGAACTTCGCCGGCACCCTGACGCGGACCTCCAAGAAGGGGACCCGCACCGACCTCTACAGCTCGGGCGGCGCCGAGGTCGGGGGCGTCTCGCTCGCCGGCAGCACCGTGCTGTTCGCCGAGACCGGCTTCACCGGCGACCCGGAGGAGCCGGGTGGCTTCACCGGGATCAAGTCGATCGACCGGCGCGGCACGGTGAAGGTGCTGGCCGACAGCGGCGCGTACGAGATCGCGAACAACCCTGACGGCGACGTCGTGTACGGCGCCCGGGGCATCAGCGACGCGTGCGCCGCCCAGTGGCCGACCCCCGACCCGAACGACCCCGCCGGCCCACCGCCGTCGACGTACACCGGTGACGTCAACCCGCACCCGTACGCGACCCTCCCCGGACCGCACGGCACCACGTTCGTCGCCGACGCCGGGGCGAACTCGATCCAGCGGATCAGCCGCAGCGGCCGGATCACGACGCTGGCGCTGATGCCGGGCCAGCCGATCACCCTCACCGCCGCGCTTGCCGCAGCGTTCGGTCTCCCCGACTGCGCAGTGGGGCTGAAGTACTACTTCGACCCGGTCCCCACGGACGTCGAGTGGGGGCGCGACGGGTGGCTGTACGTCAGCCTGCTGCCCGGTGGCCCGGAGGACGCGAGCCTCGGTGCCCGCGGCGCGGTCTACAAGGTCCACCCGGTCAGCGGCCGGACCGTGAAGGTCGCAGGCGGGTTCCTCGGGGCGACGAACCTCGCCGTCGCCCCGAACGGTGACCTCTACGTGTCCGAGATCGTCGGCAACCGGGTCTCGGTGCTCAAGCGGGGCAGCAAGACGCCGAAGACGTTCGCGCCGCTGCCGTGGGCGACGTCGGTCGAGTACGCCGGCGGCGCGCTCTACGCGACGGCGTCCCCGGAGCTGGAGGACCTGTTCGCCGGCCGCCCGCCTGCGCCGGAGTCGACCTTGGTGAAGTACCGGATCGGCACGAAGCGGCACCACCACCCGAAGCACCACCGCTGAGGGGGGAGGCGGGGCGGACGAGCGCGTCCGCCCCGCTTCGGGCGTCCGACTATCCTGGGTGACCTATGTCGCTGCACGCCTTGGCCGAGGTCGTCGCCGCCGATCCCACGCTCGCCCGTACGGTCGCTGACCGTCGCGCGGGCGTGACGGCGCTCGACCTGTCGGCACCTCCGTCCCTGCGTCCGTTCCTCGCCGCCGCCCTCGCGCCGGCGAGCTCGGTCGTGCTCGTCGTGACCGCGACCGCGCGCGAGGCGGAGGAGCTGCGCGACGAGATCGGGTCGCTCATCGGCCCCGAGCTCGTGGCGGAGTTCCCGGCCTGGGAGACCCTCCCGCACGAGCGCCTGTCGCCGCGCTCGGACACGGTCGGCCGACGCCTCGCCGTCCTGCGCCGCCTCGCCCACCCCGGCTCCACACCCGACGCGGGCCCGCTGAAGGTCGTGGTGGCGCCGATCCGCTCCGTCCTGCAGCCCCAGGTCAAGGGGCTGGCCGACCTCGTCCCCGTGACGCTGCGTCGCGGCGACGAGGCCGCGCTCGAGGACGTCGTCCAAGGGCTGGCCGACGCGGCGTACTCCCGCGTCGACCTCGTCACCAAGCGGGGCGAGTTCGCCGTCCGCGGCGGCATCATCGACGTCTTCCCGCCGACCGAGGACCATCCCCTCCGAGTCGAGTTCTTCGGCGACGAGGTCGACGAGATCCGTCACTTCTCGGTGGCCGACCAGCGCTCGACCGACCCCGTCGACCACGTCTGGGCCCCGCCGTGCCGCGAGCTCCTGCTCACCGACGACGTCCGTGCCCGCGCCCGCGAGCTCGCCGACGCCCACCCCGAGCTCGCCGAGATGCTCGACAAGCTCGCCGAGGGCGTCGCGGTCGAGGGCATGGAGTCCCTCGCGCCCGCGCTCGTCGACGGCATGGAGCTCCTCGTCGACCTGCTGCCCGCCGACGCGACCGTCCTCGTCTGCGATCCCGAGCGGGTCCGGACGCGCGCCCACGACCTGGTCGCGACGAGCGAGGAGTTCCTCGCCGCGTCGTGGGCGGCTGCTGCCGGCGGCGGCAAGGCGCCGATCGACCTCGGCGCCGCGGCGTACTGGAGCCTCGGCGACGTCCGCCAGCACACGCTGGCCTCTGGGCGGGCGTGGTGGTCGACGTCGCCGTTCCTGCTCGACGAGGAGGTCGCGGGTCTCGACCGCTTCGACGCCGACAGCGTCAACCTCCCGTTCGCGCCGACCCCGTCCTACCGCGGCGAGGTCGAGCGCGCCCTGGTCGACCTCAAGGGCTGGCTGTCGACCGGCACCCGCGTCGTCCTGGTCACCCCGGGCGAGGGACAGGCCGCCCGCGGCGTGGAGGTGCTCGGCGAGCACGACATCCCGGCGCGCTTCCATGATCAGCACAGCCACCCGACGCTGACGGCCGACGACCTGGTGCCTCACCTCGTGCACGTCGTCTGCGGCGAGATCGACCACGGTCTCGTCGCCGAGGGCGTCGACCTGGTCGTGCTCACCCAGGACGACCTCGTCGGCCAGACCGCTGCCGCCCCGCGCGACGACCGGAAGATGCCCTCGCGGCGCAAGAAGCAGATCGACCCCCTCGAGCTGACCCCGGGCGACTACGTCGTCCACGACCAGCACGGCGTCGGCAAGTACGTCGAGATGATGCAGCGCACGGTCCAGGGGGCCGTCCGCGAGTACCTCGTCATCGAGTACGCCGCGTCCAAGCGCGGTCAGCCGGCGGACCGGCTGTTCGTGCCGACCGACCAGCTCGACCAGGTGACCCGCTACGTCGGCGGCGAGCAGCCGAGCCTCGACCGGCTCGGCGGCGCCGACTGGAACAAGCGCAAGTCCCGCGCCCGCAAGGCGGTCAAGCAGATCGCCGGCGAGCTCATCAAGCTGTACGCCGCCCGTCAGGCGACGCAGGGTCATGCCTTCGGCTCCGACACCCCGTGGCAGCGCGAGCTCGAGGACGCCTTCCCGTACCACGAGACGCCCGACCAGCTCGCCACGATCGACGAGGTCAAGCGCGACATGGAGCGCCCGGTCCCGATGGACCGGCTCGTCTGCGGCGACGTCGGCTACGGCAAGACCGAGATCGCCGTGCGTGCCGCGTTCAAGGCGATCCAGGACGGCATGCAGGTGATCGTCCTGGTGCCGACCACGCTGCTCGTCCAGCAGCACTTCGCGACGTTCGCCGAGCGCTACGCGCAGTTCCCCGTGACGCTCAAGGCGCTGTCGCGCTTCCAGACCGAGAAGGAGTCCAAGGAGGTCCTCGACGGCCTCGCCGACGGCTCGGTCGACCTCGTCATCGGCACGCACCGCCTGCTCCAGAAGGGCGTCAAGATCCCCAAGCTGGGACTCGTGATCGTCGACGAGGAGCAGCGCTTCGGCGTCGAGCACAAAGAGGCGCTCAAGACGCTGCGTGCGGCCGTCGACGTCCTGTCGATGTCGGCGACACCGATCCCGCGCACGCTCGAGATGGCGGTCACGGGCATCCGCGAGATGTCGACGATCCAGACGCCGCCGGAGGAGCGCCACCCGGTGCTCAGCTTCGTCGGGCCGTACGAGGACCGGCAGGTCGTCGCCGCGATCCGGCGCGAGCTGCTGCGCGACGGCCAGGCGTTCTACATCCACAACCGGGTCAGCTCCATGGACAAGGCCGTCAAACGGCTCAAGGACCTGGTGCCGGAGGCGCGGATCGCGATGGCGCACGGGCAGATGGGCGAGCACCAGCTCGAGCAGATCATGGTCGACTTCTGGGAGAAGAAGTACGACGTGCTGGTGTGCTCGACGATCGTGGAGTCCGGCCTCGACGTCTCGAACGCCAACACGATGATCGTGGAGCGCGCGGACGTGCTCGGCCTCTCACAGCTCCACCAGCTGCGCGGGCGCGTCGGCCGCTCGCGCGAGCGGGCGTACGCGTACTTCCTCTACCCGCCGGAGAAGCCGCTCACCGAGACCGCGCACGAGCGGCTGTCCACCATCGCCCAGCACTCCGAGCTCGGCGGTGGCATGGCGATCGCGATGAAGGACCTCGAGATCCGCGGCGCCGGCAACCTGCTCGGCGGGGAGCAGTCGGGCCACATCGCCGACGTCGGGTTCGACCTGTACGTCCGCCTGGTCGGCGAGGCCGTCGCGGAGTTCCGAGGCGACCAGGGCGAGGAGGTGCGCGAGGTCAAGCTCGAGCTGCCCGTCGACGCCCACCTGCCGCACGACTACGTGCCGAGCGAGCGACTGCGTCTGGAGATGTACAAGCGGCTCGCCGACGTCCGCACCGACGAGGAGGTCGCGGAGGTCCGCGACGAGCTCGTCGACCGGTACGGCGAGCCGACGGCGCCCGTCGAGGCCCTGCTCGGCGTGGCCCGGCTGCGGGTGCGCGCCCGCGACGCCGGCATCTCCGAGCTCACCGTGGCCGGCAACAACATCCGGATCTCGGGGGTCGAGCTGCCGGAGTCGCGCCAGCTGCGGCTCAAGCGCGTCTACCCGGGGTCGGTGGTCAAGTCGACGGCGCACCTGCTGCTGGTGCCGCGTCCCAAGACCGCGAAGGTGGGCGGCCAGCCGCTGCGCGACACCGCGCTGATGGACTGGTGCCGCACGCTCATCGACACGGTGATCGCCCCCACCGCCCCCTAGCCCGCGAGCCACCCCGCGCGCCCGCGAGTCACCCCGCGAGGATCCGCGAGAGGGTCTCGGGGTCGCGCGCGATCACGGTCGTGCCGTCGTCGGCGGTGATGATCGGGCGCTGGATCGCCCGCGGGTGCGCGGCCAGCCCCTCGAGCCAGTCCGTCCGGTGGTCGGCGTCCTTCGGGATCGCGGTGAGACCGGCCTCGCGCGCCTCCTTCGGGCGGGCGACGTCCCACGGCTCGAGCCCGAGCCGCGACACCACCGCAGCGAGCTCCTCGGCTGTCGGCGGCTCGTCCAGGTAGCGCCTCACGGTGTAGTCGACGCCTGCCTCGTCGAGCGCGGCGACCGCCGTACGGCACTTGCTGCACGCAGGATTGACCCAGATCTCCATGGCTCGAGGGTAGGCGGCAGCCACGCGTGCGCGCGTGGACGGGACGACTTGCAGGGGCCCTGATCCGGGCGCACGGTGGAAGGGTGCCGGGAACCGAGGTCTGGGATGCCGAGGCGGAGCTGCGCGGTGCTGGGATGAGGGTGACGCGGCAGCGGATCGCCGTGCTGAGCGCGCTCCAGACCCGACCGCACGCCAGCGCCGAGACGCTCACCGCGGTGACACGCGAGGCGCTCGGATCCGTGTCCGTCCAGGCCGTGTACGACGTGCTGGCCGCGTGCGCGGCGCACGGCCTCGTACGCCGGATCCAGCCGGCGGGCTCTCCGGCGCTCTTCGAGACCCGGACGGCCGACAACCACCACCACCTCGTCTGCCAGGGCTGCGGGCGCATCGACGACGTCGACTGTGCCGTCGGGACCGCACCGTGCCTCGTGCCTACGGACGCGCACGGGTTCTCCGTCGCCCAGGCCGAGGTCGTGTTCTGGGGGACCTGCCCCACGTGCGCCGTCGCGACAGAGGAGACCGACCGATGACCGAACCGACCACCAGCAACCACGGGATCCCGGTCGAGAGCGACGAGCACTCGCTGACCCAGGGAGACCTGGGGTCGATCGCGCTCCACGACCACTACCTGATCGAGAAGATGGCGCAGTTCAACCGTGAACGCGTCCCCGAACGGGTGGTGCACGCCAAAGGGTCGGGGGCGTTCGGCCACCTGGAGATCACCGGCGACGTCAGCGCGTACACGAAGGCGTCGCTCTTCCAACCGGGTCGCAAGACCCCCATGGTGGCGCGGTTCTCGACGGTCGCGGGCGAGCAGGGCAGCCCCGACACCTGGCGCGACCCTCGCGGGTTCGCGCTGAAGTTCTACACCGACGAGGGCAACTACGACATGGTCGGCAACAACACGCCGGTCTTCTTCGTCCGCGACCCGATGAAGTTCCAGGACTTCATCCGTTCGCAGAAGCGCATGCCCGACTCGGGGCTGCGCGACCACAACATGCAGTGGGACTTCTGGACGCTCTCTCCGGAGTCCGCGCACCAGGTCATGTGGCTGATGGGCGACCGCGGGATCCCTCGCTCGTACCGGACCATGGACGGCTTCAGCTCCCACACCTACCAGTGGATCAACGAGGCGGGGGACCGCTTCTGGGTCCGCTACCACTTCAAGACCAACCAGGGCATCGACTTCCTCACGCAGGAGGACGCCGACCGCTTCGCGGGGACCGAGCCCGACCTGCATCGCAAGGACCTTTACGACGCGATCGCGGAGGGCAACTTCCCGAGCTGGTCGTTCGAGGTGCAGGTGGTGCCGTTCGAGGAGGCCGAGTCGTACCGGTTCAACATCTTCGACCTCACCAAGACGATCTCGCAGAAGGACTACCCGCGGATCAAGGTCGGCACGATGACGCTCGACCGGAACCCGGAGAACTTCTTCGCGCAGGTCGAGCAGGCGGCGTTCGAGCCCAGCAACCTCGTGCCGGGAGTCTTCGTGAGCCCGGACAAGATGCTCCTGGGACGGGTGTTCTCCTACGCCGACACGCACCGCTACCGCATCGGGACCAACTACGCGCAGCTGCCGGTGAACGCGCCGCGGTCGCCGGTGAACAGCTACTCCAAGGACGGCGCCATGCGGTACACGTGGAACCCGCCGTCGATGCCCGTCTACGCGCCGAACTCGTACGGCGGTCCCGCGGCTGACCCGCGGTTCACCGACGGCAAGGGCTGGGCGGCGGCCGGCGAGCAGATCCGCGCCCCTTACGAGCTGCACGCCGAGGACGACGACTTCGGCCAGCCGGGCACCCTCTACCGCGAGGTGCTCGACGACGCGGCCCGAGCGCGCCTGGCGCGCAACATCGCCGGGCACCTCGCCGACGGGGTGACCGACGAGGTGCTCCAGCGGGTGTGGGTCTACCTCGGCAACGTCGACGTCGACCTCGCGACGGCGGTGCAGAAGGAGCTCGGCGCGCTGTAGCCCCCGTCCCGCGTGGACCGGTCTGCGGCGGGTGGGTAGGTTGTGTCCCGCGTCACGTCACCCGTACGAGAGGACCGTCCCGCATGCCCCACCGTCCCGCTCTGCGCCCCGTCCTCGCCGCCGCGGCCGCCTCGCTGCTGCTCGCCGGCTGCGGGACCACCTTCCCTGGAGAGGCGGTGGTCGTCGGGTCGTCGCAGCTGTCGATGAAGCGCCTGCAGACTCTCGCCGACGCCGGCTGCACCTATCTGGCGACGGTCGCCGGGGCCCAGGGCGCGCCGGCGCCCGCCCAGGGTGCGGTGCGTCAGGTGATCGTGACCCAGGAGCTGCAGCTCGCGGGCGCCCGCAAGGTCGCCGAGGACCGCGGCATCGAGGTGCCGCCGGGCCAGTACGCGCTGCGGCCTGCCGACATCGAGCAGCTGGAGACGACGTTCGCGGGGGACCAGTTCGACGACATCGTCGAGATCCTCGAGCGCGACTTCGAGAGCCAGGCGCTGCGGACGGCGATCGGTGCGGACGAGTCGGGTGCCGCGCCGAGCGAGCAGAACGCCCAGGAGCTGCTGACCGTCGGGACGGAGATCGTCTCCGCGGAGCTCGAGCGGCTCGACGCCGCCGTCGACCCGCGCTTCGGCATCAGCAACGTCGGCCAGCCCGACCCGGCTCTCCAGCTGTCGGTGTCGCGGGAGCAGCTCGACCAGATCGACCCCACGACGCTCCCGGCCAACCAGCAGTGCCGCGGCGTAGAGTCGAGCGAGTGAGGATCCTCGTCACCAGTCCGCGTGTCGCCCCCGGCCTGCTGACGGCGGCGGGGTGGGACGCCCTCCGCGGCGCGTCGCTCGTGCTCGCGCCCGAGGCCGACGACCCCACGGTCGAGGCGGTGCGCTCCGCAGGGGTCGACGTGCGCGTCGCTCCGCTCGGCGACCTGGACGAGGTCGCTGCCGACACGCTCTGGATCGCGCCGACGGGTGACGTCGCGTGGGCGCACGCGCTCGCCGACACCCTCCTCGCGCGCTCGCAGGGCGGTGTGGAACCCGCGGGTGACGTCGAGATCGTCTTCGGGTCGTACGACCTCCCGGGCGCGCGGCTCCTCGACCTCGTGGCGGTGATGGACCAGCTGCGCGTCGAGTGCCCGTGGACCCGCGAGCAGACCCACGCCTCGCTCCAGCAGTACCTCCTCGAGGAGTCGTACGAGGTCCTCGACGCGCTGGACCGTGGCGACACCGAGGAGCTGCGCGAGGAGCTCGGCGACCTTCTCATGCAGGTGGTCTTCCATGCGGCGGTGGCCGCACGACCCGTCGACGGCGCGAGCGACGACGGGTGGGACATCGACGACGTCGCGGCCGGCATCGTCGAGAAGCTCGTCCGGCGCAACCCTCACGTCTTCGGCGACGAGGAGGCGTTGACGGCCGACGAGGTCGACGCCGCCTGGCAGCGCCTCAAGGCCACCGAGAAGCAGCGCACCTCCGTCCTCGACGGCGTGCCGCCGACGCTGCCGGCGCTGGCGTACGCCGACAAGGTCGTCGGGAGGCTGGAGCGCGAAGGTACGGCGGTGGCGCCGGCGGGCGAGACGCTCGGTGAGCGTCTCCTGGCGCTGGTCATCGAGGCCCGCGCGGCAGGGGAGGACCCGGAGGCTGCCCTGCGGCGTACGGTCAACGCCTTGGTCGAGTAGGGCGGAGCACCTGCGGAGATATGACCTCGGCGCGCCAGGGCACGGACGAGGAGGGCCGCGACGGGCGGGCCTCATAGGATGGGGACGACACAGACCGTCCTGCACTAGGAGTCCGTAGTGGCAAGCATCGAAGCTGTCGGAGCCCGAGAGATCCTCGACTCACGCGGCAATCCCACGGTCGAGGTCGAGGTCGCCCTCGACGACGGCACGATCGGTCGGGCCGACGTCCCGTCCGGCGCGTCCACCGGCAAGTTCGAGGCCGTCGAGCTCCGTGACGGCGGCGAGCGCTACGGCGGCAAGGGCGTGCAGAAGGCCGTCGACGCCGTCAACGAGGCGATCCACCCCGAGATCATCGGCCTCGACGCCGACGAGCAGCGCTACGTCGACGCGACGCTGCTGCGTCTGGACGGCACGCCGAACAAGGCGCAGTTCGGCGCCAACGCCATCCTGGGCGTGTCGCTCGCCGTCGCCCGCGCCGCGGCGCAGTCGGCGGGTCTGCCGCTGTTCCAGTACGTCGGCGGCGCCAACGCCCACGTCCTCCCGGTCCCGATGATGAACATCCTCAACGGCGGCGCCCACGCCGACACCGACGTGGACATCCAGGAGTTCATGATCGCGCCGATCGGTGCGACCAGCTTCGCGGAGGCGCTGCGCCAGGGTGTCGAGGTCTACCACGCCCTCAAGTCGGTCCTGAAGGCCGACGGCCTGGCAACCGGACTCGGCGACGAGGGCGGGTTTGCCCCCAACCTCAGCTCGAACCGTGCGGCGCTCGACCTGATCGCGAAGGCGGTCGAGACCACCGGCCTCAAGCTCGGCACCGACATCGCGCTTGCGCTGGACGTGGCGGCGTCGGAGTTCTACGGCGACGGCGCCTACCGCTTCGAAGGCGCGCCCAAGTCGGCCGAGGAGATGACGGCGTACTACGCCGAGCTCGTCGCCTCGTACCCGATCGTGTCCATCGAGGACCCGCTGGACGAGGACGACTGGGCCGGCTGGAAGTCCATCACCGCCGAGCTGGGCAACCAGGTCCAGCTCGTCGGCGACGACCTGTTCGTGACCAACACCGAGCGCCTCCAGCGCGGCATCGACGAGAGCGCCGGCAACGCGCTGCTCGTCAAGGTCAACCAGATCGGCACGCTCACCGAGACGCTCGAGGCCGTCGACCTCGCGCACCGCAACGGGTTCCGCTGCATGATGAGCCACCGCTCCGGCGAGACCGAGGACACGACGATCGCCGACCTCGCCGTCGCGACGAACTGCGGCCAGATCAAGACCGGTGCTCCGGCGCGCTCCGAGCGGGTCGCGAAGTACAACCAGCTGCTCCGCATCGAGGAGCTGCTCGACGACGCCGGCACGTACGCCGGCCGGGCCGCGTTCCCGCGTCTCAAGGCCTGACGCGTGCCGTCCCCGTCGCGCCGCACCCCGACGAGCCGCCCCGCCAACCGGCCGGGTGCGCCTCGTCGTGGGCGCGGCGTGACGCCGGCCGCCGAAGCCGTCACCACCTACGGCCGCCCGCGCCTGACACGCCGCATGGCGGTCCTGTTGCTCGTGCTGCTCGTGCTTGCCATCTCGTACGCGTCGAGCCTGAAGGCGTTCCTCCAGCAGCGTGACGCGCTGGCGACGGCGCGCGCGCAGATCGCGGAGTCCACGCAGGCGCTCGAGGACCTCGAGAAGCAGAAGGCACGCTACGACGACCCCGAGTACATCGAGCAGCAGGCGCGTTCGCGCTTCGGCTGGCTGATGCCGGGCGAGGTCGGGTTCACGGTGCTCGGAGAGGACGGTGAACCGGTCGGCAAGGGACCGGAGCTGCCTGACGCCTCGCCTGCCAAGGCCCCACGTCCGGAGTGGTACGCCACCCTGTGGACGTCCGTGGAGACCGCCGGTGCCGCATCCGCCCCCGACACCCCCGCGACGCCGCCCGACGTGGTGGCGCCCAAGAAGCAGGACGAAGGACAGTGACCGACCCGATCCCCCCGACCGAGGCCGACCTCGAGGCGATTCGCGAGCAGCTCGGCCGTACGCCGCGGGGCGTGGTCGAGATCGCGAGCCGCTGCCCCTCCGGCCACCCCAACGTCGTGAAGACCGAGCCACGCCTTCCCGACGGCACCCCGTTCCCCACGCTCTACTACGTCACCTGCGCCCGGATCAACGGGATGCTGGGCACCCTCGAGGCGTCCGGTCTGATGCGCGAGATGAGCGAGAGGCTGGCCGTCGACACCGAGCTCGCGGCCGCCTACCAGCGCGCACACGAGTCGTACCTCGCCGAACGCCGCGAGATCGCCGAGGTCCCGGAGATCGACGGCGTCTCCGCCGGTGGCATGCCGACCCGTGTGAAGTGCCTGCACGTGCTCGTCGGCCACGCGCTGGCGAAGGGCCCGGGGGTCAATCCCCTCGGTGACGAGGCAGTGCGCCTTCTTGGCGACTGGTGGACGGGGACGACGTGTGACGGGCCGGGTGCACCGCCCGCGCAGCTGGCCGACGTCGACACCGCCGCCGAGGAGAGCCCGTGACGCGCGTCGCGGCCATCGACTGCGGCACCAACTCGATCCGACTCCTCGTCACCGACCTCGACGCGCAGGCGGGGACCGCTGACGACCAGGTCCGGCGGATGGAGATCGTCCGGCTCGGTTACGGCGTCGACCGCACGGGCAGGCTCGACGAGCGGGCATTGGAGCGTACGTTCGCCGCGTGCGACGACTACGCGGCGGTGATCGCGTCGCTCGGCGCCGAGCGGCTGCGGTTCGTGGCGACGTCGGCGACCCGCGACGCGGACAACGCCGACGTGTTCGCCGCAGGGGTCCGCGAGCGTCTCGGCGTCGACCCCGACGTCGTCACCGGGTCCGAAGAGGCGGCGCTGTCGTTCGCCGGCGCCGCGCGCGACCTGCCGGACGCTGCACAGCCCGTCCTCGTGATCGACCTCGGCGGCGGCTCCACCGAGCTGATCCTCGGTGAGGACGGGGTCGCGAGCGCGGAGCAGTCGCTCGACATCGGCTCTGTCCGGATGACCGAGCGGCACCTCCACAGCGACCCGCCGATGCGGGAGGAGATCGCCGCATGCGCCGCGGACGTCGACGCCGTGCTCGACGCCACCACCGTGGACATCACCCGTGCGCGTACGGTCGTCGGCGTCGCCGGCACGATCACCACGGTCGCGGCGCATGTGCTCGGCCTCGACGCGTACGACTCCACCCGCATCCACCACGCGCGACTGCCCGTCGCCGACGTCCTCGCGTCCTGCGACGCGATCGTCTCCGCCTCGGTCGAGGAGCGCCGGTCGTGGCCCTTCATGCATCCGGGGCGCGCCGACGTCATCGGAGGGGGAGCAGTGATCCTGTCCCGGCTGCTCACCCGTACGAGTCCCGACGTCCTCGTGGTCTCCGAGCACGACATCCTCGACGGCATCGCCTGGTCGCTGGCCTGAGCGGCGACCTACGGGGCGGACGCCGCCTCGACGCCGACGTGAGCCCGGAAGGTGCGCGGCTCGTCGACCTCGTCGAGCAGCGCCCTCGCGAAGTCGGCGTACGTGATGCGGCTGTCGGCGTCGCCTGGTGCGGTCGCGTACCCGCCCGACGGCGTCCCGCCGTGGTCGAAGTCGCCGGAGGGTGACAACGCCACCCAGTCGAGACCGGTGGCGGTGTCGAAGGCGCGCGTCGCGGCGGCGTGCGCAAGGAAGAACCCGCGGTGCTCGTCCGGGTAGCCCTCGGTGTCCCCCAGCAGCGTCCCGTCGGACGTGGGGAGCAGCGGGGCCAGGCCGACCCACACGAGCCGCGTGACGCCCGCACGTGCCAGCCCGTCCGTCAGCGCGTGAGCGGTGGCGACGAAGAATCGGTGCGGGTCCGTCGAGGAGCTGTCGTACACCGCGGCGACCACGGCGTCGTGGCCCGCAGCGAGCGTCGCGAGGGCGTCGGCGTCCGTGACGTCGCCCGCGACGAGCGCGACGCCGGGTCCGGCGAGGTCCTGGTGCCGGGCGGGCTCGCGGACCACGGCAGTCACCGCGTGCCCGCGCCGTACGGCCTCGGCCGTCGCGGCGCGTCCGGCGCGGCCCCCGGCTCCGACGATCATGACCTTGCGCATCGCGTACCTCCAGCGTCTTCATCCGGCGACCTGCCGGTGCCCGGACGCTAACGAGGCGGGTGATTTCCGTTCGGAAACCGAGGTGGTCCGTGACTAGGCTGGACAGGTGCTCGCACCTCTCGACCCCGACATGTTCGACCCCGTGTGCCCGTCGTCGCTTACGCCGGTGCGGGTGGGCGACAAGTGGGGCGCGATGATCCTGCGCTGCCTCGCCGACGGTCCCCGTCGCTTCGGTGAGCTGAAGGTCCCGCTGCACGGCATCACCGCCAAGGTGCTCACGTCGTCGCTGCGCACCCTCGAGCGTCGCGGCCTTGTCACCCGTACGGAGGTGCGCGGACGTGAGCGCCGCGTCGAGTACGCCCTCACCGACCTCGGTCGCGGTCTCCTCGGCCCGCTCGACGCGATGTGTGCCTGGGCCGAGGCGCACTGGGACGAGATCCTCGACGCGGCCGACACCGCGCTCGCGCGCGACCAGGCGGTGTCCCTCTGACGGCTCACGAGTTCACCTCACCGGTCACACCCGGGACGGGCTGGCCGGAGGACCCGGCCACGCCGGCCACGCCGGTCGCGCGCGACGCCGACGGGGTGCGCAGCGGTGCGGCGTCCGCCGGCGGCCTGCACGAGCTCGAGGCGCGGGTGAGCGTGTGCCGTGCCTGCCCACGCCTGGTCCAGTGGCGTGAGGACGTGGCGGCCACCAAGCGGCGTGCGTACGCGGACGAGCCGTACTGGGGGCGGCCGATCCCGGGCTGGGGCGACCCGGAGCCACGCTTCCTGATCGTCGGCCTCGCGCCGGCCGCGCACGGCGGGAACCGTACGGGGCGCATCTTCACCGGAGACCGGTCCGGAGACTGGCTCTTCGCCTCGCTGCACCGTGTCGGGCTCGCCACGCAGCCGACCAGCCTGCACGCAGGCGACGGGCAGCGGCTCATCGGCGGCCGGATGGTCGCTGCGGTGCGCTGTGCGCCGCCTGCGAACAAACCGACCACGGACGAGCGCGACACGTGTGCACCCTGGTTGGAGGAGGAGCTGCGCCTCGTCCTCCCGTCGGTCCGTGCGATCGTCGCGCTCGGCTCGTACGGGTGGGACGCCACGCTGCGGACCTTCGCGGCTCTCGGGGCGGCGGTGCCGAAGCCACGACCGAAATTCGGCCATGGTGTCGACGCCACACTCCCGAAACCTTCGGGCGGTACGGTCCACCTCCTGGGCAGCTTCCACCCCAGTCAGCAGAACACGTTCACAGGGCGGCTCACCGAGCCCATGCTCGACGCCGTCATGGCACGCGCGAAGGAGGTCAGCGATGTCTGAGGAGACCACCACCGAGACTCATGCCGGAGTCGCGGGACGTCTCGTGGACCTGCTCGTCCAGGTCTACGGGGAGGCCCCGCCGGTCACGCTCACGGCGTGGGACGGGTCTCGGGTCGAGCCGAAGACCGGTGACGCGACGATCGAGGCCCGCATCGAGTCGCGTCGTACGGTCAGGCGTCTCGTGTGGTCTCCGGGGCAGACGGGCATCGCTCGCGCCTATATCGCCGGCGAGCTCACGGTCGACGGTGACCTCGAGACCGCGGTACGCCTGATGCGCGACTACGTCGAGCACGCCTCGGCCAAGCGCGCCCTCGAGGCGGCCGACCGGCGTGAGGTGCTCCGCCTGACCGTGCAGCTCGGCGCGGTCGGTCCTGCACCGCGAGGCCCGAACGAGCCGGTCGACGCCGTCACCGGCTACCTCGACGTGCCCGGACAGATGCGCGCGGAGCTGCCGGCCGAGCTCGCCGACGCCCTGCTCGCCGACGCGCCCCGCAGCGGTGACGCGCGCACGGAGGTGGTCTTCACCGATCCGGAGCCGTTGAGCGCCGCGATCGCCCGCTGGGAGACCGACGGTCTCGTCGTCGACTCCGTACGCGAGGTGGTCGCCGACGAGCGTGAGCGCCTCGCGCGCATCGGGGGGCGCCTGGTCGCGCACTGGGATGCCGTCGTCGACGCCGTCGGCGCGCAGCACGCCCGCATGTGGCGCCTGTCGCTGGTGCTCGTCCGTGACAACCTCGAGCGCCGGACGATCCGCGCGTACGAGATCACCGGGACCTCCGCGCCGGACTGACGAACAGCCCTCGAGAACCTTCGTACGGGACAATGGCGGGCACGCTCCTGTAGCCCAACCGGCAGAGGCAGACGGCTTAAACCCGTCTCAGTGCGGGTTCGAATCCCGCCGGGAGCACCGCTGACGGCGTCAGCGTGCGGCACGGCAGAAGACCACGGCTCGGGTGCCGATCTTGAACGAGGCGAGGGGCCGGCGGGGTCCGGCCAGGCGCGCCTTGCGACCCCGGGTCGCGACCGCGATCACGGCGTCGTCGTCGAGCACCTCCTCGAGCGCCGCCAGCATGCCGTCGATCCCTGCCGCCCTGTCGGGGCCGGCCCACGACGTCTGCTCGCCGTAGGGGACGTCGGTGAGGACGAGGTTCGGTCGCTGCCCCGCCAGCGCGCGGCGCAGCTGGTCGGCGCTGAAGACGTCTGCCTGCGCGACCCTGTACGGCAGCGTGCCGCCGGACTCGACGAGACGGCGAGCGAGTCGTCGCGCCGACGCGGCGGCATCGAGGTAAGAGCGCTTCTCCAGGCGCTCGGCCCGTGCACGCAGCTCGTCGGAGCGGGCATCCATGCCGTGCTCGCTCAGGAGGTCCAGGTTCTTGCGCGCCAGGATCAGTGCTTCCGGGTCGACGTCGGTGGCGAGGACCTCGGTGATGTCGCGCCGGTGCAGGAGGACCAGCGCCGTGAGGAGGTGACCGCTGCCGCAGCACGGGTCCCACAGGTGGGCTGCCGGGCCGGGCACGAACGCCAGCGCGCGTTGGAACATCTCGCTCGCCAGGCGCACGGGGAAGCCGGGGAACCCTGGCGCGGAGTGCAGCACGCCACCCGAGAGGTCGGCGTAGCTCTCGCGCGTCAGGGCGTGACGGTAGGTCACGCGGGCCCCTGTGCGCGGCGGCGCTGGCGGGCCGCCTCGTAGAGGGTGACCGTGGCGGCGCACGCGGCGTTCAACGAGCTGGCCGCCGACGAGCGGGCGGCGCCTCCCATCGGGATGCGCGCCACGACGTCGCACGCCTCCCGCCAGCCGGCGCTCAGACCGGCGGTCTCGTTGCCGAGGACGAACAGGGTCGGGCCGGTCAGGTCGAGGTCGGCGATGTCGTCGGCCCCGTTCTCGTCGGTCCCGACGACGGTCACGGGGACGCCGGCCGCCCGCTGCTCGCTCACCCAGGCCAGCACGGGACGGTGGGACGGCGCTCTGACGACCGGGACCGCGAACAAGGACCCGGTCGAAGCGCGGACGGACGCCGGGTCGTAGGGGTCGGCGCCGTGCCCGGTGACGACGAGCCCCGACCCGCCGAACGCGTCCAGCGACCGGACGACGGTGCCGATGTTGCCGGGCAGCGAAGGACGGTCGAACACCATCCCGAGGAACGACGACCCCACGGTGATGCGGGCCCACCGGTCGTCCGGCATCGTGGCCACGGCCACCAGCTCGGGCGCGTCCTGCGGTTTCTCGCTCAACCGGCGCAGCAGCTCCGGTGCGACCGCCACGCGTGCGCCGGCTGAGCGCTCGAGGACCTGCGTGCCCCACGTCGACAGCGACCGTTCCGCGTCGTAGAGGACGGCGCGGATCGGCCACCCTCGCGCGACGGCGACGCTGATCGGCCGCACGCCCTGCACGAGGAATTCGCCGGCTCGCTGACGCTTGTTCCTCGTGCGGAGCAACGCCTCCCACTGCTGGAACCGTGCGTTCGGGCGTGAGATCCGCAGCGTCGCCGCACTGCTCCTGCCGCTCGCCACGTCTCCCAGCGTGCGCGGCGGCCTGCCGTCCGCACCCGATGATCCGTGCCCGATGCGATCGGTTGCACCGATCGCATCGGACCGGAACTATCGGGTGTCCACCGCCGCCGGTCGGCAGCATCGTCGGGAAGGGAGGCTCCGTGATCGCCGAGCTGAACAGGCTTATCGAGGGCGTCGAGGCACACCTGTCCGACGACCTCGACGTCGCGGCACTGGCTCGGACCCTCGGCACCACCGAGTACCACCTGCGGAGGATGTTCTCGTCGCTGACGGGTATGCCCCTGTCCGAGTACGTGCGACGACGGCGGATGACCGTTGCCGCAGCCGACGTGGTCGCGGGTGCTTCGCTGCTGGATGTCGCGGTGCGGTTCGGCTACGGCTCCGCCGAAGCGTTCGGACGCGCGTTCCGAGCCGTCCATGGTGCGGCACCCGCCGACGTGCGCAGAGACGGCGGCCCCCTTCGCTCGCAACCACAGCTCAGGCTCCGCCTGACCGTCGAAGGGAACACCTCCATGGACACCCGTATCACCGACCGGCCGGTATTCCGGCTGGTCGGCCACGCTGCTCGCGTCCCGCTCGTCCACCGGGGGCGCAATCCCTCCATCGAGGCGCACGTCGCGTCGCTGCCCGCAGACGAGCACACGCGTCTCAAAGCGCTCGGGGACACCGAGCCCGCCGGTCTGCTCCAGGTCAGCGCCGACGTCGATCCCGACTACACCGAAGGGAGCGAGCTGACCTACCTGCACGGGGTCGCGCTCGACGCGGCGACGGCCGCGCCCGCGGACCTGGACGTGATCGAGGTCCCGGCGGGCACCTGGGTGGTGTTCCGGACCAGCGGGAGCTACCCGGCGGCGTTGCAGGATGCTTATGCCGCGTCAGCGTCCGAGTGGTTCCCGTCGAACCCGTGGCGCCTGCGCCCCGGTCCCTCGATCGTCGCGGTCCTCGACCGTGCCGAGGACTTCAGCACCGCGACCACCGAGCTCTGGATGCCGATCGAGCGCGCGTAGCGGGAGCGCCGCGACGGTCAGCCGCGCTCGATCTCCTGCGCGAAGTAGAACGCCCTCTCCCCGGTCTCCTCGACGATGCCGGAGAACCCGTGCTGAGCGTAGAAGCGCTGCGTGTCGGCGTCGGCCTCGTCGACGTTGATCTCGATGAGGTCGATGTCGTGCTCGCGGGCGTGCGCGAGCACGGCCTCGATCACCGCCGAGCCGATGCCCTGGTCGCGCAGCGACGGCACGACGTACATCTCGTCGAGCACCGCGACGCTCCCTGCGACCCAGACGTTGGGGCGCAGGGTCACCAGCGCGAGCGCGTGGATCGGCGTGCCGGCGACGTAGGCGAACGTCGCCGGCCCGCCGAGGAGCGCACGCAGGCGCGGCGCCAGGACGTCGGGACTGGGGGAGGGCCAGCCGAACTCGAGGTTGAAGTCGTGCAGCAGGCCGGCGATCTCGACCGCGTCGTCGGGGGTCGCCAGGCGCGGGGCGTGGTCGTCCGCTGTCATCTCGCCACCGTACGACCCCGTCAGGTCATCACCTCGCGAAGACACCGTCCGGGTCGTGCGCCGTACGCACGGCGTCGAGTCGCGTACGGGTCTGGTCGGGCCACGTCTTGGCGATCTGCTCCGGGTCGTACGGGTCGGCCATCCAGTTCGGCGACAGGTGCGGGGAGCGCCACGGGGCGAGCGCCTCCTCCCACTGGTCGAACGCAGCAGGCATCACCGTCTCGAACAGGCTCGGGTCGGGCACGCCGAAGGCGCCGGTGAGGTAGTCGAAATCGCGGTGGCCGACAGCCGAGGTGTGGGGCTGCTCGTGCCGCAGCGCGCCTCCGAGGTGGCGGATCTCCACCCCCATGATCGGCGACTGCGACCCCGGGCCGACCAGTCCGAGCAGCACGTCGGCGAGGTCCCGGTCGGCATGCGTCAGCATCGCGCCGCGGTGGTAGCCCGGCCCCGGCTCCGTCGGGTCGTTGGTGATCCGGGCGATCTCCGCCGCGGGGAGCGGGCCGAGGTCGTCGATGTGGAGCGTGCCGAGCTCTCGCAACGGCTTGACCAGCTGCTCGCCCTCGTGAGCCGGGCCCGGGAAGGCAGCGTGGAGCGCGAAGAGATGGCGGCCGCGCATCGGGTCAGGGACCACGTCGAGGTCGGGGAAGCGCAGGAGCATGCCGCTCGTCGTGACCTCCGGCGGAGCCGTACGGGTCCACTCGAGCCACCCCGGGAACGGGTCGGTGCTCACCGCGAGGTCGAAGAACAGCGTCCCTGCATAGAGCTCCGGCAAGGGAACGAGCTCGATCGTCACCTCGGTGACGACACCCAGGCCTGTCTTCCCTCCCCGTAGCGCCCAGAGCAGCTCGGCGTCCCCGTCCGGCGCGGCATCGACGACCTCGCCCGCGCCGGTGACGACGCGCGCGGACACGAGGCGGTCGGAGCCGAACCCGTGGCTGCGGGCGAGCGGTCCGATACCGCCGCCGACGAGGAACCCGACGACGCCGACGTGGGTCGACGAGCCGGTGACGGGTGCGAGGCCGTGCTCGGCGGCGGCCGTGACGACGTCCTGCCACCGGGTGCCGCCGCCGACGGTCGCCGTCTTCGCCTGAGGATCGACGGACACCGCGGTGAGTGCGTCGAGCACCAGCACGATGCCGGACGCGTACGGCGCCACGGCGCCGTGGCCTGTGGCGTGCAGGTGGACCGGGACGCCTGCCGCCCGGGCGAACCGTACGGTCTCGACGACGTCGCGTTCGTCGGTGGCGTGGACGACGGCGTCCGGGGCGTGCTGGATCCTGAGGTTGAACGCGGTGGCGCCTGCGGTGTAGTCGGCGTCCTCGCGGGTGCGGACGGTGCCGCGCACCTGGTCGCGGAGCGCGGTGAAGTCGGTCGTCATGGGATGAGGCTCCTTCGCGATTTCTCTCTCGATCGTCTCCTCTGCTTGACGAGATGGCACTCGAATTTGTGAGGTGGACTGTCGGTGGCGTGCGGAAGGATCGAATCCATGACCGTGACGAGGCACGAGGTGCTGGCCGATGTCGAGCCCGACGAGGCTCGCCGTGTCCTCCTCGACGTGACCTACCGGATGCTCGGCTCGTTCGCCGAGGCCGAGGATGCCGTGCAGGAGACGTACGCCCGCTGGTACGCCCTGGGTCCCGACGAGCGGCGCGCGATCGAGCGCCCCACGGGATGGCTGGTGCGCGTCGCGAGCCGCGTCTGCCTCGACATCCTGCGGTCGGCGCGGGTGCGTCGGGAGAAGTACGTGGGCGAGTGGCTTCCCGAGCCGGTGCCGGGTCCGGCACGGTGGTCGAGCAACGCCGACGGTGCGGCGGACCCTGCTGAGCGGGTCACCACCGACGAGACCGTCGGCATGGCGCTGCTCGTCGTCCTCGAGACGATGACCCCCGCCGAGCGGGTCGCGTTCGTCCTGAAGGACGTCTTCGGCTTCCCGTTCGACGAGATCGCCACCGTCCTCGGACGCAGCCAGACGGCCTGCCGTCAGCTCGCGTCGTCGGCCCGTCGGAGAGTCCGAGACGCCGAGGTGGGCGGCGCCGCGACCAGTGACGGCATCGAGGCACAGGCGGTGTCGGCGTTCCGACGGGCGTGGGAGACGGGCGACCTTGCGGCGCTGCTGGACGTCCTCGATCCCGACGCCACGGTCGTGGCCGACGGCGGCGGCAAGGTCAGTGCCGTCCTCGAGCCGGTGGTCGGCGCGGACGCCGTCGCGCGCTTCTTCGGTGACGTCCTCGTCCGGGCGCCGCACCTCACCTTCACCGAGGAGGACGTCAACGGCCGACCCGGCCTGCTCGTCTGGGCCGACGGCGCGCTGGTGACGGTGATGGCGTTCGAGGTCCGCGGCACGCGGGTCGTGCACGCGTGGGCGATCCGCAACCCCGACAAGCTGGCGCTGTGGCGGTGACCGCCCGCCTCAGCGTGGGGCGGCGAGCGTGATCGCCAGCTCCCCGAGCGCCTTGATGGTCTCCTCGGCGTCCTCCTCGGGATAGCCGCGCGTACACACCGCCATGACGAGCGCGCTGAGGCCCGGTTCGCCGAGGTAGGCCACGTCGTGCCGTACGGCGTCGACGGACCCGGACTTGCTCCCCCACGGCAGCGCCGGCGGTGCGGCCGAGGCGATCAGCGGATCGGTCTGGCGTGCGAGGAGCGCTGTCATGAACGCCGTCGCCTCCGGCCCTGTCAGTCGTCCGGCGACCAGCGCCCCCATGAGCGTGGCCAGGTCAGCAGCCGTCACGACATTGCTCATCCCGTACGCCTCGGCGGCCGCCTGGTCGCCGTACTGCCGGGCCATGAAGCTGTCGTGGGCGCCGGCGTCGGCGAGGACCTTCGCGATCGCATCGAGGCCCACCCGTTCGACGACCATGTTGGTCGCTTCGTTGGAGGAGACGACGATCATCCGTTCGAGAACGTCGGCGAGCCGCATCGGCGTCCCGGGTGGCGGCATGCCGTGGTCGACGTCGTCGGGCACCAGGCGGTAGTCGGGGGCCTCGGGGACCTGGCTCTCGAACGTGTCGCGACTGGGAAGCGTGTCGTCCAGGGTCAGCTCGCCGGACTCGACGAGCCGCAGCGCAGCGACGAGAGGCGCGATCTTGATCGTGCTCGCCGCGTAGAACGGGGTCGTCGCTCCCCGCTCGGCGAGGACCTCGCCCGCCGCGGTCGCCAGCCGGTACGTCACGACGGGTACCCCGTCGCTGTAGGTCCCGCGCGCGGACATCAGCCCACCTCCTTGTGTGCGGTCACGTCGTGGACCACGCGCGCGAACGCGGCGATGAGGGTCCGTGACTGCTCCTCGTTGCGCTCCGCGTCCTCCTCGGCGCCGGCGATGAGGGCGGCACGGTCGTAGCCGTCGGCGCGCAGTGCCGCCTCGTCCCAGCTGCGGAGCCGGTCGGCACCGACCTCGGGGTGGAACTGCACGCCCCACGCCGACATGCCCACCCGGAACGCCTGGACCGTGCACCGGTCGCTCGTCGCCAGATGGTCGGCACCCGGTGGCAGGACCGTGACGCTGTCCTCGTGGTTCTGGATCATCCGCAGCTCGCCGTACGTCACGAGCCCGGCGAAGACGGGGTCGTCGGCGGCCGCAGGGAGCAGCGTCACCGGGCACGAGCCGCGCTCGGTCTCGCCGGACTTCTCGGTCACCTCGCCGCCCGCGCAGATCGCGAGGAGCTGCGCGCCGAGGCAGATGCCGAGCAGCGGCACCTCGGCCTTGAGCGCCTGGACGACGAGCCGCCGCTCCTTGGCGAGCCACGGGGACCGCTCGTCGTCGTCGGGCATGAACCCGCCGCCGAGGAGGACGATGCCGTCGACACCGTCCAGGCTCGGGCCGAGATCCTCGCCGGCGACGTACGTCGGCGAGATCTCGGCCGCCTCGAGCCAGGCGGGGAGCCGCCCGCCTCCGCTGGTGGGGGAGTTCTGGACGACGAGGACCTCCGGACGGCGTGTGGTCACGGCGTCACCGGCGCGGGGCGTCGAGGGCGAAGTGGCAGGCGGCGAGATGATCGGGGGACTCCTGAGGTGCGAGCTTGGGGCTGTCGTGTCGGCACACGGACGGGATTCGAGCACCGTCCGGGCGGGTCTCGCCGGAGGACGGGTCCGCGACGGTCGGCGCGAGCCAGCAGCGGGTGTGGAAGTGGCAACCCGAAGGCGGGTCGCTCGGTGAGGGCATGTCGCCCTCGAGCACGATCGCGCGATCCTCGCGCCGTGTCGGGTCGGGCACCGGCACCGCCGACATGAGGGCGCGGGTGTACGGGTGGCTGGTGCGGTCGTACACCTCGGCGTCACCGCCGGCCTCGACGATGCGTCCGAGGTACATCACGGCGACCTCGTCGGCGATGTGCCGGACCACCGACAGGTCGTGCGCGATGAACAGGTACGAGAGGCCCAGGTCGTCCTGGAGCTCCTCGAGCAGGTTGACGACCTGGCCCTGGATCGAGACGTCGAGCGCCGAGACGGGCTCGTCGCAGATGAGGATGCGGGGGCGTACAGCGAGCGCGCGGGCGATGCCGATCCGCTGGCGCTGGCCGCCGGAGAACTGGTGCGGGTAGCGGTTGACGTGGTCGGGGTTGAGCCCGACGCGGTCGAGCAGCTCGCGCACCGCCTTGTCCCGGCCCCCGGGAGGTGTCACGTCGGGATGGATCGCGTACGCCTCGCCGACGATCTCGCCGACGGACATGCGGGGGTTCAGCGAGGTGTAGGGATCCTGGAACACCATCTGGAGGGTGCTGCGAAGGCGACGTCGGTCGGCTCGGCCCAGCTCGGAGACATCGACGCCGTCGACGAGGATCTGGCCGCGCGTCGGCTTCTCCACGCCGACGAGCAGCTTGGCGAGCGTGGACTTGCCCGAGCCCGACTCGCCGACCAGCCCGAGCGTCTTTCCCCGACGCAGCGTGAGCGAGACGCCGTCGACCGCACGCACCGTCCCGACCTCCCGCTTGAAGACGACGCCGCGGCGCACCGGGTAGGACTTCGCGAGGTCGCGGACCTCGAGGACCACGTCCGTGTCGGTCATCGCACCGCACCCCCTTCCTCTCTCACACGCTCCGCGAAGTGGCACGCCGCCGTGCGGTCGTACGGCAGCACGTGCTGAGGCGGTGGCGGATCGACCCGGCAGACGTCCTCGGCGTACGCGCAACGCGGGTGGAACGGGCAGCCTGAGGGGACCGCGGTCGGGTCCGGCGGGCGTCCGGGGATGACCTCCAGCCCGGCGCCCTTGCGGTCGAGGCGGGGGATCGAGCGCAGCAGCGCACGCGTGTACGGGTGCGCGGCGGAGGAGTAGACGTCGAAGACCGACGCCTGCTCGACGGCTCGCCCCGCGTACATCACCGTGACGTCGTCGGCGACGTTCGCGACGACGCCCATGTCGTGGGTGATGAGGACCAGCCCCATGTCGCGCTCGGCCTGGATCTCGCTGAGCAGCGTCATGATCTGCGCCTGCACGGTCACGTCGAGCGCGGTCGTCGGCTCGTCGGCGATCAGCACCTCGGGGTCCATCGCGAGCGCCGAGGCGATCATCACGCGCTGACGCATGCCACCGGAGAACTGGTGCGGGTAGTCCTTGACCCGCTCCTTCGCGTTCGGCACCTTCACCATGTCGAGCAGCTCCACGGCCCGCGTGGTGGCCTCGCGGCGCGACATCTTGCGACGCGCGCGCAACGCCTCGGTCAGCTGCCACCCCACCGTGTGGACCGGGTTGAGGGCGGTGAGCGCGTCCTGAAAGACCATCGCGATGTGACTGCCGCAGAACGCGCGGTGCTGCTTCGGCCCGAGGGTCAGCAGGTCCTGGCCCTTGAAGCGGATCGCGCCGCGCACGATCCGCGCCGGGGGCATCTGCAGCAGGCCCATCACCGCCATCGAGCTGACGCTCTTGCCGCTGCCGGACTCGCCGACGATCGCGAGGGTCCGACCGGCGGTGACGGAGTACGACAACCCGTCCACCGCCCGTACGACGCCGTCGGGGGTCGCGAACTCGACGGCGAGGTCCTCGACCTCGAGGAGGGGCGTGCTCTGGTCGGTCACGGCCGGGTCACCTCAGCTTCGGGTCGAGGGCGTCGCGGAGGTTGTCGCCGAGGACGACGAACGCGAGCACCGTGGCCAGGAGGCACCCCAGCGGGAAGAGCAGCAGGTACTGCGAGCCGCCCGTGAACCACTCCGAGCCCTCCGTGATCATGATCCCCCAGCTCACCGCCGGGGGCCGGACACCGATGCCGAGGAAGGCCAGCACCGCCTCCGTGCCGATCACCGCGGCGATCGCGGTCGGGACCAGCGCCGTCACCGTGCCGATCGCGTTGGGGAGGACGTGGCGGAACATGATCCGCGCGTCGGACGCCCCAAGGACCCGGGCGGCGGTGACGTAGTCGAGGTTCTTCGTCTCGAGGACGCTGGCGCGCACGTAGCGGGTGTACCCCATCCAGCCGAACATCGTGAGCACGATCGCCGGCTGGATGATCGTCGCGAGCAGGCCGTCGCCGAGGTCGACCGTCCGGAAGAGCGACAGCAGCAGCAGGGCGGCGAGCAGCAGCGGGACCACGAGGAACACCTCGACCGTCCGGGAGATCACTGCGTCGACGATGCCGAGGTAGTAGCCAGAGAGCGTGCCGAGCACGATGCCGATCAGCACCGACGCGCCGACGACGAGGAACGCGAGCAGCAAGGACGGGCGCGAGCCGTACACGAGCTCGGCCAGCACGTCGCAGCCGTGCACGTTGGTGCCGAACGGGTGCTCGCCACCGAACCACTGCGGAGGAATACGGGAGTCCGCGATGTCGCACCGCTGCGGGTCCTTGTCGGTGAACACCCAGGGGAACGTCGCCATGAACAGGAAGAACAGCGCGATGACTGCGGCGGCGATGACCGTCGGCCGCCGGCGCAGCGTACGGAAGGCGTCGGACCAGAACGAGCGTTGAGGCGCGCCGCCCTCGGTCTCCTCCGCGATCAGCGCGGAGACGCTGGGGTCACTCATAACGGATCCTCGGGTCGAGTGCGGCGTACACGACGTCGACGACGATCATGACGATGACGGTCACCACCGCGAGCAGGGTGACGATGCCGATCACGACCGACACGTCGCTGTCCTGGACGGCCTTCCAGAGCACCCCGCCCATCCCGTAGATGTTCATCATCCCCTCGGTGATGACGGCACCTGCGAGCGCTTCGGTGAAGATGATGCCCACCGCCGTGGCGACCGGGATCGAGGAGTTGCGGATGACGTGGTGGACGGTGACGTGCCGCTCGGAGAGACCCTTCGAGCGGGCGGCGCGTACGTGGTCGGCGTTGTAGCTTTCCAGCTGCGCCGCGCGGACCAGGCGGATGAACGCCGCGGAGCCGGCCAGACCCAGCAGGATGCCCGGGACGATCAGCGTCGCCCACGGGTGGTCGATCGAGAACGACGGCTTGAACAGGAGGGCGGGGAGGCTGTCGCTGCCGAACGTCTCCTTGGCCCATTTGCTCAGCGGGACCGAGAACACGTACTTGTACACCAGCAGCAGCACGAAGATCGGCAGCGCGTCGATGAGGACCGACAGCCCACGGATGCCCTGGTCCGACGGCTTGCCGCGACGCCGGGCCGCGATCGAGCCGAGCGTCATCCCGACGAGCATCCACGTGACGGCGACCACCGCGAAGAGCCGCAGGGTGTTCGGGGCTGCCGTACCGACGATGTCGGTGACCTCGCGGCCTCGCAGGCTCTCGCCGAAGTCCCCGGACGCGTACGCGGCGAGGCGGTCGACGAACGGACCGAGGCACGGGTTGCCCAGCTGGTCGTAACAGGGGTCCTCCAGCCCGTACCGCTTCTCCACGGCAGCCAGCTGGGCCGGGCTCGGGGTGCGGTCACCGAAGAACGCCTGCGCCGGGTTGCCGTTCAGCTGGATCGCGAGCGTCGTCAGCAGGTGCAGCAGCAAGATCACGAGGAACAACGTGAGGAAGCCCTGCAGCACCCGACGTGTGACGTATCGGCCCAACGCGCGTTCATCTCCCTACGTCTCGAAACATGGTGCGAGCGGTGGGGGGGGGGGGGGGGGGCGGCCCCCCCCCCCCCCCCCCCCCCCCCCGCGCCCGCGCCGCGTGATATCACCCCCCCCACGCTCGACCCCCCC
>NZ_JANZYO010000001.1:680814-702619 GCF_025506335.1 Mumia quercus
GGTGTTGAGCGCCCCCCGCGCGTCACCCGCCCCCCCCCCCCGCGCGGGGGGGGGGGGGGGGGGGGGGGGGGGGGGCCCCCCCCCCCCGCCGCGACGTCAGCTGACCTTGAGCAGGCGCAGCTTGATCTCCCCGCTGAACGGATCGAGCACCACGTTGTCGAGCCGGTCGCTGTAGAACATGACGTTCTGGCTGAACATCACCGGGACACCCGCCATGTCGGTCGCGATGACCTTCTCGGCCTCCTGGTACGTCGAGACCGCCGACTCCAGGTCCGGTGCCGCGTCGCCCTCCTTGATGAGCCTCTCGAACTCGGCGTTGTAGTAGCCGAAGTTCTCGTTGCCCTTCTTGGCGTCGCCGCTGGCGTAGACAGGCGCGAGGTAGTTCTCGTTGAGCGGGTAGTCCGGGAACCAGTTCGAGCGCATGATGCCGTCGAAGTCGCGCGCCGAGCGGCGGTCGAAGTAGTCCGGCGTCGGATCCAGCACGTACGGGATGCCGAGGTTGAGCTGGATCGAGTCGCCGACGGCCTTGAAGATCGCCTCCTGCACCTCGTCCTCGCCCAGGTGGATCGTGAGCTTCTTGCCCTTGGGCCAGCCGCCGGCCTTCGCCAGGGCCGCCTTGGCTGCCGCCGGATCGAAGGTGCAGAACTCACAGGTGCCGGCGACGCCTCCGGGGACGCCCTCGGGGACGACCCAGCTGTCGGCGGCGACGTACTGTCCGGGGACGACCTTGTCGACGATGGTCTTGCGGTCGATGGCCAGCGAGATCGCCTTGCGGAACTCGACGTCGTCGAACGGCTTGCCGAGGTACATCGGGAACCCGATGTACGTCAGCGCTGCCCCCGGGCCCTCGATCATCCGCGAGGACAGGTCCGGGTCGCTGGTGGCGCGCTCCCACTCCGCCGGCGGGACCTCACCGGTGGCGTCGACGTCACCGGCCTCGAAGTCGGCCCAGTCGGAGTCGCCGGAGTACTCGGTCCACTCGATGCGGTCGAAGTCCGGAGTCTCCTCACCCTTGTAGTCGTCCCACTTCGCGGCGGTGAGCTTCTGGCCCTGGTCCCACTCCTCGATCTCGAACGGACCGTTGCCGATCGGCTTCAGCGCGCACGCGTCCACGTCGTCGAGGCACTCCTGGGCCACGGGGAAGAACCCGGTGTAGCCGAGCATCGTCGAGAACCCGGCGAACGGGCCGTTGAGGGTGACCTCGAGCGTCTGAGGATCGACGACCTTCAGACCGGACAGCTCCTTGGCGGTCGGCTCCGTCGTGACGGTGACGTTGCCTTCCTCGTCCTCCTCGTACTCGCCTTGCATCGCGTCGTACCCCGCGATGCGCTCGAAGAAGTAGTTGTTGCCCATCGCGTTCGGGCCGTACGCGGCGTAGTTCCACGCACGGGCGAACGCCTCGGCGTCGACCGGCTCGCCGTTCTGGAACTCGAAGCCGTCCTTGATCTTGATCGTCCACACCTTGTTGTCGGTGGTGCTGACGTCCTCCGCGACGTAGTTGTACGGCTCCTTCGTCTGCGGGTCGTAGCGGACGAGGCCGTCGTACACGACGTCGAGGACGCCGATGTTGTCGTTGACGTTGGAGTCCATCGGCAGGAGCGTGTCCACGTCCTGCTCGATGCTGAGGCGGACGGTCTTGTCGCCGTCGCCCTCGTCGCCGCCGCCCCCACAGCCCGTGAGCACCAGGGCCGCTGCGGTGAGCCCCGCGGCCAGTCGAGCAATCTTCACTGTCTGTCTCCCAACGTGAGCGCCCCGTGGCTGGCGCGCGTGGGGCTCCGTCGATCGTGCCCCACCCGAAGGCTCGTACGGAACGCCTGTAATCGACCTGTAATCACCGTGTCCGACGAAGTTACGCTCCGGATACCGCCGGCAGGGCTGGTTTGCTCAGCAAACGGTGGGCGGCGGGCCGAAAAGAAAGTGAACGTAAAATCTTCTGCTCCGAGGGGGGCTCGTGCGCGGGACGTCTCGGGTCGGTCACGATCACCGCCGCAGGGCCTCCCAAGCATCGCGGCAGGGGTGGTCCGCTCCGGTAGGGTTTGGGCAATGGACGGGCTCAGGTCGGAGCCCGCCCCCCGTACGGAGGATTGATGAAGAGCAACAACCCCGTCTTCGCCCGCAGCGACGAGTTCAACGGACGCGCCACTCAGCAGGGATACTCCGACCCGAGCACCTGGCAGGTCGGGGCACCTGGCGACGGTCAGGGCGGCCAGAGCCCGTACGACACCGCCGTCGTGGACCGGATGACGGTCGACTCGGTCGTCCAGAAGACGGCTCTCACGATCGGTCTTACCGCCATCTCGGCGGCGCTCGTCTGGTTCTACCTCGGTGACGTGACCGTCGACCAGTCGGCGCTCAACACCGCCTTCGCGTTCGCCACCGGCGGCGCGATCGTCGGCTTCGTCCTCGCCCTGGTGAACTCCTTCAAGAAGGTCATCAGCCCGCCGCTCGTCCTCGCGTACGCCGTCGTCGAGGGCGTCTTCGTCGGCGCTCTCTCGAAGGTCATCGCCTCGTACGTCGGTGACCCCGGCATCGTCGCGCAGGCCGTGCTCGGGACCATCGCCGCGTTCGCGGGCACGCTGTTCGTCTACCGCTTCTTCAACATCAAGGTCACCGACAAGTTCCGTCGCGGCGTGACGGCGGCGCTGTTCGGCTTCATGGCCGTCATCTTGCTCAACTTCGTGCTGAGCTTCTTCGGCGCCGACTTCGGCATCCGCGACTTCTCGATGCTCGGCCTGATCGTCAGCTGCATCGCCGTCGTCCTCGGTGTGCTGTGCCTCATCCTCGACTTCGACTACGTCGAGTACGGCGTGCGCGAGGGCCTGCCGGAGCGCGAGTCGTGGCGTGCGGCGTTCGGCCTCACGGTCACGCTGATCTGGCTGTACATCGAGATCCTGCGGATCCTCGCCATCCTGCGCGGCGACAACTAGTCGCTCGCCGCTCCGGCGCCGCGTCCCTCGCGAGTCACTCCCGGCGTGCCGGCGAGTCACCCTCGTGGAGGTACGCGGCGCCTCGGCGTGACAGCCGGTACCCGACCTCGAGGCTCTCCGTCAGGCCGAGCTCCTTGAGCCTGCGGACACGCCGCTTGAACACCATCCGCTCCATCCCGAGCCCCGCAGCAAGCTCGGTCGACACGACGGCGGGCTGATCCTCGATCGCGGCGAGCACCTGCCGGGTCCAGGGCGCGTCGGCCGCAGCGTCCATGCGGTCGAGCCGGCGGTCGAGCGTGCGCCGGACATCCTCGGAGATCTCGGCGTCCTCGCGCAGCGCAACGCGCGGGTCGGCGCCGGCGTACCGAAGCCGTACGAGGTAGACGTCGCCCTCCTTGCGTCGGGTGAGGGCGCGCCGCAACGCGTCAGCGTCGGGAAGGCCGGCGCGCTGAGCCTCGTCGTCGCCGAGGCTCGCGGGATCCACCCGTACGACCTCCGTGACCTCGAGGACACCGACAGCCGTCCGCATCCGGGTGCCGGACCGTACGCGGGGCCGCGCCCATCTCCGATAGGCGCGGTCCACCCGGCCGGCGACGATCGCGTCCAGCGTCGGGCGGTTGAGGATCACGCCCTCACCGTAAGTGACTCGCGAGCGCGCGCGGGGTGACTCGCGGGTGCGCGCGGGGTGACTCGCGAGCGGGGGTCAGCGGCGGACGCGTAGCGCCGCCCAGCGGCCGCGAGGGCCACGGTCGGCTCCGGCGACCTCCGAGCGCGAGACCTCGGTGCCGGCCGTGGCGACCGCCTCCGCGGCAGCGAACGAGACCGGCAGGACGACGCCGTCGGGGAAGACCGCCGACTCCTCGTCGTCGTCCCACGCGCCGATGGCGACGGCGACCGACGGCAACATGGCGGCGACCATGCTGGCGTACCCCGCGGCCGACGGATGGAAGTTGTCGGCGCCGAACAGCTCGGACGGCGCGGTCCAGAAGTCGCGCTGCAGCAGGTTGCTCAGCGACACGGCGCGGCCGCCGGCCTCGACGACGCTGATCATCTGCGCGGCGGCGAGCCGGCGGCTGACGATCCGGGCCAGCATCCGGAGCGGCTGGGGGAGCGGGCGTACGGTGCCGAGGTCGGGGCAGGTGCCGACGACGACCTCGCACCCGTGGGCGCGCAGCGTCCGCACCGCCTCGCCGAGCGCGGCGACCGCGCCCGAGACCAGGTGGGCGTGGGTGACGTCGTTGGCGCCGATCACGATCGCGGCGACGTCCGGGGCGCTCGGCAGCGCGCGTTCGATCTGGGCGGCGAGGTCGGTCGAGACCGCGCCGACGACGGCCTGGCTGGAGACCTCGACGGGACGACCGACGATCTGCGAGAGGCCTTCGCCGAACAGCGCCGGCGGGGTGTCCTCGGCACGGAGCATGCCGTACCCGACACCGGTCGAGTCGCCGAGCATCACGAAGCGGACGGGCTCGCCGGGAAGGCCGCTGCCGTACACGCCGTCGGGGGACGGGGGGCGGTCGTCGCTGACGCCGATCTTGTTGCGCGCGTGTCCCGCCTGGAGCTTGAGCAGGCCCACCGTGCCGCCCCCGAGGACGCCCAGGCCCGTCCCTCCGAACAGTGCCGCCGTGGCGAGCTTGCGCCCCGCGCGTGCCCGAGTCATCGCCGCACCACCACCCTCTTTGACTGCTCTCTAGACTGCGAGGTGTGGACTACGCTAACGCGCTGCTGGACCTGGTCGGACACACTCCGCTCGTACGCCTTCGCAAAGTGACAGACGGCTCATCGCCGCTGGTCCTCGCGAAGGTCGAGTACTTCAACCCCGGGGGGAGCGTGAAGGACCGCATCGCCTCCCGGATGGTCGAGGCAGCGGAGCAGTCCGGCGAGCTCAAGCCGGGCGGCACGATCGTCGAGCCGACGAGTGGCAACACCGGCGTCGGGCTCGCGATGGTCGCGCAGGAGAAGGGCTACCGCTGCGTCTTCGTGTGCCCGGACAAGGTCAGCGAGGACAAGCGCAACGTGCTCAAGGCGTACGGTGCCGAGGTCGTCGTGTGCCCGACCGCGGTGCCGCCGGAGCACCCGAACTCCTACTACGAGGTCTCGGACCGCCTCGTCCGCGAGATCGACGGCGCGTGGAAGCCGAACCAGTACGCCAACGAGAACAACCCGCGAGCTCACTACGAGACGACAGGGCCGGAGATCTGGGAGCAGACCGACGGTCGCATCACGCACTTCGTCGCCGGCATCGGCACCGGCGGCACGATCTCGGGCACCGGACGCTATCTCAAGGAGGTCAGCGACGGCCGCGTGCAGATCGTTGGTGCGGACCCGCACGGCTCGGTGTACTCGGGAGGAACGGGCCGCCCGTACCTCGTTGAGGGCGTGGGTGAGGACTTCTGGCCCGACACGTACGACCGCGACATCTGCGACCGCATCATCGAGGTCAGCGATGCCGACTCCTTCGCGATGACCCGTCGCCTCGCGCGCGAGGAGGCCATGCTCGTCGGCGGCTCGGCCGGCATGGCGGCAGCCGCGGCCGTACGTCTGGCCCACGAGCTCGACGACCCCGACGCGGTGATCGTCGTGCTGCTCCCCGACGGTGGGCGCGGCTACCTCACGAAGGTGTTCGACGACGAGTGGCTCGGCCGGTACGGCTTCCTCACCCCGCCGCGCGGCGAGCAGACCGTCGGCGACCTGCTCCGCGGCAAGGAGGGGCGCCTCCCCGATCTCGTGCACACCCACCCTCACGAGTCGGTGGCCGAGGCCGTCAAGATCCTCCGCGAGTACAGCGTCTCGCAGATGCCGGTGCTCCGCGCCGAGCCGCCCGTACGCGCGGCCGAGGTGGCGGGCGCCGTGAGCGAGCGCGACCTGCTCGACAAGCTCTTCCACGGCGAGGCGTCGCTCTCCGACACCGTCGAGCAGCACATGGCGCCGGCGCTGCCGAGCATCGGTGCCGGTGAGCCGGTGGAGGAGGCCGTGACGGCGCTCGAGAACGCCGACGCGGTCGTCGTCCACGAGGACGGTGACCCGGTGGGCGTCCTGACGCGTCACGACCTCCTCGGGTACGTGGCGACCCTGTGATCCCGTAGGCGCGAGCGGAGGGCGCGATGAGGCGCACGGCGAAGACGAGGCACCTGTTCCGCGAGCGCGACGGTCTGCGACTCTTCTACCGTGAGGCAGGAGTCCCGTCGGCGACCGCCGTCGTCCTCCTGCACGGCTTCCCGAGCTCCTCGTACTCGTTCCGCGAGGTCCTGCCCACGCTCGGCGAGCACGCCTATGTCGTGGCGCCCGACCTGCCAGGGTTCGGATTCTCCGACGCGCCGCCGCTGCCCGAGTACGACTACTCGTTCGAGCGCCTCTCGTACGTGATCGAGGGGCTGCTCGACGACCTCGGAGTGTCGCGGTACGTGCTGTACGTGACTGACTTCGGGACGCCCGTCGGCTACTTCATGGCCACGCGGCGTCCCGACCGGGTGCTGGGTCTCGTCGTGCAGAACGGCAACACCCACGAGGAAGGGCTCAACGAGGCGTGGGACGCGCCGCGCCGATTCTGGGCTGACCCCACCGACGAGAACAGGGCGGCCCTGCCGGAGTGGCTCACCTTCGAGGGGACCCGGGACCAGTACCTCGCCGGCCTGCCCGACGAGCTGCAGGAGAGGCACCCGCCGGAGTCCTGGCACCTCGACTGGGAGCGGTTGTCGCGTCCCGGCAACCTCGAGGTGCAGTTCGCACTCTTCACCGACTATCGCCACCACGTCGCCCGCTTCCCCGAGATCGCCTCGTACCACTCGGAGCACCAGCCACCCTGCCTGGTCCTGTGGGGTCGGCACGACACGTTCTTCGACATCGGTGAGGTCCTCGCGTACCACCGCGACATGACGACCTTGGAGGCTCACGTCTACGACGCCGGGCACTTCCTGCTCGAGACCCATGGGCCGGAGGTCGCCGCGCACCTCGTGGCGTTCGTCCAGGACACCTTCGACCGCGCCCGCGCGTGACAGAGGTCGCTGACCAGTTTCCCGCCTTTCGCGCCCGCCCACCCCGAGGTCGCGTCAGCTTCACCTGCGATTTCACCCCTTCAGGTGCATGATGTCCGAAACGTGCCGGTTCTTGCGGTGCGACGTCAGCGCGGACGGGGGAAGTCATGGCAGCCAGGCGCGGATCGGGTCGTTCACGGTGGCTAGTTGCACTTCTTGGCGCGGTGATGCTGCTCGTCGGACTCCTGGGTACGACAGCGGCCCAAGGTCGAAGCCGTGACCTCGCGCCGCTGGCGGTTCCTCCCGCGACCGGCAACAACGCGGTCATCACCGTCCAGGTCGGCGCCGACCGCGTCGGCACCACCGGCGTCACCGACCTGGCCGGCACCACGCTGCAGCTGTACGACGGCACAACCGCGCCGACGACCCCGGTCGCCGACAGCTGGGCGACGTGCGTCTCGGACGCCGACGGAGACTGCAGCTTCGTCGTCCCGAACACCCAGACGGGGGCGGCCGGATGCTTCGGGGGCGCAGGAGTCAACTGCGACCGGAGGTTCTGGATCGTTCAGACGGGTGTGCCCTCCGGCTTCACCGAGAACGAGGCCCTGCGTACGGGCAACGGTGACGGGAGCGGGTCGCAGGAGACGCCGTACCAGTTCCGGACGGGCACGGCCCTGCGCGCCGGTAACACCTACACGTCGGCCACCGACTTCATGATCGGTTCGGGAAACACGAACCGTGTGGCATCTGGCGGCGTCTGGCAGCAGTCCCGGATCAACCCTGAGCCAGTCCAGAAGTGCGGGCTCGACGTCGCGCTGATCCTGGACCTGTCCGGATCCGTCACTGCGCCCCAGCTGGTGAACCTGAAGGCCGCGGCCGACACCTTCGCCGACTCGCTCGTCGGCACCCCGTCGCAGATGGCGCTCTTCTCGTTCTCCACCATCTCGCCGGCCTCGGGGGCCACCCAGAACTACCCGGGCCTCACCTCGGTCTCCACCCAGGCCGGCGCGGACGAGTTCAAGTCGAGGTACACGAGCTGGACGTCAGGTGGTGGCACGAACTGGGACCGCGGGCTGGCGGTGCCCGCTCAGTCGTCACCGACGTACGACATCGCGGTCGTCATCACCGACGGTGACCCGACGTTCTACTCGCAGCCTGCGGAGGGGCCCGGAAACTTCAACCGGCTTCGCGAGATGGAGAACGGGATCTTCTCGGCCAACGCCCTCAAGGCGAAGGGAACGCGGACGATCGCCGTCGGCGTCGGCACCGGAGTGAGCGACCCGGCCACACGACTCAACCTCTCGGCGATCTCCGGCCCGACCCGCTACGACGGGACGAACGCGTCGACTGCCGACTATTACCAGGTCTCCAACTACGCGGTGGTGGGCGACGCCCTGCGCCAGCTCGCCCTCGGCGAATGCGCCGGCTCGCTCTCCGTTGTCAAGCAGGTCGTCGGGTCCGATGGCGACATCGCCGAGGCCACGCCAGGTGGTGCCGGATGGACGTTCGATGCGTCGACGACGTCGACCGGAGTGACGCTGCCGACGACGAGCGCGACGACGGACTCCTCGAGCGCGGTGAACTTCCCCATCACGTACAGCGGCGGCGCGACCACGGGGGAGATCGAGGTCCAGGAGCAGCCCCAGGCTGGGACGACGCCCTTCCCTGTGGGTGGAGCGAACGCCGTCTGCACGAACCTCGACACGGGCGCGAACGTGCCCGTGGTCAACGCCGGGACGGCAGGCTTCACAGTGAACGTGCCGAGCACAGCCGCCGTGAGCTGCACCGTGTACAACCAAACGGCGGCTCCGGCGACCGTGACCGTCGACAAAGAATGGGTGATCAACGGGGCGGATCCGGTGGCCGAAGGTAACCAGCCGTCGGGCTTCACGGCGGACCTACAGCTCAGCGGACCGGACGGTTCCGGTCTCACCCCGCAGGGGTGGGGGGTGACGCGCAGCGGATACGTCGCGGGCGAGCAGGTCACGATCGCCGAGACCGTGACCCTCGAAGCGCCCGCGGTCGACCCTGACCTGTGCGAGATCGGCCCGGGCGCGATCGTCGAGATCGACGGCGACCCCGTCACTCCGATCGAGCTCCCTGCGGCTGGGCGCCAGGTCGAGCTCGTCGAAGGCGCCAACACGTACACCGTCCGCAACACGGTCGACTGCGAGTCGCGGCTGACGCTCGCGAAGGACGTCGAGGAGGGCACCGCCCAGCCGTCGCAGTGGGACTTGTCAGCGCTGCCGGGTCCCGGAACGCCCGCAGGTCAGCTCCCCGGTCCCAGTGGACAGGCAGGGAGTGCCGCGGTCACCGATCAGGTCGTGAGCGCCGGCGTCCCGTACCAGCTCGCCGAGTCGGGAGGGCCTCCGACCTACGTCCAGGTCGACAACCGGACCAACCTGCAGACCTATCCCCTCTCGACGGGCTCCTGGACCTGCATCCGGATCGACAGCAACGGTGAGCAGATTCCCGGCTTCAACGACGGCCTCAACGGCGGTGTCACGGTCCCGATTGCCGAGCGGATCCAGTGCACGGCGACCAATCAGACGGGTCTGCTGACGCTCGCCAAGGACGTCATCAACAGCTCGGGCGGCACGGCTGTCCCCGCAGACTTCACGCTTCGGGCCGAGCCGAGCCCGTTGCCGGCGGTCCCGGGACTCACGGACGTGGCCGTCACCGGTGCCGCCACGGGAGATGCGCAGTCGGTCGAGGTCCGACCCAACCACGTGTACACGCTGAGCGAGTCGGGGGTCGAGGGTTACGAGCTCACCGAGCTGCTGTGCTTCGTGGACGGGACACCGCAGCCGCGAACCCAGGTCGCCGTGCGCGCTGGCCAGAACGTGGTGTGCGTCTTCACCAACGTCGACAACCCCGCACAGCTGACGCTACGCAAGATCGTCGACGCCGGGTCGACGGGCGCCACCCAGACGCCGGCGGACTGGACCTTGACCGCGACACCGCAAGACATCGAGGGGCAGGACCCCGTCTCCGGCAACGGTCAGGACGGGGTGACCGACGTGGAGGTCGCGGGGGGCAGCTATGCGCTTTCTGAGTCGGAGATCACCGGGTTCGAGGCGGGGAGCTGGACCTGCCAGACCGCGACCGGCGCCACCGTACCCGTGGCCGATGGAGTCGTGACGCTGGCCAACGGCGCAAACGTCACCTGCACGATCACCAACACGGCTCAACAGTCGACCCTGACGCTCGAGAAGGACGTCGTCAATGACGACGGGGGTGCGGCCGAGGTCGGGGACTGGACGCTGACCGCCGACGGCCCCACCGCCGGTCTGACGGGGGTGACCGGGGACGAGGCGATCACCGGCGTACCGGTCGAGGTCGGCAGCTATGCCCTGTCGGAGTCCGGGCCGTCCGGGTACGCCCCTCAAGCGTGGGAGTGCGTGGACGGCGACGCCAGTGTGCCCGTCGAGGACGGCACGGTCGACATCGGTCTGGGACAGGACGTGGTCTGCACGGTCGTCAACGACGACGAGCCCGGCACCCTGACCTTGGTGAAGGAGGTCGTCAACGACGACGGCGGTACGGCTGAGCCGACCGACTGGCTGCTGACAGCGGACGGTCCGACGGCGGACATCATCGGCGAGAGCGGATCGCCGGGGGTGACCGGCGTTGAGGTCGCGGCGGGGGAGTACACGCTGTCCGAGACCGGCGGCACCGTTCCGTCGGGCTACACCGCGTCGGAGTGGAGCTGTGAGGGCGGCGCGGTGAGCGACGACACGGTGACGGTCGCCAACGGCGCGGACGTGACCTGCACGATCACCAACGACGACGAGCCGGCGAGGCTGACGCTGGAGAAGGTGGTCTTCAACGAGAACGGCGGCACGGCGGTGATCGGTGACTGGACGCTGACCGCGACAGGGCCGACGACGATCTCCGGCGTCACCGGTGAGGCGGCCGTGACCGATGCCGAGGTGTCCGCGGGCGCGTACGACCTCTCCGAGGCCGGGCCGCCCGGATACACCGCGAGCGACTGGACCTGCGGCGGCGGTGGTGTCATCGAGGGCTCGACGATCACGCTCGCCAACGGTGAGGCTGCCACCTGCACGATCGTCAACGACGACGAGCCCGCCACGCTCACACTCGTCAAGGAGGTCGTGAACGACAACGGCAGTACGGCGGAGCCGACCGACTGGACGCTTGAGGCCGACGGGCCGACCCCGTTGTCGGGCGTGACCGGCACCGAGGCCGTGACCGGCGTGACGGTGAACGCAGGCACCTATCAGCTCGACGAGTTCGGTCCGTCGGGGTACTCCGCCACGTGGACGTGCGAAGCCGCGGGCACGGAGCTGCCCATCGACGACGAGCTCAACGTTGCCGTCCCGAACGGCGCCGACGTGACCTGCACGGCTGTCAACGACGACCAGCCCGCCAGGCTGACCCTGATCAAGGAGGTCGTGAACGACGACGGCGGCACGGCGGAGCCGGAAGACTGGACGCTGACCGCGACCGGACCGACGACGATCTCGGGTGCTTCGGGCTCGCCTGAGGTGACCAGCGCGGCGGTCGACGCCGGGTCATACCAGCTGTCGGAGGACGGCCCCGCGGGCTACACGGCGAGTGACTGGGTGTGCGGGCCTGATGGCGCCGTCTCGGCGGACGGAACGATCAGGCTCGCTAACGGTGACGAGGCGACCTGCACGATCACCAACGACGACAACGCCGTCCCCCCAGCCAGCACGTGGACCGTGCTGAAGACGAGCGATCCGCCGTCCGGGTCCACGGTCGATCCCGGCGACGTGATCACGTACACGGTCCGGGCCGGAGTGGTGACCGGGTCGAGCGTCGACGACGTGGTCGTGATCGACGACCTTTCGCGGGTGCTCAACCACGCGTCGTTCGTCGAGGGGAGCATCGACGCGAGCGCTGGGACGGCAACCGTGTCGGGCAACCGGCTCCGCTGGACCGTCGGCGTCCTGAGAGGGACCCAGACGTTGACCTACCAGGTCCGCGTCGATGACGACGTCGACGGCGAGCGGCTGCGCAACGTCGTCACCGCTGACGGTGCCGAGCCGTGCCCGCCCGACGGGCCCGCGCTCGGCGCGCGCGCCGTCGAGGACGACTGCCGTACGACGACGCACTCCACTCCGACGGCTGGCCAGCCTCCCCAGCCCGGTGGTCCTGGCCTTCCCGGACTTCCCGACACCGGTGGCCCGACCCTGTGGATCGCCTTGGCTGCGCTCGCGCTGATGGCCGCCGGGGCGTGGACGATGGGGTGGGCGCGGCGACGCTCGACGGGCGCCTCAGTCGAGGGGGACGGCGTAGACGACGGTGTTTGAGAGGTAGGCCTCGCCGTCCCAGTCCTCGCACGTGATGAGGACGAGCCGAGGCTTGCCGCGCTGCCGGAAGATCCGCGACGACTTGCGCGCGAGCGTGTCGCGGTCGTACGTCTCCACGCGGGTGACGGAGTAGCGGGTCTTGGCGCGCTTGGTGCGCATGACCACGCGGTCGCCGGGGACGAGACGGCCGAGGTCGTCGAAGGCACCGCCGCCCTGGTGGACGGTGTGTCCGGCCACGACCACGGTCCCCTTGGACGAGCCAGGCCGAGCGCTGCGGTCCCACCACCCGACGGTGGTCGCCGGGCTCGGCGGGGTGAGGACACCGTCGACGACGTGCATGGGCTCGACCGGAGCCTCGACGCCGAGGGCGGGGACGACGACCAGCCGTGGTCGTGCCCGGCCCTTGGCGAGCGCGACGGTGCCGCCGGGCTCCGGCGGTGGCTCCGTCGTCTGTGACACCGCGGCAGGGGAGGGCGGATCCGCGGGCGAGGAGGGCGTCGAAGGGTTGCCGAGAGCAGCCCAGGCGACGAGAGAAAGTCCGACGGTGCCGATCACGGCTCCGACGGCGAGACGCACGCGGGCGCGTGCCCGGCGACGGGCACGCGCCTCACGGCGAGCGGTGACGAGGTCAGGCTCGGTGGTCACCGCGCTTGCGCATCCGCATCAGGAACGCCGACGCAAGGAGCAGCGCTCCGCCGGTCAGTCCCACGAGCGTCGCGATCGACGTCGTGCTCGTGCTGCCGGTGTTGCCGACGAGGCCGGCGTCGACGGCGGTCGGGGCCTCGGACTCGCTGCCGCCGACCCCCTTGTCGTCGGAGTCGTCGGAGTCGTCGGCCGGCGGCGCGGTGGCGGTCTCCGAGTCGACGCTCTGCGTCGGGCTCGTGGGTTCCGTCGGCTCGGTGGACGGCTCGTCCGTGGGCTCGGTGGACGGCTCGTCCGTGGGCTCGGTCGTCGGCTCCTCGGTGGGCGGCGAGGACGGCTCGGTGGTCGGAGGCGAGGACGGCTCGGTGGTCGGGGGCGAGGACGGCTGGCCCGAGGGCTCCGTGGTCGGCTCCGTCGCCAGGACCCACGAGAACGAGTAGTGGCTGATGTCCTTGCCGGTCGGGTGCGTGATGGTGACCGAGGCCTTGGGCGGCTCGACGTCGAAGTACTGGGGGCCGTTGTCGCCGCCCTGGTTCACCGAACCGGCCTTCACACAGAAACGGTCGATGAGCGCGCCCGCCGGGGCCTCGATCGTGACCGTCTTCTTGTTGCCGTCGACGTCCACCTTGCCGGACATGAGCCCGACGCAGACGTTGTCCTTGTTTCCGGTGGCGTGACTCGCGGGGGCGACGAGAAGGGCAGGCACCAAGGCCAGTCCGACTGCCGCAACGAGCTTCGTGACTGTGCGCACGTTGATATGACTTCTCTCTCGACCGCAGCCGTGAGGCGGGCGTAGCAGCGGTCGTCCGGGGGGGTGGGGGCACGCCCGGTTCTGGAACGACTCCAGGCGCGGTCGCCCAACCCTAGTGCATCGGCGGCGCTCGCTACCACCCCTTGTGCTGTCGCGCACGTTCGGCGGTCGGCGGGGGTGCGTCAGCGCGTGGCAGAGTGGCGCCATGGAGCTTCGCATCTTCACCGAACCCCAGCAGGGCGCCACGTACGAGGACCTTCTGGCGGTCGCCGTCGCCGCCGAGGAGCACGCGTTCGGGGCGTTCTTCCGGTCGGACCACTACCTCGCGATGAACGCTGAAGGGCTCCCCGGTCCGACCGACGCCTGGACGACGCTCGCGGCCCTGGCCCGCGACACGTCCCGCATCAGGCTGGGCACGTTGATGACGTCGGCGACCTTCCGCCACCCCGGAGTGCTCGCGATCCAGGTCGCCCAGGTCGACGAGATGAGCGGCGGTCGTGTCGAGCTCGGTCTCGGTGCGGGCTGGTTCGCCGCCGAGCACGAGGCGTACGGCATCCCGTTCCCGCCGACCGGCGAGCGCTTCGACCGGCTCCAGGAGCAGCTCGAGGTGCTGACGGGCCTCTGGGAGACCCCGCTCGGCGAGCGCTTCTCGTACGAGGGGAAGCACTACACGTTGAGCGACTCGCCGGCGCTGCCCAAGCCGGTGCAGTCGCCGCGGCCTCCGGTGCTCGTGGGCGGGCAGGGGCCGCGACGCACGCCGGCGCTCGCGGCGCGCTTCGCCCAGGAGTTCAACCTCCCGTTCACCCCGGTGTCGGAGCACCGCGCGAAGTACGACCGGGTGCGGGCGGCCTGCGAGGAGATCGGACGCGACCCGGACGAGCTCACCTACTCCAGCGCGCTCGTCGTCTGCTGCGGACGCGACGACGCGGAGATTGCACGCCGGGCAGCCGCGATCGGGCGCGAGGTGGACGAGCTCACCGAGAACGGCCTCTGCGGGACCCCTGAGCAGGTTGCCGAGCGCATCGCTGCGTACGCCGCCGAGGGTTCTCAGCGGATCTATCTGCAGGTCCTCGACCTGTCCGACCTCGAGCACGTCGCGCTGATCGGCGAGGAGGTCCTCCCGGCGGTGGCCGATGTCTGAGCCCGTCCCCAACCTGCGTGACCTTGGCGGGCTGCCGACCGAGGACGGCGCGAGCACTGCGTACGGGGTGCTGCTGCGCAGTGCGGTGCCGAGCGCCGACGACGCCGGACCCGACGGGGTCCGGTGGCCGCCGAGCCTCGTGCTGGATCTTCGGTCGCGTGCCGAGTCCGGGCCTACTCACCCGCTCGCGGCCGCCGGCGCGACGGTCCGGCAGATCTCTCTGCTCGAGGCGCTCCGCCCGGACGGGGCCCAGTCGGCGGACCCCCAGGTCGTCGCGCGGATGGCGACCGGCGGCCTCCAGGCGCTCTACCTGGGCATGCTCGAGGTGGCGCGTGCCGAGCTCGCGCAGGTCGCGCGGGAGGTCGCCGCGCACGACGGCCCGACGCTCCTGCACTGCGCGGCGGGCAAGGACCGTACGGGCGTCGCCGTCGCGATGATCCTCCGTACCGCCGGGGTCTCTCGCGACGCGGTCGTGAAGGACTACCTCGCGACCGGGGCGTCGATGGACGCCGTGCTGCGGCGGCTGCAGATCTCGGCGCCGATCGACTCCGTGCGCCAGCCGCCCGCCTCGTACCTCGCGATCCCGCAGGACGCGATCGACGCGGTCCTGGACGTGTGGGACAGCCACCCGGGCGGGACGGCGGGCTGGTTGTACGACGCCGGCGCGGAGGCGGCGGTCGTCGACGGGCTGCGTGACCGCCTGGTCGGCTGAGTCCGAAAAGCCTGTAACCGAGGGTTGCAGCAGACGTTACCTCTCAGTAGTGTGCGTGATCTACGACACAGCGACGGCCTTGCCCCCGAGGGCGACCCCGCGAGCGTGCCGTCCAATGGGAGGGAGAACCCATGTCCATCCGCACACGACTTGCCGCCGTGTCGGCCGTCGGCGCGCTGATCCTCGGCAGCCTGGTCGCCACCGCGACACCGGCCAGCGCCGTCCCGGTCACGCTGCCAATCAGCGGCACGGCCACGGTAGCCAAGCAGAACGCCACACTTGTGATTCCCGAGGGCGCCCAGCTGACCGGCGACTTCGACTTCGGACCGCCGCTCTCGGTGGTCGGTGACCTGACCATCCCGACCATCGACGCGCGCATCCGTCTGCTGGGGATCCCCGGCATCGGTGACACGACCTCGACGGTCAAGATCGTCCAGACCCGCCAGGCCACGGCCACCGTCGGGACCGACGGCATCGTCGTCGTCGACGTGGCCTTCCGTCTGGAGGTTCCCCGGGTCTCGTCCGACCTGCTGCCCTTCCTCAACATCGTGCGCAGCGGGTGCCGGACGGGCGAGGTGACGACCACGCTGCGCTCCACCGAGCCCTTCTCGCTGACCGAGCCGGCCAACCTTGTCGGCGAGTACACGATCCCGGCCTTCGAGGGCTGCGGCTTCAAGATCGGGCCGACGAGCGGCCGTGACTTCCTGCTCACGCAGCTGCTCTCCGGCGGCGGCAACCAGATGTCGCTCCAGGCTGGCCCGATCCAGTTCTGAGCGTCCCGACCGGCTACCGGTCGCGCGACGGGAGGGAGCGCGCGGTCGGCAGCCGCAAGCCCGCTGGGTCCGGTGTCCGGGAGGGACGGCACCGGGCCCAGCGGTACGTCGGCAGGTGGTGCAGCACGGGCAGGCTTGCCTTACCGGCGGGACGCTGAGTCTTGCCTAAGGCCCGGACCCGCGATCTAGCCTGAGGGTTCAGGCCATCGCACAGGGGGTAGGGCATGACCGTCACGGATCTTCCCGAGGTCGGCGAGTGCGCAGTCGCCGGCTGTTCGTACAACCACGAGCACTCGTGCCACGCGGGCGCGATCACGATCGCCGGCTCCACGAACGACGCCGCATGCGGCACGTTCATCGATCTCGGGCCCAGCGGTGGCCTCGCCAAGGTGGTGGCGCGCGTCGGCGCGTGCCACCGTACGGACTGTGTCCACAACTCTGAGCTCGAGTGCACCGCCGACGCGATCCGGGTGGGTCCCGGCAAGGACAAGGCGGACTGCCTCACCTACCAGATGCGGATCTGACGCCGCGCCGACGCTTCAGCACGCCGCCACGTCGACGGCCCGGAGGAGGGGGTGAGCGCCCCCGCCCCTGGGCCGTCGGCTGCGTTGCGCGAGATCGCGTACCTCCTCGAGCGGGAGCGCGCCGAGCCGCGGCGACCGATGGCGTACCGGAAGGCCGCCGACGTCTACGACGCGCTCGACGACGCGGAGCGCGAGCGGCTCGCGGAGCGGGACGCGTGGACGGAGCTCAACGGGATCGGCCTGAAGACCGCGGCGGTGATCGCGCAGGCGCGGGCCGGTCAGGTGCCCACGACGCTCGCCACGCTCCGTGCGGAGGCGGCTCCGATCCCGGGTGACGACACCTCCCTGCGGCGGGCCCTGCGCGGTGACCTGCACACGCACTCGACGTGGTCGGACGGTGGGGCCTCGATCGAGGAGATGATGCGGACGGCCAAGGCGCTCGGGCACGACTACTGCGCGCTGACCGACCACTCGCCACGGCTCACCGTCGCGCGCGGGCTGTCGCCGGAGCGTCTGCGCGAGCAGCTCGACGTCGTCGCTGCGCTCAACGAGGAGCTGGCGCCGTTCCGGATCCTGACCGGCATCGAGGTGGACATCCTCGACGACGGCGGGCTCGACCAGGAGCCCGAGCTGCTCGACCGGCTCGACGTCGTGGTCGCGAGCGTCCACTCGCGGCTGCGTGACGACGCCGACACCATGACCCGTCGGATGGTCGCTGCCGTCGCGAACCCGCACACCGACGTCCTCGGCCACGTCACAGGTCGGCTCGTCGAGGGAGGTCGTGGCAAGCGGCCGGAGTCGGACTTCCACGCGGAGATCGTCTTCGAGGCGTGCAAGCAGTTCGACACGGCGGTCGAGATCAACAGCCGCCCCGAGCGACGCGACCCGCCGTCCCGGCTCATCGAGGTCGCGCTGGAGCGGGACTGCCTGTTCTCGATCGACACCGACGCCCACGCGCCCGGCCAGCTCGCGTGGCAGGGACTGGCGTGCGCACGCGCGGAGGCGGCCGGCGTGACGGCCGACCGCGTCGTCGACACGTGGGCCCTCGACGAGCTGCTCTCCTGGACGCGTCGCTGAGGACGCGCCGGCTCAGAGGAGCACGCCGGGATTGAGGATGCCGGCCGGGTCGAGCGCGCCCTTGGCCGCGGCCAGCGCCGCGGCGAACGGCTCCGGGCGCTGCTGGAGGTAGGACGGCCGGTGGTCGCGTCCCACCGCGTGGTGGTGGGTGATCGTGCCGCCGTGGGCGATGATCGCCTCCGACACCGCCGCCTTGATCTCGTCCCACTGGGCGACCAGCCCGTCCCAGCGACCCGGCGCGTACACGCCGTAGTACGGCGCGGGACCGTCCGGGTAGACATGGGTGAACCGGCACGTGACGACGCCGGTCCCGCAGATCCGCCGGATCGCGTCCGTGGCCGCGGACGTGATCGCCGCGTGCAGGGCGGGGAAACGGTCCCAGGTCGTCGCCGTCTCGAAGGTCTCGGCGATCACCGACCGCTGCACGAGGACGTCGCGCTGGTACGGCATGCGGAGGAAGGACGAGCGCCAGCTCGAGGCCGAGGTGTCCCGTGCCTCGCTCGTGCCCTCCTCGGCAGCCTCGGGCAGCGTCCCGCCGTGGTCGCGGCACAGCTCGACCCCCCGCGCGAGCGCGGCGTCGACCGGGTGGTCGGCCGACTCGAACCCGAGCACCAGGACGCCGCCCCCGACCGTCGCCACGGCGCTGAGGAAGGCCTCGGCAGGGTCGAGGAGGCGGCAGTTCGAGGGGTGGAGGCCCGACTGGGCCACGGCACGCGTCGCCGCGACGGCGGCGTCCCAGTCGGCGAAGTGCACCGACGCCCCGGCGCGCCAGCGCGGACGGTCCTGGAGCCGCATCCACGCCTCGGTGATCACGCCGAGCGTGCCTTCCGAGCCGAGGAACATGCGGTCGGGCGACGGCCCCGCGCCGGACCCGGGGAGGCGGCGCGACTCGCCCACGCCGTACGGGGAGACCACCCGCAGCGACTCGGTCAGGTCGTCGACGTGGGTCGCCAGGGTCGCGAAGTGCCCGCCCGCGCGGGTCGCGAGCCACCCGCCCAGGGAGGAGAACGCGAACGACTGGGGGAAGTGGCGCAGCGTGAGGTCGTACGGGCGGAGCTGCTGCTCGAGGTGAGGGCCGAGCACCCCGGCCTGGATCCGGGCCGCGCGGCTGGTGCGGTCGACCTCCAGGACCTGGTCCATGGCGGTCATGTCCAAGGACAGCGCTCCGGCGAAGTCGCCGTCGAGGCGGGGCTCCACCCCGCCGACGACCGAGGTGCCGCCGCCGTACGGGACGACGGCGATGCCGTCCGACGAGGCCCAGTCGAGGACGTCGACGACGTCGCGCTCCGTCCGCGGGCGGACGACGAGGTCGGGCGCGTGGGCGAGGTCGCCGCGCAGGTTGCGCACGATGTCGCGGAATGCCTTGCCGTGGGTGTGCGCCGCCCGGTCGACCGTGTCCGTGGAGCACAGCGCCGCGAGCGACTGCGGGGGCTCCACACGGATCTTCGGGAGGTCGTCGGCGTGCAGCTCGGGCGCCTGGTGGGGGGCGAGAGAGCTGTCGGGGAGCAGGCCCGCGACCCGGCGTACGAGCGCCTCTGTCTCCTGAGTGTCGAGGGCCTCCTCGTACGTGCCCCAGCCCCACCACGACCGCGTTCCCGGCGTCTGCGTCATGGGCGCCGACTTTAGCGGGTGAGATCGAGCCGCCGCGGGCGTAGCGTGAACTCATGTGCCGAAACATCAGGACGCTCCACAACTTCGAGCCGCGGGCGACCGACGACGAGATCGAGGCCGCGGCCCTGCAGTACGTGCGCAAGGTGAGCGGGATGACCAAGCCGTCGCAGGCCAACGCCGAGGTCTTCGACCGGGCGGTCCGCGAGATCGCGCACCTCACCCAGCACCTGCTCGACGACCTCGTGACGAGCGCGCCGCCCAAGGACCGCGAGATCGAGGCGGCGAAGGCCAAGGAGCGGGCTGCCAAGCGCTACGCCTCGATGGCCGGCTGACCTCACATCTGCTGCCGGAGGAACCGTACGGTCGCGCGCATCGACGCGGGCCACTGCGGGCCGAAGGTGTGCCCTTCGCCCTCGTACCAGACCAGTCGGACGTCCTTGCCCGCCTTCTCGAACGCGGCGGCCGTCGCGCGCGCCCACCTCGGCGGGCAGGTGTCGTCGACGGTGCCGTGGAGCATGAGGAGCGGCTCGGTCACCCGGTCGACGTACGTACGAGGCGAGGTCTGTGCCCAGAACTCGGGGTCGTCCTCCGGTGAGCCGTGGGCGCGGACGATGGAGCGGGCCACCTCCGGCCGCTCGTCCTCGATCCACCGCCGGTAGTTGTCGACCGTGCTGCTGCTGACCGAGGCGAAGACGACGCCGGCGTCGACGAGCCCCGGCTGGGTGGCGAGGACGTTCTGGACGACGCCACCGCCCATCGACCGTCCGACGAGCCCGACACGGTCCCCGTCGAGGCGAGGGTCGTCGGAGGCGCGCACGGCGAGCACCGCGTTGATCACGTCCTCGGTGTAGCCGAGCCGCAGGTCGCGCTCGGCGTCCGGGTCGTCGTCGGAGCCGGCGTGGTTGCGGTAGTCGACGTGGAGCACGGCGAACCCCTCCCGCGCCAGGTAGTCCTGCTCGCGCATCATGCCGCGGCCGGTGGTGTAGACCGCCGGGTCGATGTAGCCGTGGGCGAGGATCGCGACCGGGAACGGTCCCTTGCCGCGGGGGACGTTGAGGATGCCGGAGATGCGGAGGTCACCGCTGCGGTAGGTCACGGCGTGGCGTACGTACGCGTCGGTCCGCGCGAGCACCCGGCGCAGCCGCAGCGCGCGGCCGTCGTACTCCTTCGCCATGAGGGCAGGGAGCGAGACGGGGCTCGCCGCGGTCGGCAGCGCCGTGCTGGGCGCCGTGCTGGGCGCCGTGGTCGGGGCCGACGAGCCCCGCGCGGGCTCGGCGTCCTCGCCCGTACGCTCGGCGGTGCACGCCGCGGTCGCCGTCAGGGCGAGCGCGGCGACGACCGTGCGTACGGGCGCGGTCCGCATGGCTCAGGCGTTCGCGTACGAGACGCCCGTGGAGTGGTTCGGGCAGTAGCCGAACGGGTTCTTGACGAGGTACTGCTGGTGGTAGTCCTCGGCGTACCAGTAGTCGCCGAGCGGCGCGATCTGCGTCGTGATCTCGCCGTACCCGTGGGCGCTCATGCGCTTCTGGTACGCGGCGCGCGACGCCTCGGCCAGCTCCTGCTGCTCGGGGCTCGTCGTGAAGATCACCGAGCGGTACTGGGTGCCGCGGTCGTTGCCCTGACGCATGCCCTGCGTGGGGTCGTGGTTCTCCCAGAAGACCTTCAGCAGGTCTTCGTACGAGACCTTGGCGGGGTCGTAGATCACGCGGACGACCTCGGCGTGGCCGGTGCGCCCGCTGCAGACCTCCTCGTACGTGGGGTTCTGCGTGAAGCCGCCGGCGTAGCCGACCGACGTCGACCACACCCCCGGCACCTGCCAGAAGGTCTGCTCCTCACCCCAGAAGCAACCCAGGCCGAACACCGCCACCCCGAATCCCTCGGGCGGCTCGGTGACGATCGGCGTCCCGAGCACGAGGTGCTCGTCACCGACGGCGAAGGGTCGGGTCTCCCGGCCGGGCAGCGCCTGGTCGGGGGAGATGAGGTGAGTCTTGAACGAGAACATCTGATTCCTCCTCGGGTCCGCCACGTACAACCATGGCACCCGTGTCGGTGTTCCCAACCCCCGGTTGGTCGAGGAGGGCAGAGCGCAGGGAAGTGGTTGGTCGAGTAGGGCGGAGCGCTAGCGGAGCCCGTATCGAGACCTGTGGTCTCGATACGTCATCGCCTCGCCAGGTGTGGTTGGTCGAGTAGGGCGGAGCGCTAGCGGAGCCCGTATCGAGACCCGTGGTCTCGATACGTCCTCGCCTAGGTGTGATGTCCAGGCAGGTTGGTCAGTCTGGTGATGGGTGCGGCTTTGCCGATTGCTGAGTGGGGCCTGTGGTGGTTGTAGTGGTGGATCCATGCTGGCAGGGCGGCGAGGCGGGCTGATTCGGAGTT
>NZ_JANZYO010000010.1 GCF_025506335.1 Mumia quercus
ACACGAAGGCCTCCTTGGTGGGGAGCGGTTCCTTAGACAGCTCCACTCCACACCGGGAGGCCTTCACCCATCTACGACATCAGACAGTGTCGTCACAGTTCCTCGACCAACCTGCCTGGACATCACAGCTAGCGGAGTCCCGTATCGAGACCCGGTGGTCTCGATACGCCCTCGCCTAGGGGCTCGGGCTACTCGACCAGCCAGTCGTCCGGTGGTCTCGATACGCCCTCGCCCAGGGGCTCGGGCTACTCGACCAGCCACGACCGGGTCAGCGGGGGAGGACGCGCAGGATGCGGTCGCGTCCGCCGCCGTTGGACGTCGACACGTACAGCGCGCCGCCGGGGCCGACGGTGACGGCCCGCAGGCGTCCGTACTGGCCCTGCAGCGCGACGCTCTGCCCACGCAGGCGGTTGCGCCGGTCGAAGCGCAGCAGCCGGATCTGCTGACCCTTGAGCGCCGTCACCGCGAGCACGCGGCCCGAGCGGTTGCCCCAGACCCGGCCACGCAACCACGCCGCACCGGTCGTGGCGATCGTCGTCGAGCCCGAGCGCCACCGGGCGCCGCGCTGCTTGCCCGGCAAGCGGTGGTCCGTCATGGGGACGGCCTCGTTGTACCCGGGCACCGGGTTCCAGCCGTAGTTGCCCTTGCGGCGCAGCACGTTGACCTCGTCGTCGCGGTACGAGCCCTGCTCGACCGACCACATGCGGTTGCCGCGTCGCGCGAGACCCTGGACGTTGCGGTGGCCGTAGGTGAAGACCCGCCGCTTCATCGCATACCGCGAGCCGGCGAAGGGGTTGCGCTTGAGGCCTCGGCCCGTCCGGGGATCGACGCGCAGCACCTTCCCGCCGCCCGAGCGCAGCCGTTGAGGGTTGCGTCCGACCACGGCGTCGCCGGTGCCGATGTAGAGCGCGCCGCCGGCCCCGAACGCCAGCGCGCACCCGCCGTGCCGCCCGGTCGTCGCGGGCAGCCCTCGGACGATCGTCTTGACGAGCCGCGCCTTCGTACGGGCGGCGTTGAGGCGCCAGCGGGCGACCCGGACGTCCTTCGTGGCGCCCGAGCGGTAGCCGTGGCAGGTGTAGAACACACCGGTGCGTGCGAAGTTCGGCGCCGGCTCCAGCGACATCAGCCCGGTCTCGCCGCTCGCCCAGATCCCTGCCGCGGTCCCTACCACCCGGGTGCCGCCGCTGAGGGTGCCGAGCGAGATCGTCTTGCGGTCCCGCTGGGTGAACAGGAACTGGGACGACGAGATGAAGGCGATGTCCCACGGGTGGTCGAGTCCGGTGAGGACGGTCGAGACCCGCATCGGGGCGGCCCGTGCGCTCGAGCTGGTCGGGGCGCTCGCCGGCTCGGCGGCGACGACGCTCTCCGGGACGAGCAGCGCGGTGCAGGCCAGCGCAGTGACGGCAGCCGCGGCAGGAAGTCGGTCCATCACCTCAGTCTCACCCCGGGTCTCGAGTTCGGCGAGCGGTCAGGCGTGCCGGCGCAGGAAGGGCCTCACGAGCCCCACCAGGTCGTCGCCCGGAGAGGCGCCGATCTCCTGGCGCAGCCGCACGGCGTACGCGCGAAACCGGCGGGCCGCTTCGACACGGTTGCCTTCCCGGACGAGCGCCTCCACGAGGGCTCTCACGGCCGACTCGCGCAGCGGCTCCGCGCACACGGCGGCCAGGCCGGCGCCGGTGGCCAGCGGGTACGCGCCGGCCTCGGTCGCCGTGCGGCAGACCGCCTCGAGCGCCTGGATCCGCCGCAGGTGGAACTGGTCCTGCTCGTCGAGGACCCAGGCTTCGTACCAACCGGGGAGCAGGTCGTGCTTGAGCAGCTCCACACCGTCGGGGTCGACGGGAGCTGAGGCCAGCGCGCGGTCCGCGACCCGGCGGGCGTCCACCAGGTCGACCGACGCGTCGAGCTGCAGGTCGAGGCCGTCGGGTCGCACCCATCGGCGAGGGAGCTGCCACAGCGCGCGACGCAGGTTCGCGCGGGCGCGCGCCTCGGAGACGTCCGGCCACAGGTCGGTGCCGGTGAGGAGCCGGTTCGTCCGCGGACCCTTCACCGCGAGGTACGCCAAGAGGCGGCGACCGGCGCCGGAGAGCCGCTCGGCAGGCCGCGTCCCCAGCCCGCCGAGGACACCCACGCGACGCGTTCCGTTCGAGCTGCCCACCCGTGTGCTCCTGTGCCCACGGCACGTCCGGACGAGGCGCCTGGGGGGACGCGCGACGGCGGAGACGCCCGCAAGCAGTCTGCGCGACAAGTCTTCGACCTCCCGAGCATAGGACCTCGACCGGCCGCTGCCGCCGACGATTTCCCGGTGGAGTCATGAGCGGGACGGGGCAGGGTACGCGGGCGGCTACGGGGCCCGGACGGAAAGGGGACGTGAGGGGACGACCACGGCGTACGCGGCGGGTACGGGCGCCCCTCACGCTGGACGGAGATCGGCTACCACGGGCTCGAGGAGGGCACGATGACCGTGATCGACGAGACCGCAGCGGCGTTCGAGGTCGAGACACCGTTCGCCGAGAGCACGCCCACGACGGAGTCGGCTCCCGCCACGCTCGGGTTCCTTCCCTGGACGGAGGTGATCACCCCGTTCGCGGAGTCGTTCGCCGAGGGGGAGACCGAGGGCGAGGCCGGCGAGATGATCGCCGAGGCGTTCGAGAGCCTCCGCGACGAGCAGTTCGACGAGGCGTTGGCCGAGCTCATCGCCGAGACCGCCGAGGCGGCCGACACCCGGCTCGTCGGGGAGCAGCCGATGCAGCTCGCCGAGCAGCGCCAGCAGCTCGCCGACGCCCACCTCGCGCCGATCGGGACCGAGGCCGAACGGTGCGTCCAGCGTTTCGCCGACCACGTCCAGAACCTCGACCTGGAGGGACTCGCGCCCGACCAGCTCGACGAGGTGCTCGACCGTTTCGAGGTCGGCGGGCTCGGAGTCACGCCCGCCGGCGAGGAGTTCATCGGCGGCCTGATCAAGAAGGCGAAGAACGTCGTCAAGACGGTTGTGAGCACGGCTGGCAAGATCGCCAAGGCGGCGCTGCCGATCCTCGGTCCGATCCTCAACAAGCTCAAGGCGCTCGTCCGTCCGCTGCTGCAGCGGGTCCTGGCGATCGCGATCAACAAGCTCCCGGCTGCGCTGCACGAGCCCGCCCGCGCGCTGGCGCGGCGCTTCGGGCTCGGGGAGGCCGAGACCGAGGAGCTGGTGGAGACCGAAGGCGAGGAGGAGTTCCTCAGCGAGTCTTTCGCCCCCACGCCGGTGACCGCCGCCGACCCCGAGACGCTCGCCGAGGCCTTAGACGCGGCGCTGGCCGAGTCGGTGCTCGGGGGAGAGTCCCTCGAACAGGGCGAGAGCTTCGGGCACGACACCGAAGGCGGCGCGCCGCCGCCCGCGTCGAACGAGCTCGAGGCCCTGGCGGAGGCCCGCAGCGCGTTCATCGACCGCCTGCAGGCCGCGTCCGAGGGTGAGGACCTCACCCCGGCTATCGACCAGTTCCTTCCTGCGATCCTGCCCGCGCTGCGGCTCGGCGTACGCCTCGTCGGGCGGCCACGTGTCGTCGGGTTCCTGTCAGGCTTTCTCGCCAAGCTCATCGGCCAGTGGGTCGGACCGCAGCTGTCGGGTCCGCTGTCGTCGGCCATCGTCGATGTCGGGCTGCGCATCATCGGGCTGGAGCAGGGGCGTCCAGGCGAGCTCGAGCAGGAGGCCGCACCGGCGACGCTGGCGGCCACGGTCGAGGACACCGTGCGTCGGCTGTCGGAGCAGCCGGCGGAGTTCTTCGAGGACGAGGACCTGCTGCAGGTGGGCCTCGCCGAGGCGTTCGAGCAGGCGGTGGCGGCGAACTTCCCGGCCGCCCTCGTACGGCCCGACCTCCAGATCGCGCCCTCGCTCGGCGGGTCGTTCGTCGTGCGGCACGCGCGCCGGCCGTACGCGTACAAGAAGTTCTCCCGCGTCCCCGAGATCGAGCTCACGGCCGCCGTGGCCGCGTCGATCACGACCTTCGACGGCGTGAAGCTGGACGCCGCGCTCCGGGCGAGCGGGATCAGCCTCCCCGGCAGGTTCCGCGTCCACCTGTTCGAGGCGGGGCCGGGGACAACCCTCCCGCGCCTGGCGCGCAAGGAGCGAATCGGGGGCGCGGCGTTCCCCCGCGGCGCGCACCAGCAGCTGCACGTGCTCACCGTCCAGGCCGCCGGGCTCCTGCTGCGCGAGCCCAGGCTGGGTGTCGACGTCCCGTCTCGCTTCCTCGTCTCCCGTCACCGCATCTCGGTGGGCCAGCGCTTCTTCCACCTCGAGCCGGTCGGCCAGGTGGAGGCGCCGGCCGCGGCAGGCGCGACCGGGGCGTCGAGCGAGGCCACCCGTCCGAGCGACGAGAGGGTACGCACCGACGACGCACGTGGAGAGCTTCGCCTGTCGCTCTACTTCTCCGAGGCCGACGCGCAGCGACTCGCGGCCTCGGTGACCGCCGGACGCGGGAGCACGACGCTGCTGCGCGCCCTGCTGCGCGCCGCGTTCGCGGCGACCGGAGGACCGGCGGTGCGCCGACGCCGCGGGGCCGGCCGACGCGGCCACCGTCGCGGACGCCTCGGTGGGCGGCGCTTCGGCCGGGGACCCGGCCGTCGCGTCCGAGGGCGCATCGCCAGGGCGCTCGCCGAGTGGGCCCGCACCCGGGGCCAGGAGTTCGTCCGAGCGGCGCAGGACCCCGCCAGCGGCGTCACCGTCCAGGTGCACGTCCGAGGGGTCCCGCCGACCGCAGGCGAGGTCGAGGGCGACGACGCTCCTGCGCCGCCGGTCGTACCGGCGGTCGCGCCCGCGCCGCCCTCCACGCCTGGAGTGGCCGACGCCCCGGCGGCCGTCATCGTCACCGTCACGCCGGGGAGGGCGAAGCCGTGAACGAGCACCGGCTGATCGCCGAGGAGCTGGAGCGTCAGCTCGGCCACTGGCTGGGCGCCGCGCAGTGCTTCGTCGACGCCGAGGAGTTCGCCTCGCGGCATGCCTGGGAGTCCGTGGAGCAGGCGATCGGCGTCCCGGTACGCAGGGAGCTCGCCCGTACGGTCGAGCAGCTGCTGGAGGCCGGGCGTAGGACCGCGGCGGCGGTACGCGCGAGCCGTCTCGACCCGGCCGGTCTGGCGGACGCGCAGGCGGCGGTGCAGCAGTTCCGACGCCGCTACGTCCAGGTGGAGACCACGCTCGACTTCTTCGGGCAGGCCGTCAACACGCGGACGAGCAGCCATCTGCGCACCGCGCTGCAGTTCCTGGACTCCGTCGCCTACCAGAGCATCGAGCAGGTGCTCCGCCCGCTCGGGCTCCCGGTGCCGCCGGTCCTCACGTACCTGGGGGAGGGCCTCGGCGCCAGCATCCTGCGCGTCGGGATCCGGCTGTGGGCCCCCGGCACGGTCAACCCGGTCGCCGCGGTCAAGATCGTCCGCCACAACCTCTACCGTCCGACGTCGCTCTTCCACGAGACGGGCCACCAGGTCGCACACCTTTCCGGCTGGAACGACACCCTGGCGAGCGCGCTCGGCGAGACGCTCGCCGACGACCCCGCGCTGCGGGCGATGTGGCAGCCGTGGAGCAGCGAGATCGCCGCCGACGTGTACGCGTTCGTGCTGACCGGCTACGCGTCCGTCGCGGCGCTGCACGACGTGGTCGCCGACGAGCGGACGTTCTTCCGGTGGCCCCTCGGCGACCCGCACCCGATCGGATGGCTGCGGACGCTGCTGGGCTGCGCGATGTGTCGGCACGCGTACGGACAGGGCCCGTGGGACCGCCTCGAGCGCGCCGTCCTCACGACGTACCCGCCGAGCCGTGCCGAGGCGACGACCGCGCCGCTCCTGGTGCGCTCGCACCGTCGGATGGCGGCCCTCGCCGCTACCTGTCTGGAGACACCGGTGCCGGGGTTCCGAGGCCGGTCGATCCGAGCCCTCGTCGACCCGGGACGGGTCTCGCCCGGTGCGCTCGCGGAGCTCGAGCGCGCTGCGGGTCCGTCGCTGTGGCGGTCCCCGCACTGGCGGCGGACCGACGGCATCCGCCTGATCGCGCTCGCCGGGCTGCGCGAGGCGGAGAGCCCCGAGCGGGCGAGCGAGTGGGTCGGGCGTGCCCGGACCTGGATGACCGGCCAAGAGAGCGTGGCCGCGTGAGCGGCCGACGGAGGTGAGGGACGTGGCGAAGAAGGCGACCGGGAACCCGACGATGAAGACGCTGGCGTCGTCGGTCGAGGCGATCGAGGAGCGTACGGAGGCTCTCCTCGACGCCATGGAGACGTTGCAGCAGAGCACGGCCGGCGAGCTCGCGAAGGTGTGGACGACCCTCGGGGGGATCGCGGGGCTGGACGGCCTGGCGATCGGCATGGCGGAGATCGCGGAGGTGATGGGCCCCCTGCGCAGCCTCGTCCCGCCGTCCACCGCGCTCGAGCTCGAGCCGGGGGTCGCCGAAGCGGTCGCCCTGATCCGCGGAGCGCTCGGCGGGGACCGTGACTCCAACTTCCAGCAGCTGTCGACGGACTTCGAGCAGCCGGTGCTGTTCATCGGTCAGGCCCAACCGGTCGTCGACGTGGTGTACGGCGAGTACGACGAGGAGCAGGTGGCATGATCACGCAGCTCGTACAGCAGCTCGGCGGCGGTCCGGTCGCCGAAGGCCAGGTCATCACGGCGGACCCGCTCGACCTCGTCTGGCGGATGGAGCAGGTGCTCGACGCCGCGAACCCGTGGGCGCCCAACCCGCCTCCCGCGGGGCCCGCACGCGTGGCGCTCTTCAACGAAGGCGCGTTCAGTGCGGTCCCGATGCCGGCCCAGCCCGCCTGGGACCACCTGATCTACGCGTACGCGATCGAGAACACCCGGGCCGCCCAGATCCTCGCCCGCGTCGTACGGGCGTTCCGTGGCGGTGAGGGTCTCGGCATCCCGTCGGTCGCCACCCAGCGTTGGCTCGACACCACCGAGACCCTGCTGTTCAACGCGCACAACCCGGTGCCCGCGTGGCTGTCGACGAGCAACGTGCGCCCGGACGCGGAGGCGGTGCGGCGCAACGCGTACTACCGGATGTTCGGGATGGACCTCGCCCACGGCACGGACGGCAACACCCCGTTCCCGTACGAGAAGGCCGAGGCGTCCAACCGTACGTTCGTCGCGCTCCTCGAGGAGCTGCTGTTCGAGCTGTGGCGGGCGATCGAGAACGTGCGCAACCTGGTCGCGGGCAACACGACTGACGACGACCGCATCTACCGGCTCGCCGAGCAGCTCGGGTTCATGCTGCGCTCACGCCGCCAGAACGCGCTGCTCAGCCGTGAAGAGCTCGCCGCGACGACGGCGATGGGCTGGGTCGAGCTCACGCTGGGGTCGAACACCCCCGTGGTCGTCGACCTGCGGGCGCAGGCGACGAGCGCGGCCGACCGGCTTCGCGTGATCGGCGAGCGTGTCGGCCTGCCGCCGCACTCGCGCGCGAACTCGTTCTTCGCGATGGCGCAGGAGCTGTCCCTGCTCATGCGCGCGCTGGAGGCCGGCTGGGTCACCGACAGCGGTCGGGCGTGGCTGCTCTACCAGAGCACGGTCCCGCCGGCGCTTCCGCCGCTTCCCCCCGGTGCCGTGCCTCTGGGCACGGAGGTCCGCCGGGTCATCACCGAGTGGGCGGCTGCGTCCGGGCGCAACATCAAGGCGCGACCGGTGCCGGTGCAGGTCGTCACGGCGCCCGCGCCGCTCCCGAAGCGATGACGGGGGTGCACCATGCACGAGGACGAGGCACCGTGGCAGACCACCGAGGCCGATCCCGCGACACGGGAATGGTTCGACGAGAGCCCGTTCGCGGGACAGACGTCGACGGCGGGCGAGTGGACGGAGACGGAGTGGAGCGAGTCCGGGTGGACCGAGACGCCAGCCGCCGAGGGGGAGACGTGGGGCCCGCACCGGTGCGCCCCGGGTGAGGGCCCGCCGGCAGCGCCTGTCGGCCCACGGCCGCTGCTGCACCGCAGCACGTCGGCGACGCGGGCGCGCAACCCCGCGGTCGGCTATGCGCAGGACCTGCTGAACCGGTTCCTCGCCTCCTGGCGCGCGGGCACGCCCGCGTGCTCGGACACGAGCCAGGCCACGCGTCAGTACATCGCCTCCCTTCAGCCCCAGCTGAAGGCGCTCGGCCAGGACCCGCTCGTCGTCGACTGCCGGTTCGGGCAGGGGACCGAGCTGGCGACGAAGATGTTCCAAGCCTGCCGCGGGCTCGTGCGCGACGGCGTGATCGGGCCGAAGACCTGGCCAGAGCTGGAGAAGCTGGCGGCCACGCCACCGACGCCGACGCCCACCCCGACCCCGACACCGACGCCGACTCCGACGCCTACGCGCGTCCCGACCGTACGCGTCCGCGAGGACGTCTGGACGCTGAGCGCCACCAACGTGTGGCACCCGACGATCCTCTGGTACGCACGCGCCGTCGCCGCGCTCCAGGCACGTGACACGGGCAACTTTGCCGACCCCCGCTCCTGGCGTTATCTCGCTGAGACGCACGGCACCGACATCGACAAGTCAGCCTGGCCGACGGATGCGAAGTGGAACGCGTGCGAGCACGAGAGCTGGCACTTTCTCCCGTGGCACCGGATCTACCTGCACCACTTCGAGGGCATCGTGCGCGAGGAGATCGTCCGGCTCGGCGGCCCGCCGGGGTGGGCACTGCCGTTCTGGAACTACAGCGATGCCAGCCGACCCGACGTCGCGAAGCTTCCGCCGGCCTTCCTCGCCCCCCGTACGCCCGACAACGTGGCGAACCCGCTGGCGGTGAGCCTGCGCAGCGACGCGATCAAGCGCGGAGACCCCATGCCCGCGCGTGACGTCGCGGTGAAGGCAGCGATGGACCAGACCACCTTCACCGACAGGTTCATGCCCGGCTTCGGAGGGCGGATGGCCCCGGTCGGGACCCACGAAGGGGGACCGGGCATGGGTGTCCTCGAGGCCACCCCGCACGGAGCGGTCCACATCGCCGTCGGTGGGAGGGTGCCGGCCGGCCTGATGTCGCGCTTCGAGACGGCTGGTCAGGACCCCATCTTCTGGCTGCACCACGCGAACATCGACCGCCTCTGGCAGGTGTGGCTCCGGCAGCCACGACGCAGCAACCCGCGGGACCCGGGCTGGCTGAAGGCCAGCTGGCAGTTCGGGTCGGGAACGGGAACGGCCTCCACCTCGCTGACCACCAAGCAGGTGCTCGACCCTCGACGTCCGCCGCTGGGGTACCGCTACTCGGACATGCCTGAAAGGGGAGCGCGTGAGGCGTTCGGCGAGCCGCTGGACGAGGGGGAGGACTTCGGCGAGGAGGAGGCGCCTCCACCGGAGCTCGTCGGGGCGTCGTCGGGGCCGGTGCCGATCCGCTCCGGACCGTCCACCGTGCCGATCGACGTCACCTCACCGCGCGGACCGGCGGCACGGCTGGTGGGCGAGGGCGGCGTGGTGCCGCCGAACGCCCGGATCTACCTGCGTCTGGAGAACATCACCGCCTCCCGGCTGAGCGCCGGTCCGGTGGTGGTCCACGTGAACGTGCCGGCCGGTGCCCGTGCGACAGAATTCCCCGACCGGGAGGTCGGCCAGGTGCCCATGTTCGGTCTGATCGAGTCGTCACGACGTACCGCCACCCACAGCGGGAGCGGCATGAACGCGACGTTCGAGATCACGAAGATCGTCAAGGCGCTGTCGGCGGCCGGGCAGTGGGACCCCAAGAAGCTCCAGGTGTCTTTCACCCCGTTGCCCGACCCGTCGGGTCGTACGGAGGAGGGGGACATCTCCGTCGGCCGCGTGAGCCTCTTCTACGCATGAGCAGCGTCGGGATCGTCACGCGGACCCACTGGTACCACCCGGAGTGGTGCGCGGTGGTCCTCGCCGGGGCTGACTGGGCGGTGCTCGCGTCGACGGCGTTCGCCGACCCGACCCACCTGTTGGGGTCCTCGCACGCCGCCGCGCCGCTGCACACGCTCGCCCATGCGGTCGCGATGAGTACGGCGATGATGGTCCCGCTCGTCCTGCCGCAGGTCGCGCACGTCGCGCAGGTGAGCCTGTGGCCGCGTCGCTACCGGGCGGCTGCGGGGTTCCTGGCGGGCTTCGTGGCCGTGTGGACGGTCGTCGCGGTCGGGACCATGCTCGTCGCGGCCTTGCTGGTGCAGCTCCTCGGCTGGCGACCCGCGCTCGCCCTCGGGTTCACCTTCGCCGCGGTCGCGTACGCACTCCCCGGCCGGGAGCGACTGGTCCGCCAGTGCGCCCGGACGATGCCGTTGGCGCCGCACGGGTGGCGTGCCGACCGCGACTGCCTCCGCTACGGCGCAGGCACCGCCCGGCGTTGCGTGGTCACCTGCTGGGTCGCGATGACGGCGGTCATGATCAGTCAGGGGCTCGTCGTGATGGCGCTCGCGACCGCGCTCGGCATCCTGGAACGCCGCCGGGTCCGCGGCGTCGCCCGCGAGGACGCGGTGCTCGTCGTCGTGGGCCTCGGACTCCTCGCGCTCGGCCTCTCGTACGGGGTGGGTGCCGCCGGTGTCGCCCCGAACCTCCCCGGCGGCTCACACCCCGGGCACTGACTAGCGCAGGCTCTCCGGCGACAGCTCCGCGGCGAGCACCGACGCCTGGTAGGCGGACAGCGTGACCTCGGGAGCACCCTGCGCATCGGGGAAGACGAGCGTGAACATCGGCTCGCCCGTCTCCGGGTCGACGCCGCTGAGGCTCAGGAAGACGTCCTCGCCGAACGACCGGCAGGGAGCGCCGAGCTCGTGGGGGATCGCGCAGAACCGGACGCAGGTCGGGTACGGCCACTCGGGACCCGAAGCGGCGGGCGGGAGGTGGGCGGCGCGCTTGCCGTACGTGACCCCGCCCGTGGTCGCGCTCGCGGGGTCGTCGCTCATGCCGTCCAGGATGGCGTGTCCCGGGGCCGCCGGTCCAGCGGGGTTCCACAACCCCGTGGCGCGGCTCAGGGAGCGATGACGAGCGCGTCGATGAGGTCGTCGCTCATGGTGAAGCGGTAGGCGAGCTCGGCGATCCCGCCGGGGAAGTTGCCTACGAGCCGCTGGGTCGCGACCCAGTGCACGTCGTCGACGCGTGCGGCACCGACGAGCTCCGTCGTGTACGTGTACGCGCTGCCGGCATGGCGCAGGAAGTCGTCGATCTCCTGCGTGCCGCGGTAGGTCCTGCCTTCGTCGACGACGGTCGCCGTCGCGGTGAAGGCGCGGAGCGCGGTGTCCGCGTCGCCCGCAGCGTGCGCGGCGAGGTAGCGGCGGATGGTGGCGGGAAGCTGCGTCGGAGGGACAGCGGTCGATTTCGTCATGCCCCCACCGTGCGGGCTCGTCCGAGCGGAGGGTCAAGGGCGAGACTCTCCCCCTGGGGGAGGCGGCAAAATGGCCGGTGTGCTGACCATCGGTGAGTTCTCGCGCCTCTCCCACCTGAGCGTGCGCACGCTGCGCCGCTATCACGAGGCGGAGCTCCTGGTGCCTGCCACGATCGACGGCGCGACCGGCTACCGCTACTACCGCCCTGAGCAGATCCCTACCGCCCAGGTCATCCACCGTCTGCGGGAGCTCGACGTCCCGCTCGCGGACGTCCGTCGCATCCTGCGCACGCCCGACACCGGCGCCCGCGCCACGCTGGTCGCGGAGCACCTGACGCGCCTCGAGTCGGAGCTGGAACGGACCCGCGCGGCGGTGACGTCCTTGCGTCGGCTCCTCCAGCCCGAGCCTGCCCCGGTGGAGGTGGAGCTGCGGGCCGTCCCTCCCATCACCGTCGCCGCGGTGGAGGGCGACGTCTCCCGCGACGACGTGCTCGCGTGGTACGCAGGGGCGATGGCCGAGCTCGACGCGGTCGTCCCAGAGCCGACGGGTGCGCCCGGCGGGCTGTACGACAACGCGCTCTTCGAGGAGGGACGAGGCCACCTGCTGGTCTACGTACCGACGGAGCGTCCGCCGAGCGTCGGTCGCGTCCGTGCCGTGACGCTCCCGGGCGTCGAGCTGGCCGTCGCGACCCACGTCGGCGAGCACCACGACATCGACGTCACCTACGGGGAGGTCGGCTCGTGGGTCGTCACCAATGCGCTCGCGGTGTCGGGGCCCGTGCATGAGCGCTACCTGGTGGGACCGCGTGACACCCCCGACCCGGGGGAGTGGCGGACCGAGATCGGTTGGCCGGTCTTCCGCGTCGACGCGTCGTCCGGAGAGCCTGACGGACGTTAGCCTCGACGGGTGCCCCCCATGCCCGCGGCCGAGGTCGACGTGACGGTCCCGCTCGTACGGGGCCTTCTCGAAGACCAGCACCCTGACCTCGCGGCGCTCCCGCTGACGCTGGTGGCGAACGGGTGGGACAACGTCGTGCTGCGCCTCGGCGACGACCTCGCCCTGCGGATGCCGCGGCGGGCGCTGGGCGCTGAGCTCGTGGCGCACGAGCAGCGGTGGTTGCCCGTGCTCGCGCCGCGGCTGCCGGTGGCGGTCCCGGCGCCCGTACGGGTCGGGCGTCCGAGCGACGGCACCCGCGCCCCGGCGTACCCGTGGGCGTGGAGCGTGGTGCCGTGGTTCGACGGCCGAGTCGTGGGCGAGACGGCGCCGGCTGACCGTGGTCCGCTCGCTCGTCCGCTCGCCGAGGTCGTCTCCGCCCTGCACCGTCCCGCACCCGACGACGCGCCCCGCAACGCGTACCGGGGAGTCCCGCTCGCCGCGCGCGACGCGGTGTTCCGCGAGCGCCTCGCCGCGCTCGGTCCTCCGGGGGCCGACCGCCTGCTGCGCTGCTGGGAGCGGGCGCTCGCCGCGCCGGTCTGGAGGGGCCCCGCCCTGTGGTTGCACGGCGACCTGCACCCCGCGAACATCCTGGTGACCGACGGTGCCGACGGGGTCTCGCTCTCGGCGCTCCTGGACTTCGGCGACGTCACCGCGGGCGATCCGGCGAGCGACCTCGCGACCGCCTGGTTGACCTTCGACGGGCCTGGTCGAGTGGAGTTCCGGGCCCGCGTCTCCACTGCCGGGTACGCCGACGCGGCGACCTGGGAGCGGGCGCACGGGTGGGCGGTGCTCTTCGCGGCCCTCTTCCTCACGTCGTCCGACGACGCGCCGGTCCTGCGCGCGATCGGCGAGCACGCCCTGACGCAGGTGCTCGCTGGCGAGCCTCCGGGATAGCTGGCCTGGCACGAGGGGAGGAACGCGAAAGGCCCCGGCGCTTGCCGGGAGCCTTCGTGGTGATGCTGGTGGGCGATACTGGGGTTTGAATTGTTGAGAGACGGGTCTCCGCGCCTCTCGCTCCCGACGCCGGGACTAGCGTCAACTCGCAGGTCAGAGGCGGTTTCAGGTTCTGACAGATGTGGTCAGACAGGGTCGCGTTTGGACGTCCATATTCCCCGAGATCCCCTTCTTGTTCGTGACCGACGTCTACTCGCATCGGATCGTGGGCTGGAACGTCGCGGCGACGTTGAAGGCCGACGTCCTTCCGCTGCAGGCGCTCGACATGGCCGCCTGGGACGCACGTCGTGAGGGTGCTGCCGATCTCACTGGGCTGGTCCATCACGCCGATCACGGGTCGAACTACCTCTCGATCGTCTACACCGATCGGATCGGTGAACTCGGCGCGAAGCCGTCAACCGGCACCGTGGGGGACAGCTACGACAATGCCCTCGCCGAGGCGGTCAAAGGGCTCTCCAAGACCGAGTTGATCCGGCGTCGGGGGCCGTGGCGCACGATCGAGCAGGTCGAACTCGCCACCTTGGAGTACGTGTGGTGGTGGAACAACCAGCGCCTGCACGAGGAGTTCGACATGCGCACCCCGCTCGAGGTCGAGGCGGCGTACTGCGCTGCCCAAGAATCATCCCGGCCGGCACACGCTGGCCAAGGGAAGGCATAGGAACGAAACCCAGCGCGATTCAAGGACCTGCGCTGGCACGACCTGCGCCACACCGGAGCGTTCTTGGCCGCCCAGACCGGGGCGACGCTCGCCGAGCTGATGGGCCGGCTCGGTCACTCGACGCCCCGGTGCCTCGATGTGAACCACCCCGGCGTGTCCGGAGACTCTGTTGCTTGGGAAGGATGGAGTCATGTCAGGGAGTACGTCGAAGAGGTACCCGGCTGAGCTGCGTGAGCGGGCGGTCCGGATGGTCGCTGAGCTTCGTC
>NZ_JANZYO010000011.1 GCF_025506335.1 Mumia quercus
AACTCCGAATCAGCCCGCCTCGCCGCCCTGCCAGCATGGATCCACCACTACAACCACCACAGGCCCCACTCAGCAATCGGCAAAGCCGCACCCATCACCAGACTGACCAACCTGCCTGGACATCACATCTAGGCGAGGGCGCCGTTCAGAAGCCGTACCGGTCCCGCTGGCCGAGGAACCACTCCTCGGCCAGCGGGATCCGCCACGTCCGCATCAGGCGTACGGCGTCGTCGGCGTGCAGGGACGCCAGCTCAAGGTTGTCGTTGGCCGCGGCCGCCAGCGCGAGGAACGCGTCCACGGGACCCATCGCGATCGTCGAGCCCGCGCTGAGCACACCGCCCCGCAGCGGGGCCAGCCGCCCGTACGCGGCCGCCGCGAGGTCGCGCTCACCGAGCGCGAGGGCGACCTCGGCTCCGAACCCCCAGATCAGCGGCGCGATCCAGCTGTCGTCGTCGAGCGACGGCTTCGACTCGTCGTACATCGCACGCGCGGCGTCGAGACGCCCGAGCCGGACGAGGAAGCCGGTCGCCGCCATGTGGATCGGGACGCGCGCGGCCGCCACGAGCTGGTCGAGCCCGGCGTCCTCCTCCTCGTCGAGCCCGCCCCAGATGCCGAGGACGAGCATGAGCCCGCCGATGGCGTCGTGCTTGTGCGGCACCGCGATGGTGTCGATCACCGTCATCAGGTCGGCCATCGTCGCGCGTGCGGCCTCGAGGTCGCCCCGCATCGCGAGCCACGGCAGCCGCATGCAGTCGAGGAACCACCGGGCGTACGTCAGCTGGAGCGCATGGGCGAGGCCGTGCGCCTCGTCCAGGTCACGCTCGAGCGCGGTGACGTTGCCGAGCTCGCTGTGGACGGCGGCCCGCTGGGCCAGCGCCATGGTCTCGGCGCGCGCGTCGCCGAGCCGTGCGGCGATCGTGACCGCCTCGTCGGCGAGCGCGAGACGCTGCTCGGCGGTCCAGGGGTGCCAGACGGCGAGGAAGGACGCCGTGCACATCTCCATGAGGAGCGCGTCGTCGCCGAGACGCCGCGCCATGTCGAGGCCCTCGGCGACCAGGAGCTGGCACTCCGCCTCGGTGGCGGCGTAGTAGAGCTCGTTCGCCAGCCCGATCAGCAGCGTGCACCGCAGGGCGGAGTCACCGGGCGGCAGGGCGGCGAGCGCACGGCGCTGCGCGCCGACGACGGTGTCCTGGGTCTCCCCGAAGGTCCGGCTCTGCCAGAGCGCGCCACGCGTCGTGGCGACCGCCGCCCGGGCGAGGAGCTCGGCGTCGCCGATCTCGTCGGCGACCGTGATGGCTTCCTCCACGGTCGCGGTGAGCTCGTCCCACCGCGCGGCCCAGCGCGCGGCGTCGGCCAGCGCGAGCAGCAGCTCGTAACGGTCGGCCGGTGTGGCATCGGGGTCGAGGTCGATGCGCGAGAGAGCCAGGTGCAGGAGCGTGGCCGCCTCGTCGTGGCCGTGCCGACGCTGCGCGGCGTGCGCGGCACGGTACGCCGAGGTCCAGGCCTGCGCGGCGTGGTCCTCGCCCGCGTCGGCCCAGTGCCGGGCGATCTCCGCCACCCGGTTCGAGGCGCGGCGGTCTCCCGCGAGCGCCTCGGCGATGCGCGCGTGCATCCGCTGGCGGCGAGACGGCGACATGCTCGCGTACACCGCGTCGCGGACGAGCGCGTGGGCGAAGCGGAACCGGTCGTCACCCTCGTCGCGCAGCATCCCGGCCGTCGTCGCGGGCTCGAGCTGGTCGAGCACCGTGAGGTCGTCGAGGCCGGTGCTGCGCATCACCGTGGCGAGGTCGAAGCGCCGGCCGACCACCGCGGCGTGACGCAGGACGTCGAGCGTGCTCTCCGGCACGGCGGCCAGCCTGCGTCGTACGACGTCGGTGACGGCGGTCGGCGGTTCCAGCGCGAGGTCGCTGCCCGCCTCGCCCAGCAGGCGGGCGTACTCGACCACGAAGAACGGGTTGCCCTCCGTACGCTCACGCATCGCCTCCGCCGTCGCGGCCTCGACGGGCCGCGCCGAGACCGCGGACAGCACCTCGGCGGTCTCTTCGGCGCTGAGTCCCCGCAGCGTGACCGACGCGGCGTGGCGTCGGGCGAGCGCCTCGAGCGTCTCCGCGACGAACCCGTCCGGCTCCGGCGGCGTGCGCAAGGTGACCAGGAGCAGGAGGCGGGCGTCGTGGGCGACGGCGCAGAGGTGGCGCAAGACGCCGAGCGAGGACGGGTCGGCCCACTGCAGGTCGTCGAGCGCGACGACGAGAGGGCACTCGGCGGTCGCGGCGAGCACCTCCCGGCAGATGTGGTCCCAGGCGGCGAAGCGCTCGCTGTCCGGGTCGGCCCCGACCGACGTCGGCACCACCCCGCCGAGCCCGTCGAGCACCGACTCCCAGGGCCACAGCGGGGGAGCGCCGCTGTCCTGGGAGCACCGCCCGACCAGGACGCGCGCGCCGCGCTCGCGCGCCCGGGCGAGGACCTCGGCGACCAGGCGCGACTTGCCGATGCCGGGCTCTCCCGTGACGCAGGCGAACTGCGGGCTCCCGGCGTCGGCGGCCTCGAACCGGTCGAGGAGCAGCCCGAGCTCGCGGTCGCGCCCCACCATGGGCCAGGCCGGGAGCTGGGGGAGGCGTGTCTGCACCGGCGCAGCCGGCGCCGGGACCCGGAGAGAAGGAGGGGGTGTCTCCTCGGCCCACCGGATCGCCTCGTCCTGCCGCAGGATGGCCGTCTGCACGTCCTGCACCTGGCTCCCGGGCTGCAGGCCGAGCTCGTCGTCGAGCGTGGTCGCCAGCACACGGATCGTCTCCAGCGCGTCGGCCTGTCGCCCGCTGCGTGCGAGGGCAACCGCGCGCAGCGTCCACAACCGCTCGCGGAGCGGGTGCTGAGAAGTGAGCGACTCGAGCTCGGCGGCGACCGTGGCGTGCTCGCCGAGCGCCAGGCGTACGGCCGCGCGGTCCTCCAGCGCGACGAGTCGCAGCTCGTCGAGACGGGCCCGCTCCGCGACGGCCTGGGGGTGCTCGCCGAGCTCGTCGTACGGGCGGCCGCGCCACAGCGCCGCCGCCGCGTCGAGGTCGTCCGCGGCCTGCGCGAGCACCGCCGGCTCGACGAGGCCCGAGCCGGGGACGGCGTGGCGGACCAGGGGCCCGAGACGTCGGTGCGCGCCCTGCATGAGGTCGCTCGCGGTGACCGCGTCGATCGTGAGCGCCGCCGTGTCGAGGACGTACCCGCCACCGGCGGTGCGCAGGGGAGAGGGGGCGCCGGTCGGCAGCACCGTCGCCAACGCCCGCCGAAGACCCGACACGTACGCCTGGAGGGTGCCGTGCGCGCCGTCGGGCGGGCGGTCGCCCCACAGGTAGTCGATGAGCGTGTCGACGCTCTGGACGTTCCCGGCACCGAGCGCAAGGGTCGCGAGCAGGACGCGGTGCTTGCGCGTCCCGAGCGCGACCGGCGGCGATGCCTGCTCGCCGTGCATCTCGACCGGGCCGAGAACAGCGAGCCACATGGCTCTGAGCATAGGCGCGCGCCGGTCCCTCGGACGGGCGTTTTCGCCGACCCCAAGCGAACCGCAAGGAGTCTCCAAGCGCCCCCGGCGACGGTGTCACGGTCACAGCAGAAGGCCGTCGCGACCCGGCGGCCACGGAGCAAGGAAGCATCGATGAGCACAACCACCGACACGATCGGCTCCACCGACCTCGGCGCCCTGCGCGCCCAGGTAGGCGACCGCCTCGTCGCCCCCGGGGACCCCGGGTGGGAGGAGATCAGCCGACCGTGGAACCTCGCCGTCGACCAGGCGCCCGCCGCCGTGGTCCTCGCGCAGTCTCCCGACGACGTCGCCGCCGCGGTCCGCTTCGGACGGGCGTACGGCCTCGCCGTCGCGCCCCAGGCCGGCGGCCACGGCGCGAGCGGCCGGCTCGCGGGCAGCATCGTGGTCCGCAGCAGCGGCCTGAACGACCTCGGCATCGACCCCGTCGCCCGGGTCGCCCGCGTCGGAGCGGGAGTGCGCTGGGGTGCGCTCCAGGCCAAGCTCGACGGCACCGGGCTGACCGGCATGATCGGGTCGAACCCGGACGTCTCGGTCGTCGGGTTCACGTTGCAGGGCGGCTACTCGTGGTTCACCCGCGCGTACGGGATGGGGTCGGACTCGCTGCGCGCCGCCGAGATCGTCGACGCCCAGGGCCAGGTGCGCTGGGTCGACGACGCCTCAGACCCGGAGCTGATGTGGGGCCTGCGCGGAGGGGGCGGGAACCTCGCGTACGTCACCGCGGTCGAGATCGACCTGCACCCCGCTCCCGAGATCGCCGGCGGACGGTTGATGTTCCCGTTCGCGGCGGCCCGAGACGTGCTCGAGGCGTACGCGCTCGCGGCGCCCGCGGCCCCGTCCTCGGTGACGCTGTGGGCCTCGCTGGTGCACGTCCCCGACGTCGCGTTCGTCCCGGAGGAGGTCCGCGGCCAGACCTTCGTCGTCATCGAGGGCGCGGCGACGGACGGCCTGGCTCGCCTCGAGGACGCGCTCGCGCCCGTACGCGCGGCCGGGCCCGTGGTCTACGACACCGTCCGCGCACGCACGGTGTCGGAGGTCGGAGACATCTGCGAGGAGCCGGTCGATCCGATGCCCGCGCTGCACAGCGCCCGGCCGCTGGGGGCCTTCACACCCCAGACGGTCGACGCGCTGCTGGCGGTCGCGCAGGCGCCCGGGGTCATGCAGATCCAGCTCCGCCACCTCGGAGCCGTACGAGTGGGTCGCCGCGCGGGATTCGGGACCGGGGTGCCGTCGGAGCTCCTCGTGACCTCCCTCGCCCTCGTCCCCGACCCGGCGGTGGCACCGGTCGCCGTCGAGGGGTTCCGGGCGGTGGCCGACGCTCTCCTCCCGTGGACCGCAGGGGCTGTCGGCTCGACGCTCCTGGCCCCGGGGGAGTCCCTGGAGCGCTCCGCCTCCTACGGCGAGCTCGAACGCCTGCGTGAGCTCGTCGCGCGTGAGGACCCGACCGGCGTCTTCCGCGCCGCGACGGGCCTGGTCTGAGCCGGTGGTCCTCCCGATCGGGGGACGGGAGGACCACGCTCGCACCGGGCGGTGCACCCGGTGCGGCAGACTTGAAGGGATCGGCCTCGTACCGGCCGCGATCTCGACAGAGGAGAACACACCGTGACCACCCACGTCCTGGACGACCTCGAGGCGCGCGGACTCGTCGCGCACTCGACAGACCGTGACGCCCTGCGCGCCGATCTGTCCGCGGGGCCGGTCACCTATTACGTGGGCTTCGACCCGACCGCGCCCAGCCTGCACATGGGCAACCTGCTCCAGCTCCTGACCGCCCGCCGGCTCCAGCTGGCCGGCCACCGTCCGCTGATCCTCGTCGGAGGGTCGACCGGCCTGATCGGCGACCCGCGCGACGTGGGGGAGCGGACGATGAACAGCCGCGAGACCGTCGCTGAGTGGGTGGAGCGCATCCGGGCGCAGGTGGAGCAGTACGTCTCGTTCGAGGGCGACAACGCGGCCCGCGTCGTCAACAACCTGGACTGGACGAAGGACGTCAACGTCATCGACTTCCTCCGCGACATCGGCAAGCACTTCCCGGTCAACCGGATGCTGGACCGCCAGGTCGTCGCGAGCCGCCTGGAGTCGGGGATCAGCTACACCGAGTTCAGCTACGTGCTCCTCCAGTCGATGGACTACCTGGAGCTGCACCGCCGGTACGGGACGTCGCTGCAGACCGGCGGCAGCGACCAGTGGGGCAACATCACCGCGGGGGTCGAGCTGATCCGGCGAGCCGACGGGGCGAAGGTCCACGCGCTCGCGACGCCGCTGATCACGAAGGCCGACGGGACCAAGTTCGGCAAGTCGACCGGGGGAGCGCTGTGGCTCGACCCCGAGATGCTCTCGCCGTACGCGTTCTACCAGACCTGGATCCAGGCGGAGGACTCCAAGGTCGTCGAGTACCTGAAGCAGTTCACGTTCCTCGACCTCGAGGAGATCGCGGACATCGCCGCGGAGTCCGCGGAGAAGCCCGGTCTGCGTATCGCCCAGCGACGGCTGGCGGCCGAGGTGACGGCGATGGTGCACGGCCACGACGAGGTACGCGCGGCCGAGCAGGCCTCCGCCGCGCTGTTCGGGCGTGCCGAGCTGGGCGACCTTCCGCCTCGTACGCTGCGTGCCGCGCTCAGCGAGGCCGGCTTGGTGGAGGTCCCTGCGGGGACGACCGTCGTCGACGCGCTCGCGGCCACCGGGCTCGTGGACAGCAAGTCCGCGGGACGGCGTGCGGTCAACGAGGGCGGCGCCTACCTGAACAACGTGCGGGTCGGGGACCCCGAGGAGACCCTCGACGGGCACCTCTTGGCCGAGGGCCTCGTCGTCCTCCGCAAGGGCAAGAGGTCTGTCGCCGGCGCCGAAGTGAAGCGCGGCTGACCGCTCTGTCCGAAGTTGTCCGAGAGGTCCCAGGGGCCCGGTGTCGCACGGCGGCGCCGGGCCTCTGGCGTCTCGGCAGAAAACCGCCTCTGACCTGCGGAGATGCCATTTGTGAGCCAGGACACAGCCCCCCGGTTTGACGGAGCGGTTTTCCTCCGCGTAATGTTCTTCTTGTTGCCGGGGACGGCGGCGGGCAAGGCCGAGAGGCCGGGCACGCGGCCCCGACGATAACCCCCCCCCCTCTCTCTGAGACCACCGATCGGTGGCCCTAGTTGGCCGCCGCGCAAAGTTCTGGTAGGTTTGGGGGTCGCGCCTTGATCTGATGCCTTGTGGGGTTGAGGGTTTTGTGTGTCTGATGTTTGAGAACTCAACAGTGTGCTAAAAGTCGACGAGATAATCAGTAGACCCTTTTTGGGTC
>NZ_JANZYO010000012.1 GCF_025506335.1 Mumia quercus
TGAACCACCCCGGCGTGTCCGGAGACTTTCTAGTTTGAGACTCCGACCGTTGTCGGGGTCTGGTGGTGAGCGTAGTGAGCGGCCTCGGCTTCGACGGGTGTGAGGTCGTCGCAGTACTCGAAGGGTCGGCGGTGGTTGAACCAGTCGACCCATTCGGCGGTGGCGATCTCGAGGTCGTCGAGGCCCTTCCACGGCCGCCGCGGTTTGATCAGCTCGGTCTTGTAGAGCCCGATCACTGACTCGGCTAGGGCGTTGTCATAGGACGAGCCCACGGCCCCGGTCGAGGGCTTGATCCCCGCAGTCGCGAGGTGCTCGGTGTAGGCCACGGACAAGTACTGCGTGCCGTGGTCGTGATGCGCGACCAGACCGGTCAGATCCCGGGCGTCTCGACCGCGGGTCCAGATGGCCTGCTCAACAGCGTCGACGACGAACTGGCTGGCCATCGTCGTGGCCACCGACCAGCCCAGGATCCTTCGGGCGTAGGCGTCGATGACGAACGCGGTGTAGCACCAGCCCGACCACGTCGAGACATACGTGAAGTCGGCTACCCAGAGCCGGTCCGGAGCCAACGGTGCGAAGTTGCGGTCCACCAGATCCAACGGCTTCGGCGCGCGCGGGTCGCTGATCGTGGTGCGCTTGACCTTGCCGCGTACCGCGCCAGCCAGCCCGAGCTCACCCATCAGCCGTTCCACGGTGCACCGCGCGATCGGCGGCGCGTCCGCGGCGCGTTCCCGGTTCAGCGTGAGCCAGACCTTCCGGGCGCCGTAGACGCCGTAGTTCGACGCGTGGATATCGGCGATCATCGGCTTCAACTCCGCGTCGCGGACCTCGCGGGCTGACGGCCTCTTGCCGCGGTGTTCGTAGTAGGTCGCGGGGGCGATCTTGGCGCCCAGCTCGGTGAGCTGGTTGCAGATCGACTCGACACCCCACCGCAGACCGCCCTCGTCGCGGCGGCCCGCGACAGAGTCGATGTACTGCACGATCAGCGCTGTTGGTGGTGGGGCCGGTCGAGTTCGGCCGCGAAGAAAACCGATGCGCTCTTCAAGATCGCGTTGGCCCGCTTGAGCTCGGCGTTCTCCCGCTTCAACCGCTTCAGCTCCGCCGACTCCTCCGACGTGACGCCGGGCCGCTTCCCGCCGTCGATCTCGGCTTGGCGGCACCACTTGCGGATCGTCTCCGGCGTCCCGACCCCCAGCAAGGTGGCCACCTGCGTCATCGCCGCCCAGTCCGACTCATAGTCGGGACGAAGCTCAGCGACCATCCGGACCGCCCGCTCACGCAGCTCAGCCGGGTACCTCTTCGACGTACTCCCTGACATGACTCCATCCTTCCCAAGCAACAGAGTCTCCGGACACGCCGGGGTGGTTCA
>NZ_JANZYO010000013.1 GCF_025506335.1 Mumia quercus
TGTAGTTCCCCGTGAGGTTGTGAACGCGGTCGGCGGGGACTTGGCCTCCGATGCCGGTGTGGGGTCGGTGGTGATTGTAGTGATGGAGCCAGGTGTCGTAGGTCGCCGCGCGAGCATCGTTTGAGTGGTAGACGTCGGCGTAGGCCCACTCGGTGGCGAGGGTGCGGTTGAATCTCTCTACCTTGCCGTTGGTCTGGGGGCGGTAGGGCCGGGTGCGGCGGTGCTTGACGTCCTCACCGAGGGCGGCTTCGAAGGCGTGGGAGCGGTAGCAGGCGCCGTTGTCGGTCATCACCGCAGCGACCTCGAACCCGGCGTCGCGGAAGAACGCTCGCGCGCGGCCCCAGAACGCGGCGGCGGTCTCTTTGCGCTCATCGAGGAGCTGCTCGGAGTAGGCCAGCCGCGAGTAGGAATCGACCGCGTGATGCAAGAACATGTAGCCCCGCGAGGGCGCGGCGCCTCGACGTGCAGCCTTGTCCCGCGCGGCGTCGGCGTTGCGGTCTTGGGCCGACCCGCGGCCGTAGGCTCGCCAGCCGCCCCCGTCGGGGATCCGGCCGAGCTTCTTGATGTCGACGTGGACCAGCTCACCGGGTGCCGAGGCTTCATAACGCACCGGTTTGGGTCGGCGGACCGGCAGACCACTGGCCTGGTCCAGATGGGCCAGTAGCGGCATCCGATAGCGGACCAAGACGCGTCCTACCGTCGAACGGGGTACCCCGAGGTGGTAGCTGATCCGATGCGGACCCCACCGTCGAGTGAACCGCAGCGCGACGATCCGTCGCTCCAGCCGGCGCGAGCACCGCGTCGGCGACCTGCGCGGACGCGACGACGCATCGGTCATCGCCTCGCCGTCTCGATACCGGCGCGCCCATTTCGACGCCGTCGCCGGCGACACCTGGAACCGCTCGGCAGCACGTCGGACCGCCCAGCCCTGCTCGACAATCAACACAGCAAGACGTCGACGCCCCTCCGGCGTCAAAGGAGCGTTAGCGTGAGTCACGAAGACCTCCGTGGATGACGTGAGTGTGGTAACCCACATCGTCGCGGAGGTCTTCGCTAACTCAACCGTTCACAACGTCCCGAGGAACTACA
>NZ_JANZYO010000002.1:0-110210 GCF_025506335.1 Mumia quercus
CGCACCCGGAACTTCTTGGTGGCCTTCGGGCTCCAGCCCTTCGCCGTCTTCGCCCGCACCGTCACCGTGAGCTTCCCCCGCCGCAACGACGACCGCTTCACCGTGTACGACCGCCGACCCGGCTTCAACGTCACCTTCTTGAGCACCTTCGAACCCTTACGGATCACCACCCGGTACGACCGCACCGCACGCCCACCATCATCAGCAGGCTTCTTCCACCGCACCGTCCGCTTCTTCGCCCCAGCCTTCCCCGACACCCGCACCGACCGCACCACCGACGGCCGCCTCGGGAACAACGTCCGATAGATCCCGACGGTCGTCTCGGTCCGCTTCGTGACCATGTCGCCGCGGGCGTTCACCGCGAGGAGTGCCCACGAGACGGGGTACGCGCTGTCATAGCTCAGTGTGCGGATCGGCGCGACGTTGCCGTACGAGGTCGACGAGAAGGCCTTGATCGCGTCGACGTGCTCGTCTCCGACGTACACGCGATTCTTGGAGTCGACGTCGAGGTTGTCGATCCAGCTCAGTCCCGTACGCGATCCCGCGACCATCGCCGCAGGTGCCGTCGCACCCGTGGCTCCCCGCGCGTACACGAGCAGCCTCGCCTCGTCGGCTACCCAGAGGCGCCCGTCGCTCGTGAAGGCCACGTCACGGGCCTCCACGGGGAGATGCGCACCCGCCCCTGCGAGGACCTGGGACGGCGTCGCGCTGCCCGCCGCGCCAGGCGCGTACACACGCACCGCGGACTCCCCCGCGACGGCGACGTGGCCGGCCACGCTCACTCCGAGGCGGGTCCACTCGCCAGGGACGACGAGCGTCCGCAGCGCCGCTCCCTTCCCGCCAGGCCGAAGGACGGTGACCTTCGAGGTACCCGTCGTTGGCCCGTGCGGATCGAGGATGTACAGGCGCCCTCCACCGTCCAGCGCGATGTCGGTCGCCGCCTCGGTCGTCGGATAGCGGAGCTTACGGACCGGCTTCGCCTTCTTGCCGTCGGCGCGGGGCCCGAAGACATCGATCCGCCACCCGCCGTGCCGCAGCGCGTACACCGTCCCGTCGTCCGCGATCTCCAGGGCCAGCGACGGAGCGAACTCGTCGTCAGCAAGCGTGCGATCGGGTGTGTAGCCCACGGTGTCCGCGGACGCGGCTCCTGAGCCGGCCAGGACGAGCCCTCCGGCAGCCATCACGGCCGCTGCGGTCAACGCTACGGTGCTTCTGATGCGCATTCCTGCGCTCCTTTCGAGGTGGCTCATGGTCATCGCACCCGGAACTTCTTGGTGGCCTTCGGGCTCCAGCCCTTCGCCGTCTTCGCCCGCACCGTCACCGTGAGCTTCCCCCGCCGCAACGACGACCGCTTCACCGTGTACGACCGCCGACCCGGCTTCAACGTCACCTTCTTGAGCACCTTCGAACCCTTACGGATCACCACCCGGTACGACCGCACCGCACGCCCACCATCATCAGCAGGCTTCTTCCACCGCACCGTCCGCTTCTTCGCCCCAGCCTTGCCCGACACCCGCACCGACCGCACCACCGACGGCCGCCTCGGGAACAACGTCCGATAGATCTGCAGTCGCGGCGGACCCTCATCAGGCGCCCCGACGATCAGGTCGCCGCGGGCGTTGACGGCGACCGGCTCCGAAAAACCCCAGTCCGGATACGCGAGCTTGCGGACCGGCGCCACGTCCCCGTAGACGTTCGGCGCGAACGCGGCGATGTCCCCATACGCGTCGATGACGTAGACCCGGCCCCGACCGTCGAGGTCGATCTGCGGGCGCACGATGTCATCGTTGAGCCGAGTCCGTACTCCGGCGATCGTGCCGACCGGTGGTGTGTTGCCGTCTGCGCCACGCGCGAACGCGACGAGACGCTTGTCGATCCCCGCCCAGACCCGACCGTCGCCGCCGAACCCGACGTCACGGATCTTGGTGGGCAGACGCGTGGCCGCCCCGGTGATCACCTGCGATGGCTCCGCGGTGCCCGAGGCTCCCGGCGGATAGACACGCAGGGCCGAGGTGCCCGCCAGAGCGATGTGCCCGGCAGGTCCCACGCCGAGCGCTGTCCACGTCCCAGGGACTACCAGCCTCCTGAGGGGATTCCCCTTCCCTCGCGGCGGGAGCACGGTGACCCTCGAGGTGCCTGGAGTCGGGCCCTTCGGCTCGAGGACGTAGACGAGTCCCTTGCCGTCCACCGACACGTCGGTGGCTCCCGCAAAGACCCCTCTCACCTCGCGGACAGGCTTGGTCTTCCTTCCGTCGGCCCGTGGCCCGAACACCCGCAGCTGCTCACCGAACCTGTTCAGGACGTACGCCGTCCCGTCGTCAGCGATCTCGAGCGCTTCGGCCGCGTTGCCGTCGCCGTGATAGTCCGGCAGCGTCCGCTCGTGCGGGTAGGTCACCGTGTCCGCCGCCGCCGGCGCGGCACCGACCGTGGCGAGACCGCCCACGACCAGTGCCGCACCCGCGAGTGGCGCGACGATCCGCGTCATCTGTGCCATGCCGGGACGCTATCGACGTCCGGGGGTCACCGGACGCGGAACTTCTTGACCACCTTCGGGCTCCAGCCGTGATGTTCTTCGCGCGGACGGTCGCGCTCGCGACCCCGGCACCTGCCATCGTCACACCGCCGGCGACGAGCACGATGCTCCCCGCTGCGGCGATCGATCGTTTCGTCCTCCTCATTCCCCCTATCGCACCCTGAACGAGCGCACGACCTTCGGGCTCCAGCCCATCGCTGTCTTCGCGCGCACCGTGACCGTGAGCTTCCCGCGCCGCAACGCCGAGCGCTTCACGGTGTAGGACCGCTGACGAGGCCCCAGCTTCTTCACCTTCAGTACCTTCGAGCCCTTGCGAATCACGATCCCGTACCGGCGCACGTCGCGACCGCCGTCGTACGACGGCTTCTTCCACCGGACGGTGCGGCGCGCCGCAGCGGCCTTGCCGGTGACGCGCACCGCCCGCACCTTCGAGGCACGTGTCGGGAACATCGTCCGGTAGATCCGGACCGCGTTGGCGCCCACAGGGACGACGATGTCGCCACGGGGACCCACGTCCTCGCCGCGCTGATACTCCGGCCGCGTCCTCGGGGGGATGGTGAGCGTACGCAGCGGCGCCACGTTGCCGTTCGCCGACGGCGCGAACACGCTCATCCGCGAGCCACCACCCGAGTACTGGCTGACGTAGACCCGCCCGGCCGCATCGACGTCGAGCTCGACACGCTCACCGAGCCCGGTCCGAGGACCGGTGACGCGACGGTCGGGAGTCGCGCTCCCTCGCGCCCCGGGCGCGTACGACAGCAGCGTGTGGGGCGACGCTCCTGCCACCCAGAGGCGGCCGTCGCCGCTGAGGGCCAGCTCGAGCGAACCCTCGGACGCCTCCGCCGGCACGTCGATCACCCGGGCGGGCGTCGCACGGCCGCGGGCAGTCCGCGAGTAGACCTGGACCCTGTAATCACCACCGAGGGTGGTCGCGATCTCTCCGGACGGGGAGAAGGCGATCGAGGTCTTGTCGTCTCGGAGCTCCAGTGCCCGCAGCGGTTTGGGCGACGTCGCGCCGTGCGGGTAGACCTTGATGAGGGTGTCGACGTCCCGCTCCCCCGCTGACAGGGCGTAGAGGCGACCCGCTGCATCAGTCGCAAGCGCATCGAGGACATCGACGTACACGGTGGGCTTCTGCACCCGCACCGGCCGGGCGTTCCCGCGTGCACCGGGCCCGAAGACACGGATGGTCGGCGGGTCCGTCGCCCGCAGCACGTACGTCGTGCCGTCCGGCCCGACCGCGAGCCCCGCAGGGCTGCCGACCTTCGCCCGGTCGCCGGCGGTGGCGACCGCGGTCGTCGCGGCCAGCATTCGTCGTCTGCTCATGAGTGTGTTCCAGTCTGTGTGGATCCGCTGCGATGCGGAGGGGCCGTTGAGTGGTGCGTGCTCATCGGCCCAGAGGAGCCCTGGTCAGGCGTCGCGACGGCGCTTGGTCACGCCCGAGACCGCAAGAGCGACGACGGTCACCAGGTAGACCTGGCCGATCAGCGCCTCGAACGCGGCGAGCATCTTGCCCGTGTCGGTCGCGGGGGTCAGATCCCCGAAGCCGGTCGTCGTGATGGTGACGAAGCTGAAGTAGAAGTAGTCGACGCCGTCGTGGACGTCGGGCGTCTGTGCGAAGAAGACGCCGTCCCAGGCGCCCATGAAGGCATACAGCCCCGAGAACGCGTACCCCAAGAGCAGGTAGACGACGATGACACCGAGCACGATGTGCACGTCGAGCGACGGGTCGCGGACGAGGTGCGCACCGATCGTCGCGATCGTCGCCAGGCACAGCACGACCACGATCGCCGAGTACGCCATGGTCGCCGCGCGATCCTGCGCCACCTGGGCGACCGCACTCGCGACGATCCCCAGCACCACCAGGACGCTCGAGGCAAGGACCACCGGGCGCCGGGCGCCCGACGTGCGCTGGGCGAAGAGCAGCGCCGCGCCCAGGAGCGCCGCGACGAGCGGCCGCAGCCACGGGTTGTCCACCGGGACCAAGAGCACCACGACGGCCAGCAGGATCAGCAGGATCCCGTACCGGTCCCGACGTGGTGCCCTCTGGTCGTCCACGACACGTGAGCCTAGGGGTCAACATGCTGCGCCGCAGAAGCATTGCCGTGGCCTATCGGATCAGCCGGGGATAAATGACGATCCGGTTCTTGTACGCCGAGACGGCGACCTTGCCCGTGCGGCTGACCGAGAGCCCGTTGATCGATCCGTGTCGCGCGTTGCTGACGACGCGCAGTGGCGTTGTCTCGCCTGACGCGGTACGGGGCAGGACGTAGACGTGGCCCCAGTGGAGGCTGACGTACGCGCGGCCGGCGCGGTCGAAGTCCAGCACCTCCGGCTCCCACAGACTCGGCCACTCGCCGGTGATCTTCCGCTCCGGCGCGACATCACCCTTAGCGCCCGGTGCGAACACCGTGATGAACTCGCCTTCGCCGAAGGTCGCCCAAATCCGGCGGTCGACGTTCATCTTGGCATCGATCCTGCCGACCAGCTCCGTCTTCGGACCGGCGATCTCCCGCAACGGCTGGGCGTCGCCCGCTGCCGAGCGCCGGTAGATCCTGAGGAAACCCCATCCCACGACCAGCATGCGCTTGTGGGGCGTCATCGACACCGAGCCGATGTACGCCCCGGTGCGCAGGACACGGATCGGCCGGACGTTGCCCCGCGCCCGCTTGCCGAAGACGAGAACCCGTTTGTTGCCGTTGGCGACGTACAGACGGCCATCACTGTCACGTGCAATGCTGCGTGGCTGGAACAGGCGCGTGCGCTTGCCTGCGATCCGGTAGAGCGGCCGCGCGTTTCCGCGGGCCTTCGCACCGTAAACGACGATGCGGTTGCGGGCGAAGTCCGTGACGTACGTCCGCCCGGAGGTCGACAGGTGGACCGCGCGGAAGTCCTTGGCGCCAGCCTTCGCGCCCTTGATCGTGCGTTCCGGTCGCACGTCGACTGGGTCGGTCGGTGCGGCCTCGGCGGGGCTGCTGACGAGCAGCCCACCTGTGAGTGCGGCTACGGCGACCAGGCCGCTGGTCTGACGCTTCATCACGGTTCCCCCTGAGTTCGGATGTCGAATCCAGGGAGTCTCAGCCGCATGCTCCGAGCCGATCAACACCTTTCGACAGGCCTCAAAAGGCCCGCTACTTCCGCACGCGGAACGCCTTCTTCGCGGACGGGCCGTAGCCCTTGGCGTTCTTGGCCCTCACGAAGACGGTGAGCTTGCCATTGCGAAGCTTGGCGCGCTTGAGCGTGTACGACCGCCTGGTCGCCCCGAGATCGCGGCGCAGCAGCGTCTTGCCGCCCTTCTTGACGACGAGCCGGTAGCCGGTGATCCGTGCGCCTCCGTTGCTCGACGGCGCCTTCCACGAGACCTTCCGCGACTTCGCGGCCCGCTTCCCGGAGACCTTCAGGGCGCGCGGCTTGCCCGGGACCTTCACCGTCGGCTTCGGCTTCGGCGGCGCGGGCAAGCTCAGGGGGCCGAACGTGCTGACAGTGCCGCGCACGTAGCTCGCCACCACGACCTCGCCGCCCGCCCCGACCGCGACGCTCACCGGGAACTCGATGCCCGTCCGCGGCCCGCGCAGCACGGCGATCGGCGCGACGTCCCCGTACGCGCCGGGGGCGAAGACCTTGACGTCGTGGCCCGTGTAGTCGCTCACGTAGACCCGGCCGGCGGCATCGAGCGCCACGTCGGTCGGCTGCTGCAGCCCCGTACGCGCGCCCGCGATCCGGCGGGTCACGGTCCCGGCGCCTGCGGGGTCCTGCACCATCCGGACCTCGCGCGCCGCCGCGGCGGCCGCCCAGAGGCGACCGGTCCTGTCGACCTCGAGGCCTCGCAGGCCCGACCCGCCGGCCATGGTGAGCGTCCCGTCGACGATCTCGTCGCCGGGCGCGAACCGCTCGATCGTGTGCTCGCGGTCCCCCACGTACGCGGTGCCGTCCGGCGAGACCGCGATCCCGACGCCCTCACCCTTCAGCGCAAGGGTCCGTACGGGCACGGCGCCACCGTCGGCGCCGGCCGCGAAGACCCGCGCCCCGCTCGCGAACGTGCTCACGTACGCGCGCGTGCTGCCGTCGAGCGCGATCCCGAACGGGCCGGACGGGAAGCCGGTCACGCGCCGGATCGGTGTCGCCTCACCCTGTGCCCCCTTCGCGAACACCGCGTACGCGAACCCCGCCGTGGTCACGTAAGTCTCCCCTGCTGCCGAGACAGCCACGCCTTGCGGTGACGCGACGCCGGTGACCGTGCGCAGCGGGGTGACGTCATGAACGGCGGGCGCCGCGGTTGCCGACGGTGGCGCGGCCAGCACGGCGGCGGCCAGTCCGAGCGCGGTGACGGTGCCGAGCGCGCGGGTGCGTGTGGGGCGGGACGGGGCGAGACGCATGAGGCCCTCCTCGGGTGAGCGTGCACGAGTCACGATCCACCGAGGAGGGCCCACAGGGCGCCGGCATTGCACCGGCGTTGTTCACGACCTACTTGCGGACGCGGAACGACTTCTTCGCGTTCTTGCCGAAGCCCTTCTTGTTCTTCGCCTTGAGGTAGACCGTGTTCTTGCCGTTGCGCAGCTTGGCGCGCTTGATCTTGTACGACCGCTTGCTCGCGCCGAGGTTCTTCCTGAGCAGGACCCGGTTGCCCTTCTTGACCACCAGCCGGTAACCGGTGATCCTGGCGCCTCCGTTGTTGGCCGGCGGCCTCCACGAGACCCGCCGCGTCTTGGCACGTGCCTTGCCGGACACCTTGACGGCCCGCGGCTTGCCCGGGACCTTCACGGCAGGCTTCGGCGGAGCGAACAGCGGCGCGAACGAGGAGATGTCGTTGCCGCCGTAGTCGGCGACGACGAGCGTCCCGTTCGGCGTGACCGAGATACCGGCGGGCAGCGTCAGGGCTGCCGCAGGGCCACCGAGCACCTTGATCGGCGCGACGTCACCGTTCGCGTTGGCCGCGAAGACCTTCACGTCCTTCGCCACCTCGTCGACGACGTACACACGCCCGGACGCGTCGACGTCGACATCGCTCGCGAACTGGATCTGCGTCTGTGCCCCCTTGATCAGGCGCGCGGGCGTCGGGTCGCCGGTGGCTCCCGGCGAGAACGCGACGACCGAGTCGCCGGAGCCGTTGGCGACCCAGAGGCGGTTCCCCGCATCGACCGCGAGGCCGCGCGCGTTGGTGAGGCGCGAGCTCGTGATCGTACGCTCAGCGGCAGGCGTGCCCGTCGCCGACAGCGGGAACACCTTGATCGTGGTGGTGCCGTTCGAGACGTTGACCTTGTTGCTCTTGTCGATCGTGATGCCGAACGGCACGAAGCCGGGGTCGAACTTCGCGTCCGGAGCGACCGGGCCATCGGCCGTCGGGCCGAAGGCGAGCACGCGGTTGGCTGCCGTCCCCGTCGAGTTGGCGACCCAGGTGAAGCCCGCGCTGTCAGCCGCCACATGACGTGGAGAGACGATCAGCGAGGCCGCGCCGGAGATGCTCCGCTGCGGCGGTACGTCGCCGTTGGCGTTGGCGGCGAACACGCTCACCGACCCGCCACCGAAGTTGCTGACATGGATCTTGCCGTCGCGGACGTACATGCCGAGCGGCTGGTTGAGCCCGGTGTTGGTCGGGCCCTTGATCGTACGGACGGGTGCGACGCTGACGTCGTCGGCGGAGGCGCTGGGACCGAGAGCTGCCAGCGTTCCTGCGATGAGTGCGGTGCCGGCAAGGGCGCCGGTCACGCGGATGGTGTGGTTCATGGTTTTCCCCCTTCGCCGTCCACAGTGGGCACGAAGAGGGTCACGCTATGTCTACTTTGTCCTATTTACGGACGCGGAACGACTTCGTGGCGTTCTTGCCGTAACCCTTGGCGTTCTTGGCCTTGACGAAGACGGTGACCCTGCCGCTGCGCAGCTTCGCGCGCTTGAGCGTGAACGACCGCCTCGACGCGCCGAAGGTCCGCTTGACCAGCGTCTTGTTGCCCCTCTTCACCACCAGCCGGTATCCGGTGATCCTGGCTCCCCCGTTGCTGGACGGCGCCCGCCACGACACCTTGCGTGTCTTGGCACCCCGCTTGCCCGCGACCTTCAGGGCCCGCGGCTTGCCCGGGACCTTCACCGCGGGCTTCGGCACGGGCTTCGTCGTCACCGGCGCGAAGAGCGGCGCGAACGACGAGATGTCGTCCCCTCCGTAATCAGCCACGACCAGCGTCCCTTCCCGCGCAACCGCCGCTCCCGCCGCCATGGTCAGCGCTGCCGCCGGCCCGCCGAGCACCTTGATCGGCGCAACGTCGCCGTTCGCGGTGGCGGCGAAGACCTTGACGTTTTTCGCATGGTGGTCCACGACGTACACACGCCCAGCCGCGTCGAGGGCGACGTCGGTCGCGAACTGGATCTGCGTCCGAGGTCCCTTGATCACGCGCACGGGTTCCGCGTCGCCGATGGCCCCGGGCGCGAACGCGACGACGGAGGCACCGAGGCCGTTGGCCACCCACAGCCGATTCGCCCCATCGACCGCCAGGCCGCGTGCGTTGGTCAGGTGGGAGCTTGTGATCGTACGCTCGGCGGCAGGCGTGCCGGTCGCCGAGATCGGGAACACCCTGATCGTCTTGACGAGGTCCGAGACATTGACCTTGTTGCTCCTGTCGACGGCAATGCCGTACGGATTGATGCCGGGATCAAATACCGCATCCGGAGCGACGTTGCCGTCGGCCGTCGGGGCGAAGGCGAACACACGGTCGAGGTCTGCGACCCAGGTGAAGCCCGCGCTGTCCACCGAGACGTCATGGGGGTTGGTGATGAGCGACGCCGCGCCCGAGATCCTCCTCAGCGGCCGTACGTCGCCGTTGGCGCCGGCGGCGAACACACTGAGCGAGCGGTCATCGGCGTTGCTGACGAAGATCTTGCCGTCACGGACATCCAAATCCACCGGCCCGGCGAGTCCCGTGTTGGTGGGCCCCTTGATCGTACGGATCGGAGCGACGTGGATGTTGACGTCGTCGGCGGTCGCGCTGGGCCCCACGGCCACGAGAGATCCTGCGATGAGCGCGGTGCCGGCAAGAGCGACGGGCACGCGGATGGTGTGGTTCATGGTGTGCCTCCTTCGTGACCACAGTGGACACGAAGGAGGCCACACCCCATCCTCTTTGCGCTACTTGCGGACGTGGAACGGCTTCGTGGCGTTCTTGCCGTACCCCTTGGCGTTCTTGGCCTTGACGAAGACGGTGACCCTGCCGTCGCGCAGCTTCGCGCGCTTGAGCGTGAACGACCGCTTGCTTGCGCCGACGTTCTTCCGCAAGAGGACCTTGTTGCCCTTCTTCACCACCAGCCGGTATCCGGTGATCCTCGCTCCGCCATTGCTCGACGGCGCCCGCCACGACACCTTGCGTGTCTTGGCACCCCGCTTGCCCGCGACCTTCAGGGCCCGCGGCTTGCCGGGCACTGTCACGACCTTCGGCGGCGCCGCCGGGAAGAGCGGCCCGAACTCCAGGACCGACTTCCCGGAGTAGTTCGCGACCACCAGGCGCCCGTTCCCGGCGACGTCGAGGTGAGCCGGGTAGTTGAGCCGGGTCGCCGGCCCACCGAGGACCTTGAGCGGAGCGACGTTCCCTCGCGCGCCGGGAGCGAACGCGAGGACCGTGCTGAACGCGTGGAAGTTCGACGCGTAGACCCGCCCCGCGCTGTCCGTCCCGATGCCGACGATCCCGCTGGTCAGCTCGGTCGCCGCCCCGGTGATCGTCCGCAGCGGCGTCGCCGCTCCGGCCGCACTCGGCGCGAAAGCGTGCAGGGCAGCCGCCGAGTCCACCCAGGTCGTCCCGTCGGGAGTGACATGGACCCCACTACCACCTCCAAGACCCGTGATCTGGCGTGTCGTCGTCGCGGGGTTGCCCACCGCCGCCGGCGAGTAGACGTTGACCGTCGTCGACTTGCGCACGAAGATGCTGCCGGTCGGGCCGATGTCGAGGCCGAGCGCCGCACCGGTGCCGGTCCCGAAGGTCTTGACCGGAGCGTCGCCGGTGTCGGCGTCTGGGGCGAATACCGAGACCAGCCCGTTGTTGTTCGCGACATAGGTGAAGCCCAGGTCGTCGACGGCAACGCCACGCGGGCCGTCGAGACCGGAGGTCATGGTGCGCAGCGGTGCAGCGGCGCCGTTGGCCCCTGCGGCGTACACGACCACGTTGTTCTGGACGTAGTTCGAGACATACGTGCGCCCCGCGGACTTCGTCACGCCGAACGGGGTGGTGGTCGCGCCGGTGATCTCGCGCTCGGGCAGGACGTTGACGGTGTCGGCGGCTGCGCTCGGGCCGGCGACGACCATCGCCGCGGCGACGAGCGCGACGGCGGACAGTACGGCGGACGTGCGGACGGTTCGGTTCATGGCAGTTCTCCCTTCGCCCCCTCACGGTGAAGGAGAAGGGGTCACCAGGGGTGTCGCTTTGCCCTCACGGGGTTGTCACATTGAGGACGTCTGTCGCGCGGTGGTCCTCGTCGACACCGTCGACGACGATCACGTTCGACACGGAGTTCTCGGTACGCAGCGGAAGGATCGCCTGGTAGGCGGGCGACTCGTACCACGCCTTCACCTGCTCCCGGTCCGGGAACTTGATGATGATGATCGTCGACGACCAGGAGCCCTCGACCTCGGTCACCTTGCCGCCGTGGACGATGAACTTCCCTCCGTACGGGGCGAGCGTCTCGTCGATCCGCTCGAGGTAGGTCACGATCTCGGGTCCCATCGAGACCTCGCGCATGTCGGCGATGGCGTAGGCGGTCATCTGCGTGCTCCTTCGTGTGGGGCGGCTTGTCCTGTCCCGCAAGCCTCCCGCGAGCGTCGGCACGGAGTCGATGACCTCGGAGGTCATGATTTCGCGGAGGGGTTGACAGGCCGCGCCAGCGAGCGCATTCTAAAACCATCCAGTTATACAACAGATCGGTTATGGATAATGACGGACGACGAGCTCGACGCGGTGTTCGGGGCACTCGCGGATCCCACGCGACGCGCCATCCTGGCCCGCCTGGCGCGGGGCGACGCCAGCGTCAACGAGCTCACGGCCATGTTCGCGATGTCGCAGCCCGCGGTGTCGCGTCACCTCAAGGTCCTGGAGCGCGCCGGGCTCGTCTCGCGCGCACAGCAGGGGACCATGCGGCTCAGCCACCTTGAGGCGGGACCGCTGAGGGAGGCCACGGACTGGCTCGCGGACTATCGGGCGTACTGGGAGGACAGCTTCGCCCGGCTCGACGCGATCCTCGCCGAGGCCGACGACCCGCCCGCCGGCACCTGACCGGTCACCGACACCCCAAGGGGGAACCATGTCCGACCTCGAAGTCACCGCAACACCGGGCACGAGCACGATCGAAATCAGCCGGTCGTTTGCGACCACACCCGAGCGGCTTTACCACGCCATGATCGACGACGAGCTGCAGAGGCAGTGGCTCGGCCCCGACCGCCTCACGACCGAGATCGAGATCAACGAGGTGCGCGACGGCGGCCGGTGGCGGTGGGTCCAGAAGGACACCGACGGGACCGAGTACGGCTTCCGCGGCGTCTACCACGGCGAGCCGTCCGTCGAGAACGGCATCACCCGGACGTTCGAGTTCGACGGCGTCCCGGGCCACGTGTCGCTGGAGACCCTGCGGTTCACCGACCTCGGCGGCGGGTCGACCCGCATCGACATCGTCTCCGCGTTCATGTCGGTCGAGGACCGCGACGGCATGGTCGAGTCCGGCATGGAGGGCGGCATGGAGGAGGGGTACGTCCGCCTGGACAAGATCCTCGCCGACTCCTGACGCGGTCCGATCGGGGACGGGCGGGGCGCATAGGCTGACGGACGTGGCAGCGTTCGCATCTGACAACTACGCCCCCGCCCATCCCGCGGTCCTCGAGGCGCTGGTCGCCGCCAACGAGGGGCACGCGGTCTCGTACGGAGAGGACCGCTGGACCGAGCACCTCGCGGAGGTCGTACGGCACCACTTCGGCGACCACGCCGTCGCGTACCCGGTCTTCAACGGCACCGGCGCCAACGTCGTCTCGCTGGCGGCCGCACTCCCCCGCTGGGGTTCGGCGATCGTCACCGACGTCGCCCACCTGCACACCGACGAGAACGGCGCCCCCGAGCGCGTCGCCGGCATCAAGCTCCTCACGGTCGACGCCCCGGACGGCAAGATGCACCCGGAGTCGTTCGGACCGTACGTGCTCAACCTCGGCGACCCGCACCGTCCGCAGCCGTTGGCCGTCTCGTTGACCCAGTCGACGGAGCTCGGCACCGTCTACTCCGTCGACGAGGTCCGCGGACTCGTCGACACCGCGCACGCGTATGGGATGCGCGTCCACATGGACGGCTCCCGGCTGGCCAACGCCGCCGCGCACCTCCGCCTCCCCCTCCGCGCGCTCACCACCGACCTCGGGATCGACGTGCTGTCGTTCGGCGGCACCAAGAACGGCCTCGTGCTCGGCGAGGCGGTGGTCGTCCTCAACCCGGAGGCGGTCGCCGGGATCGAGTACGTTCGCAAGATGTCGATGCAGCTGGCATCGAAGATGCGTTACGTCTCCGCTCAGCTCGTCGCCCTCCTCGACCCCGAGCGCGACCTGTGGCTCGCGAACGCCTCGGCCTCCAACGCCCGCGCAACCCGCCTGCGCGAGGGCGTCGACGCGCTCGCCGCGGAGCTTGCCCGCGACGGCAGGACGCACGACTCCGGCGCGCCGCTGTTGCACATCGCCTACCCGACGCAGGCCAACGTGGTCTTCCCTACGCTCCCCCGCGCCGTCGCCGATGCCGTACGCGCGGAGCACCCGTTCTACGACTGGCGTCCGACGGCGCACCCCGACCTCGTCGAGTCCCGCTGGATGTGCTCGTGGGACACGACCGACGAGGATGTCGACGCGTTCCTCGCCTCGCTCCGCAAGGCCTTCGGATGACCGACGACCGGCGGCCGCGGGTCGAGATCACCTACTGCACCCAATGCCAGTGGCTGCTCCGCGCCGGCTGGATGGCGCAGGAGCTGCTGAGCACCTTCGGCACCGAGCTCGGCGAGGTCGCGCTCGTCCCCGGCACCGGGGGCGTCTTCCGGGTGCGCGTCGACGACGTCCTCGCCTGGGACCGGAAAGAGGACGGCGGTTTCCCGGACGCCGCCGCGCTCAAGCGCCGCGTCCGTGACCGCGTCGACCCCGACCGTACGCTCGGGCACGCGGATCGCGCGGAGTCGGACGCGTGAGCGAGTCGGCGTTCCCGGCCCTGGCCCCGGACGTGCAGTGGTCGGTCCAGGTGCGCGACGCCGACGACGACCTCGTCCTCGCCTCGTACGGAGCCGACGTCGTGCTCCCCACCGCGAGCATCGGCAAGCTGGTGCTCCTGGTCGAGGCCGCCCACCGCCTCGCGGCCGGGACGCTCGACCCGGCCGAGCTGCTCGTGCGGACGGACGAGGACGCGGTCGCCGACTCCGGCCTCTGGCACGTCCTGCAGACAGACAGGCTCCCCGTCGTCGACGCCTGCGCGCTCATCGGCGCCGTGAGCGACAACCTCGCGACCAACGTGCTGCTGCGGCGGCTCGGGCTCGACGCCGTGACCGCGACCGCCACGCGGATCGACATGGCGCGCAGCAGGCTCCTCGACCGGGTCCGCGACGACCGCGGGCCTGAGCACGCGCCGGCGCTGTCGGTCGGGTGTGCCGAGGACCTCGCGCGGTTCTGCGCACGTCTCCACCGCCGCGAGATCCTGTCGCCGGCCGTGAGCGAGACGGTCAGCGGATGGCTGTCGCTCAACACCGACCTGTCGATGGTTGGCGGATCCTTCGGCCTCGACCCGCTCGCCCACGCCGATCCGGACCGGGGCCTCGTCCTCTGGAACAAGACCGGCACCACCGAGACGGTTCGCGGCGACGTCGGTGTGGTGTCCGGACCGCGCCGCACCCTCGCGTACGCGGTGCTGGCGTCGTGGGAGCCGGCGTACGACCCGCGCGACGGCGTCCTCGACGATATGCGCGAGGTGGGTCGCTGGCTCCGCGGGCTCGTCACCGCTCAGTAGAGCGGGACGTAGAGCGTCGTCCCCGCCTGGATCGTGCCGGGGTCGGACAGCGCGTTGAGCTGCGTGATCTCGTGGACGGTCTCACGGATGTCACCGCCGGGGTTCGCCGCGGCGGCGACGTCCCACAAGGTCTCGCCCTGCTGAAGAGTGACGGCACGGCTCGGCACGGGCTCGCCCGCCTCGGACGTGGCGATCACCTGCGTGCCGAGGCCGACGGTGAGGCCGCCGAAGGCGAGCATGGCCGCAAGGAAGACCACGAAGCGACCGCGTCGCGTCAGGCGGTACGACGGCTTGCGCGGGGTGGGCGTGCGCGGCGCCGGGCGCGGCGGGGTCGGTGCGGCCGACACGCGCCCCTTGCCTGCGGGGTGCCGCGCCACCGCTCGGGTCAGCGGCGTGTCGAGAGTGACGACAGTGCGGTCGCAGGTGCTCGGGACGGTGGTCATCGTGTCCTCCTGGTCTCGGACTGGTACGGCCTGTCCGACGGCGGCGAGGCGGCTGACCAGCTGGTGGATCCGGAGCCGGAGCCGAACACGCGTTCGATCGAACATGCGTACGAACATAACCACACGGACTGACAGATGTGAAGCAGCCACTCGAACAAACTTTCGAGTGGCGGACGACACGCGGCGGTCGAACATATGTTTGATCGTGTCGTCGCGCAGCACTAGGGTCGGTACATGACCAAAGCCGAGGTTTCCGAGCTCCCCGACGGCCCACCGGACGCTAGCGGACTGACTCCCCGCCAGCGACGCGTGCTCGAGATCATCCGCGAGTCGATCGAGCAGAAGGGCTACCCGCCCAGCATGCGCGAGATCGGCGCGGCGGTCGGTCTCGCCAGCGTCTCCTCGGTCGCGCACCAGCTCAAGGTCCTCGAGCGCAACGGCTTCGTCAGGCGCGACCCCAACCGCCCGCGCGCGATCGAGGTCCGCCTGCCCGACGTCCTCGCGGCGCGGCGCTCGATCGGCGACGCGGCCGACTTCGGCTTCGACGACACCGGCTCGGGCGACTCACGACCCGCCCCCGCGTACGTCCCGATGGTCGGACGGATCGCGGCCGGCGGCCCGATCCTCGCCGAGGAGCGCGTCGAGGAGATCATGCCGCTCCCCCGTACGCTCGTCGGCGAGGGCACCCTGTTCATGCTCGAGGTCCGTGGTGACTCGATGGTCGAGGCCGCGATCTGCGACGGCGACTACGTCGTCGTCCGCCAGCAGCCCACCGCCGAGAACGGCGAGATCGTCGCCGCGCTGCTCGACGGCGAGGCCACGGTCAAGACCCTCCAGCGCAAGGACGGCAAGGTCTGGCTCCTTCCCCACAACCCGGCGTACGACCCGATCGACGGGACCGACGCCGCGATCCTCGGCAAGGTCACCACGGTCATGCGGCGCGTCTGACCCCACGCGTCGTGTGGTGGGCGCGAGATCCCCTCGGTCTCGCGCCCACAGGTGTGTCTGGCCACTTACCGCCCGTGCGGTGCCGTGACAGGGGTACCCGAGCGAAGGTGCACCGACCCCACCGGACACAGTCGGGTCCGTGCATCTCCGCTGGGGTACCCCAGGGGACGCGCGTCACTCGGACGCGGCAGCGTCGAGCCGCTTGAGCGCCGACAGGACGAGGTTGCGGTCGACGGTGCGCCACATGGGGGGCATCGACGACGCGAGGAACCCTCCGTACCGCGCCTTCGCCAGGCGGGAGTCGAGCACCGCGACGACGCCACGGTCGTCGGCCCGTCGGATCAGCCGGCCGGCGCCCTGGGCGAGCAGGAGCGCGGCGTGGGTCGCGGCGACCGCCATGAAGCCGTTGCCCCCACGGCGCTCGACGAGGCGCTGGCGCGCGCTCATCAACGGGTCGTCCGGCCTCGGGAACGGGATGCGGTCGATGATCACCAGCTGGCACGTCGAGCCGGGCAGGTCCACGCCCTGCCAGAGGCTCAGCGTGCCGAAGAGGCACGCCTGCGGATCCTCGGTGAACCGCCGCGCCAGCTCGGGCAACTGGGCGTCGCCCTGGCACAGGACCTCGACCTCGGGCAGCCGCTCGCGTACGACCTCGGTCGCGGCCTCGGCCGCCCGTCGCGACGAGAAGAGGCCGAGGGTCCGCCCGCCGGCGGCCGAGACGAGGTCGACGATCTCGTCCAGCGTCGCCTCCGCCATCCCGTCGCGGCCCGGCGGCGGCAGGTGGCGGGCGACGTAGAGCATCGCCTGCTTCGCGTAGTCGAACGGCGAGCCGACGTCGATCGCGTCCCAGGCGAGCACGGACTCGTCACGATCCTCCGACTCACCTGTCGTGGCCGCCGCGGCGCCGGCCTGCTCGTTCGCCCACAGCCCGACCGAGCGCGCGACGGAGTCGAATCCCCCGCCGAGCTTGAGGGTGGCACTGGTGAGCACGACCGTGTTCTCGCCGAAGAGCTTGTCGCGCAGCGTCAGCGCGACGTCGACCGGCGCGATCCGCAGCTCGTTGCCGCCGCGAGAGCCGTCGCGCTCGGCGAGCCACAGGACGTCCGTGTCAGAGGCGACCGCCATCCGCTCGGCGATCTTGCGCACCTCGTCGACGAGGCCCTTGACCTGCTGGCGCGCCGCGTCGGTGTCGCCCTCCTGCGCCTCCTTGGGCATGGCGGAGTGACAGGCGCGCGCGTTGTCCCGCACCAGCGCGAGCGCGTCGGCGAGCTGGTCGGTCGGTGAGGCGATCCGGCCGGGCGGAGTCACCTCGAGCGCGTCGCGCAGCGCGTCGCTCGCGTCCTCGAGGTCGTCGGCCTCACGGCCGCGTACGAAGGCGCGGGCGCGGCGCGCCGCCCGCTCGACCATCGGCGGCGACAGCTCGGCCGTCGACGCCTGCGTGACCCGGGCGACGAGCTCGTGGGCCTCGTCGACGACGACGGTGTCGTACTCGGGCAGCATGGGCACGCCGTCGATCGCGTCGATCGCGAGGAGCGCGTGGTTGGTGACGACGAGGTCGGCGTCTGCGGCGGTGTCGCGCGCCTGCTCGGCGAAGCACTCCTGCGCGTACGGGCAGCGTGCCGCGCCGAGGCACTCCCGCGCGTGCACGCTGACCTGCCGCCAGGCGCGCTCGGTGTGGGCGGGGGCGGAGTCACGGTCGCCGACGCCGCCGCGGTCGGACTCCTCCTCGGCCCAGGCGCGCAGCGTCACGACCTCCTCGCCGAGCGACCCGGTCGGGGCCTCGATGAGGACCCCCTGCTCGTCGGGCGCGCCCTCGCGGACCCGGTGGAGACAGGCGTAGTTGCCGCGTCCCTTGACGACCGCGTGCCTCGGCGTCCGTGAGAGGACGGTACGGGCGCCGTCGAGGAGCGCCGGGATGTCGCGCTCCACGAGCTGGTGCTGCAGGTTGAGCGTCGCTGTCGCTACCACCACACGGCGGTCGTGCAGGAGGCTCGGGACCAGGTAGCCCAACGACTTGCCGGTGCCCGTCCCCGCCTGCACCAGGAGGTGGCGCCCCTGCGCGAACGCGTCGGAGACCGCCTCGGCCATCCGTACCTGCCCGGCGCGCTCCGTGCCGCCGACAGCGTCGACCGCGGCGTGCAGGACCGCACCGACCCGTGCGTGTCGCTCGGACTCGGCGGCGGGCGGTGCTGGGCGGTCCGAGATCGACGAGGTCACCGACGCAGCCTACCGACCCGCGGCCCGCCCACGCGGCGGCGACTCACAGGCGGTGTGGTCGCGGCGCGCAACGGCCTGGCCGCGCGAGTCACCATCCGGTAACGATTGGCCCCTCTGCTCCGACTAAGCGCTTGCTTAGCGCTCAGAGATGGGTAGCGTTCGGCGGCAACGAGGTCATGTGGTCCGGGTCACACGCCTGCCCAGATGACAACCGCCCCCTCTCTCGGAAGGACGCGTATGACCCCTCCTGTCGAGCCCACCCCCGACCCGCCGCCGCGGGGCGCGTTCGTGGCCGAAGGAGTGACCGTCCGGTTCGGCGGCCTCGTCGCCCTCGACGACGTGGGCCTCCGGGTCGAGCCCGGCGAGGTCCACGGCGTCATCGGCCCCAACGGCGCCGGCAAGACCACGTTCTTCAACGTCTGCTGCGGGTTCGTCCGCCCCGACTCCGGCACCCTGACGTGGGAGGGCACCCAGGTCGAAGGGCTCCGCGCCCACGACCTCGCCGGCCTCGGCATCGCCCGTACGCTCCAGGGCGTCGGCCTGTTCGCCGGCATGAGCGCGCTCGAGAACGTGATGACCGGTGCCGCGGTGCGGTCGCGCAGCGGCTTCGCGTCGGCGGCCTTCGGGCTCCCGCGCGGGCGCCGCGACGAGCAGGCGCTGCGCGAGCGCGCGATGCAGGCGCTCGCGGACCTGGGTGCCGCGCACCTCGCGCCGCGCTACCCCGGCATGCTGCCGTACCCCGACCAGAAGAAGGTCGCGCTCGCCCGCGCCCTCGTGGCGGAGCCGCGGCTCCTCCTGCTCGACGAGCCTGCGGCCGGCCTGTCGGAGGGCGAGATGGACGAGCTCGGCGACCTCGTCCGGCGCCTGACGGAGCGCATGTCCGTGCTCCTCGTCGAGCACCACATGGACCTCGTGATGCGGGTGTGCGACACGATCACGGTCCTCGACTTCGGCCAGGTCATCGCCCACGGCGCGCCTGCGGAGGTCCGCGACGACCCGAAGGTCGTCGCCGCCTACCTCGGCGCCGAGGTGACCGGCGGCAGCGAGATCGACACGACCTCGCTCGACGGCGGCTCGGCCGTCACGGCGACGAAGGAGGTCTGAGCATGCTCACGATCACCGACCTCACCACCTCGTACGGGCCGGTCCGTGCCCTCGACTCGGTCGACATGACGGTCGAGGCGGGACGCATCACGGCGGTCCTCGGCGCCAACGGGGCGGGCAAGACCTCGCTCCTGCGGACCGTGTCGGGACTCGTCCGCCCGTCCTCGGGGACGATCACCCTCGACGGCACCGACATCACCGGCGCGCCGGTCGAGTCGATGGTGCACCGCGGCATGGCCCACGTCCCCGAGGGACGCGGCGTCATCGCCGAGCTCACGGTCGAGGAGAACCTCCGCCTCGGAGCGCGGGGTGCCGCCAAGCGCCCCAGCGACGCCCCGGCGCCCGTACGCACGCTGGACGACGCCTACCAGCTCTTCCCCGTGCTCGGAGACCGGCGCAGCGCGCAGGCGCACACGCTGTCCGGCGGCGAGCGCCAGATGCTCGTCATCGCCCGGGCCCTGCTGGCCAGGCCCACGCTGCTGCTGCTCGACGAACCGTCGCTCGGTCTCGCGCCCCGGATCGTGGCGCAGATCTTCGACCTGATCCGCACGCTGGTGGCCGACTCCGGCCTGACGGTGCTGCTGGTCGAGCAGAACGCCCGCAGCGCCCTGTCCATCGCGCACACCGGTGTCGTGCTCAACCTCGGCAAGGTCGTCGTGACCGAGTCCGCCGAGGTCCTGCGCAACGACACCGCGCTGCGCCACTCGTACCTCGGGTTCTGAGGAGGGACCATGACCGACGACATCCAGAAGCTCGTCAACGTCCTGCTCAACGGACTCACCCAGGGCATCGTGATCGCCGCGTTCGCGCTCGCGCTCGTGCTGATCTTCCGGTCGACGCGGATCATCAACTTCGCGCAGGGCTCGCAGGCGATGTTCACCACCTACCTCGCGCTGACCCTGCTCAACCGCGACTTCCCGTACTGGGCGGCCTTCGCCGTCGCCCTCGCGGCCGGCTTCGTGATCGGCGCCGTCCTCGAGCGGGTGGTCATCCGGCCCCTCGAGGGCGGGATGGAGCTCAACATCGTGATCGCGACGCTCGGCCTCTACGTGGCGATCCAGGCGCTCGCCGCGATCCTGTTCGGGTCCGACTACCAGTCGTTCCCCTCCCCGTTCGGGATGACCGGCTTCCAGGTCGGCGACCTGAACCTCGCCCTGACGCCGACGAGCATCTTCGTGCTCTGCACGGTCGGCGTCGTCGGTGTCGGGCTCACGCTGCTCTTCCAGAAGACGCAGCTCGGGCTCACGATGCGCGCCGCGGCGTTCGACGGCGAGGTCTCGCGCATCCTCGGCATCAAGGTCTCCCACCTGCTCACCTTCGGGTGGGCGCTGGCGGGCCTCGTCGGCTCCGTCGCCGGCATCCTCGTCGCGACCGGCACCTTCATCTACCCGAGCTACATGGAGACGCTGATCGCGTTCGGCTTCATCGCCGCGGTCATCGGCGGGCTCGACAGCCCGGTCGGCGCAGTCGTCGGCGGCGTCCTGCTCGGCCTCGTCAACTCGCTGGTGTCCGGGTACGTGGCCTCCGGCCTGGTCACCCTCGCCGCGTTCGCCCTCCTGATCGTCGTGCTCCTGCTCAAGCCCGGCGGCCTCTTCTCCAGCACCACCGCAAGGAGGGTCTGATGTCGACCGACACCACTGCGAAGCGCCTGCTCGACCTCAACCTGACCCGGAGCCTGCTCATCAGCCTCGGCGTCCTGCTCGTCGGGGTGCTCCTGCTGGAGTCCACCGACCGCTACACCAACACGCAGCTCTCGTCGCTGACCTACTACGCGATCGCGGCGATCGGCCTGACCGCGCTGACCGGTCTCAACGGGCAGATCTCCCTCGGGCACGGCGCCCTGATGGCCGTGGGTGCCTACACGACCGCGCTTCTGCTCGACACGGAGTCGCCGCTCCCCTTCCCCGTGGTGGCGCTGGCCGCCGTCGTCGTGACGTCGGTGGTCGGGTTCGTGGTGGGCATCGGCGCAGCACGGCTCCACGGCCCCTACCTCGCCGGCGCCACCCTCGCGCTGGCCGTCGCGCTCCCGAGCGTCGCGCTCTACTTCAAGGGCACGTTCAACGGCGAGGTCGGCCTGACGGTCGCCTCGCCGCGGCCGCCGGAGTGGTTCGTGTCGTTCATCGACGCGGTGTCGGGCGAGTTCGCCACGTCGTCCAAGTACGTCGCGTACCTCGGGCTCTTCTGCCTCGTCGTCGCCCTCTTCTTCGCGCTGAACCTCCGCCGGTCCAAGGTCGGACGCCACTGGCGCGCGGTGCGTGACCAAGAGGTCGCGGCCGAGATCGCCGGCATCAACCTCGGCCGTACGCGCGTGCAGGCGTTCGTCATCAGCGCCGCGTACGCGGGGCTGGCGGGCGCGGTCATGGCGGTCGTCGTACGCCTCGCGGCACCGAGCGCGTTCACCATCGTCCTCTCGCTCTCGCTGCTGACCGCCGCGGTGATCGGAGGTCTCGGCAGCATCACCGGCGCCTTCATCGGCGCCGCGGTGCTGGTCTTCCTGCCGCCGTGGGTCACCTCGCTCTCGACCGGCTCGGGTCTGTCGGACACCCAGGCCGCACAGATGTCGCCGTTCATCTACGGCATCGTCCTCGTCCTCGTGATGCTCCTCGCACCCGGAGGAGTGATGGGGACCCTCTCGACGGCATGGCGGCGTGCACGCCTGCGCCGTCTCCACCCCGCAACACCCACCCAGAAGGGATGAGATCCATGGCTCATCAGCCCAGGCCGACGCGCAGGAGTCGCCGGCTCGTACTCGGAGCGGCGCTCGCTGCCTCCGCACTGGTCGTCGCCGCGTGCGGCGGTGGTGACGACGACGGCGGCTCGAACGATCCCGGTCTCACCGAGGAGTCGATCAAGATCGGCGGCCACTTCCCGCTCACGGGTGTCGCGGCACCCGGCTACAGCGAGATCCCGCTCGGTCACAAGGCGTACTACGAGTTCGTCAACGCCAACGGCGGGGTCGGCGGTCGCGACATCGAGTTCATCGCGCGCGACGACGGCTACAACCCGGCCAAGACCTCGGAGGTCGTCAACGAGCTGGTCCTGAAGGACGAGGTGTTCGCCATCGTCGCCGGCCTCGGCACGCCGACCCACCAGGCGGTCACGAACTTCCTCAACGCCGAGGGCGTCCCCGACCTGACCGTGTCGTCCGGCTCGCTCCTCTGGGACAACCCGGAAGAGCTGCCGATGACGTTCGGGTGGCAGCCCGACTACGAGTCCGAGGGCAAGGTCATCGGCCAGTACATCGCCGAGAACATGCCCGACGCCAAGGTCGGCATCTTCGGTCAGGACGACGAGCTGGGCGAGGACGGCACGCGCGGCCTCGAGCAGTACATCGACGACCAGATCGTCGCGCAGGTGAAGTACGTCCCGGGCAACACCGACGTCGGCCCGCAGATCGCCGAGCTGCAGAAGTCCGGCGCGGACGTCGTGGTGGGCTTCAACGTGCCGTCCTACACCGCGCTGTCGCAGCTGGTCTCCATGAAGCTCAACTACAAGCCGACGTGGTTCTACACCAACGTCGGCTCGGACTCCGGGCTCGTGGGCTCTCTCCTCGAGGAGTTCTCGCAGGGCGCCATCAAGGGTTCCAGCCCGCTGGCCGGTGTCTACACGACCACGTACATGCCGCAGGCGTCCGAGCCCGACAACGAGTGGACGAAGCTCTGGCAGAAGGTCTGGGACGAGTACGGTGACGGCTCGCCGCTGACCAACTACAAGGTCTACGGCATGTCGCAGGCGTTCACCGTGGTGGACGCGATGAAGCGCACCGGCGACGACCTCAGCCGTGAGTCGCTCGTGGAGACGTTCGAGCAGGAGGGCGGCGACCTCGGCGGCCCGAACTACGTGCCGTTCCGCTACTCCGAGGACCGCCACGCGGGCATCGGCGGGCTCAAGCTGGTCCAGATCCAGGCCGACGGGACGACCACCGACAAGACGCCGGTCCTGCAGACCGACGTCGGTGACGCGGAGATCGAGGAGTTCACCGGCGACGTCGGCACCCCGCCGGAGTCGGGCATCCCCGGCGATGAGTAGGCTCTGACAGGACGGGCGCCGAACCACGTGCGGGTGGGTCGGCGCCCGTTCTCGTGCGTCTGTCAGGCGTACGCGGCGAGCGCGCCGGCGAGGTCGTCGTGGACGCGCGCGACCACGTGCGTGCCCTCGGCGGTGTGCTCGAGCGTGTCGATCTCGCCGTGCAGGTGGATCTGGTTGAGCAGGTCCCCGCGCTCGTACGGGAGGACGACGTCGACCTTCGCCGTGGGCGTCGGCAGGTCGGCCTCGATCGCGCTGAGAAGCTCGTCGATGCCCTCGCCGGTGCGTGCCGACACCACGACCGCGTGCGGCTCGCGCGAGAGCAGCCGTGAGAGCACCAGCGGGTCCGCGGCGTCGGCCTTGTTGACCACGATGATCTCGGGCACGGAGAGGGCGTCGATCTCGGCGAACACCTCGCGGACGGCGTTGATCTGGCCCTCCGGGTCGGGGTGCGAGCCGTCGACGACGTGCAGGACGAGGTCGGCGTCGGACACCTCCTCGAGGGTCGACCGGAACGCCTCGACCAGCTGGTGCGGCAGGTGCCGGACGAACCCGACGGTGTCCGACAGCGTGTACTCGCGGCCGTCGGAGGTCTCCGTCCGCCGGGTCGTCGGGTCGAGGGTGGCGAAGAGCGCGTCCTCGACCAGCACCCCCGCCCGGGTGAGGCGGTTCAGCAGGCTCGACTTGCCGGCGTTGGTGTAGCCGGCGATCACGACGGCCGGCACCTGGTTGCGCTGGCGGTTGGCGCGCTTGGTGTCGCGCGTCTTGCGCATCTCCCCCAGCTCGCGACGGAGCTTGGCGATGCGGTCGTTGATCCGCCGGCGGTCGGTCTCGATCTTGGTCTCACCAGGACCACGCGAGCCGATGCCGCCGCCGTCGCCGCCGACGCGTCCACCAGCCTGGCGGGAGAGGTTGCCACCCCAGCCACGCAGGCGCTGCTTCATGTACTGCAGCTGGGCGAGCTCGACCTGCGCGCGGCCCTCGCGGGACTTCGCGTGCTGGGCGAAGATGTCGAGGATCAGGGCCGTCCGGTCGACGACCTTGACCTTGGTGCGGTCCTCCAGGTTGCGCAGCTGGCTCGGCGCGAGCTCGCCGTCGCAGATCACCGTGTCGGCGCCCGTGGCCTGCACGATCTCGGCGAGCTCCTCGACCTTGCCTCGACCGACGTACGTCGCCGGGTCGGGACGCTGACGCCGTTGGATCAGGCCGTCGAGCACCTCCGAACCGGCGGTCTCGGCGAGGAGCTTCAGCTCGGTGAGAGAGTTCTCGGCGTCGGTCGCGGACCCCTCGGTCCACACGCCGACGAGGACGACACGCTCGAGCCGCAGCTGGCGGTACTCGACCTCGCTGATGTCCTCGAGCTCGGTCGAGAGTCCGGCGACGCGGCGCAGGGAGTTGCGGTCGGCGAGGTCGAGCTGCTCGCCGTCGTGGGTCTCGTCAGACCGGGGCTGCTCGTTCAGAGCGACAGCCTCGTCGGTCTCGTACGTGGTGGGTTCGTGTGAAGTCATCTGTCCCTTGCAACGTCGGCGGTGCGCTCGATCATCCCAGCCACGTCAGGTCCCCGCGAGCGATTATGACCGCCGGACCGGCGAGGACGGCGTGACCGTCGGCCTTCCAGGTCACGTGCAGCGTGCCGCCGGGGACGTCGACGCGGTATGTGACGTCGCCTCCGTCGGCGGGATCGGCGCCGTCGGCGGCGGCGCTCGCGAGGGCCACGGCGACCGCGCCCGTCCCGCAGGACCGGGTCTCCCCCGCGCCGCGCTCGTGGACCCTCATCGCGACGTGGCGCGGGCCCTGGCGCGCGACGAACTCGATGTTGACGCCCTTCGGGTAGACCGACGCGTCGTACTCGGGCTCCTTCAGGAGGGTGCCGGCGTCGTCCAGGTCGTCGACGAACGCGACGGCGTGGGGGTTGCCGACGTCGACGTGACGCGCCGGGCGGACGACCCCCTCGGTCGTGACCTTCGACTCGCCCAGCAGCCGGGGAGTGCCCATGTCGACGGCGATGGTGTCGCCGTCGTACGTGACGACCTTGACGCCGTCGCGGGTCGCGATCGGCACCGGCTGCGTGGGGTCCACGAGGCCTTCGTCGGCGAGGTAGCGGGCGAACACGCGTACGCCGTTGCCGCACATCTCGGCGATCGAGCCGTCGGCGTTGCGGTAGTCCATGAACCACTCGGCGCCGGCGTCGTCGCCGGCCCGGACCGCGCGCAGCACGCCGTCGGCCCCGATGCCGCGGCGGCGGTCGCACAGCGCCGCCACGAACGAGGCGTCGAGCGCACCGTGGACCGTCCCGTCCGGGTCGGGCAGGATCACGAAGTCGTTCTCAGTGCCGTGGCCCTTGAGCCACGCGAAGGTCGTCACCCCGCCAAGTCTAGGCGTCGGGCGTCTGCTGCGAGCCACGCGCCGCGGAGGCGTCACGCCGCGCGCGTCCGGCGGCGTCGCCGATCTCGAACAGCTCGGTGGCGAGGTCACCGACCTCGGTGATGACCTGGCGTGTCGCTCCCAGCACGATCACGGCCAGCCGTTGGGCGGTGGAGGTGATCGCCTCTGCCGACTGCTGGACCACGTCCTTGTTGATCTCGCGTCGCCGCAACACCATGGCGGTCACGGTACCCGATGGCCACGGGCCCCGTCCGGGCTCCGCGATAAGGTGCCCCGGTGCAGGTCTCCGACGACGCCTTGTCGCGTCACGAGCAGAAGGAGCGTACGCGACAGGCACTCTTGGACGCGGCGCTCGAGCTCACCGACGAGCACGGGTTCGCCGGGGTCAGCCTCCGCCAGGTCGCGCGACGCGCGGGTGTGGTCCCGACCGCGTTCTACCGCCACTTCGCGAGCATGGAAGAGCTCGGTCTCGCGCTCGTCGACCAGTCCTTCGGCACGCTGCGCGGCATGATGCAGATCGCCCGCCAGGACCCCGAGACGTACGCCGACGTCATCACGGCCTCGGCCGCGATCATCGTCGAGCAGGTCCGCACCCACCGGTCGCACTTCGCGTTCGTCGCGCGCGAGCGGTTCGGCGGGGTCCCCGCCGTACGCCGACGCATCCGCGACGAGCTGCGCCTGTACGTCACCGAGCTGGCGATGGCGCTGCGGACCTTCCCGTACCTCGACACGTGGAACCGCGAGGACGTCCAGACCGCCTCGCGCCTCTTCGTCAACATCATGGTCTCGACAGCCGAGCAGGTCATCGAGTCGCCCGACGATCCCGAGGTGCTGGCGCAGATCGAGACCGAGGCACGGCGGCAGATGCGGCTGATCGTGCTCGGGTACGCCGGGTGGCGGTCGGAGCCAGGGTGAGCGTCACCGTGCGGTCGGAGGGCACCGGGCGGCTCAGCGCGGAGGTCCACGTGCGCGCGCCCGTCGAGGCTGTCTGGGCATACGTCACCGCGTGGGAGCGGCAGGGCGAGTGGATCCCGGCGACGCGGGTCCGGATGGAGGGCGACCTGGTCGTGGCCCGCACCGGGATCGGTCCGCTCGCGTTCGACGACCCGATGCGGGTGACCTCGTGGGACCCGCCACGACGCTGCGACGTCGCGCACCTCGGCCGCGTCGTCAACGGCACGGGCACGTTCACCTGCACGCCCGACGCGGCCGGCACCGGCACGGAGTTCGGGTGGAGCGAGCAGGTGCGCGTCCCCGGCGGGCGCCTCGCTCCCGTGCTCTGGCGGATCGCCTCCCCCGCGCTGCGCCTGTCGTACGCGTACGCGTTGCGCCGCCTGCGCGACCGTGCGGAGCGCGGCGGCTAGCGCTCGACCACGGCGAGCGCCTTCTCGACGAGGTCGGGGGCGTCGTACGGGAGCCAGACGATCCGGGGGTCCTTGCGAAACCAGCCGTCCTGGCGCCGCGCGAACTTCCGGGTCCCGCGGATGGTCGCCTCGCGCGCCTCGTTCTCGCTCATCATGCCGTCGAGGTAGGCGAGCACCTGCGAGTAGCCGAGGGCCCGGCTCGCGGTGCGGCCCTGGGCGAGACCGTGCTCGACGAGTCCCCGGACCTCGTCGACCAGCCCTGCCTCCCACATGCGGTCGACCCGCAGGGCGATCCGCTCGTCGAGGACGTCGCGCGGGACGTCGACACCGAGGAGTCGTACGTCGTCGTAGTACGCGGTGTGCGCCGGCAGCGTCGCGGTGAACGGCCGCCCGGTGATCTCGACGACCTCGAGCGCGCGGACGATCCGGCGGCCGTTCGACACCAGGATGCTCGACGCCGCCTCGGGATCGACGGCCGCGAGCCGCCGGTGCATCTCCTCGGGCCCCTGTGCGCGCAGCTCCGCCTCGAGCCGCTCGCGGACCGCGGGGTCAGTCCCGGGGAACTCGAACGCGTCGACGACCGCACGGACGTACAGCGCGGACCCGCCGACGAGGACCGGGACGGCACCGCGCGCCCGTACGTCCTCCAGCGCCGCACGCGCCCACCCCTGGAACTCCGCGACCGTGGCCGCCTCGGTGACGTCGAGGACGTCGAGGAGGTGGTGCGGCACTCCCCCGCGCTCGGCCTCGGGGAGCTTCGCCGTGCCGATGTCCATGCCGCGGTAGATCTGGTACGCGTCGACGTTGACGACCTCGCCTCCGACCCGTTGCGCGAGCGCCACCGCGAGGTCGGACTTGCCGGCGGCGGTGGGTCCCACGACGGCGACGACGGGAGGCTTCACGGCGACCATTCTGACTGACGTAGATTCGAAGGCATCCAGCACACCGCATCACGCCAGGGAGAAAGCGCCATGAGCAAGTTCGACGAGGCCTTCGAGAAGTTCAAGGGCTCCAGCGAGGACCTGGCCCGCGAGATGAAGGAGCGCGCGAGCGTCCTCGTCACCGAGAACGGTGACAAGATCGACGACGCCCTCGAGAAGGTGCGGGACAAGGCCAAGGAGATGAGCAAGGGCAAGTACGACCGCAAGATCGACAAGGCCCACGCCGTCGCGAAGGAGCAGATCCACAAGCTCGACAAGGGCCAGGAGCCGCCGAACTCTACGCCTGCCGGCTAGGGCTCCGCTAGCCCCTCGCCTCGACACGCCGTGCGCGGGTGCGAAGTCCGCGCCTCGGTGCTCTGATGGGAGAAATGTCCTAGTTTGTTCCCGCCGGTCTCGGGTGTTGACCCGCGTGGGAGCACGAGGGCACAGCCCATCGAGAACGGGGGAACGACATGTTTCGACGCGTCGTCACCTACGCGGCCGCGGCGGGACTCGTCGCCGCGACCATCGCAGCCATACCCTCAGTCACGCAGGCGGACGACGAACGTCCGTGGCTGGACACGAGTCTCGCGCCGGAGAAGCGGGCAGACCTGCTGATCGCGGCGATGACGCTGGACCAGAAGCTCCAGCAGATCTACAACCAGCCGTTCTACAACGAGGAGCTCGACCCGGACGGCAACCCCGACGACAGCCCGGCCGACCGCAACGACTGCAACTTCACCATCGTCGGGCGCCACATCGAAGGCATCCCGGAGCTGGGCATCCCCACGTTCCGGCAGGCCAACGGCGGCACGGGCATCCGCGGCGGCGACTGCCTGCCTGAGCCGACGGCCACGGCGCTTCCCGCCCAGGTCTCGTCGGCAGCGACGTTCAACCGCGACCTGATGACCGACTGGGGGAAGGTCCTCGACGTCGAGCTCGAGGCGTGGGCCACCCAGGTCCTGTGGGGCCCCGGCATGAACATGATCCGGACCCCGTACGGCGGTCGCAACAACGAGTACTTCAGCGAGGATCCCTACCTCACCGGCGTGATGGGCAGCGAGATCATCAAGGGCATCCAGGCCCGAGGTGTCAGCCAGGCCACCGCGAAGCACTTCGTCGCCAACGACTCGGAGTACCAGTTCGAGCGCTGGACGTCGGCCAACCGGGTGCCGTCTCGCGCCATGCACGAGATCTACCTGCTGCCGTTCGAGATGGCCGTCAAGGACGCCGACGTGTCCTCGATCATGTGCGCCTACCCGGACCTCAACTTCACCTACAACTGCTCCAGCTCGCCGCTGCTCCAGCAGACGCTGCGCCAGCGGTGGGGGTTCGACGGCTACGTCTTCTCCGACCGGCGCGCCCAGCAGAGCACTCTTGACGCGATCGCCGCCGGCGTCGACGTCGAGCTCGACGAGTCGCCTGAGTGGTACAAGCCGGAGACGATCAAGGCGTACATCAACTCCGGCGTGATCACGGAGGCGCAGATCGACGACCTCCTTCGCCCTCGCTACATCAAGATGTTCGAGTTCGGGAACTTCGAGCGGCCGTACAACAAGTTCCTCTGGAACGAGGTCGACCCGCTGATGGCTCCGACCGGCTCGCACGCCAAGGTGGCCAAGCAGGCCGGCGCCGAGGGCCTCGTCCTCCTGCGCAACGACAAGAACATCCTGCCGCTCAACCGGGAGGCTGTGGAGTCGGTGGCCGTCATCGGTCCGCAGTGGTTCGCCGCCGAAGCCTCGCTGCCACCGCGCAGCGGCAACCGTGCCGCGAACATCACGGTCAACGAGCCGTTCCAGGTGACGCCTGTGCAGGGTCTCCAGAACGTGCTCAAGGACGTGAATCCCGACGCGACGGTGACGCTCAACACCGGCACCAACATCGCCAGTGCGGAGCGGGCCGCCCGCAACGCCGACGTGACCGTCCTGATGGTCGGGGACGTCGCCCGGGAGACCTGGGACAAGAACGCGTACTGGCCCGAGGAGAACCCGAACAGCAGCGCTTCGGGCGCGCCGAACGAGACGCCCAACCTCGACCTCCCGACGATCACCGGCACCAACCAGCAGGAGCTCATCCCGCGGGTCCTGGCGGCCAACCCGAACACGATCGTCGTCATGAAGACGCAGGGACAGGTCAACATGCCGTGGATCGACGACGTCCACACGATGGTGCAGGCGTGGTACCCGGGCGAGTGGGACGGCGAGGTCGTCGCCGAGGCACTGTTCGGCGTCACCAACTTCTCCGGCAAGCTGCCTCTCACGATCGGCAAGACCGACCGCGAGGCGGCGTACGAGACCTCGGAGCAGTACAACGGCTTCGAGGAGAACACCGGCACTCCGGGCGGTTACGGCCGCGACCCGCAGTGCATCAATCCGCAGGAGCAGCCGCCGTGCACGGTCTCAGGACCGGCTCCTCAGCGGGTCGTCCGCTACACGGAGGGCCTGAAGATGGGCTACCGGTGGTACGAGTCGACCAAGACCGAGCCGTACTTCCCGTTCGGCTTCGGCCTCTCGTACACGACCTTCGACTACAGCGACCTGTCCGTCACCGAGGTGGGAGGGGGCAACGGGCACACCGCCCTGCGCGCCGACTTCACGGTCAAGAACACCGGTGACCGCGAGGGTATGGAGGTCCCGCAGGTGTACCTGACGCTGCCTGGAGAGGCACGCGAGCCGGCCAAGCGGCTGGTGGGGTTCGACAAGGTCGACCTCGCCGCCGGCGAGAGCAAGAGGGTGTCGGTGCTGATCGACTCCAACGCCTCCAACCACCCGTTCTCGTACTTCTCACCGGACGATCCTGACGATCTCCGGAAGTGGGCGGACGGAGACTGGGTGACACCCGACGGCGACTACAAGGTGCACGTCGGCGGCTCGTCGGCCGACACCCCGCTGGAGAAGACCGTCGGTCTCAACTTCAGCAACAACGCCCCGACCGCCCAGAACGTCACCGGCGTCCGGGTGCGCGAGGGACGTTCGGTCGTCATCGAGCTGAAGGCCAGCGACCCCGACGGGGACGCGCTGTCGTACACCTACTCGGACCTGAACGGGAACAAGGTGACGCCGATCGGCAACGGCTCGGCAGTCCGCTTCACCCCGAAGGCAGGGTTCACCGGACGCACGTCGTTCCGCTACACCGTCAACGACGGTCACGGCGGCGAGGCGTCCGCACAGGTCTTCGTGACGGTGACGCCGGCACCCAAGACCAACTCCAGGATCACCAACGTCAAGATCAAGCCGAACCGTCTGACGACCAACACGCGGGCGAGGGTCTCGTTCCGCGTCCGGTCGGGCGGCAAGGCTGCTCGTGGCAAGTACGTGATCAGGGCCCGCGGCGAGGTCGTCGGGCGCGGCACGCTCAACGCCCGAGGCCGGGCGAACGAGCGGATCAAGCGTCTCGGCGCCGGCAGGCAGAAGCTGCGGATCGTCTACCAGGGCTCGAAGACCGCCAAGCGCGCCGTCAAGGAGCGCACGGTCCGCGTCATCAGGAGGTAGTGGCCACAAACAGAGAGGAACAGGGCCCTCGGTGCTGCGGCACCGGGGGTCCTGTTCGTGTCGACTACTCCTCGCGTCTCCACTCCGCGACCCAGTAGCCGACGCCGTACGGGGCCGCGTCGTAGCGCAGCCGCGCGCGCCACGACGCCGCGGTGGGGTTGCTGTCCGCGCGGACGGTCGCGCCGAGCGCCCTCAGCGCCGGCGCCCCGCTCGCCCAGAGCTCGGCTGCCCGGTCGAGATCGAGGTCGGCGAGGGCTTCGGTGTCGGGGCCCGCGAGCGCGGTGCTGACCGCCGCGTCGAACGCGAGGGCCCGTACGTCCACGTGGCCGGGCGCGCTCTCGTCCCGCTTCGCGGTGCCGTCGGCGAGCACGACCAGCGCCGTACGCGCGCCGGGACGCAGCGCGAGAGCCGAGCCGCTGGTCTCGTGGTACTCCCGCGGCACGTCGGCAGCCACCCGGTCGAGGAGCCACGCGCCGAGCGGGAGCGCCGACCCGGCACGTACGCCTCTGGTCGCCGGCGCCGCCTCGCCGTACCCGTACGGCGAGAAGTCCGCGCGTACGTCGGTGAACGACACGGCAGCCGGGCCCGGTGCGACCACCACGACACGGTCGGCCGACGACGTCGCGGCGCCGACCGCCTCGAGCACGCACGCCCGCAGCGGCTCCAGCTCGTCGGCCGCCCCCGCGGCGATCTCCGGGACGAGCAGCGGCGTCTGCGGGACCACGGCGACGGAGAGGAGCACGCTCCGAGGCTAGCCCCCGCCCCGGTCGGGACGCCTAGAGTGCTGGACATGAGTCATGCCCTGGTGCCCGCGTCGTACGTCCTGCTCCTGCGAGGACCTCGCGGCGACGAGGAGATCCTCCTCCACCTCCGCCAGAACACCGGCTTCCGCGACGGGCGGTGGGCGACGATCGCGGGGCACGTCGACCCGGACGAGTCGGCACGGACAGCCGCCCAGCGCGAGGCGTACGAGGAGGCGGGCGTCTCGATCGCGCCCGACGCGCTCGAGCCGTTGACGACCCTCCACCGGTGGGTCCAGGGCGGGCCCGCGGTGGAGCAGCGCGTCGACTTCTTCTGGATCGCGCGCTCGTGGAGCGGCGAGCCGCGCATCGCCGAGCCGGAGAAGTCCGCCGACCAGCGGTGGTTCCGTCTGCGCGACCTTCCCCAGCCCGGTGTCGAGCACGAGATGATCGTGATCGAGGCCTATCTCCGCGGCCTGGTGCCGCCCATCCTCACGCTCACCTCCCACGCGGGCTGAGTCGGCGCGCGAAAAACGGACAGCCGTATTACGTTTCCCCCGGAAACATCATTTCGACCAGACGGGGGAACCCATGGGAGCGTTCGACAAGTTGCAGGACGGCGCCGAGGACCTGAAGGACAAGGCACAGGCCTTCCTCCAGGAGCACGGCGACAAGATCGACTCGGGGATCGACAAGGCGTCCGACTTCGTCGAAGACAAGACCGGCGGCAAGGTCAACCTCGACAAGGCTGCCGACGTCCTCAAGGACGGCATCGACAAGCTCGACGGCGAGCCGACGAGCTGATCAGCAGGCGCAGGCCGGACCGTCGCTGACGGGCGCAGGAGCCGGAGCGCCGATGGTCGGCATGCCGAGTCCGACCCCGACCGGGGCAGGAGCAGCGTTGCGGGCCTCCCAGGCGTCACCGGCGCGCGTACGGCGCACCGCGAGCGGCGTCCCATCTGCCATCAGGTGGTGGGGCGCCGCTTGCGTGATCTCCACCTCGACCACGTCGCCAGGGCGCACCTCGACGCCGTCGGGCCGCGCGAAGTGCACGAGCCGGTTGTCCCGCGCACGGCCGGTGAGGCGCTGAGTCGCCCCGTCCTTCTTGCCGCCCTTGCCGGCGCTCGTGTCAGCCACCAGCAGCTCGACCGTCGTCCCGACGAGGGCCTTGTTCTCTTCCCAGGCGATCTCGTTGACGAGCGCCACCAGCCGGTCGTACCGCTCCTGGACGACGGCCTTCGGGAGCTGCTCCTCCATCGTCGCGGCAGGGGTGCCGGGACGCGGTGAGTACTGGAAGGTGTACGCCGAGCTGAACCGCGCCTGTCGTACGACGTCCATCGTCTCGAGGAAGTCCTCCTCGGTCTCGCCGGGGAACCCGACGATGATGTCCGTCGTGATCGCGGCGTCCGGCATCGCGGCGCGGACCCGCTCGATGATGCCGAGGAAGCGCTCCTTGCGGTACGAGCGGCGCATCGCCTTCAGGACGCGGTCCGACCCCGACTGCAGCGGCATGTGCAGCTGCGGCATGACGTTCGGCGTCTGCGCCATCGCCTCGATGACGTCGTCGGTGAACGCGGCCGGGTGCGGGGAGGTGAAGCGGACCCGCTGCAGCCCTTCGATCTCGCCGCACGCGCGCAGCAGCTTGCCGAACGCGAGCCGGTCTCCGAACTCCACGCCGTACGAGTTGACGTTCTGGCCGAGCAGCGTGACCTCGACGACCCCCTCGGCGACCAGCGCCTCGATCTCGGCGAGGATCTCGCCGGGGCGGCGGTCCTTCTCCTTGCCGCGCAGGCTCGGCACGATGCAGAACGTGCAGGTGTTGTTGCAGCCGACGCTGATCGACACCCAGGCCGCGAACGCCGACTCGCGCTTGGTCGGCAGCGTCGACGGGAAGACCTCGAGCGACTCGAGGATCTCGACCTGGCTCTCCTCCTGGACCCGCGCGCGGTCGAGCAGCGCCGGCAGGGAGCCGATGTTGTGGGTGCCGAAGACGACGTCGACGTACGGCGCGCGCTTCGTGATCGTGTCGCGGTCCTTCTGGGCGAGGCAGCCGCCGACGGCGATCTGCATGCCCGGGTTCTCCCGCTTGATGCTCGCGATGTGGCCGAGCGTGCCGTACAGCCGGTTGTCGGCGTTCTCACGCACCGCACAGGTGTTGAACACGACGACGTCGGCGGGCTTCTCGTCGGCCGCGGCCGGCGGCGCCGCCACGTAGCCCGCGTCCTCGAGCAGACCCGACAGGCGCTCGGAGTCGTGCACGTTCATCTGGCACCCGTAGGTGCGCACCTCATACGTCTTCGGCATAGCCCTCCCAGGGTACGCGGCGGCTGGCCGTGCCCCCCTGTGCCTCCCCAGTGGACACCTGCCGCTGCAACAATGCGCCATGCCCCGCCTCCGTCGTACGGCGCGCGTCCTCTCGACCGTGGTCGCCGCCGTCCTCGCACTCGCCCTGGCGTTCGCCGCGGCCGACGCGTACACGGGCCGCCAGACCCGCGAAGTGGCCATTCCTCCCGATGACGCCACGCCCGAGCAGGTGGTCGCTGCCTACGTCGACGCGCTCGACGCCCATGACTGCGACACCGCGTCGGCCCTGCGCACGCGGGACTCGAGTGAATCCGCCCTGTCCTGGTGCGAGTCGGTGGCCTCCCTCGAGGAGATCGAGGTCGGCGTCCACTTCCCGGAGTCCCGCGGGTACACCGAGGCGGAGCCCAGGGAAGAGCTGGTCGGCGTCGGCGTGACCTTCAATCTGCAGTGGCGGCCGTTCCGCGACGACGGGTGGATCGAGGAAGGCAGAACCACGTGGGGATACACCCTCGCACGCGAGGCGGAGACCCATCCGTGGCGCATCGTCGACGAGGGAACGGCATGAGGGTCGGCGGTCACGTTCTCACAACAACCGCGGGGGCGTCACGGTACCGAGTTGGTCCGGCCGCGGGCCTCACCGTACCTTTCTCACATGTCGGATGACTCGTACGACTCGCCTGCTGGCATGCCATCATCCAGCGGCTCCAGCACTGCAACGGCCACATACATGGTCGCCGTCGAGGGCGTCCAGAAGTGGTTCGGCGACCTCCACGTCCTCAAGGACATCGACCTGAACGTCCGGCCCGGTGAGGTCGTCGTCGTGATCGGACCGTCCGGTTCGGGCAAGTCCACGCTCTGCCGTGCGATCAACCGGCTCGAGCCCATCGACGAGGGCACCATCGCCATCGACGGGTCCGAGCTGCCGGCCGAGGGTCGCAAGCTCGCTCAGCTGCGGGCTGACGTCGGGATGGTGTTCCAGTCGTTCAACCTCTTCGCGCACAAGACGGTCCTCGAGAACGTCATGCTCGGGCCGATCAAGGTCCGCAAGAAGTCCAAGGCCGACGCCGAGAAGCGCGCGATGGAGCTCCTGACGCGTGTCGGCGTGGAGTCGCAGGCCAACAAGTTCCCCGCCCAGCTGTCGGGAGGCCAGCAGCAGCGCGTCGCGATCGCCCGGGCGCTGGCCATGGACCCGAAGGTCATGCTCTTCGACGAGCCGACCTCGGCCCTCGACCCGGAGATGATCAAGGAAGTCCTCGACACCATGGTCACGCTCGCCAAGGGCGGCATGACGATGATCGTCGTCACGCACGAGATGGGCTTCGCCCGTACGGCCGCCGACCGGGTGGTCTTCATGGCCGACGGGCAGATCCTCGAGGAGGAGACTCCTCAGGAGTTCTTCGACAACCCCAAGACCGACCGTGCCAAGGACTTCCTCGCGAAGATCCTGAAGCACTGAGTCGGCGACGCACGTCAGAAACCGTCAAACGGGTGCCGCACGGGCGCCGGTGAGCAAGGGAGAACTGATGAAGATCCGTAGGACCAAGATCGCGGTCATCGCCGCGGCAGCAGCGCTCACCCTGGCCGGGTGTGGCGACGCCGGCAACGACGACGGCGACAACGGTGACGGGGGCAGCGACGGCTTCAGCCCCGAGGTCGTCGAGGACGCGTCGTTCGACGACGGCACGCGCATGGCCGAGATCGCCAAGGACGGCAAGGTCAAGATCGGCGTGAAGTTCGATCAGCCGGGCATCGGCTTTAAGTCGGCCACCTCGGACACGCCGACCGGCTTCGACCCCAACATGGGCAAGATCCTCGCCGCGAAGCTCGGCATCCCCGCCGACAAGATCGAGTGGGTCGAGACGATCTCCGACAACCGTGAGCCGTTCCTCCAGAACAACACCGTCGACTTCGTGATCGCCTCGTACTCGATCACCGACGAGCGTCGTCAGGTCGTCGGCCAGGCCGGCCCGTACTACGTGACCGGCCAGCAGCTGCTGGTCGCCGCCGACGACGATTCGATCAACGGCCCGGACGACCTGAAGGGCAAGAAGGTTTGCTCGGTCACCGGCTCGACCTCGATCAAGACCGTTGAGGAGCAGTACGGCGCCACCCCGGCCGGCTTCGACACCTACTCGGAGTGCGTCGAGCAGCTCAAGACCGGCTCGGTCGACGCTGTGACCACGGACGGCGCCATCCTCGCCGGCTACGCCGCGGAGGACCCCGACGCCCTCAAGGTCGTCGGTGAGCCGTTCTCCGAGGAGCGCTACGGCATCGGCTACAACAAGGATGCCGCCGGCATGTGCGAGTTCATCAACACCACGCTCGAGGGTGCGTTCGAGGACGGCGAGTGGGAGGCCGCGTTCGACGACTCGCTCGGCAAGGGCGGCATCGACCTGCCCGAGACGCCGACGCTCGATCCCTGCCCGTGATGCGGTGAGGTGACGGGGTCGGCTCGGTCCGGCCCCGTCACCTCGTCTGTGTCTGTCTCCCCCGCTCGACTCTCGACCTCGTGAGGAGGTGCACGTGGACGCTTTGACCGAGAACTGGGACCTCATTCTCGACGGGTTCCTCAACACGCTCCAGCTGCTGCTCGGCGCGGGCGCACTCGCGCTCGTCGTCGGCACGCTCATCGCGCTGTTCCGTGTCAGCCCGGTTCCCGTCCTTCGCGGCACCGGCGCGGTGTACGTCACGATCTTCCGCAACAGCCCGCTCCTGGTGCTCCTCCTCATCACGTACTACGGCCTTCCTCAGCTCGGGATCAACCCGAGCTTCTACTGGAAGATCATTCTCGCGATGGGCCTGTACACCGGCGCGTTCGTCGCCGAGTCGCTGCGCTCGGGCATCAACGGCATCCCGCTCGGCCAGGCCGAGGCGTCGCGCTCGCTGGGCTTCACCTTCGGTCAGTCGATGACCCAGGTCGTGCTGCCGCAGGCGTTCCGTAATGTGGTCCCGCCGCTCGCCAGCGTCTTCATCGCCCTCACCAAGAACACTTCTCTCGCGATGTCGTTCGGCGTCGCTGAGGCAGCCTTCCGGATGAAGGGCCTCGTCAACGACTACGCCACCGAACGCTGGACGATCTTCATCGGGATCGCGCTCGGCTACATCATCATCGTCGAGGCGATCTCGCTCGGAGCGGCCTTGCTGGAGCGCCGTTGGAGGGCAGAACGATGAGCCAGAGCACCGTCCTGTACGACACCCCGGGACCTCGCGCCCGCCGCACGTACCGCATCATCGGCGTCGTCGCCGTCCTCGCGCTGCTCGTCCTCGGCTTCGTGGTCATCAACATCCTCTACGAGAACGGCCAGCTCGAGTACGAGGGTGTCTGGGAGCCTTTCGTCACCCCGGCCTACCTCGAGCTGCTCTGGGGCGGCCTCCTCGACACGTTGAAGGCAGCGGCGCTCGCCATCCTGGGCGCGCTCGCCTTCGGCGTGCTCTTCGGGATCGGCAAGCTGTCCGAGCATCGCCTCATCCGCTGGCCGTGCTGGCTCGTCGTCGAGTTCTTCCGCGCCGTGCCGCTGCTGATCCTCATCATCTTCATCTGGTCGCTGTACTCGCTCCAGCTCGACCGGTCGTTCCACGCGCTCGTGATCGGGCTGGTGCTCTACAACGGCTCGGTGCTGGCCGAGGTGTTCCGGGCAGGCATCAACGCGGTGCCGAAGGGCCAGGCGGAAGCCGCCTACGCGCTGGGCATGCGCAAGTACCAGGTGATGACCGCGATCTTGATGCCGCAGGCCGTGAAGATCATGCTGCCGTCGATCATCAGCCAGTGCATCGTCGCGCTCAAGGACACGTCCCTCGGGTACGTCATCCTCGCCCCCGGTCTCACCAAGGTCGGTCGCGAGATCTGGCGCGAGTTCGGCAACTACCTCGCGACAGCGCTCGTGCTGCTGGTGATCTACCTGGTCATCAACCTGATCCTCGACCTGATCGGACGCTGGGTCGAGCGCCGCTACACCGGTGGCCGCAGGCTCGACGTCGGCGCTCCGGGTGCTCTTGGCGAGCAGGATGCCGTGGCCCAAGTCGAGGCCGCGCGCAAGGCAGCCACGAAGGGCGGAGCAGGTACGGGAGCCGGCGGCTTCCAGTAGGAAACGACGCGCGAGTCAGCGGACGTACACGCTGCCGTCGAAGTTGAGCATGCCCGCGGCCTCGAGCCCGATCGTGGTCTCGCTGTTCTCGTCGTCGTCGGCGTGGGTCTCCACGTCGACGGCGGCGACCTCGGCGAGCGGGATCGCGTGCACCTGCGCGGTACGGATGCCGTTGCCGGAGCGGTCGGTGAGGTCGCCGTCCTCGAGGAACAGGTAGCCGTCGCGCAGACCGAGGATCCTCGCGTACGGGTGGAGCTCACGGCTCCCGTCCACGCGTCGGACGGACAGAGTGCTGAAGGCGTTGGTGTCGTGCGTCACGTGCACAGTGTCGCACCTAGCGTGACGGTGTCGGCGTGACCCACAGGCGGATGGTGCCCTCGACCACGCGGGTGCCGTCGGCGCGCGTCGCGTGGACGGTGACGTCGACCTCGGGCGCGTTCGCCCAGTCGGCCTCGGTGGTCTCGGCGACGCACACGAGGTCGCTGGTCGACTTGGCAAGGTACGAGACGTCCATCCCCTTGGGGAGCCAGCGGTAGCCGTCGGGCACGGTCGCCTCCGCGAGCAGGCCCATCGCCGCCTCGAGGCCGTTGCAGACGGCGATCGCGTGGACGGTGCCGATGTGGTTCTTGACGGACCAGCGCTTGGGGACGACGAGCTCGGCGCGGTGCGGGCGCATCTCACGCACCCGCGGACGCACCGTGCGGAAGTACGGCGCCTTGAGCGAGAACGCGAGACCGAACAGGCGGTCGCCCATCGGCAGGGACGAGATGCGGTCGTACAGGGCGAGCGTCTGGTTCATGGGTGGAGACTAGCAGGAAAGTTACCCGTCGGTAACTGTCCTTGCGAGGTCGTCCCGCGAGGCACGGCAGACGATCTGGGCGTACTCCTCCCCCGGCATCTGGATCCACTGCCGCTGAACGAAGCCGAGCTTGTCGAGCACCCGCAGGGAGGCCACGTTGCGCGCATCGGGGCAGGCCACGAACCACGTGGCGTCCGGGTGGCCGGGCAGCGCCACGTCGCGCAGGAAGACGGTGAGCATCCGTGCGCCGAGTCCTCTGCCGACCTGCGCCGGATCGCCGATCAGGTAGTCGAAGGCGACGGCGCTCGGCAACTGCACGCGTACGGCGAGGTCGTCGTCGGAGTCCACCGGATAGTCCTGCACGGTGGCGAACGGGGCACCCTCCAGCGAAGCCACCCACATGCGGGCCGGCTCCTCACCGCGCAGGCGCCCGCCGTACCGCACCTGCGCCGCCGTAACATCCGCAGGTGGGTCGCGGAACCACGCCCGTACGTGGGGCTCGTGGTACCACGCGACGAGCGCGTGGAGGTCCTCTTCGTCCATCGAACGGAACTCGATCGAGGGCATGGCTGGAGAGTAGCGGCGCGTCTAGGCTCGGGGAATGGGACGCAGCGCGCTGCTCGTCGCCAGCCTGGTGCTCGCCGGGTGCACCGCTGAGCCTCCGCAAGCGGAGGAGAGCCCTTCGGCCGCCCCGCCACCGCCGTCCCGCACCCCGGCGGCCGAGCCCTTCCGCATCCTCGTCACCCACCACCACTCCCCCTTACGGGTGCTCTCGACGGACGGCGCGGCCCGCCTCCTCGACAGCGGCGCCGTGGCCGGGCTTCGCCTGCTCCGTGATCAGGAGCCCGCAGCCGTCATCGCCCGGGTCCGACGAGACCCCACCCTCATCGGCTACGTCCCGGCCTCCGCGGTCGACGAGACCGTACGGGCGGTGCGGGTGGGCAGCGTCGACCCGTTGCGCGATCCCACTGCCTCTCCGCTGCCAGGCGAGGGGCGGCCGTCCGATCAGGATGTGGTCACGCTCGCGATCACCGGCGACGTCATGCTCGGTCGCCGAGTCGGCGCCCGCCTGCGCCAGATAGGCGGGCCGACCTCAGTGTTCCGCCCGTTCCTCGGGCGGCTGGCCGCCGCCGACATCACCGTAGGCAACCTGGAGTCGACGCTGTCGCAGCGCGGCGCGCCGACGCAGGGCGGCGACTCGTTCGGCGCGGACCCGGGCGTGCGCGAGGCGCTGCGTGCCGCCGGGTTCGATGTAATCGGGCTCGCCAACAACCATCTCGGCGACTTCGGCCCCGCCGCGATGCGAGACACCTTCCGGCTGCTGCGCGAGGGCGGACTTGCGTACGTCGGCGCCGGCCACCACCGTGCGGAGGCCGAGCGCCCGCTCGTCGTCGAGCGGGACGGAACATCGGTGGGTTTCGTCGCGGTGGACTCGATCGGCGAGACTCCTGCGGCGACGGCGTCAAGCCCGGGGACCAACCGGCTCGACATGCCACCTCGTACCGGCCCGATGGACGAGCGTCGCCTCGCGCGCCTCGGCCAGCAGGTGCGCGCGCTCGCACGCCAGGTCGACACGGTGGTGGTCCTGGCGCACTGGGGCACGCAGTACACGAACGTGCCCGAGCCGTCGCAGCGACGCGTCGCCCGCGTCCTCGCTCGCGCGGGCGCCGACATCGTCGTCGGCGGGCATCCCCACTGGCTCCAAGGGCTCGAGCAGATCGGCGACACGCTCGTGGTCCACTCGCTCGGCAACTTCGTCTTCGACATGGACTTCCAGCGGCGGACACGGGAGGGCGCGGTCCTCGAGGTCGTCCTGTGGGACGGTGAGGTGAAAGGCGTCGAGCTCGTCCCGTACGTGATCGGGGAAGATTTCACGCCGCGCCCGGTCCGAGGGGCACGCACTCAGGCCGTGCTCGCCACCGCGTGGGAGACGAGCCGCGGCCCGTACGCCCTCCCCTGACGGCTCAGCGGATCCAGCGCCAGGCGACCGTGGCGACGCGGCGGAGCTGGAGGTCGTCGACGACCTCCGGACGGTCGCCCTCGGCGTGGTAGCCGGCGTACGGGATGCTGCCGAGCCGGGCGGCCGGGACGTCGGCCTTCTCGTACGACCAGTGGTCGCTGGCGCGGTCCTCGCACGTATTGGTGGGGATGCCGCCCGCGGCGTCGACCAGCGCGCGTACGACCCGGCCGTCGCCTGTGCCGCCGTCGCACACCGGGACGTACGGGGCCCGCACGCCGACGCGGTCCAGCGAGATCATGCCACGCACGGCCGCCCGCTCTGCTGGCGCCATCCGTCCCACCCGGTGCTGGGAGCCGAAGTGGTGGAGGTCGTCACCGGGCCCACGGGGCTCCTCGGCGCCGAAGGCCACGAAGCGTACGGGGAGCCGGGTGCCGTGGTCCGCGGCGAGACGTGCGAGCTCGCGGACGACCGCGACCCCCGACGCGTTGTCCTCGGCGCCGGGCGAGACCGCCACCGTGTCGAGGTGGGCCCCGACCACCAGGTGAGGCTGCGACGGGTCGAACCCGGGCGGGTCGGCGATGACGTTGAGGGAGCGCCCCGCGGTCACGGGCACGCCCCAGGAGTCACCAGCCGGGACGCGGAAGGTCTCCTCGGTGACGGTGTAGCCGAGTCGGCGCATCTCGGCGCCGAACCACGAGGCGGCCTCCCGGAACGCCGGTGAGGTCGCGTGGCGCGGGCCGACGCGTACGGCGAGGTGGCGGACCGCGGCGCGCATCGCGTCGACGTCGGCAGCAGGCAGCTCTGGCTTGGGCGGCTGGCCCGGTGACGGCCCGGTCGTCCCCGGCTCCCCCGGCCTCGGGGTGTCTCGCGGCGCGACGCCGTCCGGGTCGCCGGCACTCGGCTGGCCGGGGGTCGGCGACGTGGGCATCCGGTCGGCCTTCGGTGCGTCGGCATCCCCGCCGCACCCGCTCAGCAGCAGGAGAAGCGGGACCGCGGTGGCGAGGAGTGCGCGCACTCGCCCATGCTCCCACCGCGCCACTGCTCAGTCGTCCCAGTCACCGGCGGTGAAGGCATCGGCATCGGCATCAGCGCCGACCTCCTCGCGGACGATCCGGAACGCCAGCCCCGGGCCGTAACCTTTGCGACCCAGCGCTCCGACCAGACGCCGAACCTTCACCTGCTCGTCGACGTTGCGCAGCGAGCGGAGCTTTTTGCGGACGAGCGCACGAGCGGCCTCTTCCTCGGACTCCGGGTCGATCGCGTCGATCGTGTCACGCACGATCTCGTCGTCGACGCCCTTGCGCCGCAGCTCGAGCGCGAGCGCCCTCCCCGCGAGTCCGCGCGTCTGCTGACGCGAGCGCACCCAGAGCTGGGCGAACTCCTCGTCGTCGACGAGCCCGACCTCCTCGAACCGGTCGAGCATCCGCTCGGCGATCGCGTCGGGCACGTGGCGACGCTTGAGCTGGGCGGCGAGCTCGGCGCGAGACCGCGGCCGCTCCGCCAGCCGGTCGAGCAAGATCTTGCGTGCGACCGACTCGTGGTCGGGCTCAGGCCCGAGGTCGCGCTCGACCTCGGGCTCGCCCTGCCTTCGAGCGGTGCTCAGAAGTCGACCTCGACCTTGCCCGACTTCTTGCCGGGCTTGGCGTCAGGGACGACGTCGGCAGGCTCGTCCACCGCGGCACCGATGCCGAGGTGCTCCATGATCTTCTTCTCGAGCTCGTTGGCGAGGTCGGGGTTGTCGCGCAGGAAGTTGCGCGCGTTCTCCTTGCCCTGGCCGAGCTGGTCGCCCTCGTACGTGTACCAAGCGCCGGCCTTGCGGACGAAGCCCGCCTCGACACCGACGTCGAGCAGGCTGCCCTCACGGCTGATGCCCTGGCCGTACATGATGTCGAACTCTGCCTGCTTGAACGGCGGGGCCATCTTGTTCTTGACGACCTTGCAGCGCGTACGGTTGCCGACCATGTCGGTGCCGTCCTTGAGCGTCTCGATGCGCCGCACGTCGAGGCGGACCGAGGCGTAGAACTTGAGCGCCTTGCCGCCCGTCGTGGTCTCGGGCGAGCCGAACATGACGCCGATCTTCTCGCGGAGCTGGTTGATGAAGATCGCCGTGGTCCCGGCGCCGTGGAGGGCACCCGTCAGTTTGCGCAGGGCCTGGCTCATGAGGCGGGCCTGCAGACCGACGTGGCTGTCACCCATCTCGCCCTCGATCTCGGCGCGCGGCACGAGAGCAGCGACGGAGTCGATGACGATGATGTCGAGGGCACCGGAGCGGATCAGCATGTCGGCGATCTCGAGCGCCTGCTCGCCGGAGTCAGGCTGGGAGATCAGCAGCGCGTCGGTGTCGACGCCCAGCGCCTTGGCGTAGTCGGGGTCGAGCGCGTGCTCGGCGTCGATGAACGCCGCGATGCCGCCGGCGCGCTGCGCGTTGGCCACGGCGTGGAGCGCGACGGTCGTCTTGCCGGAGGACTCCGGCCCGTAGATCTCGACGATGCGACCGCGCGGAAGCCCGCCGATGCCGAGCGCGATGTCCAGAGAGGTCGCCCCGGTGGGGATGACCTCGATCGGGATCTTGCCGCGCTCACCGAGCCGCATCACCGATCCCTTGCCGTGCGAGCGCTCGATCTGCGCCATCGCCGCGTCGAGTGCCTTGTCGCGGTCCTTCGGTGCGCCCTTGCCGGGGTCAGCAGCCATCAGCGTGGTCCCTTCAACATGTCGTGTCCGCCGGTCATCTACGACGTTAGAGAGCGGCACTGACACTCGTACGGCTCGTACGGGCGCCTGTGGATGCCGAGTCTCCTCGTCGACCTGTGGGAGACTCTAGTCCGAACATCTGTTCGACGCGACTACCGGCACGCGCGTGTCGCGTGCCGGTAGTCGCGTTGTCCGTCTGCTGACGAGGTGCTACACGGAGACGAAGGCTCCGAAGCGGTCCCACACCCGGTGGAACGCCATGTCCTCCTGGACCTGAGCGAGCACCTCGGGCCCGCTCTCCCCCACGACGACGCCGAGGGCGTCGGCCGCGCCGAGGGCCTCGAGGACCGCGGCACCGGCACCCCACGCGCCGATCACCTTAGCGTGGCGGAAGGCCTCGTCGACCAGCAGCGCCACGCGCGGGTCGACGGTGGGCGGCGCCGCCGCGCCCGCCTTCGCGTCCCGCAGCGGCAGCGCGTCGGGCGCCGGGACAGGCGCCCCGGCGAGCAGGATCGCGTCGAACTCCACCGACCGCGCGGTCGCGAACGTCCGCTGCACCGGGATGTCCTGGACCATGCCGCCGTGCGGGGCGATCACCAGAGGCACCATGCCGGCTTCGAAGATCGTCGTCCGGACCGCCTCGACGCCGGAGAGGTCGCCGTCAGGGTCGACGACGATGCCGACCATCCGTCCGTCGGCAGGCCACGGCAGACCGACCTGCGACAGCGCCGGGCTGGGCACCGGCTCGGTCAGCTCGATCGTCGGCGCGGGGGCAGGCAGACCGAGCCCGGTGGCGACCTCCTGGCAGAGCACGGGGTCGATGTTGGCCAGGCACTGGAGCTGGCGCTCCTTGATCGCCTGCTCATAGCACTTGCCGAGCTCGAAGGTGTACGCGCGGATGATGTGCTCCTGCTCCACCGGCGTCATGCTCTTCCAGAACAGCCGCACCTGGCTGAAGTGGTCGTCGTACGAGGCGGGTTGCGCGCGCACCTTCGTGCCCTCGGCGACGCGCACCGCGAGGTGCTCGAAGGAGCCGTCGACGTCCGCGCCGGCGTGGAAGGGGCAGCCGCCGTCGAGCGAGTTCGGCTTGTACGGCGCCACACCGGCGTGGACCGCGTGCTGGTGGAAGCCGTCGCGGAACATGTCGTTGACCTCGGTGTGAGGCCGGTTGACCGGCAGCTGGTTGAAGTTCGGCCCACCGAGGCGGGTCAGCTGCGTGTCGACGTACGAGAACAGCCGCGCCTGCACCAGCGGGTCGTCGGTGGCGTCGATGCCGGGCACCAGGTGCCCCACGTGGAACGCCACCTGCTCAGTCTCGGCGAAGAAGTTGGTCGGGTTCGCGGTGAGCACCATCAGGCCGACGGGCTGCACCGGCGCCAGCTCCTCGGGAACGATCTTCGTCGGGTCGAGGAGGTCGATGCCCTCGAAGACCTGCTCCGGGTTGTCGGGGAAGACCTGCAGCCCCAGCTCCCAGGCCGGGTAGGCGCCCGCCTCGATCGCGTCGTACAGGTCACGCCGGTGGAAGTCCGGGTCCACGCCGCCGGCGATCTGCGCCTCCTCCCACGTGAGCGAGTGCGTGCCGAGGCGCGGCTTCCAGTGGAACTTGACCAGCGAGGTCTCTCCCGCCGCGTTCTCGACGCGGAACGTGTGGACGCCGAAGCCCTCCATCATCCGGTACGACCGCGGGATGCCGCGGTCGGACATGTTCCACATCGTGTGGTGCTGTGCCTCGGTGTGGAGCGAGACGAAGTCCCAGAACGTGTCGTGCGCGCTCTGCGCCTGCGGGATCTCGCGGTCCGGGTGCGGCTTGCCGGCGTGGATCACGTCGGGGAACTTGATGCCGTCCTGGATGAAGAACACCGGGATGTTGTTGCCGACGAGGTCGAAGTTGCCGTCTTCGGTGTAGAACTTCGTCGCGAAACCGCGCGTGTCACGGACCGTGTCCGCCGAGCCCCGCGACCCGAGGACTGTCGAGAACCGGACGAACGTCGGGGTCTCCACGCCTTCGCGGAGGAAGCCCGCCTTGCAGATCGCGTCGGCGGTGCCGTAGCCGACGAAGACACCGTGTGCTCCCGCTCCGCGGGCGTGCACGACCCTCTCGGGGATCCGCTCGTGGTCGAAGTGGGTGATCTTCTCGCGCAGGTGGTGGTCCTGCAGGAGCGTCGGTCCTCGCTCCCCTGCCTTGAGGGAGTGGTCGGTGTCGCGCAGGCGGGCCCCGACCGAGGTGGTCAGATAGGTCTCCTGCTGCGCCCGGGCGGTGACCGGCGCGCCGGTCGGCACGCCCGTGGCCGTACGGGTGGCCGGTGCGCTCTGGTCGTCCTTCGGCGGCAACGGCTTCCGCGGCTCGGTCGGCTCCGCCAAGCTCGGAGGCTCTGGACTCGGCGCTCCCGGGACGGCAGGATCGGTGTCTCCCGCGAGCCCGTGCGCGACCCGCTCGAACGTCTCCTTTGCCAGCTGCTTGAGATCCACTGGTACTCCTCGTTGCTCGAATTTGCCGGGCGTACGAGGGAGCGGTACCCGTTAAGGCCGCTTACAGACAGCCGAGCCCCGATCGGTTGCCGTCAGCGCTCCGACGGCGGCAGCTCCAGGGCGGCCCAGACCGCACGCCACACGGTCTTGGGCGCCACCCCGGCGTCGAGCGCCTCGGTGACGGTCCGCCCTCCGAGCTCGGCCAGCACCTGCTGGTCGGCCCAGACGCGGGCGTACCCGCCGCCGAGGTGCTTCTCCATGCGCTCCCAGAGCTCGCTGTGCCTCACCTGGTCAGTATGCGGGGCGTGTCCTGACCGGCTCCCGCGGAGGGAGCCGTCGCCGGCTCGGCACCGCCCTCCCGCAGGCCGTGCCGCTCCCACCAGCGTTGCAGCGGCCCCGGAGCCCACCAGTTCCAGCGCCCGAGAAGCCTCATCGTCGCCGGCACCATGACGAGCCGTACGAGCGTCGCGTCCAGGAGCAGGGCGACGAGCATGCCGACACCGATCATCTTCATGAAGACGATCCCCGAGGTGGCGAACGCGCCGATGACGACCGCGAGCAGCAGCGCCGCGCTGGTGATGATCCGCCCGGTCTTCTGCACGCCGGTCGCGACGGCGGTCTCGTTGTCGCCGGTCGCGTCCCACTGCTCGCGGATCCGCGACAGCAGGAACACCTCGTAGTCCATCGAGAGCCCGAAGAGGATCGCGAACATCAGGATCGGTTGGGTGCCGTCCAGGTAGCCCGACGAGGTGTAACCCAGCAGACCCTCGAGGTGCCCGTCGGCGAAGATCCACGTGACCACCCCGAACGCAGCCGTGATCGACACGATGTTGACCAGCACCGCCTTCACCGGCAGCACCACCGAGCCGAACGCGACGAAGAGCAGCGCCAGCATCGCCACCACGATCAGCCCGACCATCAGCGGCAGCCGGTCGCCGATCCCGTCGAGCATGTCCACGGTCTGGGCGCTCGGACCGCCGACGACGCTCTCGGCCGGCGCGTCGACGCCGCGAAGGTCGCGGACGAGGTCCTGCGAAGCACCGCTCTGCTCCTCGCCGCGCCAGGTGACGTCGATCAGGGTGCCGTCCGCACCCGCGGCCACCGGGCGTACGGTGGCGACGCCGTCGACCGCGCGCAGCTGCGCGGCGTACGCGGCGACCTCGGTCTCGTCCGTCGTGGCGACGAAGACCTCCGCGCCCGCGGTCGGCCCTCCGAACCCTTCCTCCAGCTTCTCGGTGGCCACCCGCGACGGCGCGTCCGCCGGGAGCGCCCGGTGGTCGACACTCCCCCACGAGGCCGACAGGAACGGGCTCGCGAGCAGCAGCAGGAAGCCCGTGACCAGCGCGAGGCTCACGACGGGGCGGGCCATCACCGCGTGGGCGAACCGCGCCCAGCCTCGCGATGCCGACCCGCGCGCACGGCGTCGCCACGGCATCGCGCCCGCCTCGACCCGCCGGCCCAGCAGCGCGAGCGTCGCCGGGAGGAGCGTGAGTGCGGCGACCATCGCGACGAGTACCGCCGCCACCCCTCCGTACGCCATGGACCGCAGGAAGCCCTGCGGGAACACGAGCATCGCCGACAGTGCCACCGCGACGGTGAGGCCGGAGAACAGCACCGTACGGCCGGCGGTACGCATCGTGGCACCGACCGCTGCGGCGACCTGCTCTCGGTCTCCCGCGTCGCGCACCGCCAGCTCGTCGCGGAACCGGCTCACCACGAACAGCGCGTAGTCGATCGCGAGCCCCAGGCCGAGCAGCGTGATGATGTTGACGGCGAAGACCGACACGTCCGTGACCGTCGTCAGCAGCCGCACCACGGCGAGCGCGCCGAAGATCGCGACCACCCCGATCCCCACCGGCATCAGCGCGGCCACCACCGACCCGAACACGACCAGGCTGAGCAGGAGGACGAGCGGCATGGACAGCATCTCGGCGCGGGCGATGTCCTCGGACACGATCGTGTTCACGTCCTCGAACACCGCGCCCTGACCGGCCACCGAGACGTCCAGGGTCGCGTCATCGACCGCTGGTGGGTCGAGCGCGGGGCGCACCTCGTCGTACGCCTTCATCCGCGCGTCCTGGGTCTCGCCCGCCAGCGTGACGAGCACGGTCGTGGCGTGGCGGTCCTCGGAGACGAGCCCGTCGGTGCCCGGTGGCCCGTACGCCGTCACGTGCGAGACGGCGTCGGCCGGAAGCCCGGCCACGACGTCGGCGACCGCGGCGCGGAACGGAGCCGCGTCGACGGTCATGTCCATGCTCTCGTACACCGCGACGACGTCCGCCCCGTGCCGTCCGACGGAGTCCTCGATCAGCCGGGTCGCGCGGTACGACTCGCTGCCCGGGTCCTCGAACCCGCCGTCGCTGAGGGCGCTGAACGCCCCCGTCCCGTACACGCCCGCGGCCACGACCACGAGCAGGCCGAGCACGAGCACCCCCTTCGCCCGCCGTGCGACGAAGCGTCCCCACCGTTCCATCGGATCTCCCCGTGCTCTTCGCGTGGTGAATAGGATTCACTTTGGTTAACGCCGTTTATCGCTAACACCGTTCACTATGATGAGCAGGGATAACCAATGTCAAGGGGTCCGCGACAACACGTGTCCGGACTGCCAAGGTGGGGAGATGACGATGCAGGGCGACAAGGCCGACGCGAGACCCTCACGGCGGGACCAGCAGAGGCGGGCCACCCTCGCGGAGATCGTCCGTACGGCACGCATGCTGCTCGTGGAGACCCACGAGATCTCGCTGCGGGCGGTGGCGCAGACGATGGGGATGACCGCTCCGGCGCTCTACCGGTACGTCAGCAGCCTCGAGGACCTCACGCTGCGCGTGGCCGCGCAGGTGTACGACGACCTGCTCGCGATCCTGGAGGAGGCTGCCGCCCCGTACGCCGGCGACCCCGCCGCACAGGTCGTCGCCGGCTCGACCGCGTTCCGGACCTGGTCGCTGCAGCACCCGCGGGAGTTCGGCCTGACCTTCGCCAACCCGATCACCAGCGCCGCCAAGGCCGTCGACCTGGGCGCCGATCTCGTCGGCGGGGACGTCGCCCCTCCCCCGGGCTCCCTGCCGATCGGTGCGGAGTGCACGGCCGCCGCGCACCGGTTCGGCAACTTCTTCGGTCGCCTCGTCGTCGCCATCTGGACGCAGCGCGGCTATCCCGAGCCCGGCCCCGTGCCGGCCCCGGCCGACGACGAGCTGTCGACCTCGCTGTCGTCCAAGATCGGCGCCGACGTCCCCACGGAGGCGTCGTGGGCGTTCGTCCGCGCCTGGTCCCGGCTGTACGGGACGACCGCGCTGGAGGTGTTCGGGCACATCGACGCCGAGATCGTCGACAGCGGCGCACTGTTCCGCGACACGATGAGCGACTGCGGAGAGATCCTCGGGCTGAGCGACCGCCGCGCCGACCTTCAGAAGGTCGTCACCGAGGTGCTCGAGGCCGAGACGACGCCGTGATCGCCCGCCCGTTGGTGCCTGGGTGGTCACCTCCGGCGTGCACGTGACCACCCAGGCACCAACGGTGCGGTCGGAACGGCCCAGGGACGCCTCAGCGCAGGATGAGCGACCCGACCCGCTGGGAGGCGACGCGCAGCCCGAGCGCGCCGAGGACCAGGAAGTAGACCACCGGCAGCCACAGGTCGGGTGTCACGTGGCCCGTCGTGAGCGACCGGATCAGGTCGACCGCCTGGTAGAGCGGGGTCACCTGCACCACCTGCTGGAGCCAGCCCGGGTACGCCGAGAGCGGGTAGAACGTCGCCGACAGCAGGAACATCGGCATCACCGCCACTTGGATCAGTTCGAAGTCCTGCCACGAGCGCATGTACGTCGACAGCGCCATGCCGCACGCGGCGAACGCGAACGCGACCAGCAGCGCGGCGGGGAGCGCCAGCACCGCCCACCACGACTCGGTCAGGCCCATCACGACCATGATCAGGACGAAGGCCGCGGAGTAGCCGGCCCCGCGCAGCGTCGCCCAGGTCACCTCCCCCACCGCGACGTCGACCGGACGCATCGGCGTCGCGAGCACCGCGTCGTACAGGTGCTCGTACTTCAGCCGGAAGAACACCCCGAAGGTGGCGTCGAACAGCGCGCCGTTCATCGCCTGCGTCGCGAGCATCGCGGGGGCGACGAAGACCGTGTACGGGACCTCCTGGCCGTTGTCGAGGGTGACGTCCCCGACGAGCGCCGCGACGCCCACGCCGATCGACAGCAGGTAGATCAGCGGCTCGAGGAATCCCGAGGCGAACACCAGCGGGTGGCGCCGGTAGACCAGCACGTTGCGGTCGACCAGCCGACCCGCGCCCGTACGCCGCTGGGCGTCGCGCCGCTGCCCTTCTGTGGGCGCCGTCGTCGTGCTCATCACTGCACCCCCAACCGTCGACCGAACGCCCGCCTGGCCCACCACCAGCCGACCACGCCGACCACCAGCAGGTACGCCACGTGCAGCAGCGCCCACGCGTCGAGGGTGTCCGTGCTGCACATCCGCGCGAGCTCCACCCCGTGCCACGCCGGCAGCGCGTAGGCGATCACCTGGACCCACTCGGGGAGCTGGCTGATCGGGAAGAACGCGCCCGAGAACATCGTCATCGGGATCACGCCGAGCCGGAACATCAGCGTGAGGGAGCTGTCGGAGCCGGTCCAGGCGGCGTACCCGACGAAGACCGCGCCGTGCGCCGCCCCGACGAGCGTCCCGGCCAGCACCAGCAGGAGGGCACCGCCGATCGAGGACAGCGTGCCGAAGAAGGCGAGCACGATCGTCAGCGCGACCGTCGCGCTCGCCAAGCGGAACGTCACGTACGACACGACGCCGTTGACGACGTCGACCGCGGCGAGCGGTGTCGAGGACATCGCGTACGCCATCTTGGTCCACTGGAACATCGCGTACACCGGATAGAGCCCCTCGCCCGCGGCCGCCGTCAGCGCGGACGTCGCGAGGATCCCCGGAGCGATGAAGACGAGGTAGTCGACGCCGCCGAGCGCCGAGTCGTCGTTCACGAAGCTGCCGAGCCCGAGGCCGAAAGAGGCCAGCATGATCACCGGCAGGATCGCGTACGAGAAGATCGAGCCGCGCCAGGTGCGGCGCAGCACCGTGACGTAGTACGGCACCTGGCGGCGTACGGCGGCCCACCGTCCCGGGTCGCCGGGCGGACGCTCGTGCAGCGTCCCCGAGATCGTCGGCGCGCTCATGCGTCGAGCGCCCGGCCGGTGAGGCGGAGGAACACGTCCTCCAGCGTGGACCTCCGGACGAGCGTCGACTGGGGTCGCAACCCTCGGTCGCCCGCCGCCTCCACAGCCTTCTCGCCGTCGGCGGTGTAGACGAGGACCCGGTCGGGCAGCACCTCGATCCGCTCCCCCAGGTCGGCGACCAGCTCCGCTGCGGCCTCGTTCTCGCCCACTCCCATCCGCAGCTCGACCACCTCGCGGGTGGAGTAGCGGCGGATCAGCTCGTGCGGCGCCCCCTCGGCGACGATCCGACCGTCGTCCATGACCACGAGCCGGTCGCACAGCTGCTCGGCCTCGTCCATGTAGTGCGTGGTCAGCACGAGCGTCACGCCGGTCTGCTTGAGCCGGTAGAGCTGGTCCCAGACGACGTGGCGCGCCTGCGGGTCGAGCCCGGTGGTCGGCTCGTCGAGCAGCAGCATCTCGGGGTTGTTCACCAGCGAGCGCGCGATCGTCAGGCGCCGCTTCATGCCGCCGGACAGGTCGTCCACCATCTGGTTGCGCTTCTCGGTGAGCTTGACGAACGCCAGCAGCTCGTCGGCCTTGGCACGGGCGTGCGCGCGCGAGAAGCCGAAGTAGCGCGTGTAGACGACGAGGTTCTCGTAGACGGTCAGGTCGGTGTCGAGCGAATCCTCCTGCGGGCACACGCCGATCCGCGCACGGATCTCCGAGCCGTCGGTCGCCGGGTCGCGCCCCAGGATCCGCAGCGAGCCGCCGCTCGTCGGCGACACCGCGGCGATCATCCGCATGGTCGACGACTTGCCGGCGCCGTTGGGTCCGAGGAAGCCGAACGCCTCGCCCTTCTCGACGACGACGTCGATCCCCTTGACCGCCTCGAACTCCCCGTACGCCTTGCGCAGCCCGTGCGCCTCGATCATCGCCTCGCTCACGCCTCCGACCCTAAGGACGTCGGGCGGGGATTGTCTTGTCGATATCAGTTAGCCGACCGTGCCTCCCCGCACGTCGTCGAGCACCGCTTGCTGGTTTGCCACGCTGGCGCGGGATCCCGTGGTTGGCGCGGCATGCTTGCCGCGCCAACCGGGGTTTGCCACGCTGGCGTGGAAAACCCCGCGGGCAGGGGTGAGCGTGCGCGGTCGACATGAACGTGTCAGCGACGCGAGGCAGGATGGACGGGTGCCCGACGTGCCCGACGTGCTCGACCGCTTCTCGCCCGCGACCGCGGCGTGGTTCCGCGGCGCGTTCCCGGCACCGACCGCCGCGCAGGCCGGAGCATGGGACGCCATCGCCCAGGGCAGCAACGCGCTCGTCGTCGCCCCCACCGGCTCGGGCAAGACGCTCTCGGCGTTCCTGTGGGCGCTCGACCGGCTCGTCACCGGGCCGGAGCCCGACGACGCCAAGCGGCGCACCCGCGTGCTCTACGTGTCGCCGCTCAAGGCGCTGGCCGTGGACGTCGAGCGCAACCTCCGCTCTCCGCTGGTCGGCATCACCCAGACCGCGAAGCGCCTGGCGGCCGACGGCGAGTCCGCGCTCCCCCGCGACGTCACCGTCGGCGTGCGCTCCGGCGACACGACGCCCGCCGAGCGTCGTACGCTCGCGACCCGGCCGCCCGACATCCTCATCACCACGCCCGAGTCGCTGTTCCTCGTGCTGACGTCGGCGGCGCGAGAGACGCTGCGCGGCGTCGAGGCCGTCATCGTCGACGAGGTCCACGCCGTCGCCGGCACCAAGCGCGGCGCCCACCTCGCGCTGACCCTCGAGCGGCTCGACGCCCTCCTCGAGACCCCGGCGCAGCGCATCGGCCTGTCCGCGACCGTCCGCCCGCACACGGAGGTCGCGCGGTTCCTGGGCGGCGCTGCCCCCGTACGCGTGGTGGCGCCGGAGTCCGAGAAGCGCTGGGACCTCTCGGTGGTCGTGCCGGTCGAGGACATGACCTCCCTGCCCACGCGGACGAGCGAGGGCGACGACGACCCCGATCCACGAGACCAGGCCTCGATCTGGCCTCACGTCGAGGAGCGCGTCGTCGACCTCGTCGAGCAGGCACGGTCGTCCATCGTGTTCGCCAACTCGCGCCGCCTCGCCGAGCGGCTGACCGCGCGCCTCAACGAGATCCATGCCGAGCGACTCGGCGCCACGCTTCCCGACACCGGCTCCCCCGCCGCGGCCACGCCCGGCCAGTCCGGCACCGCCGCGGGCGCCTCGCCGATCCTGGCACGTGCCCATCACGGGTCGGTCAGCAAGGAGCAGCGCGCCCTCATCGAGGACGACCTCAAGTCCGGCCGACTGCCCTGCGTCGTCGCGACCTCGAGCCTGGAGCTCGGCATCGACATGGGCGCGGTCGACCTCGTCGTCCAGGTCGAGTCACCGCCGTCGGTGGCCAGCGGGCTCCAGCGGGTCGGCCGCGCGGGGCACCAGGTGGGCGAGGTGTCGCGGGGAGTCGTCTTCCCGAAGCACCGCACCGACCTCCTCCAGGCCACCGTCACGATCGAGCGCATGGTCTCCGGCGCCATCGAGGAGCTGACCGTCCCGACCAACCCGCTCGACGTCCTCGCGCAGCAGGTCGTCGCCGCGTGCGCGCTCGACACCCTCGACGTCGACGAGCTGTACGAGACGGTCCGGCGGGCCGCGCCGTACGCGACGCTCCCCCGCTCCGCGTACGAGGCGACGCTCGACCTCCTTGCGGGCCGCTACCCGTCCGACGAGTTCGCCGAGCTGCGGCCGCGCCTGGTCTGGGACCGCGTCGCCGGCACGCTCACCGGCCGACCCGGAGCGCAGCGCCTCGCCGTCACGTCAGGCGGCACGATCCCCGACCGGGGGCTCTTCGGTGTCTACCTCGTCGGCGCGGAGTCCACCGCGCGCGGCAGCGCGCGCGTGGGCGAGCTGGACGAGGAGATGGTCTACGAGTCGCGCGTCGGTGACGTGTTCGCCCTCGGGGCGACGAGCTGGCGCATCGAGGACATCACCCACGACCGCGTGCTCGTCTCCCCCGCGTACGGGCAGCCCGGGCGCCTGCCGTTCTGGCGCGGCGACAACCCTGGCCGGCCGATCGAGCTCGGCCGGGCTCTCGGTGCCTTCACGCGGGCGATGGCGACCGGCGACCGCGACGAGGCGCGGGCCCGATGCGAGACCGCAGGGCTCGACCCGTACGCGATCGACAACCTCTTCGCCCTCGTCGACGAGCAGAAGGCCGCGACCGGGCGGGTGCCCGACGACACCCTGCTGGTCGTCGAGCGCTTCCGCGACGAGCTCGGCGACTGGCGTCTCGTGCTGCACTCCCCGCTCGGCCTCGCCGTCCACGCGCCGTGGGCGCTGGCGGTGGGTGCACGGGTGCGTGAGCGCTACGGCCTCGACTCCGCGAGCATGGCCAGCGACGACGGCATCGTCGTCCGCCTCCCCGAGACCGACGCCGAGCCGCCGGGCGGTGAGCTGTTCGCCTTCACCGCGGAGGAGATCGAGGACCTCGTCACCGAGGAGGTCGGCGGCTCGGCGCTGTTCGCGGCGCGCTTCCGCGAGTGCGCCGCCCGGGCCCTGCTGCTGCCTCGCCGTGACCCCGGTCGCCGCAGCCCGCTGTGGCAGCAGCGCCAGCGGGCCGCGCAGCTGCTGGAGGTCGCCCGGCGCTACCCGACGTTCCCGATCGTGCTCGAGACCGTGCGCGAGGTGCTCCAGGACGTCTACGACCTGCCGTCGCTGGTGCAGATGATGCGTGACCTGGAGAGCCGGCGCCTACGGATCGTCGACGTAGCGACCCAGGAGCCGTCGCCGTTCGCGAAGTCGCTGCTCTTCGGTTACGTCGCCGCGTTCCTGTACGAGGGTGACAGCCCGCTCGCCGAGCGCCGTGCCGCGGCGCTCGCGCTCGACTCGTCGCTGCTGTCGGAGCTGCTCGGCCGGGCGGAGCTGCGCGACCTCCTCGACGCCGAGGTGATCGCGCAGACCGAGGCCGAGCTCCAACGGCTCGTCCCCGAGCGCCGTGCCCGAGGCGCCGAGGGGGTCGCCGACCTTCTCCGGATGCTCGGCCCGATGACGTCGGAGGAGGTCGCCGAACGCTGCACCGAGCCCGCGGAGGCGTCGGCGTGGCTCGTCGAGCTGGCGGAGGCCCGGCGCGTGATCCGTGTCCCCGCGCCGTCGAGCGCGGGCGAGGCGGCCCAGTGGTGGGTCGCCGTGGAGGACGCCGGCCGCCTGCGCGACGCGCTCGGCACCCCTGTCCCGATCGGCGTGCCGGACGCGTTCGTCGAGCCGGTCGACGACCCGCTGGGCGACCTCGTGGCGCGCTACGCCCGGACCCACGGGCCGTTTGTCGCCGGCGACGTCGCCGCGCGCTTCGGCCTCGGGGTCGCGGTGGTGTCCGAGACGCTGCGCCGGCTCGCCGCCCACGGTCGCGTCACCGACGGCGAGTTCACGCCCGGCGCCGGCGGGTCGGAGTGGTGCGATGCCGAGGTCGTGCGGCGCCTGCGCCGCCGCTCGCTGGCCGCGCTGCGCAAGGAGGTCGAGCCCGTCTCACCCGAGACCCTGGGCCGCTTCCTGCCCGCGTGGCAGCACGTGGGCGGGCGGCTGCGCGGCGTCGACGGCCTGCTGACGGCGATCGAGCAGCTCGCCGGCTCATCGGTGCCGGCCTCGGCGCTCGAGCCCCTGGTGCTGCGCTCGCGCGTCCTCGACTACTCCCCCGCGATGCTCGACGAGCTCACCACCGCCGGCGAGGTCGTCTGGTCGGGGGTCGGCGCGCTGCCGGGCAACGACGGCTGGGTCTCGCTGCACCTCGCCGACACCGCGCCGCTGACGCTCGCGCCGCCGTCCGAGCTCGAGCTGAGCGCGCTCCAGGAGGCGGTGCTCGGCGTCGTCCAGTCCGGCGGTGCGTACTTCTTCCGCCAGCTCGCCGACGCCGTGGCAGCCGGCGGCGACACCTCGGCCCCCGATGCCGAGCTGGCCGACGCGCTCTGGGACCTCGTGTGGGCCGGCTACCTCACCAACGACACGCTGGCGCCACTGCGCACGCTGATCGGCGCCGGTCGCACCGCTCACCGCACCGCGCGCGCCGCACCGCGGCTGCGCGGGCGTCGTGCGCCGTCCTTCGCACGCCCGACGATGCCGACCCGTACGGGTCCGCCGACCGTGGGCGGACGCTGGGCGCTGGTCCCGCGCCCCGAGGACAACCCGACCGTCCGCGCGCACGCGACCGCCGAGCAGCTGCTCGAGCGGCACGGCGTCGTCACCCGCGGCACGGCCGTGAGCGAAGGGGTGACCGGTGGGTTCGCCGCCGTCTACAAGGTCCTGAGCGGCTTCGAGGAGGCCGGGCGGGCACGTCGGGGCTACTTCGTCGACGGCCTCGGCGCCGCCCAGTTCGCCACGGCCGGCGCCGTCGACCGCCTGCGCTCGTACGCCCGTGAGCCGGGCCAGGATCCCGAGCGGCGTGCCGTCACCCTGGCCGCCACCGACCCCGCCAACCCGTACGGGGCTGCGCTGGGATGGCCCGAGACCGGTGGCGGACACCGCCCCGGACGCAAGGCCGGCGCGCTCGTGGTGCTGGTCGACGGAGCGCTCTCGCTGTACGTCGAGCGGGGCGGGCGCACGCTCCTCACGTTCGACGACCTCGACGACCCGGAGGGCGCCGCCCGGCTCGAGCCGGCCATCGACGCGCTGGCGACCGCCGTCCGCGACGGCGTGCTGGGGCGCCTCACGGTCGAGAAGGCCGACGGCGAGGCGGTGCTGGGCACGGCGCTCGGCGAGGCGCTCGCCAAGGCGGGGTTCCACGCGACGCCGCGCGGCCTGCGGATCCGGGGCTGACGGTGCCCGAGGGAGACGCCGTCTGGCGTACGGCACGACGCCTCGACGACGCGCTGCGGGGCAAGACCCTGGTCCGGACCGACTTCCGCACCCCCCAGCTCGCGACCTCCGACCTCGCCGGCGAGACGGTCCAGAGCGTCTCGAGCCGAGGCAAGCACCTCTTCGCCCGGATCGGCGACCTCTCGCTCCACACCCGCCTCGGCATGGACGGGTCGTGGCGGACGTACGACGCCGGCGGTCGCTGGACCCGGCCCGGTCACGAGGCGCGCGTGGTGCTGCAGACCGAGCGGGTGCAGGCCGTCGGGTTCCTGCTGCCGACCGTCGAGCTGCTGACGCTCGAGCAGGCCGAGGCGGTCCGCGCGCGGCTCGGTCCGGACCTGCTCGACCCGGACTTCGACGCCGCGGAGGCCTCACGTCGCGTGAGCGCCGATCCCGCCCGCAACCTCGGCGAGGCGCTGCTCGACCAGACCAACCTCGCCGGTGTCGGCAACATCTTCCGCAACGAGATCCTGTACGTCCGCGGCCTGCATCCGGACACCACCGTCGGCGACGACCCCGACCTGACCCGTACGCTCGCGACTGCGCGCCGCATGCTCGTCGCGAACCGCGCGTTCCCCGCCATCGTCACCACCGGCGTGGACCGGCGAGGACAACGCACCTGGGTGTACGGACGAGGCGGCGAGCCGTGCCGTCGCTGCGGCACCCGCGTCGAGCGCCGCGCGCCGATCGTCACTCAGACCCGCGGGGTCGAGGAGCGCGTCACCTACTGGTGCCCGCACTGCCAACCAGCCCCGTGAGGCTCAGCGGACGCCGACGGAGTCGGACTCCGGCGCGAGGGCGATCGAGGCGTCGATCGTCGACTGCTCCTGGATCTCCATCAGCGCGCTCACGTCACGAAGCACCTGCGACATCGGCACTTCGAGGGCGTCGCACAGGGCGGCGAGAAGCTCGGAGCTCGGCTCCTTCTGGCCGCGCTCGACCTCGGAGATGTAGCCGAGGCTGACCCGAGCGGCAGCAGAGACGTCGCGCAGCGTCAGCCCCTTAGCCATCCGGCGAGCCCGCAGGACCTCACCGATCAAACGTCGAAGCACCGTCATCTCACACCTCCGCTCTCAGACTTGGTACAACTCCTCGTCGAGCCGTGTTCTTCCCACCACTCTATGCGCTACGAGTGGCGGACCGGCAACGTGCTCAGATCAAGGGGCGTTTCGTCCCTCGTCCAGAACCTCGCCGAGCAGGCCGAGCGCCGCGTCGACGGACCCTGCGCGTACGGCTGCACGGTCGCCGTCGAGCGCCAGCCCGAGGGTCCGTACGCCGTCCTCCCAGGCCACCGCGACGTACGCGGTCCCGGCCGGCTTGCCCTCGCTCGGACCCGGGCCCGCCACGCCTGTCGTCGCCACGCCGTACGAGGCGCCGAGCCGGTCGCGGACACCCTGAGCCATCGCCTCGGCGACACCCGGGTCCACCGTGCCTCGGGCGGCGATCAAGACCTGGTCCACGCCCAGGAGCGCGCTCTTGAGATCGGCCGCGTAGGCGACGACGCCGCCCCGCACCACGTCGGAGGCGCCGGGGACGTCGACGACACGCGCACAGAGCGCTCCCCCGGTCAGCGACTCGGCGAACGCGACGGACTGCGCACGGCGACGCAGCTCGTCGACCAAGGACCGCGGGTCACCGCCCGCGAGGCCGGTCACGGACGTCCGGCGACCTGCTCGGGGACGTCCTTCGCCTTGGACGCGCGGACCATGCGCACCGCCTGCGCGATGTAGTCGAAACCGGTGATGACCGTCACCAGCACGGCAGCGCCCATCGTCAGGTAGGCGAACCACATCATCCAGTCGGGCAGCAGCGCCTCGATCGGGAAGACGTACGCCCCCAGGGCCACGGCCTGCAGCACGGTCTTGAGCTTGCCGCCGCGCGAGGCCGGCATCACGCCGTAGCGGATCACGCCGAAGCGCATGAAGGTGATGCCCCACTCGCGGACGAGGACGAGGATCGTCACCCACCACGGGAGCGCACCGATGATCGAGAGCCCGACGAACGCCATGCCGGTGAGCGCCTTGTCGGCGATCGGGTCGGCGATCTTGCCGAAGTCGGTGATGAGCCCGCGGCTGCGGGCCAGGTTGCCGTCGATGCGGTCCGTCGCCATCGCGACGACGAAGACCGCCCAGGCCGCGAGCCGCAGACCGGTGTCCTCACCGCCGTCGAGGAGGAGGAGCCACCCGAACAACGGGACGAACGCGATCCGGAGGACGGTCAGCGCGTTCGCGATGTTGTAGTTGCTCGGCGCCTGCGGGGCAGGCGTCGACGTGTCGTTCATCTCTCTCCTCGGGCCGGCTCGGGGTGGCAGGTCGTCTGGTGCCCCTGGCCTTGGACCTCGCTCCAGCCTATCGCCACCCTCAAGAATCGCCGAGCGTGGCCGACCCCTTCTCGGAGCCGTCCGCGACACGTCGCGCCTTGCCTCCGTTGACCGCCACGGTCGCGGCGTCGGCCCGTCCGACGGTGACCTTCGCGGGTCCGACGACGCTGACCCGCTTGAACTCGCCCTTCGCGAGGTCACCGGTCCAGATCGTGGCTCCCGTGCCGTCCGTGACGGTCACCTTGGTGGGCTTCTTCTCCTTGCCGCGGATGAGGAGGTGGTTGGTCGTCGGGGCTCCGAGCCCGGCCAGCGACGACGGGTCGGCGGGGGGCGGTGCCACCTCGGTGGGGACGCTCGCGGGAGCGTCGGTGTCGTCGCCGTTGCCGACCACGAGCTGCCCGATGCCCCAGATGATCGCGAGCACCAGGACGACGACGGTGAGCGCGAGCCAGCTCCGGCCACCGCGGGCGACCCGGATCGCCTGGGCCCCGGTGGCGCGCTCGGCCTCGAAGACCGCACGCGCCGGGATCGGAGCCTGGGCGTACGAGGCGTCGTAGCGCGCGATCCACGGCTCCGGGTCCGTCCCGAGCGCACGACCGAGCGAGCGGAGGTGGCCGCGTGCGTAGAAGTCGCCGCCGCAGGCCGACACGTCGTCCGCCTCCAGGGCCTCGATCACGTGAGGGCGGATGCGGGTGCGCTCGGCGAGGTCGTCGATGCTGACCCCTGCGCTCTCGCGCGCGGTACGGAGCTGGTCGCCGAGGCCAGGAACGGTCTGGACGGGTTCGGCATCCGCCGCGTCGTCCGCCTCAGGCGCGGGCTCAGGCGCGGGTGCGTCGACCACGAGGGAGCGCGGCGCGTCCTCGGCGGGCGCGTCGATGACGAGCTCCGGGCGGCCATGGCTCGCGCGCAGCGCCGTGACGACCTTGTAGCCCGGCGCGAGAGCGGAGGTCCCCGCGCTCTGCACCAGACCGAGGTCGATCCGCGCCGGCGCGCTGACCGACCGCACCGGCGGGGCGGGAGCGGGCGGGGCGGGAGCCGGCGGTACGGGAGCGGGCGGCGCGTCCTCGTCGTCACGGTCCTGCGCCGGCGCTGCCTCGGCAAGTTCAGCGGTGTCCGCGGGCGGAGGCGTGTCCGCGTCGGCGTCGCGGGGCGGCACGACCACGATCTCGTCGTCGCCCGAGAGCTGCCGCAGCGCCTCGGCGACGTCCTCGCGGCTCGCGCGCACGGCCAGTCCCAGCGGCACCACGAACGCCGTCCCGTCCGAGGCGACCACGTCGATCGCCCCGTCGCCGAGCAGTCCCCTGGGCTCCGCGAGCACGACGTGATCGACATCGGCCCAGGGGAACCCTCGCCACGCGTCGCCGTGCCGTACGCGTACGCCGAGCGAGTCCGCGACCATCAGCGGGCTCCGCGCGTCGTACCACCCCCGACCCGCCAGCAGCCCGACGCCACCGAGCACGCCCGCGATCAACCAGAGCAGCGCCGAGCCGTCGACCGCGCGCACGGCGTACGCGACCGCCAGCACGCCCGCTCCCACGGCGACGAGCGCGAGGACGCCCGCACTGCGGCGTACCTCGAGCACCTCCCCCGACCCCGTCCCCGCGGGGTCGAGCGTCCGTCCCTGCTCCAGCCGATCTGTCATGTCACTCTCCCCGCAGCGTCTCCAGGACCTCGTCCAGGTCGTCCGGCTTGATCAGCACGTCGCGCGCCTTCGAGCCCTCGCTGGGACCGACGACGCCGCGTGACTCGAGGATGTCCATCAGGCGGCCCGCCTTGGCGAAGCCCACGCGGAGCTTGCGCTGCAGCATGGACGTCGACCCGAACTGGGTGTTGACCACGAGCTCGACCGCCTGCAGCACCAGCTCCAGGTCGTCGCCGATGTCGTCGTCGAGCTCGCGCTTGCTCGCCTGGGGCGCGGTGACGTCCTCGCGGTAGACCGGCTGCAGCTGGTCCTTGCAGTGCTGGACGACGTCGTGGATCTCCTTCTCGGTGATCCACGCGCCCTGCATGCGCAGCGGCTTGTTCGCGCCCATCGGCAAGAAGAGCCCGTCACCGCCGCCGACGAGCTTCTCAGCGCCCGGCTGGTCGAGGATGACCCGGCTGTCGGCCAGCGACGAGGTCGCAAAGGCGAGCCGGCTGGGCACGTTCGCCTTGATCAGGCCCGTGACCACGTCGACCGACGGACGCTGGGTCGCCAGCACGAGGTGGATGCCGGCGGCGCGCGCCAGCTGGGTGATGCGGACGATCGAGTCCTCGACGTCGCGCGGGGCCACCATCATGAGGTCGGCGAGCTCGTCGACGACGACGAGCAGATACGGGTACGGAGCGAGGACACGCTCGCTGCCCGGCGGCACCTTGACCGATCCCTCGCGCACCGCCTTGTTGAAGTCGTCGATGTGCCGGAACCCGAAGTTGGCCAGGTCGTCGTAGCGCAGGTCCATCTCGCGCACGACCCACTGCAGCGCCTCGGCCGCCTTCTTGGGGTTGGTGATGATCTGCGTGATGAGGTGCGGGATGCCCTCGTACGCGGTGAGCTCGACGCGCTTGGGGTCGACGAGGATCATCCGCACCTCGTCCGGCGTCGCCCGCATGAGCACCGAGGAGATCATCGAGTTGATGAAGCTCGACTTGCCGGACCCCGTGGCGCCGGCGACGAGGAGGTGCGGCATCTTCGCCATGTTGGCGACGACGAAGCCGCCCTCGACGTCCTTGCCGAGACCCACGACCATCGGGTGGTGGTCGCTGCGTGCCCGGTTGGAGCGGAGCACGTCGCCGAGGGAGACGGTCTCCTTGTCGGTGTTCGGGATCTCGATGCCGATCGCGGACTTGCCCGGGATCGGCGAGAGGATCCGGACCTCGTTCGACGCGACGGCGTAGGAGATGTTCTTCGCGAGCGCGGTGATCTTCTCGACCTTCACGCCCTGGCCGAGCTCGATCTCGTACCGGGTGACCGTCGGTCCACGCGTGTAGCCGGTGACCTCGGCGTCGACGCCGAACTCCTCCAGCACCGTCGTCAAGCGCGCGACGACCGAGTCCGAAGCCGCTGTGCGGGCCTTGTGCGGGGTGCCCTCGCGGAGCATGTCGTTGGCGGGCAGCGTGTAGACGATGTCACCGGAGAGGGCGAGCTGCTCGGCGCGCGCCGGCAGCGGCGTCATCGGCGGGAGCTCGACAGGCTCGTCGTCGGCTGGCGGTGCCGCCTCGGCGACGTCGACGCCGACCGTGTCGTCCTCCGGCGTGGGGGCCTTCTTGAGCTTGCCCTTGCGGGCGCCGGTGTCGACGGTGGGTTCCTCGTCGGCCCCCACGACCAGCGGGTTGTCGTACGGCACGTCGCTTCCGGTGCCGCCGCGGGGCGTGCGCTTGCGGGCGGGCTCGGCCGGGGCGGGATCGGACTCGAAGTGGCGGCGTCCGAGCACCATGTCGCGGGCGCTGCGCAGCCGGTCGGGGATGCGGTAGACGGGGGTGCCGGTGATGACGAGCAGCCCGAAGAACGCCAGCAGGGCCAGGAGCGGGACGGTCACGTACGGGGTGCGGAGGAGGTCGTCGAGCAGCTTGGAGACGCCGAAGCCGATCGCACCTCCCGCGTCACGGATCCCCTCGCCGCCGGCCTCGGACGGCTTCGGGATGCCGTTGGCGATCGAGACGATCCCCAACGTGCCGCCCGCCAGCGCCGCCCACCCGATGACCTGGCGGCCGAGCGGGCCGTTGGCCTCGGGGTTGCGCATCGTGCGCGCACCGACGACGAACAGCGCCAGCGGAACCGTCCACGCGAGCAGCCCGACGCTGTTGGACACCGCCTCGGCGACGGCGTGGGTCACCGGGCTGTCGACCTGGAACCAGACCGCGCCGACGACGACCACACCCAGGCCGATGAGCGCAAGGCCGATCCCGTCGCGGCGGTGCTCGGGATCGAGGTCGCGAGCTGCCGACCCGACGCTGCGGACGAGGGCCCCGATCAGGCGGGCGAGCCCCATCCAGAGGGCCCCGATCGCGCGGCCGATCGCGCTGAGGACACGGACGAACGGGCCAGGGCCTGTCCTCGGCGGCGGGACGGGCGGCTGACGCTTGGTCGAGCCACGGCCGCGCTGCTGCGGACGACGGTCCTGGCCACCGGACGACCGCGAGGGCTTCTTCTTCGACGACCCTTGCGGTGGGGAAGACGTACGGCTCGCCATGGTGGCGAGCCTAGAGGCGAGACACGCCGTTCCTCGGTATCCCACGCCGCCCGCGCGTTGGTGCGTGGGTGGTCACCGCGCCCGCCCCGGTGACCACGGAGGAACCAACGCGGCGGCGGACGGCTCAGAAGTCGACGGGATCGCGCACGATCGGGCACGTCATGCAGTGCCCGCCCCCTCGTCCGCGTCCCAGCTCGGCACCGACGATCGTGATGACCTCGACGCCCGCCTTGCGCAGCAGCGCGTTCGTCTCCGTGTTGCGGTCGTACGTGAAGACGACGCCGGGCTCGAGGGCGACCGCGTTGTTGCCGGAGTCCCACTGCTGGCGCTCCGACGCGTACACGTCTCCCCCGGTCTCGATCACCCGCAGCTCGTCGAGACCGAGCGACTGCGCGACCACCTCGACGAACCGGCCCGCCCCCTCGTCGACGACGTCGACGCCGGGCGCGGCGTCGCTCGGGTAGAGCGAGAACGTGTGGACGGCGTCGACGATCCGCGGGTAGAGCGTCACGATGTCGCGGTCGGCGAACGTGAACACGGTGTCGAGGTGCATCGCCGCGCGGAGCTTCGGCATGCCGGCGACGACGACCCGCTCTGCGGCGCCCTGGTCGAAGAGCGCCTGCGCCACCTGGGTGATCGCCTGCCGCGACGTGCGCTCGCTCATGCCCATGAGCACCACCCCGTTGCCCACGGGCATGATGTCGCCGCCCTCGAACGTCGCCTGTCCCCAGTCGAGCTCAGGGTCGCCCCACCACACCGTCGCGCCCACGTAGTCGGGATGGAACGTGTAGATCGCCTTCATCAGCAGCGTCTCGTCGTGGCGCGCCGGCCAGTAGAGCGGATTCATGGTCAGCCCGCCGTACAGCCAGCACGTCGTGTCGCGGGTGTAGAGCGTGTTGGGCAGCGGCGGCATGAGGTACTCGCGCGAGTCCGGGGACTCCCGTGCCATGGCGAGGTACGGCGAACGGTAGTCCTCGGGCAGGTCCTGGGTCGCCAGGCCGCCGATGAGCAGCTCGGCGAGCCGGGAGGGTTCGAGGCTCTCCAGGTACGCACGCGTGCCGTCGATCAGCCCGATCCCGACCTCGTTCGGCACGATCTTGCGGTCGAGCAGCCAGTCGCGCGCCTCACGACGCGCGACCGTCTGTGCGAGCAGGTCGTGCAGCTCCACGACCTCGACACCGCGGCTCGTGAGCTTGTCGACGAAGTCGGCGTGGTCGCGCTGCGCGTTCTCCACCCACATCACGTCGTCGAACAGCAGGTCGTCGGCGTTGGTCGGCGTAAGGCGCCGGTGCGCGAGTCCCGGGCGGCAGACGAGCACCTTGCGGAGCCGCCCGACCTCGGAGTGGACTCCGTACGAGGCAGCGGGTCCCGTGTCGGTCATGACGAGGCCTTTCTCGGTGCTGGCAGGGTCAGAGGGCAATGCGTCCGGTCCACAGGCTGATGACGCCCGCGAGCGCGCCGACAAGGATCAGCACGAACAGGGCGATCTCGGTCGGCGTGAAGAGCTGCCGCCGGTTCTCCGTCCGCGCCTTGACGTACAGGACGGTGGCAGGCGCCAGGATGAGCGTCGACAGCACGAGGAACTCCAGGCCGGCGGCGTCGAACAGGAAGAGCGTGTACACCGTGGCGACGCCCGCGACGATCGTCTCGCGACGCCGGGTCTGCCTCGCGACCCCCTCGTACGCCTCGCCGGTGAGGCCGAGCTTGAGCGCGTACGCGGCGGCGAGGAAGTACGGCAGCAGGGCGAGGCTCGTGCTCAGGTCCAGCATGAAGTTCAGCGCGTCCTCGATGACGAGGGTGAGCGCGAGCAGGGCCTGGACGCCGAGTGACGTCACGACCAGCGAGGTGATCGGGGTGCCGTTCCTGTCCTCCTGGCCGAGGAACTTCGGGAAGTCGTCGTTGCGGGCGGGGATGAACATCACCTCGGCGGCCATCAGCGTCCACGCCAGGTAGGCGCCCAGGACCGAGACGATGACGGCGACGCTGATGAAGACCTCGCCCCAGTCCCCGACGACCGACTGGAACACCCCGACCATCGACGGCTGCCGGGTGTCGGCGAGCTCCGGCTGCGGCATCACCGAGTAGCTCGACAAGGTCACGAGCGCGAACAGCGACAGCACGCTGAGGAACCCCAGCACGGTGGCGCGTCCGACGTCCGAGCGCTTCTTGGCGTACCGGGAGTAGACGCTCGCTCCCTCGATCCCGATGAACACGAACGTCGTGATGATCATCGTGTTGCGGACCTGCTCGTCGAGGTTGCCGAGGTCGCCGTAGCCGTACGCCGTCCAGTTGTCGGCGAACACGCCCGCGTCGAAGTTCACGAACAGCACGATGATGAAGACGACGATCGGGAGGATCTTGAAGACGGTGACGATCCGGTTGATGATCGCGGCGTCGCGCACCCCGCGGGCGATGAGGTAGTGGAAGAACCAGACACCGGCCGTGCCGAGCGCCACTGCGAGGACGGTGTCGCCGTCGCCGAACCCGTCGAAGAACGCCCCGAGGGTGGCGGTGATGAAGACCCAGTAGAACGTGTTGCCCGCGACCGCGCTCGCCCAGAACCCGATCGCCGAGTTGAAGCCCGCGTAGTCGCCGAAGCCCGCCTTGGCGTAGATGAAGACCCCGGAGTCGAGCTCGGGCTTGCGGATCGCGAGGTTCTGGAAGACGAAGGCCAGCATGAGCATGCCTGTACCGGCGATCGCCCACGCGATCAGCGAGCCGAGGATGCCGGTCGCGACGCCGAACCGCGCCGGCAGCGAGAACACACCCGCACCGACCATGCCGCCGACGACCATCGCGGTGAGCGTCGGCAGGCTCAGCTTGCCCGCAGTCGAGGGCGTCGCCGTCTCCGTCGCGCTCATCGGTCCCCCTGGTCGTGCCGTCAGGGCGAGGCTAGGTGTCCCGCCGCCGCGCCGCACTGCGGAGGTCGGTCACCGCAGATCGCGACGCAACCGCCAGGAGCGTACGGCGGCGAAGCCCGTGATGACGGCTGCGGACAGGAGTGCGACGTTCGCGACGCCTTCGGTGACCTCTGCACCCCACGAGCCCGCGGGCAGGTAGCGGGCGAAGTCCTCCGCCATCACGGCGGTCGCCGCCCCGACCAGCACGGCGACGAACGCGACACGCCAGGTCACCTCGGCGAGCTGCTTGCGGAACCTCCTCCGCACGAAATCCAGCAGCGCCGCTGCCGCGATGGCCGAGATGAACTCCCGCAGGAACGACATGAGCCCGTCGATCACCGTGGGGTCCACCAGCCTTCATTGCGGTTGCGCAGCGGCACATCCTGACACCGCGCGATCGCCGAGCGCCAGCGCCCGTCCACGGATCCGGCAGGCGTGCGACCTCAGTGCGGTCCTTTGGTGCCACCTGCTGACACCAAAGGACCGCACTGTGGGTCTTGGCGCATGGTGTCGAGGAACCGGCGTACGACGAGGCCCGTCAGACGGGCGTCGGGCTCGCCACCGTCGAGCAGCGGGGCGCTGACGAGGTCGGCACCGACGTTGTCGAGGCGGTCGCGGAACCATCCGGGGGCCAGCAAGTACGACGCGACGGCCACCCGCGCGTACGGAGTGCGCCGCCGCTGCTCCGCCACGACCGACGCCACCGTGTCGCGTCCAGCGCCGACGTGCCCGAGCGCGACGGGGCGACCCAGCGCCGACTCCAGCAGTGCGGCCGCCCGCTCGGTGTCACGCCTCGCTCGCGGATCGGACGAGCCCGCCGCGGCCAGCACCACCCGATCCGCGGCACGCAGCCCCGCCTGACGCAGCCGCTTGGCGGTCAGCCCCGCGAGCACGGGGTCCGGTCCGAGGGCGGGCGCCGCAACGGCCTCGCGACGCGTCGACACGGCGTCCGCGATGTCGACGTGGACGTGATAGCCGGACGACAGCAGCAACGGCACCACGACGGTCGGCCCGCTGACGCCCTCCACCACCTCGGCGACCTGCGGGTGCTGCACGTCCACATACGTCGGCGCGACCGCGAGTCCGGGCAGAGCGCCCGAGACCGAGTCGACCAGCCGTGCGATCGCCGCCTGCCCGGCAGGGTCACGGGTGCCGTGGCTGCACGCCACGAGCCTCGTCATGCGGGCGCCCCGTGGCGCAGGTTGAGCCGGTACCCACGCTTCACCACCGTCTCCACCACCGGTCGTCCCCCGAACGCGTCACGCAGCCTGGCGACCGCGACCTCCGCCGTGTGCGGATCGGTCGAGCACCCCGGCAGCACCTTGAGCAGAGCCTCACGCGACACGACGGCGCCCGGGACCGCGGCGAGCGCGCGCAGGACGGCCAGCCCGCTCGGCGAGACGCCCACGACCTCGTGGTCGAGGGTCGCCGTCCTCGCCCGCAGCCGCAGCGCACCTGCCGCTGTCGGAGTCGCCTCGTGGTCGTCACCGAGGTGCATGATGAGCGTCCGTACGAGCGAGCCGAGACGACCCCGGTCCGGGACGACAGGATCGAGACCCGCCGTGCGCAGCGGCTCGGCGGTCACCGGGCCGACAGCGGCCGACGTCAACGCCCCCGTCCGGTCGAGCGTGAGGATCTCCTCGAGCACACCTGCCTCGCGCGCGGCGGTGATCCACGCGGCCGCGCCCGGAGCGGAGGTGAAGACCACGGCGTCGTACGCTCCCGCGGCTGCGTCGCGTACGGACGCGGCGACCGCCTCGGGATCCGGCGGAGGACCCCACCGGTAGACCACGAGCCCGACCGGGTCACCGCCCGCCGCGCGAAGCCGCCGCTCCAACCCGTCGTCGCCTGCTCCGTGGTGCTGGACGACGATGCGCTGACCCCGGATGCCTTCGGTGCACAGGAAGTCGGCGATCTCCGCCGACGTCTCGGACTCCGCGACCCAGTCCGGGACCAGCCCCGCCGCCTGGAGCGCGCCGCGCGCCTTGGGTCCGCGCGCGACCAGCCGCGTACGCGCCAAGGCGTCGACCAGCGCCTCGCCGAGCCCTGCGGCCTCGGCGGTGTCGAGCCACGAGCGGAACCCGATGCCGGTCGTCACCACGACGACGTCGGCAGACTCCGCGACGAGCTCACGAGTCCGGTCGAGCAGCGTGTCCTCGTCGATGTGGGACTCGACGCCCAGCGCCGACGCGACCGACACCACCGCACCACGACGACTCAGCGCCATCGCCAGGTCGTCCGCGCGCCGTTGAGCGGTGACGAGGACGGAGGTCCCGGTGAGCACCGGACCGAGCGGGGTCACAGGCCGGCCGAGGGCTCGACGAGAGGAGTCGCGGCGACCTCGACGACGCCGTCGAGCACGCGTGTCGCCCAGACGCCGACCGACACCCCCGGTTCGTCGATCGCGCACCCGTCGTCGAAGCGGAACCGCTGCTTGTGCATCGGTGAGACGACCACCGGGACGTCACCGACGGTGCCGACCAGTCCGCGGGCCATCACGTTGGCTCCGCTGTACGGGTCACGGTGGCCGATCGCGCGTACGGTCGTGGGGGCGTCACCGGCGAGCCGGAACAGCGCGACCTGCCGCCCGTCGACGAGCGCCGCCGCACCGCGGTCCGGGAACAACGCGTCGACCGCACAGACGCGTACCCACGTCGCGGTCACGGGCGTGGTGAGAGATGCAGCGCTCACGTGCGGACCTCCAGCGTCGTCCCGGCGATCAGCGTCGCCCGCTCCTGCGGACTGGCGGGTCGGCGTTGACCGCGCTCGGCGACGTAGACGAGGTCCGGGTCGGGGGTGTCGGGACTGTTGACGAAGCTCGCGAACTTGCTCAGCTTCGCAGGATCGGCGAGCGCCGCTGCCCACTCGTCCTCGTACGCCTCGACGTGCCGCGCCATCGCGGCGTCGAGATCGGCGGCGATCCCGAGGCTGTCGTCGAGCACCACCGATCGTACGTGATCGAGGCCACCCTCGACCGACTCGAGCCAAGGCGCTGTGCGCTGCAGCCGGTCGGCGGTGCGGATGTAGTACATGAGGAACCGGTCGATCGTACGGACCAGCGCGTCCGTCGTGAGGTCCTCCGCGAACAGCTGCGCGTGCCGCGGGGTGAAGCCGCCGTTGCCACCGACGTAGACGTTCCAGCCCTTCTCGGTCGCGATCACCCCGACGTCCTTGCCCCGCGCCTCAGCGCACTCCCGCGCACACCCCGAGACGCCGAGCTTGATCTTGTGAGGCGAACGCAGCCCGCGGTAGCGCAGCTCCAACGCGACCGCGAGCCCGACGGAGTCCTGCACGCCGAAGCGGCACCAGGTCGAGCCGACGCACGACTTCACCGTGCGCAGCGACTTGCCGTACGCGTGGCCGGACTCGAACCCGGCGTCCACGAGCCGCCGCCAGATCGCCGGGAGCTGCTCGATCCGCGCCCCGAACAGGTCGATCCGCTGCCCGCCCGTGATCTTCGTGTACAACCCGAAGTCTGCGGCGACCTGCCCGATCGCGATCAGACCCTCGGGCGTCACCTCTCCCCCCGGGATGCGCGGGACGACCGAGTAGGTGCCGTCCTTCTGCATGTTCGCCATCACGTGGTCGTTGGTGTCCTGCAGCGCGGCGGCCTCGCCGTCGAGCACGTGCCCGGCCCCGAGCGACGCGAGGATCGACGCCACGACAGGCCGGCAGATGTCGCAGCCGCGCCCGGTGCCGTGGGCGGCGACGAGCTCGGAGAACGTCCGGATCCCCGTGACGCGGACGACGTCGAACAGCTGCGCGCGGCTCATCGCGAAGTGCTCGCAGAGCGCGTTCGACGTCTCGATCCCGGCTGCCGTCAGCTCCTCGTCGAGCAGCTTCTTGACCAGCGGGAGGCAGGAGCCACAGCTCGTCCCGGCCCTCGTGCATGCCTTGAGGGCACCGAGGTCGTGGCAGGGCTCGGCGCCAGACCCGTCGTCTCCGCGCACCGCCCCACGGATCGCCCCCGCGGTCACGTTGTTGCACGAGCACACGGCCGCCGTGTCCGGCAGCGATCCGCCCGACACCGGCGTCCCGCCGTCCGGGACCAGCCACGCCGTCGGATCCGCGCCGAGCGCACTGCCGACCATCGGTCGTAGGGACGCGTACGCCTCCGCGTCCCCGACGAGGATGCCACCGAGCAGCGTCGTGGCGTCATCGGACATCACGAGCTTCTTGTAGACGCCGCCGACCGGGTCGGCGTACACGACCTCGAGGCTCCCGTCCGTCCCGGCGAAGGCGTCGCCGAAGCTCGCGACGTCGACGCCGAGCAGCTTGAGCTTGGTCGACAGGTCGCCGCCGGTGAACGTCGCGTCGCCGCCGACGAGCCGGTCCGCGACGACCTCGGCCATCGTGTAGCCGGGACCGACGAGGCCCCAGGTACGGCCTGCGACGTGCGCGACCTCGCCGATCGCGAAGATCGCCGGGTCGTCCGTCCGGCAGGCGTCGTCGCACACCACTCCCCCGCGCTCGCCGATCGACAGCCCGGCGTCGCGCGCCAGCTCGTCGCGCGGCCGCACGCCGGTGGCGAACACGACGACGTCGGCGTCGATGCTTCCGCCACCGTTCGCGAACTCCATCGCGCGGACCGTTCCCCCACGTCCGGCGCGGACGCGCGACGTCGCCGTCCCCGTACGCACCTCGACGCCGAGCTGCTCGATGATCCGCCGCAGGGTCCGACCACCCGCCTCGTCGACCTGCATCGGCATCAGCCACGGCGCGAACTCGACGACGGTGGACTCCGCGCCGAGCGCCTGGAGCGCGCCGGCCGCTTCGAGACCGAGCAGGCCCCCGCCGACGACCGCACCACGCACGGGCCGGTCGAGCCGGCCGGCGAGCTCGTTCACGTACGCCCGGAGCTCCGCGACGTCGTCCACCGTCCGGTACACGAAGCACCCAGGCGTGTCCTTGCCCTCGATCGGCGGGACCATCGCGTACGACCCGGTGGCGAGCACGAGGGCGTCGTAGGGGTAGGTACGTCCCCGTGCGGTGACGGTGCGGCGCTCGCGGTCGATCTGCGTCACGCGGACGCCGCGGTGCAGCCGCACCCCTTCGGACGACCACAGCGCCGGGTCGCCGAGGACGAGATCGTCGGGGTCCCGGTCGGAGAAGAACGACGTCAGCGCCACCCGGTCGTACGGAGGGCGGGACTCCTCCCCGAAGACGTCGACGGTCCAGGTCTCGGTCGCGTCGCGCTCGACGAGCGCCTCGACCAGCCGGTGCGCGACCATGCCGGCGCCGACGACGACGAGACGTGCCCGGCCGTCTGCTGCCCTGACCTCCGTGTCCATGTCCGAGACCGTAGGAACGAGGTGTTTCGGGTCCTGGTCCATTCCGGTTACGCCCCCTTCACAACTGGCTCACGAGTGGCGGAGCGGGACTGTGAGGCGTCGGCATCGGCGTCCGAGACCTGCAGCCAGTCCGCGATCCCCCGCACGAGCGACGTGCAGCCGCCGCACCCGGTGGTAGCGCGGGTGGTGGTCGCGAGCGCGTCGACGGAGCACGCGCCGCCGTCCCACGCCGCGACCAGGTCGCGCTTGGTGACACCGTTGCAGCGGCACACCGTCGTTCCGCCCGGCATCGTCGTGGGTGATCCCGCAGCGGTGTCCCCCTGACCGGCGCTCGGCGCGAGGAGCTGCAGAGGGTCGAGCGGCACCACGGACGGCCGGCCGAGCTGGACGCTCAACGACGACGCGAGCTCCGGCGCCCCCAGGCATGTCATCCCGACCAGCGCGTCGCCGTCGACGACCACCTCGACGTAGCGGCGCGCGTACGGGTCGCTCATGGTCAGCACACGCGCACCGCCGGCCGTCGATGCCTTGCGCCCCGCCGCGACGAGGCTGACGCCGGCCGCCTTGAGGCGCATGGCGGCGCCGTCGAGGACGACCGCAACCGGGTCGGCAGCCTCCCCGTCGACCAGGCGCCGGGCGAGCGCGCGTGCCTGCTCCCAGCCGGGCGCGACGAGGCCCGCGACGCCGGACGGGGTCTGCGCGCAGTCGCCGATCGCGTGGATCGCAGGATCGCGGGTCGTCGCGAGGTCGTCGCCGACGACCACGCCGTGAGCGACCTCGAGGCCGGCCGCGGTGGCGAGCGCGGTCTCCGGGACCGCTCCGCAGGCGAGCACGACCAGGTCGGCGGCGAGCGTACGACCGTCGTCGAGGACCACTCCCCTGACGTGCCGGTCGTCGTGCGTCAGGGCAGCGAGGGCGGCGTCGCCGTGGAACGCGATGCCGAGGTCGGAGACCGCCTCGGCCAGCAACCGCCCGGGCTCGGGGTCGAGGTCGCGGTCGAGCAGGTGGCCCGCGAACGACACGACGTCGACGTCGACGCCTCGCAGCCGCAGACCGCACGCCGCCTCGACACCCAGCGGCCCGCCGCCGACGACGACAGCGCGGCGGGAGTTGAGCGCGGCCGCGCTGATCCCTCGGGCGTCGTCGACGGAGCGCAGCACGAACACGCCCCCGGGCAGCGGCTCGTCCGGCCCCGCGTCCAGCCCCGGCACGCGGAGCACCCGCCCCCGGGCCCCGGTCGCCAGCACCAGGTGGTCGTACGGCACGGGCTCGTCGTCGACGCACACCGCGCGGGCCTCGCGGTCGATCCGCTCGACGCGCGCGCCGAGTCGCACGGTCGCCCCTGCCGGTCGAGCCAGCGCGAGGCTCGCGAGCTCTGCACGCCCGGCGACGAGCTCGGTGAGCAGGATCCGGTTGTACGGCTCGTACTCCTCCTCACCGAGCACCAGCACCTCGAACCTCCCGGCGCGGTCGGCGCGAGCGACCTCCTCGGCAAACCGGATGCCGACCATCCCGGCGCCGACGACGACCACCCGGATCGAGCCCTCCCCGTTCACCGGGCGACCTCCACCGTCACCGCGCACACCTTGAACTCAGGCATCCCCGAGATCGGGTCCGTGGCCGCGTTCGTCACGCTGTTGACCCGCGCGAGCCCGGCGAAGTGGAACGGCGCGAAGACGGTGTCCGGCCGGATGTCCGCGCTGATCCGAGCCTGCGCGACCATCGAGCCGCGACTCGACGACACCCGGACGTCCTCGACGCCCTCGATCCCGAGTCGAGCGGCCAGCTGCGGGTGGAGCTCGACGTACGCCGCGGGCGCCGCGTCGTGGAGCCGCGCGACGCGGCGGGTCTGAGCTCCGGACTGGTAGTGCGGGAGCACCCGGCCGGTGACCAGGTAGACCGGTGCGTCGCGACGGAGGTCGTCGTCCGGACCGACCGGCGTGACCGCCACCATCCGCGCCCTCCCGTCCGGCGTCGCGAACGCGTCGGCGAACAGCCGCGGCGTCCCCGGGTGGTCCTCGGCGGGGCACGGCCAGTACAGCTCCTCGCCCGCGTCGAGCCGGTCGTACGAGATCCCTGCGTAGTCGGCCCGTCCCCCGGCCGAGGCGCGTCGCAGCTCGTCGAAGACGGTCCGCGGGTCGGTCGGCAACGCGACCGGCGACCCGAGCCGCTCCCCCAGGCCCGCGAGGATCTCGAGCTCGCTGCGCACCCCCGGCGGCGGTGCGAGCGCGGCCCGTCGGCGCAGCACACGCCCTTCGAGGCTCGTCATCGTCCCCTCCTCCTCGGCCCACTGCGTCGTCGGCAGGACGAAGTCGGCGAGCAGCGCGGTCTCCGACGGAAAGAAGTCGCACACCACCAGCAGGTCGAGCCCTCGCAGCCGCTCGGTGACCACGCCCGCGTCGGGCGCGCTGACGACCAGGTTCGCGCCGTGGACGAACAGCGCCTTGGGCCCGTCGTCCGCCCCGAGCCGCCTCAGCAGCTCGACGGCCGGAACGCCCTTGCCCGGCAGGGAGTCCGGGTCGACGCCCCACACCCGCGCCACGTGCTCGCGTGCCGCGGGGTCGTCGATCATCCGGTAACCCGGTAGCTGGTCGGCCTTCTGCCCGTGCTCTCGCCCTCCTTGGCCGTTGCCCTGTCCGGTGACGCAGCCGTACCCGCTGCCGGCACCGCCCGGCAGGCCCAGGCAGAGCGCGAGGTTGATCGCCGCCGTCACCGTGTCCGTACCGTCGACGTGCTGCTCGGCACCGCGTCCCGTCAGCACGTACGCGCCCGCGCCGCCGTGGCACGGGGCGGCTGCCGCGAGCCGGCGTGCGACGCGACGCAGGGTCCCCTCGTCGATGCCGGTCACCGACGCGACGCGCTCCGGCCACCAGGCGGCGACGCTGCGCCGGACGTCGTCGAGACCGTGGGTGCGCTCCTCCAGGTAAGCGGTGTCAGCCAGCCCTTCGGCGAGCACCACGTGGGTGAGGCCGAGCAGCAGCACGAGGTCGGTGCCGGGGACGAGGGCGAGGTGCTCGCCCGCACCGTCGTCGGCCAGGCGCGCGGTGGCGCTGCGGCGCGGGTCGACGACGACCAGCCCGCCGTGCTCTCGGACGCCACCCAGGTGCTGCACCGCAGGGGGCATGGTGTCGGCGAGGTTGCTGCCGAGCAGCAGGACCGCCTCAGCTCCGGCGAGGTCGGTCAGCGGGAACGGCAGTCCGCGGTCGACCCCGAACGCCCGGTTGCCCGCCGCGGCAGCCGACGCCATGCAGAAGCGGCCGTTGTAGTCGATGAAGCGGGTCCGCAGCACCGTACGCGCGAACTTGCCGAGGGCGTACGCCTTCTCGTTGGTCAGCCCGCCGCCACCGAACACCGCGACCGCGTCGCGGCCGTGGGCCGTCTGGAGCGCGGTCACCCGCGACGCGATCTCGTCGAGGGCCGCGTCCCACGTGACCTCCTCGTACCGGCCGTCCGTGGTGCGCCGCAGCGGTGCGGTGATCCGGTCCGGCGCCCTCAGCAGGTCGGCGCTGGTCCAGCCCTTCTGGCATATCCCTCCCCGGTTGGTCGGGAAGTCCCGAGGCGAGGCCGCCAGGACTCCGTCCACCCCGGCCGCCAGCCGCATGGCGCACTGGAGAGCGCAGTACGGGCAGTGCGTGTCCGTCATACGCGCGCCTTCGCCATCGTCGCCCCGGGGCGGAGGTAGACGAACCACGTGACGGCCAGCATCGTCGCGTACACGCCGACGTAGACGAACATGGCAGGCTCGATCGAACCCGTCGCCTCCGACGCCCACGCGTAGATCCGCGGGACGAAGAAGCCGCCGAACGCGCCGACCGCCGAGATGATGCCGATCGCGGCCGCCGCCTCGCGCTTGGCTCGCAGCATGCCCTCCGCGCCGTCGGCCGCCGTGGCGCGGAAGATCGCCGGGATCATCCGGTACGTCGAGCCGTTGCTGATGCCGGTCGCGACGAACAGCAGCAGGAACGAGGCCAGGAAGAAGAGGAACGACCCGGCGCGCAGCGCGAACACCGCGCAGAGCACCCCGACTCCCATCACGACGAAGCTGGCCGCGGTGACGACAGCGCCTCCGACCCGGTCGGACAGCCTGCCCCCGTACGGCCGGGCGAGCGAGCCGACGAGCGCCCCGAGGAACGCCCAGCTCGCCGGGTTCACCTCCGCGAACTCCATCTTGATCAGCATCGGGAACGCGGCGGCGTACCCCATGAACGAGCCGAACGTGCCGACGTACAGGAACGACATGACCCACGTGTGCGGGCGCTTGGCTGCGGCGGCCGAGGTGGAGAAGTCGGCCCGGGCGGTGCTCAGGTTGTCCATCGCCTTCCAGGCGAGGAACGCCGCGACCAGGATGAGCGGCACCCACATCAGCCCCGCCCGCCAGAGCACGAGCCCGCCACCGGCCGTCACGACCGCGGTGACGACGAACGGCGCCTGGACGACCGCGACCCCGATGTTGCCACCGGCGGCGTTGAGGCCGAGCGCCCAGCCCTTCTCCTTCTCGGGGAAGAAGTACGAGATGTTCGTCATCGACGACGCGAAGTTGCCGCCGCCGAATCCCGCGGTCGCCGCGACCAGGAGCAGTGCCCAGAACGGCGTGTCGGGCCGCTGCACGACGACCGCGAGCCCGATGGTCGGGATCAGCAGCAGGAGCGCCGAGACGATGGTGAAGTTGCGCCCGCCGAACAGACCGACGGCGAACGTGTACGGCAGACGCAGCGTCGCACCCACCAGGCTCGGGACGGCGACGAGCCAGAGCAGCTGCGAGTCGGTGAGCGCGAACCCGGCCGCGTTCAGGTTCACCGCGACGATGCTCCAGAGCATCCAGACCGAGAACCCGAGGTGCTCGGCGAGGATCGAGACGACCAGGTTGCGCCGCGCGACTTGACGGCCGCTGGACTCCCAGAACGCCGAGTCCTCAGGCTCCCAGTGGTCGATCCAGCGCCCCGTACGACGTCGTACCGGGCCATCCGTCGGAGTGATCGTGGTCGCCATGACGGGCTCCTGGAGGAGAGGGGTCCGGCCGGATGCCGGTCACCGTGCCCAGGAGGCTACGAACGCGGTGTTTCCCGTCGGCTGCCCTGCGGATGGCGCGTCCGTAACCGTTCGCGCACACCCCCGTACGCCCCGCTGTGAGGCCGCCCACGAGCGCAACGCTCCCGCAACGTCATACGTTCCGTGGCCCAGGGGCCACGGAACGTATGACGTCAGCGAGCGGAGCGGATCAGGCTTCGAGGACGATCGGCACGATCATCGGGCGGCGGCGGTGCGCACCCGAGACCCAGCGACCGACGGTACGACGGATCACCTGCTGGAGCTGGTGGGCGTCGTACGCGCCGTCGGCAACGGCGTTGGCCAGCGCCTGCTCGATCTGCGGGACGATGGCCTGGAACACCGAGTCGTCCTCGGCGAAACCGCGGGCCTGGATCTCCGGACCGCTCACGAGCTTGCCCGTCGACGAGTCGATCACGACGATGACCGAGATGAAGCCCTCCTCGCCGAGGATCCGGCGGTCCTTGAGCTCCGACTCGGTGATGTCACCGACTGACGAGCCGTCGACGTAGACGTACCCGCAGTCCACCTTGCCGGTGACCTTCGCGCGCCCGTCGACGAGGTCGACCACGAAGCCGTCCTCCGCGATCACGACACGGTCGGCCTCGACGCCCGTCGCGCGTGCCAGCGCCGCGTTGGCGTGGAGGTGGCGCATCTCCCCGTGCACGGGCATGACGTTGCTCGGCTTGACGATGTTGTAGCAGTAGAGCAGCTCGCCCGCGGACGCGTGGCCGGACACGTGGACGAGCGCGTTGCCCTTGTGGACCACCCGAGCACCGAGGCGGATCAGACCGTCGATCACCCGGTAGACGGCGTTCTCGTTGCCGGGGATCAGCGAGCTCGCGAGCACGACGGTGTCGCCGGGCTCGATGCGGACCGAGTCGTGCGAGTTGGCCGCGATGCGCGACAGCGCCGCCATCGGCTCACCCTGGGACCCGGTGGAGACGAGCACGAGCTCCTCGGGGCGGTAGTCCGAGATCTTCCGGCCGTCGACGATGACGCCGTCGGGAACGTGGAGGTAGCCGAGGTCGCGGGCGATCTGCATGTTGCGGATCATCGAGCGCCCGATGTAGGCGACCTTGCGCCCGTGCTTCACGGCGGCGTCGAGGATCTGCTGGACGCGGTGCACGTGCGAGGCGAAGCAGGCGGTGATGATCCGCTGCTGGCTCTGCGCGAAGACCCGGTCGAGCACCGGCGAGATGTCGCGCTCGGTGGTGGTGAAGCCAGGAACGTCGGCGTTGGTCGAGTCGGTGAGGAACAGGTCCACACCCTCCTCGCCGAGCCGTGCGAACGCGCGCAGGTCGGTGATGCGGCCGTCGAGCGGGAGCTGGTCCATCTTGAAGTCGCCGGTGTGGATCACGAGGCCGGCTGCGGTGCGGATCGCGACGGCGAGCGCGTCGGGGATCGAGTGGTTGACCGCCACGAACTCGAGGTCGAACGGCTCCATCGACAGCGTCTCGTCCTCGGCGACGACGTACTTCGGCGCGTCCTTGAGGCGGTGCTCGCGGAGCTTGGAGTCGACCAGCGCCAGCGTGAGCTTGGAGCCGACCAGCGGGATGTTGCCGCGCTCGCGGAGGAGGTACGGGACTCCGCCGATGTGGTCCTCGTGCCCGTGGGTGAGGACGATCGCCACGATGTCGTCGAGGCGGTCCCGGATCGGCGCGAAGTCGGGGAGGATCAGGTCGACACCCGGCTGGTGGTCCTCGGGGAAGAGCACGCCGCAGTCGACGACGAGCAGCTTGCCCGCGTGCTCGAACACGGTCATGTTGCGCCCGATCTCGCCGAGTCCACCGAGCGCGATCACACGCAGGCCGTCGGTAGGGAGCTCCGGCGGGGCGCCGAGCTCGGGGTGAGGATGGCTCATCAATCAGTCCTTCAGCAGGGTGGCGTCACGGAGCACCTGGGCCAGCGCCGTCACCTGCTCGTCGGTCGCGTCCACGTACGGGGAACGCGTCGTGCGGTTCTCGATCACGCCCATCAGCTGCAGGGCGGCCTTCGTCATGATCGCGCCCTGCGAGGTCGGGGGCATGATCGCGGCGACGACGTCCAGGAGCTCGTCGTTGATCGTACGGGCATCGTGCAGCCGGCCGTCGTCGACCGCCCGCACCATCGACGCGTACTTCGCCGCGGCGACGTGGCTGACGACCGACACGAGGCCGGCCGCTCCGTACGCGAGCCACGCGAGGTTGAGCGGGTCGTCACCGGAGTACCAGGCGAGCCCGGTCTCGCGCATGAGACGGGCCCCGGAGCCGAGGTCGCCGACGGCGTCCTTCACCGCCACGATCGCCTCGTGCTTGGCCACCTCGGCGTACGTCTCGGGCGCGATGCGCACGACCGCGCGGCCCGGGATGTCGTACAGCATCACCGGGACGCCGTCGCCGGCGTCGGCGACGGTCATGAAGTGGCGGACGAGCCCGGCCTGCGGGGGCTTGTTGTAGTAGGGCGAGACGAGCAGCATCCCGTGGGCGCCGAGCGAGGCGGCCTGACGGGCGAGCCGCGCCGAGGCCTGGGTGTCGTTGTTGCCGACGCCCGCGACCACCGAGGCGCGGTCACCGACGGCCTCGAGGACCGCAGCGAGCAGCTGGCCGTCCTCGTCAGGGTTGGTGGTGGGCGACTCACCGGTCGTGCCGCTGACCACGATGCCGTCCGACCCCTCGTCGACGAGGTACGACGCCAGCTTCTTGGTGGCGTCGAGGTCGAGGGCGCCGTCCGGGGTGAACGGCGTCACCATGGCGGTCAGCACCCGGCCGAAAGGGGCCGCGGGTGTGGCGAGCGGAGAGGTCATACCTCCCACGCTACCGCTTGCACAGCGTGGGTCGTGGGACCGGTAGCGCCGCCCGGGGCAGGACATGGAATGTCCCGATGCTGTCCGCTCGGGGGCCCGGACAGCACCGGGACACTCACAACATCGCCGGAGCCCCAGGCAGCGTTACACCCGATGGCGTACGACCTGGTGTGACCTGCCTCACACCCGCTCGTACGTGGCGATCCTGTAGCCCTCGTACGGGGTGGAGGCGACCTCGCGCCACTGCGACCAGTCGATCTCCGGGAACCACGCGTCCCCCTCGGGGGCCGCGTCGACCAGCGTCAGCACCATCCGGTCGGCCTGGTCGAGCGTCTGCTCGTAGATCTGGGCGCCGCCGATCACGAACACCTCGCCGTCGAGCTGGGCGGCCAGGTCGAGCGCCCCGTCGACGTCGTTGCTGACGACCACCTCGGCCGGCCCCTGCCATCCCGTGCGCCGGGTGACGACGATCGAGGTGCGGTCGGGCAACGGCCTGCCGATCGACTCGTACGTCTTGCGGCCCATCACCAGCACGTGACCGGTCGTGAGCTCCTTGAACTGCTTGAGGTCGCCGGTCGGCGGCCACGGGAGGTCGCCGTCACGGCCGATGACGCCGTTGGTCCCCACGGCAGCCACCAGGGTGATGCGGGCATGGCGCCGCAGGTCCTCGTCCGGTGAGGTCATACGGCGATCGGGGCCTTGATCGCCGGGTGGGGGTCGTAGCCCGCGATCTTGACCGAGTCCAGTGTGAAGCCGTCGATCGAGCGGACGCCGGGATCGAGCTCGAGCTGCGGCAGCGGCCGGGGCTCGCGTGTCAGCTGCTCGCGCGCCTGGTCGAGGTGGTTGACGTACAGGTGGGCGTCGCCGAGCGTGTGGACGAAGTCGCCGACCTCCAGGCCCGCGACCTGGGCGACCATGTGGGTCAGCAGCGCGTACGAGGCGATGTTGAACGGCACGCCGAGGAACACGTCGCCCGAGCGCTGGTAGAGCTGGCACGACAGGCGACCGGGCCCTCCGTCCTCCCCCGGTGCGACGTAGAACTGGAACATCGTGTGGCACGGCGCGAGCGCCATGTCGGGCAGGTCGGCGACGTTCCAGGCGCTCACGAGGTGGCGCCGCGAGTCGGGGTCGCGGACCAGCGCGTCGATCACGCCCTGGAGCTGGTCGACGTGACGCCCGTCCGGAGTCGGCCACGACCGCCACTGGTAGCCGTAGATCGGGCCGAGCTCGCCGTCGGCGTCCGCCCACTCGTCCCAGATCGAGACGCCGTTCTCCTTGAGGAACGCGGTGTTGGTGCTGCCGGCGATGAACCACAGAAGCTCCGCGACCACGGACTTCACGTGGACCTTCTTGGTGGTGACCAGCGGGAAGCCCTCGCGCAGGTCGAACCTCATCTGGTGGCCGAACACGCTGAGCGTGCCCGTGCCCGTACGGTCGCCCTTGCGGACGCCGTCGTCGAGGATCCGTTGGACGAGGTCGAGGTAGGCGCGCACGTGCTCACGCTACGACACCTACCTGACACAATCGAGCAGTGACTACTGCCGACACCAGCGTCCGGGTCGCCTGGAGAAACGATGCCGCCGCGATCGCGTCGCTGCAGGCGACGGCGTGGCGGGAGCGGTACGGCCCGGTGCTCCCGCCCGAGATCGTCGCGCAGATCGTCCCGGCCGTGTTCGAGGAGAAGTGGGCGGTCTCGCTCGACAAGCCCGGCGACGCGCGCAACCGCGTCCTCGTGGCCCTCGAGCACAGCACCGTCCGCGGGTTCGCCGTCACGGGTCCGTCGAGCGACGACGACGCCGACCCGGTCGCCGACGGCGAGGTGAGCGAGCTCACGGTCTCCCCCGCCCACCTCGGCGCCGGCCACGGGTCGCGGCTCCTGCAGGCGTGCGCCGACACGTTGCGTGCCGACCGGTTCGTCCGCGCGACCATGTGGCTCGACGCGTCCGACGACGCGATGCGCCGGTTCGTCACGGGGACGGGGTGGGCTCCCGACGGTGCGCACCGCGAGGTCGACCCTGTCGGCGACGGCGTGGTCCGGCTCAAGCAGGTCCGGCTGCACACGCTCCTGGTCAGCGACGATGCCTGAGGCCGACGACCACGGTCCGGTCGGCTTCAGCGTCGCGGCGGCCGACTTCTACGAAGACCTCGAGAACCAGAACGACCGCGCCTTCTGGACGGCCCACAAGGACGACTACGACGCCCTGGTCCGCCGTCCGATGCTCGCCCTGACCGCCGCGCTGGCCGACGAGTTCGGGACGGCCAAGGTCTTCCGCCCGTACCGCGACGTGCGCTTCAGCAAGGACAAGACCCCGTACAAGACCCACCAGGGCGCGTTCGTCGCGACGGCTCCGGCGACCGGCTACTACGTCCAGATCGACGCCTCGGGGCTGCGCGTCGGCGCCGGGTGGTACGACGCGAACGCCGAGCGCAAGCACCGCTTCCGTACGGCGGTGGACGACTCCCGCAAGGGCGCGGAGCTCCAGCGGCTCCTCAAGAAGCTCACGTCGCACGGCTTCGAGCTCGGCGGCGACCGCGTCAAGACCCAGCCGCGCGGGTGGCCGCCGGACCACCCCCGGATCGACCTCCTGCGGCACAACACGCTGACGCTCATGCGCTGGTACGGCACCCCCGACTGGATGAGCACCCCCGGCCTGGCCGCGCGCGTCGCCGACGACTGGCGCACCCTCACCCCGCTCCTCGACTGGCACGCACGGCATGTCGGCTGAGGCGCCCGCGCCCAGCGACCGCAGCGTCGTCGTCGACTCGCTCGGCGTCGGCCTCGCCACGGGCGCGTACGGGGTCAGCTTCGGGGCGATCGGCACGGCGTCCGGCCTGTCGATCCTCCAGACCTGCGTGCTGTCGCTGCTGATGTTCAGCGGGGCGTCGCAGTTCGCGTTCGCCGGCGTCGTCGCCTCTGGCGGCAACCCGTTCACCGGCGCTGTCACCGCCGCGCTGCTCGGCAGCCGCAACAGCTTCTACGGTCTAGGGCTGGCGCCGCGGCTGCGGGTGCACGGGTGGCGTCGCCTCCTCGCGGCGCAGCTCGTGATCGACGAGTCCACTGCGATGGGGGTGGCGCGCGAGACCGACCGTCACGCCAGGATCGGCTTCTACGTCACCGGCGCGTCGATCTTCGTCCTGTGGAACGCGATGACCTTCGTGGGCGCGCTCGCCGGCAACGCCATGGGCGACCCCCGGACGTACGGGCTCGACGCCGCGGTCGGCGCCGCCTTCCTCGCCCTGCTCTGGCCCCGGCTGACCGCGTGGCCGCAGCGCGTCGTCGCGGTCGTCGGCGCCCTGGTGGCGATCGGTGTGGTGCCGCTGACGCCGGCAGGAGCGCCGATCATCATCGGGGGCGCGGTGGCCGTGGCGCTCGGGCTCTGGGTGACCCGCCGCAGCAGCGAGGACGAGCTGACCGCGTCCCTCGAGCACCCGGAGAGGGGCGAGCCGTGATCTGGTGGGCCGTCATCGCGGCATCGCTCGCGTGCTACGGGCTGAAGCTCGCCGGGCTCTCCGTCCCCGACCACGTCCTCGAGCACCCGCTGACGATCCGGGTCGCGGCGCTGATCCCGGTAGGGCTGCTCGGTGCACTGATCGCCGTCCAGGTCTTCGCGGACGGCCAGTCGCTGGTCGTGGACGCGCGCCTGGTCGGCGTCGGGGTCGCGGTGCTGCTCCTGCTCGTACGGGCGCCGTTCCTCGTCGTCGTCGGCGCAGCCGCCCTCGCCGCCGCCCTCGTCCGCCTCCTCTGAGCCCGCCCGTCGCCTCGGATGCGGGCCTGAGGTGAGCCTCAGGCGAGGCCGAGGATGCCGTCGAGCCCGACCGTGACGCCGGGGTGCGCGGCGACACCGCGGACGCCGGCGACGACGCCCGGCATGAACGACTCCCGGTGGACGGAGTCGTGACGGATCGTGAGCGTCTCGCCGCGGTCGCCGAAGAGCACCTCCTGGTGCGCGACGAGACCGCGGGCGCGTACGGCGTGCACGTGGACGCCGTCGACCACGGCACCGCGGGCCCCCAGGGGGTCGGACGTGGTGGCGTCGGGACTCGGCGCCGTCCCTGCGGCGCGGCGCGCCTCACCGATCAGCTCCGCCGTACGGGTGGCGGTGCCGGACGGGGCGTCGACCTTGTCCGGGTGGTGGAGCTCGACGATCTCGACTGACTCGAAGTACGGGGCGGCGATCTGCGCGAACCGCATCATCAGCACGGCGCCGATCGAGAAGTTCGGGACGATGAGCACCCCGACCTCGGGCGACTGCGCCGCCAGCTCGCGGACCTCGGCGAGCCGCGCGTCGTCGAACCCGGACGTCCCGACGACGGCATGGATCCCGTTGGCCACGCAGAAGCGTAGGTTGTCCATCACGACGTCAGGGCTCGTGAAGTCCACCACCACGTCGACGCCTGCGTCGACGAGGACCTCGAGCGGGTCGTCGGCGTCCACCGCCGCGGCGAGAACCAGCCCTTCAGCCGCCTCGATCGCCCGTACGGACTCTGATCCCATGCGCCCGCGCGCACCCAGCACCCCGACCTTGATCTCGCTCATGCGCCGATCATCCCACCCGGCCCGCCAGCGGTTCCGGCAGACTGTGAAGCATCCCTGCACCCGACCGAGAAGAGGCGCCGATGGCGGACTCAGGCGACACACGCGTCGCCGTCTACCTCGACTTCGACAACATCGTGATCTCGCGGTACGACCAGGTGAACGGCCGCAACCAGTTCCAGCGGGACAAGGCGAGGGCGTTCTCGACGACCGAGCAGGACGCCGACCCGGAGGTCGCCGACAAGCTCGCCCGCGCCACCGTGGACGTCGGGGCGATCATCGACTTCGCGTCGTCGTTCGGCACGCTCGTCCTGACGCGGGCGTACGCGGACTGGTCCGCGCCGGTCAACGCCGAGTACCGCGGCCAGCTCGTCAGCCGCGCGGTCGACCTCGTCCAGCTATTCCCCGCGGCCGCCTACGGCAAGAACGGTGCCGACATCCGCCTCGCCGTCGACGCGGTCGAGGACATGTTCCGCCTGCCCGACCTCACCCACGTGGTGATCGTCGCCGGTGATTCCGACTACATCGCGCTGGCGCAGCGGTGCCGGCGGCTCGGGCGCTACGTCGTCGGCGTGGGTGTTGCCGGGTCGACCAGCAAGTCGCTCGCGGCCGCCTGCGACGAGATGGTCACCTACGACGCTCTGCCCGGCGTCGAGCCGCCCCCGCCGCTGCCGGAGGCTGCGGCCAAGAAGGGCACGAGGTCCGGATCCAAGAAGTCCCGCACCGGCGAGCGTCCAGCACGGCCGGAGACGGCCGAGGAGCCGGCGTCCGCGGAGCCCGAGAGCGGCTCGCGGACGGGAAGCGCGAAGCGCGGTGCGCAAGCGCCCCGGGCGACCGTGCCGGTCTTCGCCGAGCCGGGCTTCGACGACCGAGGTGACCCCGACCCCGAGCCCGAGGACGCCCAGGAGCTCGCGACGCGGCTCCTCGAGCGTGCTCTGCGGCTCGGGCACGAGAAGGACGACGCCGACTGGCTGCACAGCTCCGCGGTCAAGAGCCAGATGAAGCGGATGGACCCGTCGTTCAACGAGAAGGCGCTCGGCTTCCGTTCGTTCTCCGACTTCATCCGCTCGCGGGAGGGCCTCGCCGAGCTCGACGAGAGCTCGACGGCGCGCCTGGTGCGACTGGACCCGAAGGGTTCGAGGTAGTCGGTGGTACGGTCGGTGTAGTTGTTGCAATGCCGTCACGCCGCAGAATCGAATGCAAGACCCTCGTTCTCGAGGCCTCTCGTTCTTCTCCCAGGTTGAGGTGATCGCGACACCAAGCCGCACGCGAACGTCGCGTGTGCACGACCGAAGGAGAAACATCATGGCGACAGGCACCGTTAAGTGGTTCAACGCTGACAAGGGCTTCGGCTTCATCGCGCCGGACGGCGGCGGCGAGGACCTCTTCGCGCACTACAGCGCGATCGCGGCCTCCGGCTTCCGCTCGCTCGACGAGGGCCAGAAGGTCGAGTTCGACGTCGAGCAGGGCCAGAAGGGCCTGCAGGCGGCCAACATCCGCCCGCTCTGACTCCGGCGCGGCCCAGCCGCGTACGACGAGAGCCCCCGCTTCCCTCTGGGAGGCGGGGGCTCTCGCGTGTCTGTGCGTCGGCGGGGCGTCAGCGACCCACGCTCAGCGGAGCGGCGTCGGGGTCGACGGCCTCGATGATCGCGCGCACCCGCTCGTTGTCACCTTCCAGGCACGCCACCTCGAAGTTGCCGACGGGCACGCGTCGCGACCCGATCCAGGTGTCGATCCCCTCCGCGCGGAGCGCGGCCAGGATCGGGGCACAGCTGCGTCCCTCCCCCGGGCTCCAGGCGGCGATGCGCGGGCGTTCGGGGCGGTCGTCGCTCAGTCCCATCCGACTCAGGTCACGCGGCTGGCGGCGTGACCTGCTGGAGGCTGACCTGACTGGATCAGGATGGTCGTTCATCGGGGGCACCGACTCTCCACTTGCCGGCGACGCGCCCAGGTGAGCACGTCGAACCGGTACCTCCACTGTACGCCACCCCGCCCACGTCAGGACTCGATCGAGCCGCCCTCCACGATCTGGCGCGTGAGGTCGAGAGCGGTCCACAGCTCCGCGTACGAGGTGGTCAGCGGCGAGAGGCCGAGCCGGATCATGTCAGGGTTGCGGAAGTCCGGGATCACCTTCGCCGCGTACATCGCGTCGGCGACCTCGCGGGCCCGCGGCCCCTGCACCGTGACGTGCCCGCCCCGTCGCGCGGGATCGCGCGGCGACGCGATCGTGAACCCGTGCGGGACGAGCCAGGCGTCTGCCAGCGCGACGCAGTGCTCGGTGAGCGCGACCGCCTTCTCGCGGATCGCCTTGATCCCCGCCTCGGCCACCAACGACACCGAGGCGTCCACGGCGACGATCCCGGGCACGTACGCCGTACCGGACAGCATCGCCCGGATCGACCGGTCCGCCTCGTACGACGGCCCCATCGCGAAGCGGTCGGAGCTGCTCCACCAGCCGGTGATCGGCTGGCTCACCGCGCCCAGGTGGCGCTCGGCGACGTAGACGAACGCGGGTGCGCCCGGGCCCGCGTTGAGGTACTTGTACGTGCAGCCCACCGCCAGGTCCACACCGAGCGCGTCGAGCTCGAGGGGGATGACGCCGGCGGAGTGGCAGAGGTCCCAGATCACGACCGCGCCTACCGCGTGCACCTGCTCGGTGACCGCCGCCATGTCGAGCAGCACGCCCGAGCGGTAGTCGACGTGGCTCAGCAGGACGACGGCCGTCCGCTCCGACAGCACGTCGTTCAGCTCGGCCCGTGAGACGCCCTCCACCACGTCAGGGCTCAGCCAGCGGACCGTCATCCCGCGCGCTGCGGCGACGGACTCGACGAGGTACCGGTCGGTCGGGAAGTCGGCGTCGCTCGCAACAACCTCGGTCCGACCCTCGCGCAGGCCGCACGCGGCGTGGAGCGCCTTGAACAGGTTGACCGAGGTCGACTCGGCGATGACCGTCTGACCCGCGGCGGCCCCGAGGCACGCCTCAGCGAGACGGTCGCCGACCTGCTCGGGCAGGTCGAGCCAGCCGTCCTCCCAGCTGCGGATCAGCCGCTGGCCCCACTCGTGGCGCAGGAGGGACTCGACCCGCTCCAGCGTCCGGCGCGGGGGTCGGCCGAGGGAGTTGCCGTCGAGGTAGGCGACGGGGTCGTCTCCGAGGAGGAACTCGTCGCGGTACGCCGCCAGCGGGTCGGCGAGGTCCAGCGCGACGGCGTCGTCGTACGTGAGCGTCATGCCCTGATCTCACCATGGGCCCCGCGCCACCGGTCGACCGCCTTGCCCGCCTCGACGAGGAGGAACACCGCGACCGCCAGCGCAGCCGTGTAGCCCCAGATGTCGAGCCCGATCGGAGCCGAGCCGAACCAGGTGTTCATGAACGGCAGGTAGACGAACGCGAGCTGCGAGACGACCATGGCGGCCGAGGCGATCCACACGACCTTGTTGCCGCGCAGCACCGCCGGCGTGAGGCTGGAGCGGTCCAGGTACCGACTGTTGAACAGGTACGCCAGCTGGCCGAGCGCGAGCATCGTCACCGCCGCCGTACGCGCCTCGGCGAGCCGCAGGCCGGCGTCGTACGTGCTCGTGAAGACCAGCAGCGTCGCACCGCCGATGAGCAGCGACACGACCACGATCCGCCACCCGTACGCGAGGTCGACGACGGACTCCCGCGGGTCGCGCGGAGCACGGTCCATGACCCCGGGCTCGGCACCCTCGTACGCCAAGGCGAGCGAGAGCGTGACCGCGGTGACCATGTTGATCCACAGGACCTGCACCGGCTCCAGGGGCAGTGTCATGCCGAAGAGCACGGCGATGAGCATGACGAGCGCCTGCGCCCCGTTCGTGGGCAGGAGGAACAGCACCGACTTGCGGACGTTGTCGTAGATCCGCCGGCCTTCCTCGACCGCGCGCTCGATGGTCGCGAAGTTGTCGTCGGCGAGGACGACGTCGGCGGCCTCCTTGGTGGCCTCCGTGCCCTTGATCCCCATCGCGACGCCGACGTCGGCCTGGGTCAGCGCGGGCGCGTCGTTGACGCCGTCCCCGGTCATCGCCACGACCTCGCGGTGGTGCTGCAGGGCCGAGACGATGCGAATCTTGTGCTCGGGGCTGGTCCGTGCGTAGACGTCGACCTCCCGGACGACCTCCCGCAGCTGCTCGGTGCTCATCGCCTCCAGCTCCGCCCCGGTGAGGACGCCGATCCCCTCGCCGTGGACCAGGCCCATCTCGCGGCCGATCGCGAGCGCGGTCCCGGCGTGGTCGCCGGTGATCATCTTCACCGTGATGCCGGCGCGCCGGCACTTCTCGATCGCGGCGACGGCCTCCGGCCGGGGCGGGTCGACGATGCCGACGAGCCCGACGATCTCCAGCCCTTCGCTGACGTCCTCGTCGGCGACCCGGTCTCCCGCGGGTGCCGGACCCACAGCGGCCGCGAGCACGCGCAGTCCCTGGGCACCGAGGTCGTCGATGTGCTGCTCCCACCACCAGCGGTCGAGCGCCTCGCTCGTGCCGTCGGCGGAGCGCTGCCGCGCGCACCGGTCGAGGATGCGGTCAGGCGCGCCTTTCACGAGGAGGACGGCCGCCCCTTCGGGGTCGTGGTCCAGGGTCGCCATGTACTTGGTCTGGGAGTCGAACGGGACCACGTCGACGCGGGCCCAGCCTTCCGCGTCGAACCCTGCCTTGAGCGCGAGCGTCCGGAGCGCGCCGTCGGTCGGCACCCCCACGAGTCCCCAGCGCCCGTCCTCGTCCACGCGTACGACGGCGTCGTTGCAGCGCGCCATCACCGTGACGAGGGCCGTGAGGTCGTCGTGCCCGTCGAGGGTCACCGGAGTGTCGCCGTCACGGATCTCGCCGTCGGGTGCGTACCCGATCCCGGTGACCTCGTACGTGCGGGCGCGCGTCACCACCGTGCGTACCGTCATCTCGTTCTTGGTGAGCGTGCCGGTCTTGTCCGAGCAGATCGTCGTCACCGAGCCCAGGGTCTCGACGGCCGGCAGCTTGCGGGTGATCGCGCGCTCCCTCGCCATCTGCTGCACGCCGAGGGCCAAGATGATCGTCACCAGCGCCGGGAGGCCTTCCGGCACAGCGGCCACGGCGAACCCGATCGTCGCGGAGACCAGGTCGGCTCCCGCGAAGTCGTGCACGACCCGGCCGACGACGACCATGACGACCGCGAGCACGGCGATCAGGAGCGCCAGCGCCTTCCCGAACGCGTCGAGCTGGCGGCTGAGCGGCGTCTCGAGGGGCTCCACCTCGTCGACGAGCGTCTGGATCTTGCCGACCTCGGTCTGCTGGCCGGTGGCGGTGACAACCCCGCGCGCGCTGCCCTGGGTGATCAGCGTGCCGGAGAACACCATGTCGGTCCGGTCGCCGACGCCGGCGTCGGCAGCGACGACGTCGGCGTCCTTGGCGGAAGGCACCGACTCCCCCGTCAGCGCCGACTCCTCGGCCTGCAGGTTCGAGGCAACCAGCAGCCGCAGATCGGCAGGCACCTTGTCGCCACCCCGCAGGCGTACGACGTCACCGGGGACCAGGTCCTCGGCGTCGACGCGCTCCCATCCGCCGTCGCGGCGTACGTCGGCCTGGACGCTGAGCATCGTCCGGATCCCGGCCAGCGCCTTCTCCGCGCGGCCCTCCTGGATCAGGCCGATCGCCGCGTTGATCACGGCGACCGCGAGGATCACCGTGAAGTCGACCCAGTCACCGAGCGCGGCCTTCGCCGCCGCAGAGGCGAGCAGGATGTAGATCAGCGTGTCCTGGAACTGCGCCAGCACGCGCCGCCACCACGGCGTCGGCTCAGGAGGCGGCAACCGGTTGGGCCCGACCTCCGTGAGCCGCCGCTGCGCCTGCTCACGCGTCAGCCCGTCCCGCGATGTGTCGAGGCGGTCGAGGACCTCGTCGACGGGAGTGGCCCAGACCGGCGGCTGATCGGTGATCTGCTGCATGCCCTTATCGAACCCCTCCCCGGCGGTGCTCGCACCCCGCGCGCCGACGCGCACGGGGTGGCGAGCACCACAGGCGTACGCCCGGGGTCACGGTGTCGCGAGGGCCTCCGTCGGCGACAGCCGGGCGGCGCGCACCGCGGGATAGAGCCCTGCCACTCCCCCGATGAGCAGGGTCGCGCCGAGCCCGCCGACGGTCGCCCAGACGGGAACGACGGTGATCCATCCCTGGTAGGCGGCGTACGCCGTCGTCACCCCGATCCCGAGCAGCAGCCCCCCGAACCCGCCGAGCACGCACAGGAGCTGGGACTCGGCGAGGAACTGGAGCCGGACCTGCCCTCGGGTCGCGCCCATCGAACGCCGCAGCCCGATCTCGGCCCGGCGCTCGAGGACCGAGATGACCATCGTGTTCGCGACGCCGACGCCACCGACCAGCAGGGCGACTCCCCCGAGGCCGAGGAGGAGCGCGCTCAGCGTCTTGTCGGACGCCTGCTGGGCGGCCAGCGCGTCCGACGGCCGGGACACCTCGACCTCGCTCGGGACCTGCGGGTTCGCGGTCGCGGCGAGGACGTCGCGGACCGCCTCCACGGAGTCCTCGTCGGCGCGGGTGTAGACGGTCGTCGGATAGCCGTCGAAGCCGAGCCGCGCCTCCGCCACCGGCCAGCCAACGAGGGCCGACATGTCGAGCTCCGGGGTGAGGGCGGAGGAGCGAAGGATGCCCACCACGGTGAACCACAGGTCGCCGAGCCACACCCGGACGTCCGGCCCCGGTGCGGTCACCCCCAGACGGTCCGCCGCCGCGCTGCCCAGGACAACCGCCGGGTAGCGTGCGGTCGCGGAATTGAGCCAGGCTCCGGCGGCGACGCTCGCGCCCGCCGTCTCGAGCAGATCGGTGCGGGCCGCCCGGACGGAGATGCCGCCGGACTCCTCCTCCGGAACGAGATCGTTGCGATAGACGTCGGCGTCGAGGGTCGCGGTCGCACTCGCCGAGCTGACAGGGCCGATGCGAGTGATCATCGCGACGGCGTCGTCGGGCAGGTGCGAGGAGTCCCCGAACAGGGTCTCTCCCGGCCCCACGGTCAGAAGGTTCGTCCCGAGCGCGTCGAGCTGTCGGTCGAGGTCCGCGCGGCTCGACGACGAGATGCCCACGACGGCGAGCATCGCGGCGATCCCGATCGCGATCCCGAGGGCGCTGAGGACCACCCGGAGTGGCCGCGCAACCAGGCCCGACGCCCCGACGCGGACGACGTCGCGGACCCGCATCCGGGCCGGCCGCAGCGCGCTCATCGCGCCACCGCCGTGGACCGCGGCACCGCCGTGGACGATGCCACCCCCATGGCCGTCACGAGCCGTCCGTCGCGCATCTCGACATAACGCGGGACGCTCCCCGCGATGTCGCGGTCGTGGGTGATCACGACGACGGTCGTGCCCCCGGCGTGCAGCTCGCGGAGCAGATCCATGACCACCGCGCCGGACGCGGAGTCGAGGTTGCCCGTCGGCTCGTCGGCCAGCAGCAGCGCCGGCTCCGCGACGACCGCACGCGCGATCGCGACCCGCTGCCGTTCTCCCCCGGACAGCTGGTGCGGCCGGTGGCCGAGCCGGTGCGCCAGCCCCACCCGCTCGAGCGCGGCCGCGGCTCGCCGCCGGCGCTCCTTCCGGGCGACCCCGAGATAGAGGAGGCCGTCGGCGACCCCGTCGAGCGCCGCCACCCCGGGAGCGAGGTGGAACTGCTGGAAGACGAAGCCGATCCGCCGCGCCCGGAGCGCGGACAGCTGCCCGTCGGACAGCCGTGCGACGTCATGACCGTCGATCTCGACCGTGCCGCTCGTCGGCCGGTCCAGCGTCCCCAGCAGGTGCAGCATGGTCGATTTGCCCGACCCCGACGGCCCGACGATGGCGAGCATCTCGCCGCGCGCGACTCGGAGCGTGACTCCGCCGAGGGCCGTCACCCCGCCGCCATACGTCTTCGCGACGTCGCGAGCGTCGACGATCCAGCGGCTCATGTCGGGACCACCACCGTCGTTCCCTCCGCGATCGCGTCCCCGGACACCTCCACCTGTCCGTCGGCGAACAACCCGACCTCGACCGCGACGTACGCGCTCGTGCCGTCGTCGCCGACCACCTCCAGGCCGTATCCGCCCTCGGCGAGCGCGAGCAGCGCGTTCACAGGGACGGCCAGGACGTCCTTGCGCTCGTCGGACACCAGCGTGACGTCGACCGGCGCTGCGTCGAGCCGGCCGAGCGCCTGCTTCCTGGCTACCCGCACGGTGACGGGGATCGTGGTCGTCGACTCTGAACCCGCCTCGTCGCCTCCCTGCTCCGTAGCCACCGTGCCGACGTCGGTCACGCGACCCGGGACGGTCGCCCCACCGGGAAGCGTCACGGTCACCCGGTCTCCCTCGCTCACGGAGGCCTGGTCCTCGGCGTCGAGGTCGACCGCGACCGAGCGACGGATCCCGGTGGTGGTCATCACCGGGCCGCTGGCCGGATCTCCGACGTCGCCCTGGTGCGAGGCCACCCGGACCGCCCCGTCGGACACCACGACGGCGCCGATCTCGACGCGTCCGGTCTCCTCGACGCCCACGTCGTCCTGCCACTGCTCGACCGCGTCGGCGGTGGCGTCGGTGTACTCCTCGTCGACCGTGAACCCGTCGTACCCCAGCGCGGCGAGGTTCCGCTCGAGCTGCTCGACGTCCTTGCCCTCAACCCCTTCCGACAGCACCCGGTACACCGGCACCGTGCCGTAGAGCAGGACCACGGGGCTGGCGTCGACCTCGTACAGGCGCTCGCCGCGCGCAACCACCTTCCCCTCCGCCCGCAGCCACGTGAGCGTGCCGCCGGAGCGTGACGACACCGTGGTCGCCGAGCCGTAGCCAAGCGTGCCGTCAACGGTCTCGGTGGCCGTCAACGTCGTGCGGACGATCTCGGCGGTAGCGGCCGTAGTGGGCTCCTCGGACGCCGGTTGTGCATCGTCTCCGCCGTAGCCGACCGCGGCCGCCGTCGCTCCCGCGATCCCGAGCCCCGCGCCCGCGGCCACCGCAACCCGCGTCAGGCGCCTCATGCCGAGGAGCCGTTCGTCTCGCCCCGCGCCCCGGGCTGAAGCTCCGCGCACGCCTCGAGCGCCTTCTCGGTCTTGTCGTCGTCCTGGAACCGGTGCAGCATGGGGCCGCCGTCGGCCTTCGGGTCCTCCATCGGGACCCCGTGCTCGCGCATGCACGCGGCGAACGTCCGCATCTCCTCGAGCTCTTCCTTGGACGGCTTGTGCGGCTTGCCATCCCCTGGCGCCAGCGCGCGGCAGGCCTCCATCGCCTTCTCGAGCGTGGCCCGGCTGGGTCCCTTGCCCTTCTCGCTCTTGATCGTGATCCGCGGTCGCTTCCCGTCCTTGCCGGGCTTCGGGTCCTCCATCGGGACGCCGTGCTCGCGCATGCAGTCCGCGAACTCGAGCGCCTTCTCCTCGTCGGTCTTGCCGTTGTCGGCGTTGGTCCCGTCGGTGCCGTCAGAGCTCGTGCCGTCGACCGACGCGACCGGGTCGTCGCCCCCGTCGGCGGTGCCACCGCACGCGCCGACCACGAGCATGACGAGGAGTGCGATCGGGACGGCCAGCAGCCGACTCGCAGAGTGCCCTCCACTGGAGGGTCGTGCTGTCGTGTTCATACCGGGAGCGTGGCGGTGCCGCCTCGCTGCTCCCTCAGGACGACCTCAAGGTCTCCTCAGAGTCCTGGTGACGAGGCAGGACCACGCGGAAGGTCGCTCCGTGCGGCGCCGTACGGAGGAGCGCGACTGCTCCACCGTGCGCCGTCGCGATCGCCGCCACGATCGAGAGTCCAAGTCCGGCACCACCTCCGGCGCCGCGGACCCGGCTCCGGTCCGGCCGGTAGAGGCGATCGAAGATCCTCGTCGCGTGCTCGGCCGCCACGCCCGCGCCGTCGTCGCGCACCTCGAGGAACACCGTCGGGCCCTCGGGCCGCGTCCCGACTGCTGCCTGGCAGGTGCCTGCGCCTTGTCCCGCTCCGCCCGGTCCCCGGCCGGTGCGGACCGTCACGACCGCCGCCGGAGCGGTGTGCTCGAGCGCGTTCGCGACGAGGTTGGTGGCGACCTGCCGTAGCCGGGCCTCGTCTCCGGCCACCAGCACCGGTTCGCCACCGTCGACGTCCATCTCGAGGCCGATCCGGCGACCGGGACACCGCGCACGGGCGTCGCGCACCACGTCCGCGGCGACGGTGACGAGGTCGACCCTCTCCCGTGCCGCCGGCCGCCGCTCGTCCAGTGCGGCGAGGACGAGCATGTCGTCGACCAGCGACCCCATCCGGGCCGCCTCGTCCTCGATCCTGCGCATCGCGGCGTCGAGCTCCGGCCCGGGCGGGGCGCCGCCTCGGCGGTAGAGCTCCGCGAACCCGCGGATCGAGGTCAACGGCGTCCGCAGCTCGTGGGAGGCGTCCGCCACGAACGCCCGCAGGCGTTTCTCGGAGGTTTCCCGGGCCGTCAGGGCGCCGTGTAGCCGTCCGAGCATGGTGTTGAGCGCGAGCCCGAGGCGTCCCGGCTCGGTGTGCGGGTCGGTGTCCGGCACCCTGGCCTCGAGCGCCCCGCCCGCGATCGCCACAGCCGTCGTCTCCATCCGCGTGAGGGGACGTAGCCCGACCCGGACGACCGCCAGCGCGACGCCGGCGATGAGCACGACCGCCGCGATGCTCACGGCGAGCCCGGTCCAGAGCAAGCGGGTCACCGTGGCCTCCACGTCCGACAGGGAGGCCGCCACGGCGAGGTACTCGCCGCTCGGCAGGGCGGAGATCGACATCCTCCACGGGGCGCCCCCCTCAACGTCGTCGACGGTGAACGTGTCGTCTCCCACCCGGTCGGCGAGCGCGTGGGCCGATGGGAGCCGTGGACCGCCCTCGCCCGCACCGCCGACCAGCGGAGTCCCGTGCCCGTCGGAGCGCACGTGCACCAGCCGGAGGGTCTCGCCCACGATGTCGTCGACCGTCATCCTGAGCGACGGCATCGGGTCCGCCGAGGGTGCCGACGCCGAGAAGCGCTGCTGAACGACGACCTGTCCTCCCGTCACCCGCTCCACCTGGGCGTCGACCCGATCGGTGAGGTAGCCGCGCAGGAGCGCCGTGCCGAGCAGCGTCACCACGACCATGGCCGCCCCGGCCGCCACCACGACGACCGCCGTCATCCGGGAACGGACGGTCCACGACCGCCACGGCCGGGGGCGTGCCGTCACGTTCACGGTCGCCGCTCCCGCAGGGAGTAGCCCACCCCGCGCACGGTCTGGATCAGGGGCTCCCCGTGCACGTCGAGCTTCTTGCGGAGCGTATAGACGTACGACTCGACGATCGCGCCGCTCCCGTCGAACTCGTAGCTCCAGACCCGGTCCAGGATCTGCGCCTTGCTCACGACCCGACCGGCGTTGGTCAGCAGGTAGCGCAGCAGCTTGAACTCCGTCGGGGACACCTCGACGTGGTGCCCCGCGCGTCGCACCTCGTGGGCGTCGTCGTCGAGCTCGAGGTCGGCGTACCGGACGACCGCGCACCCACTCTGCTCGGGCCGGCTCCTGCGCAGGATCGCGCGGACGCGCAGCACGACCTCCTCGAGGCTGAACGGTTTCGCGACGTAGTCGTCGCCGCCCGCGGTGAGGCCCGCGACGCGGTCGTCGACGCCGCCGCGGGCCGTGAGGAAGAGGATGGGGACGCCGCGGTCCGACGCCCGTAGTCGGCGTGCGACCTCGAGCCCGTCGAGGTCGGGCAGCATCACGTCGAGCAGGACGAGGTGCGGGTCGTACGCCTCCACGGCCGCGAGCGCCTCCCGGCCGGTGTGGGCCTGCCGGACGTCGAGGTCGACCAGCCGGAGCGTCGAGCTCAGGAGCGTGGTGATGTTCGGCTCGTCGTCGACGACGAGCACCCGCGAGCGCTCCCCTGCCATCGGGCCAGGCTCGCAGGCGTTCCTCACAGCCACCTCGGAGTGGCCTGAAGGTTGCCTGAGGAACACGGGCGACCGCGCTACGGTCGGGCAGAGGCGCCGGCGCGTGCCGGTGCGGAAAGGGGGACCCGATGACGAACGACGTCACGACGCTCTCCGCCGAGGTGCGCGAGCGGCTCGAGCGCGAGTACGTGGTGTGGCTGACAACCGTGAACGCCGCCGGAGAGCCGATCCCGACCCCCGTGTGGTTCGTCTGGGTCGACGACGGGGTGTGGATACGCAGCCAGCCCGTCGGCGCGAAGCTCGACCACGTCGGGGCGAACCCGCACGTCGCCCTGAACCTCAATGCCGACCGGACCGGGGGCGACGTCGTCGTCCTCAACGGCACCGGCAGCGTCGAGACGGCGATGTCGGACGCGATCTGGGACGCCTACGTCCAGAAGTACGCCGACCAGATCTCGGGGCTCGGCTTCACGCCGGACTCGTTCGCCGCGTCGTACTCGGTGCCCTTACGGGTCACCGTCGACCGCGTACGCGCCTGGTAGGTCAGCGCAGAAGACCGGCCTCGCGCGCCACTGCGACCGCCGCGGTCCGGCTCTCGACGCCGAGCTTGCCGAACACATGGACGAGGTGGGACTTCACCGTCGCCTCGCTGATGAACAGCGCCCGAGCGACCTCGCGGTTCGACAACCCGTCGGTCACCTTCGCGAGCACCGTCTCCCCTGCGGCCGCCCGCAGGACGGCCGACACCGGCTGGTCGGGCGCCGTGTCCTTGAGCAGGCCCTCGGCTCCCGCGTCGCGCTGCGCGGTGGCGAGGGCGTCCTGCGCCGCGAGCAGGTCGTCGCGCGCCTCGACGAGCGCGCGGACCAGGGCGCGCCGTCGTACGTCCTGCGCGACGAGCCGCTCGTACAGCAGGCCCATTCCGATCGCGACGGCCGCACCCACCGACGGCCCCAGCATACCGGCGACGACGTTGCCGTCCCCTTGCGCGAGCTGCGTCGCGACCACGGCGACGGTCATCAGCGCGACCACCGCGACCGCCGGCAGGAGGTGGACGCAGATGAAGAAGATCGCGAAAGCGACCCATGCGAACTCGGCCGACCAGAGCACGAGGAGGAGCCATCCGAGGACGAGGCTGCCGAGCCACACGCGCGCACGCCACGTGTCCGCTGTCGGCGCACCATCGCGAAGCGGTGACCAGCGCGTGCTGACCGAGCTGCATGGCGCGCAGCACGGCAGTCTCGTCGGAGCCGTCTCGCCGGACGGCGTCGTCCACCTCGGTCATGGTCCTCGCCACGGTAGCTCTGGGCACGCGCCGAGAATCCCGCGATCCGGCACCGGATCCGTCGTTCGATGGAGCGTCAGAGGGTGGCGATCGCCCGCCGCGCCCTCGTCAACGACCCCGCGCTACTGCTCGTGGACGAGCCCACAGCCGCCCTCAACTCGGCCCGCAGCCGCGAGGTCGTCGCGCTGCTGGCGCGGGATGACCCACGAGCATCGGCTGGCGACCGTGCTGGTCACCCACGACCTGGACACGCTGGACCTCACCGACAGCAGGACCGAGCTCGTCGACGGGGCTGTCATGCCGGTGGTGGCGCGTCCCGCGTGACGGGTCAGACGTCGATGGCGTCGAGCGACTCGAACGGGCCGACGACCGCGAGCGCCGGCTTGCCCGCGAACAGCCCCGCGACCTTGCGGGTGTCCTCGAGCGTGACGGCGTCGATGCTGGCCAGCAGCTCGTCGAGGCTCGCCAGCTCGCCGTAGAGGAGGTCGGCCTTGCCGATCCGCGACATCCGCGACCCGGGGTCCTCGAGGCCGAGCACGACGCTCCCCTTGAGCTGACCCTTGCCGCGCTCGAGCTCCTCGGCTGACAGGCCGCGCTCGGCGTACGTCGCGAGCTCCTCACGGACGACCTTGAGGACGTCGTGCAGCTTGCCCGGAGCACACCCCGCGTACACGCCGAGCATCCCTGCGTCGGCATAGCTGGAGCCGAAGGAGTACACGGAGTACGCGAGGCCGCGTCGCTCGCGGATCTCCTGGAACAGCCTCGACGACATGCCGCCGCCGAGGACGGCGTTGAGCACACCGACCGCGTGCCGTCGCTCGTCGCCCCGAGCGAGGCCGGGGAGCGCGACGACGACGTTGGCCTGCTCCGTGGGGCGGGTCACGAGCCCTCGCGCCCGGCGAAAACGAGCGGTGGTGGCGCGTGCCCGCTGGCGCGCCGGGCCGGTGTCGGCCGCAGCGGCCAGGAACGGCCCGAAGGCCTCCGCCACCTGGGCGACCACACGGTCGTGGTCGAGGTTGCCGGCAACGGAGACGACCATCGCCGACGGGCGGTAGCGGCGCCGGTAGTAGCGCACGATCTGCTCGCGGCTGAGCGTACGGATCGAGTGCGGCTCGCCGGCGACGGGACGGCCGAGCGGCGTGGAGCCCCACGCCAGCGAGGTCACGAGGCTGTGGACGACGTCGTCAGGGTCGTCCTCGTTCATGGCGATCTCTTCGAGGATCACGTCGCGCTCGGCCTCGACGTCCTCCGCACTGATCACCGAGTCGGTGACCATGTCGGCGAGGACGTCGATCGCGAGCGGGAGGTCGTCGTCGAGCACCCGCGCGTGGTAGCAGGTGTACTCCTTGCCGGTGAACGCGTTCATCTCGCCGCCGACGGCGTCGAGCGCCGCCGAGATCTCCAGCGCGGAGCGTGTCCGGGTCCCCTTGAACAGCAGGTGCTCGAGGAAGTGGGAGGCACCGGACAGGGTCGGGGTCTCGTCACGAGACCCGACCCCGACCCAGATGCCCAGCGTCGCCGTCCGCACGCCCGGCATGGCCTCGGTGACCACCCGCAGCCCGCCCTCGAGCACCGTACGGCGGACGAGACCGCCTTCGGTGAGGAGAGTGCGGGTGGTTCCCGGGGCCTGTGCCGGGTCGAGCGGAACGGTCACTTCTCGGTGTCTGCCTCGGCGTCGTCGCCTGCGACCTCGGCGGTCTCGGTCTCCTCGACCACCGGGGTGAGCGACAGCTTGCCGCGGTCGTCGATCTCGGCGATCGAGACCATGACCTTCTGGCCGACCTTGACGACGTCGTCGACGTTCTCGACCCGCTTGCCGTCGTTGAGCTCGCGCAGCTTGCTGATGTGCAGCAGGCCGTCCTTGCCCGGCATGAGCGAGACGAACGCACCGAAGTTGGTCGTCTTGACGACGGTGCCGAGGTAGCGCTCGCCGACCTCGGGCATGGTCGGGTTGGCGATCGCGTTGATCGCCGCGCGGGCCGCCTCGGCAGCCTCGCCCGACTCCGCACCGACGTAGACGGTGCCGTCGTCCTCGAGCGTGATCTGCGCGCCCGTGTCGTCCTGGATCTGGTTGATCACCTTGCCCTTGGGGCCGATGACCTCACCGATCTTGTCGACCGGGATGTGGATCGTGATGATCCGCGGCGCGTACAGCGACATCTCGTCCGGAGCCGCGATGGCTTCGTTCATGACGTCGAGGATGGTGAACCGGGCGTCACGCGCCTGGGTCAGCGCGCCGGCCAGGACCGACGCCGGGATGCCGTCGAGCTTGGTGTCGAGCTGGAGCGCGGTGACGAACTCGCGCGTGCCGGCGACCTTGAAGTCCATGTCGCCGTACGCGTCCTCGGCGCCGAGGATGTCGGTGAGCGTCACGTACTCCGTCTTGCCGTCCACCTCGCCCGAGATGAGGCCCATGGCGATGCCCGCGACCGGTGCGCGCAGCGGCACGCCGGCGTTGAGCAGCGACATCGTCGAGGCGCAGACCGAGCCCATCGAGGTCGAGCCGTTGGAGCTCAGCGCCTCGGAGACCTGGCGGATCGCGTACGGGAACTCCTCGCGCGACGGCAGCACCGGCACGAGCGCGCGGCCGGCGAGGGCGCCGTGACCGATCTCGCGACGCTTCGGCGACCCGACGCGACCGGTCTCACCGGTCGAGTACGGCGGGAAGTTGTAGTTGTGCAGGTAGCGACGCGCACGCTCGGGCGAGAGCGTGTCGAGCTTCTGCTCCATGGTCAGCATGTTGAGAGTGGTGACACCCAGGATCTGGGTCTCACCACGCTCGAACAGCGCCGAGCCGTGGACGCGCGGGATCGTGCCGACCTCGGCGTGCAGCGTACGGATGTCGGCCAGGCCGCGCCCGTCGATGCGGACCTTGTCGGTGAGGACGCGCTGACGGACGAGCTTCTTGGTCACGGCGCGGATCGCGGCGCCGATCTCCTTCTCGCGGCCCTCGAACTGCTCACCGAGCTTGTCGAGCACGTCGGCCTTGATCTCGTCGAGGCGGTCCTCGCGCTCGGCCTTGCCGGCGATCGTCAGCGCCTGGCGCAGGTCGTCGGCAGCGGCGGCCTCGACCGCGTCGTACGCGTCGTCCTGGTAGTCGAGGAAGACCGGGAAGTCCTGCACCGGCTTGGCGGCCGACGCGGCGAGCGCGGCCTGCGCCTCGCACAGGGTGCGGATGAACGGCTTGGCCGCCTCGAGGCCCTCGGCGACGATCTCCTCGGTCGGCGCGGTGGCGCCGCCACGGACGAGCTCCCACGTGGCCTCGGTGGACTCGGCCTCGACCATCATGATCGCGACGTCATCGCCCGCGATGCGGCCCGCGACCACCATGTCGAACACGGCGTTCTCGAGCTCGGAGTGCTTCGGGAACGCGACCCACTGGCCGTCGATGAGCGCCACACGGACGCCGCCGATCGGGCCGGAGAACGGCAGGCCGGAGATCTGCGTCGACGCCGAGGCGGCGTTGATCGCGAGGACGTCGTAGGCGACGTCGGGGTTGAGCGCCATCACGGTGATGACGACCTGGACCTCGTTGCGCAGGCCCTTCTTGAAGGACGGACGCAGCGGGCGGTCGATCAGGCGGCAGGTGAGGATCGCGTCCTCGCTCGGCCGGCCCTCACGGCGGAAGAACGAACCGGGGATGCGCCCGGCGGCGTACATCCGCTCCTCGACGTCGACCGTCAGCGGGAAGAAGTCGAAGTGGTCCTTGGGGTGCTTGCCTGCGGTCGTCGTCGACAGCAGCATCGTGTCGTCGTCGAGGAAGGCGGTGACCGAGCCGGCGGCCTGGCGAGCCAGCACACCGGTCTCGAAGCGGATCTCGCGCTTGCCGAATCGACCGTTGTCGATCACGGCAGTCGTCGAGTGGATCTCGGGTCCCGTCATGGGTGCCCCTTTCTCACGCGCTCGGCGCGTGGGTCTCGCGGAGCAGTCACGCGAGCAGGTCGTGCGCACCGTCTCGGTGCGCCGGCTCCGATGGGCGCCGGTCTTCGATCGAGGTCCGCCAAGTGCGTGCGTCGTACGCCGCAATCCGCGGGCCACTACCGAGGACCGAGCGTCGACCCGGGCGCTGCTCCGTCTGAATAGTGGTGCGATATGAAGTTGTCAGGTCGTAAGGTCGTCGGGGCCCAGTCTGCCCGAGCCCACGGACCTCGTGCATGCGACGAGCGGCCCGTCCGTGGCGGAGGGGCCGCTCGTCGCGAAGATCATCGACGCAGACCGAGGCGCTCGATGAGGCTGCGGTAGCGCGTGATGTCGTTCTTCTGGAGGTAGTTCAGGAGGCGACGACGCTGGCCGACCATGAGCAGCAGGCCGCGCCGGCTGTGGTGGTCGTGCTTGTGCGTCTTGAGGTGCTCCGTCAGGTGCGCGATGCGCGCCGTGAGGAGGGCCACCTGGACCTCCGGAGACCCGGTGTCGCCCTCGGACGTCGCGAACTCCGCGATGATGTCCTTGCGGTCGACGTCCTTGATCTCGGCAGGGGTGTACGTCTTGGTCGCGCTCACGCGGTCTCCTTCTGGTCGTTGCACGGCGCGCCGGGGCTGGTTCACCCGGGCACTCTGGATCCGTGGCCGTTCTGACGGCAACGTCCAGGGTATCAGCGGCCCTAGGCCATCCCTAATCTGCGCTTGCCACGGCTCGCGTGGACGCGCACGATCGAAGTACCGAGCAGCGAGGGGGACGCATGTCCGAGTTCGAGACCGAGTCGCACGACACCGAGGCTCCGCTGGACGACGACGAGCCCGACGCGCGTCTCGCACCCGATCCCGACGTCGATCCGAAGCCCGGCCTCGACGCCGGCGAGGTCGATCCTGACGCGGAAGCGGCCGAGGCCGACCAGCTCGACCAGGCGTGGGAGGTCGTGCTCGACGACGAGTTCGACGAGGACTGACCCGGCCGCCGGCTCAGACCGGGGTCCGCAGCGCGTCCCGTACGTCGAGGACGTCGCGGCGCATCTGCCCGATGAGCGAGGGCACGTCGTCGAAGCGGACCTGGCCGCGTACGCGGGCCACGAACGACACGTCGACCTCGACCCCGTACAGCTCGAGGTCGTCGCGGTCGAGCACGTACGACTCGACCCGGCGCTGCTGACCGTCGAACGTCGGGTTGGTGCCGACGCTGATCGCGGCAGGGAAGACCTCGCCGGTGTCGCGCCGGCGCAGCCACCCCGCGTAGACACCGTCGGCCGGGACGGCGAAGCCGACCGGGGGCGCGACGTTCGCCGTCGGGAACCCCAGCTCGCGACCGCGCTTGTCACCCTCGACCACCACACCGCGGACGCTGTGCGGCCGCTGGAGGACCCGTGCGGCCTCCGCCACGTCGCCCTCGGCGACCAGCGCGCGGATGTAGGTCGACGAGTACACGGTGGTGCCGTCACCATCGAGGTCGACGCCCTCGGCGGCGAACCCGTGGGCGGCGCCGCTGGCGACCAGCGAGTCGACGTCGCCGGCCGCCTTGCTGCCGTACGTAAAATTGGCACCGACCACCACGCCCGCCACCCCCAGCTGGCCGATCAGGATGCGCTCGACGAACTCCTCAGGACTCCACGACGCCATCTCGGCGCCGAAGCCCAGGACACGGACCTCGTCCGCCCCCGCCTCCTGGAGAAGCGCCACCCGCTGCTCGACGGAGGTGAGGAGCGCCGGCGCCCGGTCCGGTGCGAACACCGCGGTCGGGTGCGGGTCGAAGGTCACCGCAACCACCTCCAGCGGCGAGCCTGGGGACAGCTCCGCCGCGCGCTCACGCGCGCGTGCCAGGACATGCCGGTGTCCGACGTGGACGCCGTCGAAGACTCCGACGCTCACCACGCTGGGCTCGGTGCGCGGCTCAGTACGCGCGCCGTCGATCGCTCGCCAGACGTTCACAGGGCAACTGTGCCACGGACGCCCCTCGGGTTCGTGCTCCTCCCCCCGACAGCATGAGAGTTCTCTCATGCTCGCCTCATGCTGCTGTGAAGCTGCGCGAGGATGGTGGACGCCATGACGCTGTCGACCAAGATCGCCCTCGCCCTCCTCGGCGTGCTGATCGCCGTGGTCGGTGGGACCGCCGCCATGGCGGCGATGAGCAGTCCGACCCCCTCGCCCGCCGAGACCGAGCCGATCCGCATCACCCCCGTCCCCACCACCCCCGCTCCCCCACCGACCTCCACTCCGTCGGACCCTGCGCCGAGCCCGTCGGCGACCCCGTCGGACGACGATGACGATGACGACGACGACTTCGAGCCACAGCCCTCGACGCCCCGCCAGCTCGACGACCACGGGGACGACCACGGGGACGACGACGACGGAGACGACGACTGAACGCGGTCACAGGGTTCTCCGTACGCCAGCGGATCACGACGGTGGTCGCGCTGCTGACGGCGCTCGCCCTGGTGTCGGCCGGCCTCGCGGCGTACTTCGTGGAGATCCGCCGCGTCGACGCCCAGGTGCGCGAGCAGATCACCCAAGAGCTGCGCGAGTTCCAGACGCTTCAGGAGCGCGGCGTCGATCCGGCGACGGGTTCGCCGTTCGCCGACGCCGACAGCCTGCTGTCGACGTTCCTGACCCGCAACCAGCCCAACGCCCACGAGCGCATCGTCGCGTTCTTCGGCGACGGTGAGCGCCGTTTCCTGGGCCGGCGCGACTCCGCGCTCTTCTCCTCCCCCGACTTCGACGCTGCGGTCGACCGGCTGCGGACGACGGGTGGGACGGCCGTCATCGAGACCGACAGCGGCCAGCACGTGATGGCCGTACGTCCCGTCGTCGACGGCAGCGCAGACCCTGCAGCCTTCGTCGTCGCCTGGAACGTCACCGCCGAGCGGGCCGAGATCCGTAGCATGGTCCTCACCTACGGCGCGGTCGCGCTCGGCTCGTGGCTCGTCATCACGCTGATCGCGTGGCTCATCGCGGGTCGCCTGCTGCGCCCCGTCCGTACGCTCCGGGCGACCGCCCAGGAGATCGCCGACAGCGGGGACCTGGGGCGACGCATCGACGTGACGGGCCACGACGACCTGACCGACCTCACGGAGACCGTCAACGAGATGCTCGAGCGCCTCCAGGCCGCCTTCGCGTCGCAGCGCGAGCTGCTCGACGACGCCGGCCACGAGCTGCGCACCCCGTTGACCGTCCTGCGGGGCCACCTGGAGCTGCTCGACGCGGACGATTCCGACGACGTCGTCGCGACGCGAGGCCTGCTGCTCGACGAGGTCGACCGCATGAGCCTGCTCGTCGACGACCTCCTGGTGCTCGCGAAGGCGCGCCGACCCGACTTCGTCCGACCCGACGACGTCGACGCGGGTGCGCTCGCCGCGAGCCTGCTCGAGAAGTGCCGCGGTCTCGGCGACCGTGCCTGGACGCTCGATGCGGCGCCGGCCGACGGCACCGTCGTCCGGCTCGACCCGCACCGCCTCACCCAGGCGGTCCTGCAGCTGGCGGAGAACGCGGTGCGCCACACCGACGACGGCGACACCGTCGCGGTCGGTTGCGCGGTCGACGCCGAGACCACCACCTTCTGGGTACGCGACGCGGGCCCGGGCGTCGCGCCCGAGGACCGTACGGTGGTGTTCGACCGCTTCCGGCGAGGGAGCGACGCGCGCGGCGAGGGGTTCGGGCTGGGGCTCTCCATCGTCTCCGCCATCGCCGAGGCGCACGGCGGGTCGCTGCACCTCGACCCGTACCGCCCTGGGAAGGGTGCGACCTTCCGCATCACCCTTCCCCGCGACCGCACGGCGCACGAGAGAGGAGCCGAAGGGTGAGCAGCATCCTCCTGGTGGAGGACGAGGACCGGATCGCGTCGTTCGTGGCCAAGGGACTGCGCGCCGACGGGTTCACCGTGACCTGCGTCGCCGACGGGCAGACCGGGCTCGACTACGCCCTGACCGGTGACTTCGACCTGGTCGTCCTCGACATCGGCCTGCCGGTCCTCGACGGGTTCACGGTCCTCGAGCGCCTCGCCGCCGAGCGGCCCACCCTGCCGGTGATCGTCCTGACGGCACGCGACTCCGTCACCGACACCGTGGCCGCGCTCGAGGGCGGTGCGGCGGACTACATGAGCAAGCCGTTCCGCTTCGACGAGCTGCTGGCCCGTGTCCGGCTGCGTCTGCGGACGGTGGTGGCCCGCACCGCCTCCGACGACGTGCTCGAGCGCGACGGCGTACGGCTCGACCTTCGTCGGCGCGTGGCCTCCGTCGGCGAGACCGAGGTCGAGCTGTCCTCGCGCGAGTTCCGGCTGGCTGAGGTCTTCGTCCGCAACGCCGGCCAAGCCCTGTCACGCGAGCAGCTGCTCTCCCAGGTCTGGGGGTACGACTTCGACCCTGGCTCGAACGTCGTCGACGTCTACGTCGGCTACCTGCGCAAGAAGCTCGGGGCGTCGCGCATCACGACGGTGCGGGGTGTCGGCTACCGGTTCGGCAGCTGACACCCCGCACGGCGGACCGTCTCACGCCGCGGAGATCTTGAAGCCGGAGAGCCTCGCCTTCGGCATCGCCTCCATGAGCGGCTCGATCGCGAGCGCGACGTCACGAGGCTCCGGTCGGTGGCGCGGGTCGGGCGCCATGCAGGTGTAGACCAGCTCGGCGACCTCGACAGGGACGAAGTACGGCATGCGCCGCGGCCGGCTCACCAGCTGCGGGTAGCGCACCTCGAGCGGGTCGTCGCGCTCCCCTCGTTCGTACGGCGCGTAGCCGCACGCCGCGTGGTAGAGCGTGGCACCGAGGCCCCACACGTCGCTCGCCGGCGACGGCACGCCGTACCCTTGCGGGTCTGCCTGCTCCGGCGCGAGGTAGTCGTCGGTCCCCACGACGTAGTCGAGCCGCGCCGCCGCCTCGGTCCTGCGCGCGAGGCTCAGGTCGATCAGGCGTGCGGGCGCCCCCATGATGACGTTGCTCGGCTTGACGTCGAGGTGCACCACGTCACGGACACGCAGGTAGTGCAGCGCCGACGCGAGCTCCAGACCGAGAGGGAGCAGCTGTTGGACGGGCAGCGCGCCGTGCCTGCGGACCAGCGACGAGAGCCGGGGCCCGTCGAGGTTCTCCAGGATGAGGTGCGGGCGCGCCCCGTCGAGCTGCACGCCGAAGCGGCGCACGATCGCCGGGTGCGCGAGGTCGGCGAGCATGTCGGCCTCGCGCTCCAGCCCGCGCAACGTGACCGGGTCGTCGACCTGGTCGGGCCGCACGACCTTCACGACGACGGGCGCGTGAAGGATCTCGTCGAACGCCAGGTACGCCTCGTACGCGTGGCCGCCGCCGAGCAGACGCATGGCGATCAGGTCCTCAGCGATGGCGTCACCGCGGGCCAGGCCCCAGGACGCGAGCTGGTTGGTCATGTCGTCCTCCTCCCGGCGGCTCAGGCGCGACGCGAACGAGTGTCGTTCTTGCTGCGGTCGTTCGTCCGGTCGGCCGAGCGGTCGCGGGTCTTCGAACCGCCGTCACGCGTCCAGTCGCGGGTCTTGTCGCCGCGGCTGAGGTCGCGGTCGCGGCTCACCCGGGTCTTGCGGCTGTTCGTGCGGTCGCGCGAGCGGGCGGAGGCGCGGCTGGCCTTGGTCCGGGTGTGGGTGTCGGCCTGGCGGCCGGCGTCGTCGTCATCGTCGTCGTCGGCGACCAGCACCACGGCGTCGTCGCCGTCGATCCGCTTGGTGACGGCCGGTGTCTCCGCGCTGGCCGTCGTCATCGACGAAGCGCCCCAGGCGACGCCTCCGAGCGCGACGGCAGCGCCCAGGGCGACGACTCCCGTACGGATGATCCTGCTGCTCATGGTGCTCTCCTCGTGCTCTCGCCGGCGGACCGGCTGCGAATCTGGCACCACTCACGGTGCCGGTCCGTCGTGAGACCTCAGTGAGGCTCGCGTGAGAGCCCTCTCATCGAGAGGCGGTCAGAGGAGCGGGCGCAGCGGCACCAGCACGGCCTCGCTGAACCGGGCATGGAGGCGCCGGCTCGTCCACTCCTCCAAGGTGAGCTCGCGCGTGGCGGTGCTGTCGTGGGCGAACACCTTGTCCATGAGGGCGGCCACGCCTTCGTCGACGATCTCGGCGTTGATCTCGTAGTTGCCGGTCAGGCTGAGGCGGTCGATGTTGGCCGTGCCGATCGTCGACCACCGACCGTCGATCGTGGCCGTCTTCGCGTGCACCATCGCGCCCTGGAAGAGCAGGATCTTCACGCCACCGCGCAGCAGCTGCGAGTAGAAACCCCGCGACAGCCAGTCCGCGAGGACATGGTTGGACACCTCCGGGACGAGCACCCGCACGTCGACGCCCCGCTGGGCCGCGCGCAGGAGCGCCGCCAGGACGTCGTGGTCGGGGATGAAGTACGCCTGGGTGATGGCGATCGAGCGGCTCGCGCGGTCGATCGCGTCGAGGTACATGTTGCGGATCGGGAACGACAGGTGGATCGGCGAGTTGCGGTGGGCCCGGACACGCGGCTCCCACTGGACAGCACCCGGGTCGGGGAGCTCGGGCATCCCGCGATCACGGTGGAGGTTCCAGAAGTCGACGAACGCGTTGTTGAGCTCCCAGGTCAGCGGCCCTTCGATCCGCAGATGGGTGTCGCGCCACTTCGTCGCGTAGTCCGAACCGATGTTGTAGCCGCCGACGAACCCCACCTTGCGGTCGACGACCAGGATCTTGCGGTGGTCACGCCCCGTCTTCCGGATCCGCAGGACCAGGATCCACGGGTTGAAGAACGGGTAGCGCAGGACGTGGACCGCCGGAGGGAAGCGCTTGAAGGACCGCTTGACGACGAAGTTCGCGAACGAGTCGAAGATGACGTGGACCTTGACGCCGCGCTCGGCCGCCTCGATCACCGCCCGCTTGAACTCCTCCCCGACCTCGTCGCCCTTCCAGATGTAGGACTCGAGGAGGATCTCCTGCTGGGCGCCGCGGATCTCGGCAAGCATCGCGTCGAAGAGGTCGCGGCCGTACGTGAAGATCGTGAGCGTGGAGTCGCCGATCTTCTCCGAGATCGGCGGGAGCCGCGGGAACGTGACCGCGTCGTCGTCGGTGCGGTGCTTGCGCCGTGCGTCGACCGTCATGAGGACGGCGGTGACGACGACGATCAGGGCGAACCAGATCAGCGCGACCCAGAGCAGCACCGAGAGCAGCGTCGACATGGGCACCAGCGTAGAGCCCGTCGACTCGCGAGCATGTTGGGCGTACGACGCAGGGCGCCGACGCCTCAGCCGACGAAGACGGCGACGGGTCGCGCGTCGGCACCGTCCTGCTCGTACAGCGCGAGGAACGTGCCGTCGGGCGCGAACACCGCGACCGGCCCTGCCGCGCCCAGCGTGCACCCGCGCAGCGGACGACCGAACGTCACGTCCGCGGCCGCGGCCTCGTCCAGGTCGACGCTGGGGAACGAGGCACGTGCGGCCTCGTCGAGCCCCACCACGGTGAAGTCCTCCGCGAGTGCGTCGAGCGTCCGTGCGACGTCGAGGGTGAGGCCACCGACGCGCGTGCGGCGCAGGCGCGTCAGGTGCCCGCCGACACCCAGCGCGGCGCCGAGGTCGCGCGCCAGGGCCCGTACGTACGTGCCGCTGGAGCACGCGACCACGGCCTCGACGTCGACCGCGCCGTCGGCCGCCGGACGCAGGTCGTCGAGGTCGAAGCGCGACACCGTGACGGGTCGCGCGGCGAGCTCCACCTGCTCCCCCGCCCGTACGCGCGCGTACGCCCGCTTGCCGTCGACCTTGATCGCCGACACCGACGACGGGACCTGCGCGATGTCACCGGTCAGCGCAAGAGCCGCCTCGCGGACCTGCGCCAGGGTGAGACCGGACGCGTCGGCGCGCGCCACCTGCTCGCCCTCGGCGTCGTCGGTCGTCGTCGACTCCCCGAGCCGGATGGTGGCCTCGTACTCCTTGTCGTGCCCGGCGAGGTGGCCGAGCATCCGCGTCGCGCGGTTGACGCCCAGCACGAGCACCCCGGTCGCCATCGGGTCCAGCGTCCCGGCGTGGCCGACCTTGCGGGTGCCGGCCAGGCGCCGGACCCGCCCGACGACGTCGTGCGAGGTCCAGCCCGAGGGCTTGTCGACGACGACCAGCCCGCTCGGTGCCGCCGCGCTGCTCACTCCTGAGAGTCGAGGTCGTCGGCCTCGTCCAGGTCGTCGACGTCCTTGACCTTGTACGGGTCGGGGTCGCCCGCGTACTGCGCCCCCGCCGCCTTCTCTGCCACCCGTGCGTCGCGCTCGCGTGCCCGGTCGAGGAGGTCCTCGATCTGACGTGCGTTCTCGGGGACGGCGTCGCGGACGAACTCCAGCGACGGCGTGTGACGCATGCCGAGCTGCTTGCCGACCTCGGAGCGGATGAGCCCCTTGGCGCTCTCCAGCGCCGCGGCGGTGCCCTCGAGCTCCTCGGCGTCACCCATCACGGTGTAGAACACGGTCGCGTGCTGGGTGTCACCCGTGACCCGGACGTCCGTCACCGTGACGAACCCCAGGCGGGGGTCCTTGATCCTGCGGTCGAGCATCTCGGCGACGACGACCTTGACCCGGTCGGCCACCTTGTTGACCCGCATGCTTCCCACGACTAGCTCCTTCGTACGTGGAGACGGGGGGGGGGCCGCGGGCGGCGCCCCCCGCCACGCCCCCGTGTGCCGACGGTTGCCCACGCCCCGCGAC
>NZ_JANZYO010000002.1:110220-654271 GCF_025506335.1 Mumia quercus
CGGCCACGTGGTTGACCCGATTGCTACCCACGACTAGCTCCTTGGTAGGTGGAGAGGGGGTGCCGCACGCGTGCGCCACCCCGTCTCACTCAGCGTTGACCGTACGGTCTCAGCTCCGCGGAATCTCCCGCATCTCGAACGTCTCGACGATGTCGCCGATCTTGATGTCGTTGAATCCCCTGAGCGTCAGACCGCACTCGAAGCCCTCGCGGACCTCGGTGACGTCGTCCCTCTCGCGGCGCAGGCTGGCCAGGTCGAGGTTGTCCGCGACGACAGCGCCGTCGCGCAGCAACCGCGCCTTGGAGTTCCGCTTGATCGACCCGGAGGTGACCATGCAGCCTGCGATGTTGCCGATCTTGGAGGAGCGGAAGATCTCGCGGATCTCCGCACGGCCCAGCTGGGCCTCCTCGTACTCCGGCTTGAGCATGCCCTTGAGGGCCGCCTCGATCTCCTCGATCGCCTGGTAGATGACCGAGTAGTAACGGATCTCGACGCCCTCGCGGTCGGCGACCTCGGTGGCCTTGCCCTGCGGTCGGACGTTGAAGCCGATGATGACGGCGTTCGACGCGGCCGCGAGCATGACGTTGGTCTCGGTGATCGCACCGACACCGCGGTCGATGACGCGCAGCGCCACGTCGTCGCCGACGTCGATCTTGCTGAGCGCGTCCTCGAGCGCCTCGACCGAGCCCGAGCCGTCACCCTTGAGGATGAGCAGCAGCTCGTCGGTCTCGCCCTTCTCCATGTGCTGCATGAAGTCCTCGAGCGTCCGGCGACCCGCCCGCTGAGCAAGAGCGGCGTTGCGCTCGCGCGCCTCGCGCTTCTCGGCGATCTGGCGGGCCATCCGGTCGTCGGGGACGACCATGAAGTTGTCACCGGCACCCGGCACGGCCGTGAGGCCGAGCACGAGGACGGGGCGCGACGGGTCGGCCTGGTCGACGTTGTCGCCGTGCTCGTCGAGCATGGCGCGCACACGACCGTGAGCCGGACCCGCGACCATCGAGTCGCCGACCCGCAGCGTGCCGCGCTGGACGAGCACGGTGGCGACCGGGCCGCGTCCACGGTCGAGGTGCGCCTCGATCGCGATGCCCTCCGCCGCCTGGTGCGGGTTGGCCCGCAGGTCGAGGGAGGCGTCTGCCGTCAGCACGATGGACTCGAGGAGACCGTCGATGTTCAGCTGCGACTTGGCCGAGACGTCGACGAACATCGTGTCGCCGCCGTACTCCTCGGGAACGAGGCCGTACTCGGTGAGCTGGCCACGGACCTTCGTCGGGTCGGAGTCGGGCTTGTCGATCTTGTTGACCGCCACCACGATCGGGACGTTGGCCGCCTTCGCGTGGTTGAGCGCCTCGACCGTCTGCGGCATCACGCCGTCGTCGGCCGCGACCACCAGCACCGCGATGTCGGTCGCCTGCGCACCACGGGCACGCATGGCGGTGAACGCCTCGTGACCGGGGGTGTCGATGAAGGTGATGCGACGCTCGGCGCCGTCGACCTCCGTCGCCACCTGGTAGGCACCGATGTGCTGGGTGATGCCACCGGCCTCCTTGTCGACCACGTTGGCCGAACGGATGGCGTCGAGCAGCTTGGTCTTGCCGTGGTCGACGTGACCCATGACGGTGACCACCGGCGGACGCGGTGCGAGGTCTTCCTCGTCACCCTCGTCCGAACCGAACTCGATCTGGAACGACTCGAGCAGCTCGCGGTCCTCGTCCTCGGGCGAGACGACCTGGACGTCGTAGTTGAGCTCCTCACCGAGGATCTGCAGGACCTCGTCGTTGACCGACTGCGTGGCGGTCACCATCTCGCCCAGGGCGAACAGCACCTGGACGAGCGAGGCCGCGTCGACGCCGATCTTCTCGGCGAAGTCGGTCAGCGAAGCGCCGCGCGGCAGACGGATCGTCTGGCCGTCGCCCTTGCGGACGCGCACACCACCGACCGCAGGTGCCTGCATCTGGTCGAACTCTTGACGCTTCGCGCGCTTGCTCTTGCGCCCACGACGCGCGGGACCGCCGGGACGACCGAACGCGCCCTGCGTGCCACCACGGCCGCCGCGACCGGGACCGGGACGGCCACCGCCGCCACCGAAACCGCCGGGACGCGGACCGCCGCCACCGGCACCGCCGCCACCACCGGGACGGCCACCGCCGCCACCAGGACGGCCGGCACCTGCCGGAGCGCCACCGCGACCGCGACCACCACCGGGCCCGCCACGAGCGGGACCGATCGAGCTCTGCTTCGGCATCATCGCCGGGTTGGGACGCGGCATGCCCGGGCGAGGCGCCGGGGCACCGCCCTCACGCGAGGCCGGCGGACGGGGCGGCATGCCCGGACGGGGCGCGGGCGCGCCTCCTTCACGAGGCGCAGCCTCGCGGGGACCGCCGCCTTCGCCGCGACCGGGGCGCTGCATGCCCTGGGTCGACGAGAACGGGTTGTTGCCCGGACGCGGCCCACCACCAGGACGGCCGCTGCCCGCACCACCCGGACGCGGGCCGGGACGGCCTGCGCCGCCGGGGCGCGGGGTCGGCGCACCCGGACGGGGAGCGTCGGAACGCGCGGCCGGTGCCTCGGGACGGGGCGCCGGACGCGGTGCAGGACGGGGACCCGAAGGCTTCGGGACCGGGGCACCGGGACGCGGGGCCTGCGGCGCCTGCGGGGTCGCAGGTGCCTCGGGCGCTGCGGCCGCGGGCTCCTCCACCGGAGCCGGCGCAGGGGTCGGCTCGGGCGCCGGCGCCGCCTTCGGCGGAGCCGGCTTCTTGCGCGGACCCGGCACGGGGGCACCCGTCGCCGGGGAGGCCGCTGCCGCACCCTCAGCGGGCGCAGCGTCGGCGGGAGCGGCGGGCTTGGGCGCCGCCGCAGGCTTCTTGGAAGACTTCTTCGCGCCCTGGGCGCGGAACTGGTCGCCGTACTTCTCGGTCAGCCGGCGGATGACCGGCGCCTCGATCGTCGACGACGCGGAACGAACGTACTCGCCCATGTCGTTCAGCGCCGACAGCACGTCCTTGCTGGTGACGCCGAACTCCTTGGCGAGTTCGTGGACTCGGACCTTTGCCACTGCTCTCCTCTTCAGGGGCGGTCCGAGCCCGGAAGGGCGCAGACCGCTAGTTGATGTGCATGCTCATCGAACGGAAATCATCGACTGCTCATGAGCGTGTGCTCCACTTCTGTCTACGCACCGCCTGTTGGCGGTGCCGGCTGCGTCTGCCTGGTTGATCCCCGGACGTAGGCGTCGAGCGGTCCGATGTCCACAGGCCCCTCCAGGCGGAGGGCCCTCGCGAACGCCTTGCGCTGCGTCGCTCGTTCGAGGCACGCGACGTCGAGGTGCAGGTGCGCCCCACGTCCCGGTGCCGCGCCACGGAGATCAGGAGAGACGAAGATGATCGCCTCGCCGCGTATCGCCACGACTCGAACCAGATCGGATTTGTCGACTCGCTCCCGACAACCGATGCACGTACGGACGGGCCGCACACGTACCGGAGCCCCCGAAGCCTCGTCGTGCGACGTGCCACCGGGCGGAGTCGAGTGATTCACCGTCTGTCAGTCTAGCGGGTCGGTCCTGGCGCTGTCGCCCACCCTGCTCGGCGCAGTGCCGGGCCGGCGGGGCGACAGCTCACGCGCCTGCGGAGTCCGGCGCGGCCTCGGTGTCGGGGCGGATGTCGATCCGCCAGCCCGTCAGACGTGCGGCGAGGCGGGCGTTCTGCCCCTCCTTGCCGATCGCCAGCGACAGCTGGAAGTCGGGAACGACCACTCGCGCGGCCTTCGCGTCGGCGTCGACCACCGTGACCGAGGTCACCTGAGCCGGGGAGAGCGCGTGCGCGATGTACTCGGTCGGCTCGTCGGAGTAGTCGACGATGTCGATCTTCTCGCCGTGCAGCTCCGACATCACGTTGCGGACCCGCTGGCCCATCGGCCCGATCGACGCGCCCTTGGCGTTCACACCCGCAGCGGTCGAGCGGACGGCGATCTTGGTCCGGTGGCCGGCCTCCCGGGCGATCCCGGAGATCTCGACCGTTCCGTCCTCGATCTCGGGGACCTCGAGCGCGAACAGCTTCTTGACCAGGTTGGGGTGCGTCCGCGAGACCTGGACCTGTGGGCCGCGCGGGCCACGGCGCACGCTGGTCACGAGGGCCTTGATCCGCTCGCCGTGCTCGTACGACTCCCCCGGCACCCGCTCGGCGACCGGCAGGAGCGCCTCGACGCGGCCGAGGTCGACGAGCACGTCGCCCGGCTCGCGACCCTGCTGGATGACGCCGGAGACGATGTCGCCCTCGCGTGCGGAGAACTCGCCGAAGCGCTGCTCGTCCTCGGCGTCGCGCAGTCGCTGCAGGATGATCTGCTTGGCCGTCGTCGCCGCGATGCGGCCGAAGTCGCTGGGCGTGTCCTCGAACTCCTCGGTGAGCGTGTAGCCCTCCTCGGTCTCGACGCGGTCACGCGCCCACACGACGACGTGCCCGGACTTGCGGTCGAGCTCGACGCGGGCATTGCTGCGGGCACCCGGCGTGCGGTGGTACGCGACCAGGAGCGCCTGCTCGATCGCCGTCACCACGACGTCGAGCGGCAGGTCCTTCTCGTGCTCCAGGGTGCGCAGCACCGCCATGTCGATGTCCATCAGACGTCCTTCCGCTTCAGCTCGGGCTCGATCTTGGCCTTCTTGACGTCCCCGTACGCGACGTTCCGCTCCCCAGTCTCGGTGCGGACCACGGCCCCCGCATCGTCGGCGGAGACCAGCCGACCCTCGAAGGCCCCGCCCTCGGACAGCGTGACTTTCACCCACCGGTCGACGTTGCGCACCCAGTGGCGGGCAAGGGTCAGGGGCCGGCTCGTCCCCCGCGTCGAGACCTCGAGGGTGTACGGCGCCGGGCCGAGGTCGTTCGTGTCGTCGAGCGCCGAGGAGACGGCGCGCGTGACCTCGGCGACGTCGTCGAGGGTCGGAGCGGTCTCGGCGTCGACGACGACGCGGAGCACTCGTCCACCGGTGAGCTCGACGGCGTCGAGGTCCATGCCGTGAGAGGTGACGACCTCGTCCAGCGCCTGCCGGAGGGTGTCGGGGACCGGTGTCGTTGCCATGGCACGCCTCCGTGTTCTGTTGTGCCGCGCGCAGGTGTGCGCACGGGACCTGCTGTAGAGCCACCTCAAGTCTAGGGCGTCGCCAAGAACGTCACGCGGCGGCCGACCCGGTCGCCCGGGACCCGGTGCAGGTGGCCTCCGATAACGTGCAGAGGTGACCAGTCTCGGTGCGGCACCCTCTCGCGGGGTCGGCCGCCGTGTCCTCCTGCTCGGGTCCGGTGCGGCGACGTTGGCGGCCGTGACCGGCTGCTCGTGGCTCGACCGTACGCCCGAGGAGCCCGACCCCGAGGTCCACCCGGACCGCGAACGCCTCGTCACCGCCCGCGACGACCAGGAGACGCTCCTCGCCGCCGTGCGCGCGACGGCGTCGGCGCACGCCGCCCTCGCCGCGACGCTCGACGCGATGGCCGCTCGCAGCGAGGAGCGGCTGGCCGCGCTCGACAAGGCCGTCGGCGACACGTCGACGGCAGCCGAACCGGCTTCCCCGGGCGCGACCGCCGCCACTCCCCCGGCGGTTCCCGCTCGACCGGCCCAGGCGGTGAACGCCCTCCTCACGCAGACCCGCGCGGCCGAGACGGCCCGGAGCGAGGCGTGCCGCGACGCCACCGACGGCGGGGTCGCCCGCCTGCTCGGTGCGCTCGCGGCCGGATACGCCCAGGACGTCGTCGTCCTGCGACGCCAGCGAGGTGCCGCGTGAGACGCCACAGCGACCACGGCGACGAGGTCGAGACCGACCCGACCGACGCCTGGCAGAACGCCCTGGCCGGCGAGCACGCCGCCGTCTACGCGTACGCGCTCCTCGCGGGTCGCCTGCCAGCCGGCTCGGCCGTGCAGCGGCAGGCCGCCAACGCCTTCGTGCTGCATCGCAAGCGCCGCGACGAGCTGATGGCGCGGCTCGTCCGCGACGGCCAGACCCCGGTCGAGCCCGACCCTGCGTACGAGATTGGAACGATCGACGGCACCGCGGACGCACGCCGGCTCGCCCAGTCGATCGAGGCCGGCCTCTGCCGCAGCTGGTTGGCGGTCGTCGGAGTCACGTCCGGCGACGACCGTGCGTACGCCGCGGCCGCGCTCACGGAGTCGGCGACGTCGCTGCTGGCGTGGGGTGGTCGCCCGAGCGCGCTGCCGGGGACCACCTGACCGACGGACCACCGACCGCACGCCGGCGCCTCGGTGTGACAAGGTGCGGTCCATGACCTTCCCGACCGCCGCCTTCCCGGCCGACGTGCCGGAGCTGGGCGACGGTGACGTCCGGCTGCGCGCCCACTGCGAGACCGACCTGCCGGCCCTCGTCGAGCAGTGCCTGGACCCCGAGACGCTGGCGTGGACGACGATCCCCGCCGGGTACGGCGAGGAGGAGGGCCGGAGCTTCCTGTCCGTGCTCGTCCCGCAGGGATGGCGCACCGGGGCCGAGCGGACGTTCGCCGTGGAGGCGACCCGTCCGGACGGCACCCGCGGCTATGCCGGCTCGGTCGCCCTGCGCGACAAGGGCGACGGGCGCGCCGCGGTCGGGTTCGTCAGCCATCCTGCCCTCCGCGGCCGAGGCGTCATGTCGACGGCACTCGGCCTGCTGCTCGACCACGCCTTCGACGACCTCGGGCTCGAGACCGTGATCTGGTGGGCGATGAGAGGCAACTGGGCCTCGCGCAAGGTGGCCTGGCGCTGCGGCTTCACCTTCGGCGGGACGGTGCGCCGCTGGCTGGCCGAGCACGGCGACTACCAGGACGCGTGGGTCGCCACGGTTCACCGCGACGACCCTCGGCAGCCCCGGGGCCCGTGGTGGTCGCTGCCACGGCTGGAGGCCGAGCGCGTCACCGTACGCCCGCTCGTCGCCGCCGACGACCCGCGGATCGTCGAGGCGGCCAACGACCCGACGCTGCAGCGCTGGATGCCGTCCTTCCCCGCCCCGTACACCGCCCAGCACGCCACCGAGTTCCGCGCGCTCGTCGACGACGCCGCCGCGGCCGGCGCCGCCTTCTCGTGGGCGATCGCCGACGCGAAGACCGACCTGCTGCTGGGCGCCGTCGCCGTCCCGCGCCGCACCGACACCAGCGCGGAGATCGGCTACTGGCTCCACCCCGAGGCGCGGGGGCACGGGTACGTCCGAGACGCGGTAGATGCTGTGGTCGCGCACGTCTTCGCCCCGCGCGACCACGGCGGGATCGGCGCGCTGCGCGCGTACGTGCGGGTCGACGAGCTCAACCGCGACTCGCTCGCGGTCGCCTACGCGTGCGGGTTCGAGATGGCCGGCACCGAGCGGGCCGGCCTGGTCCGGCGTGACGGCACGTTCGCCGACATGCTGGTCCTCGAGCGCGTCAACCCGCTGATCGACTTCTGAGCCTCAGCGGGCCGTCAGCCGCTCCACGACCATGTCGAGCGGGACGTTCTCCCGTACGCCGGTCTTGCGGTCCTTGACCTCGACGACGCCCTCGGCGAGGCCGCGGCCGACCACCACGATCGTCGGGACGCCGATCAGCTCGGCGTCCTTGAACTTCACGCCGGGCGACACCTTCGGACGGTCGTCGTACAGCACCTCGACGCCCGCAGCCTCGAGCTCCTCGGCGAGCGACGCCGCGGCGTCGAAGACCGCGGCGTCCTTGCCGGTCGCGACGAGGTGCACGTCGTACGGGGCGACCTCGGCAGGCCAGACGATGCCGGCCTCGTCGTGGCTGTTCTCGATGATCGCCGCGACCGCGCGCGAGACACCGATGCCGTACGAGCCCATGGTGACCGTGACGAGCTTGCCGTTCTCGTCGAGGACCTGGAGGCCCAGCGCGTCGGCGTACTTGCGCCCGAGCTGGAAGATGTGTCCCATCTCGATGCCGCGGGCGAGCTCCAGCGGACCGGAGCCGTCCGGCGCCGGGTCCCCGGGACGCACCTCGGCGGCCTCGATCGTGCCGTCGGGGGTGAAGTCGCGACCGCAGACCAGGTCGAAGACGTGCTTTCCGGGCTCGTTGGCACCGGTCAGCCACGCGGTCCCGCGCGCGACCCGCGGGTCGACCAGGTAACGGATGCCGGAGTCGGACTCGGTGCCGAGCGCCTGGGGACCGATGTAGCCGCGGACGAGCGCGGGGTGCTTGGCGAAGTCGGCGTCCTCGAAGGCGTCGATCTCCCCCGGGGCGACCTGCGCCTCGAGGCGCTTGAGGTCGACCTCGCGGTCGCCGGGCAGGCCGACCACGAGGACCTCGCGCGAGCCGTCGGGCTGACGGACCCACAGCACGACGTTCTTGAGCGTGTCGGCAGCCGTCCAGGGACGGTCCTCGCGCGGGTAGCGCGCGTTGGCGAGGTCGACGAGCGTCTCGATCGTCGGGGTGTCAGGGGTGTCCTCGACGTGCGCGGCGGGCAGCGCGGCGATCTCCTCGTCGCTGAGCGGCTCGGGCGCGACGGTGCTCACGGCCTCGACGTTGGCGGCGTACCCGCCGGGCGAGCGGACGTAGGTGTCCTCGCCGTTGGTCGCGGTCGCGAGGAACTCCTCGCTCGCCGACCCGCCCATGGCACCCGACACGGCCTGCACGATGACGTAGTCGAGGCCGAGGCGCTCGAAGATCCGGATGTAGGCCTCGCGGTGAGCCTCGTACGCGCGCTTCAGGCCGTCGTCGTCGATGTCGAAGGAGTACGAGTCCTTCATGACGAACTCGCGGCCGCGGAGCAGGCCGGCGCGGGGACGCGACTCGTCGCGGTACTTCGTCTGGATCTGGTAGATCGAGAGGGGGAGGTCCTTGTAGGACGAGCAGAGGTCCTTGACGAGAAGGGTGAACATCTCCTCGTGGGTCGGACCGAGCAGCATCTCGACGTCACGCCGGTCCTTCAGGCGGAACAGGTTGTCGCCGTACTCCGCCCAGCGGCCGCTCGCCTCGTACGGCTCCTTCGGCAGGAGCGCAGGGAACGACACCTCCTGGGCGCCCATCCGGTCCATCTCCTCGCGGACGATGCCCTCGATCTTGCGGAGGACGCGCAGACCCAGCGGCAGCCAGGAATAGATACCGGGCGCCGCGCGGCGGACGTAGCCCGCGCGGACGAGCAGCCGGTGCGACGGGACCTCCGCGTCCGCCGGGTCCTCGCGCAGCGTACGGAGGAAGAGACGAGACATGCGGGTGACCACGGGCGTACTCCTGTTTCGGTGAGAGGTGCGGTGCCCAGCCTAGCGACCGGGCACCGCACGGGTCCTGCGCCTCAGCGGTAGCGCACCCAGGGCGGCTGCTTAGGCGCGACCAGGGACGGGTAGCCGTCCGCGTAGGTGTCGGGGCCAGGCTCCGGCGAGCTGACACCGTCGTTCGCGCGCGAGACCAGGGAGATGCTGACCCGCACCGCCTTGCGGTTACGGTCGAGGCAGCGCTGCGGCACGCGCACGGTGATCGCGCGCGCACCGAAGCGGATGCGGTCGCCTCGGCACCGCACCACAGACTCCGCCTGAAAGCTGACCAGCGACAACGACGACCAGGGTCCGTCGGGGTAGCGCGACTTGGTGGAGATGTACATCGGCCGTGCGCGCCTCTTCGTCACGATCGTGACGTTGACCCCCTCCAGCGCGGACTTCTTGAGGTCGGGGACCGTGATGCGGACGACGAGGGCACGCTTCTTGTTGGCGACCTTGACCTTGGTCATGTCGACCGCGGCGGTCGCGTCGCCCCGGGCGTCCGAGAACGTGCGGGTCTGCGCCGCTGCCGGGGAGGCGGCGGCGCCGACGACGAGCGCCGTCACCGCAGCTCCGAGCGCAAGCGTACGGAGCGAGCGCCTCAGCGGTAGGAGACCCACGGCGACATCCGGTCGGACGTGAGGCTCGGGTAGGCGTCCATCGGCGCGTCGGGGCCCGGCTTCAGCTCCTCGTCGAACAGACCCTCCTCGTCACGCCCCATGACGGCGGCAGCGACACGGACCGCCTTCTTGTTGGCGCCGAGGCACCGCTGCGGGATGCGGACGGTGATCGACTTCTTGTGGAAGCTCACACGGTCGCCCTTGCAAGCGGTGTCGAAGTCTTCGGCAGACTCGTCGAAGAACATCAGCGGCATCCAGCCGGACCCCTCGAGGCGCAGCTTCATCGCGGCGTAGTCGGGGCGGCCCTTGGCCTTGGTCCGGACGGCGACGAGGACGCCGCCAACCTTGGACTTCCGAAGGCCGGGCACCGACACGCGCACGACGACGGCCGACTTCTTGTTGGTGACCTTGACCTTGGTGATGTCGAGAGCCGACTGCGCGTCACCGCGCTTGTCGGTGAAGCTGCGCGTCTTCGCCGCCGCCGGCGAGGCGGTGGCGGTGAGGACGAGGGCAGCGGCCGCGCCGGCGGCGGCGAGGGTCCGGACGGGACGGATCATGGGTGCTCCTGCGTTGAAGGTGGCCGAAGCGTAACCCAGCCCGGAGTCACCGATAGGCGACCCAGCGCGTCATCGTCACGCCGCCCACCTTCGGCACGCCGTCGACCGGCAGCGTCGGACCCGGCGTCGGGTCGAGCAGCACCTCGTCGGGCACGTCTCCGCGAAGGTACGCACGGGTGAACACCGCGACCTGGACGCGTACGGCAGCACGGTTGCCGTCGAGGCAGCGCTGCGGCACCGAGACGACCACCCGTCGCGGCTTGACCCGCATCCGCAGGCCCTTGCACCGCCGGCGCTCGTCGTCGAGACGCTGCCACGTCTTCACCCATCCCGAGCCGCGCCGCACCTTGGACGCCGCGTACTCGGGGCGCCCCGCGACCTTGCGGCCGACGAAGACCGTGACCCCGCCCAGGCGTCGGCGCTCCAGACGCGGGATGCGCAGCGTCACCGTGACCCGGTGCTCGGCGTTGCGCACGCGCAGAGAGGAGATGTCCAGCGCGGGCATCGCGTCGCCGCGGCGGTCGCGCACGTCCCGCACGGCACCGTACGCCGGGCTGAGGAGTCCGAGCGCGAGCAGGAGCGCGGTCCCCAGCGTCAGGCCGACGCGTACGGCGCGCATCAGAACAGCACCGACGCGAAGGTCGCGGTCTGGACGAACCCGACCCGCTCGTACACCCGGCGAGCAGGGAGGTTGTAGTCGTTCACGTACAGCGACACGACCGGCGCGACCTCGCGGCGCGCCCGCTCGACCACCGCAGCCATCCCTGCGGTGCCCAGCCCTCTGCCGCGGTGCTCCGGCGAGACGTAGACGCCCTGGACCTGGCAGGCCCGCGCGGTCGCCGAGCCGACCTCGGCCTTGAAGAGCACCTCGCCGTCCTCGATGATCGCGTACGCCCAGCCGCGGCTGACCAGCTGCGTGACCCGTGCGCGGTAGCTGTTGCGACCGGGGAGCTCTGGGCTCTCCCCCACCTCTTCGGTGAACATCGCGACGGCGGCGGGATAGAGGATGTCGATCTCGTCGAGGAGGACCGGGCGCAGGGCCGGGTGGGGCCGCACCGCCGGTGGCGCGGCGATCTCCAGGAACGGCTGGTCGAGACGCAGCGAGCGCGCCGGACCCCACTCGGGCGCGAGGTTGTCCCACAGCCGGACGACGGCGTCACGGGGTCCCACGATCGACGACGACAGGCGTCCGAGGCTCTCGGCGCGGTAGGCGAACGCGTCGATCGCCCGATCGGTCGCCTCGACGGGGACCAGGTTGGCGCCGACGTGGCAGGCGGAGACCAGAGCCCCGTCCTCGAAGTAGCCCCAGACCTCTCCGCCGAGCCATCGGGCCTGCAGCCGTGTCGTGGCCGCGCGGTGGTCGACGAAGAGGTTGACCACCGGATCCCGGTCGATGAGCTGCTGGAGGAGCGGGAGGTCCGGCTCGTGGAGCACACGGACGCCTGTGGTGGTGCTGAGCATGCACCCTCCTCCCGCCGGTCCGTGTGGTGAGCCTATCTGGCCTCGCGTCGACGGACCATGGCCCCAGGAGCGTCGTAGGCTCCGTGCCATGACGACCGGACCCCTCGGCGAGCCGCCCATGACGCTGCGCGACCCCCGGGAGATCGTCGCCGGCCAGCTCGACCACTACCGCGACGCGCTCCTCCGCAAGCTCGACGCCCTGGACGACGACGACCGCGCACGTACGCGTGTCCCCAGCGGATGGACGCCGCTGGGGCTGCTCAAGCACCTCACGTACGTCGAGCGCCGCTGGCTCCAGTGGGGCTTCCGGGCCGAGCCGGTGCCGGACCCGTGGGGCGACCTCCGTCCCGGGACCGACGAGTGGGCGGTCGCCGACGACGAGTCGTACGAGGTCCTGCGACGGCGCTTCGAGGAGCAGGCCGACCGCTCGCGTGCGATCACCACGTCGGCGTCCTTGGACGACGTCGCCGCTCTCGGCGGACGCTTCGACGCCGACCCGCCGAACCTCGCGTGGATCCTCCTGCACCTCGTGCAGGAGTACGCGCGGCACGTCGGCCACCTCGACATCGTCGTGGAGCTGGCCAGCGGGGACGTCGGCGAGTAGACCCTTCGAGGGACTAGGAGATCGCGACCTCGGGCGACGCGCCCTCGACCGGCTCCATCTCCTCGGCGATCCGCATCGCCTCCTCGATGAGCGTCTCCACGATCTTCGACTCCGGCACGGTCTTGATGACCTCGCCCTTGACGAAGATCTGGCCCTTGCCGTTGCCGGACGCGACACCGAGGTCGGCCTCGCGGGCCTCGCCGGGCCCGTTGACGACGCAGCCCATGACGGCGACGCGCAGCGGCACCTCCATGCCCTCGAGCCCGGCGGTGACCTCCTCGGCGAGCGTGTAGACGTCGACCTGCGCGCGGCCGCACGACGGGCACGAGACGATCTCGAGCTTGCGCGGGCGGAGGTTGAGCGACTGCAGGATCTGGATGCCGACCTTGACCTCCTCGACCGGGGGCGCCGACAGCGAGACGCGGATCGTGTCGCCGATCCCCTGGCTCAGCAGCGCGCCGAAGGCGGTCGCGGACTTGATGGTGCCCTGGAACGCCGGGCCCGCCTCGGTGACGCCGAGGTGCAGCGGCCAGTCACCCTTCTCGGCGAGCAGCTCGTAGGCCCGGACCATCACGACCGGGTCGTTGTGCTTGACCGAGATCTTGAAGTCGTGGAAGTCGTGCTCCTCGAACAGCGACGCCTCCCAGACGGCGGACTCGACGAGCGCCTCCGCGGTCGGCTTGCCGTACTTCTCGAGCAGCCGCTTGTCGAGCGAGCCTGCGTTGACCCCGATGCGGATCGACGTCCCGTGGTCCTTCGCGGCCTGCGCGATCTCCTTGACCTGGTCGTCGAACTTGCGGATGTTGCCGGGGTTGACGCGGACGGCGGCGCAGCCGGCCTCGATCGCGGCGAAGACGTACTTGGGCTGGAAGTGGATGTCGGCGATCACCGGGATCTGCGACTTGCGGGCGATGTCGGGCAGCGCCTCGGCGTCGTCCTGGCTCGGGCACGCGACGCGGACGATGTCGCAGCCGGCGGCGGTGAGCTCGGCGATCTGCTGGAGCGTCGCGTTGACGTCGACCGTCGGAGTCGTGGTCATGGACTGCACCGAGATCGGTGCGTCTCCCCCGACCTCGACCTTGCCGACCTTGATCTTGCGGCTGGGTCGACGGGGCCGGAGCACCGGCGGCGGGGCGGCCGGCATTCCCAGGTTGACGTCCATGCGGTTCCAGGTCTCCTTGGTACGGGGTCAGGGTGAGGCAGCGGTCAGGTCAGGCGGATCGGGTTGACGATGTCGACGTAGACGAGGATGACACCCATCACGAGCAGCACGGCACCCACGGCGTACGCGACCGGCAACATCTTGGCGACGTCCACCGGGCCCGGGATCGGGCGGCGACGCAGGCGGGCGATCGCGTTGCGCAGACCCTCCCACAGGGCGCCCGCGATGTGTCCGCCGTCGAGCGGCAGCAGCGGGACGAGGTTGAAGATGCCGATGAACAGGTTGATGCTCGCGAGCAGCAGCGCGACGAAGTGGACGCGGTCGGTCCAGGTGGTGCCCTCCGCCGACGTGACCTCGCCGGCGACGCGGCTCGCTCCCACGGGGCTCATCGGGGTGTCGTCGCCGCGCTCGGCGCCGAAGGCCGCCTTGGTGACCTCGACCATCTTCTCCGGCAGGGATCCGATCGCCTTGACGGTGCTGACCGTCATGTCGCCCATCGTCGTGACGACGAAGCCGAGGTCCTCGCGCTGGTAGACCGGCGTCGGCGAGACGCCCAGGAACCCGACGTCCTCGACCTTGTCGGGGTCGTCCAGCGACGTCCGGGTCTGCACCGACGTGTTGACGGTGACCGTACGCGCGGCGCCGTCGCGCTCGAAGCCGATGGTCGCCGGCGCGTCGCCGTTGGCGCGGATCGCGCGCGAGAGCTGGTCCCACGTCGTGATCGCGGTGCCGTTGAACGAGGTGATCTCGTCACCGACCTGGAGCCCGGCCTGCTTGGCCGGGGCGACGGGGTCGGAGGCCGTGCACGTGCGGCCGGCCTCGGTCGACGGGATCGCGCAGTCCGACACGGCCGAGACGGTGGTGTTGACGGTGCTCGCGCCGATCGACAGGAACACGGCGGCGAACAGCACGAACGCGATCACCAGGTTGACGGCCGGGCCGCCGACCATGACGATCGCCTTCTTCCACCACGGCAGGCGGTAGAAGAGGCGCGGCTCGTCCTCCGGGGTCACGTTCTCGTACTCCGCCGAGCGGGCGTCGGAGATGAGCTGCGTGAACATCCCGGTGTTCGACTGGCGCACCTGGCCGGGGTCGTCGCCGGGGTGCGGCGGAAGCATGCCGACGATCTTGACGAAGCCGCCGAGCGGGATCGCCTTGACGCCGTACTCGGTCTCGCCCTTGCGGGTCGACCAGAGGGTGCGACCGAAGCCGACGAAGTACTGCGTGACCTTGGCGCCGAACAGCTTGGCCGGCACCATGTGCCCGACCTCGTGGAGCGCGATCGAGACGGCCAGGCCCACGACCACGACGACGACACCGAGGGTGTAGAGCAGCACCTCCGTCATCGGCGCTCCTTCGCGGCACTCTGGTGGCCCTCGATCAGCTCGTGGGCCCTCGTACGGGCAGTCGTGTCGGCCGCGAGGACGTCGTCGACGGTCAGCGGCTCCTTCTCCGAGAGTACGCGCGCGCCGGTGAGGTGTTCCTCGAGAACGGCGCCGACGGTGTCCACGATCGCGAGGAACGGAAGCTCGCCGGCGAGGAACGAGGCGACGCACACCTCGTTGGCGGCGTTGTAGACCGCAGGGGCGGTGCCGCCGGCAGCGCCCGCTCGGCGCGCGAGGCGTACGGCCGGGAACGCGTCGTCGTCCAGCGGTGCGAAGTCCCACTGAGACGCCGTCGCCCAGTCGCAGCCGGGGCCTGCGTCGGGGACCCGGTCGGGCCACCCCATGCCGAGGGCGATCGGGATCAGCATCGAGGGAGGCGAGGCCTGGGCGATCGTCGAGCCGTCGATGAACTCGACCATCGAGTGGATCATCTGCTGCGGGTGGACCACGACGTCGACGCGGTCCATCGGCACGTCGAAGAGCAGGTGCGCCTCGATGACCTCGAGGCCCTTGTTGACGAGCGTCGCCGAGTTGATCGTGATGACCGGGCCCATCGCGAAGTTGGGGTGCGCGAGCGCCTGGTCGGGCGTGACGTCGGCGAGCTGGTCACGCGTCCGGCCGCGGAAGGGGCCGCCGCTGGCGGTGAGCACGAGGCGGCGCACCTCGGCGGTGGTGCCGCTGCGCAGCGCTTGGGCGATCGCGGAGTGCTCGGAGTCGACGGGGACGATCTGACCCGGTCTTGCGAGGGCGGTGACGACGGGTCCGCCGATGATCAGCGACTCCTTGTTGGCCAGCGCCAGGGTGGTGCCGGCCTTCAGGGCCGCGATCGTCGGACCGAGGCCGACGGCACCGGTGATGCCGTTGAGGACGACGTCGCACGGCGTCGCGGCGAGCTCGGTGGCGGCCTGCGGGCCGGCGAGGATGCGCGGGAGGCGGTACTGGCCCTCGGCGTAGCCACGACGCTGCGCCTCCGCGTACAGCGCGAGCTGGACGTCCTGGGCCGCGGTCGCCTGCGCGACAGCGACGACCTCGACCTCGTGGGCGATCGCCTGCTGCGCGAGGAGCACCGGGTCGCTGCCGCCGGCCGCGATGCCGGTGACCCGGAAACGGTCGGGGTTGGCGGCGACGATCTCGAGGGCCTGGGTCCCGATGGAACCGGTCGAACCGAGGACGACGACGTCGCGGGTCTGCACCATGGAAACAAGTCTCCCAGGTGCTCCCGCGACGTCGTCGCAGGGACGGAGCGACTACTTGATCTCGCTGCGCAGGACGCGCATCCAGCCCAGCACGAACGGGATCAGCAGCCAGATCGTGCCGGAGACGGCGAGGTGGGCCCACTCCTCCCCGCTCGGGCCGCCACGCTGGAACAGCGGGGTCTGGGCCGCGGAGAAGTCGATCCACGGCCACACGTCACCGAACCACCCGATGAAGGCCACGGCGACGCCGAAGATCGTGGGGAGGACGAACGCCCACGCGAAGTAGACGACGATCGCGGCCGGCGAGCTCAGCAGGAGCATGCCGAACGTGATGCCCATGAGAAGCGCCAGCGCCTGGCCGGCGTAGAACCCGACGAGCTGGCTGGCGTCGATGCTCCAGCTGGTCTCCCCCGAGCCGAGCGCACCCATCAGCGCCGTGCCGACCGCGGCGGCGACGAGAGCGGCGATGACGGCGAACAGCGCGGTGATGAGGCCGGTGACGACCTTCGCCGCCAGGACGCGGCCGCGGTTCGGCTCGAGCGTGAACGTCACCAGCGCCGTGCGCTGCGACCACTCGCTCGTGACGGAGAGGACACCGAGGACCGGCAGCAGCACGCCCATCGGGATGTTCATGCCCGTGAGGAAGTCGGTGAAGCCGAGGTTGACGTCCTCGGCGAGGCCCACCCACAGCATCACGACCATCACGAGGAGGCTGATGGCGGCGATGGTGCCGAGCAGCCACTTCCCGGCTCGGGTGTCGGCGAGCTTGCGCAGCTCGACGCCCACCAGGCGCGTGAACGGGACGCGGGGACGGTCGAGGTCGATGCCGACCTCGGGGGCGACGGCGGTCATGCCTGGCCTCCTTGGGGAGCGGTCGGGCCGAAGCCCGGGGCGGGTGCAGGCGCAAGCGCCTCGCGCTGGTCGCCAGCGGTGAGCTGGAGGAACAGGTCCTCGAGCCCTGCCCGGTCTCCGGGGCGCAGCTCGAGCAGCGCGACTCCGGCGGCAGCGGCCGCCTTGCCGACGTCGGCGGGATCGGCGTCCGTGGTGAAGCCGTCGGCCGTCGCCGGCGTCACGTGGATGCCAGCGACCGACAGCGCGCGGGCCAGCGCGTCCGGCTCCAGCGCCCGTACGAAGGTGCCGGCGCCGGCCAGCAGCTCCTCCTTCTGCCCCTGGGCGACGATGCGCCCGTTGCCGATGACGATGATCTCGTCGGCGATGACCTCGATCTCGTGGAGGAGGTGCGACGAGAGCAGGACCGTGCCGCCACGGTCGGCGTAGTGGCGCAGCAGCTGGCGCATCCAGTGGATGCCCGCCGGGTCGAGACCGTTCGCCGGCTCGTCGAGGATGAGCACCTTCGGGTCGGCCAGCAGGGACTGCGCGATCCCCAGCCGCTGACGCATGCCGAGGGAGTAGTTGCCGACCCGGCGCTTCGCCTCCTTGGGAGAGAGCCCCACGAGCTCGAGCATCTCGTCGACGCGCTTCTTGGGGAGCCCCATCGTCTGCGCGGCGATCGTGAGCACCTCACGACCGGCGCGTCCGTTGTGCTGGGCCGAGGCGTCGAGCAGCACGCCGATCTGCGCCCCGGGGTTGGGGATCTCGGTGTAGCGGTGGCCGCCGATGGTCGCCTGGCCGGCGGTCGGGTGCGTCAGGCCGGCGAGCATCCGCAGCGTCGTCGACTTCCCGGCGCCGTTCGGGCCGAGGAAGCCGGTGACGGTGCCCGGGCGGCACACGAAGGTGATGTCGTCGACCGCGAGATGGTCGCCGTACCTCTTCGAGAGGTTCTGGACTTCGATCATGCCCCTAGCATCACCCCTCGACGGTTCTGCGGACATCGGCCCATGGGTGGGAATGTCCTAGCCGAAAGTAGGGGGCGCGACCTCGATCCTCGACCTTCGGCCGGTTCGGGGCCCGTCGGCGCTCACCTACCCTGGTGTGCGTGGACGAGGTCGACCCCGCGGCGTACCAGCCGCCCCTGCGCTGGTGGAGCCAGGCGTGGCGCCTAGGTCTGGCAGTCGTCCTCGGGGCGATCGTGTGGTTCCCCGTGGCCCAGTGGCAGGCCGACCACGCTCCGTGGTGGTTCTGGCTCGACCTGCTCGGGGGTGCGGTCGCCCTGGCAGCGGTGACGCAGCGTCGCCGCTACCCCGTGGGGGTCGCCGTGCTCGTGACCGTCATCGCGGCAGGGTCGATGTCGGCCGCCGGCTCCGCGCTGCTCGCGGTCGCCTCGCTGGCGACCCGACGCCGCCTCCGCGAGATCGTGCCGGTCGGCGTCCTCGTGGTCGTCCAGACCGTGGTCATCGTGCTCATCGACCCCTCGATCGGGGACGAGCGCGCGTTCGTCATGGCGATGGGGCTGATGGGGGTCGCCGTCGTCTTCGCCATCGGCATGTACGTCGGGTCGCGCCGCGAGCTGCTCTACACGCTGCGCGAGCGGGCCCGCGTCGCCGAGGCGGAGCAGGTGAGCCGCGTCGCCCAGGCCCGCATCGCCGAGCGGGCCCGGATCGCCCGGGAGATGCACGACGTCCTGGCCCACCGCATCTCCATGGTCGCGATGCACGCAGGCGCGCTCGCGTACCGGACCGACCTGCCCCCGGCCGAGATCCGCGACGCCTCGGAGGTGATCCGCGACCACGCCCACCTCGCGTTGACCGACCTGCGGGAGGTGCTGGGCATCCTGCGCGGCGACGACGCCGACGGCGACCGTCCCCAGCCGTCGTGGAGCGACCTTCCCGACCTCGTGAACGGTGCGCGGTCGGCCGGGATGCGGGTCCACCTCGACGACGAGGTCACGGCGCTCGGCCCGCCCGACCGGTTGGGCCGCACGGCGTACCGGGTCGTCCAGGAGGCTCTTACCAACGCCCACAAGCACGCCCCGGACACCGCCGTGACAGCCACGCTGCGCGGAGCGCCCGACGACGGCGTCGTCGTCGAGGTCCGCAACCCGCTGCGCGTCGGGTCGACGTACGCACCGCTCCCCACCTCCGGGCTCGGCCTCGTCGGGCTCGCCGAGCGCGCCGACCTCGTGGGCGGGACGCTCACCCACCGGATCACCGGTGACGAGTTCGTGCTGACGCTCGCACTACCGTGGCCGACATGATCCGCGTTGCCCTCGTCGACGACGACGCCCTCGTACGCGCCGGTCTGCGGCTGATCCTCGGCGGCGCCGACGACATCGCGGTGGTCACCGAGGCCGGTGACGGAGCCGCCGCGCTCGCCGCGCTGCGCGCGACGCCGGTCGACGTCGTCCTCATGGACATCCGGATGCCGCGCATGGACGGCCTCTCGGCGACCGCGGAGCTCCAGCGCACCCCCGCTCCCCCGTACGTCATCGTGCTGACGACGTTCGACGCCGACGACTACGTGCTGCGGGCGCTGCGGCACGGGGCGAGCGGGTTCCTCCTGAAGGACACCCCTCCCGAGATGCTGGTCGACGCCGTGCGCAAGGTCGCCGACGGCGAGCCGATGCTGTCGCCGAGCGTGACCGAGCAGCTGATCCGCCGCGTGCGCGACACCGGCGGCGGGGACGACGACGCCGAGGCACGGCTGAAGGTGCTGAGCGACCGCGAGCGTGAGGTTGCGGTGGCAGTGGGCCACGGGCTCTCGAACGCCGAGATCGCCGCCGACCTCCACATGAGCGTCGCGACCGTGAAGGCGCACGTCTCGCGGATCCTCACCAAGCTCGACGCCGCGAACCGCGTGCAGGTCGCGATCGCGGTCCACGACGCCGGCCTGGTCTGAGTCCGTCCCCCACTTTCCGTTGGGCCCACCGACGATGCCACGCCCCACCGCAAGGTTGCGGTGGGGCGTGAACGTTGCGTGGGGACCAACGGAGAGGGCGCGGGGCGTCCCGGGGGTCAGGCCTCGATGTTGCTCATCACGTGCTTGACGCGCGTGTAGTCCTCGAGCCCGTACATCGAGAGGTCTTTGCCGTAGCCGGAGTGCTTGAACCCGCCGTGCGGCATCTCGGCGACCAGCGGGATGTGGGTGTTGATCCACACGCACCCGAAGTCGAGCCGGCGGGCCATCCGCATCGCACGGCCGTGGTCCTTCGTCCACACCGACGACGCGAGGCCGTACTGGACGCCGTTGGCCCAGCGCACCGCCTCGTCCTCGTCGGAGAACTGCTGCACGGTGATGACGGGGCCGAAGATCTCGTTCTGGATCGCGTCGTCGCTCTGCTTGAGGTCCGCGAGCACGGTCGGCTCGAAGTAGTAGCCGTTCGCCAGGTCGCCGCCCGGGCGCGAGCCACCTGCGGCCACCTTCGCGTGGTCCGGGAGACGGTCGACGAACCCCGACACCCGCGCGAGCTGGTCGGCGTTGTTGAGCGCCCCGTACATCGCGTCCTCGTCGTCCGGCAGACCGGTCTTGAGGCCCTTCGCCTGCTCGGCGATCGCGTCGACGAAGTCGCCGTACACCCGCGGCGAGGCCAGCACCCGCGTCGCAGCGGTGCAGTCCTGTCCGGCGTTGAAGTAGCCGGCCTCCGCGATGGCCGCAGACGCCGCCTCGATGTCGGCGTCGTCGAACACGACCACCGGCGCCTTGCCGCCCAGCTCGAGGTGGACCCGCTTGACGTCGTCGGCCGCCGAGCGGGCGACCTCCATGCCGGCGCGGACCGACCCGGTGATGGCGACCATCGCCGGCGTCGGGTGCGAGACGAGCGCGCGGCCGGTGTCACGGTCGCCGCAGACGACGTTGAGCACGCCCGGCGGCAGGATGTCGGCGGCGATCTCGGCGAGGAGCGCGGTGGACGCGGGCGTCGTGTCGCTCGGCTTGATCACGATCGTGTTGCCGGCCGCCAGCGCGGGGGCGACCTTCCAGATGCCCATGAGCAGCGGGTAGTTCCACGGGGTCACCTGCGCGACGACACCGATCGGCTCGCGGCGGATCATCGAGGTGTGGCCGGCCATGTACTCCCCCGCCGCGCGGCCCTCGAGCACGCGTGCGGCGCCGGCGAAGAAGGTCAGCGCGTCGTCGACCATCGGCATCTCCTCGCTGACCGTGAGGCCGCGCGGCTTGCCGGTGTTCTTCACCTCCGCGTCGACGATGTCGTCGAGACGGTCGGCGATCGCCTGGTTGAGCTTGATCAGCGCGGCCTGGCGCTCACGCGGGGTCGTGTCGCGCCAGCCGTTGTCGAAGGCGTCCTGCGCCGCCTTCATCGCCACGTCGACGTCCGCCTCGCGCGACAGCGGCGCGGTCGCGTACGCCTGTCCGGTCGTCGGATCGATCACGTCGTACGTGGCGCCGTCCTGCGACGGCGACTTCTTGCCGTTGACGAAGTTCGCGATGGTCTCGGTCATGACCACAATCTGGCACAGACGCCGGAGCGTGACAATGGATTGAATAGCCAATCAGCGCCGACGCTGCGGATTTCGTATGTGTAACCCCTCTACACGACCGAAAACCTTTGCCTAGGAGCGACTTTTGGGCGATACTCGGTCCATGAGCGAATCGTGGGACGACGCGCACCTCCAGCGCGCCGCAAAGGACCACCTCTGGATGCACTTCACGCGCCACAGCACGTACGACAGCTCGGACGTGCCGGTGATCGCGAAGGGGGAGGGTGCATATCTCTACGACACCGCGGGCAAGCGCTACCTCGACGGACTGGCGGGACTCTTCGTCGTCCAGGTCGGTCACGGCCGTGAGGAGCTCGCCGAGGCCGCAGCCAAGCAGGCCCGCGAGCTGGCGTTCATGCCGCTGTGGTCGTACGCGCACCCGCCGGCCGTGCAGCTGGCCGAGCGCGTCGCCTCGTACGCGCCCGGCGACCTCAACCGCGTCTTCTTCACCACCGGTGGCGGCGAGGCCGTGGAGTCCGCCTGGAAGCTGGCCAAGCAGTACTTCAAGCTGACCGGCAAGCCGACCAAGCACAAGGTCATCAGCCGCAACATCGCGTACCACGGCACCCCGCAGGGGGCGCTTTCGATCACCGGCATCCCGGACATGAAGGCGCCGTTCGAGCCGCTCGTGCCGAGCACCTTCCGCGTCCCGAACACCAACATCTACCGCGCGCCCGAGCACGGCGACGACCCCGAGGCCTTCGGCCGCTGGGCCGCCGACCGCATCGCCGAGGCGATCGAGTTCGAGGGCCCCGACACCGTCGCGGCCGTCTTCCTCGAGCCGGTGCAGAACGCTGGCGGCTGCTTCCCGCCGCCGCCCGGATACTTCCAGCGGGTCCGCGAGATCTGCGACGAGTACGACGTGCTGCTGGTCTCCGACGAGGTCATCTGCGCGTTCGGCCGTCTCGGTGAGATGTTCGGCGCGGTGCGCTACGGCTACCAGCCCGACATCATCACGTGCGCCAAGGGCCTCACCTCGGGCTACTCCCCGCTCGGCGCGATGATCGCCTCGGACCGCCTGATGGAGCCGTTCCTCAAGGGTCACGAGTCGTTCCTGCACGGCTACACCTTCGGCGGGCACCCGGTCTCGACCGCCGTCGCGATGGCCAACCTCGATATCTTCGAGCGCGAGGGCATCAACGAGAACGTGCGCGCCAACGAGGACGGCTTCCGCTCGACGCTCGAGAAGCTGCTCGACCTCGACATCGTCGGCGACGTCCGCGGTGACGGGTACTTCTACGGCATCGAGCTCGTCAAGGACAAGGCGACCAAGGAGACGTTCAACGAGGAGGAGTCCGAGCGGCTGCTCCGTGGCTTCCTCTCCAAGGCGCTGTACGACGCGGGCCTCTACTGCCGCGCCGACGACCGTGGCGACCCGGTCGTCCAGCTCGCTCCCCCGCTGATCTGCGACCAGGAGCACTTCGACGAGATGGAGAGCATCCTCCGCTCGGTGATCACCGAGGGCCAGAACCTGCTCTGACCGTACGTCCCTCGAGAGCCGCCGTCCGCCGTACCCCGCGGGCGGCGGTTTCTCGTTCCCCGCGCCGTGCGGCCGTGGCGCGGGCTAGGAGGCTGCGCCTTCACCGAGCTCGGCGACCAGCCATCCGTACGGCGTGGTCCTTTGCTTCCCGGTGCGCTCGACTGTCGGCGTCCAGGCTGCGCCCCAGGTCGTGGGATCGTCGTCGACGATCCCGCTGACAAGCTGGCCATCGGCGTCCTCGAGGAGGAGCCCCTGCAGGGAAGGTTGGATGACGGCAGCGCCCTTCGGCAGGCCAGCGTCGGCATTCTCCTGCGTCCATGCGGGGTCGTCACCATGGGGAAGCCGGTCGACGACGTTCCCGGTGATCGCCACGCGGGTGCCCACCGGCGCAGCCTTCTCGAGATCAGCGATCGACGTCACCGTCGCTGGAGCATCTGCGGGCTTGACCGGGATCTTGTCCTCGACGACCTCATATCCTCGGATGACGCGCACGAAGACCCGACCGTCGTGGACAGCACTCTCCCCCGCGATCGCGTCGTCCACGTCGACCGCGAGGATGGCGAACGCTTGATGGTCTTCGTCGTCGTACGCGTCAACCCCCGCCGCCCAGGACGCCACTCGACCGGCTACGACGACCTCGCAAGCCGCTGACAGCTCGCGCGGACTGGCCACGGGCTGATAGTCGAAGCTCCTGAATCCCGCGCCGGTCAAGACAGCCTCATCAACGGCTGGCCGGACGGCTGTCGAATCCGCGACTGGTGGCGAGCCCGCACAACCCGTGATGGTCAGCACAAGGGCTCCGACACCGCCGCCCCACTTGACCAAGTCATGCATCAGACGCTCCTGTCCGAACCATGGATCCAATGTCTGGCGAGACGTGGTGCGGCCGCCAGCGTACCCGAGCGGAGCTGCACCGACCCGAGTGTGTGCAGTCGGGTCAGAGCGACTTCGCTCGGGTACCGCTGGAAGCGTCAGGATCGCGGACGGTACGGGCGTGGGTCAGGCGGCGATCTTCGCCTGCCGGCGCCGCGACACCTCATTGGCGAGCACGATCGCCACCGCGATGACGAACATCGCCGTGCCGATCACGTTGACCTGCATCGGGATACCGCGCTGGGCGACACCCCACACGTACATCGGGAACGTCACGGTCTGCCCGGCGTTGAGGTTCGTGATGATGAAGTCGTCGAACGACAGCGAGAAGCTCAGCAGCGCGGCGCCGAGGATGCCCGGGAAGACGAGCGGGAACGTCACGCGCCAGAACGTCTGGTTCTCCGTGGCGTAGAGGTCCATCGCCGCCTGCTCGAGGTTGTCGTCGAGCCCCGACAGCCGTGCGCGCACCGTGATGATGACGAACGACAGGCAGAACGTGACGTGGGCGATGAAGATCGTCCAGAACCCGAGCTTGCCGCCGAAGCCCGCCGACACGAACAGCGCCAGCATCGACGAGCCCAGGACGATCTCGGGCGCCGCCATCGGCAGGATGATCAGCGTGTTCAGCGGGCCGCGCCCGACGAAGCGGTGGCGCACCAGCGCGAACGCTGCGAGCGTCCCGAGGATCGTCGCGACGAGCGTGGCCAGCAGGCCGATCTCGACGCTGCGGACGACCGACGCGCACATCCCGGCCGGCTCGCACGGGTTCAGCCAGTTGTCGAGCGTGAACCCGTCGAACCGGTAGACGTTGCGCGACGCCGGGTCGTTGAAGCTCATCAGCGCCACGATGCCGATCGGCACGAACATGTAGACCAGCACGAGGATGCCGAGCGCGAGGATCAGGTGCTCGCCGATCCAGCGTCCGAGCTTGTGGAGCGGGCTCATACGAGGTCCTCCGTCCCTGCACGTCGGATGTAGAGCACGACGCCGATCGTGATGACGATCATCAGCGTCATGGACAGCGCACCGGCTGCGGCGTAGTCACCCTGGTTGGTGAAGAGGTTCTGGATGACGTTGCCGATCATGCGCTGGTTGGGGCTGCCGAGGAGCTCGGAGTTGATGTAGTCGCCGGCGGCCGGGATGAACGTCAGCAGCGTCCCCGCGACCACGCCGGGCATCGACAGCGGGAGCGTCACCCGCAGGAACGCACGGCGCGGCGACGCGTACAGGTCTCCGGCAGCCTCGATCAGGCGGTAGTCGATCTTGTCGAGGCTCGCGAACAGCGGCAGCACCATGAACGGCAGGAAGTTGTACGTCAGACCCGCGACCACCGCGAACGGGGTCGCGAGCAGCCTGCCTTCCTCGCCGAGGATGCCGACGAACTGCAGCGAGTTCACGATCCAGCCGTCGTCGGCGAGGATCAGCTTCCACGACAGCGTGCGCACGAGGAAGCTGGTGAAGAACGGGGCGATCACCAAGATGAGCATCAGGTTCTTCCAGCGGCCCGCCTTGAACACGATCGCGTACGCCAGGACGTACCCGAGGACCAGGCACGCCACGGTCGCGAGCGCGGCGTACCAGAACGACCGCAGCAGCGGCCGCCAGTACGCCTGGATCACGTCCACGTAGTTCGCGACGTGCCAGGTCATGTCGTACCCGGTGAGGCTCGAGCCCTCCGGGTCGTACAGGCTCATCGCGATCAGCGAGTAGAACGGGACGAGGAAGAAGAGGCCCAGCCACAGCGCGCCGGGCAGCATCAGCCAGTAGCCCGTCAGCCGTCCCCGGCCGCGCACGCGCACCGGTGGCGTCGGGTCGGTGCCCGAGGGCCCGAGGCCCACGGCATCCGGCTCGACGACCGCCTCCTGGGGCTGGTGGGTCATCAGTCGTCCCCGTCCTCGACACCCGCGCTCGCGTCCTGGCTCGCGTCGAGGAGGAACGCGTACTCGGGACGCCACGAGAGATCGACGGGGGTGCCGACCGCGAAGATCGGACGCCGGCCGGTGTTCTGCTCGAACACCATCAGCTCCTGGCCCCAGGGCATCCGGACGAGGTACTGGGTGCTGACGCCGACGAAGCTCACGTCGGAGACCACGCCACCCTCGAAACGGTTGCCGGGGGCGTCGATCTCGCCTCCCACCTCGGCGATCATGACCTTCTCGGGACGGATGCCCACCCAGCCGCGGGTGCCGTCGGCGTGGGACCGGTCGCTCGGGATCGAGACGGTGGTGCCCTGGATCGACACCTTCACGACGTCGCCGTCGGGGCCGAGGATGTCACCCGCGAGCAGGTTGGACTGGCCGAGGAAGTTGGCGACGAAGGTCGACTCCGGGTTGTCGTACAGCGCCTCCGGCGCGCCCATCTGCTCGATCACGCCCGCGTTCATGACCGCGACCGTGTCGGCCATGGTCATGGCCTCCTCCTGGTCGTGGGTCACGTGGACGAAGGTCAGCCCGACCTCGGTCTGGATGCGCTTGAGCTCGATCTGCATCCCGCGGCGCAGCTTGAGGTCGAGCGCACCGAGCGGCTCGTCGAGGAGGAGCACCTCAGGGTTGTTGATGAGGGCACGGGCGAGCGCGACGCGCTGCTGCTGACCACCGGAGAGCTGGAACGGCTTCTTGGCGCCCTGCTCGCCGAGCTCCACGAGCTCGAGCATCTCCGCGACCTTGGCCTTCGTGTCCTTCACGCCGCGGCGCTTGAGACCGAACGCGACGTTCTCGGCGATGCTGAGGTGCGGGAAGAGGGCGTAGTTCTGGAAGACCGTGTTGACGGGCCGCTTGTACGGCTTGTCGTACGTGATCTCGCGGTCGCCGAGGGCGATCGTGCCCGAGGTCGGGACGTCGAGGCCGGCGACCATCCGCAGCGTGGTCGTCTTGCCGCAGCCCGACGGACCGAGCAGCGCGAAGAACGACCCCTCGGGGACGACGAGGTCCAGCGACTTCACCGCCGTGAACGTTCCGTACGACTTGGTGACCGCCGTCAGGCGGAGGTCGCGGCCAGAGCCCGACCGTCCCTGGGCGGTCTCGTGGTCGTCAGCCACCAGTGACATCGGCAAAGTCTCCTTCGTACTCGCGCATCTGGAACTCCTCGAGGGCCATGAACGAGTGGGTCTTGGCGAGGGTCTCGTCGTCGGGGAAGATCAGCGGGTCCGCGGCCAGCTCGGGGTCGATCTTCTCCATCTCGGCCTGGGCACCCACGACGGGGCAGATGTAGTTGACGTACGCCGCGAGCTTCGCCGCGACGTCCGGGCGGTAGTAGTAGTCGACCCACTTCTCGGCGTTCGCCACGTGCGCCGCCTGGTTGGGGATCAGCATGTTGTCGGCCCAGATCATGAGCCCCTCCTCGGGGACCACGAACTCGATGTTGGGGTCGCCGGCCGCCAGCACGTCACCCGACCAGGCCTCGCACGCCACGATGTTGCCGGCGGCGAGGTCCTGGACGTACTCGTTGCCGGTGAACGCGCGGATCTGGCCGTCGTTGGCGGCCCGCCGCAGGTCCTCGAGGGCGACGCCCCACTGCTCAGAGGTGAAGTCGGCGGGGTCGGCGCCGTTCTTCAGCAGCATGAAGCCCATCGTGTCGCGCATCTCGGTGAGCATCGTGACGCGGCCCTTGAGGTCGGCGCGCGTGAGGAGCTCGGCGTACGAGCGGACCTCGCCGACCTTGGACTTGTTGTACGCGATGCCGGTCAGGCCGGCCTGCCACGGCGCGGAGTACCCGCGGTCGGGGTCCCAGGCGAGGTCGCGCAGCGACGAGATGAGGTTATTGTGGAGGTTCGGGACCTTGGCGGGGTCCATCGGCTGGATCCAGCCCATCTGGATCATCCGCGCCGCCGCCCAGTCGGTGAGCATGAACATGTCGCGGTTGACGGGCTCGCAGGCGCCGAGCTGGTTGACGACCTTCGCGAAGAACTCGTTGTTGTCGTTGACGTCGGCCGTGTAGGAGACGGAGATCCCGTACTCCTTCTGGAACTGGTCGATCGTCGTGACGTAGCCGTCGTCGGGCTGATCGATGTACTCCGGCCAGTTCGAGACGATCAGGCGTCCGTCGTTGCTGCGGTCGGTCGCCGCGCAGTCCGCAGGGTCCTGGCGTCGGTCGGGGGTCCCGAAGAACGGGAGCACCGCCGCGCTGCCGGCCACGAACGCCGCACCTCCCGCGCCCCGCAGGAGGGTCCGGCGACTTACCTGTCTCACCACTGGCTACCCACTCCCTCTCACGCGCCGGCCATGGCGCCGTCTGCCGATCGGCCTGGCGGGAATCCTCACACGGCTGGCGGTCTTCAGACAAGCGATTCCGCAACTTGTTTACCGTGCCGCAACGAAATCACCGCGTGACAGTGCGCACGTGCCCGAAATCCGCAACATATGTGCGGGTTGCCGCGCCTCGGGACCCGTCGCTCGGGCAGGATGAGCGCATGACGGAGCGCAGGACGAGCAACGGGGCGATCCTCGACGAGGTGTCGAAGCGGATCATCGCCGAGCTGCAGATCGACGGGCGTCGCTCGTACGCCGCGATCGGCAAGGCGGTCGGCCTGTCCGAGGCGGCCGTACGACAGAGGGTCCAGAAGCTCACCGACGCCGGGATCATCCAGATCGTCGCCGTCACCGATCCTCTCGAGCTCGGCTTCGCACGTCAGGCGATGGTCGGGATCTGCGTGGACGGCGACGTCTTCGCCGTCACCGACGCCCTGGCGGCCATCCCCGAGCTCGACTACCTGGTGATCACCACGGGCCGGTTCGACGTCCTCGCCGAGATCGTGTGCGAGAGCGACGACGACCTCCTCGAGGTGATCACGAGCAAGGTGCGCGCGATCCCGGCGGTCACAAACACCGAGACGTTCGTCTATCTTCGGCTCCGTAAGCAGACCTACGCCTGGGGCGTGCAGTAGACGCGAGCGAGATCACGGTCGCGCGGCGAGCGCGGCCGCCTGGTCGCGCAGGACCTGGGTCGTCGCGCGCACCCACCGCTCGACGACTGCCAGCTCGGCATCGCTGAACTCCGCCGTCACCCCCGCCATCGCGCGCTGCAGGGCGTCGAACGCGGCCGCGACCTCCTCCGAAGGGCCCGCGGTCGCCTCGATGACCAGGCGTCGTCGGTCCTGCGGGTCGCGGGATCGGCGTACGAGTCCGGCCGCCTCGAGCCGGTCGACGAGACCGGTCACCGCCCCTGCGGTCAGAGCGGTGCGCTCAGCCAGCAGGCCAGCCGACATCGGGCCGTCCCGTCGGACGATCCCGAGCGCCTTGTGGTCGGCGGCAGAAAGGCCGAGCAGGGCCCCTACCGCCTCGTGAAAGCTGACGACGGCATCGCTGAGCTCGGCACCGAGGAGCACGCCCGCGACGTCGCGGCCACCCGAAGTCTGGGAAGTCACTCCCCTATGGTGCCTTGCCATTTTCCTTTAGGCATCTAAACTATTTGGATGACTGAATCATTTGCTGCCGCGACCTCGCTCCTGGCGGAGGCCGCACGCTTCTTCGTCAGGCACTACCCGATCGTCTTCGCGTTCGGCGCCCTTGCGTCCGTCCAGAGGTTCGTGTCCGTCAGCCGGTACGACGTGCCGCTGCTCACCGGGATCAGCGGGGAGCTCATCACGATGGCCGTCCGGATCGCGTTCGCGGTCTGGGTCGTCCGAGCCGTGCTGCGAGACCGCCCGGACCCGCCCACGACCTCGGCGGGAACCCTCGGGATCGTTCTCGCCAGCACCGCATACCTGGTGCTGATGACGCTCGTGTTCAAGGTCGGTCTCGACCTGATCGGGAGCCGCCTCGTGGCGGAGGCGCACCAGACGACCTACACGTCCTGGGAGCTCGCCCTCAAGAACGTGACCGTGATCCCGTTCGTGCTCGTCTGGATGGTGATCCTCGTGGTCGCGCTCGTCTCGAGACCCGCCACCGACCACGCCTCACCGCCGACGGTCACCCTCGAGCAGCCGTCCCCGGACCGGCCCGCAGAGCGCTGACCAGCCGGCGCACCTTGTCGCCACCCCAGGACTCCCCCGCCGTCAGCGTCGCGGCGAGGTCCACCGGCGACGCGAGCTCCCGGTGGTCGTGCGTCCCGTCCTCGGCCACGACGAACGCGGCGTCCGGCGCGACCGGCACGATCTCGGCCGGGTCCGTACCCCCTGCCTTCAGCGCCGGGGCCCACGCCACGTCGCGCGTCTCGAGCAGCGACCACGGCTCCGGCCGTACGACCACGACGGCGCGCGGACGTGCGGGGTCGAGGGCGTCGACCGCGGGCGCGACCGTCTCCATCTGCGCCCCCTCGGCCACCACCAGCGGTGCAGCGCTGGCAGACGCCATCGTCACGGGGTCGATCCCCACCCACGGCACGGCACCGATCCGCGCCGCGGCCAGCACCGCGACCGCCGTCTCGGCCGACACCGGAGCGGTCACCGCGACCGGGTCGTCACGGCGTACGCCGAGCGCGCGCAGCAGACCGCCGAAAGCTGCCGCCCGCTCCAGCAGCACGGCGTAGGACAGCACCTCGTCACCGAGGTCGAGCGCGGGCTCGTCGGCACGACCGAGGACGACCTGCCGGTCGAGCGCGTCGTACACGGCGTTGAGCATGCCCGTGCTGCCCTCGGCAGGACGGGAGAACCAGGTCGGATCGGTCATCGGGGGTCTCCGGTCGTCGGGGGCGCGGACGGCAGGGCACACTGTGGCGTGCCGCCGGGAAGCTGGTGCCGGTGCGCGGCGATCCAGCGGTAGACGGGCCAGGCGAGCGCCGTCACCGGGCGCAGTCCCAGGAGCGCGCCGGCGAGCGGCCACGGGCGACGGGCCGTCCGCAGGTACGCGGCGATCGCCACGGGACCGGCAGCCTGCCGCGCGTCGTCGACCCACTGCACCGCCTCCGCGCACTGCGCGGCCGTGAGCCGGAGAGCGTCGAGATCGGCGTGCTGCCAGGCGACCACGTGCGCGCGACGAGACGGAGCCCACCGCTGCAGCCACCGCGCGCTGCTCGAGCAGAACGCGCAGTCTCCGTCGAAGACCAGGACCGCGGTCATCATCGCCCTCGGAACACCGGAGCCCGCTTCTCGGCACGCGCCGCGGCGGCCTCGCGTACGTCGTCGCTCGTCCAGCACGCCTCCCAGCCCTCGCGGATGCGCGCGTCCGCCTCGGGGTGTCCGGGGACGGAGTTGAGGACGAGCTTGTTGTACGCGAGGGTCAGCGGCGCGAACGACGCGATCTCCTGCGCCCACTCGTTCGCGACCTCGAGGTCGCCGAGACGGTCGGCCAGCCCGCGCGCGTACGCCGTCTCGGCGTCGAGCGTGTCGGCGCCGATCATGAGCGCCTTGGCGGTCCCTGCCCCCGCGACCGCCGCGAGCGTACGGATGGTCCAGGTGTCGACGGCCATGCCGTTGCGGGCGGTCGGGACGGCGAACTTCGCCGTCGGCGCCGCGACGCGCAGGTCGCACGCGAGCGCGAGCTGGGTGCCGGCACCGATCGCCGGCCCGTTGACCGCAGCGATCACGGGCAGGTCCACCTCGGTGAGCGCCGTCAGCATCCCGTACAGCCCCTCGATGAACGCGTCGCCGTACACGCCGGTGAGGTCGGCGCCGGCGCAGAAGCTGCTGCCCTGTCCGGTGACGACCACCGCGCGGGTGCCGTCGCCGCTGGCGGCCCGCACCGCCTCGCGTACCTCGACGCAGGTGTCGAGGTCGAGCGCGTTGCGGCGCTCGGGCCGACGCAGCTCGATCTGGGTGACGTCACCCGTACGGGTCACCTCGATCACGGAAGCTCCTCGTGCTCGGCGGGGACGGGCGCACGTCGCGCCTCGCGTCCCCGGTCGCGGCTGATGCGGTCCAGGATGGCAGCCACCCCGTCCTCGTCGTTCGTCGCCACCACCTCGTGGACGCTCGCGAGGACCTCGTGGTGGGCGTTGGCGACGGCGAAGGCGCGCCCGGCCCACCGCAGCATCGGCAGGTCGTTGGGCATGTCGCCGACCGCCCACACCTCGTCGCGCGCGTACCCGTGCTGCGTCGTCCAGGCAGCCAGCCCCGACGCCTTGGTGACGCCGCGGGCGGTGATCTCGGCGAGGCCGATCGCGCCGGAGAAGCCCAGCTCGGCGCGCCCCGCCAACGCCTCGGCGACCCGCTGGTGGAACACCTCGGGGTCGCTGCCGTCGAGCTTCGCGAGCAGCTTGCCCGCCGGGCGGGAGGCGATCGCTTCCCAGTCGTCGACGTCGTCACCCGCCGGGCGCTCCCGCACGTACGCGAAGCGTTCCTCGCGGCGCATGCCGTCAGCGCGCTCGACGGCGAACGCGATCCCGGGGACCGCCCTGCGCAGCACCTCCCCGAGCTCGCGCAAGGCGTCGGGGGCGAGCGTGCCGACCTCCGTCACCGTCCGGCTGGCGACGTGGTAGACGAACGCGCCGTTCGCGCTCAGGGCGACTCCGCCCGTCGCGTCACCGACGGCGTCGGCCAGGTCGTCGAGCCAGCGGGGAGGACGGGCGGTGACGAAGACGGTCGGGACTCCCGACTCCTCCGCCGCCGCGATCGCCTCGCGGGTGCGGGTCGACAGCGTCCCGTCGGAGCGCAGCAGGGTGCCGTCGAGGTCGGTGGCGAGGAGCGTCGCGGGAGGCGCCACCCCTGGGTGGTCAGGCATCGGCCGCCGCGAGCTGGCCGCACGCGCCGTCGATCTCCTGGCCGCGCGTGTCGCGGACGGTCGTCGGGATGCCCTTCGCCTCGAGCCGACGGACGAACTCGCGTTCGTCCTCGGGCCGCGAGGCGGTCCAGATCGAGCCGGGCGTCGGGTTGAGCGGGATGAGGTTCACGTGGACCCAGCCCCAGTCCCCGTACGAGCGGAGGAGGTCGCCGAGCATGTCCGCACGCCACGCCTGGTCGTTGATGTCCTTGATGAGCGCGTACTCGATCGAGACGCGGCGCTTGGTCACCCGGGCGTACTCCCACGCGGCCTCGACGGCCTCGGCGACCTTGAAGCGGGTGTTGATCGGCACCAGCTCGTCGCGCAGCTCGTCGTCGGGGGCGTGCAGCGAGAGGGCCAGCGTGACCGGGATGCCCTCGGTCGTGAGCTGCTTGATGCGAGGGACCAGACCGACCGTGCTCACGGTGATGTTGCGCGCCGACATGCCGAGGCCCGCCGGGCCGTCGTCGACCATCCGGCGGACGGCGCCGATCACGGCCTTGTAGTTGGCCATCGGCTCGCCCATGCCCATGAACACGACGTTGGAGAGCCGTCCGGGGCCACCGGGGATCTCGCCGCGCGCCATCGCCCGGGCGCCGTCGACGACCTGCTCGATGATCTCGCCCGTCGACATGTTGCGCTGCAGGCCGCCCTGGCCGGTGGCGCAGAAGGGACACGCCATGCCGCAGCCGGCCTGGCTCGAGACGCAGATGGTCGCGCGGTCGGGATAGCGCATGAGGACCGACTCGACGAGCGCGCCGTCGAAGAGGCGCCACAGCGTCTTGCGGGTGGTGCCGCGGTCGGCCTCGAGCGTGCGTACGGGGCTGATCAGCGTCGGGAGCATGCCCTCGACGAGCTGCTCGCGGATGCCCGCTGGAAGGTCGGTCATCTCGGCCGGGTCGGAGACCAGGCGGGTGAAGTAGTGCGTCGACAGCTGCTTGGCGCGGTACCCAGGGAGCCCGAGGGCCTCGACCGCCTCCTTGCGGGCATCGAGGTCGAGGTCGGCGAGGTGCCGCGGCGGCTTGCCCCGCCCCTTGGGCTGCTCGAAGACGAGCGGGAGCGGGTTCGGATTCACGTCAGACATGTCGCAGCCATTCTCCCATCCCGATCCAACCGCGCGCGTCCCCGCGCTCCCGCAGCGTGATCAGGAGACGGGGACGAGGAAGTGCAGGACCAGCCAGCAGACGGGGGCGACCGCGAGGAGCGAGTCGAGCCGGTCCATGAGACCGCCGTGGCCCGGGAGAAGGTCGCTCATGTCCTTGATGCCGACGTCGCGCTTGATCATCGACTCGGAGAGGTCGCCGAGCGTCGCCATCGCGACCGCGGCGAGACCGAGGATCACACCGACCCACCAACGACCGTCGAGCGCGAACACCACGCAGAGCACGCCGGCGAGGACGCAGCCGAGGACGGAACCGCCGAAACCCTCCCACGACTTCTTCGGGCTGATCGTCGGCGCCATCGGGTGCTTGCCGAGCTTGTAGCCGGCGGCGTAGCCGAAGATGTCCGAGGCGATCGTGATGAGGATGAACGTGACGATGCGCCAGGCGCCGTCGTCCTCGGCCGCCATGAGCACGACGAACGACCCGAGCACCGGGACGTACCCGAAGATGAAGACGGCTGCCGAGGCGTCCCTGACGAAGCCGTCGGCGCCGTCCGGCATCCGGTAGACGAAGATGCCGAGCACGGTCAACGCCGTGCCGATCGCGATCGCCTCAGTGCCCCCGGCGTACGCGGCCCCGAGGGTCGCGAGCCCGCCCGCCATCAGCGGCGGCAGCGGGACGGTGATGCCGGCCTTGCGCAGCGCGCCGGCGAGCTCCCAGATCGCCACGGCGCCCGCGGCCAGCACGACGACCACGAACAGCGCCTTCACGAAGAAGAGCGACAGGACGACGGCGGCCCCGAGGCCGACGCCGACCCCGATCGCGGCAGGCAGGTTGCGCCCGCCGCGCTGCCGTGGCGCTGCGGGGACGTCCGGAGTGCTCATCAGACTTCGAGCAGCTCCTGCTCCTTGTTCTTCAGGAGCTCGTCGATGTGGTCGACGTGCTTCTTGGTGAGGCCGTCGAGGCGCTTCTCTGCGGCAGTGACGTCGTCCTGGCCGATCTCACCGTCCTTCTCGGCCTTGTCCATCGCCTGCTTGGCGGAGCGGCGGATGTTGCGGACCGCGACGCGGCCCTCCTCCGCCTTGGACTTGGCGAGCTTGATGTACTCCTTGCGGCGCTCTTCGGTCAGCTGCGGGAGCACCAGACGGAGGACCTTGCCGTCGTCGGTCGGGTTGACGCCGAGGTCGGAGTCACGGATCGACTTCTCGATCGCGGCCTTCGCCCCCATGTCGTACGGGCTGATGATGACGACGCGCGGCTCGGGGATCTGGAACCCGGCGAGCTGCTGGATGGGCGTGGGCGTGCCGTAGTAGTCGGCCGTGATCTTCGCGAACATCGCGGGGTGCGCGCGTCCGGTGCGGATCGCGGCGAACTCCTCGCGCGCGTGCTCGACAGCCTTGTCCATCTTGGTGTCGGCGTCGCGCAGGGTCTCGTCAATCACTGGCCTGCTCCTTCGTCTGAGGTCTCTGGTCGATCAGTCTGCGTAGACCAGCGTGCCGATCTTCTCACCTCGCAGGACCTGGGAGATGTTGCCCTCTCCCTCGATCCCGAAGACGCGCATCGGCAGCTTGTTCTCCATCAGCAGGGCGAAGGCCGTCGCGTCGGCGACCCGCAGTCCGCGCTGGAGGGCCTCGCCGTACGAGATGGAGTCGATCTTGGTCGCGCTGGAGTCTTGGTGCGGGTCGGCGGTGTAGACACCGTCGACGCCGTTCTTGCCCATCAGGACCTCGTCGGCCTTCACCTCGAGCGCACGCTGCGCCGAGACGGTGTCGGTGGAGAAGTACGGCATCCCCGCACCCGCACCGAAGATGACGACACGGCCCTTCTCGAGGTGACGGATCGCGCGCCGCGGGATGTACGGCTCGGCGACCTGCCCCATCGTGATGGCGGTCTGGACGCGGGTGTCGATGCCCTGCTTCTCCAGGAAGTCCTGGAGCGCGAGGCAGTTCATGACGATGCCGAGCATCCCCATGTAGTCGGCGCGGGCCCGGTCCATCCCGCGCTGCTGGAGCTCGGCGCCGCGGAAGAAGTTGCCGCCGCCGATGACGATGGCGATCTCGACGCCGGCGGCCACTCCCTCGGAGATCTGCCGGGCGATCATGTTGACGACGTCCGGGTCGACCCCGAGGCTTCCGCCGCCGAAAGCCTCTCCCGAGAGCTTCAGCAGCACCCGTCGGGGCCTGTCCTCCGCAGACACGGAAGCCGGCGGGTCGACTGTCCTTGCTTGGTCCACCACACCGGCCTCCGTCTCGTACGTCGTCAGTTCATCGTCGCCGATCTGGCGCGTCAGGCGCCGATCTCGATGTGCGCGAAGCGCGTCACGGTGAGGCCGGCCTCGTCGAGGACCTGCTTCACCGACTTCTTCTGCTCGGTGACCGAAGGCTGCTCGAGCAGGACGAAGTCCTTGTAGAACGCGTTGACCTTGCCGTCGACGATCTTGGAGATCGCCTGCTCCGGCTTGCCCTCCTCGCGGGCGGCGGCCTCGGCGATCTCGCGCTCCTTGGCGACGACGTCCGCCGGGACCTCGTCACGCGTGAGGTAGCGCGGGCGCATCGCGGCGACCTGCATGGCCACGCTGCGCGCGACCTCCTCCTCGCCCTCGCCCTCGAACTCGATGAGGACGCCGACGGCCGGCGGCAGGTCGCTCGCGCGACGGTGCAGGTAGGTCGCGACCTTGCCCGTGCCGTCGACCACGGCCACGCGGCCGAGCTCGAGCTTCTCGCCGATGATCGCGGCCAGGCCGGAGATCTTCTCGGCGACCGTGACGCCGTCACCGGTGTCGGTGGCCGCGAACGCCGCCGCGTCGGCCGGCTTGGTCGCGTCGGCCAGCGCCGCGAGCTCCTCGGCGAGCGCGATGAACTGCTCGTTCTTGGCGACGAAGTCGGTCTCGGCGTTCAGCTCGACGAGCGCGTTGCCCGAGGCCGCGACCAGACCGGCCGTCGCCTCGCGCTCAGCACCACGCTTCTCGGCCTTGGCCTGACCGTGGACGCGGAGGAACTCCACGGCCTTGTCGTAGTCGCCGTCGGCCTCGGTGAGCGCCTTCTTGGCGTCCATCATGCCCGCGCCGGTGGCGTCGCGGAGCTTCTTCACCTCTGCTGCGGTGATTGCCATCTGTTTCTCTTCTCGTCGTGTGTCCGTGGCCGGCGGACCGGCCGGGGTGATGTCGCGTGGCCGGACGAGCCGGCCCAGGTGACGCGCCGAACCGCAGAGCGGATCAGGCGTCGGCGGGCTTGCCCTCGGCGAGGTTCTCCTCGGCCACGGCGGTCTCCTCGGCGACCTCGGCCGGGGTGTCGTCGGCGCTGGCCGACGCCTGGACCTCGGCCTCGGCGACCTCGGTGGTGGCCGGGTCGGTGCCCTGCGCGAGCTCGCGCTCCCACTCGGCGAGCGGCTCGCCGGCGGCGACGGCCTCGCTGGCCTCGGCGGCGTCCTCACGGCCGGCGCCGCGGGCGATCAGGCCCTCGCCGACGGCGTCGGCGACGACGCGGGTCAGCAGCGTCACGGAGCGGATCGCGTCGTCGTTGCCCGGGATCGGGTAGTCGACGTCGTCGGGGTCGCAGTTGGTGTCGAGGATCGCGACGACCGGGATGCCCAGCTTCTTGGCCTCGTCGACCGCCAGGTGCTCCTTCTTGGTGTCGATGATCCACAGCGCCGACGGCGTACGGCTCATGTCACGGATGCCGCCCAGGGTGCGGTCGAGCTTGTCGTGCTCGCGCTTGAGCTGGAGGAGCTCCTTCTTGGTGCGGCCCGAGCCGGCGACGTCGTCGAAGTCGACCTCGTCGAGCTCCTTGAGGCGCTTGATCCGCTCGTGGACGGTCGAGAAGTTGGTGAGCATGCCGCCGAGCCAGCGGTGGTTGACGTACGGCATGCCGACGCGCGTGGCCTGCTCGGTGATGGCCTCCTGCGCCTGGCGCTTGGTGCCGACGAACAGGATCGTCCCGCCACGGGCGACCGTGGTCTTCACGAAGTCGTACGCGCGGTCGATGTAGGCCAGCGACTGCTGCAGGTCGATGATGTAGATGCCGTTGCGCTCGGTGAGGATGAAGCGCTTCATCTTGGGGTTCCAGCGGCGGGTCTGGTGCCCGAAGTGGACACCGCTCTCGAGCAGCTGGCGCATGGACACGACGGCCATGACGTTCCTCTTTCTCTGCTGGACGCACGGGTGCGCCCGGTCCTGGTTGACGTGCCGGCGGCGCCGGCACCCTGGCGCCCTTGCGCGGACCGCCTCCCCGTACGGAGAGGACCAGGGCCGCGCATCCCAGCGGTGCTGGGCGCAGAGCGCGCGAAGTCACCCGTCGCGTCGTGAGACGGTCGAGGTGCTCGTCCCAGTCTAGGACACCGGTTCCAGGGCGCGAAATCCAGACCGCCGCCGCGTGCTCAGCGGCGGTAGGCGAAGACCTGGCTCACCCAGACGACCCCGCGCCGGTCACGGCGTACCCCCACACCGATGCGGCGGTAGTGCGGCTCGAGGATGTTGGCGCGGTGGCCGGGCGAGTCCATCCATGCGGCGACCACGTACCGGGGCCACCGGTACCCGTACGCGATGTTCTCGCCGACCTTGCGGCCGCCGCACCGGCGCAGGACCGGCTGGAGGTCCTGGTGGACGAGCCGCCCGTTCGCCGCGATCCGGTTCGCCGCGCGCTGGGCGTACCGGTCGAGGCAGGACGACCGCTTCACCGCGCGGAGCCCGTTCGCCCGGCGCTGGCGGTTCGTGTGGCGGACCACCCGCCGCTCGTACACGCGTGGCCCGGGCGGTCTGGTCTTCGCAGCCGGCACAGCCACGGCGCGTACGCCGGCCTCCGCCGCCTCTGCGGGCGCGGCTCCGGTCGGGCCTGCACCGACGGCCGGGCCGACGACCACCGTGGCCGCGAGCAGCACGGCAGCACTCACAACTCGCATGGGTTCTCCCACTCCCCCGCAGCCGGCGCTCGGGTTGTCCCCAGGCCGCCGACTGACGTGTTCGTCCCCAGTTGGGCGATATCCCCCCACGCTAACCACCTCCGATGCGTTTGCATCTCGGGATGATTTCCCTCCGCGTCCTCGCCGTCCTCCTGGTCGCCTTCGGTTCCGCGCTCCCCCGCGACGCCGACTCCCGATGGGCGTGGCCGCTCGAGCCCCGGCCCGACGTGGTGAGGACGTACGAGCAGCCGCCGACGCCGTACGCCGCGGGTCACCGCGGTCTGGACCTCGCCGGCCGGCCCGGCTCGCCGGTGCGCGCCGTCGACGACGGCGTCGTCACCTTCGCCGGCAGCGTCGGCGGGGTGAGGTCGGTCAGCGTCGACCACGGCGGCGTCCGGTCGACGTACCAGCCCGTCGACGCCGACGTACGGCGTGGGGCGCGGGTGGCGCGCGGCGAGGTGCTCGGGTCGCTGCTGGTCGCCGGTGGCCACTGCTACCCGGCCGCGTGCCTGCACCTGGGCCGCCGCCACGGCGAGGCGTACGCCGACCCCGCGGAGCTGCTGAGCCACGGCGGGAGCGTCCGGCTCGTCCCGCCCAGCGGCCCGCCTCCCGTCCCGCCGCCGAAGGCGCGGGCACCGGCGGGCGTGACGGGTCTGGCTGCCCCGGTCGACGCGCCGGTCAGCTCGCCGTACGGGATGCGTGTCCACCCGCTGACCGGCGAGCTGAAGCTGCACGACGGGACCGACTTCGCCGCGGCCTGCGGGACGGACGTTCGTGCCGCGGCCGACGGGCGGGTGGTCGCGGTGACCTACGACCCCGCGTACGGCCAGCGGGTCGTGGTCGACCACGGAGGCGGCCTGGCCACCAGCTACAACCACCTCGCGAAGGCGGCCGTCCGCAGCGGCGCGACCGTGCAGGCGGGAGCCACCGTGGGTGCCGTCGGGAGCACCGGGATGTCGACGGGGTGCCACCTGCACTTCATGGTGACGGTCGCAGGAGACCCCGTCGACCCGGCGCCGCTGCTGCGCTGAGGGCGGGCCGGACGCACGACGGGGCCCGCCGGATCACTCCGGCGGGCCCCGTGGCGGGCGGACGTCAGTCCGTCGACGTCAGCCCAGCGACGCGATGGCGTCGTTCAGCGTCTGCGACGGGCGCATGACCTGGGTCGCGAGCGTGTCGTCCGGACGGTAGTAGCCGCCGATCTCGACGGGCGAGCCCTGGACGGCGATCAGCTCGTCGTTGATCGCCTGCTCGTTCGCCGTGAGCGTCTCGGCGAGCGGGGCGAACGCGGCCGCGAGGTCGGCGTCCTCGGTCTGGCGCGCGAGCTCCTGCGCCCAGTAGAGCGCGAGGTAGAAGTGGCTGCCGCGATTGTCCAGACCCCCGACGCGACGGCTCGGCGACTTGTTCTCGTCGAGGAACGTCGCGGTCGCGCGGTCGAGCGTGTCCGCGAGGACCTGCGCCTGGGCGTTGTCGGTGACCTGCGCGAGGTGCTCGAAGCTGACCGCGAGGGCGAGGAACTCGCCGAGGCTGTCCCAGCGGAGGTAGTTCTCCTTGACGAGCTGCTGCACGTGCTTGGGCGCCGACCCGCCTGCGCCGGTCTCGAAGAGACCGCCCCCGTTGATGAGCGGGACGACCGAGAGCATCTTGGCGCTCGTGCCCAGCTCGAGGATCGGGAAGAGGTCGGTGAGGTAGTCGCGGAGCACGTTGCCGGTGACCGAGATCGTGTCCTCGCCCTTGCGGATGCGGTCGAGGGAGAACTGCGTCGCGTCCGCGGGGCTCATGATCTCGATCTGCAGGCCCTCCGTGTCGTGCTCGGGGAGGTACTGCTTCACCTTGGCGATGAGGTTGGCGTCGTGCGCGCGGGTCTCGTCGAGCCAGAACACGGCGGGAGCGCCGGTCGCGCGGGCGCGGGTGACGGCGAGCTTCACCCAGTCGCGGATCGGGACGTCCTTCGTCTGGCAGGCGCGCCAGATGTCGCCCTTGCGGACCGTGTGCTCCATCAGGACGTCGCCGTTCGAGGCCACGACACGGACGGTGCCGTCGGCGGGGATCTCGAAGGTCTTGTCGTGGCTGCCGTACTCCTCGGCCTTCTGTGCCATCAGACCGACGTTGGGCACCGAGCCCATGGTCGACGGGTCGAAGGCGCCGTTCGCGCGGCAGTCGTCGATGACGGTCTGGTAGACCGACGCGTACGAGCTGTCCGGGATGGTCGCGAGCGTGTCGGCCTCGGCGCCGTCCGGACCCCACATGTGGCCCGAGGTGCGGATCATCGCGGGCATCGAGGCGTCGACGATGACGTCGCTGGGGACGTGCAGGTTGGTGATGCCGCGGTCGGAGTCGACCATGGCGAGTGCCGGGCCCGCGGCGAGCGCGGTGTCGATCGCGGCCGCGATGTCGTCACCGTTCGAGAGTTTGCCGAGACCGGCGAGGATCGCACCCAGGCCGTCGTTGGCGCTCAGGCCGGCCTCGGCCAGCTGGTCACCGTACGTGTCGAACACGGGCTTGAGGAACGTCTTGACGACGTAGCCGAAGATGATCGGGTCCGAGACCTTCATCATCGTGGCCTTGAGGTGGACGCTGAACAGGACGCCCTCGCGCTCGGCGCGGGCGATGGCGTCGGCGATGAACGCCTGCAGGGCCTCCACGTCGAGGTAGGTCGCGTCGACGACCTCGCCGGCGAGCACCGGCACCGCGTCACGCAGGACGGTCGTGCCGTCGGCGGTGACGAGCTCGATCCGGAGCGTGTCGTCGGCCTCCATGACTACCGACTTCTCGTTGGACTTGAAGTCGTTCTCGCCCATCGTGGCGACGTTGGTCTTCGAGTCCGGCGACCACGCACCCATCGAGTGCGGGTGCTTGCGCGCGTACTGCTTGACCGACGCGGGCGCCCGGCGGTCGGAGTTGCCCTCGCGGAGGACCGGGTTCACCGCGCTGCCCTTGACCTTGTCGTAGCGGGCGCGCACGTCGCGCTCCTCGTCGGTCGACGGGTCGTCGGGGTAGTCCGGCAGGTCGTAGCCCTGCCCCTGCAGCTCGGTGATCGCCGCCTTCAGCTGCGGGACCGAGGCGCTGATGTTCGGCAGCTTGATGATGTTGGCCTCGGGCCGCTTGGCCAGCTCGCCGAGCTCGGCGAGCGCGTCACCGACACGCTGGTCCTCGGTCAGACGCTCCGGGAACTGCGCGAGGATCCGGCCCGCGAGCGAGATGTCACGGGTCTCGACGGTGATGCCGGCCTTCGCCGCGTACGCCGAGATGATGGGGAGGAACGAGTAGGTCGCCAGGAGAGGCGCCTCGTCCGTGTGCGTGTAGATGACCTTCGAGTCCAACTTCGAGCTCCGTTCCTGCGTTCGACCGCCCTGCTCGCCAGGACGGCTCGTCGTGCTGGTGGCGCGTCCTACAGGGATGCGTCCGTCACCGGAAGGGACTCGTCGCATGCTCGCGGTCCACCTGTAGGAAGGTGCTCCGTCAATGAAGCGTACTTCCTCGTCGGCGGGCGTCCCGACGCGGGCAGCACCGCTCGGACCGCGTGGTCAGGCCCGGGGATGGGCCTGGGCGTAGGCCTGCCGGAGGCGCTCGGAGCTCACGTGCGTGTAGAGCTGCGTGGTCGCGAGCGAGGCGTGGCCGAGGAGCTCCTGCACGCTGCGGAGGTCGGCCCCGCCCTCGAGGAGGTGCGTGGCAGCGGTGTGCCGCAGGCCGTGCGGCCCGAGATCGGGGGCGCCCTCGACGTCCTCGATGCGTGCGTGCACCATCCGGCGCACCGTACGCGGATCGATCCGGCCGCCCCGCTTCCCCAGGAAAAGCGCGGGTCCGCTCCCCTCGACGGCGAGCGTGCCGCGCAGGCCGAGCCACCGCTCGAGCGCACGGGCGGCTGGCCGGCCGAAGGGGACGCTGCGCTCCTTGTCGCCCTTGCCCACGACGCGGACGACGCTGCGGGCGTGGTCGACGTCGTCGACGTCGAGCCCGCAGAGCTCCCCCACGCGGATCCCGGTGGCGTACAGAAGCTCCAGGATCGCGACGTCACGCACGCCGACCGCGTCGCCCTCGGCCCGGTCGGCTGCCGCGTCGAGGAGCGCGCGGACCTCGTCCTGCCGCAGGACCGCGGGGAGCTCACGGTGCCGGCGCGGGTTGACGAGCAGCGCCCCTGCGTCCTCGTCGGCGCGTCCGGTGCGCACCATCCACGCGGTGAAGCGGCGCACAGCCGCCGCCCTGCGCGACAGGGTGCTGCGCGAGCGCCCCCGGACCTGCTGCGCCGCGAGGAAGCTGCGCAGTGCGCGGAGGTCGAGCGCCGACGGGTCGCGGACCCCGAGCGCCTCGGCGTGGGAGGACAGCTGGTCGAGATCGCCGGTGTACGCGCGGACGGTGTGCTCGCTGAGCCCTCGCTCGGAGCGCAGGTGCCGCTCGTACGCCTCGAGGGCGTCCGCCCAGGCCGGGCTCCGTTCGCTCGCACTCACCCTGCGAGTCTCGGACCCGGGTGCGCTCGCCGCCAAGGCGACGCGCCGCAGGGGCGGTGGGTCTAGGTGTCCCGTGGCGTCTCTGCCCTCCTCCCCTGCGCTTCCCCCGGCGGGGCCGGAGCGAGGTCGGCGCGCCGGGCGAGCGCCCATCCACCGTCGACCTGCCGGACGAACCCCTCGCGCGCGAGCCCGTCGAGGGCCTCCCGCACGGACTCGGCCGTGGTCCCGACCCGCCAGACGAGCACGTCCACCGTGATCGAGCCCTGTGCAGGCAGGGCCTCGAGCACCTCGCGCGCGAGGGACGGCAGCACGTCCCACGCCGTCTGGGGCGCCGGTGGCGGGGTCGCGTCGCGACGCCCGAGCGCATCGAGGTCCTCGAGGGCCTCGGCACCGTTGGTCACCAGCGTCGCGCGACCGGTGCGGAGCGCCTGGTGGACGCCGACCGAGGTCTGGCTGGTGACGGGGCCCGGCACGGCCAGTGCGAGACGACCCAGCTCGTTGGCCCAGCCCAGCGTGTTGAGGGCGCCGCTTCGTCGCGCCGCCTCCACGACGACGGTGCCCCTCGCCAGCGCGGCGATCACGCGGTTGCGGGTCAGGAACCGTCCCTTCGTCGGGGTCGCACCGGGCGGATGCTCGCTGACCACCACCCCTGCCTCGGCGATGCGGTGGAGCAGCCCGGCGTGCGCGCGGGGGTAGTCGACGTCGACGCCGCAGGCGAGCACCGCCACCGTGGGCCCGTCGAGCGAGAGCGCCCCGCGATGGGCTGCCGCGTCGATCCCGAACGCCGCACCGCTCACGACCGTCATCCCCGCGTCGGCGAGGTCGGCCGCGAGGTCGCCCGCGACGTCGCAGCCGTACGTCGTGGCGTCGCGCGCCCCCACCACCGCTGCCGCCTTCTCGGCGAGACGATCGAGGCGCCCGGCTCCTCGGACCCAGAGGCCGAGAGGGCGACCTGCCACTCCGCGGAGACCGTCGATCTGATCGAGGTCGTCCAGGGGCTCCGGCCACTCGCCGTCGCCCGGGCACACCCAGCGCACGCCCCTCCCCCGGGCTCCCGCGAGCAGCGCGGCGATCCTGCCCTCGAGACCGGCTGCACGCGACCGCCACGCCTCCGGGAGCGGCGGCTCGCCGGCGACGACCGCCGCGAGGAGGTCGGTCACGGGGCGCTCGGCGAGCTGCGCGGCGATGCGAGGGTCGCCCGGCTCGGCGACCAGGCTCATCGCCAGACGTGCACGTCGCTCCGCGCGCCGGGCGCGGGCGGCCCTCGAGGGCGACGTCGCGTCGCTCACGCGACCACCCGCTCCCAGAGGCGACCGGGCAGGGACGCGCCCTGGCGCAGCGCCGTCGCCGTCGCCAGGTCGTCGGGGTCGGGCGCGTCCCGCCCGCGGAGATCGGCGACGGTCCAGGCGACACGCAGGAGCCGGTCGGCCGTCCTCGCGTTGATGGCGCCCGAGCGCGTCGAACGGTCCACCTCGGCGACGACCACGGGAGGAGTCGCGATCTCGCGGCGCAGGACCGCACCCGGCACCTCGCCGTTGGTCCGCCACGGCGTCGCGGCGAGACGGAGCCGCTGACGGTCCCGCGCCTCGGCGACCCGTGCTGCCGCGACGGCGGTCGGGGTCCGCGCTGCGTCGAGCGGGCCGTGGTGACGGGCAGAGACCGGTCCGACGGACGGCTGGAGGTCGATCCGGTCGCGGACCGGTGCGGAGAGCCGCTCGGAGTAGCGACGCTTGTCGAGGGGCAGGCACGTGCACAGGTCGGATCGGCCCGCCTTCTGACCGCACGGGCACGGGTTCGCCGCGAGGACCAGCAGGAACCGCGCGGGGAACTCGGCCGTCTGCGCCGCTCGCGAGATGGTCACGCGCCCGCTCTCGAGCGGCTGGCGCAGCGCCTCGATGACGTCTCGCCGGAACTCCGGCGCCTCGTCCAGGAAGAGGACGCCGTTGTGCGCCAGGCTCAGGGCGCCTGGCCGGACCACGCGGCTGCCTCCCCCGACCAGTGCCTGGGCGGAAGCGGTGTGGTGAGGGTCGACGAACGGCGGACGGTCGAGCAGCGGTGCCTCCGGCGAGAGGAGCCCCGCGACCGAGTACACCGCGCTCGTCTCCAGCGACTCCTGCCGGTCGAGGTCGGGAAGCAGCCCAGGAAGCCGCTGCGCGAGCATGGTCTTGCCCACCCCCGGCGGTCCGGTGAGCAGGACATGGTGCAGACCGGCTGCCGCGATCACCATCGCCGTCCGCGCATCGTCCTGCCCGGCGACGTCGGTCAGGTCAAGTCCGTCGAGCCGGCCGCCACCGGGTGCCTGCTCGGCGAGCGGGTCGACGGGCGGGTCGTCCGGCGGCTCGTCGCCACGCAGCAGCGCGACGGCGTGCCGCAGCGAACGGACCCCCAGCACGTGCGCGCCCTCGACGATCGCCGCCTCCCCCGCGTTGGGCTCGGGGACGATGATGCGCTCGCAGCCGGCCGCCACCGCCGCGACCGTCGCAGGAAGGACCCCGGCCACGGCACGCAGACGGCCGTCGAGGCGCAGCTCGCCGAGCACGGCGGCGCTCGCGAGCCGGTCGTGCGGCACCACCTGCTGGCTGGCGAGCACCGCGAGCGCGATGCCGAGGTCGAAGTGTGCGCCCGACTTCGGCAGGCCCGCAGGTGAGAGGTTGATCGTGACCTTGCGGTCCGGCCACGAGTGGCGGCTGTTGACGACTGCCGCCCGGCACCGGTCGCGCGCCTCCGCGAGCGAGGCGTCCGGCAGCCCGACGAGCGTGGTGCGCGGAAGCCCCGCGCTCACGTCGACCTCGATCTCGACCACGCGTCCGCGCATCCCCTCCAGCGACACCGACCGCGTCCGACCCAACGCCATCACGCCACCCCCACCACGTGCGTGACCTGCGCCGCGCCCCGCGAGGGCACCAGCACGCCGATCACGTCGATGCGCACCATCACGGGACTCACGTCGTGCTCGGCGAGGAACAGCCCCGCCAGCCTGCGAAGCCGGGCCGCCTTCTGCGGCGTCACCGCCTCGAGCGGCGTCCCGTACGCGGTGCTCCGCCGGGTCTTGACCTCGCAGAACACCATCGTCTCGGCGTCGCGCGCCACCAGGTCGATCTCACCCCACCGGCACCGCCAGTTGCGGGCGACCACCTCCATGCCCTGTCTCTGCACGTACTCCGCCGCGACGTTCTCGCCGTGGACGCCGACGGCCTGCCGCTGCTCGTAGGTCGAGCCCATGACCACCACCTCCGCCGAGAGTGTGGGTCCGGCACGCCGACGCGGCCGCGGGACGCACGGCACCTGGGGAACGGCCAGGCCTGTGGACGACGGAGAGCTCGATCACGCCTTCGGCGGCTCGAAGTCGCTCGTCGCGAGCTCCTCGACGTTCACGTCCTTGAAGGTGAGGACCTTGACGTTCTTCGCGAAGCGCGCGGGGCGGTAGATGTCCCACACCCACGCGTCCGTCATGGTCACCTCGAAGTAGGCGTCGCCCGTCTCCGAACGCACCTTCACGTCCACGCCGTTGCACAGGTAGAAGCGCCGGTCCGTCTCCACGACGTACGTGAAGATGCCGACGACGTCGCGGTACTCGCGGTAGAGCGCGAGCTCCATCTCCGCCTCGTACCGCTCCAGGTCCTCCGCGCTCATCGCACTCCCTCGGTGGTTGCCGCACCAGCGTAACGAGCGAGCCCGGCCGCCGCGCGGACGTTCTGGTAGCGCAGCCGGTGGACCGGCGACGGGCCGTACCGGGCCAGCCGCTCCTCGTGGAGCGCCGTCACGTACCCCTTGTGGATGGCGAACTCGTACTCCGGGTACTCCGCGTGGAGCTCGCACATCATCCGGTCACGGGTCACCTTGGCGACGACCGAGGCCGCCGCGATCGACGCCGAGACCCGGTCGCCTTTCCAGACCGCGAGACCCGGCACACCGAGCCCGTCGACGCTGAAGCCGTCGCTGAGGACGTAGTCGGGCTTGATGGACAGCCGCGCGAGCGCCCGCCGCAGCGCGGTGATGTTGACGTGGTGCATGCCGAGCGCGTCGCAGTCGGCCGGGCTCATCACCACGACCGACCAGGCGACGGCACGACGGACGACCTCGGCGTAGCACGCCTCGCGGCGCGCGGGCGTCAGCAGCTTGGAGTCGGCCAGCCCCGGCACCTCGCCCCGGCGTCCCTCAGGCAAGATCACCGCCGCGGCCACGAGAGGGCCGGCGCACGCCCCGCGCCCCGCCTCGTCCACTCCCGCCACCGCGCCGAACCCGGCGCGACGCAGCGCACGGTCGTAGCCGTACAACCCGGCGTCCTTGCGGATGGTCGCTCCGCGTGCCACCTGCGTCATCGGCCCGAGCCTCAGCCTGGGTCAGGGACGTCCGCGAACGGCTCGTGGTCCGAGCCGGCAGAGCCGGCCCGCTTGAGCGGCCACACCACGGCCCACGCCTTGCCGAGCACCGCGTCCTCGCGGACGAAGCCTCCACCCGGGCCGCCCTGGTGGGCGCGGGAGTCGGTCGAGTTGCCGCGGTTGTCGCCCATCAGCCAGAGCCTGCCCTCCGGGACCACGACGTCGAAGCGCGCGTCGGCCGTGGCGTCCGGGTCGAGCACGTACGGCTCGTCGATCGAGACGCCGTTGACCTGCAGGCGCCCCTCGGCGTCGCAGCAGACCACCCGGTCGCCGCCCACGCCGATGACGCGCTTCACGAGGTGACCGCCGGTCGGGAACAGACCGAAGACCGACAACGCCTTCTGGACCGGGCCGACCTCTTCCTCGTAGCCCGCACCGAGCCAGTCGCCCGGGTCGTCGAACACGACGACGTCGCCGCGCTGCGGCTCGCCGGCCCAGTACGACACCTTCTGGACGAGGATCCGGTCGTCGACCTGGAGCGTGTTCTCCATCGAGCCGGAAGGGATCCAGAACGCCTGCACGAAGAACGTCTTGACGATCAGCGCCAGCACCAGCGCGATCACCACCAGCAGGATCGTCTCCTGCCAGAGGGGCAGCGGCTTGCGCTTCTCCTTGCCGGAGCGGCTCATGGGCGCGCTCTCGGCGGTCTCTTCGTGGGACGTCACGCCCACAGCCTAGCCCCGCGCTCCAGGCCGACCGTCGCGAGCCGCCGTACGGTCAGTCGAGTGAGGCGAAGGTCTCGGGATCGTGGAGGACGGCGCGATCCTTCCACGGCCAGACGACGAAAGCGACCTTGCCGACGACCTTGTCGTCAGGCACGAAACCGCCGCCAGGATCGTCGACGTGGGCCCTCGAGTCGGCCGAGTTGCCGCGGTTGTCGCCCATCACCCACAGGTACCCGTGGGGCACCGTCACGTCGAAGGGCGTACGGGCCGTCGCGGAGGCGTCCTTGACGTACGGCTCCTCGATCGCGACGCCGTTGACCTCGATGCGCCCGAGCGTGTCGCAGCACTGCACGGTGTCGCCGCCCACGCCGATGACGCGCTTGACCAGGTGGCCGCCGGACGGAGCGAGCCCGGCCGTCGACAGCAGCTTCTGGGCGGCGTTGGTCGAGTCGTGGACCTCGCCGGACGACAGCCAGCCGCCGGGGTCCTCGAAGACCACGACCTCGCCGCGGTGCGGGGCGCGGCCCCAGTACGAGACCTTCTGGACGACGATCCGGTCCTGGGCGCCGTCGGGGTTGCCGGTGAGCGTCGGCTCCATCGACTCCGAGGGGACGTAGAACGTCTGGAGGAACAGCGACTTCACGACGAGGGACAGGAGCAGGGCGACGAGCAGGAGCGAGACGACCTCGATCCAGAGCGGCACTGCCCGGTCGCCCCAGCGACCCACGAGCGTCCGCACGCGCGGACGCACCGGGCCGCCCGTCGCACGGGCTGCCCGGTGCGTCCCCGGTACGAGCTCTTCAGGGCGGTCCGTGGACCTGCCCTCACGCTCCTCCACAGCTGCCCCCCGGCACTGCTCAGGACTCGCGCTTCTCCTTGATCTTGGCCGCCTTGCCGCGCAGGTTGCGGAGGTAGTAAAGCTTCGCGCGACGGACGTCGCCGCGGGTCACGACCTCGATCTTCTCGATGATCGGCGTGTGGAGCGGGAAGGTCCGCTCGACGCCCACGCCGAAGCTCACCTTGCGGACGGTGAACGTACGACCGACCCCGGAGCCCTGGATACGGATCGCGACGCCCTGGAACACCTGGACGCGCGAGCGGTTGCCCTCGATCACCTTGACGTGCACCTTGACGGTGTCGCCGGCGCGGAACTCGGGGACGTCGTCACGGAGCGACTGGCTCGCGACGGCGTCGACTACGTTGGTCATCTCATCTCTTCCTCGTCGGTGCCACAGGTCACCCACGACATGTGCGGTGTACGAATGCGGGGAAACGGTGCTGCGATTCGTCGCCTCGCGACGGTCAGGTCGGCTCGACACCCCTGTGGCAGCAGAGCCCAGCACCGACCTCCCAGTCTGCCACACGCGCCCTGGCGGCCGTTAATCGAGTCAGGCGCGACGGTCGGGGCATGCGAAGGGGGTCCAGCACCGCGTCTCGCGGCATCTCCCCCGATGACGTCGCCGACGGTGCTGGACCCCGCTGTGAGCCTAGGGCCGACGGCCGAGGCGACGGTATACGTAAGGGTACGTAGCAACAGCCGCTCGCCGCGACAGGTGCGGGCGGGGTGTCTCAGCGACGGCGCCACGCAGCGCGGGGTCCCGCATCTTCGTTACTCTCACGCCTAGAGCGCGCGAGAGAAGGGGGGCACAAGGTGCCGGACGTCGCAGCGCGGTGGATCGAGGTCGCCGCGGCGGTCCTCACCGAGGAGGACACCGCCGTCGCGCGCCGCCACCTGGCCGAGCACCTCCTCCACGACTTCGACGCGCGTGCGGGCGCCCACGTGAGCTTCGACCGGCAGTCGGGCGCACTGGGCGTGCAGGCGTTCCCCCAGGACATCGCGTTCGACGCGATGCGCTGGCCGTACGGCGTGCGCACCCTCGAGCGCACCCACCCGCTGCTGCTGCACTACCTGCGGACGGGGTCGCTCGAGCCGAGCCAGCTGCTGACCCCGGACCAGAGCCCTCTGGCCCTCCCGGCGCCGCTGCTGCGCCTCCTGAGCTCGCTCGACATCGGCATCCACCAGCTCGCCCTGCCGACCCGTAACGAGCGCGACGGTGTCCTTGAGGGCTACGTGCTGGTCCGCGAGGACCCGTTCCCGCGCTGGGCGCTGCCCCGGGCGAGGGCCCTGCACGACCTCGTACGCGGGCTCGAGTCCCACATCCGCCTCGTCGCGGCCGCCACGACGCCGACCCCGCAGCCCGAGGACGAGGTCGACCTCACCCCGCGCGAGCACACGATCTTGGCGATGCTGGCCGAGAGCCGCACCGCCGAGTCCATCGGACGCAGCCTCGGCATCTCCGCGCGGACCGTCCACAAGCACCTCGAGAACGTCTACCGCAAGCTCGGTGTCAGCGACCGCGTCGCCGCGGTGACGTCCGCGCACCGCCGAGGCCTGGTGATGACGCTCGGCGACGAGCAGGCGGGGGCACGGCCCGAGGCCACCGAGCGCGTGCGCGCTCCGCGCTGACGATCAGGAGTCGGTGCGGTCGAGCAGGTCGGGCCGGCGCTCAGCCGTACGCAGGCGGGCCTGCTCCCTGCGCCAAGCGGCGATCCGCGCGTGGTCGCCCGACAGCAGGATCGGCGGCACCTCGTGGTCGCGCCAGCGGGTCGGCTTGGTGTAGACGGGGTACTCCAGGAGCCCGTCGGACCCGTGAGACTCCTCGGCCAGCGACTCGGGGTTGCCCATGAACCCCGGCAGCAGCCGGATGACCGCCTCGATCATCGCGAGCGCGGCGACCTCTCCCCCGTTGAGGACGAAGTCACCGAGCGAGACCTCCTCGACGCGCATCCGCTCTGAGGCCCAGTCGATGACACGCTGGTCGATCCCCTCGTAGCGACCGCAGGCGAAAGCGAGCCACGGCTCGTGCGCCAGGCGCTCGGCGTCGGCCTGCTTGAACGGCCTCCCTGAGGGTGTCGGGACGAGCAGGACAGGGGCGTCGGCACCGTCGCCGTCCCCACGGTCGTCGAGCATCGCGTCGAGCGCCTCGCCCCACGGCTCGGGGCGCATCACCATCCCGGCACCGCCGCCGTACGGGGTGTCGTCGACCGTGCGGTGACGGTCGTGGGTGTGCTCGCGCAGGTCGCGCACCCGCAGGTCGAGCAGGCCGCGCTGCCGTGCCTTGCCCGGCAGGGAGAGGTCCAGCGGCGCGAGGTAGGCGGGGAAGATCGTGAGGACGTCGATGCGCATCATCGAGGCCCGGCGTCCTCGGACAGCTCGGGATCGAGCAGACCCTCGACGGCGGCGACGTGCACGACTCCGGCGTCGAGGTCCACGTCGGTGACGAGCGCCGCGACGAACGGCACCAGCACCTCGACGCCGTCCGACCGCTCGACGGCGAGCATGTCCTGCGCGGGCAGGTGCAGCACCTCGCGTACGACGCCGCGCTCGACGCCGCCGCTGAGCACCCGCAGATCGACCAGCTGGTGGTCGTAGAACTCCTCCGGGTCGTCCGGCCGCTCGGTCTCGTCGACGTCGACGACGACCTGGGCGCCACGCAGCTCCTCGGCGGCCGTCCGGTCGGGGACCTGCTCGAAGGTGACGAGGAGGCGCCCCTGGTGCGGGCGCGTGCCCCGGATGACGAGCGTGCGCGCGGCTCCGGAGCGAGGACGCACGACGACCGACGAGCCCGAGGCGAATCGCTTCTCGGGCTCGTCGGTCGTCAGGTCGATGCTGACCTCACCGCGGATGCCGTGCGCACGGCCGATACGACCGACGACGATCTCCACGTCGTCAGCGACGCCGGTCGACGTCGACGAAGTCGATCCGGGCGCCGCCCTTGCCGGCGATCGCGCCGGCGACGGTCCGGATCGCCGTGGCCGTACGACCGTGGCGTCCGATCACCTTGCCGAGGTCCTCGGGGTGCACCCGGACCTCGAACAGCAGGCCGCGTCGCAGCTGCTTGGGGGTGACGTCCACGTCGTCCGGGTGGTCGACGATGCCGCCGACCAGGTGCTCGATGACTTCGGCGACCATCACGGGACTCAGGCCTCCGAGGGAGCTGCCTCAGCAGCCTCGGCCGCGTCGTCGGCCTTCGCGGCCTTCTTGGCCGGGGCCTTCTTCGTGACGGCCTCGGACGCAGGCACGTCGTGGACGGCCTTGAGGGCCTCGTTGAAGATCTCGGCCTTGTCGCGCTTGGGCTCGGCGACCTTGACGGTCGACTCGGCCTTCTCGCCCTTCGACCGCTGGAGGTCGCCGGTGAGCTTGAGCAGCGCGGCGACGGCCTCGCTCGGCTGGGCGCCGACCGAGAGCCAGTGCTGGGCGCGCTCGGAGTCGATGTTGATGATCGACGGGTCGGCCTTGGGGTTGTACGTCCCGATCTCCTCGATGACGCGACCGTCACGCTTGGTGCGCGAGTCAGCGACGACGACACGGTAGAACGGGGTGCGGATCTTGCCCATCCGCTTCAGGCGAATCTTGACGGCCACGGGTGTGGTGTCTCCTCAAATGAATGTGGTGTGGTGATCCAGCGGGAACCGTGTGGGGAACGGGCCGCCTGATCGCGGATCCGGACGCGGCCGAATGAGAGGGTTCGCCCGCGAGACGGAATCGACTGTCCATTGTGCCAGAACGCCGCTCGGCGCTCCAACTCCGTACGGCAGACTGCTCTTCATGAGCACCCTCTTCTCCAAGATCATCGCCGGCGAGATCCCGGGAAGGTTCGTGTGGGCGGACGACGAGGTGGTCGCCTTCTTGAGCATCGGGCCGATCCGGCCCGGCCACACGCTGGTCGTCCCGCGCGAGGAGGTCGACCACTGGATCGACGCCGACGACGCGCTGCTCGCCCGCCTGATGACGGTCGCGAAGCGGATCGGCAGCGCCCAGCAGGCCGAGTGGGACAGCCCGAGGGTCGGCACCATGGTCGCGGGGTTCGAGATCCCGCACCTCCACGTCCATGTGTGGCCGGTCTGGGGACTCGACGACTTCAGCTTCGCTGCCGTCGACCCGGACCCGTCTCCCGCGTCGCTGGACGAGGCCGCCGAACGGCTCCGCGCCCGGCTGGTCGCCCACGGCCACGCCGAGCACGTCCCCGACTGACCCCCACGCCGACGCCGTCACACCTCCGCGCCGGCGAACTGCGCCTGGTAGAGCCGCGCGTACGCGCCTGCGGCGGCGATGAGCTCGTCGTGGGTGCCCTGCTCGACGATCCGGCCCTGCTCCATGACCACGATCCGGCTGGCGTCGCGGATGGTGGACAGGCGGTGCGCGATGACGAAGCTCGTACGTCCGGAGCGCAGCTGCTCCATCGCCTTCTGCACCAGGGCCTCGGTCCGGGTGTCGACCGAGCTCGTGGCCTCGTCGAGCACCAGGATCGACGGGTCGGCGAGGAACGCGCGCGCGATCGTGAGCAGCTGGCGCTGACCGGCGCTGAGGTTGCCGCCGTCGTCGTCGATCACGGTGTCGTAGCCATCGGGCAGGGTGCGGACGAAGTGGTCCACGTACGCCGCCTGCGCCGCGGACACGATCTGCTCCTCCGACGCACCATCGGCCCCGTACGCGATGTTCTCGCGGATCGTGCCGTGGAACACCCACGCGTCCTGCAGGACCACACCGAAGTTGTCGCGGAGCACGTCGCGGTCCATCGCGCGGATGTCGACGCCGTCGAGGGTGATGCGACCGCCGTCGACGTCGTAGAAGCGCAGCGCGAGGTTGGTCAGCGTCGTCTTGCCTGCGCCCGTCGGGCCGACGATCGCGACCGTCTGGCCGGGCTCGGCCACGAGGTCGAGGTGCTCGATCAGCGGCTTGTCCGGGTCGTACGAGAAGGACACGTCCTCGAAGGCGACGCGGCCCTGCACGATCGCCGGGGCGAGCGCGTCCGGCGGGTCGGGGACCTCCTCGGTCTCGTCGAGGAGCTCGAAGACCCGCTCCGCCGACGCCACGCCCGACTGCAGCAGGTTGATCATCGACGCGATCTGGGTCAGCGGCTGGGTGAACTGGCGCGAGTACTGGATGAACGCCTGGACGTCGCCGATGCTGATCGTCCCCGACCCGACGCGCACGGCTCCGATGACGGCGACGGCGACGTAGTTGACGTTCGAGACGAACATCATCACCGGCTGGATGATCCCGGAGACGAACTGCGCCCGGAACCCGGCGTCGTACACCCGCGCGTTGGCCGCGGTGAACTCCTCCCGCGCCTGCTCCTGGCGGCCGAAGACCTTCACGATCTCGTGACCGGTGAAGTTCTCCTCGACGTGCCCGTTGAGCTGTCCGGTCGCGGCCCACTGGGCGACGAACTGCGGCTGGGACCGCTTCGCGACCAGCCCGGTCACCACGACGGCGACCGGGATCGTCACGAGCGCGACGAGGGTGAGCAGCGGCGAGATCGTCAGCATCGCCACCAGCACGCCGACCACCGTGAGCACCGAGACCAGGAGCTGGCTGATTGTCTGCTGGAGCGACTGCGCGATGTTGTCGAGGTCGTTGGTGACCCGCGACAGGATCTCGCCACGGGCACGGGAGTCGAAGTACGAGAGCGGGAGCCGGCCGACCTTCTCCTCGACCTCGGTACGCATGCCGGCCACGGTGCGCTGGACGAGGCGCGTCGTCATCACGCCCTGGACGTACATGAACAGCGACGAGAGGACGTAGAGCACCAGCGCGGCGACGAGGATCCACCCCAGCGCCTCGAAGTCGATGCCCTGGCCCGGCTGGAGGTCCATCGCCTGGACCATGTCGGCGACCCGGTCGTCGCCGTCGGCGCGCAGGCCGGCGACCACCTCCGCCTTGGAGAGATCGGCGGGGAAACGGCTCGCGAGGTAGCCCTCGAACACGATGTCGGTCGCGCGGCCGAGGATCCACGGGCCGATCACGCTCAGCGCGACCCCGATCACGGCCAGGGCGAGGATCGCCGCCGTCGTCACCCGGTCCCGCAGGAGCGTGGCGACGAGACGTCGGGCGGACCTGCGGAACGACTTCGCCCGCTGCGGGGCCTGCATGCCCAGCGCCGGGCCGGGACCGCGGCTGCTCATGCTGCCTCCTGCTCGGTCAGCTGGGAGAGGACGATCTCGCGGTAGGTCTCGCAGGTGTCCATCAAGGTGGTGTGCGTGCCGGTGCCGACGACCCGGCCCTCGTCGAGGACGACGATGCGGTCGGCGTCGCGGATGGTGCTCACGCGCTGCGCGACGACGATGACGGCGGCCTCGGCGGTGACCGTACGCAGGGCGCGCCGCAGCGCGGCGTCCGTGGCGAAGTCGAGGGCCGAGAAGGCGTCGTCGAACAGATAGACGAGCGGGCGGCTCACGATCGCGCGGGCGATCGCGAGACGCTGCCGCTGGCCGCCGGACACGTTCGTGCCGCCCTGCGCGATCGGCGCGTGGAGCCCTTCGGGCATCGCCTCGACGAAGTCGCGCGCCTGCGCGATCTCCAACGCCTCCCAGAGCTGCTCGTCGGTGGCGTTCGGATCGCCCATCCGCAGGTTCGTGGCGACGGTGCCGGAGAAGAGGAAGGCCTTCTGCGGGACCAGGCCCATCGCGTCCCACACCTGGGTCAGCTCCCGGTCGCGGACGTCGACGCCGTCGAGCAGGACCTGCCCGCCCGTGGCGTCGAAGAGCCGCGGCACCAGGTTGAGCAGCGTCGACTTGCCGCTGCCCGTCGAGCCGATGATGGCCGTGGTCTCCCCCGGCCTCGCCGTGAGGTCGACGTCGCAGAGCACCGGCTCCTCGGCCTCGGGATAGCTGAAGCTCACGCCGACGAGGTCTACCTGGCCCCGCAGGACCGGAGCACCGTCGGCGCCGGGCGCGTTGCGTACGCTCGGCTCGGTCGCCAGCACCTCCTGGATGCGCTCGGCCGAGACCTCCGCGCGCGGCAGCATCACGAACATGAAGGTCGCCATCATGACCGCCATCAGGATCTGGACGAGGTAGGTGAGGTAGGCGGTGAGGGTGCCGACCTCGAGCGTGCCGTCGGCGACCCGGTGCCCGCCGAACCACAGGACGGCGACGCTGGAGGCGTTCATCACGAGCATGACCGTGGGGAACATGAGGGCCATCCACTGCCCTGCCTTGATCGCGACGTCGCGGTACTCGTGGTTGGCCGCCTCGAAGCGGTCGCGCTCGTACTGGCCCTTCACGAACGCGCGGATGACCTGGATCCCCATGATCTGCTCGCGCAGGACGCGGTTGATGACGTCGATCTTGACCTGCATCTGACGGAAGTACGGGCGCATCCGCGAGATGATGAAGCCCACGGACAGCACCAGCACGGGGATCACGACGGCGATCAGCCACGAGAGGCCCACGTCCTGGCGCAGCGCCATCACGATGCCGCCGACGCACATGATCGGGGCGGCCACCAGCAGCACGAACACCATGAAGGTGACCATCTGGATCTGCTGGACGTCGTTGGTGCTGCGGGTGATGAGCGTCGGCGCCCCGAACCGCGCGACCTCCTGGGAGGCGAAGGTCTCCACCTTGGTGAACACCGCCGCCCGCAGGTCGCGGCCGAAGGCCATCGCCGTACGGGCGCCGTAGTAGACGGCCACGATGGTGCACACCATCTGGACGACGGTGACGAGCAGCATCACCGCGCCGACACCGAGGATGTAGCCGGTGTCGCCGTTGACGATCCCCTTGTCGATGATGTCGGCGTTGAGTCCGGGGAGGTAGAGGTTGGCGAGCGTCGCGACGAGCTGGAAGACCATCACCAGCGCGATCGGGACGCGGTACGGACGCAGGTAGGTCCGTGCGAGGGTCCACAGCACGCGACGAACCTACCCCGATGTGGTTGCCCTTCCCACCAAGTTTCGGTCTGTACGCCGAGGGCGAACGCGCGGGCCTAGACCACCAGGTGCATCAGCAGGACGAACACCAGGCCGGAGACCGACAGCGCCGTCTCCATCAGCGACCACGACTTGATCGTCTGGCCGACCGTCATGCCGAAGTACTCCTTGATGAGCCAGAAGCCGGCGTCGTTGACGTGGGAGAAGAACACCGACCCGGCGCCGATCGCGAGCACGAGGAGCGAGATCTCGCCCTGCGACATCCCCTCGGTCAGCGGGACCATGATCCCCGCGGCGGTGATCGTCGCGACCGTCGCCGACCCCGTCGCCAGGCGGATGAGCACCGCGACCAGCCAGGCCACGAGGACGACCGAGATCCCGGAGTCGGTGACGAAGTCGGCGATGACCTCGCCGATGCCGGAGTCGATGAGCACCTGCTTGAACCCGCCGCCGGCACCGACGATGAGGATGATGCCGGCGATCGGAGGCAGCGAGGTGCTGATCGAGTGGCTCAGCTCGTCGCGCCCCATCCCCGACCCGACGCCGAGGGTGAACATCGCGACGATCACGGCGATGAGGAGCGCGACGAGCGGCTCGCCCACGAAGTCCATGAAGGCGTACGAGATGCCGTCCTCGTCGAGGACGAGGTCGGCCACCGCCTTGGCCATCATGAGGACCACCGGGAGGAGGACGGTCGCCAGCGTGATCCCGAAGGACGGGCGCCGCCCCTCGGTGTCGCGGGTGGACTCGTACGCGGCGGACTCGGCGCTGACGTCGACCCAGCGCCTCGCGGCCATCGTGAACAACGGCCCCGCGACCACGACGGTCGGGATCGCGACGACGATGCCGAGACCGAGCGTGAGGCCGACGTCGGCACTCAGCACGTCGATCGCGGCGAGCGGACCGGGGTGCGGCGGCACGAACCCGTGCATCGCCGACAGGCCGGCCAGCGTCGGGAGGCCGATCGCGATGAGCGACAGCCCGGAGCGCTTCGCCACGAGGTAGATCACGGGCATCAGGAGGACGAGCCCGATCTCGAAGAACATCGGCAGGCCGATCAGGGCGCCGATGCCGGCCATCGTCCACGGCAGCATCCGGGTGCTGGAGCGGCCGACGATGGTGTCGACGATCTGGTCCGCACCGCCGGAGTCAGCCAGCAGCTTGCCGAACATCGCGCCGAGCGCGATGAGCACGCCCACGCCGGCGACCGTGCTGCCGACCCCGGCCGTGAAGCTCTCGAGGGTGTCGGCCAACGGCATGGTCGCCACCGCACCGACCGTCAGGGAGCCGAGAGTCAGGGCGAGGAACGGGTGGACCTTCAACCAGACGATGAGGACGACGATCAGCGCGATCCCGCAGAGGGCGGCGGTGACGAGCTGGGCGGTCCCCGCGGCGGGGGTCACCGCGTCCTGGGTCCCCAGGATGCCGAAGAGGCCGGCGGGGTCGCTCATCGCGCTCCCCTCCCGTCGACGACCTCGGTCCGAGCGAGGAACTCGTCGACGATCTCGGCCGGGCTCGGCGTGATGTCGAGAAGCTCACCGTTCTCGTCGGGCTCGAGCTGTTCGAGGGTCTCCTCCTGCGACTGGAGCAGCGAGACCGGCATGAAGTGGTCGCGGTGCTCCATCCGCTCGCGGATCAGGTCGTGGTCGCCGGCGAGGTGCAGGAACGCCACCCGCGGGGCGGCCGCCACCAGCACGTCACGGTAGACCCGCCGCAGCGCCGAGCAGCTCACCACTCCCCCGGTCGCGTCGTGCGCGTGGAGCCACTCGCCGATCGCCTCGAGCCAGGGCCACCGGTCGTCGTCGGTCAGCGGCGTCCCTGCGGACATCTTCGCGATGTTCTCCTCCGAGTGGAAGGCGTCCCCGTCCTCGTACGGGACGTCGAAGCGTTCGGCGAGGGCGTGCCCGACCTCGGACTTGCCCACTCCGGAGATCCCCATCACCACGACCAGCGGGGGCAGGGTCAGTCGACTCATGGCGTACCTCCTGCCGCGAGCCTGGCACGACGGAGGGGTCACCGCCGCTCGAGCGACGGACTCTTCGTCGTCCCCCTATCCAATACATCCTGGAGTGGATATCGTATATTCTCGTATCCGATATCTGATCGAGGAGGCAACGTGCGACCCCACGTCGAGCTCATCCAGGAAGACGACTACGTCTGGCACGCCGCAGAGCTGCCCGGCGGCGAGGGGCGCGCGAGCGAGCGCCGGCTCTCGGTGGACGAGGAGGACGGCTCCTCGTCGCTGCGCATCGACTTCCACACCGACTGGGGTCGCGGTCCTGGCATCCACCACGCGAACACCGAGTACTACGTGCTCGAGGGCGAGATCGACTACGGCGGCCGCAAGATCGGCAAGGGCGGCTACGTCTACGCGCCCAAGGGCGTGCCGAACGACTACCTCAAGATCGCCGAGGGGACGAAGATCCTCCACTACCGCGAGTACGGCGACGCGGGCTTCGACGCCGTCGACGCGCTCGCCGGCGCGCAGCGCTGGGACGACGCCCGCGAGGACGTCATCGTCATCGACTCCGAGGCGATGCAGTGGGACGCGGTCCCCAACCCCGGGCCGATGCCGGGCCTGTTCATCAAGTACCTCCACGTCGACCCGACGACCGGCTTCTACACCCGCCTCGTGCACGCGCAGGAAGGCTGGGCGGACCACCGCCTGGCGCACCACCCCTGCTACGAGGAGGCGTACACGACGCAGGGCCACATGGAGTACAACTTCGGCACCCTCGACCTCGGCACGTACTTCTTCCGCCCGGCGCGTGTGAAGCACGGCCACTTCACCACGATGGAGGGCGGCGCCACCTGGCTGCTGCGCTCCGACGGCGAGCTCGCGAACTGGTACACCCAGAACGAGTGGGTCCGCTGGGGAGGCGACGGCGTCAACTACGGGCCCGAGGGCCTCGAGGAGGAGCCGCACCCGCCGGCGCGCTGGTCGCACTCGACGCACGACATGGCCCAGCCGTGGCGGACCGAGGAGGACATGCGCCAGCTGCGCGCGTCCTGGCAGTTCCAGATCGACCAGGGTCAGCACAACGCGCCGGTCGAGCACCACGGCTCCGGCGTGGACAAGTCGGCGATCGCGATCGCCAAGGCCATGGACGCCTACAACCTGCAGGGCGGGCACGACGGTCACGGCCACAGCCACGACCACGACCACGACCACGACCACGACCACGAGGGTCACGAGCACAGCCACGACCACGACGGTCACGACCACGAGCACACCCACGAGCGCGAGGTCATCAACCTCGACTGGGGCTGGGCCGGCAAGGCGACCGAGCACGCCGACGAGCGCACCGACGAGCAGGCCCACAACTGGGGTGCCGGCCGTCCGTGGAAGAAGGGCGACCCGATCCCCGCTCCGATCCTCTCGAGCCTGCCCGTGCGCAGCCGCTCGCGCGGGCGCTGGGACGGAGACGGGATGTGAGCGAGTCCCTGCTCGCCGTCGAGGCCGTCCACGGGTTCAACGGCTACAGCGTCGCGATCCTCCTGCACGTCCTCCTGTTCGCGTACTGGCTCGGCGGGGACCTCGGCGTCTTCTACTCCAGCCGCTACATCCTGCGAGAGGACCTCGCTCCGCAGTCGCGGGCGACGGCACTGAAGATCATGCACGGGGTCGACCTCGCACCGCGGATCTGTCTCGTGCTCTTCCTGCCCAGCGGGATCACGTTGATGGCGTGGGGTCCGCTCGGCGACGAGTTCTTCGTCAACGGGCCGCTTCTCGCCCTCACGTGGGTGGCGGGTCTGGTGTGGCTCGCGATCGCGGTCTACGACTACTTCCGCGACACGACGACGCGCTTCGGCCAGGTCGTGCAGCGTCTCGACCTCGTCGTGCGGTACGGCCTGGGTGCCGCGCTGCTGGCGGTCGGCGCGTACACAATGGTGGTCGCCGAGCCGTTCGGCGTCGACACCAACCCGAAGTGGCTCGGCGCGAAGCTCGCCGCGTACGCCCTCTGCATCCTCGCCGGTGTCCTCATCCGGTGGAAGCTGCGCTCGTTCGGGCCCGCCTTCGGCCGTCTCATGGCGACCGGGTCGACACCCGAGGTCGAGCGCGACCTGCGCTCCTCGTTGCGCGGCTGCGAGCCGTACGTCTTCGCGATCTGGGGCTTCGTGCTCCTCGCCGCGGTCCTCGGCGTCATCAAGCCGGGCTCGACCGCCTTCTGAGAACGCAGAGCCTGAAGAAAGACAAGGAGAGACATGACCGTCAAGCAAGGGTGGACCGGCCGGTTCTTCGAGGACTTCGAGATCGGCGACGTCTACCAGCACCCGCTCGGGCGCACGGTGACGGAGAACGACAACACGTGGTTCTCGCTGCTGACGATGAACACGAACCAGATGCACTTCAACACCGAGTACGCCGCGCGCTCGGAGTTCGAGAAGCCCCTGGTCGTGTCGACGCTGACGGTCGCGATCGCCGTCGGTCAGAGCGTCACCGACATCACGCAGAACGCGTTCGCCAACCTCGGCTGGGACGAGATCCGGATGACGCACCCGGTGTTCGCCGGCGACACGCTGTTCAGCGAGTCGCTCGTGCTGGAGAAGCGGGAGTCCGCCAGCCGGCCGCACGCCGGGATCGTCACCGTCCGCACCCGCACCCTCAACCAGCACGGTGACGAGGTGTGCTCGTTCAAGCGCACCTTCTACGTGTACCGCCGCGGCGCCGAGCAGGTCGAGGGCACGTTCCCCGAGGGCAAGCGCCCCTTCACCGCCGAGGGCGTGTGAGGTCGTGCGCATCACGTACGCGCCGTGGGGCGAGACGCTCGACGAGCTCGGCGACGTCGCTCGCCGCGCGGAGCGCGCAGGCGCCGAGGTGCTGTGGGTGCCCGAGCTGCACCGCAGCGCCACGGTGAGCGCCGCGGCGCTGATCCAGGCGACCTCCAGCGCCCGGATCGGCACCGCGATCGCGCTCGCCTTCACCCGCAGCCCGATGGTCACCGCCCTCGAGGCGCTCGACCTGGACGAGCTGTCGGGCGGACGTTTCGTGCTGGGTCTCGGCACGGGCGTCCAGCGGCTCAACGAGGACTGGCACCACGCCCGCTGGGGCAAGCCGGTCGGACACCTCCGCGAGACCGTCCGCAACATCCGGTTGTTCTGGGAGAAGGCGACGACGGGCGAGCCCATCGAAGCCGAGGGCGAGTGGGAGCCGATGCGCATCCGCGGGTACGAGCGCCCGTACCCCGTACTCCGTCAGGACATCCCCGTCTACCTGGCGGCCATGGGCCCGGCGATGACCCGCCTGGCCGGCCGGATCGGCGACGGCTGGATCAGCCATGAGCTGTGCTCGCCGTCGTACCTGGAGAAGCGCATCCTGCCCGAGCTCCAGGCCGGGATCGAGGCAGCAGGCCGAGAGCGCGGCGACGTCGACGTCGTCGTCTCGGCCTGCTGCTCGGTCGCCGACGACGCCGCGACCGCGACCCGCCGCGTGGCGGGCACGGTCGGCTTCTACGCCAGCGTGCGGACGTACGCGGAGTTCTTCGCGTTCCACGGTCTCGCCGAGCAGCAGCAGCGGGTCATCGACGCCTTCCGGGCGGGCAACGGCGCGGACTACCTCGCCGAGTCCGTCGACCCGGAGATGGTCGATGCGCTCACGCTCAACGGCGACGTCGCCCGGGTCGCCTCCCAGCTCGAGGCGTACGAGGGCCTGGCCGACGCGGTCAAGCTGAGCCCGCCGACCCACGGCATCACGCCCGCGGAGACGCGCGCCGCGCAGGACCAGATCATCACGCTCATCGCCGAGCTCGCCGGAGGTACCGCATGAAGCCGTTGGAGGACGTCCGCGTCATCGCCGTCGAGCAGTACGGCGCCGGGCCGTTCGGCAGCGTCCACCTCGCCGACCTCGGCGCCGAGGTCATCAAGATCGAGGACCCGCGCGTGGGCGGCGACGTCGGCCGCTACGTCCCCCCGTACGCCGAGGACGAGGACTCGCTGTTCTTCGAGACGTTCAACCGCAACAAGCGGAGCCTCTCGCTGGACCTGACGACCCCGGCGGGTCGGGCGGTCTTCGAAGAGCTGGTCAAGAACGCCGACGCGGTCTACTCCAACCTGCGCGGGGACGTGCCGGCGAAGATCGGGATCACCTACGACGACCTCAAGCACCTCAACCCGGCGATCGTCTGCTGCTCGCTCACCGGCTTCGGGATGACGGGCCCGCGCAGCAAGGAGCCCGGTTACGACTACATCCTCCAGGGGCTCGCCGGCTGGATGGACCTCACCGGCGAGCCCGACGGCCCGCCGACGAAGTCCGGCCTGTCGCTCGTCGACTTCTCCGGCGGGTACGTCGCGGCGATCTCCCTTCTCGCCGGTCTGCACGCGGCCCGGCGCGACGGCGTCGGCATGGACTGCGACGTGAGCCTGTACGACACCGCGATCGCGATGCTGACCTATCCGGCGACGTGGCACCTCAACGCCGGTTTCACCCCCACCCGTACGCGGCACTCGGCGCACCCGTCCCTCGTGCCCTTCCAGGCGTTCGAGGCCTCCGACGGCTGGCTGGTCGTCGGGTGCGCCAAGGAGAAGTTCTGGGCGCGCCTCGCCGTCGTCGTCGGGCACCCCGAGTGGGCCGAGGAGGGCTCGCCGTACGGGAGCTTCGCGGGTCGTCAGGAGCGCAGCCAGGAGCTGCTCGCCCAGCTGGAGGAGATCTTCCTGACCCGTACGGTCGCGGAGTGGCTCGAGGTCCTCTACCCCGCGTCCATCCCGTGCGGACCGATCAACGACGTCCCGCAGGCGCTGCGCGAGGAGCACACCCTGGCCCGCAACCTGGTCGTCGAGACCGAGCACCCGCGCTACGGGGCGGTGCGGCAGGTTGCCTCGCCCGTGCGCGTGGGCTCCGAGCCGCCGACGTACCGCCGCGCGCCGCGCCGCAACGAGGACGCCGACCACGTCCTCCGCGAGGTCGCGGGGTACGACGCCGAGCAGGTCGCCAAGCTCGCCGCGGACGGCGCGTTCGGGCCGGCGCCGTCGGAGGGCTGAGCCGATGATCGCCCCGTCGCTCGCCTCGTGGGTCACCGGTGACCTCGAGATCCCGGCAGCCGTCGACGAGGCCGCCCTGCGGCACCTCCTCGACGGCTGCGGCACCGCCGTCGCCGCGGTGCGGCTCGACGCCGCGCTGCCCGCCCTGGCGGTCGCGCGCGGGCTCGGCGGCCCGGCGGAGGCGACGGTCCTCGGCTCGTCGTCGCGGCTCGGGGCACCCGCCGCGGCGCTCGCCAACGGCACGCTCGTCCACGCCCTGGACTTCGACGACACCCACGCGGGCGGCCTCGTGCACGCCACCGCCGTCGTGCTGCCGGCGGCGCTCGCGGTCGGCGAGCAGGTCGGGGCGAGCGGACGCGAGGTCCTCGACGCGGCAGTGGTCGGGTATGAGGTGGCGTGCCGCGTCGCAGCCGCCGCGCCGCACGGCTTCCACCGACGCGGCCTGCACGCCACGATGGTCGCAGGCGTCTTCGCCTCCGCAGCGGTCACCGCCCGTCTGACCGGTCTCGACGCGGCGACCACGACGCACGCGCTCGGGATCGCCGGCTCGCAGGCGGGCGGCCTGCTCGCGTTCCTCGGCACCGGTGCGAGCACCAAGCAGCTGCACCCCGGCCTCGCGTCGCAGTCCGGGATCCTTGCGGCGCGGCTCGCGGCCGCGGGGGCCACGGGACCGGCCACCGTGTTCGACGGGCCCCACGGGGTCTACGACGCGCTCGCCGACGGCCCCGTCGACACCTCGACGATCCTCGAAGGCCTCGGCGAGCAGTGGCAGACCACCGCGATCGGCATCAAGCCGTGGCCGACCTGCCAGCTGGCGCACGTGACGATGGCAGCGGCGCAGGACGCGCTGCAGCGCGCCGGCGTCTCCGCTGCAGAGGTGCGTGCGGTGCACGCGTGGGTCCACCCCGACTCAGCGAGCGTCGTCTGCGCCACCGACCGTGACCTCACCCGCCCGGCCAGTCCGTACGCGGCCAAGTTCTCCCTGCCGTGGAGCGTCGCCGCCCTGCTGGTCGACGGCCGCGTCGGCACCGACACGTACGAGGCGGCGGCGCTGGACCGTGCCGACGTCCGCGACCTCGCTGCCCGCCTCACCTGGGAGGTCGACTCCGCCCCGCAGACCGTGGCAGCGGACGCCGCCGGCGAGGTCCTGCTCGTCCTCGACGACGGCTCGCGGGTCGCCGGCCACGTCGACGCCAGCCCGGGCACGGCGGCCGCTCCCCTCGACGACGTTGCGCTCGATGCCAAGCTGCTCGGCAACGTCGGCCCGCACGCCCCCGCGCTCGCCGCCGCCGTCCGCGCTCTCCCCGACGCACCCGGCCTCGGCACACTGCTCGACGCGGCAGCCGCTGCCGCCTCATCCGTTCCGCCCAGCACCGCACCGCGCCCTCAGGAGGCCACCGCATGACCGTGTCCGCGATCCGCCCCGACGACTTCGGTTGGCTGCCCGCCGACGGGTTCACGTTCAGCCTCGGCCTGACCGAGGAGGGCCACGCCTGGACCTCAGGCCACACCGCCGCCGCGCTCGACGCGTCGGTCGGCAAGATGACGGTGTCGGGCTCGATGACCGACCAGGCCCGCACCGCGTACGAGAAGGTGCTCCGCCTCGTCGAGGCCGCCGGCCTCACGCCTGCCGACATCACCCACGTGACGGAGAACGTCACGATCGCCGGGCTCGCGTCGTACGAGGAGGCCGTCGCGGTGCGCCGCGAGGTGCTCGGGCACGAGCCGACGGTCACCACCGTCGTCGTCGAGCGGCTGGTGCGCTCGGCTGCGCTGCTCGAGATCGAGGTGCGGGCGTCCTCGGGAGGCGGCAAGGTGCTCGCCGCCAGCGAGGCCCGCGACGCCGGCGTCTGGGCGGCCTCCCCCGTGGTGGAAGGGCACGACGGCACCGTCCACCTGCCGACGATGGTCCCGATCGACGCCACCGGCGACCTCGTCGCGCCCGGCGACTTCGTCGCTCAGTACCGCTACTGCCTCGAGCAGGCCGACGTCCTGCTCCGCCGCGCCGGGCTGTCGCTCGACAACGCCGTCACCACGTACGACTACTCGACTCCGCAGACCCGCACGGTCTACCGCAAGACCCACCACGTACGGAAAGACCTGCTCGGCGGCGCGGGGGTCTACCCCGGCGCCGGCGGCATCCTCATGAGCCGCCTGCACCAGCCCGGTCAGCTGGTCGCGATCGACGTCACCGCGTCGCGGCACCCGCTGGAGCTCGTCAACCCCGGATGGTCGCGCTACGACACGCTGACGTACGCGCCCGGCGTGCGGGCCGGGCGGACGCTGTTCATGTCCGGCTTCGCCGCGCTGGACATGGAGACGCAGGAGGCACTCTTCCCCGACGACCTCGAGGCCCAGGCCGAGGCGACGTACGGGGCCATCCTGCACCTGCTCACGTACGCGGGGCTCGAGGCGAAGGACCTCGTCCGGACGGTCGAGTTCTGCGTGGCGCGCGAGCTGCCGCGCTACAAGGTCGTCGCGGACGTGCGCGAGCGCCTGCTGTCGCCGCCGTGGCCCGCCTCCACCGGCGCCATGTGCGCGGACCTGCTGCGGCCCGAGTTCCTCCTCGAGGTGTTCCCCACCGCGCTCTTCCCTGAAGAGCACAGCCCTGCGGGCGAGTGAGATGGGACTGCTCACCGAGGAGATCAAGGCCCTGGTCGGCACCACGCGCGTCTACACCGCGCCGGAGGCGATGGGCGCCGCCGCGGGCCGCTACTTCGCGCTCGCGGTCGGCGACGACAACCCGCTCTACACCGACGACGCGTACGCGCGCGAGCACGGTCTGCCCGGCGTGACGCTCCCGCCGACGCTGATCTGCGAGACCAACCAGTACGCCGGGCTGCCCGCGGACGCGGAGGGCTACGCGGGTCACACGTGGGGGCTCCACCTCCCCGGCACCCGTCAGGTCCGCGGCGGCAACCGTTACGTGTTCCACCGCCGCGTGCGCCCCGACGACGTCGTCACCGCGACCTGGGAGATCACCAGCGCGACGGAGAAGACCAACCGCGCGGGCGCGGACATGCTCGTGGTCGGCTCCCGGGCGACGTACACGAACCAGGACGGCGACCTGCTGGCCGAGAACACCGAGACGCTCATCTTCATCGCCCTCGGAGGCGCCGCATGACCCCCACCACTCCCCCGGCCGTCGGCACGAAGGTGCCGCCGCTGGAGCGCACGGTCACCCTGACCGACATGGTCGCCTACGCCGGCGCCACCTGGGACTGGCACCGCCTCCACTACGACCCCGCGTACGTGGCGGAGAAGCGGCTGCCGGGCCCGGTCGTCGACGGGCAGGTGTTCGGCGCGTACCTCGTCGAGATGCTGCAGGACTGGCTCGGCCCCGACTGCTTCGTGGCGACGCTGGAGTTCTCGTTCCGCAACCTGATGTTCGCCGGAGAGACGATCCGCTGCGAGGGCGAGGTGAGCGCCGTCAGCGACGACGCCGTCGAGGTCGACCTGAGCGTGACGATCCTCGGTGCCGACGGCGCGGAGGACCGCTACGCCGTGAAGCCGGCGAGCGCGCGGGTCCTGCTCGGGAGCGCAGGCTCGTGAGCGGCGTCGCGATCGTCGGCGCGGCCGAGTGCGACCTGGGCGTCACCGACCGGTCGATCCTCGGCCTGCAGACCCAGGCGGTCACGCGGGCGCTGGCCGACGCAGGCCTGACGCTCGCCGACGTGGACGGGATCGCGACCACGGGGGTCTCGCGGTTCTCGGCCTCGCAGCTCGCGGACTACCTCGGCGTCGTCCCGCGCTGGACGGACTCGACCTTCGCGGGCGGGTCCGCGTACGAGATGTTCGTCGCGCGCGCCGCCCAGGCGATCGAGGCCGGGCAGTGCGAGGTCGTCGTGATCTCGTTCGCCTCCAACCAGCGCTCGGCGAAGTCGCGCCGGCTGGGTGGCGTCCACGAGCCGTGGGTGCCCGAGGCGCAGTTCGAGGAGCCGTACGACCCGCTCTACCCGCTGTCGTACTACGCGATGGCGGCGCGCGCCTACCTCCACCGGTACGGCGGCACCCGCGAGCAGCTCGCCGAGGTCGCGATCGCCGCCCGGGAGTGGGCGCTGCTCAACCCGAAGGCGTTCCGCTACGGGAAGGGCTCGCTGAGCGTCGAGGACGTCGTCGGGTCCCCCATGATCTCCTCGCCCCTGGCCGCGGCCGACTGCTGCCTGGTCACCGACGGTGGGGGCGCCGTCGTCCTCACGTCCGCCGAGCGGGCGCGCGACCTGCGCCAGAAGCCGGTCCACGTCCTCGGGTACGGCGAGCGGACCACCAACACGTCGTTCACCGCGGTCGACGACCTGACCGTTCCTGGCGCGGCAGCCTCGGGCGCGGACGCGTTCGCCCGCGCCGGGATCACGCCTGCCGACGTCGACGTCCTCGAGGTGTACGACTCGTTCACGATCACCGCCGCGCTCTCGGTCGAGGCGCTCGGGTTCTGCGGCGAGGGCGAGGTGCTCGACCTCATCGCCGACGGCGCAATCCGACCTGGCGGCAGCCTGCCGCTGAACACCAACGGCGGTGGCCTGTCGTACTGCCACCCCGGCCAGTACGGGGTCCTCCTGCTCGTCGAGGCCGTGCGCCAGCTGCGCGGCGAGTGCGGGGACCGCCAGGTGGACGGCGCCGAGATCGCCGTCGCCCACGGCACGGGCGGCATCCTCTCCACCCACGCCACCGTCGTCTTGGGAGCAGACCGATGAGCACCGACTGGGTCCCCGGCGACGTGCCGCCCGCCGACGAGGTCACCGCTGACTTCTGGGACGCGACGCGCGAGCACCGCCTCACCGTCCAGACGTGCGCCTGCGGGCACCGTCAGCACCCTCCCCGGGCGCTCTGCACCTCGTGCGGGGCGACCGAGGCGCTCTCGCAGGCGGCGAGCCCGGGCCGCGGGGTCGTCGACGCGTACACGGTCGTCCACCGCGCTCCGCGTCCTGACCTCGCCGTCCCGTACGTGGTGGCCCGCGTCCGCCTCGACGAGGGCGTCCTGCTGCTCAGCCGCCTCGAGGGACGCCACGACCCCGAGGCGTGGTCGATCGGTGACGCCGTGGGCGTCGCCTGGGCCGACCTCCCTGACGGCCGCGCTCTGCCCTTCTTCCTTCCCACCGACCCGACCGAGGAGTCCCGATGAAGTTCGCGCTCGACGAGGACCAGCGTGAGTTCAAGGCGCTGCTGCGCCAGTTCGTCGACAACGAGATCGTGCCGGTGGCGCGCGACTGGGAGCAGGCGGGCCGCTACCCGACCGAGATCGTCGACGGCATGAAGGACATGGGGCTCTTCGGGATCACCGTCCCCGAGGAGTATGGCGGCCTCGACCTCGACCCCGTCTCGTTCGCGCTCGTGTTCGAGGAGATCGCCCGCGGCTGGATGGGCATCGCGGGCATTCTCGGCAGCCACTCGCTCGCGTGCCGGCTGATCGCCATGCACGGCACCGAGGAGCAGAAGTCGACGTACCTCCCCGACCTCGCGACCGGCAAGCGCCGCACCGGCATCGGGCTCACCGAGCCCGACGCCGGCACCGACCTCCAGGGCATCCGGACCACCGCCCGCCTCGACGGCGACCACTACGTCGTCAACGGCGCGAAGATGTGGATCACCAACGCCCGGTACGCCGATCCGCTGCCGGTCCTGGTCAAGACCGACCCGACCGCCTCCCCCGCCCACAAGGGGATGAGCGTCCTGCTCATCGAGGCCGGCACCCCCGGCTACACGGTCACGAAGGACATCCCCAAGCTCGGCTACAAGGGCACCGAGTCCTGCGAGATCCTCCTCGACGACGTCCGCGTCCCGGTCTCGCAGCTCGTCGGCGGCGTCGAGGGCCGCGGCATGCAGCAGGTGCTCTCCGCACTCGAGTGGGGGCGCGTCAACATCGCCGCCCGGTCGGTCGGGATCGCCCAGCGCGCCCACGACGAGGCGCTCGCGTACGCCCAGCAGCGCAAGGCGTTCGGCAAGCCCATCGCCGACTTCCAGGCGATCCAGCTCAAGCTCGGCGAGCTTGGCACACAGGTGCAGGCCGCGCGTCTGATGGCGTACTGGGCGGCCGACGCGGTCCGCAACGGCCGCGCCGACGGCGCCACCGGCATGGCCAAGATCTTCTGCTCGGAGGTGGCGCTGCAGGCGGCGATCGACGCGATGAAGGTCCACGGGGGCTACGGCTACTCCACCGAGTTCGAGGTCGAGCGCCTCTACCGCGACGCCATCCTCATGAGCATCGGCGAGGGCACCAACGACATCCTCCGTACGGTCGTCGCCAAGTCCCTCGTCAGCGGCGAGACCGTCGTCGGATGACCCGCCCGTACGTGAGCGCGGTCCTGAGGTGTCACCGGGGGGCACCTCAGGACCGCGCTGCGTCCCTCGCGGCGTCAGCGCGCGAGCGCGATGACGCTGCGCGCGCGGCGGACGACGGCCTCGTCCACCATGCGTCCGTCGGGTCCGACGACCACGCCGCGCCCCTCAGCGACGGCCTGGTCGAACACCTCGACGAGTGCGCGTGCTCGGGCGAGGGAGTCCTCCGAGGGCGTGAAGACGTCGTTCACGACCCCGACCTGCGCGGGGTGGATGCAGGCACGCCCGACGTAGCCGCGCCGCGCCAGCGCACGCGTCGACGCGGCAAAGCGCTCCAGGTCGCGGAAGTCGGTCGAGACCGGCGCGACCGGAGCGCTGATCCCGGCCGCGGCGCTGACCAGCACGACCTGGCTCCGGATCGGGGCCCAGTCGGCGTCGTCGACGTCTTCCCCGAGCCCCAGGTCGGCGGCCAGGTCGGCCTCGCCCACCTGGAGGCGGACGACCCGCGGGGCCGCGGCGATCGCGCGCGCCTCCAGGACCGCCGACGCCGACTCCAGCAACGGGACGACGCCGACGGATCCCGCGTCGAGGCCTTCGCGCGCCTCGGCCTTGCCGAGCGCGTCGTCGATGGCGTCGAGGTCGGCTCGGGACTCCGTCTTCGCGACCATCACGCCGCGCAGAGCGGGCGCGACGACGGCGGCGACGTCCTCGACCCCGAGCGGTCCGGGGTTGACCCGTACCCAGATCTCGACGCCCTCGGTCTGGCCGCCGAGCGCCTGCAGCCACGCGGCGACGGTCGCGCGCGCCTCGTCCTTCGACGCCCAGGGCACCGCGTCCTCGAGGTCCACGATCACGGCGTCCGCACCCCTGCCCAGCACCTTCGCGAGCTTGTCGGGCGCGTTGCCGGGGACGTACAGGTACGAGCGAGCGATCACGTGCGGGCTCCCAAATCTGGAACGGCGTTTCACGGCACGCTAGCCCGCCACTCGGCGCGCCGTCAACGCAGAGATCACCAATGCGTTGACCACGACAGCGCCCGACACCTACGATTCCGGAATGGTGTTTCGCACAATGGAACGTGACCAGTCCGACCTCCGCCCCGACCCCGCAGCGATGCCTGACGGGCCCCTCACGGGCGTGCGCGTGATCGACGCCTCGACGATCCTCGCCGGACCTCTCTGCTGCCAGATCCTCGGCGACTTCGGCGCGGAGGTGGTCAAGATCGAGCACCCCGTCGCCGGTGACAGCATGCGCGGCCACGGGGAGAGCAAGGACGGCGTGCCGCTGTGGTGGAAGGAGATCTCCCGCAACAAGCGCACGCTCGGGCTCAGCCTCTCCGCTCCCGAAGGCGCGGCCGTCTTCGAGCGCCTCGTCGCCACCGCCGACGTCGTCGTGGAGAACTTCCGTCCCGGCACGCTCGAGCGGTGGGGCCTCTCCCCCGAGCGCCTGCACGAGATCAACCCCGGCCTCGTCCTCGTCCGCATCACCGGCTTCGGCCAGCAGGGCCCGTACGCCGCGCGGGCCGGGTTCGGCACCCTCGCCGAGGCGATGAGCGGGTTCGCCCACCTCACCGGGCAGCCGGACGGCCCCCCGACCCTGCCCGCCTTCGGGCTCGCGGACTCGATCTGCGGCATCGCCGCCTCCTCCGCGGTCGCGATGGCGCTGCTCGCCCGTGAGCGCGACGGCCGTGGCCAGGTCATCGACATGAGCCTGCTCGAGCCGATCATGACCGCGGTCGGCCCTGGACCCACCGTCTTCCAGCAGCTGGGCAAGGTCGGCACCCGCAACGGCAACCGCTCGCACAACAACGCGCCTCGCAACACCTACCGGACGAAGGACGACCACTGGGTCGCCATCTCCACGAGCGCCCAGGCGATCGCCGAGCGCGTCATGCAGCTCGTCGGGCACCCCGAGGTGATCGACGAACCGTGGTTCGCCGCGGGCCACAGCCGCGCGCGCCACGCCGACCTGCTGGACGGGTACGTCGGCGACTGGATCGGCGCGCGCACGCGCGACGAGGTCGTCGCGGCCTTCACCGACGCCGGCGCGGCGGTCGCTCCCGTCTACACGGCTCGGGACCTCGCCGAGGACCCGCACGTCCGCGAGACCCAGATGCTCGTGGAGGTCGACGACGACGACCTCGGGCCGGTGCTCCAGCACAACGTGATGTGGCGGATGTCCGAGACGCCGGGTCGCATCCGGTTCACCGGACGCGACCGAGGTGCCGACACCGACGCCCTCCTCGCCGAGCTCGGGCTCGAGCCGGACCTGATCGACGACCTTCGTACCCGCTCCGTCGTCTGCTGACGTGGCCGAACCGAAAGAAGAACCGATGACCACGCTCTCGACAGCTCCCACCGCCGCCCTCCTCGACGCCGTGCGCGCCGGGGTCCGCGTCGTCGACCTCGGTCGGATGCTCACGGTCGGCATGCCGCAGTCGCCCAACCACCCGGCGTACTGGCACGCCCTCCCCCGTCGTCACGGCGACATGGTCCGTACTGACGGGGGCTCGGCGGCCAACGACATGATCTCGATGGGCACCCACGTCGGCACGCACATCGACGCGCTCGCGCACGTCTCCCAGGACGGCAAGCTGTACGGCGACCTGGACGTGGCCGACGCGCTCGCCGGCGGGCGGTACGTGGAGCTCGGCGCCCACACGATCGAGCCGATGGTCCGCCGCGGCGTCCTGCTGGACGTGCCCGCCGCGCTCGGCACCGGCCGCCTCGACCCGGGCTACGAGATCACCGTCGCCGACCTCGAGCGCACGGTCGAGCAGCAGGGCACCGCGATCGAGCGCGGTGACGTCGCCCTGGTCCGCAGCGGCTGGGGCCAGCACTTCGACGCCGGCGACAAGACGGCCTTCGTCGGGCACGACTCCGGCGTCCCGGGAGTCGGGGCGGCGGGTGCGCAGTGGCTCGTCGACCAGGGTGTCCACGCCGTCGGCGCCGACACGATCGCCTTCGAGTGCCTGCCCCCGGGTTCGGGCCACGCGACGCTGCCCGCGCACCGCGTCCTGCTCGTCGAGAACGGCGTCTACATCGTCGAGACGATGGACCTCGAGGCGCTCGCCGCCGACCGCCTCCACGAGTTCGTGTTCGTGCTCTCGCCCCTGGCGTTCTACGGCGCGACCGGCTCCCCCGTGCGTCCGCTGGCGGTGGTCGCCGGTGAATGAGACGACCCTCGGCGCGCAGCTCGCGTCCTTCGCGGCCGACGCCGCCCGAGACGGCGTGCCCGACGACGTCGCGGCCAGCACCCGCCAGCGCGTGCTCGACGTGCTGGGCCTCTGCGTCGCCGCGCACCGCCTCGACACGAGCGCGGCGATCGTCGGTCACGTCCTCGACCAGGGCGGGCACCCGCAGGCGACCATCGTCGGTGTACCCGATCGGGTGACGGCGGCGCAGGCGGCACTGGCCAACGGCGTGCTCGCCCACTCCCTCGACTACGACGACACGCACCTCCCGTCGGTGCTGCACCCGAGCGCGAGCGTCGTCCCGGCAGCGTTGGCCGCCGCCGAGCACGCCGGCGCGGACGGCGCGCTGACCGTGCGGGCGATCGCGGTCGGGCTCGAGGTCGCGGTCCGTCTCGGCATGGCCGGGTACGACCAGGAGCTCGGCAACTCGGTCTTCTTCGAGCACGGGCAGCACGCGACCTCGATCACAGGGGCGATGGGCAGCGCCGTGGCCGCGTCGCTCCTCTACGGCGCCGACGAGCGCGGTGTGCTCGACGCGCTCGGCCTCACCGCGTCGATGGCGTCGGGCATCATCGAGGCCAACCGCACGGGCGGCACGGTCAAGCGCCTCCACTGCGGCCTCGCCGCGCAGGCGGGCGTGACCGCCGCCCAGCTCGTACGCCGCGGGTTCACCGGGCCGCCCACCGTGCTGGAGGGCAGGTTCGGGTTCTTCGAGGCGTGGCTCCACGGGCGCTTCTTCCCCGAGGCGGTCACCGAGGGCCTCGGCAAGACCTGGGCGGTCCCGGACATCTTCTTCAAGCCCTACCCGGCCAACCACTTCACGCACACCTCCGTCGACGCCGGGCTCGCGCTGCGGGCGCGCGGCGTGCGGCCGGAGGACGTCGAGTCGATCACCATCGGCGCCCCGACCGCGGTGATCCGGACCATCGGTGCCCCGCTGGAGACCAAGCGGGCTCCCGAGACCGGCTACCAGGCCCAGTTCAGCGGGCCGTACGCCGTCGTCGCCGGACTGCTCGGCGGAGGCGGCCTCGGGACGAGCCTCGACGACTACACCGACGCGCTCGCCCAAGACCCGGTCCGGCGTGCCCTGATGGCCAAGGTCGACGTCGTCCCCGACGCCCGCTGCGACGCCGTCTACCCGCACCAGTTCCCCGCGGTCGTCACCCTGCGGACGACCACGGGCGAGGTCCTCGTCGAGGAGGTCCTCACCAACCGTGGCGGACCGCAGCGACCGCTGAGCGACGACGAGCTCGCGAGGAAGTTCCGCGACAACGTCGCCGGCCGGGTCAGCGACGCCGACGCCGACACCGTACGCCGCGAGGTGGAGTCGCTCGAGACGCGCCCGCGCGTCGACGACCTGCTCCGCCCGCTCACCACCCTGTCCACCCCCACCCCCACCACCGAGGAGGAGTCCGCATGAGCGACCTCGACCTGATCATCAAGAACGCCGACGTCGTCGTCGCCGGCTCGGACCTGCCGCAGCAGGTCGACATCGGGATCAAGGACGGCCGGATCGCCGTCCTCGCCCCCGACCTCCCGGTCGAGCCCGGCGTGGATCTCGTCGACGCCACCGGCAAGACGGTCTTCCCCGGCGTCGTCGACGCGCACCAGCACTGGGGCATCTACAACCCGCTGTCGGTCGACGCCGCCAGCGAGAGCCGCGCCTGCGCGCAGGGCGGCGTCACCACGGCGCTCAACTACATGCGGACCGGGCAGTACTACCTCAACCGCGGCGGCGCGTACGCGGACTTCTTCCCCGAGGTGCTGGCCCAGACCGAGAACCAGTCCGTCGTGGACTACGCCTTCCACCTCGCCCCGATGTCGCGTGGCCACATCGACGAGATCCCGGCGCTGGTCAAGGAGCACGGTGTCACCTCGTTCAAGATCTTCATGTTCTACGGCAGCCACGGGCTGCACGGCCGCTCGGACGACCAGCGCGCGTTCCTCATGACGCCGGAGGGCGAGCGCTACGACTACGCGCACTTCGAGTTCGTCATGCGGGGGGTCCAGGCGGCTCGTGAGCAGCACCCCGAGATCGCCGACCAGATCTCGCTCTCGCTGCACTGCGAGACCGCCGAGATCATGAGCGCCTACACCAAGCTCGTCGAGGAGGACGGCTCGCTCACCGGTCTGCCCGCCTACAGCGCGTCCCGCCCGCCGCACTCCGAGGGCCTGGCGGTCACCATCGCCTCGTACCTCGCGCACGAGACCGGTCTCCCGACGATCAACCTGCTCCACCTGACCTCGCGCAAGGCGGTCGACGCGTCGCTGCGGATGGCCGAGGCGTTCCCGCACGTCGACTTCCGGCGCGAGGTCACGGTCGGCCACCTGCTGGCCGACTGCGACACCGCCCACGGCGTCGGCGGCAAGGTCAACCCGCCGCTGCGGCCCCGCGAGGACGTCGAGGCCCTGTGGCAACACGTCCTCGACGGCACCGTCGACTGGGTCGTGAGCGACCACGCCTGCTGCCGCGACGAGCAGAAGTTCGGCGCCGACCGCGACGACGTGTTCCTCGCGAAGTCCGGCTTCGGAGGGGCGGAGTACCTCCTCGCGGGCATGATCAGCGAGGGCCGCAAGCGAGGCCTCGCGCTCGCCCGGATCGCCGAGCTCACTGCGACGAACCCGGCGCAGCGCTACGGCCTGGGTGCGACAAAGGGCGCGATCGAGGTCGGCAAGGACGCGGACCTCGCGGTCGTCGACATGGACGCGACGTGGACCGTGCGCGCGGAGGACTCGGAGTCCTCGCAGGAGTACACGCCTTTCGAGGGCGCCGAGCTGACCGCCAAGGTCACCGACACCTTCGTCCGGGGACGTCAGGTGATGACCGACGGCGTGGTCACCGCGACGGGCGGCGGCCGCTACCTCGCGCGGCCGACGGCCTGACGGGCTCCGACCGTGGCCGCCGACTGCCCTGACGGACCTGCGTCAGCCGTCCCAGCCGAACCGACGCGACAGGGTCGCCGTCGTGTCGAGCAGGGCGTCACGGCAGTCGTCGGCCGCGCGGGCGAACCGCTCCGCGGGCCCGCAGACGCTCACGACCGCCACGGGCACGCCGTCGTGCCCGAGCACGGGGGCGGCGACCGAGGCGGCACCGTCCATCCGCTCGCCGTACGAGCGCGCCCAGCCCTGGGAGCGGACGGTGGCGAGGTCCTCGCGCAGGGTCGCGACGTCGACGACCGTGTGCGGCGTCAGCGCGTCCAGACTGCCTCCATCGAGGTAGGCGTTCACGTCGTCCTCGGGGAGGAACGCGAGAAAGGCCCGCGAGGACGCTCCGGCGTGCAGCGGGTACGGCTCACCGAGGGTGACGGCCATGATGACCTCCCGGTCGGGCGTCACCTGGTCGACGTAGATGCGGCTGCGCTCGCCCAGCCGGATCGAGAGCGTCGCCGTCTCGTCCGTACGCGCCGAGAGCTCCTCGAGGTACGGCCGGGCCGCGCCACGGACGTCGATCCGGTCGAGGTAGGTCAGCCCGAGGCGCATCGAGGCAACACCCAGCGAGTAGCGCCGGGTGCGTTCGTCGAGAGCGACGAGGTCGCGGCTGCGCAGCGAGGCCAGCACGCGGTGCACCGCCGCCTTGGAGAGCCCAAGGGCGTCGGCGATCTCGGTCACGCCGAGATCGGGTCCCGGGGTCTCGGTGAACAGCAGGAGCACGTCGGCGGCCCGCTCGACGGTGGCGATGGTGGCGCTGCCGCCGTCGGCGGACTCGTGCGCCGCCGTTCTGGTCCTCGGGGACACGGATTCTCCTCTACGTCAACGACTCGTCCGGCGCGCGCGGCACCGGCGAGAACCGTTCTCTCACGAAGCCGGGTGGAGAGCAACATCCGCCGCGCCGCCACCTTCCAACCCCGCCCTACGAGTCCATTGTCTCGAACAAGGAGACCGACATGACCCTTACTGCCGTCGGAGCCCCGCTGAACATCGCCAACGGCGTGCGGGAGTTCGCTCGCGCCACCCCCGCCGCGACCGCCGTCATCGACGGCGAGCGGTCGCTGACGTACGCCGACCTGGCGGGCCGCGCGGCCCGCTGGGCCAACGCGCTGATCGCGCTCGACCTCCCCGACGGCGCCCACGTCGCGGTGTGCGTCGGCAACCGGCTCGAGCACCTCGAGATCGCCTGCGGGACCGCGATGGCCGCCATGACGATGGTCCCGGTGAACCCGCGCTACACGCCGGTCGAGGCGTCGTACGTGATCGAGCACTCAGGTGCCCGGGCCGTCGTCGCCGATGCCGCCCTGCTCGACGTCGTCGGACCGGCGGCCGCCGAGCACGGTCTGCCGGTCGTCGCGATCGACCTCGACACCGCCGACCAGGACGACCGTGTGCGGGACTACGACACGCTGATCGGCGCCGCGTCGGACGTCGACCCGCAGCGGCAGGTCGACGAGAGCGACCCCTTCTGCATCGCCTACACGTCGGGGACGACCGGCCGCCCGAAGGGCGTGATGATCAGCCACCGGTCGCGGGCGCTGACGTTCTACCAGGCCGCGGCGGAGTGGGGCCTGGGCAACGGCCGGGTGTCGCTCGCGGTCGCGCCGCTCTACCACGGGGCAGGGTTCGCGTTCGGGTACGCACCTGTCTTCACCGGCGGCACGGTCGTGATGCTGCGCGCGTGGTCCCCCACCACGATGCTCGAGCTCGCCTCCCGCCACGGCGTCCAGTCGGTCTTCCTCGTGCCCGCGCACGCGCAGATGCTGCGCGCGCTCGGTGAGGAGACGATCGCCTCGTACGACCTGTCGCGGCTGGACACGCTGTACTTCAACGCGGCCGCGCTGCCGTGGGAGCTCAAGCAGTGGGTCATGTCGACGTTCCCGGGCGTGGACGTGCACGAGCTGTACGGGTCGACGGAGAGCGGGATCATCACGAACCTGCGCCCCGTCGACGCCTCACGCAAGCCGGGCTCCGTCGGGCAGCCGTGGTACATGACCGAGATCCGGGTGCTCGACACCGAGGGCAACGAGGTCGGCAACGGCGGCACGGGCGAGCTCTACAGCCGCTCCCCGTACCTCATGCGCGGCTACTACAAGGACGATGCGGCGACCACCGCCTGCACGACCGAGGACGGGTTCGTCACCTGCGGCGACCTCGTACGCCTCGACGACGAGGGCTACGTCCACATCGTCGGTCGGACGAAGGACATGATCGTCTCGGGCGGGGTGAACATCTACCCGCGCGAGATCGAGGACGTCCTCGCGACGCACCCCGACGTCGTCGAGGCATGCGTGCTCGGAGCGCCGTCGGAGAAGTGGGGCGAGGAGGTCGTCGCCGTCGTCGTGCCGGCGGCCGGTGGCACCCTCGACGTCGCCGCGCTCGAGGAGCACTGCCGCGAATCCTTGGCGGGCTTCAAGATCCCGCGCCGCTGGTCGACGATCGACGCCCTCCCGCGCAACGCGGCGGGCAAGGTCGTCAAGCGGGACGTGCCGCTTCCCTCATGAGGAGGTCGGCCACGACGCCCGGCGCGGTCAGCGGGGCGTCGTGGCCGGCACCGATCACCTCGTACGCGACGCCGCGCGCGTCGAGACGCCCACGCGTGGTCTGGGAGGGATAGCCCTCCGGAGTCCCGTCGCAGAACACGTACGTCACCGGCACCCCGTGCTCGTCGGCGACCGTCAGAGGATCCAGGGAAGGCGCGACCGGGGTGGGTGTCAGGCGGTCGGCCAGCCATGCGGCGGTCGCGGCATCGAGGTCGCCCGCGGGCTGGGGTGCCCGTGGCGGCACCAGCGCGTCGCGGGGCGGGAGGGCAAAGCCGGGCGGCGCGGGCGTGAGGTCGACGGCCCGCTCGCCGGCGTCGGGGACCCCCGCGTCCAGGTAGACGACGCGGCGCAGCCGGTCAGGGAGGCGGTCGGCGACCGCCCGGACCACGACGCCGCCCTGGCTGTGGCCGACGAGCACGACGTCACGGAGGTCCTCCATCTCGACGAGGGCGACGAGCTCGGCGACCCAGTCGTCGAGACCCGAGACCTGCGCCGCCGCGGGGGCACGCTCCCCCGCCCCGGCGAGGCTCGGCGCGTAGACGTCGTGCCCGGCGGCCACCAGGTACGGGCGGACCCGCCGCCACGCCCAGCCGCCACGGAACGCCCCGTGGACGAGGAGGAAGGTGGTCACCGGGGGTCCGGCTCGTCGAGCACGACCTCGAGGTACTCCCGCGGGTACGACTCGTACGGGCGGAGGTGCTCGTACATTGCCTCGGTGTGGGCGACGTATTCCGGGTGCTTGGTGCACTCCTCGTACGCCTCGACCGTGTCGAAGAACCGCAGGTGGGTGAAGTGGGTCGGGTCCTCCAGGCCCCGCACGAGCCGGCGCCCGCGAAAGCCTGGGTGGTCCTTGAAGAACCGGCCGAACTCGCCCGAGAGGGCGATGTACGCCTGCGCGTGCTCCTCGCCGGGCTTGGTCCACGCCTGGCTGACGACGACGATCATGCGAGCTCTCCCAGGGGTATCGACTCGTAGATGATATATCATTATGCTTCGGCTATGACAAGCAGTGCTCAGACCAAGACAATCCCGGAGTTCCTCGCCGAGGCGCCGGACGTCGACAGCCGTGAGCTGTGGCAGGCGTTCTGGGACATCCTCACCGCGGCGAAGGACAAGATCACCGCGGAGCTGCCGGTGCAGCCCCACCCCAACAGCGCGGGGCTCGCCGCCTGGAGCACTCCCGACGACTCGTACGAGGGCTCGCTCAACACCTACGCGGGCGACCCGGACAACGGCGCGGAGTGGCTCGTGCACTCCTGGATCGGCAACCGCAAGGCGTCGATCCTCGACATGAACCTGCAGGTGTGGCTCGGTCCTCACATCGACGTGCCGCACCTCATCCTCGTGTTCGGGACGATCCCCAACATCTTCCACTTCAGCGATTTCGTGCCGCGTCGCGACCTGGCGATCGACGTCGACTACCTCGAGCGCTACTACGAGCCCGAGAATGCTTCCTGGCTCGCGCTGCGCGGCGACGACCGGTTCACGTGGTCGGTCAGCCACGGCACGTACATGCGCGCCTTCCTCTCCCCCGTCGGCAACTCCTACGTCGCCGACCGCACCGACGACGTGGTCGAGACGCTGCGCGCTGCCGTCGAGCAGAGGGTCGACACGTGGCTGCAGATGGTCCGCGACGCAGCGCCCGTGCCGGCAGAGGAGCGCGCCGCCCTGCGTGAGCGCGACCACCTGCTGCGCCGCTACGGTTACACGCTCGACCCGATGAACGAGCTGTCCAAGAAGTTCCTCGGCGCCGAGCGCGTCGAAGAGCTGGTCTCGGTGCGCGCGGGCCTTGACCAGATCCACGCGAGCCGCGAAGGAGACCTGTCGTGAAGATCCTCGTCCTGGGTGCCGGACTCGTCGGCTCGATGGCAGCGACGACGCTGCGCGAGCGCGGCCACCACATCACCGTCACCACGACCACGCCGGCGAAGGAGGCCGGGCTCCGTGAGCGCTTCGACGACGTCGCTGTGCTCCGCGGGTCCGACCGCGACGCCGTCCACGCGCGCGTCGCCGACGCCGACGCCGTGGTCGTCACCGCGGGTCCGTCGGCCGCGCAGTCGATGACTCCCGAGGAGCGCGCGGTGACCTACCGCGAGATCCTCGTGACCACCGCCGAGAACGTCACGAGCGCCCCCGGGTCACCGCACCTCGTCGCGCTGTCGGCGCTCTCGGTCTTCGGCGACGCGGCCGACCACCTCGAGGTGGTGACGGAGGACTCTCCTGTCACCGACTCGGACGACCCGAGCCCGGCGATGTTCCTCGCGATGGAGGCCACCTACCGCGACGCCGCGGGCGACCGCGCGACGATCTTCCGCTGCGGTGACGTCTTCGGGGCCGACGACCCGCCGGTCGAGGCCAAGATCGCGATGGCCCACCAGTATCTCGGCGGCTCGCTCCCGTTCTGCGCCGACGCGCTCTTCTACCGGCTCGCCGTGGAGGACGCGGCCGACGCGATCGTCCACGCGGTCGAGAACCGTCTCGTGGGGACCTACAACCTCACGCACCCGGAGCTGCCCCCGACCAACCAGGAGCTGTTCGACACGATCAGCGCGGCGCAGGGCCTCCCGGCCCTCACCTACCGCGGCGAGATCACCGCCCCCGCGGTGCCGATCTCGGTCGAGCGGCTGCGCGAGGCCGGCTTCGTGGCGCGTCGTTCGTACGTCGCTCACCCGCTGCTGGCCGCACACTGACACCTCACTGCGGGGCGGGGCCGACCTGCGGGTCGGTCCCGCCCCGCAGGGAAGAAAGAGCGGGCCCCCCACGATGACAGGTACGTGGGGAGCCCGCTCGTCTGACGCCGGGACGGGTCCCGGTCAGCTGGTGGCGCGACTCCTGCGGGGCAGGAGGATGATCCCCGCGGCACCGAGCAGGACGAGCGCGCCCGCCCAGAGCCCGATCACGGGAAGCCCGTCGGTGGGACCGGTCTTCGGCAGCGCGTCGCCGCCTGTGCCGCCGCCGTTGCCGTCGTCACCGCCGTCGCCGCCGTCGTCGTCGGGCGGCTCGCTGCTGACGCCCAGCTTCGACAGCGTGGCCGACCCGACGCACGTGGCGCTGATGTTCGAAGCCGGGAAGTCGAAGGCGAAACCTGACGCCTTGACCTCGAGCTCGTCACCCGCTGCGTCGGCCGTCCCCTTGAGCTTCGGGACCGCGACGTCGGCCTTGGGCGGCACCTTCACCGTGCTGTTCGCCTTGAGGGTGGTCGCCTTCCCTCCGACGCTCAGGTCGACCGAGAAGTCCATCGACCCGTCGATCGGCACCGGCGCGATGCCTGGCAGGTCGCTCATGGTCGCGACCAGCGAGACGGGGTCACCCTCCTTCGCGCGGTAGCCGGAGACGGAGAGGTCGGCGTTGTAGTCGAACTTCGAGCCGATGTTGAGCTCGCACTTGAACGCGACCTTGCCCTTGGCCGGCTTGCCCGGGTTGCCCGGAGGCTCGGTCGCGGGCGGCTCGGTCGTCGGCTCCTGGGTCGGCGCGGTCGTCGGCGGCACCGTCGGAGGCGGAGTGGTCGGCGGAGCGGCGCCGTCACCGACCGTGAGCGTGGACAGGTCGGAGGAGGCCGTGCACACACCCTCGATGCCGCTGACCACGAAGTTGAACGCGGTGACCTTCACAGCAAGCTCGTTCTCGGCCGCGGTCACCTTGCCCGACACGTCGGGGACCGGCACCGGGGCCTTCGCTGCGGCGGTCGAGCTGCCGGAGCCCTCGAGCGTGACCTGCTGGCCGCCGACCGTCACGCTCAGCGTCGTCTTCATCACCGCGTTGTTGAGCGGGACCGGCGACACGCCGGGCATGTCGCTCATCGTCGCGCGCAGCTCGACAGGGGCACCCTCAGACGCCCGGAATCCCGCCAGAGAGACTTGCGCCGGATAGTCGAAGTCTCCCGTGGGGAAGGCCGGCATCTTGCAGTCGAACGCCACGGTGCCCGTGGCAGGCGTGCCCTCCGCGGCCGCGGCGGACCCCGCTCCCGCCATCAGGGCCGTGCCGGCGAGCGTGGCCGCCGACGCGACCACGGCGAGTCGGGCGACTCTCGTGCGTACGCTCATGCGCCCGCCCTCCGGTTGCGACGGCTCGGCATGGCGATCATCAGACCGGCCCCGGTGAGCACGAACGCACCCGCGATCAGCAGCATGACCGGAAGGCTGTCGGTCGGACCGGTCTTCGGCAGTGCGCTGGCGTCGTTCGTGTTCGTGGGCGCGGGCGCAGCGGTCGGCGCGGGCGTCGTGGCTGCGGCCGTAGCCTGGGCGACCGGCGAGCCGAACGTCAGCTTGATCGCGACGGAGTTGGCGGCGACGACGTCGGCGGCGTTGGTGGTCGGCAGCGGCGCGACCGCGACCACGCACGTCTGCTTGGTGCAGTCGATGCCCTCGCCGAACACCTTGCTCAGCGTGAGCGTGGTGTCGGGGATGTTGCCGTTCGCGTCGGCGTTCACGATCGTCGCGCCGCCCGCGACGTTGCAGTCGGCCGGGCCCTTCTGCTTCTCCTTGCACTGTCCGACGCCGATGTTCGTGAGCTTGGGGGTGAAGCCCGACGCCTTGACGACGATCTTCTGGCCTTCCTTCACACCCTCACCGCTGGTGCCGATGTCGAGCTTCGGCGCTGCTGACGCACCGGGGGCACCGACGAGCATCACGAGTCCGAGCACGGCCATGACGGCTATGGCGCGGAGGGGGGTCGAGATCTTGGGTGTCATGTCATCGTTCTCCGGATTGGTGGGAGGGACGGGCGAGTCGTGTCGAGGTCATGGCGTCCCCGCAGGAAGCGTCGTGACGGAGCTGAGGCGCGGGCCTGAGCGTTCGATGGCGGCGTGGTCCGAGCCGAGGTAGGAGGTGACGACCTCGGGATGCGTACGGACCTCTTCCGGGGTGCCCGACGCGATCAGACGGCCGAGGTTCATCGCGACCATGCGGTCGCACAGGCGACCGAGGAGCGGCAGGTCGTGCTCGATGATGACCATCGCCGTCCCGAGCTCGCGCCGGACGTTGAGCAGCAGGTCGCCGAGGGCTTCGCTCTCGCTCTGCGCGATGCCCGCCGAGGGCTCGTCGAGCAGGAGGACGCGCGGCTCCATCGAGAGCATGCAGGTCAGCTCCACGACGCGACGGGTGCCCGTGGACAGCTCCGCGATCGTGCGCTCGGCGAACGGCCCGAGACCCATCCGCTCGATCAGCTCGTCGGCGCGCTTCGCCTTGAGCCGGTCCGGCAGGGGCGTGCCGAGCGCCGCGACGCCGAGGCGGCTCGGACTCGTCCGCTCCGCCGCCACCATGACGGTCTCGCGCACGGTCATCGTCGGGAACAGCGCCGCGTCCTGGAAGGAGCGGACGAGGCCTTCCTTGGCCCGCCGCTCCGGCGTCGCCCGCGTCAGGTCCGCACCTGCGAAGACGATCTGCCCGGTGTCCGGCGTGGTGAATCCCGCGATGAGCTCGAAGAGCGTCGTCTTGCCCGCACCGTTCGGGCCGATCACGCCGACGATCTCGCCCGGCGCCACGTCGAGGTCGACGTGGTCGACCGCCACGACCCCGCCGAAGTGGCGGCTGACGTCGCGCACGACCAGCAGCGGTGGTGCGTCGGGCCCCGCGTCGGCGTCCTGCGTGTCCGGCGTGAACAGCCCGGCGAGCTCCGCCGAGCTCTGGAGCGGCGAGCGCTGCGAGAGGTCGGGCTCCGCGTGTGCAGCTGCAGGGTCGACCCCGGCGCGGGCGGCGAGCCAGTCGTAGAACCTGTCCCTGAGCCGCATGCCGACGCCGCCGAGGCCGTCGGGCAGCAGGATGACCACGAGGAGCCAGCCGACGGCGAGCGCGGCCTCGCCCGGCATGCCGAGGATCACCAGGCTCGGGAGCGCGACGATGATCAGGGTGCCGACGAGGGGTCCGACGATCAGCCCCAGGCCGCCGACGACGGTGAGCGCGACGACGTCGATGCTGGCCGATGCTGGGAAGGAGTTGACGGTCAACGTCATCTGACCGTGCCCGATCACGACACCGCCCAGCCCGGCGATCGCGCCGGCGACGGCGTACAGCTGCAGCTTGCGGAGCGTCCGCGGGACGGTGAACGCGCGAGCCGCGTCCTCGTTGTCGCGCAGGGCCTGCAGCGAGCGGCCGAACCCGCTGCGCCAGAGGTTGGCGCACACGAAGACGCCGATCGCGAGCATCGTGATCGCGAACAGGTAGTAGTCGCGCGCGAGGGTGACCTCGTAGCCCCACCACGTCGGCTTCGCGGGCGCGACTCCGTCACCGAGGAAGATGTCGAGGCGCAGCACCCAGGCGGTCGTGGCGAGCGCGAACGCGAGCGTCGAGACCGCGAGCGCCAGTCCCTTGAGGCGCAGCGCCGGGATGCCGACCAGCGCAGAGACGAGCGCAGCGACCGCGATCCCGCCGATGACGCCGAGCACGAAGCTCCCCGTGAGGTCCACGAGGTGCACCGACGCTCCGGCACCGATGCCCGCGTACGCGAACTGACCGAGGGAGAGCTGGCCCGCCACACCCGTGATGAGGCCGACGCTGAGACCGACGAGCGCGAACCCGGCGGCGTTGGTGAGGATCGCCGCGGTCTCGTTGCTCACGAAGTAGGCCAGCGCGAAGGCAAGGATGGCCGACACGATGGGGAGTCCGATGCGGACGGCCTGGATCGAGCGGACGGCGGCGTACGCGGCCGGCACGGGCGGCGACCCGACCCGTCGCCAGCCGCCGCGCTCGGTGTCGGCGCGACCCAGCGTCGGCTGGCGCAGCAGCGCGACGACGATGACGAGACCGAGGACCACCGGCACCAGACCGCGGGTGTCGGGGTTCGAGAGCAGGATCTGCTCGAGGACACCGATGGCGATCGACGCGCCGAACGCGACCGGGATCGACGACATCCGCGCGATGACGGCGCCCGCGAGGCCCTTGAGCAGCAGCTCCGGTCCGAGGGTGTCGATCGACTGGCCCGCCGTGGGCGTCACCAGGATCGCCGACAGCGCCGCGATCCCGCCCGAGATCGCCCAGGCGTACGACGCCATGCGCGGGGCGCGGATGCCCTCCAGCGCGGCGGTGTCCGGGGCGTCGGCAGCCGCACGGATCGCCAAGCCCTGGCGGGTGCGGCGCAGGAACCACGAGAGACCGAGCAGCACGGTCGGTGCGAGCAGGACCATCGCGAGGTGCGCCGGGCCCACCGGCATGGTGCCGATCGTGAACGACGGCAGCAGCGGAGGCTCGGGGAAGCTGAACCCGCTCACCCCGTCGCTGTTGATCATCAGCGCCAGGATGAGGATGAACTGCGAGAGGCCGAGCGTCGCGATCATGCCGATGAGGCTGGGTCGACCCGCGAGCCGGCGGACGACCACGACCTCGATCGCACCGGCCAGCGCTGCAGCCGCGGCGATCGCGATCGGGAACGCGAGCAGGTACGGGGCACCCCAGTCGATGACGAGGAGGCCGAGCATCGACGCGCCGAAGGCGCCGATCGAGCCGTACGCGAAGTTGACGAACTTGCTCGACCGGTAGACCAGCACCAGGCCGACGGCGAGCAGTCCGTACGTGAGGCCGGTGAAGACGCCGATGAGGAGGCGGTCGATGCCGATCTGGAAGCCGACCACCTCGACGGCGAGGACGGTCTCCGCGGGGCTCACGGGGCGACCGCCGGGGTCACATGCCCGCCGAGCATGAGGTCACGTACGCGGTCGGGGTCGGCCGCGAGGTCGGACGCGGACTCGCAGGCCACGATCTGTCCCTTCTCCATGAAGTAGGCCCGGTCGACGAGCGAGAGGGCGACGTTGACGGACTGCTCGACGAGCAGCACGGCGGTCCCGCGTTCGTTGAGCCGGCGGACGAGCTCGATGAGTCCGCCGACGACCACGGGCGCGAGCCCGAGGGAGAACTCGTCGACGACGAGGATGCGCGGATCCTGCACGATCGCCTTGGCGAGGGCGAGCATCTGCCGCTCGCCGCCGGACAGCGTCGAGGCCGGCTGGTCACGTCGGGCGTACAGACGGGGGAAGACGGCGAGAGCGGCGTCGACCGCGTCGTTCGCCCACGCCCGGTCCTCGATCGTGAACGCGTGCATCCGGAGGTTCTCGACGACGGTCAGCGAGCTGAACGTGGCTTGCCCGACGACCTGACCGAGGCCGCGCGCGATGCGCTCGCGCGTCGGCGCCGACGTGACGTCGACGCCCCCGAGGCGGACGGTGCCGGCGTCGGGGCGGAGCAGGCCGGCGAGGACCTTCAGCGTCGTGCTCTTGCCGACGCCGTTGGGTCCGAGGAGGGCGACCATCTCGCCCTCGTCGACGTGGAGGCTGGCGTCGAAGAGGACCTGCACCTGCCCGTACGAGCACGCGATGCCCTCGAGCGCGAGTGCAGGGCCGCCGGACCGCGGGGTGAGGATGTCGAGCCCGGCGTCACGACGTCGGGAAATCAACGTCGCCCCCCTCGTACTTGAAGCAGTTGCAGCCGCCGTCGTAACGCAGGACGCGGAAGGCGCCCGAGGCCGCGTGACGGCCCTCGCCGAGCGCACCGGTGAACCCGGAGGACGGGACGAACGCCGAGCCGAGGCTCTGGACCGCCGCGCCCCAGGTCGCCGCGTTGAAGTCGTCGGTGAGGTCCTGGGAGCCGGCCTGCAGAAGCAGCGCCGCGTCGCAGTACGGGAGGGCGATCCGGGCTGCCTCACGGGACTCGAACGTGATCCCGGCCGCCGAGTAGATGTCGACGCACTTCTTCTCGGCGTCGGTGCTCGGGAACGGCAGCTGCTCGTCGAGCACCTCCTGCGACGGGGCGAACCCGATGCCGACCATGCCCTTCATGGCCGACGACGGAACGAGCTGGGGGTTGTTCACGAAGAACGTCGGGTTGTCGAACGTCGAGACCGCGTACCGGGCCTTGAACCCCTTGGGCTCGGCCAGGGTGGCGAAGATCGACGCCAGGCGTGCGCCTCCGAGGAACATCACCCGGTCGATCCCTGCGGAGCGGAAGGTGACCGCGCCCTCGCCGGCGCCCATGAAGAGGCTGCCCTGGTCGGTGGTGTCGACCCAGGCGACCTCCGCCTTGACACCGGCCTCCTCGAGCAGCGGCACGGCGAGCTCTTCGATGGTCTTGTGGTTGATCGGGCTGTCCGCGGCGACGACACCGACCTGCGAGCGGCCCTTGAAGAAGCCCTCCTCGGAGAGGGTCTTGATGTAGGCCCTCACGAAGCCGTCGTAGGACGGGTAGGCCGGCGACCAGAGGTAGGGCGACCACTTCTTGTAGGTGGCCTCGTCCGTCGCGACGAGCGTCGCGTCGAGCACGAGCGTCTTCTCTCGTGCGTAGCAGGGACGTGCGTTCTCCATGAACTGCCCGGTGAGCACGGCGGCGAACGCCTTGTCGTCCTGCACGATCCGCTTGCAGAGGGCCTCCTCGGCAGCGGCCGAGTCGTTCTGGGCGTCGTACATGCGGAAGACGGCGTCGAGCTTCCTGCCGCCACCGAGGCCGCCGTTGGCGTTGACCCAGTCCTCGAGCGCCTGCACCTGCTTCTCAGGGTCACCCGCGTGGGCGGTCTTGAAGCCCGTCGTGCTCTTGACGGCCTCGAGGTCGGTCCCCACGAAGACCACCTTCACGGAGTCAGCGGTGACACCGGGGCCGAGCCCCTCGGCAGACGCCTCGACGCTTCCCTCGGAACCGCCACCGACGACGCTGCCCGGCATCACGCTGCCGCATCCGACGAGGGCCAGCGCAAAGCACGCCAGTGCCGCGCTGGCGCGGACGACCAGCGATCGATCCGCGGTCCCTCGGGTGTCCCTGTGGTGCCGCATTGGGCCTCCGTCCTCGTCTGAATGTGGGCGCTAGAATATACGATATTAGTTGGCCTGGGAAGATCTCTTGTGCTCACGACGGTCGAGCCAGGCGTCGGCGGCAGCGACGTCGACGATGGCGTCCGCCGTCCGCTCCGCACCGTCCGTGCCCTCCGCTCCCCCGGCGTCGTGGGCGGACGCTCCCGGGTGCAGGCGGGTCAGCCACGCGTCGAGCGCCCGCAGGTCCACGACCGCCGCGCCCGGGTCGCCGGACGCTCCGACCGGCCCGAGCCCCTGGACCGCTTCCGCGCTGAGGACGGCGGTCGGGTCGTGCAGGAGGCCCTCGAGGTCGCCACGCTCCAGACGGCCGTCCAGCTGCTTGATCAGGCCGGTCTTCCCGACGGCCTTCGGGCTGACCAGGAACCCGCCGACGGCGTCGACGTAGACGACGTCCGGGAGCGGGTACGGCCGCTCGAGCAGGCTCGCAGCCTGCGCGGGATCACCCACGCGTGCCTGGCGCTCGCGCCTTGCGGCCAGGCGGCGTCGGATCCCCCAGACGAGGAGGATGAGGAGCGGGACGTAGAGGGCGATGAGACCCCACGGGTACGCCGTCCACGTCGTCGCGAACGGTGCGGCGACCTCGCCCTCGCCGACCGCGCCGACGACGTGGTACGTACCGAAGGCGAAGACCGGAAGCGTCACCGACGTCTTGACGGTGGCGGTCTGCAGCGGCTCGATCGTGAGGTCGCGCCCGTCGACGACGCTCGGCTTGGCCCGCTCGGACTTCTCCACGCCGATCTTCACCGGCGGATTGACAGCGGCGGCCGTGCCCTCGTTACGGACCGTGACCACCAACGTCCGTGCCGGCGCCAGACCGAACAGCGCACCGATCGTCGCGCCGAGGCCGCCGCCACCTTCGAGGCTGACGTCGCTGATCGCCAGGTTCGGCATCGGGATCGTCGGCGTCGGCGGGGTCCCCACCGGGTGCCCGGTGATGACGAACGGCGTGTCGACGGCGAGGGCCGGGCCCGTGTAGGAGGCGATGCGGACGACGCAGGGGCAGGGGCGCGGCGGGTTGCCGACGACCAGGTCGAGCTCGACCTTGCCGTCGACGTCGGAGAGGCCGAGGACCCCGGTCGTCTGGTCGCAGGCGGCCGAACCACCGATGGCGAGGTCACCGCACACGACCGCCTGCACCTGCGTACGCGCCGGCCATCCCGAGCTCTCGACGCGCACCCGCTCGGCGCGACCGGCCTCGCCGGGCGTCACGCTCGCGGTGAGTCCTGCCCCGTCGGCGGCCGGGACGGCGGCGGCCGTCACCGCGCTCACCGTCGCCGAGGCGACCCCGACCTGGAGGACTACCAGGACTGCGACCAGCAGCCCTGCCGCAAGAGTGCGGAACAACTTCACTGACCGGCTCCGATCGTCAGACGGGGCGCCTCGCCGACAGCGGCGAAGGCGCGTTTCTTCTCGGCACGGCGGCGCAGCAGCCACCAGGTCGCGAGAGTGAGCAAGAGCAAGAAGAGGAGGACGGCCGGCCACGGGAGGATCCACTCGGTGGTGGTGTCCTCGGCGGTCACACCCTCGGCGGTGGAGGCGGTGACGGTGACGCTCAGGCGGTCGACGGCGCCGATCCCGGTGACCTTGGCGCGCAGGCGCGCGACCTGTCCCGGCAGAAGGTCGACGACGCCGGGATTCTCGACGGTGTCGACGTGACGCCCGATCATGCCGGAGACCTTGATGACACTCTCCGGCGTGAGGCGGAGGTTGCCGGTGTTGCGCACGGTGTAGGTCACCGTGCCCTTGCCGGACCCCGACCACGGGAGGAAGCCGCGATCGTGCGTGAGCGCGACGTCCTCGACACTGAGGGCCGGTGTCGTCGGACCGGCGACGCGCAGGTAGAGACGAGCCGCGACGGCGCGCTTGATCCCGACGTCCACCCCGCCGCTCTCGGTCGTGCCCTCCACGGCCTCGTTGAGCGCGACGATCCCGCCGACGTGGTCACCGGGCGTGGCGTTGGCCGGGATCGACAGCGTGAACGGCACGTCGACCTGCGTACGCTTGGCGACCTTCACGGTCTGCACCGGCATCTGCAGCCACGCCCCCACGCCCTCTTGCGGCCGCTCGAGGCTGCGCAGGGCGAAGAAGCCGCCCTCGGCGGTGTTGTAACCGTCGGCTCCGTAGAGCCGGAAGGTCAGCGGACGGTTCGTGTAGTTGCGGATGCGTACCTTGTCCGTGATCGTCGCGCCCGGGTTGCCTTCGAGGACGAAGTAGCTGCGGGGCGTCGGCGAGCTGGCGTCGGCGGGCGTCGGGGTCACCGACCAGGCCCCGTTGTCGGCGGCGGTGGCAGGCGCGGACGGCACCACCACGAGCGCCAGCAGAGCAGCGCACAGGAGGCGGAGCGGACGTTTCACGGACGTCTCCTCGGTGTCACGTGGACGTACGGTCCGGGCGGCTTCGTCGAAGACGAGCACCCGGACCGTACGGCCAGCTGGTGTTGCTGATTCAGCAGACGTGCCCGAAGCCTAGGCTCAGGACAGCGTCAGCGTCAGGAGACCGGTGTAATTGCCGGCTGCCTGACCCGAGTCGACCGACAGGGACAAGTCCGCGTCGGCCAGGGTGTCGCCACCGCTGGTCTCGTCAGCACCGAGACCAGACGTCGCCACCGAGCAGAGCGGCAGGTCGGTCGAGGCATCGGCGAACGATCCCGCGGACCCCGCGACGACGGTGTCGTCGTTGTTCGCCTGCGCGTCGCAGGAGGGGGTCCAGGTGAGGTTGGACGGCGCGATGGTGAAGTTGCCACCGGACGCCTTCGCCGGGCCGGTGAGGCCCGAGAAGCGACCGACGAGCGACCACCCGAGGGTGCCACCGCGGTAGTCCTTCACCGTGACGTCCTGGAGGTTGCCGGTGGAGGTCTGGTCGGTGCCGTCGAGCGAGATGCCCGACATCGCGACGTTGCCTGCTTCCTTCGACATCTTCAGGTCACCGGCGACGACGGTCAGGTCGACCGTCTCGAGCAGCGCGCAGCTGCCCGTCGCCGAGAGTCCGACCTTCGCCGTGCACGCGTCACCAGAGAAGGAGAACGCGGTCGAGGCGAAGATCTGGGTGGCGCCGTGGACGCGGCTGCCACCGATGTACGCGGTCGTCGAGTCGTTGACCGTGAACGTCGCCGAGATGTTGCCGGCTGCGTTCGCGGTCGTCGAGACCGTCGGGTCCGCCGTCGCTCCCGGGGGGAACGGCGGTCCAGCCTTGTAGCCACCGATGGTGACGGCCTGGCTGGGGTCCCAGTTGGTGCCCGTGACGGTCACCACGGTCCCGGCGCCACCGCCGGCGACGTTGGTCGCCACCGTCGGGTTGCCGAGGATGGTGATCGGCGTGAGGCTGACATCGCTGCCCGACGTCACCTTCAGCGATCGGGAGCCGGTCGTCGCAGCCGCCGGCACGGTGAGCGAGCCGCTGCCCGTGCCGTTGGACGCGATGGAGACCGATCCAGCGCCCGCGTCGCACGCAGTACCGCTCACGTTGCACAGCTCGACCGTGCCGGTGCCGGCGGCACCGAACAGGGTGAGGTCGAAGCTGATCGCGTCACCGCGACGTGCTGCGGTCGTGACGACCTGGTTGCTAACGGAGGTGATCGTGGCGGTGGGGCCCACCACGTTGAAGGACGTCGCGATGTTGGTGTCGACCGGCGTGCTGACCGGGTTGACGCCAGGGTTGACGCCCGAGGTCTGGCCGTTGCACTGGACGCGCACGCCGAAGCTCGGGATGTCGTAGATGACCTTGCGCAGCCGGACCTCGTTGGAGCCGGAGGCCGTGATCGGGAACGATCCGTTGACGGTGCCGCCAGGGATCGGACCGAAGGCAGGTGCGTTGAACGCCGTCTCGAACGGTGCCAGGTTGGAACCGTTGACCGAGAAGTAGTAGTACGCCGTGCCCGAGGCCGCCGGACCACCGTTGGTCGGTCCGGTGTTGAAGGTCAGCGAGACGTTGCGGGTGCCGCCCGGAGCCGTCGCCCCACTGGTGGTGAGGTTGTAGTCGGCGTCGGTGCCCCACGACGCGAGCGTCTGCGTGAGGCTTCCGGTCATCGCGGTGGTCTCGAGCGGCGCACCAGCGTCGACGGTGTACACCCAACAACCGCCGACCGGAGTGGCCGCCGAGGCCGAGCTGGCCCCCACGATGCCCGCTGAGGTCGCCAGCAGGCTGAGGCCTGCCATCGTGGCGACGGTGCGGATTCTTGATCTCATCTACCCGTTCTCCTTCTCGGGTAGGGGGTCTAGGACCCGTGTGAGTCGCAGCCCTGTCTACTGCATTGCACTCATCCGGAGTGCAAGTACGAGATAGGCTGGAGCACGCAGCACGATATTGTCAATGATATATCCGAGAGGATTTTTGATGGGCCGACCAGCACAGCTGGTACGCGGCACCGTGCGTGGAGCGGCCGAGCTGCTGCTGACGTGCGGTGCCGTCGTCCTCCTGTTCGCGCTCTACCTGGTCGTCTGGAGCGACGTCCAGACCGCCGCCGCCCAAGGAGACCTGCGTGACGACTTCGCGCGGCTCACCGAGCAGGCCGCACCGGCCACGAAAGCGGCGGCCGCGAAGGCGGCGGCCGCCCCCGCACCCTCCACCGGCACCGGGATCGCCCAGCTGCGCATCCCGCGGCTGGGCGAGGACTGGTCGTGGGTCGTCGTCGAGGGCGTCAGCACCGACCAGCTCAAGCAGGGACCGGGCCACTTCCCCGACACCGCGATGCCGGGCCAGCTCGGCAACGCGGCGATCGCCGGCCACCGCGCGACCCACGGCGAGCCCTTCGCGCACCTCGACAAGCTGCAGGCGGGCGACCCGATCTACGTGACGACCCCGACCGCGACCTACACGTACGAGGTCACCCGTCAGGCGCTCGTCGCCCCGTCGGAGGTGGGCGTGCTGCTGCCCGTCCCGAACAAGCCGGAAGCCAAGCCTCGCAAGGCACGACTCACGCTCGTGACGTGCCACCCCCGGTGGGGCTCCAGCGAACGCCTCATCGTCCACGCCAACCTCGTCGCCCAGACCACAGGGATGGAGAGCTGATCGTGTACACAGCCTTGTGGCGGGTCCTGCCCGGCCCCACGCCGGTGAAGGTCCTCCTGGCCGTCCTCCTCGCCCTCGCGGCGGTCGCCGCCCTCTTCCTCTGGGCCTTCCCCGCGCTCGAGCCGCTGCTGCCGTTCGACAAGATCGTGCTGGAGGCTCCGCCGGCCGACGGCACGTCCGCCACCGGTTGACCCGAGCCGGACGTCAGAGACCCCCAGACCACAACCGTGCGGGGCCGGCCCGGGGGAATTGCCGGCCCCGCACGGTGGCTGGGGGATCTGCTGGTGAGGTGAGGTCAGTGCTCGCGCAGCAGCGAGCCGAATCCCTGGATCTTGTCGTCGATGCCGTTGTCGCGCAGCGCCATCCACCAGGTGGCGGCGTTGATCGCGATGACCGGCTTGTCGAGCCAGCGCTCGGCCTCGTCGGCGAGCTCGGTCATGCACAGGTTCGTGCCGCACTGGACGAGTGCGTCGACGTCGGAGTCGTTGACCGCCTGGAGGGACTCCCGCAACGTCTTCTCGGACACGTGCGCGATCGACACGGCTGTCGGACAGCTCAGGCCCTTGATCTCGCCGACCTCGAAGCCGAGCTCGGTGAAGAACTTGCGGACGTTCTCGTCGCCGATCGGGGTGTACGGCGTGATGATGCCGATCTTCTTGGCGCCGTACAGCTGGAGCGCGCGCTCGCACGCCTCCGCGCCCGTGGCGACACCGAGGCCGCCGGAGAGGTCCTTGATCTGCTGGACGAACTGGCGGTTGCCCTCCACGCCGTCCCAGAAGGTCTCCGCGCTCATACCCATGACCATGTAGTCGGGCTCCATGGTCATGATGCCCTCGACGCAGTCGGCCATCGCCGCACGGATCTGGACGAGGAGGTTCTGCATGCCCTCGTCGTCGGCGATCCGGCCGTCGCGGATGAGGATCCGGCCGTAGTGCGACGTGACGCCGGGGACGCGCATCATGTCGAACTCGGGCTGGACGATCGTGTTGGTGCTCGGGGCGATGACGCCGAACTTGCGGCGGTAACCGAGGCGGTCGGTCATGACAGGGAGGCTCCTTCGGGGACGGAGGGCTGCTCGGCGCGCGGGAGCCGCCTGCTGAGGCGGAGCGCGCCGATGAGGAAGCAGAGCTGGACGCCGGTGTTCGTGAGCTGCTCGATCCACTGCAGCGTCTCGGTCTGGTGCGGTCGGGCCGCCAACGGCGGGAGCACGAGCGTGCCGACGAGGTAGACGATGAACAGCCAGCGGCCGAGCTGGTCGCGGTGGCGTGCGGCGAGCATCGAGGCCATCGCCCCGACCGCGACGGCGCTCAGCGCGGCGATCGCGAGCATCGGCGTGAGGTTGCGCGCGGCACCGGAGATGCAGGCGCCGACGAACGGGACGAGGGCGAACGGCACCCACGACACGACTCTGCCGACGTACACGCTCGCCAGCGCCCACGCGAGGGCGGAGAACCCGATCGCGAGGCAGGGGAAGAGCATCTGCTCGAGGAACGGGATCTCGATGCACGGACCGGCGACGAGGAGCTTCCACAACGCCTTGCCGAGCCCTCCCGCGGTGACGACCACGCCACCGAGCAGCGCGCCCGCGCGTACGGCCGGGAGCGACCTGCCGAGGGCGTGGGCCAGGACGAGGAGTCCCGCGCCGGCGAGGATCACGGGGACGAAGTCCTCGATGGCGAGCGCCAGGCCGTACTCGACGCACGGATCGATCGCCATCAGACCTTCGCCTCCGCGTCGCTGAAGATGTCGCGCGACCGGAAGCTCGCGGCCATGAACCGACGCATCGCCTTCGGCCCGGTCAGCCACGCGACGCGTGTGCCGTTCTTGGTCGCCGCGAGGAGCCGGTCGGCCAGCCACGGGGTGACGGTCTCGACGCGGTCGCCGAGGATGTTGAAGATCTTGCGCGCCTTCTCGAACGCCTCGGGCTGCCCGTCGTAGTCGGCGAGGAGGAGGTCGGTCGCGACGATGCCGGGCGACAGGAACCCGACGCGGACGTCGGACCCCTTCGCCTCCTTGACCAGGGCCTCGGTCAGGTAGGTGACCCCGCGCTTGCTCGCACCGTAGATCGCCATCCCCGGCTGGATCTGTCCGTTGGAGCCGAAGCCCTCCATGTTCCAGACCCACCCGCCGCCGGCCTGCTCGCGCAGCCCGGCGAGCGCCACCGCGCAGCCGTTCATCGCCCCGACGAGGTTGGTGCGGACGACGTCGTCGGCAACGTCGGCGGAGACCTCGGTCATCGAGCGACGCGGCGCCGAGATCCCGGCGTTGTTGATCCACACGTCGACCCGACCGAAGGTCTGCGTCGCGTGGTCCCACAGCTTCTGCAGCGACTCGCGGTCGGTGACGTCGGCGGGCAGTCCGGTGACGCGGTCGGCGCCGTGCTCGGCGAGCGCGGCGACAGCCGTGTCGACCGCCGCCGACGAGCGCCCGCACACCACCACGCGGCACCCGCGCTGCAGGAGCTCGCCGGCGAGCCCGAGGCCGATGCCCCGGGTGCCGCCGGTGACGACGACGACGCGGCCGCCGCCCGCCGACGCCGTGCTCACGCGGCCGGCTCCCAGGTCAGGAGCCCGTGGACGAAGTGCGTCGTACGCTCGCCGCTGAGCAGCTGCCACACGATCGACAGGTCGCGGGTCTGCGGGTCGAGGAGGAACTCGCGTCCGCGGATCTTCTCCACGCCGCGGGCGTCCGCGCCCATCAGGTGCTGCGTCGTGAACAGCGCGCGACCGTACGAGATCGCGTTGCCGAACACGTCCGGGCCGTCGTACTGGACCCGTGCACCGTCGCGGTAGCGGTCGAGCGTGTACGCACGGTCGAGCGCGCCCTCCCACGTGATGTGCTGGCGGGCGCGCAGCAGCGACTGCGGCTGGTGGTCGATGTGCACGCGGGTCTCGCCGACGGTCGTCTGCGTGGCGGCGTCCTCGACCGAGAGCGTCCCGGTCCAGGCACCCATCTCCTTCGTGGGCAGCACCTGCGGGATCGAGCCACGGCGCGTCTCGTCGGCGATCCACTGGTCGACGAACGCCTGCGTCTCCGGGTTGGTCTCGTGGTCGAACGTGCGCTTGTAGACGCCGTTGAAGACCGCGCACACCGCCCAGCCGTCGTGCAGCACGGACGAGTAGACCTGCGTCACGCCGTCGGGCAGCACCTGGTTCCAGGTGCGCAGGTCGGCCTGCCAGCCCGGGGAGTAGTAGTTGGCCTCGACGAAATAGCCGTACGGCTGCCCCGTCCCGTAGAAGTCCGGGCCGCAGTAGACGCGGTTCTGGTCGGAGTCGACGATCCCGAAGTCGAAGTGGGCGCCGAGCTCGAACCGGTTGCGGAGCGGACCGCTGCCCTCGAGGTTGGTGCGCATCCAGTAGCGCGACACCCCGTCCTCGACGACGCTGGCCCGCACCACGTGCTCGTAGCCGACGTGGTTACCCTGCGCGTCGAAGAGCGACGGACGACCGTGCCACTCCCCCTCGATGCGCTGCTGCCACTCGCTGGTGGCCGCCTCCGCCTCGCTCGCGCCGGAGGAGGCGTCCACGGTTGCGGTCACCCGGCCACCCCGTTGTCGAGGAGCTGCGCGCGCACCTTCTCGGACGCGTCGTCACCGATGAGCTGGGCGACCTGGGCCCAGACCTTGTCGACCTCGGGGCTGAAGATCAGAGCGCGGTTGCGCGCGTCGCGCGCGGGCAGGTCGGTGTCGGCGACGTCGGCGACGACCTCCGCGGGCACGCCTCCGTCCAGCAGGCCCAGCCAGTGGTCGAGGTAGGTGGTGACCGCGCTCTCGATGGCCACGAACGCATCGGTGTCGGCCCGGTTGACCAGCATCCACGGCGACATCATCGCGTTCTGGCGCGGGCCGATCTCGGCCTTGGTGAGTCCCTCCCAGGTCTGGACGTCCTCGAACGTCGGCGTGAGCGGCTCGTACGCCCAGTCGAGGTACGGGAGGTGGGTGCCGAGGTCGGCCCGCGGGATCAGGTCGAGGTGGAAGGCGAACGTGCCGTGGCCCTGCACCGAGTCGAGCGTGAAGTGCGGGATCGGCAGGCCCTCGCGGGTGAAGGCGAAGACCATGTGGCTGTCCAGGCCGATCATGGCGACGGTCAGGCCGACGTACACGAGCTTGGCGACCGGCTCGTCCTCGCTCGCTGCGGCGAAGACACGGACCTCACCGACCGGGTCCGGGGACATGGGCGAGGTCAGGATCTGCGCCGGGCCACCGCCCTCCCCCGTGACCTCGACCAGACCGCGCTCGGCGACGACGCGCTCCCAGGCGCGCTGGCACAGACCGTGCGGCAGGCTCAGGCTCTCAGGCGCGACGGACTCGGTGGTGCTCATGCGGGGACCTCTTCCTCACGGGTCTTCTCGGGCATGCTGTCGGTGCGGGGCAGGTCGCCACGCTCCTCGCGCTCGGTCTGCTTGCCGAGCAGCTCCTTGCTGCGGACCTCCTTGAAGTTCCACGCCGACGCGAGCTCGGGAACCTCCTTGCGGGTCGGCGACGGGATCACGCGAGCCTCGACGCGGGCAGGGCCCTCACCCACGATCGTGTTGCCCTCGACCGACCAGCCGGCGTCGATGAGCTCCTGGCGGCGACGGCGGTAGAGCACCGCGTTGTAGTCGCTCTTGACGTGGAGCTCGGACGACAGGTCGAACGGGAGCAGCTCGGGGCGGACGGCGTCGACGATCACCTGGTCCTCACGGAGCACCTTGAAGACACGGCGCAGCGCGTCGCGGTCTGCCCACTTCCCCTTGAAGAACGTGCGCAGCGCGACGAACTTGACGAGGGTGGTCTCCTCGTCGATCGGGATGTTGACGTCGAAGATCTTCATCGCGCCCATCGGGGTGCCGACCTCGAGCTGGATCATGTTGGGCAGGTACCACGTCGTGGAGACGGGCACGGGCGGGCGGTTCTTGAGGTCCTGCTTGTTGGGGTTGATCAGGCCCCACATGCCCTTGGAGCGCGGCGGGTTGAGCTCCACGGACACCTTGCAGTGCCAGGGCGACTCCTCGATCTTGAGGTCGGGGACCTCCGGCTTCTCGCGGTTGCCGAAGACGCCGCCGTGCACGAACGGCGTGTGCGCGACGTCGACGCCGTTCTCGAGGATGCGCTCGTAGTTGGACTTCCAGAGGAACTCACCGCGCACCGCACGGTACGTCTCGGTGTCGTCGATCGCCGACCAGTCAGGGATCGGGGGGCGCTCCGACTCGGGGATGTCTCCCATGAAGACCCACACGAAGCCGTACTTCTCCTGGACCGGGTAGGAGTCGACGCGCGCCTTGCGCGGAATGCCCCGCTCCGGGTGCGCCGGGATCTTGCGCACGGCGCCGTCGGGCTCGTACTCCCAGCCGTGGTACGGGCAGACGATGCAGTCGTCCTTGATCTCGCCGCCCGACAGCGCCGCACCGCGATGCACGCAGAGGTCGGACAGGCAGACGATCGAGTTGTCGCTGGTCTTGCGGTACAGCACGAGCTGCTGCCCGAGTAGCTTGACCTTCTTCGGCTTGCCGGCGACGACGTCGTCGATGAACTCGACGGCATACCAGAAGTTCTTGAACATCGGATCTCCTTCTAGCGTCGCCGGATGTCGGCGATCTCCGGGCGGGGCTGCTCGGCCAGCAGCTCCAGGTCGTTCTTGGCCTCGACGTCCCCGCGCACGGTGGCGCGGAAGAACGACGTGACGGCGGCGGCGAGCGCCTCGCGCAGGGCGGCGACGTCGCCGGTCGGCGGGTCCTCGAGGAACCCGCGCGCGGTCGTGGGGTCGTCCGGGTGGACGGCCAGCATGTGGGTGGCGGCCTCGATCACGACGAGCCACGCCTCGGTGGTCGCCGGCAGGGCACGTTCCCAGGTCGCCGTGACAGGGTCGTGCTCCGGCGCGCCCGGGTCCTCGCCGTACCGGACGGCGCTCGCGGCGACGACGCCGTCGGCCGTCCCGGCCAGCAGCATCACGGGCGCCTGGGCCGGCGACGGCAGCAGGGTGCTCGGGGGGTGGCCGAGCATCTGCGACGCCATCGTGTGCGCGGCGTACGTGGCGACGGCCCGCACCTCCGGGAACCACTGCGGGCTCGCGGACTGGAGCGCGACCGTCCCGCCGGCCGAGTGGCCGAAGAGGCCGACCGAGCCGGTGTCGAGGAGCCCTGCCAGCGGGCCGTCCTCCCCGAGCGCGGTGACGGCGTCGAGCACCGGGCGCAGCGCCTGGGTGGTCGGACCGGTGCCGTAGGTCTCGGGTCCGACCACCGCGAGGTCGACGCCAGGGCTGAGCCCGTAGTCGCCGGGGCCGTGCTCGCTGGGCGGGAACAGCTCGGCCACCCAGTCGTACGTGACCGCGACGAACCCGGCCTCGACGAGATGCACCGCGAGCCACGCGTACGCGTCGCTGCTGACGTTGACGCCTGGGAGGACGACCGCCAGCGGGTACGGCGCGCGCTCGGGGGCGGCCGGGAGCCGACCGCTCATCCGCTCGGCCGTCGTCGACGCCGCCCGCGCCGGGTAGCGCACGGTGACGTGCGCGGTGTCGTACGGGGCGGCGGCGCCCGGGACCCGCACCGCGGTCCGGAGCGCACGGACGAGGACGGGCTGGCTCATCGCGTCGGGTGTGCCTCGTGATCGAGGGCGCGCGGGAGGACGCGGTCGCCGCCCCACAGGGCGCGAACGAGCCGGTCGGTCGTCTCGGCGCCGAAGTAGCGCTCGCCCATGACGTTGGCGGGATCGCGCTCGGCGATGTTGCGGCGGATCGCCTCGTCGTCGGCGGTGAGCGTGGCGCGCTCGGCGACCGGGACGGCCTCGGCCGCGTCGACCCAGCCGAGCCAGCGGTCGAGGTGCTCCTCGGCGACCTCGGTGACCAGTGCCGTCATCGCCTCGTCGGCGGGTGCCATGTGGCAGAACGCCGTCGGCGAGAGGCCCGCCCGGACGAAGGCGGAGCGGCTGATGAACGGCTCGAGCGAGCTGTCGTTCTGGAGCTGCTCCCACCGCGCGTTGACGGGCTCGTAGTAGCGGTCGAAGGAGTCGACGTCGGTGACGAGGTAGCTGCGCGGGACCGAGTCGAGGAAGAACCAGCCCTGCGGGAAGCAGCCGAGCGCCATCCCGAAGTGCGGCACCTTCACCTGCGGGCCGAGCCAGATCGTGAGGTGCACGTTGCAGAAGCCGGCGGCGGCGTTCTCCATGTGCGAGTGGACCATCCAGTCGATCTCCGGGCCGGCGTACGTCCGGACACGACCCTTGGCGCCGGTGTCGCCGGCGAAGTCCTCGAGAGCCTCCGACGACGGGTCGCGCTCGACGTCGAAGCGGTCCATGACGCGGTCCTTCAGGCGCTCGACGAGTGCCAACCAGGCCTGGAACGTCTCGGTGACGTCGGTCGGACCCGACTCGTCGAGATGCTCCTGGACGAACTTCAGACTCTGGCTCACTTGCAGGCTCCTCACCGGTAGTGCGACGTGGCTCACGTTCGAGTGAGACTATATATGATCTATACCGTGTCCGGACAGGGTTCCGGACAGAATCTTGGCCTCGTTCGCCGCCGTTTCGGGCGGCATGTCCAGAGCCGTAACCGAAACTTGATGACAGCTCGTCAGATCGGGTACGCGGTCGCGCCCAGGCCGGCGCCGCCCGCCCGGAACGCCGCCGGCGCGTGGACGACGCAGGTCTGCACGTGCTCGAGGATCCCCTCGTCGCCGTACTCGCGCCCCCACCCCGAACGCTTCACTCCACCGAAGGGGGCCCGCAGGGACATGCCCGTCCGGTTGTGCGTGTTCACGAAGGTGAAGCCCGCATCGAGCCGCGCGGCGAGAGCGAAGGCACGCTCCTCGTCCACCGACCACACCGACGCGCCGAGCCCGAGCTCGCCGGCGTTGGCCCGCACGACCGCCTCGTCCTCGGTGTCGAAGGAGAGCACGGGCAGGGTCGGGCCGAACTGCTCGTCGGCGACGACCGCGTCGGTGTCCGAGGCGCCGAGGACCAGCGTCGGCAGCACGAAGTAGCCGTCGGACAGCGTCGTCCCCGGATCCACCGTGCCGACGGGGACGACCTCGGCTCCCGCGGCACCTGCCGCGTCGACCAGGTCGCGGACCCGCTGCGCGGAGGCGGCGCTCACCACCGGCCCCATCGTGACGCCGGCGGACAGCGGGTCGCCGACGCGCAGCACCCGCTCGGCGGCCGCGCGCAGACCGGCGACCACCTCGTCGTAGCGCGACCGGTGGACGTACAAGCGCTTGGCCGCCATGCACACCTGCCCGCTCGTCGCGAAGGACGCCATCAGCAGGCGCTCGGCGACAGCGTCGTCGAAGGCCGCGTCGGCGAGCAGGATCGCGGGGTCGTTGCCCCCGAGCTCCAGCAGCGACGGCGTCAGCGCCCCGGCGGCCGTACGCGCGATCGCCCGACCGGCGACGTCGCCGCCGGTGAATGCGACACGGTCGACGTCGGGGTGGCCGACGAGCGCCGTCGCGGTCTCGGCGTCGCCGTGGACCACCTGGAGGAGGCCCTCGGGCAGCACCGTGGCGAGGGTGGCGACGACCTCGCCCACCGCGAACGGCGCCAGCGGGGACGGCTTCACGACGACGGCGTTGCCCGCCACCAGCGCCGGTGCGACCTTCAGCATCGCGAGGATGACCGGCGCGTTCCAGGGGGTCACCGCGGCGACCACCCCGTACGGGCGGTGGCGCATCAGCAGCCGGCCCTGGGCGTCGTCGATCTCGCGGTCGACGAGCAGCTCCTCCGCCCGGCCGGCGACCCAGCGCATCGCTGTGACGGCGAAGCCGGCCTCGCCCCGGCAGTCGGCCAGCGGCTTGCCCGTCTCGCGGGCCATCAGCTCGGCGACGGCGTCGAGCCGCGGCTCGAGGAGGTCGGCGGCCGCGCGCAGGGCAGCCGCCCGCTCCGCGACGGCGACCTCGCGCCACGCGCGCTGCGCGGACCGCGCCCGCCCGACCGCGGCGTCGACGGCCGACGGGTCGTCGAACACCACCTCCCCGACCACCTCGCTCGTACGGGCGGGGTTCTCCCGGCGCGCGCCGGCGGCCGTGACGGTCACCGCGTCACCCCGCCGGCTCGAGGGGCCGCAGCGAGTCGATCATCGACGTCCGACGCAGGTACGCCCGCGACGCGGCCGGGTCGGCGGCCAGCGCCCGCAGCTCGGCGTGGTGCGCGGCGCGCGCAGCCGGGTCCTGCTCACGCAGCTGCTTCCAGTTGTCGTGGGTGACCGTGCGGACGTACGAGAGCGCGACGTCGCGACGCCCTTCGACGACCGTGTCGAGAGCTGCCAGGTCGGCCTCGCCCGTGAGGACGTCGGCCAGCGCGCGTGCGGTGAGGACGGCGTCGTGGATCCCGCTGTTCATGCCCATCCCGCCGAGCGGGTTGTTGACGTGGGCGGCGTCGCCGACGAGCAGCACACGGCCGGTGCGGAAGCGCTCGGCCACCCGCTGGTGCACGTGGTAGAGCGACGCGTGCAGCAGCTGCCACGGCCGGCCGAGATCGGCGACGCCGCGCAGCCGCTCCTGCACGCGCTCCGCGTCGACCTCCACCTCTGCCGGGCTGTTCGGGTCGGTCGGGAAGAGGATCCGCCAGTGCTCCGGCGTCTTGAGCAGCACGAGCCACTCGTGCGGGTCGAAGACGTAGTTGACGTCGGCGATCCCCGGCAGCACGCTCGCGAGGTCCTCCGTCGTCGACGCGACGAGGAAGCGCTCGGGGTAGGTGATCCCCTCGAACGCAGCACCCGTGCTCTTGCGCACGACCGAGCTCGCACCGTCGGCGCCGACCACCCAGTCGGCGCTCCAGGAACGCCCGCTCGCCGTGGTGACGGTGACGCGGTCGTCGGCCTGCTCGACCGACGTGGCCGCCTCGCCGAACTCGACGACGCACCCGTCGTGCCGGAGCAGCCGGTCGAGGAGGATCGGCGTCAGCTTGCTCTGCTCGCACTGCACCCGGAACGGGTACGGGGTGTCCTCGGACAAGATGCCGAGGTCGAGCTCGGCCACGGGACCGCTCTCGCGGTCGCGGTACTGGAAGGCCTGGGAGACGATCCCGCGCTCGATCAGCTCGTCGAGGACGCCGAGCTCGGCGAGCATCTCCAGCGTCGGCGGGTGGTACGTGCTCGCGCGCGACTCCGAGGAGAGCGACTCCCCCGCCTCGAGCACGGTCACCGCATGGCCGGACCGCGCCAGTACCAGCGCCGTAGTGAGGCCGACCGGGCCCGCTCCCACGACCAGGATCTCGTTCGTCACTGTGCTGCCTCCTCGGCGTACGCCGCCTCCAGGACGAGCTGGTCCCCCAGCCCGACGAGTGCGGTCAGGTCGTCCCACGCCATCCGTGAGACGTCACCGGCGTGGCCGGTGCGGGCGATCGCCGCGTACGTGTCCGCGGCCGCACGAGCGGCGGCCAGCAGCGCGGAGACCGGGTGGATCACGAGGCGGACGCCGAGCGCGGCGAGGGTCTCGTCGTCGGGCCCCTCCACGGAGCCGGCCGCCTCCGAACGGTTCATGACCAGCGGCACCGCGCCACCGAGCACCGAGGAGACCTCGGCCAGCTCCGGCACGCCGGCGCCCTCGACGAAGACCGCGTCGGCCCCGGCCGCGACGAACGCACGCGCGCGCGCGACCACTTCGTCCAGCCCTTCGACGGACAGCGCGTCCGTCCGCGCGACGATCACGACGTCGGTCCCGGCCTCCACGGCAGCACGGACCCGACCGGCGGCCTCGGCGACCCCCACCACGGCCTTGCCGGTCATGTGACCGCACCGCTTGGGCGCCACCTGGTCCTCCAGGTGCAGACCGGCGACGCCCGCCGCGGCGTACGCACGCGTCGTGTGCCGTGCCTGCAGCGCGTTGCCATAGCCGGTGTCGGCGTCGGCGAGCAGCGGGACGCCGTCGAGCGCCGGCACGACCTCGCGAGCGCGGGCGGCGATCTGGCTGCCGTGGACGAAGCCGAGGTCGGGAAGGCCGAGCCCGACCGCCGACGCGACCGCGCCGGACAGGCACGCCGCGCGGGCGCCGGACACGACCGCGAGCCGCGCGGTCACCGCGTCGTACACCCCTGGGAGGTGGACGACCTCGTCACCGGCGAGGAGCGTGCGCAGCGCAGCGGCAGGAGTCGAGGCTGACCCCGTCATCGCCCGTGCAGCGCGAAGCTGCCCTCGACGCCGACGACACGAGCGTTGGTGAAGCAGCGGATCGTCTCCACCGTGCCCTCCTCGCCCAGGCCGGACAGTCCCCAGGCCGGCCGCGGCGTCATGAGGTGCAGGCTCATGATGGTCGAGCCGTTGACCTTGACCTCGCCGGCGTGCACCTGCCGGGCGAACGCGAGCGCCCGCTCCGTGTCGGTGCCGAGCACGTACCCCTCCAGCCCGTACGCGGTGCCGTTGGCGAGCGCGAGCGCCTCGTCCTCGGTCGTGTAGGTGTGCACGGTCGCGATCGGACCGAAGATCTCCTCGCGCGCGTCCTCGCCCGCCACGCCCGTGACGAGCGCCGGCGCCAGGAAGTTGCCCGTGCCGGGGACCGCGGTGCCGGTGTGGACCTCGCCACCTGCGGCGCGCAGCGCGTCGAGCGCGGACTCCAGGCGGGCACGGTGGACGGAGTGGACGATCGGCCCCAGGTCCGAGTCGGCGTCGAGCGGATCGCCTGCGCGCAGCCCGGAGAGCCGCTGCACCGCCCGGGAGACGACCTCGTCGGCCAGCTCCTCGGGGACGATGAGTCGCCCGAGCGCACGGCACCACTGGCCGTTGAGCGTGGTCAGCAGGTCGACGGCCGCACGAGCGGCCGCCTCCGGGTCGGCGTCGGGCATGACGACGAGCGGGTTGTTGCCACCGAGCTCGAGCTGCAGCGCAGCGAGCTTTTCGGCGCACGCCGCGGCGACCGCGCGACCGCCGACGGCTCCGCCGGTGAACGACACCGCGCGGATCCGTGGATCGGTGACGACCGCGCCGCCCACGGCGGGACCACCCTGCAGCAGCTGGAACACGCCGCCGTCCACGCCGGCGTCGGCGAGCACCTGCGCGACCGTGGTGCCGAGGAGCGTCGTCGCGTACGGGGCGTACTCGCTGGGCTTGAGGATCGTCGGGCACCCGGCGGCCAGCGCGCTCGCGACCTTGTGCGCCGCCATCGGCGCGGGGGCGTTCCACGGGACCAGGCACACGGCGGGCCCGACCGGCAGGCGCAGGACCTCGACGGCCTGACCGTTCTCGCCCGTCACCGGGGGGTCGACGAGGGCGCCCGAGCGGAGCATCTCGGCGGCCAGGTGGAAGGCGCCGGGCACGATCATGCCCACGATGGACGTCTGCCGGACCGGGACGCCGGTGGCGAAGGCCTCCAGCGCAGCCAGCTCCGCCTGCCGGCCCTCGAGGGCGACCGCGATCGCGTCGAGCAGGTCGGCGCGCTCGGCCGGTGACGTCGAGGACCACGCGCCGCTGGTGTGCGCGGCCTGCGCAGCGGCGAGCGCGCGCTCGACGGACTCCGGCGCGCTCGCGACGGCGCTGCCCAGCGCAGCACCGCGCGCCGGGTCCTCGAGGACGAGGTCGAGGGTGCCCGTCGCGGCAGCGACCTCGCCCGCGACCACCTCGACGAGCGCGGGCAGCGTGACCGCTGCAGCCGTCCCGTCCTGCGCCGTGCTCGTCATCCCTGTCCCGCCTTCGCCTTCGCGTCCACTGCGTCGGGCGTGGTCAGCCCGATCCACGACTCGTCGGTGACCAGCAGCTGGGCGAGGTCGAGCTTGCCCCGCTCGGCGGGGAACGCCTGGACCAGGCCCATCGCGGTGTCACGTACGGCGCGACCGATGACGTTGTCCATCAGTGCGCCCGACGTCCCACACATCTTCAACGACGTGATGGCCACCGCGAAGGCTTTCTCGCAGACCGAGCCCTTGGCGAGCTTCCAGTTCTTGACGACCTCGGGCTTGGGCAGGATCGGCGGGTCGCTCGCCTCGAGCTCCACCTGGTAGCGCAGCCACAGGTGCATGTCGGTCAGGTCGTGCTGGGCCTCGCCGATCAGGACCTGGTGCATCGGCGAGGACGCGATCGGCTTGCCGGTGTCGGCGAAGGTCGCCTTCATCGTGCGCGCGAACGCGTAGTCCCACGCGCCCTTCGCGATGCCCGCGTAGATCGCGGCGATCGCGATCTGGTTGCCCACCCACGACCCGCGCGACATCGACGTCGCCCGGGCGAATCCCGCAGGGACCGTCAGGGCGTGGTCGGCGGGGACGAAGCAGTCCTCCATGACGAGACCGAAGTTGTCCGAGGCCCGCATGCCCAGACCGCTCCACTCCGTACGCGGCCGGATGCCCTCGGAGTCACGGGCGACGAGGAAGAGCGAGATGCCGTCGATGCCGTCGATGTCGGCGCGACGTGCGGTCACGAGGTAGTAGTCGGCGGTGCCGGAGAGGCAGCCGAACGACTTCTCGCCGTTGAGGCTCCAGCCTCCCTCGACCGGCGTGGCGGTGGTCGAGATGAGGACGTTGGCGTTGCTCGCCTTGGCGGCCTCGCTCGCGAAGTTGGCGAGGCACCGCTCCTCGGTCCCCATCAGGTGCAGGACCTTCTCGGCGAACGCCCGGACCTCCTCGGCCTCGTCGTCCTCGTACAGCCCCGCCTCCAGCGCCGCGAGCGGCAGCAGGCCGCGCGACGAGGCCGAGCAGTGGAAGAAGTACGCGAGCGCGGTCGACCCGCAGACCGTGCCGAGCGCGTACGTGGTGGCGACCAGGTCGCGCAGGCCTCCGCCGAGGCCGCCGTACTCCTTCGGGACGACGAGCCCGAGGAGCCCGGCGTCGGCGAGGAGCTTCACGTGGCCCTCGGGGAAGGCGCCGCTGGCATCGGCTGCCTGAGCGGCGTCGCGCACCGCGGGGAGGATCTCCTCGACCCGCTCGGCGCGCGCACGCTCCTCGGGGCTGAGGTCGGTCAAGAGGTGTTCGGCAGTCAGCATGGCCGTCATCAGCTCCTACAGGGAAGGCATCGGGGTGGGGTGGGCGGTGCTCGCGGACGTGCCGTTCGGAGACGGCGCCGGCGGGCCTGGTGGGTGTTCGCGGAGGCGGCGCGCGACGCGGTCCAGCGCCACGGCGTCCGCCGGGGTGGTGACGTCGAGCGTCTCCAGGAGGCGCAGGAGGTCCTCGGTGGCGACGGCGCCGTCGAGGCCGCCGAGCGTCGTGTCGAAGTGGTGGACCCCGGACTTCAGCGCGGTGAGGACGTTGACCAGGCCCAGCCGGTCCTTGTCCCGCAGCCGAAGACGCAGCGGGACCGGACGGGCGAGCCCGACGGCGTCCTGGAGGAGGGCGCGCACCTGCAGCGGCGTCGCCGCCCCGGAGGTGTCGTCCAGGCAGATCTCGGTCGCCCCGGAGTGAGCGAGGACGTCGATGGCCGCGAGCGCGGGCTCGTTGCCGGCGAGGGCGAACGCGTCCTCGAGGATCACCACGCGGCCCGTCGTCCCCTCGTCGCCCGCGAGCTCGCGGGCGAGCACCGCAGCGCGCTCGACGGAGCGCGGGTCGTGGCCGTCGGCCTTGAACTCGAGGACGGAGATGCCCCGGTCCACGGCCTGGCGAGCCTGCACGGCCGACTCGACCAACGCGCTGCGGTGGTCGGCGTCGGCAGCGGCCTCCACTGCGGCGCCGCCCCACGGGAGGGTCTCGAGAGGTGCCCCCGCGGTGAGGTCGGCCACCCGTACGCGGATGCCGGAACGACCGACGTGGTGGGCCGTGCGGCGGACCGAGTCGGCGATCTCGCCCCGCGAGGCGAGCGAGTTCACGAGGCCGCTGTCGGCCAGCGTCGCGACGTCGGGGAGGACGTCGGCGAACTGGCCCCAGCCGCGCGAGTGGAACAGCAGCGGCGCGGTACGGCGCGCGGCGTGCCCGGCGAGGACCTCGCCGACGAAGATCGTGTGGTCGCCGCCCGGATAGGCGTGCAGCACCCGGCAGTCGAGCCAGCCGAGCGCGGAGTCGAGGAGCGGGACCCCGGTGGCCGCCGTGGACCACGTCTCGCCGTCGAAGCGGTCGGCGACGTCGCCCGCCATCCCCGCGAACCGGCGCGCGACCTCGGCCTGGTCCTTCGCGAGGACGCTGATCCCGAAGACGCCGCTGCTCTCCACGAGCCCGTGGCTGTAGAGCCTCCGGTCCAGGCATATCGACACCAACGGCGGGTCGAGACTCACGCTCGAGAACGAGCTCGCCGTCATGCCGTGCCGGACTCCGTCGACGACGGTGGTGACGACGGTGACGCCGCTGGGCCACTGGGCCAGCACGTCGCGGAACGTCGAAGCCTCGACCACTGATCCACCTCCTTCAAAGGTGGTAGAGAATATACAATATCGACTTGCGGTTGTGCCACGTCGTTCTTCGCCAAGTCGTCGAGGGCCTGCGAGAATCTATGATGTAGACGCACGAAGGTCCTGACTCATAGAGGAGCACCCGCATGGCACGACGTAGCCGATCCGACCGCACCACCCGGCCGATCGCCCACGTGTCACTCGTCGACCGCGTGACCAGCGAGCTCCGCGCGTCGATCCTCACCGGAGAGATCCAGCCGGGGTCGTCGGTCTCCATCGTCGAGCTCTGCGAGCTCTACGACGTCAGCCACATCCCCGTGCGCGAGGCGCTGCGCCGGCTGGAGAGCGAGGGCATCGTGAGCCTGCGGCCCGGCCGCTCCGCGCTCGTCGCCGCGCTCAGCGCCGAGGACCTCGCCGACATCTACCGGCTCCGGCGCCTGATCGAGGGCGACCTCGCCGCGCAGGCCGCGCGCCAGATGACCGACGAGCTGATCGCCGAGGCCGAGGAGGCCCTCGACGAGTACGTCGCCATCGAGCGTGAGCCGGCCGCCCTGACGGCCGCGCACCACGCCTTCCACGCCACGCTGCTCTCCGACGTCATGGGCAACGCCGACAAGAACGTGCTCGACCTCCTCTGGCACTCGGCAGACCGCTACCTGCACCTGCTCATGCGCGACCTCGACCACGCGCCCGAGACCAAGGAGCACCGCATCGACGAGCACCGCGAGCTCCTCGACCTGGCACGGGCACGCAAGTCGGCGGCGTTCAAGAAGGCGTGGATCGCCCACCTCGACGGCAGCGAGCGCTCGCTGATGGCCGCCCTGGGGAACCGCGCGGTGGCGGACTCCGCCTGAGCGGCCCGCGACGTCAGGGCTTGACCAGCGCGTCGGCGATCGCCCACGGGCGCCCGTCGACGACGTCCGTGCCCCGCGAGACGAGGCGGTTCGACGCCTGCTCGGGGCTCAGCGAGGCGAGCGTGACCGCCTGCTCGGTGAGGACGGGGTCCGGGCGGCTGATGACGCCGTCGAACTGCCACCCTCCGCTCCACAGCGTGAAGTCGGCGGACAGCGGCACGAGCATCCCCGCCCCGTACGCCCCCGGGCGTGAGGCGACGACGAGGTTGAGCCGGTTCTCTGCCGCCCGCTCGAGCAGCAGCAGGTCGAGGTCGTGGGGCGCCGCCGTCGTGAACGGGACGGCGACCACGTCGGCGTCCTGCAGCGACGCGAGGCGGAACGTCTCCGGGTGCAGCGCGTCGTCACCGACCACGACGGCGAGCCGCCCCCAGGGCAGGTCGACGACCTGGAGCGCGTCACCCAGGCCCGTCGCCCACGCGGCGTGCCGCGCGCTGGCGTGCAGCTGCGGCTGACGGACCACGACGCCGTCCGCGTCCACGGCGACCCCGACGTGCTGGTCGCCGTCGCGCAGGCTCGTCACCGCGGTCGCCGTCGTGCCGGCGAGCACCGCGTGGAGGTCGTCGAGCGCGACGCCGGCCAGCTCGGGGAGGACGACGAGCTGGGCGCCGTCGACGACGGCCTGGCGCACCAGAGCGACGAGGTCGTCACCGTCGGCCGGGCAGATCGACGCCGCGACGAGGGAGGGAGCGCCGGCAGGCGCCTGACGCCCGCGCGGCGCAGCGATGATCGGGCCGTACAGCTCCGGCCGCCGGGCGGCCATGACGTCCGTGCCGTCCGGACGCCGCTTGTCGTCCGCGAGGGTGACGTCGATGTCGGCGACGACGACGGCCTCGCCCGTGAGCGGACCGCGCGCGACGACCGTGCCGTCCGGCGCGACGATCTGGCTCTCCCCCGCACCGTGGAGGCGCTCGACCGGCACGCCGACCGCCTGGGCGACGGCACCGATGCTGTGCTCGGGGACGAGCGGCCCGACCTTGTTGGCCGCCACCACCCAGACACGGTTCTCGACCGCACGTACGGGGACGTGCAGGGAGGCCTCGTCGAGCGCGAACGAGTTGAGGCTGTTGAGAAGGACCTGCGCACCTCCGACGGCGAGCATCCGCGGCGTCTCGTTGATGACGCCGTCCATGCAGGAGTACAGACCGAGGCGGCCGAGCGGCGTCTCCACCACGAGCGAGGGCTCGGTCGCAGGATCGAGGTGGTCGCGCTCGCTGCCCATGAGGACCTGCTTGTCGCTCGTCGCGAGGATCGCGCCGTCCGGACCGATGAGGACGTTGCTCCCGGTCGTGCGCCCGTCCTCGCGCAGGAGGGTGCAGTTCACCAGCAGGTGGATCTCGTGCGTGGCCGCGGTCTCGGCCAGCGTGCGGACGAACTCCCCGTCGAGCGTCTGGGCCATGCGGCGCGCGTGCGCGCGGTCGGCGTACCAGGACACGTGGTTGCCGAACTCGGGAAGGACGACCAGCTGGGCCCCTTGGGCGACCGCGTCCTCGACGAGGCGAACGGCGGTGGCGAGATTCTCGGCGACGTCCTCGGTGGCGGCGAGCTGGACGGCGGCGACGCGTACGACAGTCATGGGCGAAACCATATATCCTTCTACGATCCTCCCCTAGAGTTTCCCAGAGGACTTCCCCGCCGATGTTTCCCCGTGACAGGAGCCCGACGTGAGTGACCAGCCCCTCGATCCTCATCCTCCCCAGGAGGAGGCCGTCCCACGGGCAGCCGTCCAGGGCACCGTACCCCTGACGGCCTTCGTGGGTCGCCCCCCGATGGAGGTCGACCTGGCACGCTCGGCGCCGTTCGGCTGGTGGGCGGCCATCGTGATCGCGCTGGTGGCGTTCATCGACCGGATCGAGGTCAACCTGATCGCCGGCGCCCTGCCCGCGATCCAGGACGAGTTCGGCTTCAGCGACACCTGGGCCGGCGCCATCCCCACCGCCGCCTCCCTCGCCGCCGTCGTCCTCCTCCTCCCGGCCGGCCGTCTCGCCGACAAGGGACGGCGGACGTGGATCGTGGCGCTGGTCGTGCTGACGTGGGCGTTGTTCTCGGTGGCCAGCGGGCTGGCGACGACGTTCGCGATGTTCTTCGTCATCCGCATCCTGCTCGGCGCGGCCGGCCAGCTGTACAACCCGCCGGCGTCGAGCCTCCTCGCCGACTACTACCCCGGGAGCACCCGCGGCAAGGCCTTCGGCCTCGAGCGCGCGGGCTACTACATGGGTCTGCCCGTGGGCGTCGCCGTCGGCGGTGCCGTCGCCGAGGCGCTCGACTGGCGCGCTGTCTTCTTCATCGTCGCGATCCCCGGCGTCCTCGTCGCCGCGCTCGTCCTCACCGTCCGTGAGCCGGTCCGCGGGATCGGCGACCGCATCGACCGCCTCCGGGCCGACAGCCTGTCCGCCGCCGACCGGGGCGTGCACGCCGAGACCCCGAGCCTGAGCACCTCGATGCTCCAGGAGGCGCGCGCGGTCCTCTCGATCATGTCCCTGCGCGGCATCACGATCAGCCTGGGGCTGCTCTACCTCGGGCTCGGCGGCCTCTTCTACTGGCTCCCGACCTTGCTCCAGCGCACCGAGGACATGTCGTACGACGCCGCGGCGGGCATCGCCGGTGGCGTCGGCGGTGTCGGCATCGTCATCGGCATCATCCTCGGCAGCCGCATCGGCGACCGGGGTCATGGCGTGAAGTCGGGGTGGCGGATCCGGATCAGCGTCTGGTTCCTCCTGGTCGGCGCCCTGTCGATCACCGGTGTCGTCCTCCTGCCCGGCGTCGCCCTCCGGGTCACGCTCGTCGCGCTGGCCTGCGTCGGCTTCGCCGGCGCCATCCCGAACCTCACGGCGGCCTCTGCCGACGTCGTCCCCGCCGCCCGGCGCGGGCTGGGCTTCGCTGCCGTGCAGTTCCTGCTGTCGCTGGGCGGCGCGCTCGGACCGTTCCTCATCGGCGTGGTCTCCGACGCGACCGGCTCCATCAACATCGCGTTCCTCGCGCTGGTGCCGCCGCTGTTCGCCAGCGTGCTGATCCTGCGGTGGGCCGCGATCACCTACGACGACGACGCACGCAAGGCGCTCACCGGGACCTGAGGCCCGGCGCCCACGCACGACGAAACCCCCGGCGCGGTGCGCCGGGGGTTTCGTCGTGGTGCGGGTCGTCAGCCCTGTGGTGTCAGCCCCAGTGGCGGACGACGACCGGGCCGTCGTACGTCGGCGCCGTCTCGCCCGCCGGGAGGTGCGCCCAGCGGCGCTGCGCAGTCCAGCACAGGTCGACGTCCGTCGCGAAGGTGCTGATCTGGGCGCCGTCGAGCACCTCGACCGATCCCGGCAGCGCGCCGCCGGCCGGGCGTACGACGCCGGGGGCGACCTCGCGCACGGCGAGCGTGCCGGCCTCGTCGGACGGCCCTTCGGTCCACCCACCGGGCGCACCGCTGAACCACACGAGCGCGCGCGTCGCCGTCGGCGTGCCGGTCTGGGAGCGGGTCGCCTTCGGCTCGACCACGAGCATCGAGCCCGGCTCGCAGGTCTCGCCGCTCATCGACAGCGCACCCTCGAGGACGAGCATCTCCTCCCCCGCCGGCTGGTGGCCCGTCATCGCCCGCTCCCAGCCCTCGGGGAACTGGACGAGGACGGTCCGCGACGTCGCGTCCGGCGACGCGTACAGCAGCACCATCTCGGCCTTCTGGGCGGCGCCGGCAGGGGCGAAGCTCGTCCACTCCAGCGTGTCGTCGTACAGGTCCTGCTCGATCACTGCATCGCTCCTTCTCGGGGTTCGGGGGTGGGACTGGTCGTACGGAGGTGGTCGACGGCGTCGGCGAGGCGCACGACGTCGGCGTACTTCGCGTCGAGGTCGAAGAGGTTCTGCGCGTGCACCTGGGCGTCGCGGTCACCGCACGCCTCGTCGACGACGATCGGACGGAAGCCGTGCTGCAGCGCGTCGGTCGCGGTCGCGCGGACGCAGCCGCTGGTCGAGAAGCCCACGACGAGGACGGTGTCGACGTCCCAGAACCGCAGGGTCGACGCGAGGGACGTGCCGAAGAACGCCGACGCATACTGCTTCGTGACGACGACCTCGCCCGGCAACGGGGCCGGAGCCTCGGGGAACTCCGCCCACGGTGACCCGGGCTCGAATGCGGCGAGCGCCGGAACCTTGCGTCGGAAGTGACCGCCGTCCGTCCCGTCGGCGGCGAGGCGGACCTCGGTGAACACGACCGGGACCCCGTGAGCACGCGCCGCCTCGACGAGCTCGGCGCTCGCGGCGCGGGCGGCCTCGAAGCGCCCTCCCTTGTCGCTCAGCGGGGAGGACGGGTCGAGGTAGGCGGTCACGACGTCCACGACGACGACCGCCGGGCGCGCGCCGAAGCCGACGCGGCCGAGGAACCCTGCCGCGGCGTAGTCGTCGCCGCGGTCCATCAGATGACCCCGGCCTCGGCCAGCGCCGCCCGCTCGTCCGCGGCGATGCCGAGCAGCTCGCCGTACACCTCGTCGTTGTGCTGCCCCAACGACGGGCCGGTCCACCGGACGCTTCCCGGCGTGCCCGACAGACGCGGGACGACGTTCGGCATCGCGAGCGACCCGAAAGTCGGGTCGGGCACCCGCACGACGGCCTCGCGCGCGGCGTAGTGCGGATCCTCGAGCATGTCCGCGGCACGGAAGATCCGGCCGGCCGGGACGCCCGACTCGTGCAGCAACGCCAGCAGCGCCTCCGCGTCGTGCTTGGAGGTCCAGGCGGCGATCCGCTGGTCGAGCTCCTCCTGACGCGCACCGCGCGCGCCGTGGGTCGCGTAGTCCGGCAGCTCGGCGAGCTCGGGCTCCCCCATCGCCGCTGCCAGGCGAGTGAACACGGTGTCCTGGTTGGCCGCGATGAGGATGGTGTGCCCGTCGGCGGTCGGGTAGACGTTGCTCGGGGCGACGTTCGGCAGGATCGGGCCGGTCCGCTCGCGCTGGTAGCCGGCGACGTCCCACTCCGTGACCAGGCTCTCGGTCATGGCGAGGACGGCCTCGTAGATCGCGCTGTCGACGACCTGCCCCTCCCCCGTGCGCTCGCGGTGCAGGAGCGCGGCGAGGGTCCCGACGGTGGCGTGGGTCGCGGCGAGCGAGTCACCGATCGACAGACCCGTGCGCGACGGCGGCCGGTCCGGCTCGCCCGTGATGTAGCGCAGGCCGCCCATGGCCTCGCCGATCGAGCCGTACCCAGCCCGCTCGGAGTACGGGCCGGTCTGGCCGTACCCGCTGACCCGGACGAGGACGATGCCGGGGTTGCGCTCCTTCAGGCGCTCGTACCCGAGGTTCCAGCGCTCGAGGGTGCCCGGGCGGAAGTTCTCGACGACGACGTCGGCGTGCTCGACGAGGCGCAGGAAGAGCTCCTGGCCCTCGGGGCGCCGGAGGTCGAGGGTCACCGAGCGCTTGTTGCGTGCCACGATGGGCCACCAGAGGGAGTGGCCGTGCGGCTTCTCTCGGCCCCACTGCCGCATCGGGTCGCCCACACCGGGGGGCTCGACCTTGACGACGTCGGCGCCGAGGTCACCCATCAGCTGGCCGGCGAACGGTCCGGCCAGGAGCTGGCCGGCTTCGATGACACGCACCCCGGCGAGCGCGCCGGGAGTCTGCTCGGTAGACATGGGCCAGATCGTATATCAGATAGACTCGCCATTCCCACCTTCCCCAGGAGGACGTGCATGACGACCCAGCCGCCGGCGACCGTCGAGATCGTCGAGGTCTCCCCGCGCGACGGGCTCCAGAACGAGGCCCGCATCCTGCCCACCTCGGTCAAGGCCGAGCTGGTCCGGCGCAGCCTCGACGCGGGCGTGCGACGCATCGAGGTCACCGCCTTCGCCCGACCGGACCGCGTGCCGCAGATGGCCGACGCCGAGGCGCTCATGGCCGAGGTCCGCGACGACCCGCGGCTGAGCGCGATCGGGCTGGTGCTCAACCGCCGAGGGCTCGACCGCGCGATCGCGGCCGGGTGCGACGAGGTGACGGTCGTGGTCGTGTCGTCCGAAGGGCTCGCCGTCCGCAACCAGGGCGTCGGCACGTACGACCAGGTGGCGGCGTGGCACGCCATCGCACCAGCCGCGCGCGAGGCCGGGCTGCGGACCTCGGTGATCCTGGCGGCGGCGTTCGGGTGCCCCTTCGACGGCGAGGTCCCGGTCACCCGGGTGCTCGACGTCGCTAAGGCGGTCCTCGACGACGCGCCTGACGAGCTGGCGGTGGCCGACACGATCGGCGTCGGCGTCCCGGCGCAGGTTGTCGACCTCGTCTCCGGCCTGCGCACGCTCGCCCCCGGGCTCCCGCTGCGCGCGCACTTCCACAACACCCGAAACACCGGGTACGCCAACGCGATCGCTGCCGTGCAGTCCGGGGTGAGCGTGCTCGACGCCTCGGCAGGCGGGATCGGCGGCTGCCCGTTCGCCCCCGGCGCGACCGGCAACATCGCGACCGAGGACCTGCTCTACCTGCTGCACCGCAGCGGGTACGAGACCGGTGTCGACCCCGAGCAGATCGCCCGTACCGGCACGTGGATCAGCGAGGAGCTCGGCCTGGCGCAGGCGCCCGCCCAGCTCGGACGCGCAGGCTGGTTCCCGTCCCCCGCATCCACGTCGGCCTAGAACAGGTCGCGGATCTCCTTGGGGATCTCGATGTCGCCGTCGGCCTGAGGCGCGCCTCCGAAGCCGAACGCGGACGCACCGTCAGCCTGCGGCTTGGCGGCCTCGTTCTGCGCCGCGGCGGCGCGCTTCGCCGGGTTGCCGGAGACGCGCCGTCCCTTGCCCTTGCCCTTCTTGGCCTGCTGGCGGGCGCCTGCGCGCTTGCCGCCCATGCCAGGCATCCCCGGCATGCCGGGCATCCCGGGGATACCGCCGCCCTTGGCCATCTGCTGCATCATCTTGCGGGCCTCGAAGAACCGGTCGACGAGCTGGTTGACATCACTCACCTGGGTCCCCGAGCCGCGGGAGATGCGGGCACGGCGGGAGCCGTCGATGATCTTGGGGTTCTGACGCTCGGCCGGGGTCATCGAGTAGATGATCGCCTGGATGCGGTCGATCTCGCGCTCGTCGAAGTTCGCGAGCTGGTCCTTCATCTGCGCAGCGCCGGGCAGCATGCCGAGGATCTTGGTCAGCGAGCCCATCTTGCGGACGGCCTGCATCTGCTGGAGGAAGTCCTCGAGGGTGAAGTCACCCTTCTTGCCGGCGAGCTTCTCGGCGGCCTTCTGCGCCTGCTCGACGTCGAACGCCTTCTCGGCCTGCTCGATGAGCGTGAGCATGTCGCCGAGGTCGAGGATGCGCGAGGCCATCCGGTCGGGGTGGAAGACGTCGAAGTCGGTGAGCTTCTCGCCGTTGGAGGCGAACATCACCGGGCGTCCGGTCATCTGCGCGATCGACAGGGCGGCGCCACCACGGGCGTCACCGTCGAGCTTCGACAGCACCACGCCGGTGAAGTCGACGCCCTGGAGGAACGCCTCGGCCGTACGGACGGCGTCCTGGCCGATCATGGCGTCGACGACGAAGAGCACCTCGTCGGGATCCGTGGCGTCACGGATGTCCGACGCCTGCTTCATCAGCTCCTCGTCGATGCCGAGGCGGCCGGCGGTGTCGATGATGACGATGTCGTGGAGCGTCTTGCGGGCCTCTTCGAGCGCTCCCTTGGCGACCTCGACCGGGTCACCGACCCCGTTGCCCGGCTGCGGCGCGTACACGTCCACACCGGCACGCTCACCGACGACCTGGAGCTGGGTGACGGCGTTCGGCCGCTGGAGGTCGGCGGCGACGAGCATCGGCGAGTGGCCCTGGCCCTTGAGGTACAGGCCCAGCTTGCCGGCGAGCGTCGTCTTGCCCGCGCCCTGGAGGCCGGCGAGCATGATGACGGTCGGCGGGTTCTTGGCCAGCCGCAGCCGGCGCGTCTCGCCGCCGAGGATCCCGACGAGCTCGTCGTTGACGATCTTGATGACCTGCTGGGCCGGGTTGAGGGCCTGGCTGACCTCTTCGCCGCGCGCACGCTCCTTGACCCGGGCGACGAACTCCTTGACGACGGGCAGGGCGACGTCGGCCTCGAGGAGGGCGACGCGGATCTCGCGCGCGGTGGCGTCGATGTCGGCCTCGGACAGCTTGCCCTTGCCGCGCAGGTTGCGGAAGGTCGTCTGGAGGCGGTTCTGGAGTGTGTCGAACAAGAGAGCCGTTCCTCAGGTGTCGTGACGGGTCCGCGGGGCGCGGCACGTGCCGTTCCAGCCTAGCCGCTCCCCTCCAGCCCTGATCTCGCAGGCATCGCCGTACGACGAGGGCCCCGCAGCGCTCAGAGCGGGAGGCTGCGGATCTGCTCGGCGAGGGCCGCCGCGTCCGACGGAGACAGAGCGGCTCCGCCCGGCCCCACGACGTAGAACACGTCGCGTGCCTGCGGCCCGAAGGTCGACAGGTGGGCGGACCGGATCGCGTACCCCGCCGTCGCGATCGCTCGCGCGACCGTCCACACGAGACCGCGCCGGTCCTGCGCGCGCACCTCGAGCACCGTCGCCGACGTCGACGAGTCCGGGTGGACGAGGACTTGCGGAGGGACCGCCGCCGAGGCCTCCCCCAGCCCGATCCGCTCCTCGAGGGAGATCTCGCCCGCGAGCACCTGGCGGATCCGCCGCGAGAGGCGCGCCCCGTCCGCCTCGGCGTCGGTGACCTCCCAGATGCTGGTCGTCAGGCCGTCGCGTCCGACCAGGCGCGCCGAACGGATCTGCTGGCCGGCGAGGCTGAGCGCGCCCGCGAGGTCGGCGAGCAGCCCGATCCGGTCGGTCGCGGTGATCTGCACGAGGGAGCCGTCGTGGTGCGGACGCACCTCCACCGAGAACGACTCGCGGTCGCCCGCGGGGAGCGGCAACGCTGCCGGCCACCCGTCGTACGACGGCTGGTCGGGCACGGGCGCCTCCCCCAGCACGGCGCGGACCTTGGCCACGAGCCCTCTGATCAGCCCGGACCGCCACGCCGACCAGGCAGCCGGGCTCGTCGCGCGCGCGTCGGCCTCGGTGAGGGCGGCGAGGAGGTCGAGGTGCTCCAGGTCCGCGACCCGTTCCGCGACGTTGGCGGCGGTGTCGGGATCCTCGATGTCGCGCCGCGTCGCCACCGTCGGCAGCAGCAGGTGCTGCCCGACCAGGGCGCCGATCGTGGCCGCGTCGGCGTCGTCGAACCCCCACCGTCGCGCGATCCGCTCGGCGATCGGCGCACCGACCTCACTGTGGTCGCCCTCGCGGCCCTTCCCGATGTCGTGCAGCAGCGCGGCCGTGCAGAGGAGGTCCGGGCGAGCCACCCCACGGATGAGCTCGCTGGCCACGACGCACGCCTCCACCGAGTGACGGTCGATGGTGTAGCGGTGCACCGGCGACGACGAGCCGCGCAGCCGGATGGCACGCCACTCCGGCAACCAGCGGTCCACCAGCCCGGCGAGGTCGATCTCCTCCCAGACCGCGACGAGGCCACGACCGGCGGTCAAGATCTCGACGAGGAGCCGCCGCGCCTCCGGTGACCACGGTTCGGTCGGTGTCGCCGCGCTCGCCAGCCTCCGGGCCGAGGCGGCGGACAGCGGCACCCCGCGGCGCGCCGACTCGGCGACCGCCCGCAGGGCCACGAGCGGGTCGTCGGCAGGATCCGGCGAGCCGGTCAGCACGATCTCGTCACCGACGACTGCGACACCCGGCGCGACCGGGTCGAGGCGCGGACCCGGGGCCGTACGGGTACGCGGGCCGTCGGCGAGCACGGCGTCGAGACGACGCCAGGTCGTGGTGGCGAGGTGCGCGGTGCGGCGACCCAGATCGCGGACGTACAGGTCGAGCTGGTCCGGTGCGAACCCCATCTGCGCCGCCACCTCGGGCACCAGCTCCGGGGTGAGCCGGTCGGTGGGTCGGCCGGCGACGGCGTGCAGGACGTCGCGCACGTCGAGCATCGCCGCCCGCAGCGCTTCGAGCTCGCGGTGCGGCACGTCGACGAGCCAGCTGGCGACCAGCGCCCGCATCGTCGTCCCGTCGCGCAGCCCGCCCCCGGACTCCTTGAGGTCCATGATCGCCGACTGCGCGAGCCATCCGACGCGTTCGATGCGGTCCCGGGTGGCGCGCTGGAGCTCGGGCAGCCGCCGTCGCGCCGTACGCCGCCACGCCGCCAAGACCTCGGACCGCAGCGCGACGACCGCCGCCGTGTCACCGGCGACCGCGCGCGCGTCGAGCATCCCCAGCGCCGCGCGGACGTCGTCGGCGGCGGTGGCCAGCATCTCGTCGGCGCTGCGGACGGCGTGGTCGAGGGCGACCCCGTCGTCCCAGAGCGGGTACCAGATCTGCTCCGCCACCTGGGCGACCCGCGCCGGAGCCACGTCCGTACGGTGCACCAGCACCACGTCGACGTCGGAGAACGGGGACATCTCCCCGCGGCCGTACCCCCCGACCGCGACGAGCGCAAGGCCGCGTCCGCCTGCCTCGGGCAGGTCGGACACGGCCTTGGTGAAGCAGTCGCGCAGACGCCGGTCCAGGGCCTCGGCCCGGGACCGGCGTCGTGCGCTGAGCTCCTCGGTCAGAGCGCCGCCTCGTCCTTCTCACCGGTGCGGACACGCACCACGGACTCGACGGGGACGACCCAGACCTTGCCGTCGCCGATCTTGCCGGTGGCGGCGGACTTCACGACCACGTCGACGACGTCCTTGACGTCCTCGTCCTCGGTCACGATCTCGACCCGGATCTTGGGGACCAGCGAGACGTCGTACTCGGCGCCCCGGTAGACCTCCGTGTGGCCCTTCTGGCGGCCGTAGCCGCTGGCCTCGGTGACGGTCATCCCGGTGATACCGAAGGTCTCGAGGGCCTCGCGGACCTCTTCCCACTTGTGCGGCTTGATCACCGCGGTCACGAGCTTCATGCCTTGGCTCCTTCAGGGGTGGTGGTCAGCGTAGCGGCGACCGAGGGGCGTGCCACGCCGGAGGCCGGAGCGAGGTCGTACGCCGACTCGCCGTGCTCGGCGAGGTCGATGCCCTCGACCTCGTCCTCCTCGGCGACCCGCCAGCCCATGACCGCCTTGATGGCCAGCCCGATGAGGAGGGTGAAGACGGCCGACCAGAGCATCGCGAACAGCGCGATGGAGAGCTGGACGACGAAGAGCTTGATGCCGTCACCGTAGAAGAGGCCGCCGTCGACGGCGAGGAAGCCGATACCCAGCGTGCCGACGAGGCCACCCACCAGGTGGACGCCGACGACGTCGAGCGAGTCGTCGTAGCCGAACCGGAACTTCAGGCCGACCGCGAGGGCGCACAGGGCACCGGCGACCAGGCCGAGAACGATCGAGCCGATCGGGCTGAGCGCACCGCACGCCGGGGTGATGGCGACCAGACCGGCGACGATGCCCGAGGCGGCACCGAGCGACGTGGCCTTGCCGTCGCGGATCTTCTCGATGACGAGCCAGCCGATGATCGCAGCCGCGGCGGCCACGGCGGTGTTGACCCAGACCAGACCGACCTCGCTGGTGAACGCGGTGGCGTACGCGATGGAGTTCTCGACGAAGCCCTCAGCGCCGTTCGAGACGGGCTCTGCTCCCGTGACGTCGACGTACGAGCCGACGTTGAAGCCAAACCAGCCGAACCAGAGCAGGCCTGCACCGAGCATCGTGAGCGGGAGGTTGCCCGGGCGGGTCGGCTCCTTGCCGAAGCCGCGGCGCTTGCCGATGAGCAGGACCAGGACGAGGGCCGCGATACCGGCGTTGATGTGGACGACCGTGCCGCCGGCGTAGTCGATCGGGGCGACCGTCGCCGCACCGTCGGTGGTGCCGAAGATCATCGCCGCGAGGCCGTCCTCGCTGCCGGAGAGGAAGCCGCCTCCCCACACCATGTGCGCCAGCGGGAAGTACGCCAGCGTGACCCACAGTGGCAGGAAGACCAGCCACGAGGAGAACTTCACGCGCTCGGCGAGCGCGCCGCTGATCAGGGCCGCGGTCAGCACCGCGAAGGTCAGCTGGAAGGCGACGCTGATGTAGCCGGTGCCCTCGACGCCGTCCAGGCCGAAGAGCTCGAACGGGTTGGCGAAGAAGCCGCCCACGTCCTCGGAGCCGTAGGACATCGACCAGCCCCACAGGACGTAGACGACGCCGACGACGCCCAGCGCGCTGAACGACATCATCATCATGTTGAGGACGGACTTGGTCCGCGTCATCCCGCCGTAGAAGAGCGCCAGGGCCGGCGTCATCATGAGCACGAGCGACGCGGAGGTCAGGATCCAGGCTGCGTGGCCGGTGTCCATGGAACCTCCAGGGTGAGAGCTTGCGACAGTGCCGGTGATCGAACGGCGGTGTCCGGGTCGGCTTCGTTGACGATTAGGTTCGCGGCGCTTCGTTTCGCGTTGGGCGACTGTCTGTTTCGCGCAAGTGACACTTCCCTGGGTTCTGTTACGTCCAGGTTTCCCGGTTGCCGACACGCGTGACCCGTGTCTCTTCGGACCCGAACCCCGGCCAGGTAAGGATGGGGACATGTCGTTCACCTCCGTACGCCGTCTCGCTTCCGGTGCTGTCACCGCGGTTCTCGCCGCGGGCGTCCTCGCCGCCTGCAGCGGCCCCTCCCCCGACCCGGACGCTGAACGCCTCGCCGAAGGACTCTCTGCGCTCGACCTCGCGAAGGCCCCCGTCGACGACCCGCAGGCGACGGAGGCGCTCGCGGCCATCACCCGTGGCATGGACGACCTCAAGCCCACGGTGAAGGTCGAGCGCGTCGAGGAGGAGGACGACCGCGCGACGGCGACCTTGTCGTACACCTGGACCCTCGGACCCGACGTCGCGTGGGCGTACGAGACGAAGGCCGCGTTGACCCGCAGGGACGACTCCTGGGAGGCGACCTGGGACCCGTCGATGGTGGCGCCGGACCTCGCCGACGGACAGCGCCTGCGGGTGCGCACGATCGCCCCGCAGCGCGGCGACATCATGGGCGGCTCGGGCACCGCGCTGGTCACCGAGCGATCGGTCCTGCGGATCGGTCTCGACAAGGGGGCCGTCGAGCCCGCACGCCAGGCGAGCTCGGCGCAGGCGATCGCGCGCCTGGTCGGCATCAACCCCGGCGAGTACGCGAAGCGGGTGGCGGCCTCGGGCCCGAAGGCGTTCGTCGAGGCGCTCGCGCTCCGCACCGAGCAGGCCCCGCCGCTCGGCGCCGTCGAGGCGATCCAGGGCGGCATGGTGGTCTCGGACACGCTGCCGCTCGCGCCCACCCGTACGTTCGCCTCCGGGATCCTGGGATCGGTCGGTGAAGCGACCAAGGAGCTCGTCGACGAGAGCGACGGTCGTCTCCGTCCCGGTGACGTGACGGGGCTCTCCGGACTACAGCGCCGCTACGACGACACCTTGCGGGGCCGCAACGGCTACGTCGTGGAGGTCGTCAGCGACGCCGCCGAGGACCCTGCCAACCCGTCCCCCGAGCTGAAGCCGACGCCGGTGTTCGAGAAGGAGCCGGTGCCGGGCAAGCCGTTGAGGACGACGCTCGACCTGCGCATGCAGGAGCTCGGCGAGAAGGTCCTCGCCGGGACCAAGCCGCCCAGCGCCCTGGTGGCGATCCGGCCGTCGGACGGTGCGCTGCTGGCTGCGGCGACGGGCCCGGGCGCCGAGGGGCAGGCCATCGCGACGACCGGTCAGTACGCGCCCGGGTCGACGTTCAAGATCGTGACGGCGCTGGCGGCGCTGCGTTCGGGGGTGACGCCGCAGACGGTCACGCCGTGCCCGGCCACCACCGTCGTCGACGGCAAGTCGTTCAAGAACTACGATGACTATCCCGCGAGCGCCCTCGGGCGTGTCCCGTTCGCCGAGGCGTTCGCCCAGTCGTGCAACACCGCGATGATCGGGCTCCGCGGCAAGGTCGCCCAGGCGGACCTCGCGTCGGCGGCGGCCTCGCTCGGGATGGGCGTCGACCAGGACCTGGGCTTCCCGTCGTACTTCGGCTCCGTGCCCTCGCAGGCGCCGGAGACCGAGCACGCCGCCTCGATGATCGGCCAGGGCAAGGTCCTCGCCTCCCCGTTCACGATGGCGACGGTGTCGGCCTCGGTCGCGGCCGGTCGTACGGTCGTCCCCTTCCTGCTCCCGGACGTGGCCAAGCCGACGGTCGACTCGACGCTCACGGGCGCCGAGGCGCGTCAGCTGCAGGCGCTCATGCGCCGGGTCGTCACGAACGGGAGCGGCCGCGGGCTCGCAAGCCTCGGCGGCAAGGTCGGAGCCAAGACCGGCACGGCCGAGTACGGCTCACCCGTGCGTACCCACGCCTGGATGGTCGCCACCGACGGAGACCTCGCCGTCGCGGTCTTCGTCGAGACCGGTGAGTCCGGCTCGCAGACCGCGGGCCCTCTGCTGAAGCGGTTCCTCGCCGGCACCCGCTGACCCGCGAGAGACCTTCGGGACACCCGCGAGAGACCGCCACGTACGTCGCGAGAGACCGGCGGGCGTCCGGGTCTCTCGCGAGGGGGCTGGGAGTCTCTCGCGAGGGGGCTGGGAGTCTCTCGCGAGCGGGGTGGGGTCAGGCGAGGAGGGCGTCGACGAAGCCTTCGGGCTCGAACGGCGCGAGGTCGTCAGCGCCCTCACCGAGACCGACGAGCTTGACGGGGACGCCGAGCTCGCGCTGGACGGCGATGACGATGCCGCCCTTGGCCGTGCCGTCGAGCTTCGTGAGGACGATGCCCGTCACGTCCACGACCTCGGCGAACACGCGGGCCTGGGTGAGGCCGTTCTGACCGGTGGTGGCGTCGATGACGAGGAGGACCTCGGTCACCGGCGCCTGCTTCTCGATGACGCGCTTGACCTTGCCGAGCTCGTCCATGAGGCCCGCCTTGGTGTGCAGGCGACCGGCGGTGTCGACGACGACGGTGTCGTAGCCGCCCTCCTTGCCGGTCTTCACCGCATCGAACGCGATCGACGCGGGGTCGCCGCCCTCGGGCCCGCGTACGGTCGGCACGCCGACGCGCTCTCCCCAGGTCTGCAGCTGGTCGGCGGCCGCGGCGCGGAACGTGTCGGCGGCACCCAGCAGCACCGTGTCGCCGTCGGCGACGAGCACGCGCGCGAGCCGGCCGACGGTCGTGGTCTTGCCGGCGCCGTTGACGCCGACCACGAGGACGACGCCAGGCGCACCGTCGGCACCCTTCGCCGCGACCGAGCGGTCGTACGACGGGTCGACCGACGTCAGCAGCTCCTCGCGCAGGATCGCCTTGGCGCGCTCCGGGTCGGTGACGCCCTCGACCTTGATCCGGGTACGGAGGCGCTCGACCAGCTCCTGGGTCGGCGTGACGCCGACGTCGGCGGTCAGCAGGGTGTCCTCGATCTCCTCCCAGGTGTCCTCGTCGAGACGGTCCCGGCTGAGCAGCGCCAGCAGGCCACGGCCGAGCGACGTCTGCGACCGGGCGAGCCGCTCGCGCAGACGGACGAGCCGTCCGGCCGTCGGCGCCGGCTTCTCGATCTCCGGTGCCAGCGCTTCCTGCGTCGCGACGTTGCTGCCCTCGACGTTGTCGGTGTCGGCCTCGTCGATCTCCCCTGGCTCCGGCAGTGCCGGCTCGAGCCCGTCGCCGGTCGGCGTGGGCTCCTGCTCAGGGTGCTCGCGGAGGTCGTCGAGGCGACGGTCGACCGTGTCGGCAGGGGGCAGAGCCTTGCCGCGGGAGCCGATCACGAAGGCGGCGATGCCGCCGATCACGAGGACGGCGACGACCAGACCGATGAAGACGAAAAGGGTAGCTTCAGACACGGTCAACGATCCTAGTCGGCGCGTCGAGTCGTACGACGTGCGACGCGGCCGCGAGAGCGCGTTCGTCGTGGCTGACCAGCAGGATCGACCGTTGCGGAGCGAGCGCGACAAGGTCCCGGAGGAGGGCCTCGGCGGTGGCTGCGTCGAGGTGCTCGGTCGGCTCGTCGAGCACGAGCACCCGGTGGTCGCCGAGGAGCAGCCGCGCGAGACCGAGTCGTTGACGCTCGCCCCCGGACAGGCGGTTGCCGTTCTCGCCGACCTCCGTGTCGAGCCCGTCGGGCAGCCCGTCGATGAACGGTCCGAGCCCGGCAGCACCGAGCGCGGCCCGCAGGGTCACGTCGTCCGCGTCGGGGTCGGCGATCCGGAGGTTCTCCCGGATCGTGGTGTCGAAGACGTGCTCGTCCTGTCGCAGGGTCGCCACCACGCGACGCACCTGCTCGCCGGTGAGGTCCGCCAGCGGGGTCCCCCCGAGCAGGATCGTCCCTGCGCGTGGCGCCGCGAGGCGCAGCAGGACGGCGGCGAGCGTCGACTTGCCGGAGCCGCTGGGCCCGGCGACGGCGACGACCCCTCCTTCAGGGAGGTCCAGGTCGAGGCCGCGGACCAGGTCGGGCCCGTCGCCCCAGCCGAGAGCGACGTCACGCAGCCGGAGGTCGAACCCGACCGGGTCCGGCGCGGGCGCGACAGGATCGGGGACGTCCTGCGGGGCCGAGACGAGCTCCTCGACGCGGCGGCGCGACGCGGCCGAGCGCAGGTCCTGCTGCTCGATCGCGCTCAGGCCCTCCACCGGCTCGGCGAGTGCGACCGGGGCGAGGACGACCACGGCGAGGAGCACCGGCGAGAGCGCCCCGTCGGCGACCGCCACGACACCGGTCCACGCGATCAGGCAGGTCGCGACGCCGAGGCACAGGCGGACGATCAGCACACCGACGCCGTCGAGGAAGGCCGTGCGCCGCTCGGTGGCGGCGAGCAGGTCGCCGGTCCGCACCACCTCGGCGCGGGCCTGGTCGGCCGCTCCGTACGCGACGAGGTCCCGAGCGGACCGGACGGTCTGCGCGACTTCCCCGGCAAGGGCGCCCCGCAGGTCGGCGGTGGCCGCGTTCGTCTCGTCCCCGGCGAGGCGGACGACGACGATGACGCCGCACCACGCGGCCAGGACCGCGACAGCGAGGATGGCGCCGCCCAGCGGGAAGATCGCGAGCACGAGCCCGACGACGACCGCCGCCGAGAGCGCGGTGACGACCCGCGGGATCACGACGCGGACGATCCGGTCCTGGATCGCGTCGACGTCGGAGACGATGCGCGCGATCCGTTCGCCTCGCCGTCCGGCCGCCAGCCGCGACGGCGAGAGGCGTTCGAGCCGCTCGTACACGCTGAGGCGGATCTGCGTCCCGATCCGCAGCGCGCCGTCGTGGGTGAACAGCCGCTCGACGTAGCGCAGCGCCGCGCGGGCGATGCCGAACATGCGCACACCCGTGATCGCGACCATGAGGTACATGACCGGCGGGTGCTGTGCGGCACGCGAGATCAGCCACGCCGACAGGAGGAGCAGCCCGATGGACGACAGGCTGGCGAGGAGGCCGAAGAGGCCGCCGATGACGAGGCGACGTCGCGCGGTCGTCATGCGCTCGCCCCCGTCGCGGCGGGAAGCGCGACGACCGTGTCGGCGTCGGCGACGAGCGCGGGGCGGTGCGCCACGACCAGCACGGTGACCCGCGCCTCGCGCAGGCTGCGCCGTACCTCCTGCTCGGCCTCGGCGTCGAGGCCCGCGGTCGGCTCGTCGAGGATCATCACGGCCGCTCCCCCGAGACGTACCCGCAGCAGCGCCCGGGCGACCGCGAGCCGACGGCGCTCGCCCGCGGAGAGGTTCGCGCCGGCCTCGTGCACCTCTCGCTGCGGGTGCAGGTCGGGCGCTCCGGCGTCGCGCAGCGCTGCCGCGACGTCGTCGTCGGTGGCGTCCGGCGCGCCGAGGCGCACGTTGGCGGCGACGGTGCCGGCGAGGACGCCGGGGACCTGAGGCACCCAGGCCAGGCGGGTGCGCCACGACGTGAGGTCGAGCGCGGCGAGGTCGTACGACGTGCCGTCGGCGGCCCGTACGGTCACGTGGCCGGCGGTCGGGGCGACGAACCCCATCAGCACGTCGACGAGCGTGCTCTTGCCACAGCCCGAGGGGCCGGTCAGCGCGGTCACGCGCCCCGGCTCGAGCACCACCGACGTCGGGGGAAGGGCGGGGGTGCTGCGGCCCTCGTACGAGACGGTGACGCCGTCGACGACGATCGTGGCCCCCGTGAGGTCCGGAGCGGCGAGCGACTCGCCCGCTGCTCGACCAGCGGAGGTGCCGTCGAGGATCTCGTACACGTCGTCGGCCACCGACTGTCCCTCCGCAGAGTCGTGGAAGTGGGTGCCGACCTGGCGCAGCGGCAGGTACGCGTCGGGCGCCAGGACCAGCACGAAGAGACCCGTCATCAGGGCCATGTGGCCCTCGACGATGCGCAGGCCGATGGACACCGCGACCAGCGCGACGGAGATCGTGGCCACCAGCTCGAGGACGAACGAGGACAGGAACGCCAGCCGCAGCGCGCCCATCGTCTCCGCGCGGTTGCGCTCCCCCACCTCGGCGATGCCCTTGGTCTGGTCGCGCGAGCGGCCGAACACCTTGAGCACGACGAGGCCGTCGAGGACGTCGGCGAAGTGGTGCCCGAGGCGGACCATCGCGCGCCACCGCCGCTCCGTACGCTCACGCGTCATGTAGCCGACGAGCACCATGAACACGACGATCAGCGGCAGCGTGACCGCGATCGTGATCCCCGAGAGGGGGTCGGCGGCGAACACCGCCACGATCACGACGGCCGGCACGGTCAGGGCAAGCGCGAGCTGGGGCAGGTACCGCGCGAAGTACGTGTCGAGCTTGTCGAGACCCGGCCCGAGCAGGGTCATCACGTGCGTCGAGTCCGGCCGCGGCCCCGTGCCGGGCTGACCGTCCAGCAGGCTCGCGACCACCTCCTCGCGCAGCTGCGTCTTGACCCGGACCGCTGCCCGGGCGGACACCACGTCGTGGATCCATCCGAGCAGCGCCCGTGCCAGCGTCGCCACCGCGAGCGCGGCGACCGCCGCCGTGACGACCGAGACCAGTCCGGAGCCCTCGAACCCCTTCGACACGATCCGCGCGATGAACCACGACTGGGCGACGACCAGGCCGGCCATCACGGTCGCGATCACGACGCTGGTGACGAGGTACGCGCGCACCGCGCGGGAGCGGCGTACGAGGCGTGGGTCCAGCGGCCGGGTCGTCCCGGCGCGGTCGACGCTGCTCATGCCGCGCTGTGCTCCACCGGGGCGCCCGGGATGGACTCGACGCTGATCCGCTTGCGGAAGACCCAGTAGCTCCAGGCCTGGTAGCCCAGCACGATCGGGACGAAGACCACCGCGACCCAGCTCATGATCTGGAGCGTCTTGGGCGTGGAGGCCGCGTTCTCGACCGTCAGGCTGTACGCGGGGTCGAGCGTCGAGGGCATCACGTCCGGGAACAGCGCGACGAACAACGCGGTGACCGCGAACCCGATGGCCGCCATCGTGCCGATGAACGCCCACCCGTCGCGTCGGGCCCAGGCGGCCACGAGCCCGCCGACGAAGGTGAGAGCAGCCAGGCCGGACAGCGCCCAGACCCACAGCTCGTCGTGCTCGAGGCACGTCCAGGCGAGGAACACGACCGCGAGGACGGCGGCGACCAGACCCACCCGCAGCGAGGCGTCGCGCGCCCGCTCGTGGATGATGCCGCGGGTCTTCAGCGCGAGGAAGTTCGCGCCGTGGGTGAGGAACAGCGTCAGCGTGACCGCGCCGGCCAGCAGTGCGTACGGGTTGAGCAGGTCGAAGAACGAGCCGACGTAGTTCTTGTCGGCGTCGATCTCGACACCGCGGACGATGTTGCCGAACGCCACGCCCCACAGGAGGGCGGGGACGTAGGAGCCGAAGATGATCGCGGCGTCCCAGCGCTTCTTCCAGGTGGCGTCGTCACGCTGGTGGCGGTACTCGAAGGCGACCCCTCGGACGATCAGCGCCACCAGGATCAGCAGCAGCGGCAGGTAGAACCCGCTGAACAACGTCGCGTACCACTCGGGGAACGCCGCGAAGATGCTCGCTCCCGCGACGATCACCCAGACTTCGTTGCCGTCCCACAGGGGGCCGATCGTGTTGATCATCGTGCGGCGCTCGCGGTCGTCACGACCGAGGAAGGGCAGCAGCATGCCCACGCCGAAGTCGAATCCCTCGAGCACGAAGTACCCGATGAAGAGGAACGCGACGATGCAGAACCAGAGTGTGGTGAGTTCCATGATTCCTCTCCCTTCTCAGTAGGCGAACGCCATGGGCTTGTCTTCGGGCTGCTTGCCGGTCTCGTTGTCGGGATCGACGTCGGGCAGCCCCTTCCTGATCGCCGAGAGCAGCAGCTTGACCTCGACGACCGCCAGCGCGCCGTACAGGAGGGTGAAGACGATCATGGACGTGAGGACCGTGCCTGCGCCGACGTTCGGTGAGACGCCTGCCTCGGTCCGCATCAGCCCGAAGACGATCCAGGGCTGACGACCCATCTCGGTGAAGATCCAGCCGAACGAGTTCGCCGCGAGCGGGAGCAGCGGAGCCGCGACCGCCAGCCAGATCGGCCAGCGCCGGTCGCTCCTCGGGATCCTCCCCTTGCGGGTCGACCAGAGCATCCAGGCGCCGATCAGCATCGCGAGCCCACCGGCGGTGATCATCATGCGGAACGACCAGTAGGCGACGGGGATGTTCGGCTTGTAGTTGCCGGGGCCGAACTGTTCCTCGTACTGGGCCTGGAGGTTGTTGATGCCCTGCACCTCGCCGTCCCACGTGCCGGTGGCCAGGTACGACAGGATGTGCGGGACCTCGAGCTGGAAGAGCGGTTCGTCACCGTCGAGCGAGCCGATGGTGAGCAACGAGAACGGAGCAGGCTGCTCGGTCTCGTAGAGTGCCTCGGCCGCCGCCATCTTCATCGGCTGGACCTCGGTCATGACCTTGCCCTGGATGTCACCGGTGACGATCGTGCCGAGGCCGGCGACGATGAGGGTGACGGCGCCCAGGCGCAGGCTGGAGCGGAACGCGTCGGCGTCGACCGGCTTGCGGCGGATCAGCCACCACAGCGAGACCGCGGCGACCAGTCCGCCGGCGACCATGAACGCGCCGAACAGGGTGTGGGGCACGGTGATGAGGACGACCTTGTTGGTGAGGACGTCGGTGAAGCTCTCCAGCTCCGCTCGGCCGCGCTCCTCGTTGAAGGTGTAGCCGACCGGGTTCTGCATGAACGAGTTCGCGGCGAGGATGAAGTACGCCGACAGGGCGGTACCGATCGCGGCGAGCCACATGCACGCGTTGTGCAGCGCGGGCGAGAGCTTGTCCCACCCGAAGATCCAGATGCCGAGGAACGTCGACTCGAGGAAGAAGGCCAGCAGGCCCTCGACCGCGAGCGGTGCCCCGAAGATGTCACCGACGAAGCGGGAGTAGTCCGACCAGTTCATCCCGAACTGGAACTCCTGCACGATGCCGGTGACGATGCCCATCGCGAAGTTGATCAGGAACAGCTTCCCGAAGAACTTCGTCAGCCTGAGCCACTTCTCGTTGCGCGTGCGTACCCAGGCCAGCTCTAGACCTGCGACGAGGAACGAGAGCCCGATCGTGATCGGGACGAAGAAGAAGTGATAGACGGTCGTGATGCCGAACTGCCACCGCGCCAACTCGAGTGCTTCCATGTCTCTCCCATGGCTAACTTCATGTCACGCTAGTACCAGCGGTCCCTCCCGGCGATTCGGCACGTCACTCGTCGTCGGGCATCTACGACACGCTGTAGGAGACAACCTACTACGCATCGTCGTAGATCTCCCAGCGGGGTACGACGCCGTGTCGTAGCAGCCCGTAGACTGTCCCTCGTGGCACGACTGGGAGAACTCGAACGCGAGGTGATGGACCTCCTCTGGGACGCGGATGCCCCGCTGACCGGACGGGAGGTCCTCGACCTGCTCACGCCGACGCGTGACCTCGCTTACACGACGGTGACGACGATCCTCGACCGCCTGGCGCGCAAGCACGTCGTCGCGCGCGAGCGCCACGGCCGCGCCTTCACGTACGCCCCGCGGGTCGGCCGCGACGAGCTGACGGTCACCCTGATGCACGAGGTGCTCGCCTCCGCCGGCGAGGACCGTACGGCGGCGCTCGTCCACTTCGCCGAGACCGCGAGCGTCGACGACGCGCAGGCTCTGCGGGACGCGCTCGCGCGCATCGAGGCGAAGAACGCGCCTCCGCCGGCGGCGGAGCCCGTCGAGCTCGAGACCCCGTGACCACCCCGCTGCTCCTGGGCCTGATCGGCCTCGCCCTCGCCCAGCCCGTTCCCGCCCTCCTCGCGCGGATGGAGTGGCCCTACCGCGCGCCCCGCGCCGCGGTCGTCCTCTGGCAGGCGCTGGCGCTGGCCGCGATCCTCGCCATGGTCGGCGCCGGCCTCTCCGCGTCTCTGTGGCTCGTGGTGCACGAGGGCGCTCCCAACCCGGCGCCGGACGCCTGGCGGGTCGCCCTGCACGTCGCCTTCATGGCCCTGACCCTCGTCGTCGTGCTCCGGACCGCCTGGTCGATGATCGTGGTCGCCATCGAGGTACGCGCCGTCCGCCGACGTCACCGGACCCTGGTGGACCTGGTCGCGAGCCGCGACGCCGCCGGCCGCTCGGTCCGCATCCTCGACGCCCCCGAGCCCCTCGCGTACTGCCTGCCCGGCATGGACGCCCGCGTCGTCCTCTCCCGCGGGACGCTCGCCTCGCTGGAGCCCTCCGAGCTGGAGGCCGTCCTCGCCCACGAGCGCGCGCACCTACGGGCTCGCCACGACCTCGTGCTCGACGCCTTCACCGCGCTCCACCGCGCCTTCCCCCGGGTGCTGCGCAGCGACGCCGCGCTCGACTCGACCCGGGTCCTCGTCGAGCTGCTGGCCGACGACCACGCGCGGCGCGCGAGCGGCACCACTCCCCTGGCGCGTGCGCTCGTCAAGATCGGCACCCAGCCCGCCCCGGCCGGGACGCTCGGCGCCACGACGACCCTCGTACGCCGGATCGAGCGGCTCGAGGAAGACGGGAAGGGCCGCCGCGAGGCAGCTGCGTGCTACCTGACGGCGGCCCTCGTCGTGCTCGGCCCGACGATCAGTCTCGCGGTGCCCTGGATGAGCTCAGCGTGGGCAACCCTGAGCTGACGTCCTCGCGGTCCCGTGCGTTCGGGTGACGTCCGATCCCCGCCCGCTGCGCGAGCGACTCGAGAAAGCGATCGAGCGGCTCTGCGGCGGGCAGGTTCTCGGGCAGGCGCTTCCCCTGGTAGGGGTAGGCGAGCACGGCCGCGAGCAGGACGGCGGCAAGGACGATGAGCAGCATGACGGGCACGATGACGATGGCCGGCGACATGAAGTGAGAACCCCCCGGATCGGTCTCATTCGGACTGCTTCAGGTTCTCATACCGTCGGCCGTTCGTCGGATCGGGGCACGACGACCCGGCTCACGCCCCCGTTCGGTCGTCGAGCACGGGGTCGCTCTTCGTCCCCCCAGCGCGACTGCTGACGTCACGGATGCCGAGCCCGATGAGGATGAAGAGCAGGCCCACCGCCGCCGCCATCGCGGCCACGCCGAACGCGAGGACGGACGTGAACAGCGACGCCTGCAGGAAGGCCGAGTCCATCGCGGTCTCGCGCAGCGGGTCCTCGCGGTCGAGCTCGGCGTACGTCTTCCCGCCAGTGATGTCGAGCGTGTGCTTGTCGATGACCTTCGCCTGGCAGTAGGCGCTGATCGGACCCCGGACCGGGTCACCTGCGGCGCAGTCGGCATCGTCGGCGACGGTGATCTTCTGGTCGGACAAGGTCGTGGAGACGACCACCCAGGTGGCGATCGAGGCCACGATCATCAGAGCACCCAGAATGATCGAGGCGATGGAGGCTGTCTTGCGCATGACGGTCCCTTCGAAGGGTCGGATCTCGTTCTGCTGACACCTCTGACCTATCGCCGCGCACCGGCGCTGGCAATCCACCGCGCCGACGAGCGCGATACTGAGCCGCAAACGTGTTCGACCCGCGGCGGCGCCCTGCGTACGCTCGGCGGGTGCCTCTCCCCCGCGTCCGCATCGTGCACCTTCCCCCGTCAACGCTCGCCGCGCTGGCCGACGGCGACCTCCACGCCGCCAACGCGACCTCGCCCGTGCCGTTGTCCGAGGGGTTCGTCGCCGACAGCTTCCGGGCGGTCTGGCGGCTGCGGGCTCGCCAGGTCGTCGAGGACCCCGCCGCTGCCGCGTGGGTGACCGGCGCGGTCTGGGACGAGGACGCCGAGATCGCCGTCGGGCGGGCCGGGTTCCACGGACCGCCCGACGACGACGGGATGGTCGAGATCGGGTACGAGATCGATCCTCCGCACCGCCGCCGCGGCTACGCCCGGGCCGCCCTGGCGACGCTGGTGGACCGGGCCGACGCCGACCCGGCCGTCCAGGTCGTGCGCGTGACGATCGCCCCCGACAACACCGCGTCTCGCGACCTCGCGCTGCCGTACGGGTTCGTCCACGTCGGCGAGCAGTGGGACGAGGAGGACGGGCTCGAGCTCGTGTACGACAGGCCGGTACGCCGTCCTCAGCCGCGCCGTGCGTCGTCGCCGGTTCCCGGGGACTCGGCAGGGTAGCTCTCGACGATCTCGGCCGCAGCGGCGCGCGCCGCCTCCTCGTCGACCTCCGGCGCCTCGCCCGCCTCTGCCGCCTCGTCGGCCGCGGCCTGCGCCTCTTCGACCTCGGTGAGCCGCTCCTCGATGACCTCGGCGCGCGCGGCGACGTCGGCACCGGACAGGTCTCCGCTCGCCTCGCCCGCGTGCGCGTGCACCACGAACTCGGTCAGCAGGAAGAGGCTGACGTCGTCGTCCGTGCGCTCCTGGCCGACCTTGAACGGCTTGTCGATCACGTCGATGATCCGCAGCAGGTAGACGAAGAAGAACGACAGGAACCCGACCGTCACCAGCGACTCGACGTACCCGCCCATGTCGGTGAACATCAGCATCACGAGGATGATCGCGACGAGGCTGGTGATCATCGCCTTGGCCGACGGCAGGAACTCCTCGCGCTGGATGTGGTAGACCCGCAGCGTCGACTTGCGCAGCGCCGCCTGCTCCGAGCGCAGCCGGACGATGTAGTTGGCGGGGACGTCGGACTCCTCGAGCTCGAGCAGCGAGTCGCCCAGCTCCTCGACCGCGTTCTGGCACTCGCGCCCGGTCCCGTCGTTGATGTCGGCGCGCAGGCCGGTGACGACGGAGATCAGCCGCTGACGGAGGGTCGGCAGGTCGGGCTTGCCCCACACCGCGCTCATGGCCTCGCCCTCACGCAAGAACGTATAGAGGCTGGCGGCGACGTCGGTCGGCGCACGCTCGGCGTCGCGGTAGTCCGAGAGCGTCCCCGCGACGACGAGACCCATGACGAACACGCCGCCGCCGATGATGCTCGAGGCCAGTGGCGTCGTCTCCATCCCCGTGACACCGACCGACCACAGGACGGCCCGGATGACGACCAGGACGGCGACGACGAGGATCGTCTCCCCCGCCACGCGATAGTTGCTCAGCAGACGCTTCATTGCTCCCCCGATGGATGTGTTTGCTCCTGCGAACGACACCCTAGGGGCTGGCGGACGACCGCGCCGGAAACCGTCGTCCTCGCGGGTCACCGCACCAGCGGAGCCACCACCGTACGGATCGCGTCCGGCACCGGCGTGACCTCGCGGCCCGCGCGGGTGACGTAGACGTGGACGAACCGCCCGATCGCGGCGGGCTCTGGCACCTCGCCCTGGAAGAGCCCGATCTCGTAGACGATCGAGGAGGTGCCGAGCTTCTCGACCGCGAGCCCGACCTCGACGTCCGCCGGGAAGCCGAGCTCGCGCTTGAACCGGCAGCCGGTCTCGACCACGAGCCCGATCGCGTCGAGCCGACGGATGTCGGTGCCGGTCGCCTCGATGAGGTAGCCGTTCACCGCCGTGTCGAAGTACGAGTAGTACGTCACGTTGTTCACGTGGCCGTACACGTCCTCGTCGGACCAGCGCGTCGTGATCCGTCGCAGCACCGGGAAGTCGTCGCGTGTCGGGAGAGTCTCGCTCACGCGCCGACGATAGCGGCCTAGGCCGGCTCGGCCTCGCGCATCCGCTGACTGATCACGGCCGAGACGCCGTCACCGCGCATCGACACGCCGTACAGGGCGTCGGCGACCTCCATCGTGCGCTTCTGGTGCGTGATCACGATGAGCTGGCTGTTCTCGCGCAGCTCCTCGTAGATCTCGAGCAGACGTCCGAGGTTGGTGTCGTCGAGCGCCGCCTCGACCTCGTCGAGGATGTAGAACGGGCTGGGCCGTGCCTTGAACAGCGCCACCAGGAAGGCGACCGCGACCAGCGACCGCTCGCCACCGGAGAGCAGCGACAGGCGCTTCACCTTCTTGCCCGGGGGACGCGCCTCGACCTCGATGCCGGTCGTGAGCATGGACGACGGGTCGGTGAGGACCAGCCGCCCCTCGCCGCCGGGGAACAGGCGCGAGAACACGCCCTCGAACTCGCGGCTCACGTCCTCCCAGGCGCTGGTGAACACCTGCTCCACGCGCTGGTCGACCTCGGTCACGATGTCGAGGAGGTCCTTGCGGGTCTTGCGGAGGTCCTCGAGCTGCTCCGAGAGGAACTTGTGCCGCTCCTCGAGCGCCGAGAACTCCTCCAGCGCCAGCGGGTTGATCTTGCCCAGCAGCGCGAGGGCCTTCTCGGCGGCCTTGAGCCGCTTCTCCTGCTCGGACCTCACGTACGGGACCGGCTCGGGGTCGGGCTCGTCCTCGGCGGCGTCGGCCGGACGGGGTACGGGCACGAGCGCCTCAGGTCCGTACTCCGCGACGAGCGCGTCGGCCTCGATGCCGATCTCCTCCAGCGCCCGCGTCTCCAGCGCCTCGATCCGCAGCCGCTGCTCGGCACGGGCGACCTCGTCGCGGTGCACCGAGTCGGTCAGGCGCGCGAGCTCGACGGAGAGGTCGCGCAGCTGTCGTCGTACGTCGGCGAGCTTCTGCTCACGCTCGGCCCGAGCCGACGTGATCGCGTCCCGCGCCGTCTTGGCCGCGGCGAGCGACACCGCGAGGTGCTCCAGGACCACCTGCGTCGCCTCGCCCACCGCCCGCGCGGCGGCACCCTCGCGGCGCATGCGCTCGCGTCGGGCACGGTCACGCTCGCGCGCGGCACGCTCCTCGGCGGCGCGACGGCGCAGCCCTGCGGCACGGCCGGAGATCGCGCGGGCGCGCTCCTCGCTCGTCCGGAGGGCGAGGCGTGCCTCGGTCTCCTCGGCGCGCCGCTGCTTCGCGACCTCCCCGAGCTGGTCGAGAGGAGCGGTGTCGGGCTCCTCCTCGGGAGCGCTCTCGGCGTCGGCCAGCCGCTGCTCGAGCGAGGCGAGCCCGGACGACGCATCGTCGCGGGCCTTCTGCGCGTTCGCGATGGCCTGCGCGAGACGTGCCGCCTCGTCGCGGGCCGCCTTCACCGTCGAGCCGAGCTGGGCAAGCTTCTCGGTGAGGGCGTTGGCCTTCGCCTCCGACTCGCGCCGCTTCGCCGTCGCGACGTCGAGCCGCTGCTTGGCCTCGTCGCGCTGCGTCTTCAGGCGGGCGACCTCGGCGTCGAGCTCCGTACGACGTCGCGCCACGTCGCGCAGCCCTTCGGCAGCGTGGTCGACGGCCGCCTGCACTTCGATGAGGCTCGGGACGTCCTGGGACCCGCCGGCGACGTAGTGGCTGCCGACGACGTCTCCGTCGCGGGTCACCGCCGTCACCGACGGCTCGCGCTCGACGAGGTCACGGGCCGCGGCGAGGTCGTCGACGACCGCGACCCGGTCGAGGAGGCGGCCCAGCGCGGCGAGCACGCCCCTGGGCGCCTCGACGACGTCGACCGCGTACGCGGCACCGCCGGGCAGTGCCGGCCAGCCACTCCGCACAGGCTCGGGCGCCGACCCCACGACGAGGCCCGCGCGCCCGTCCTCGCTCGTCTTGAGCGCGTCGACGGCGGTCAGTGCGGTCCGGAGGTCGTCGACGGCGACGGCATCGGCGGCAGGGCCGAGGGCAGCGGCGACCGCAGCCTCGTAGCCGGTCCGTACGGTGACGACGGCGGCGACGGAGCCCAGGACACCGCCCAGGCGCTCGGCAGCCCCGAGGACCGCTCCCGCGCCGTCCTTGCGGGAGAGGCCCATCTCGAGGGCCTCCTTGCGCGCCTCGAGCCCGGCGCGCTCGCGGTCGGCGGCGTGCACCGCGTCCGTGGTCTTGGCGAGCTGGTCGGTGAGGTCGGCGAGCGCAGCCTCGGCGCCCTCGATCTCGGCGGTGAGGCCGGTCTCGCCGGAGTCGAGCCCGGCCACCTGCGTCTCCGCGACGGTGAACTCGTGCTGGGCACGCTCGGCGCGCTTCTCAGCGAGGTCGCGGTTCTCCTCGAGCCGGCCGATCTCCTCCTCGGCCGCGAGCACGCGCGTCCGCAGGGTGTTGACCTGCCCCGTCAGACGGGCCAGGCCCTCTCGACGGTCGGACGCGGCGCGCAGGAGGTCGGCGATGCGCCGCTCCTCCGCCTGGTACGCAGCCTCGGCGGCCTTGCGTACGGCGATGGCGTCCTCGAGGCCCTTCTCGGCGCCGGCGACCTCCTCGGAGATCGCCTTCTCCTGAGCCTCGAAGCGGCCGGCCTCCTCCTCGAGCTCCTCGGGGTCCCGGCCCCGGCGCTCGTCGGTCGGCATCGCGGCGGCGTTGCGCACCCGCTCGGCGGCGAGGCTTGCCGTGCCCTGGACGCGGTCACGGAGGTTGTTCAGGCCGTACCAGGTGTCCTGGGCGGCCTGGAGCCGCGGCGCGTCCTCGCGCAGCGCGTCCTCGAGCGCGGCCTCCTCGGTACGCATGGCGGCGACGGAGCCTTCGACCGCGGTCCGCTTCAGCCGCAGGGCCTCCTCGTCCGCGAGCTCTGACTGCAGCTGCTCGCGCGCCCGCACGACGTCGTCGGCGAGGAGACGGGCTCGCGCGTCACGGACGTCGGCCTGGACGACGGCGGCCTTGCGGGCCACCTCGGCCTGCCGCCCGAGAGGCTTGAGCTGGCGGCGGATCTCGGCGAGGAGGTCCTGGAGCCGCGTCAGGTTGCCCTCGGTGGCCTCGAGCTTGCGGAGCGCCTTCTCCTTGCGCTTGCGGTGCTTGAGGACGCCCGCCGCCTCTTCGACGAAGCCGCGACGGTCCTCCGGCGAGGCGTGCAGGACCGAGTCGAGCTGGCCCTGGCCGACGATGACGTGCATCTCCCGACCGATGCCGGAGTCGCTGAGGAGCTCCTGGACGTCGAGGAGACGACAGTGGTTGCCGTTGATGGCGTACTCGGAGCCGCCGTTGCGGAACATCGTCCGCGAGATCGTGACCTCGGCGTAGTCGATCGGCAGCGCGCCGTCGGAGTTGTCGATCGTGAGGACGACCTCGGCACGGCCCAGCGGGGCGCGGCCGGAGGTGCCGGCGAAGATGACGTCCTCCATCTTGCCGCCACGCAGGGACTTCGCTCCCTGCTCGCCCATGACCCACGCGAGGGCGTCGACGACGTTGGACTTGCCGGAGCCGTTGGGTCCGACGACACAGGTGATGCCGGGCTCGAGCTGGAGGTGGGTGGCGGACGCGAAGGACTTGAACCCACGCAGCGTCAGGCTCTTGAGGTGCAAGCCATGCTCCTTCGCACGACGACGGTCGGACGGCGCTGAGGTGCAGCCGGGCGGCTGCGGGCAGCGGGGAAGGATGCCGGTCTCAGCGTAGGTGACCGACGGGGGTCGTCCGTCGCGCCACGCCCGGACCGCGCGACATCGCTCGCGCGCCGGGAACCGCGGATCAGGAGCCGGCGGGCTCGAGGAGATCGGCGGTCGAGAGGTCCACGCGACCGAGGTCGGAGGAGCCTGCCAGCTCGTCGTTCTCGTGCTTGAGCCGGATCACCTCGGCCTCGAGCTCGGCGATGCGGCGTCGGAGCTGCGCTTCGCGGGCCTGGTGGACGTTCGGCGTCGCCACGTATCCGAGGAGAGCCTTAGCCATCGGAATCCTTCGCATCGGGAGTGGTCGGGTCGGCGCACACACCGATCCGGCGAGGACGAGCCGGGACGGCGGACTACGCCGTCTCCCAGTGTCGCACCGACGGGGCAATCGGGTCAATGTGGCCTTGCCCTCCCCCTCCTTCGCCCGCGAGTCACTCCCGGCCCGGCGGCGGGTGACTCGCGGGTGCGCCAGGAGTGACTCGCGGCGTGGGAGGTAACGAATTCGCGACAGTGGTTGACGAAGGTTTGTTAGTACGCTGAACTAACAACTGTGATCCAGCCGACAGACGCCTCGCGGGAAGCACGGACGGTCCCCCCGTTGCGCCAGCGGCCGTCGCGCCGGGCGACCGAGAAGGTCCTCGCGTCCGACACCCGCCGCCACCACCTGTCGCTGATCCTCCAGTGCCTCGCCGACGAGGGCCCGCTGAGCCGCGCCGACCTCTCCCGCGCGACGGCTCTCACCCGCGTCACCGTCTCCGACCTCGTCAACGAGCTGCTCGCCGACGGCCTCGTGCGCGAGCTCGGCACCAAGCCCGGCGCCCGTCCCGGCAAGCCCGCGACACTGCTCGGCCTCGTCCACGACGCCGCCCTCATCGTCGCGCTCGACCTCTCTGACGACACCGTGCTGCAGGGGGCGCTGCTGGCACTGGACGGCGAGATCGTCTCGCGGCACTCCGTCCCCCTCGGCGACGCGCGTGGCGACTCGGCGGTGGACCGCGTGGTCGAGCTGGTCCGCGCCCTCGTCGACGCGTCCGCCCGGCCCGTCCTGGGCGTGGGCATCGGCACGCCGGGCGTGGTCGACGACGCCGGCGTCGTCCTCCAGGCGCCCAACCTCGACTGGTACGACCTGCCGCTGGCCGAGACGGTCGGGGCCCGGGTGGGACTTCCGGTCTCGGTCGCCAACGACGCCAACATCGCCGCGCTGGCGGAATGCACGTTCGGAGCCGGCGACGCCGACGGCCTGCTGCTCGTCGCGGTCGGCCACGGCGTCGGTGGCGGCATCCTCATGGACGGCACGGTCCTGGGCGGGCCGCTGCTGTCCGCCGGAGAGATCGGCCACGTGGTCGTCGAGCCGGACGGCGCTCCCTGCGCGTGCGGCAACCGCGGTTGTCTCGAGACCGTCCTCGCCGTCCCCCACCTGCGAACCCGTCTCGCCACTGCCAGCGCCAACGCGGTCGAGTCCGAGCTGCGCGCGGTCGGCGCGACGCTCGGCACGGTCCTCGCTCCCATCGTCACGACCCTCGGCGTCACCGACGTCGTGCTCTACGGCCCCGCCGAGCTGCTCGACGGTCCTCTCCTGGAGGCCGCGCGCGACACGGTGACGGCGCGGAGCATGCCGGCGATCGCCGAGCACCTCGACGTGCGGATGGCGTCGCTCGCACGCGACGTCGTCCTCACGGGCGCAGCGGCGCAGGTCCGCTACGCCCAGCTAGGGGTCGTCTGAGACGAGCCCTCCCCGCTCCTCTCGTACGACTCTCCCCCCGGAAGGCCTTCCCCCGAGGCCGTCACCCCTGAAGGAAGACACCATGAAGAACCTCACGCGACTGGCGGTCCTCGGCGTGGTCTCCGCACTCGCCCTAACCGCATGCGGGTCGGACTCCGACGACGCCTCAGGCGGCACCACCGTCGTCAAGCTCTGGCTGGCCGGCGAGAAGGACACGCCTGAAGAGCTCACGACGTGGCTCGAGAAGGAGTACGAGGCCCAGAACGAGGGCACCGACCTCAAGATCGAGCGCATCGACTGGGGCGAGCTGATCCCGCGCCTCCAGACCGCCCTGAGCGACGCCGGTCAGACGCCGGACGTCTTCGAGATCGGCAACACGCAGTCGCCGACGTTCACCTCCGTGGGCGCGTTCACGGACCTGAGCGACAAGCTGGCCGACCTGGGCGACAACGTCGGGCCGGAGAGCTTCCTCGAGGCGGGCGCGTACGACGACAAGCAGTTCGCGGTCCCGTACTACTGGGGCTCGCGCTACGTCTTCTACAGCAAGAAGGCGTTCGCCGACGCCGGCATCCAGCCGCCCGCGAACCTGGCCGACTTCAACAAGGCCGCCGTCACGCTGAAGGAGAAGTCGGACGCGAAGGACTTCTCTGGCTTCTGGGTGCCCGGCCAGGACTGGCGCAACGGCATCTCGTGGATCTTCGCCCACGGCGGCGACATCGCCGTCCAGGAGGGCGACGCGTGGGTCGGCAAGCTGGCCTCCCCCGAGAGCCTCAAGGGCCTCCAGGAGTGGAAGACGCTCTCCGACAAGGCCAGCACCGCGCCGAAGGACGGGCTCGACGAGGAGTCGTGGGTGCCGTTCAACAACGGTGAGGCCGCGATGTTCATGGCCCCGGGCTGGGCGCGCTGGAGCGTCGAGGAGGACAAGGCTGCCGACCTGGGCGGCTTCGCGCTCCCGGGTGTCGGTGGTGGCGCGGCTCCGGTGTTCGCCGGCGGCTCGAACATCGGCATCTCCGCCAAGTCGAAGAAGCAGGAGGAGGCGTTCGCGCTCCTGCAGCTGATCTACAGCGACGAGTACCAGGCGAAGCTCGCCGAGAACGGCCTCGGCCCGGCCAACCCCGACTTCACCTCCAAGATGGGTGACGACGAGTTCGCGCAGGCGTCGATCGCCGCCGCCTCCGGCTCGAAGCTCACGCCCGCCTCCCCGCACTGGACCGAGGTGGAGACGACGAAGGTCATGGAGGAGTTCTTCGGCAAGGTCGCCGGCGGCGCGGACGTCGCCAAGACGGCCGCGGAGTACGACGCGAAGCTCGAGGCGATCCTCAACAAGTGACGTGGAGACCCCGCCGTGACTCCCCCGGCGCGGCGGGGTCCCACCCCTCCCCCACGACAGGCACCCCATGGCTCAGGCGATGACCACCCCCGACGCGCCCCCGGCGCGCACCGACCCGCAGCCGCCCCGGCTGCGGACCCGCCGGCGGCGCCCCGCGCCGTACCTCTTGCTGGTCCCGGCGCTCGGCACCTTGGCCCTCGGCCTGGGCTACCCACTGGTGCGACAGGTGGTGATGTCGTTCCAGGAGTTCGGCCTCGCCCAGCAGTTCGGCACCGCCGACCCCGAGTGGATCGGGCTCGACAACTACGCCGACGTCCTCACCGACGCCACCACGTGGGCGGTCGTGGCCCGCTCGCTCGCGTTCTGCCTGGCCGCCGCGACGCTCACCATGCTCCTCGGCACCGTCGTGGCGCTGCTGATGCGCCAGCTGTCGACGGCCCCGCGGATCGTCCTGCAGGTGTCGATGCTCGCGGCGTGGGCGAGCCCGCTGGTCGCGAGCCTCACGGTGTGGAACTGGCTGTTCGACAGCCGCTACGGCATCGTCAACTGGTTCTTGGTGACGCTCGGCTTCGAAGGGATGGACGGCTACAGCTGGTTGGCCAACCCGTGGACGTTCTTCCTCGTGGCCGGTGTCATCGTCGTCTGGATGAGCGTCCCGTTCGTGGCGTTCAGCCTGTACGCGGCGCTGACGCAGGTGCCCGAGGAGACGATCGAGGCCGCCCAGCTCGACGGCGCGACCCGGACGCAGCGGTTCCGCTTCATCGTCGTGCCGACGATCCGGCCGGTGCTGTCGATCGTGATGCTGCTGCAGATCGTGTGGGACCTGCGGCTGTTCGCCCAGATCAAGTACCTCCAGAACGCCGGAGGGACGGTCAGCGAGACCAACCTCCTCGGCACGTACCTCTACCAGCTCGGCGTCGCGCAGAGCGAGTACGGCGTCGCCTCCGCGGTCGCGATGCTCATGCTGCTGCTGACGTTGGGTCTCACCTTCGGCTACGTCCGCTCCCTGCTGCGTGAGGAGCGCACCGCATGACCGTCACCACGCCCCTCGCCCGCAACCGCCGCCCGCGCGCCGGGCGGACCGCCCTCAACGTCCTCGCGCTGCTGCTCGCCGCCGTCTGGGCGTTCCCGGTGTACTGGATGGTCAACGGGTCCTTCCAGAGCCTCAGCCGGCTGCGCTCCCCCGAGCCCGCCTGGCTCCCGTTCGGCGAGGGCACCAGCGCCGACGCGTACGGCCGCGTGGTCGACGCCTCCTTCTGGGACTCGATGCAGCTCAGCCTCGTGGTCACGCTGCTCGCCGTCGGGTGCGGGCTCGTCTTCGCGTTCCTGGCAGCCCTCGCGATCTCGCGCTTCCGGATCCGCGGCAAGGGCGCCTTTGTCGTGGTGATCCTCGTGGTCCAGATGATCCCTGCCGAGGCGCTGTTCATCTCGCAGTACAAGATGCTGTCCGGCTGGGGGCTGTTCAACACGATCGCCGGCCTCACGGTGCTGTACCTTGCGATGATCCTGCCGTTCACGATCTGGATGCTGCGCGGGTTCGTCGCGGGCGTCCCGGCGGACCTCGAGGAGGCGGCGATGGTCGACGGGTGCAGCCGTTTCCGTGCGTTCTTCACGATCACCTTCCCGCTGCTCGCTCCCGGGCTCGTCGCGTGCGGCGTCTACGGCTTCCTCCAGTGCTGGAACGAGATCACGCTCGCCACCGTGGTGATGGACCCGTCGAACCGCACCGTGCCGCTGTGGCTGCAGGGCATGACCACCGTCTCCAACAAGGCGATCGACTGGCCCGCGGTGATGGCCGGTGCCACGCTCGTGGCCGTTCCGGTGATCGCGCTGTTCATGCTCGTCCAGAACCGGATGGCCAGCGGGATGGTGTCTGGGGCGGTCAAGGGATGAGCGACGCCACCGCCGTACGTCGTGCCGCGCACCGCGTGGTCCTGGGCGCCTTCGACGGCACCGAGGTCCCTGCGTGGGTGCCCGCGCTCGTCGACGCGGGCCTGGGAGGCATCTGCCTGTACGGCAACAACCTGTCGGCCGGTCCGGAGGCCGCGGCCGCCCTCGCCCGCGAGATCAGCACGGCAGCGCCCACGCTCGCCCTCGCGCTCGACGAGGAGGGCGGCGACGTCACGCGGCTGCACTACACGACCGGCAGCCCGTACCCCGGCAACGCCGTCCTCGGACGCGTCGACGACCTGGCGACGACCCGCGCCGTGGCGGCGGCGATCGGCGCGGAGCTGAAGGACGCGGGGGTCTGGTTGAACCTCGCCCCCGACGCGGACATCAACTCCAACCCGCGCAACCCCGTGATCGGCACGCGCAGCTTCGGCGCCGACCCGGACCTGGTTGCCCGGCACACGGCGGCCTGGGTCGAGGGGTTGCAGGCGCTGGGGGTGGCGGCGTGCGTGAAGCACTTCCCCGGGCACGGCGACACCTCTGCCGACTCCCACGTCGCGCTGCCGCGCGTCGACGCCGACCTGGCGACGTTGCGCGCGCGCGAGCTGGTCCCGTTCGTGGCGGCGGTCGGGGCGGGTGCCGCGACCGTGATGACGTCCCACCTCGTGCTCCCCGCGCTGGACCCTGACCATCCGGCGACGATGAGCCGTCGCATCCTCACCGGTCTCCTGCGCGAGGAGATGGGCTTCGACGGCGTCATCGTCACCGACGCCCTCGACATGGCCGGCGCCAGCGCCACGCTCGGCGTCCCCGCCGCAGCCGTCGCCTCGCTCGCGGCGGGGGCCGACCTGCTCTGCATCGGGCCGTCGCTGCGGGGCCGTGGCGCCGACGACGTCCTCGACGTGGTCGACGCCGTCGTCGCCGCCGTCGCCGCCGGGTCGTTGGCATCGTCACGGCTCTTCGACGCGGCCGCGCGGGTCGACGCGCTGTGCGCCGCCTACGGCACCGGCGCCGCGCCGTACGACCCGTCCGTCGTGTCCGCCGGCCGCGAAGCCGGTCGTCGGGCGGCCACGCTCGCCACGGATCCGGTCGGTCCGTTGCCTCCTGGCCGCCCGCTCGTGCTGCGGCTGGAGTCGGGCGCCAACATGGCGGTCGGCGAGGCCGCGTGGGGCGACCTCGGCATCCCTGACGCCGAGGTCCGGGCGGTCCGGGGCGACGTGCCCGACACCGCGGAGGTGGTCGCCCACCCCGGCCCGGTGCTCGTCATGGGGCGCTCGATCGCCGCGGACCCGGAGGTCTGGTCGTGGGTACGCACCCTCGTGACCTCCCGACCTGACACCGTGGTCGTCGAGCTGGGCTGGCCCTCACCGGAGGTCGCGGCGCTCCCGCGGGTCGTCCGTGGCTGGGGTGCCGCGCAGCCGCCGTCGCAGGCGGTCGGCGCGGCGGTCGTACGAGCCGAGCGGGAGGCCTTCCCGCCCGACGGAGAGGAACGATGAGCGCAGTCAGGATCGGACTGGACATCGGCGGGACCAAGGTGCACGGGATCGCCGCCGACGTCGACCGCCCCGACGAGGCGCTCGCGCAGGTGCGGACCCCGACGGTCGTGGGCCCGGCAGGTGTCGTCGCGACCGCGCTAGAGGTGGTCGAGCGCCTGATCGACGCGCTCCCGCGCGGCACCGAGCTGGTCGCCGTCGGTGCCGGCATCCCCGGCGCGGTCGACGACGACGGGGTCCTCAGCAACGCGGTGAACCTCGCGATCACAGAGCCGCTCGACCTGCGGGGCGCGCTCGCTCGCGCCCTCGCAGTGCCCGCCACCGTCAACAACGACGTCAACGCCGCCGCCCGGGGTGCCGCCACGTGGCTGCGCAGCCGCGGCGAGGCCGAGGACGTCGCCCTGCTGTCGGTGGGCACCGGGCTCGCGGCCGGGTTCGTGCTGGACGGACGCATGCGCCGCGGCGCGTACGGGCTGGTCGGCGAGATCGGGCACCTGGCCGTCGTCGCCGACGGGCCGCGCTGCTCCTGCGGCCAGCACGGGTGCCTCGAGCTGTACGCGTCGGGCCGCGGGCTCGCACGCCAGTGGCCGTACGACGGGCCGGGGCCGCAGCCGGTCGCGGTCTTCGACGCCGCCGACGCCGGCGACCAGCAGGCAGTCGCGGTCCGCGACACGTTCCTGCACTGGCTGGCTGAGGCGATCCGCATCCTCACGCTGAGCGTCGACCCTGCCCGGATCGTCCTCACCGGCGGCGTGATGCGGCTGGGTTCCCGCGTCGTCGACCCGTTGTTCGCGCAGCTGGGCTGCGACGCGTCAGCCTCGGCGTTCGCGGCGAGCATGCGCCTGCGCGAACGGACCCTCGCGCTGCCGACCGACTACCCTGCAGCGGCCCTGGGCGCGGCCGAGCTGACCGCCCCGCCGGCGCCCCGTACCCCGGAAGGAGACCCCGCGTGGAGGTCGTGATCTGCACGTCGGCCGAGGAGATCGGCAGGCACGTCGCCGACGTGTACGAGGAGGCGCTGCGGCGGCCCGACCCCGTGATCGGCCTCGCGACCGGCTCGTCGCCGCTGCTCGCCTACCAGGAGCTGATCCGTCGCCACCGCGAGGAGGGCCTGTCGTTCGCGGGCGCGACCGCGTTCTTGCTCGACGAGTACGTCGGGCTCCCCGCGGCGCACCCCGAGTCGTACGCGGCGGTGATCCGTCGCGAGCTCGTCGACCACGTGGACCTGGCCCCGGCACGGGTGCACTCCCCCGACGGCACCGCAACGGACCTGCCTGCCGAGTGCGCGCGCTACGAGGCGCTGATCGCGCGGGCCGGCGGGATCGACGTCCAGCTCCTCGGGATCGGCACGGATGGGCACGTCGGGTTCAACGAGCCGATGTCGTCGCTGTCGTCGCGGACGCGGCCGAAGACGCTCACGGAGCAGACGCGCCAGGACAACGCGCGCTTCTTCGGCTCCGTCGACGACGTGCCCCGGCACGTCCTCACCCAAGGGCTCGGCACGATCGGCGAGGCGCGGCACCTCGTGCTCGTCGCCACCGGCGAGGGCAAGGCCGAGGCGGTCGCGGCCGCCGTGGAGGGCCCGCTGTCCGCACGGTGCCCCGCGTCCGTCCTGCAGTGGCACCCGCACGCGACCGTGTTCGTGGACGAGGCGGCGGCGTCGCACCTGGACTTCGCCGACTACTACCGGCACGCCCTCGCCCACAAGCCCAAGTGGCAGGGGTTCTGAGCGTACGCCCCGCCCCGATGTGGGCACTTTCCCACCGAATCGGCAGTGAGTTCGGGGGGAAAGTGCCCACATCGGGGAGGAGACGGGGCTGGGTCAGCCGAGGCGGAGCCCGGTCTCCTTCGAGAAGACGTGCACGCGCTCGGGATCGGCGGTGAGGTTGACGACCTCGCCGATCTGCGGCGGCGTACGCCAGTTGACGCGCGCGACCAGCGTCTGGTCCTTGTCACCGTGCTTGGTGTGGCCGTACGCGAACGCGTCCGAGCCGAGCTCCTCGACGACGTCGACGACGGTGGCGATCCCGCCTTCGCCGAGCGTCATGTCCTCCGGCCGGACGCCGAGGGTCACCGTGGTCGCGTCGGTCTGGGCGAGGATCTCGCGCGCGACCGGGACGACGGTGTCGCCGACCTTCACCCCGCCCTCGGTGACCGGGACGTCGAACAGGTTCATCGCCGGCGAGCCGAGGAAGCCCGCGACGAAGACGTTGTTGGGCCGGTCGTACGTGGCGCGGGGCGTGTCGATCTGCTGGAGCACGCCGTCCTTCATCACCGCGACGCGGTCGCCGAGCGTCATCGCCTCGACCTGGTCGTGGGTCACGTAGACGGTCGTGGTGCCCAGCCGTCGCTGCAGCTGTGCGATCTGCGCGCGGGTCTGGACGCGGAGCTTCGCGTCGAGGTTCGACAGGGGCTCGTCCATCAGGAACACCTGCGGCGAGCGGACGATCGCGCGTCCCATCGCCACGCGCTGACGCTGGCCGCCCGACAAGGCCTTCGGCTTGCGGCCCAGGTACTCGGTGAGTCCGAGCATCTCGGCGGCCTCGGCGACCCGCTGCTTGATCTCCGACTTGGGCGTCCCGGCGATCTTGAGCGCGAAGCCCATGTTCTCGGCGACGGACATGTGCGGGTAGAGCGCGTAGTTCTGGAAGACCATCGCGATGTCGCGCGACTTGGGCGGGAGCTCGGTGACGTCGCGGTCGCCGATGAGGATCCGGCCGGCGTCGACCTCCTCGAGGCCTGCGAGCATGCGCAGGGAGGTGGACTTGCCGCAGCCCGACGGGCCGACGAGGACGAGCAGCTCCCCGTCCGCGACCTCGAGCTCGAGCTGGTCGACGGCCGGGCGCTCCTGGCCCGGGAAGATGCGCGTCGCCTTCTGGAAAGACACAGATGCCATGGCTGAAACATCCCTTCAGCGGCAGGAACGTGCCGCACGATCCGAGTGAAGTGGAGACGAGCCCGGGGCCCGGGCTTGCGCTTATTGTTGCCGAGGACGACTTATCCGTCCATGGATGGCGCCGAACCGTTATCGACGCCTTCCCGGCCCTTGGTGCGCGCTGCTAGATTCGTCGGCTGTGACCGCGTCCCCCGATCGTCCACCGCCCGCGCCTGCCTCGGGCACCGAGCCGGTGTTCGTCGACGCCTCGGGCCGCCGCGCGCACCGTACGCGTCGCTGGGCGCTGGTCCTGGCACTCCCCGCCGCCGCGTACGTCCTCGCTCTCGGCAGCACCGTGCTGGGCGGCCCGACCCTCCCGTCGGCGCTGCTGCCTCCCGCGCTGCCCGAGCCCACGGCTCCGGCCGCGCCGGACACGCCGCGCCCCGAGGCCGGCTCCGCGTCGCGTGCGACCCCGTCCGATCCGGCGAGCGTCGACCCGTCCGACGGCCCGACGTCACCGGACGGCACGTCGGACGACCGCCCCTCGCACGAGGCGGACCAGCAGCCCGACGACGCGCCCTCGCAGCCGTCGCCGACCGAGCAGGTGACGGCCCCGGCGCCCACCCCGTCCGCAGCGCCCACCACCCCGGCGCCCACCACGCCGGCGCCGACGACCGGCCGTCCGACCGAGCCGGGCAACAGCGACGAGGCGCACGAGGAGCACAAGCCCGACGACGAGCGCGGGTCGTCGACCACGGCGCCGGGCCGTACGAAGGCCACGGCCGCCCCCTGACATGGACCTGCACGGGACGGCGCGCCACCGCACGGCGCGCGAGGTCCGGCCGCGGGCGCACTGGGTGCTCCTCGCGGTCCTGCTGCCGACCCTCGCCGCGGCTCTTCTCGTGCAGGGGTACGCGCGGCACATGTTCGGCTCGACCCCGGACGGCGCCGTGGCGGCGTCGGGCGAGGCGCACGCCGTGCCGGCCGAGGTCACCACGGGCGGTCCGCTCATCGACGCGCGAGGCGGCGCCGTACGTACGCTCGCCCCCGCGCCAAAGACGGTGGCGCTCACCTTCGACGACGGCCCCGATCCCGTGTGGACGCCGAAGATCCTCGACGTGCTGGCCGCGCACGACGTCCACGCCACCTTCTTCGTGGTCGGCACGCAGGTCGCCGACCACCCCGGTCTGACCCGCCGGATCGTCGACGAGGGCCACGAGATCGGGATGCACACGTTCTCGCACGCCGAGCTGGCCGCGGTCCCGGCCTGGCGACGCCAGCTGGAGCTGCAGGAGTCCCAGCTGATGCTCAACGGCGCGACCGGGACGACCAGCTCGCTGCTGCGGCCCCCGTACTCCTCGACCGTCGACGCGCTCGACGACCCGCAGTGGGACGTGCTGCGCGAAGCGTCCGCCGAGGGCTACGTCACTGTCCTCTCCACCCTGGACAGCGAGGACTGGCGCCGTCCCGGCGTCGACGAGATCGTGGCCCGCTCGACGCCGCCCGACGATGCCGGCGCCGTCCTCCTCATGCACGACGCCGGCGGAGACCGCAGCCAGACCGTGGCCGCGCTCGACCGTCTTCTCCCCTCGCTCGAGCGCACGGGCGTGACGGTCGGCAGCGTCGGCGAGACCACGGGCATCGAGGGCGCGTCCGGACCGGCCCCCAAGGCCCAGGCGTGGCAGGGCCGGGCACTGCTCGTCGCATTCGGCGCGAGCACCTGGATCTTGCGCGTGCTCACCGCCGCGCTGCTCGTCGCCGGTGCGCTGGCGGTCGGACGGTCGGTGCTCCTCGTCGTCGCCGCCCGACGGCACCGGCGACGCAGCGTCGACCGGTGGGGGCCGCTCCTGCCCCCTGAGCTGTGCCCGCCGGTGACGATCGTCGTCCCCGCGTACAACGAGAGCGCCGGCATCGAGGCTGCGGTCCGTTCCCTCGTCGCCTCCGACGTCGTGGTCGAGGTGATCGTCGTGGACGACGGCTCGACCGACGGGACGGCCGAGCTCGCCGAGTCGCTCGGCCTCCCGGGTGTCCGGGTGATCCGCCAGGAGAACGCCGGCAAGCCCGCCGCGCTCAACACCGGAATCGCCGCCGCGTCGCACGACATCGTCGTCATGGTCGACGGCGACACGGTGTTCGAGCCGAGCACGGTCCGCCACCTGCTCCTCCCGTTCACCGACCCGGAGGTCGGCGCGGTCTCCGGCAACGCCAAGGTCGCGAACCGCGGCGGCCTGCTGGGACGCTGGCAGCACATCGAGTACGTCGTCGGCTTCAACCTCGACCGGCGGCTGTTCGACCTCGCCGAGTGCATGCCGACCGTGCCCGGCGCGGTCGGCGCGTTCCGGCGCAGCGCGCTGCTCGCCGTGGGCGGCGTCAGCGAGCAGACGCTCGCCGAGGACACCGACCTGACGATGGCGCTCCTGCGCGACGGGTGGCGCGTCGTCTACCAGGAGGACGCCCGTGCCTGGACGGAGGCGCCCGCGACGCTCGGTGCCCTGTGGCGGCAGCGCTACCGCTGGTGCTACGGGACGCTGCAGGCGATGTGGAAGCACCGCGGCGCCTTCGTCCAGCGTGGACGTGCCGGACGCTTCGGTCGCCGCGGCCTCACGTACCTGACGCTCTTCCAGGTGCTGCTGCCGCTGCTCGCGCCGGTCGTCGACGTCTTCGCCCTGTACGGCCTGGTCTTCCTCGACCCGCTGTACGTGATCGGTCTCTGGCTCGCGTTCCTCTGCCTGCAGCTCGCGACCAGCGTGTACGCCTTCCGGCTCGACGGTGAGCGGCTCGGCCCGCTGTGGACGCTCGCGCTGCAGCAGGTCGTCTACCGGCAGCTGATGTACCTCGTGGTCATCCAGTCGGTGTGGACGTCGTTCGCGGGTCTGCGGCTGCGGTGGCAGCGCATGGAGCGTCACGGGTCCCTGGAGGTCCCCGTCGCCTCGCCGGAGCCCGAGGAGCCGGTGCGCGCCCGATAGTGTCGGGCGCGTGGACTCCCTCTTCGACCCCCCGGCCGAGCGCTGGCAACGAGTCTCGGTCAAGCTCCGCACCGTGCACCGCATCGTGCTCGCGGTCTGGGTCACCCTCCCTGCCGTGGTCGCGTGCGCGCTGGTCGCGCTCCTCCTCCAGTGGTGGTGGCTCGTGGCGCTGGTCGCGGCGGTGGCGCTCGCCGGCCTCGTCTGGGGCTGGTTCTGGGCAGCGCGCAGCCAGGCGGCGTGGGGTTTCGCCGAGAACGCCGAGGACCTGTGGATCCGCCACGGCGTCGCGTGGCGGCGCCTCGTCGCCGTGCCGTACGGACGTGTCCAGTACGTCGACGTGACAGCCGGCCCGCTGGAGCGCGCGTACGGCATCGCGAAGGTCTCGCTGCACACCGCCTCGTCCTCGACGTCGGCCGTGATCCCCGGGGTGCCCGCGGACGACGCCGTACGCCTGCGTGACCGTCTCACCGAGCTGGGCAAGACCCGTGGCTCCGGGATCTGAGCCGCCACCGGCGGTGCAGGGCCAGCGCACCCACCCGGCGAGCGCGTTCGTCCGGGTGTGGATCTGGATCGCCGCCGGCGTGGTCGCCTTCGGCCGCGACGTCGTCGAGGGCGGCGGCGACCGCAGCCTGCTGTCGATCCTGTGGATCGGCCTGGCGCTGGTCGGCGCGGCGGCGCTGCTCGGCGTCGTGTTCGGCTACCTCTCGTGGAGCTTCACCCGCTACTTCATCGACGGTCGCGAGATCCGCCTCGAGAGCGGCGTGCTCACCCGCAAGTCGCGACGCGCCCCGTACGAGCGCATCCAGTCCGTCGACATCGCCGAGCCCTTCGCCGCCCGGATCTTCCGTCTGTGCGAGCTGCGCATCGAGCTGGCCGGCGGCGACGACTCGCGCCTGTCCCTGCAGTACCTCCGCCACGCCGACGCCGACCGGCTGCGCCACCTGCTGCTCCAGCGCGCCTACGAGTCGGGGTCGCACGCCGTCGCGGCCCCGGCAGCCGCGACCGGGGAGCCGGGTGCGCCCGTGCCGAGCCCGCACCTCGACCTCTCCCCGCCGATCCTCGTCGTCCGCCCCGTACGGCTGGTGGTGGCGACGGTGGTGTCGACGGAGTTCCTCGCGCCCGCGGCGTTCATGCTGGTGCTGGTCGTGGTCGGGATGGTGTTCCCCGGTGTCGTGATCGTCGGTGTGCTGCCGTTCCTCTTCTGGATCGGCCAGGTGATCATGTCGCGCGTGATCGCCCAGTGGGACTTCACGCTGCGCCGCGGAGCCACGGGTCTGCACGTGACCCGCGGGCTCCTGTCCCGCGTCTCGCAGACCATCCCGTACGACCGGGTGCAGGCCGTCGTGGTCCACCAGGCCGCTCTGTGGCGCCCGTTACGTCTGCAGCGCGCCGACGTCACGGTCGCCGGGGCGTCCCGCGAGACCGACAGCGCGAGCAGCAGCACCGACACGCTCGTCCCGGTGGCTCGACCGGACGAGATCCGGATGGTGCTGGGCGAGCTGTTCGCCGACGTCGATCCCGCCGTCGTCCCGCGCGCGCGTGCGCCGCGGCGGTCGTGGCTGTTCGCGCCGGTCGGCTGGCGTTTCCGGTCCGCGGGCTGCGACGCGCACGCCTTCGTCGCCGACCGCGGTTGGGTCATGCACCGGACCGACGTGGTGCCGCACGCCAAGACCCAGTCCGTCGCGATCACGCAAGGGCCGTGGCAGCGGCGCCGCGGCCTCGCCAACCTCGCGGTGCACACGCCCGACGGACCCGTCGAGGCGCAAGCGCTGTCGCTCGCGTCGTCCGACGTCCGCGGCCTCGCCGAAGCCCAGCTCGCGCACGCCCGCGCCGCCCGCGAGGTCCGCGGGGAGGCCTGAGGTCAGCCGCCGGAGGTCGCGTCCTCGGCCGCCGGGTCGATCCGCGCCACCTCGCGGGAGGCCAGCCACCCGTCGGGGAGCGCGACGCGCTTCGGGCTGCCCTGCCGCCCGCGCGGCTTGCCGAGCTCCCCGACCGGGTACGGCTCGTCGTGGTCCAGGTCGGCGAGCAGCGCGTCGAGGTCGGCGAGGGAGCTGATGGTCGCCAGCGCGTGCCGCATCTGGCCCCCGGCACGGAAGCCCTTGAGGTACCACGCGACGTGCTTGCGGAACTCGATGCAGCCCCGCTCCTCCCCCATGTCCGCGGCGAGCAGCTCGGCGTGACGACGCATCCAGGCGGCGACCTCCCCGAGGGTCGGCATCGCGGTCTGCGGCTCGCCGGCGAACGCCGCCGCCAGGTCGCGGAACAGCCAGGGGCGTCCGAGGCAGCCGCGGCCGACCACGACACCGTCGGCACCGGTCTGCTCGACCATCGCCAGCGCGTCCGAGGCCTCCCAGATGTCGCCGTTGCCGAGCACCGGGATGTCGACGGCCTGCTTCAGCGCCGCGATCGACTCCCAGTCGGCACGCCCGGAGTAGTGCTGGGCCGCCGTGCGCCCGTGCAGCGCGATCGCCGCGCACCCCGCCTCCTGCGCGATGCGGCCGGCGTCGAGGTACGTCAGGTGGTCGTCGTCGATGCCCTTGCGGGTCTTCATCGTGACCGGGACCCCGTACGGCGCCGCGGCGCGCACCGCCTCGTGGAGGATCTCGCCGAGCAGCGTCGCCTTCCACGGAAGCGCCGCTCCCCCGCCCTTGCGGGTGATCTTCGGGACGGGGCACCCGAAGTTGAGGTCGACGTGACCCACGCCGTGGTCCTCGCAGAGGATCCGCACGGCCTGCCCGATGTAGACGGGGTCGATCCCGTACAGCTGCACCGAGCGCACCGTCTCGGCCTCGGCGAAGCTCAGCATCCGCAGGCTGATCGGGTCGCCTTCGACGATGCCGCGCGACGTGATCATCTCGCAGACGTAGAGCCCTGCCCCCTGCTCGGCGCACAGCTGCCGGAACGCCGCGTTCGTGACACCGGCCATCGGCGCGAGCACCACCGGCGTCGCGACCTCGAGGTCGCCGAGGCGCAGCGCGGGGCGTACGGGAGCGGTCGTGGGCATGGGAACCATTCTCCCAGGCACGGCAAGCGACCGACTCAGGCGGCGTACGTCTCCAGGAACCGCGCGATCCGGCCGATCGCGTCCTCGAGGTCCTCCACGCGTGGCAGCGTGACGAGGCGGAAGTGGTCGGGCGTCGGCCAGTTGAAGCCGGTCCCCTGCACGACGAGCAGCTTCTGCTCCCGCAGCAGCTCGTACGCGAACTTCTCGTCGTCGTCGATCGGGTACACCGCCGGGTCGAGCCGCGGGAACATGTACAGCGCCCCCTGCGGCTTCACGCACGTGACGCCCGGGATCGCCGTCAGCAGCTCGTACGCACGGTTGCGCTGCTCGAGCAGCCGACCGCCCGGCAGGAGCAGGTCGTTGATCGACTGCCGCCCGCCGAGGGCGGTCGCGATCGCGTACTGCGAGGGCACGTTGGGGCACAACCGCATGTTCGCGAGCATGTTGAGGCCCTCGACGTACGAGTGCGCGTGGTGCTTCGGGCCCGAGAGGATCATCCAACCGCTGCGGAAGCCGGCGACCCGGTACGCCTTCGAGAGACCGTTGAACGTGACGCACAGCAGGTCGTCGGCCAGCGAGGCCACGCAGGTGTGCTGCGCGTCGTCGTACAGGATCTTGTCGTAGATCTCGTCGGCGTAGACGATCAGGTTGTGCTCACGGGCGACCTGCACGAGGTCGCGCAGGACCTCCGGCGAGTAGACGGCGCCCGTCGGGTTGTTCGGGTTGATGATGACGATCGCCTTGGTGCGGTCGGTCACCTTCGCCCGGACGTCGTCGAGGTCGGGGTTCCAGTCCGACGCCTCGTCGCAGCGGTAGTGCACGGCCGTGCCGCCGGCGAGGCTGACCGCGGCCGTCCACAGCGGGTAGTCGGGCATCGGGACGAGCACCTCGTCACCGTCGTCGAGCAGCGCCTGCATCGCCATGACGATGAGCTCGGAGACCCCGTTGCCGAGGTAGACGTCGTCGACGTCGATGCCGGGGACGCGCTCCTCGTAGTGCTGGACGACGGCACGCCGCGCGGGCAGCAGACCCTGCGAGTCGCTGTATCCCTGGGCCTGGTGGAGGTTGGCGATGATGTCGACGAGGATCTCGTCGGGCGCCTCGAAGCCGAACGGCGCCGGGTTGCCGATGTTGAGCTTGAGGATGCGGTGACCCTCGTCCTCGAGGCGCTTGGCCTCCTCCAGCACCGGACCCCTGATGTCGTACAGGACGTCCGCCAGCTTGGTCGACTGCATCACCTCGCGCATGGACCAAGCATGCCAGCGTGGGTCAGGAGACCGGCCAGGAGACCGGCGTGGCGAGATCCTCGGTGCGCACCTGCACCGACGTGAGCGTGGCGCCCTGCGGGACGAGCAGCACGAAGCAGGCCTTCGTGCTGGCGCCGGCGTCGAACGTCTTGGGCAGCACCCCGCCCGGGCAGCGGTCGTACGGCTCCCCGGCGAACCGCGTCGGCGGGAAGTACGTGTCCGTCGAGTCGAACCCGTACAGCGGGACTGCCGCGCCACCGAGCGGGTCGGGCCCGTCGTTGCGTACGTCGACCGAGACGAAGTACGGGGTCGAGGCCGCGGACGCCGGGTCGAGGACGTACCCGGCGAGGTCGCTCGCCCGGCCCGGCTTGACCGACGTCACGGTGACCGTGAGGGCGCTGGCCGCCTTGCCGACCGGGTAGCCGACCGTCGCGGGCTTGCCGACGTCGAGCGTCGTACCCGCCTCGGTCAGCGTCACGCCCTCGGGGACGTCGACGGCCGAGGTGGCCGTCGTGGCCCCCTTCGCGGGCTTCTCGTCGTCCCCGCTGCACCCGCCGAGCACGAGCGCCGCGGACGCGACCATCGCCAGGACCGCGGCGCGGCGACCCGTACGAGGCGTCATGCGCCGATGAGCCGCGCGGCCAGGTAGGCGGGGACCTGGTCGAGCGCGACCCGCTCCTGCGCCATCGTGTCGCGCTCGCGGATCGTCACCGCCTGGTCGTCGAGCGTGTCGAAGTCGACGGTGATGCAGAACGGGGTGCCGATCTCGTCCTGGCGGCGGTAGCGGCGACCGATCGCGCCGGCGTCGTCGAAGTCCACGTTCCAGGACTGGCGCAGCTCCGCGGCCAGGTCGCGCGCGGCCGGGCTGAGACGCTCGTTGCGCGACAGCGGCAGGACGGCCGCCTTCACCGGCGACAGCCGCGGGTCGAGCGCGAGCACCGTGCGCTTGTCGACACCACCCTTGGCGTTGGGGGCCTCGTCCTCGCGGTAGGCGTCGACGAGGAATGCCATCAGCGACCGGTTGACACCGGCTGCGGGCTCGATGACGTAGGGGGTCCAGCGCTCGCCGGCCTCCTGGTCGAAGTACGTCAGGTCGTTGCCGGAGTGCTTGGAGTGGGTCCCGAGGTCGAAGTCGGTGCGGTTGGCGACGCCCTCGAGCTCGCCCCACTCCGAGCCGGCGAAGCGGAAGCGGTACTCGATGTCGACCGTGCGCTTCGAGTAGTGCGAGAGCTTCTCCTGCGGGTGCTCGTACAGGCGCAGGTTGTCGGCGGAGACGCCGAGGTCGGTGTACCAGCGCATGCGCTCGTCGATCCAGTACTGGTGCCACTCCTCGTCCGTGCCGGGCTTGACGAAGAACTCCATCTCCATCTGCTCGAACTCGCGGGTACGGAAGATGAAGTTGCCGGGCGTGATCTCGTTGCGGAACGACTTGCCCATCTGCGCGATGCCGAACGGCGGCTTCTTGCGGGCGGCCGCCATCACCAGAGCAAAGTTGACGAAGATGCCCTGCGCGGTCTCCGGGCGGAGGTAGTGCATGCCCTCCTCGGAGTCGACCGGGCCGAGGAAGGTCTTGAGCAGGCCCGAGAACTGGCGAGGCTCGGTCCACTGGCCGCGCGTGCCGCAGTTCGGGCAGACGACGTCGGCCATCGCGACGTCGTCGGGAGAGATGACATCGCCCTTCTTCGCCGCCTTCTCCGCGTACGCCTCCTGGAGGTGGTCCTCACGGAAGCGCTTGTGGCAGTGCTGGCACTCGATCAGCGGGTCGGTGAACACGTCGACGTGGCCGGAGGCCTCCCAGACCTTGCGCGGCAGGATCACCGAGGAGTCGAGGCCGACCACGTCGTCACGGCGCTGCACCATCGCACGCCACCACTGGCGCTTGATGTTCTCCTTGAGCTCGACACCGAGCGGACCGTAGTCCCAGGCGGAGCGGGTGCCGCCGTAGATCTCGCCGCTGGGGAAGACGAATCCCCGGCGCTTGGAGAGGCTGACGACGGTGTCGATGACGGAGGCAGGCACGAGAGGACTCGCTTTCCGGCTGGGTGTCGGCGGGCATCTGGGCGCACCGTGGCGCGCCGCGCCCGAGTGGGCCGGTCCAGGCTATCGGACCGGCCCGCGGCGCCTCACCCGCCGTCGCCCCACCGGCACGCTGTCACTCGCGGCCGGACGACACCCAGAGCGGATCGGCCGAGCGGCCGCCCACCACGGCGTCCGAGACCTCGTCGAGCGCTGCCATCGCGTCGGTGTCGAGGCGTACGGACAGCGCGCCGAGGTTCTCGTCGACGCGCGCGGCCTTGCGCGTACCGGGGATGGGCACGACGGGCAGGCCCCACCGCTCGCCCTGCGCGTGCACCCACGCCAGCGCCACCTGTGCCGGTGTCACCCCGAGGTCTCCCGCGACCCGACGGACGGTCTCGACCACGACCTGGTTGGCGTCGAGGTTGTCGGCGTCGAAGCGCGGGAAGGTCCGCCGCATGTCGCCCTCGGGGATCTGTGTGCCGACCGATCCGGCGAGGAACCCGCGCCCCAGCGGCGAGTACGGCACGAAGCCGACGCCGAGCTCTGCCGCCGCCGGCACGACGTGCGTCTCGACGTCGCGGCTCCAGATCGACCACTCGCTCTGCACGGCCGTGATCGGGTGCACGGCGTGCGCCCGCCGCAGCTCGTCCGCCGTGACCTCCGAGAGGCCCAGGTGACGCACCTTGCCCTCCGCCACGAGCTCCGCCATGGCGCCGACGGTCTCCTCGATCTCGACCCGCGTGTCGACGCGGTGGAGGTAGTAGAGGTCGATCACGTCGGTGCCGAGCCTGCGCAGAGACTCGTCCGCGCACTCGCGGACGTACGCGGCGTCGCCGCGGGTGGTGCGCCGGCCCGTACGGATGTCGCCGGAGACGCCGAACTTGGTGGCGACCTGGGCCTCGCCCGGGCGACGAGCCAGGAGCCGTCCGACGAGCTCCTCGTTGCTGCCGTTGCCGTAGACGTTCGCGGTGTCGAGGAACGTCACGCCGACGTCGAGGGCGTGCTCGAGGGTCGCGAGCGCGCTGTCGTCGTCGGTCCCGCCGTACACCGCGGTCAGCGCCATCGCACCGAATCCCTGCGGGCTCGTCCGCAGGCCGTCTCCGAGGTCGATCTTGTCCAGGCTCATGTCGACGCCCAAGGCGTGACGCCGCTCACCTATTCCCGTCGCTCGGCGGGTCGTGCGCGACGACGTCGGCGTATGCGTCGGTGTAGGCGCCCGGCTCCTCCAGCGCGTACGCGTACGGCCCCGCCGTCGCGAGCTTGACGTCGTACGAGGACAGGGCCCGTCGATAGGACCCGACGCTCTCCCACCGCGTCGTCAGCGTCCACAGCGCGGGGTCGTCGAGGTTGCGCCCCGCGAAGGCGTCGACGAATCCGGGTCGTACGGAGAACGCGTCTGCGACCGCGCGCAGCTGCGCAGCGAAGGCGTCGGCCTGCTCGGAGGGCGCCTGGAAGCGCGTGATGACCAGCACCCGCGCAGCCTAGTCGCGGGGGTACGGGTGCGGCAGGATGTCGCCATGAGCGATCGGTACGAGCGGCTGCAGACCTCGCGCGGAGCGCGCATCGTGATCCCGGTCCTCGGCGCCGTGCTGCTGGTCGCCGGCCTGTCGGCGCCGCCCGTCCTCGCCATCCCCGCGCTGGTCGTGCTCGTCCTCTTCGTCGGGTGGCTGGCCCTGCGCTCTCCGGTCCACGGCGCTCGTCTGGATCGCGTGCGGCTGCTGGTGCTGGGCGTCCTCGTCGCCCTGCTGGTCGGACGGGTCGCAGGTGCGCTCGACCTGATTTGAGAATGATTCTCAAATGCAATAGCCTTTTCGTCATGCCCCTCAGCTCTTTTCTGCGGCGACCTGTGTCCGCCTTCGCCCTCGTCCCCGTCGCGCTCGGCGTCGCAGCCTGCGGGTCCGACGGCGGCGGGTCGGGCGGTGACGAGGTGCGCGTGACCGCGTCGGCGTACCCGTTCGCCTACATCGCCGAGCAGGTCGGGGGCGCCGAGGTGAAGGTCGACAACCTGACGAGCCCCGGCGTGGAGCCTCACGATGCCGAGCTGACCCCGCGCCAGCTCGGCGGGATCCGGGAGGCCGACCTGGTCGTCTTCCTCGACGGCTTCCAGCCCCAGGTCGACGACGCCATCGCACAGGCCGACCTCGACAAGGAGGCGCTCCTCGACGTCGCCGACGTGGTCGAGCTGCTGACCACCTCCGACGACGGCCACACGCACGTCGAGGGCGATGACGACCACGGTCACGACCATGACGGCCTGGACCCGCACGTCTGGCTCGACCCGACACGCATGGCGAGCATCGCCGACGCGATCGCCGACCGGCTCGTCGAGATCGACCCCGACAACGCCGACGCGTACCGCGAGAACGCCGCCGCCCTCGACGCCGAGCTCACCGCTCTCGACAAGGCGTTCCGCACCGGGCTGGCGCGGTGCGAGACGCGCACGTTCGTCACGAGCCACGCCGCCTTCGGCTACCTCGCCGACGCCTACGACCTCGAGCAGGTCGCGATCGCGGGGATCGAGCCCAACACCGAGCCGTCGACCCAGCAGCTGGCCGACATCGTCCAGCTCGTCAAGACCGAAGACATCACCACGGTCTTCACCGAGGAGCTCACGAGCCCTCGCACGGCAGACACCATCGCTCGAGAGGCAGGCGTGACGACAGCCGTCCTCGACCCCATCGAAGGGCTGAGCGACGCGACCGAGGACGAGACGTACCTGACCCTCATGCAGAAGAACCTCGCAGCCCTCCAGAAGGCGAATCGCTGCTCATGACCGACACCGCCCCGCTCTCCGTCAGCGACCTCCACGTCTCCCTCGGCGGCCGCGAGGTGGTCCGCGGCGTCTCGCTGACGGTCGCGCCGGCCGAGTTCGCCGTGCTGCTCGGCAGCAACGGCTCCGGCAAGACGACGCTGATGCGCGCCGCGATGGGCGTCATCCCCGCCACGTCCGGGGAGATCCGGCTGTTCGGGACCCCGTTGCGCCGCTTCCGGCAGCACCAGCGCATCGGCTACGTCCCCCAGCGCTCGACGGCCGCCGCCGGAGTGCCGTCCACGGTGCACGAGGTCGTGATGAGCGGGCGTCTCTCGCGCCGTCCGTTCGCCGGTCTCGCCTCGCGCGAGGACAAGGCCGCTGTCGCCGAGGCGCTCGCCCTCGTCGACCTCGCCGCGTACGCCCGCACGCCGGCGTCCGAGCTGTCGGGCGGCCAGCAGCAGCGCGTGATGATCGCACGGGGGCTCGCCTCGCGCCCCGACCTGCTCGTGATGGACGAGCCGACCGCCGGCGTCGACGCGCGCAGCCAGGTCGCGCTCGCCGACCTCTTCGCACGGCTGCTCGGCGAGGGCCGCACGATCTTCATGGTGGCCCACGAGCTCGGCCCGTTCGAGCCGCTGATCGACCGCGCCGTCGTGCTGCGCGAGGGCCGGGTGGCCTACGACGGACCCTGCTCGGGTGGCAACCTCGCCGAGGAGTCCGAGCCGCACAACCAGCATCACCCGCACCTCACGGTCCCCCAACCGCACGTGGGCATCGAGGAGTCAGGAGCGTGGCCGGCGTGAACGAGATCCTCTCCTACGACTTCATGCAGATGGCGCTCGTCGCCGCGCTGATCACCGGACTGACCGCGCCCGCCATCGGCACGTACCTCGTCCAGCGCCGGCTCGCCCTGCTCGGCGACGGGATCGGCCACATCGCCCTCACCGGCGTGGCGGCCGGACTGCTCACCAACACCCAGCCGCTGGTGACAGCGGTGGTCGTGAGCATCCTCGGCGCGGTCGCGATCGAGCTCATGCGGACGTACGGCCGCACCAGCGGCGACGTGGCCCTCGCGCTGCTGTTCTACGGCGGCATCGCGGGCGGCGTGATGCTGACCAACCTCGCGGGCGGCTCGGCGTCGACCCTCAACAGCTACCTCTTCGGCTCGATCACGACGATCGACAGCACCGACCTCACCATCGTCGTCGTCCTCGGCGCCGTCGTCATGCTGCTGTCGGCCGGGCTGTCACCGCAGCTGTTCGCGGTGTGCCAGGACGAGGAGCACGCGCGGGTCTCCGGCGTGCCGGTGCGGGCGTACGCGCTTCTCATCGCGGTGCTCGCCGCCGTCACCGTCACCGTCTCGATGCGGACCGTCGGCCTCCTGCTGGTCTCGGCACTGATGGTCGTCCCGGTCGCTGCGGCGCAGCAGGTGACCCGCAGCTTCCGCGCGACGTTCGTCCTCGCCATGGTGATCGGCACCTTCGCCGCGGTCGCCGGCGTGCTCGGCAGCTACCAGATCGACACGCAGCCGGGACCGACGATCGTCATCGTGGCGCTCGCGGTGTTCCTCGTCGTGGCCCCCGTCGGCCACGTCGTACGCTCGCGGCGACGGCCCGCGACGTCCGCCCCTGAGCCCGTGGAGGAGACGGCATGACCGAGACGCCCGTACGCACGACCCGCCAGCGCCGGGCAGTGGCGGCCGTGATGGACGACCTCGACGGGTTCGCGAGCGCGCGGGAGATCCACGACGCGCTGCGCGACCGCGGGGAGTCGGTCGGTCTGTCGACGGTCTACCGCAACCTGCAGGCGCTCGCCGACGCCGACGAGGTCGACGTGCTGCGCAGCGACGACGGTGAGACGCTCTACCGCCGTTGCCGCACCGATCACCACCATCACCACCTCGTGTGCCGGGAGTGCGGGCGCACGGCGGAGGTCCAGGGTCCGGCCCTCGAGCGGTGGGTCGAGCAGGTCGGAGCCGAGCACGGCTTCCGTCAGATGTCGCACACGCTCGAGATCTTCGGGACTTGTGACCGGTGTGGGTGATCCTCGGCGAGGCCGACTGGCGGGCGCGCGCTGACGCGCACCGTCTCCGCGCCGAGCCGTACGTCGCCGGCCGGCTGGCGCGGCGCGGCCGTGGCGAGAAGCACCCGGTCGACGACTTCCTGTTCGAGTACTACGGCTACTCCCCCGCCCGGCTAACCCGATGGCACCCCGGTGCAGGCGTGCTGCTCGCAGGTGACGCCTCGGAGTACGCGGCGCTGGGGTCGTACGCGTCCGTGAGGCTCGACGACGGCCGTACGGCGGTGGGGGCGGACCTCTCACGCCTGGCCGGCCGCCGCGACGGCATGGAGTGGATCCGCGGCCTGCTCGCGCGCACCACCGAGCGGACGGCGCGGCTCGACTGCTTCGGCCTGCACGAGTGGGCGATGGTGTACCGGCAGACCCCGGACGAGGTCCGGCACGCGGCGTGGCCGCTGCGCCTGGGCAGCAACGGGACCGACGCGGTCGTCGAGGCGCACCAGCTGCGCTGCAGCCACGTCGACGCCTACCGCTTCTTCACCCCGGCGGCGGCGCCGCGCAACGCCCTCGCACCGACCCGGGAGACGCAGCGCGCGCTCGAGCAGCCGGGCTGCCTCCACGCCAACATGGACCTCTACAAGTGGGCGATGAAGCTCGCCCCGTACGGTGACTCCGCGCTGCTTCTGGACTGCTTCGCGCTCGCCCGCGACGTCCGCGAGCTCGACATGCGGGCGGCCCCGTACGACCTGACCGCGCTGGGCTACGAGCCGGTCCGGATCGAGACGGCGGAGGGCAAGGCCGAGTACGTCCGCCTCCAGCGTGCCCATGCCGAGCGCGCAGCGGGCCTGCGCGCACGCCTGCTCGAGGACTACGACCGCGTCCTCGCGCTCGCCGGCTGACCTGACCCGTCCGAGGCGACCCGCCCGACGCCGTACAGGCGCGGGTGGAGGACCGCCGTCTGCCCTCCACCCGCGCCGCCACACCCACCATGCCTGGCAGCGCTGCGCCGCCGGAGGGTTGCGCTCACCCTGACCGCAACGCGACACGCCCGTTCTCGGCGTCCGAGACACCTGCGCGAGACCGCCTGCACCCGATAAGGTCCTTCTTATCGCGTAACTTTATGTACTTAGTAGCGACGCGACGGGACCGTGTCGCCCAGGGGAACAGCGAGGACATGTGAAGACCATGACGCAGGAGAGCTCCACCGCAGGGCTCGTGCTCCGCACCGTCCTCCACCTCGGTGTCGCCTTCCGCGACCAGGTCGCCGAGGCCACCGGGCTGAGCGCGGCCACGATCGGTCGCCAGGTCACCTCCCTCGTCCGGCGCGGCCTGCTGCGGGAGCGGCCCGACTGCACCCGCTCCGGTCACGTCGGCCGCCCGAGCATCCCCGTCGAGGTCGACGACCGCCTGCTCGCCGTCGGCGCCGTCCACATCGGCCGCCTCGTCACCACCGTCGCGGTCACCGACCTGCGCGGCCGCGTGCTCGGCGTCGCCCACCTCCCCACCCGCGGGGCCGACCCCGACCTCGTCCGGTCCGCCGCACGCCGGCTGATCGGATTGCACGCCGGCATCGGCGACCGTACGCTCGTCGCCGCCGCGGTCGTCGCCCCGTGGGAAGCGCTCGACCGCTCCCCCGCCGTCGCAGGGCGGGCGCTGCGCGACGCCACCAGCCTCCCGACCTCGACCGCCGACCACGTCGCCGCCGTCGCCGCGGCCGACCTCCTCTTCTCCCCCGAGCACGCGCAGGGCACGACCACGTACGTCTACGCGCGCGAGACGGTGGGCGTCGCGACGATCCACAACGGCGTGATCCCCTCGGGCGGACGCCGCACCGGCAGCGTCACGCACCTGCCCACGACCTCCGACGCCCCCTGCCGCTGCGGCGCCCGAGGCTGCCTCGGCGCGACGGTCGCCGCGATCGGTCCCCGCGCGGCCGCCGCCGGGCTCGTCGAGCGCCCGGACGTGGAGCTGGTCCACGCGGCTGCGCTCGGCGGCGACCCCGACGCGCACCAGCTCCTCATCGACCGGGCCGCGCACCTCGGCCGCGCGCTCGCGATCGTCCGCGACCTCCTCGACCCCGACCGTCTCGTGCTCGCGGGCCAGGCGTTCACGGCCTACCCGGCAGCCTCGCCGGTCGTGCTCGAGTCCTTCCGGCAGACGACAGGCCTCGGGCCGGTCCCGATCACGCTGTCACGGTTCGGGGCCGAGGTGCAGGCCGCGGCCGCCGGCGCCATCGCGCTCGGCCCTCTCTACCGCGACCCGCTGGCCGCGCTCGACCGGCACTCGCGGCTCCTGCAGCGCACCCGCCACGCGCTGCGCGGTCGGTCCGCGACCTCCGGCTCGGCCGCCGCCGTACGGCTGCAGCCCGCGTGAGTCTCGCAGATACGTTCCCCATCTGACGGCATCGACAGACCCGACCCCCGAATCGACCTCTAGCGGAGAGGCCGCAAGGGCTGCCATGGTGGTGGTGCGACAAGATCCTCGCCCTCACCACCAGGAGCGGCCATGTTCCGCAAGACCTCGATCGGTTTCGCAAGTCTCGTCACGCTTCTCGCGCTGACCGCACCGGCGACCGCGACCGCGACACCGGCACCCGCCGTCGACGCGCCCACGACCCAGATCACGACCGAGCACTGGGACGGCATCGCCGACTTCCGCCGCGGCACGTGGGACGGCCTTCGCCCGGGCGCGGGCGGCAGCCTCGTCGTCTCGCCGCGCACGACCCAGACCCGGACGTACGCCGACCCGCACGGCGACGGCACCACCCGCACGTACGAGTACGGCAGCTGGACCTCGCCCGTCGTCGCCCCGGGCTACAAGATCGACGAGTCGATCACCTCGTGGAACGCCCTCACCCCCACCGGCACCTTCGTGGAGACCACGTTCCGCGGGCAGCGTCCCGACGGCACCTGGACCAAGTGGTACGTGATGGGTCGCTGGGCCTCCGGGGACGACTTCGCGAACGGCGACATCCACCGCACGTCGCTCAACGGGCAGGGCGACGCCGACGCCAACATCTGGACCGACACCTTCTCGGCGCGGACCGGCAAGGAGCCTGTCGCCTACCAGACCCGGGTGACGCTGCTGCGCCCCGAGGGGAGCACCGCGACGCCGCGGCTCAACGGCGTCACGACGATGACGAACGAGCTGCTCGGTGGCGACGACGGGGTCACCAGCGACTTCACCCTCGGCCGGCACGTCGAGCTGGCCGTCCCCCGGTTCTCGCAGAACATCCACAAGGGCGAGTACCCGGAGTTCGGCGGCGGCGGCCAGGTCTGGTGCTCGCCGACGTCGACGACGATGGTGCAGTACTACTGGGGCAAGAAGTACCAGGTCCCGGCGAGCGAGCTCACCGACATCGTCGCGCCGAACGGCGACCCGCAGGTCGACTACGCCGCGATGATGACATGGGACTACACGTACGACGGCGCGGGCAACTGGCCGTTCAACGCCGCGTACGCGCACACCTTCGGGCTCGAGACGTTCGTGACGCGGCTGCGCTCGCTGGCCGAGGCCGAGCAGCTGGTCGCCGCGGGCATCCCCGTCATCACCTCGCTGTCGTGGGACCTCGAGGAGATGCCGGAGGCCGGCTACGACACGGACGGCCACCTCATGGTGATCATCGGGTTCACGGCCGACGGCGACCCGATCCTCAACGACCCCGCGTCGAGCAGCAACGAGGCGGTCCGCAACGTCTACACCCGCGAGAACTTCGAGAAGGTGTGGCAGGACTCGACGAACGGCGTCTCGTACGTCTACCACCCGAAGAACGTGAAGCTCCCCCGCGGTACCGGCAACTGGTGAGCTGCTGGACGGGGGACCCAGGCCGGGTCCCCCGTCCGGTCAGAGCCCGTGGCGGCGAAGCCCGTACGTGAAGGCGTCGAGGAGCGCCTCCCACGACGCCTCGACGATGTTGTGCCCGACGCCGACGGTGGTCCAGGTGTCGGTGCCGTCGGTGGTCCCGATGAGGACCCGGATGCCGGCGTCCGTGCCGCCGGCCTCGTCGAGGATCCGTACGCGGTAGTCGTTGAGCCCGAACGAGGCGACGTCGGGGAAGGCGCGCTCGATCGCCTGCCGCAAGGCGTGGTCGAGCGCGGAGACAGGGCCGTTGCCCTCCCCCGTCACCACGTACCGCTGCCCCCCGGCCACGATCTTGACCGTCGCCTCGGAGGGCGCCTCCTCGCCCGCCGCGTGGTGCGACTCGGTGATGACCCGCCACGACTGCACGTCGAAGTACGACGCCCGCTCGCCCTCGACCATCTCCGCGAGCAGCAGCTCGAAGGACGCGTCGGCCGCCTCGAACGTGTAGCCCGCCTGCTCCCGCTCCTTCACGACCTCGGTCACCTTCGCGAGCGTGTCCGTGTCGCCGCTGAGGTCGAAGCCCAGCTCCTTGCCCTTGAGCTCGATCGTCGCGCGGCCCGCCATCTCCGAGACGAGCAGCCGCATGTCGTTGCCGACCAGCTCGGGGTCGATGTGCTGGTAGAGATCGGGGTCGACGCGGATGGCGCTCGCGTGCAGCCCGGCCTTGTGCGCGAAGGCGGAGACACCCGTGTACGGCTGGCGCGCCGCCGGCGGATAGTTCGTCACCTCGGAGATCGCGTGGGCGATCCGGCTGGCCTCGCGCAGCGCGCCGGACGGCAGCACCTTCTGGCCCAGCTTGAGCTCGAGGTTCGCGACGCAGGTCACCAGGTCGGCGTTGCCGGTCCGCTCGCCGTACCCGTTGACGCATCCCTGCAGGTGCGTGGCCCCCTCCGCAACCGCCGCGAGAGAGTTGGCCACCGCGCACCCGGTGTCGTTGTGCGCGTGGATGCCGAGCCTCGCACCCGTCGTACCGGCGACGTCGGCGACGATCTCGCCCACCCAGTGCGGCAGCATGCCGCCGTTGGTGTCGCAGAGCACGACGACCTCGGCCCCCGCCTCGGCGGCCGTACGGACCACCTCGAGCGCGTACGCCCGGTTGCGGCGGTAGCCGTCGAAGAAGTGCTCGCAGTCGAGGAACACCCGCTGCCCGTTCTCACGCAGGTGGGTGACGGTGTCGCGCACCATCGCGAGGTTCTCCTCGAGCGAGGTCCGCAGCGCCAGCTCGACGTGCCTGTCGTGGCTCTTCGCGACCAGCGTCACCACCGACGCCCCCGACTCGCGCAGCGCAGCGACCAGCGGGTCGTCGGCGGCGGCCACGCCTGCCCGCCGCGTCGCCCCGAAGGCGGCGAGCGTCGCGTTCTCCAGCCGCAGCTCCGTACGGGCGCGAGAGAAGAACTCGGTGTCCTTCGGGTTGGAGCCGGGCCACCCGCCCTCGATGTAGCCGACACCGAGCCTGTCCAGGTGGCGTGCGATGACGAGCTTGTCGGCGACGGAGAGGTTGAGGCCCTCCTGCTGGGCGCCGTCGCGCAGCGTCGTGTCGTACACGTGGAAGGTGGGGTCGGTCGCGGTCTGCGTCGGCTCGGTCATGTCATCTCCTGCTCGGGGCGCGCGGTCGGCGTCTCCTCCCGAGGGGCCGGCCGCGTCCGCGCGTCATCGGGCCCGCCCATAAAAAATGCCCCTCGGTGTACGAGAGGCTGCGCGTCGGACCCGGGAGGTGGATCAGACGCGCCGACTAATGACGAGGCAGGTCACGCGAAGCATGGGCCCACTCTAGACTGACGGGACCATGACTTCCACCGCTGCCCTCGACAACGTGTCCAACCTGACCGTGCGGCTGGCGAGCCGGCCTCAGGGAGAAGCGACGGTCGACAACTTCGCGCTGGCGCGTGAGTCGATCCCCACGCCCGGCGACAACGAGGTGCTCCTGCGCACGATCTACCTCTCGCTCGACCCCTACATGCGCGGCCGGATGTCCGAGGCGGAGTCGTACGCCGAGCCCGTCCCGGTCGGCGGGATCATGGAGGGTGGCACGGTCTGCGAGGTGATCGAGTCCCACACCGACATGGTCGAGGTCGGCGACATCGTCCTCGCGCACACCGGCTGGCAGGAGTACGCCGTCGCGTCCGACAAGGCGGTCCGCACGATCGACAGCACGAGCGCCCCGATCTCTACCGCGCTCGGCGTCCTCGGGATGCCCGGTTTCACCGCGTACGCAGGTCTGCTGCAGATCGGCGCCCCTCAGCCGTCGGAGACGGTCGTCGTCGCCGCGGCCGCCGGTCCCGTCGGGTCCGCCGTCGGCCAGATCGCGCAGCTGAAGGGCGCCCGCGCCGTCGGCATCGCCGGTGGTCCCGAGAAGGTCGCGTACGTCAAGGAGGAGCTGGGCTTCGAGGTCGCGCTCGACCACCGCGCCCCGGACTTCGCCGACAGCCTCGCGGCGGCGACCCCGGAGGGCATCGACGTCTACTTCGAGAACGTCGGCGGCAAGGTCTTCGACGCGGTCCTCCCCCGCATGAACGAGTTCGGACGCATCCCCGTCTGCGGCCTCGTCTCGCAGTACGACACGACGTCGCTTCCGGCGGGGCCCGACCGGGTCCCGATGCTGATGAGCCGCATCCTGACCAAGAGCCTGACCGTGCGCGGCTTCATCCAGCGGGAGTTCGTCCGCGCCTACTACCGCGACTTCCTGCAGGACATGCGGGGGTGGTTGGCGGCCGGCAAGATCCACTACCGCGAGGACGTGGTGCACGGCCTCGAGAACGCGCCCGAGGCGTTCCTCGGCATGCTGCGCGGCGAGAACTTCGGCAAGCTCGTCGTCCAGGTGGGCGACGACCCGACGGCCTCTCCCCCGCCCGCGACGGCGGCCTCGTGACCCGACCTGTCCCCGTCCCCGAGGTGGTGACCGCGCTCTACGTCGTTCTCACGGACGAGCCGCTGGACACCGACCTCGCCGCACCTCCCGTCCCGCCGCCGAGCCTGCTGCTCGCGCGCGGCTCCAGCCCGAAGGCCGTCCGGTTCGCCGAGTCGCTCCCGTACGCGACCGCAGTCACAGCCGACTCGTCGCCGAGCGAGGCGGTCGAGACACAGCGGCGTACGCAGGCGGCGGCGCGCGCCCTCGCGGCGGAGCACGTCGGCGTCGTCGTCGATGCCGCGGTGCCCCGCCTGCTCACGTCCCCGTCGCACCCTGACCTCGTCCGCGCGAGCGACTGGTTCGTCCTGGAGCACCCGAGCGACGACGTGTCCACCACGCACGGGCTGACGCGGTTCGGGCTGCCGGAGCTCGTGGTCACCGACGTCGAGGACGGGCGCCTGCCGATGTACGACGCGGTGCTCACCGGTGTCGCGCAACGCATCGTCGAGGAGTGGCCCGACAACGACCCCGTCGGGCCGGCCACGATCACGTTGCGCGACGTCGCGCGCGGATACGGCGACGCGTCCGCCGGCGGGGACGACCCGACGCTGGCGCGCAGCGTCGACGTCACCCTGACGTACGACGCCGAGGACGAGCGGATCGTCGTGACGCTGCACGACGATCCCGCCGTCGCCCTCTTCGCCTGAGCCTCTCCGGGTCAGGCGACGCGGTGCATCCACCCGTGCGAGTCGGGCGTACGACCGTACTGCAGGTCGATGAGCGCCTCGCGGATCGCCATGGTGACCTTGCCGCCGTCGCCGTCGCTGCTGACGACCTCGCCGCCGTCCCAGCGCAGGGAGCCGACGGGCGTCACGACCGCCGCGGTGCCGCAGGCGAACACCTCGGTGACCCGGCCGCTGGTGACACCGTCGATCCACTCGTCGATGCTGAAGCGGCGCTGCTCGACCGTGTAGCCGAGGTCGGTCGCGATCGTGCCGAGCGCGTCGCGGGTGATGCCCTCGAGGATCGAGTCGCTCGCCGGCGTGACGATGGTGCCGTCGTCGTGGACGAAGTAGAGGTTCATCCCGCCGAGCTCTTCGATGTAGGTGTGCTGCTCGGAGTCGAGGAAGACGACCTGCTCGCACCCGTGCTCGGCGGCGATCTGCTGCGGGAGGAGGCTCGAGGCGTAGTTGCCGCCGCACTTCGCGGCGCCGGTGCCTCCCGCGCCGGCACGGGCGTACTCGCGCGACAGCCAGATGTTGACCGGCTTCACGCCGCCGGAGAAGTACGCGCCGGCGGGCGACGCGATCACGCAGTACGTGACGTGCTTGCTCGGCCTGACACCGAGGAACGCCTCGGAGGCGAACATGAACGGCCGCAGGTACAGGCTGGTCTCACCGCCGGTCGGGACCCATGCCCGGTCGGTCTGGACGAGGGCGTCGATCGACCCGATGAACCAGTCGGTCGGGAGCTCGGGAAGCGCCAGGCGCTGGGCGGACCGCGCGAACCGCTCGGCGTTCGCCTCCGGACGGAACGTCCAGATCGAGCCGTCGGCGTGCGCGTAGGCCTTGAGGCCCTCGAAGATCTCCTGCGCGTAGTGCAGGACAGCGGTCGCCGGGTCGAGCTGGAGCGGGCCGTACTGCTTGACCGTGGGCGCGGTCCATCCGGTCTGCGGCGTCCACTCGGCGGTGAACATGTGGTCGGTGAAGTGCACCCCGAACCCGGGGTTGGCGAGGATCTCGGCGCGACGCTGCTCGGGCACGGGCGAGGGCGTCGGCTCCAGCGCGTACGAGAACGTGGCGTCGGCGGAGGTGGTCATGGTTGGCACGGTACTTGACCTTTCGGACGGTGACGAGAGGGGACCTGGGTCACACCTCGGATACGTCACCGGCCACGCGCGCCGCGATGGCCTCCCCCACCTCCTTGGTGGTGCGCTTGCCCGTACGGGAGGTGATGTCGGCGGCGATCGCACGGTCGACCTGAGCGGCGGCCTCGGACAGCCCGAGGTGGTCGAGCATCAGCGCGACGGACCCGATGGCGGCCGTCGGGTCCGCGATGCCCTGGCCCGCGATGTCCGGCGCGGAGCCGTGGACCGGCTCGAACATGCTCGGAGCCGTACGGTCGGGGTTGACGTTGCCGCTCGCTGCGAGGCCGATGCCTCCGGAGATGGCTCCGGCGAGGTCGGTGAGGATGTCGCCGAAGAGGTTGTCCGTGACGATCACGTCGAACCGCGCAGGGTCGGTCACGAGGAAGATCGTCGCCGCGTCGACGTGCAGGTAGTCGACGGTGACGTCGGGGAACTCCGGCGCGACGGCGGCGACGATGCGCGACCAGAGGTTGCCGGAGTGCACGAGGACGTTGGTCTTGTGGACGAGCGTGAGCTTCTTGCGGCGGGCCTGCGCACGCGCGAAGGCGTCACGGACGACGCGCTCCACGCCGAAGGCGGTGTTGAGGCTGACCTCGGTCGCCACCTCGTGCGGGGTGTCGGCCCGGAGCCTGCCGCCGTTGCCGACGTACGGGCCCTCGGTGCCCTCGCGCACGACGACGAAGTCGACGTCGCCGGGGTCGCGGAGCGGGGAGTCCACCTGTGAGTACGTCTTCGTGGGACGCAGGTTCACGTAGTGGTCGAGCTCGAAGCGAAGACGGAGCAGGAGGTTGCGCTCCAGGAGGCCGGCAGGCAGTCGGGGATCGCCCGGCTTGCCACCGATCGCGCCGAGAAGGATGGCGTCGTGGCCGCGGATCTCGGCCAGCGTCGCGTCAGGAAGGACCTCTCCCGTGTCGAGGTAGTGCTCGGCTCCGAGCACGTACGTCGTCTGCGCGAACGTCACGTCGTGGACGCGCGCGACCTCGTCGAGGACGCGGGTCGCCTCCGCGACGACCTCGGGGCCGATCCCGTCTCCGGGGATGACGGCCAGGGAGAAGCTGCGTGTCATGTCTCGCACTCTACTCGTACGGGTCCCAGCATCTGATACTGGGATCTCACGATCCGGTCAGACTGGCGGGTCAGTTGTCGTCGGGGCGCGGCCCGCCGTTGTCCCGCAGGTCCAGGGCGGTCTGGACGGGGTTGCGCGGGCCGTCGGCGCGCGCGTCGTCGCTCATGGAGCTGTCGGACCAGTGGCGGCTCGGGCCCCACTCGGAGTACTGCATCTCGTACATCGGTCTTCTCCTGTCAGAAGAGGGCGCACGTGGCGCCGGAGGGAAGCGGCGGCCGAACGGCTGAGAACCGAGTCCCCGGGACGGGAGAGATCAGGAGCGGTGCTGCGGGATCCTCGCTGCGGGTCGTCGGCCAACGCCAAGCACCGCGGCGAGGTGTCGGCCTAGTGGGCCTCGCCGCGGCAAAGGAGGAATACGACCTGCGTCCGCATGATGCTGTCGACTGTAGGCGCGTCGAGGCGATCGTGCCAGCGGTTCTGGCAAGGATCTCGCCGATTGAGACTCTTGTCCGAGCCCTGACATGTGAAAGACTCGCCCTGTGAGCGCCCCCACCGAAGTACCCCCTCTCGTCGCGCGTGCCCTCGACCTCTCGAGGCGCAAGGGCTTCATCACGGCCACGCGCAACGAGACCGGTCGCCTGCTCGCTGCGCTCGCGGCCTCCCGGACGGGCACGCTCGCCGAGCTCGGCACCGGGTGCGGCGTCGGCTCCGCCTGGCTGTCGAGCGGAGTCGCGAAGGGGTCGCGGGTCGTCAGCGCCGAGCTCGACCCGTCGCTCGCCGAGGCCGTGCAGGACCTCTTCGCCGACACGCCGTCGATCGAGGTGACCTCGGGAGACTGGAGCGCACTCGAGCAGCACGCGCCGTTCTCGCTGCTGTTCGTCGACGTGCGCGACGTCAAGCGCAGCGTCGACCTCGTCGCCGACCTCATGGAGCCCGGCGGCATCGCCGTCCTCGACGACTTCACGCCGTCCTTCACCTGGCCGCCGATCTACGAGGGCCGCGTGGACGTCGTCCGCGAGCAGTGGCTGACCGACGAGCGGTTCATCGCCGTCGAGGTCATGGTCGCCGAGGACGCGTCGGTCATCCTCGCGACCCGCGTCTGACCTGAGGCGTCACGCGGGCTCGGGCGCAGGCTCGCGCTCTGGCACCCGCGCCTGGACGAACGGCAGGAAGAGCTGCACGAGCGGTCCGATCGCCAGCGCGTAGAGCACGGTCCCGACGCCGACGGTGCCGCCGAGGACCCACCCGAGGGCGAGGACGGCGACCTCGACGGACGTCCGCATGAGCCGCACGCTGTAGCCGGCACGACGGACGAGGCCGAGGAAGAGTCCGTCTCTCGGGCCGGGTCCGAGGTGCGCCCCGATGTAGAGCGCGCCGGCGAGGCCGTTGAGCACCACACCCGCCACCAGCATCACGACACGCAGCGCGAGAGAGTCGGGCTGCGCGAGGAGCCAGAGCCCTTGGTCGACGGCGATGCCGATGAGGAGGACGTTCAGGATCGTCCCGAGGCCGGGCCACTGCCGCAGCGGGATCCACAGCACGAGGACGAGCGCACCGACGAGAATCGTGATCTGCCCGAAGGTGAGGGGCAGGTAGTGCGTCAGCCCTTCGTGGAACACGTCCCACGGGTCGAGCCCGAGGCCGGCCTCGATCATCAGCGCCATCGACCACCCGTACAGCAGGAGTCCGAAGACCAGCTGAGGCAACCGTCGGCCGAGGCCGCCGGAGCGCAGCTGCTCGAAGGGCGACTGGGTGTTCGGGGTGTAGGGAGCGCGGGCCATAGACGCCATCATGGCAACAACTGGACTACCTTTCGATAGCCAATCGTGGAAGAGTGGCTTACATGGCTGCTGCCACGTTGTCCGCCGCCCGCATGCTGACGCTGCTCGACCTCGCACCCGACGACCCTCCCGGCTACCGCGAGCTCGCCGACCTGGTGCGCCTGCTCGTCCTCGACGGACGCATCGCCGCCGGCACGCGGATGCCGAGCGAGCGCGAGCTCACCGACGCGCTGCCCGTCAGCCGGACGACGGTCACCCGCGCGTACGGCGTGCTGCGCGAGGCGGGCCTGCTGACCTCTCGGCGCGGCTCGGGCAGCGTGGTCACGCTCCCCCGCGGCACCCGCCCGCCGTACATGCCCGCCGCCGGCTCGAGCATGGTCGGCTGGACCATCGCGGCGGGTCAGGCGGCGCCGGGCGTCGGGCTGGCATACGGACGCGCGCTGGAGCAGCTCCCGGAGTACCTGTCGCAGGCGGGCTACGAGACGCTCGGCGTGCCCGTGCTGCGCGAGCTCCTCGCGCAGCGCTACGCAGAGCGAGGACTCCCGACCGACCCTGACCAGATCCTGGTGACCTCCGGCGCGCAGTCCGCCCTCAGCCTGGTCGCCCGTACGCTCGCCTCGCGCGGCGACCGGGTGGCCGTGGAGAGCCCGACGTACGCCAACGCCATCGACTCGCTGCGCCGCTCGGGCCTTCGGGTCCTCGGCGTCCCCCACGACGGCCACCGGCTCGACCTCGACGCGCTGGCCGGGGCCGTCCGCGCGGCGCCGGTCGCGTGGGCGTACCTGATCCCGGACTTCCAGAACCCCACCGGCTCGCTCATGGACGACGTGACCCGGCAGGACGTCGCCTCCATCCTGCGCCGCTCCACCACCACGCCGATCGTCGACGAGACGATGGCCGAGCTCGCGCTCGACGTCGACGAGCGGGCGATGCCGGTGCCGCTGGCGGCGCACCACCCCGGCGCCCTCACGGTGGGATCGGCGAGCAAGACGTTCTGGGGCGGCCTGCGGATCGGCTGGATCCGAGCGCCTCATGCGGACGTGCCCCGGCTGGTGGCCGCCCGCGAGACGTTCGACATCGGCACGGCCGTGCTCGAGCAGCTCGCGGTCGCCGAGCTGCTCCGGGTCCGCGGCGAGCTCCTCGAGGGGCGCCGCGAGCGGCTGCGTGCGCGGCGCGACGAGCTCGTCACCGCCCTGCGCGACCGGCTCCCGGACTGGGGAGTCAACTCGCCGGTCGGCGGCCTGTCGCTGTGGATCCGCCTCCCCGCGCGTGCGTCGAGCCGCCTCGCGGTCGCCGCCGAGGCGCACGACCTGCTCCTGACGGCCGGGCCGCGGTTCTTCCCCGACGGGGGCGGCGAGACCTCGTTGCGACTCCCGTACGCCCGCACGTCGGAGGACCTCGCCGACGCGGTGGACCGTCTGGCGCTGGCCTGGGACGACGTCCTCGACGGGCGCGCAACCCCATCGGCTCCGTCCCGACGCCGGCCCGTGCTCACCGCGTAGCCCTGTCACGGTCGCGCGGTAGCCGGACATGGACAGGACGTGACGACTTCAGAACGGGTGCGCGAGGAACGCTTCCGCGCGCTGTACTCGGCCCACTTCGATGCGCTGCTCGCCTACGCGGTGCGGCGGACCCGACATCCCGACGATGCGGCCGACCTGGTCGCGGAGACCTTCCTCGTCGCCTGGCGCCGGCTCGACGAGCTGCCGACGGGTGACGAGAGCCGGCTCTGGCTGTACGTGGTGGCCCGTCACGTCCGCTCGAACGCCGAACGCAGCGGCCGTCGCCGCGAGCGCCTCGGCGAGCGGTTGCGCCAGCAGCTCACCGACGCGTTCGTGCCCGACCCGGCGGTCCGCGTCACCGAGCACGCCGCCGTACGCGCGGCGCTGCAGCGACTGGGGCCTGACGACCGCGAGCTCCTGATGCTGTCGGCATGGGAGGGCCTCGAGCCCCGCGAGATCGCCCACGTCCTCGAGATCAGCCCCACCGCAGTACGGACCCGTCTGTCCCGTGCTCGCCGACGGCTGCGCGATGCCCTCGGTGACGCGTCCCCTGCTCCCGGACACGAGATGAGTGTCCGCACCGCACCGAGTCCCCAGGAGGGACGATGAACGACCACCAGCTCGACCGTCTGCTCGGCACCGCCGACCCGTACGCCGCCGCCGCGTTCTCCGACCTGCACGGCGCCGACCACGCTCTCTTCGAGGAGATCGTGGCCGAGGACCCAGGGGCTTCGCAGCCCGCATCTCGCCCCCCGCACCGGACTCGGTCCGCCCGTTCCTGGCGGCTCCCGCTGGCCGGAGCGCTCGCGTCCGCCGCAGTCCTCACCACCGCCCTCGTGGTCCCCGCCTGGGTGGGTTCGGACGGCGCACCTGACTCGACCCCTGCAGCGCCTCCGGTCACCTCCGAGCCACCTGTCGTCACGGCTCCTGTCACGTACGCGGCCGCCGTCGTGGAGGCTGCGCGACGTCAGCCTCGTCTGCTGATCGGCGCGGCCGGCTGGACGGTGACCGACGTCTACGGGTTCCGCGCCGACGAAGGCACCATCGTCTTTGCGAACGGCGAGCGTCAGCTCGAGATGACCTGGTATCCCGACGATGCCTATGACGGCTACTACGAAGACCGCCTCGACGTCTCCGAGCCGAGGCCGTACTCCCTCGACGGCCGGACCGGGAGCGAGTTCCGCTACTCGTCGAAGGACCTCGCCGTGATGCTGCCTCCACGTGACGGGTCGTTCGTCGAGATCCGCACGGGCACCGGCGGATGGAAGGACCGCGACGACATCGTCCGGGTCATCGACACCATCCGCGGCGTCTCGGTCACCACGTGGCTGAAGGCGATGCCGCCCGAGATCGTGACGCCCGCCCGCGCGACCGAGGTGGTCGACGAGCTCCTCACCGGAGTCCCGCTCCCCCCTCGATTCGACCGAGGTGCCCTCGCCGACCTCGGCACCAACGACCGCTACCAGCTGAGCGCTCAGGTGCTCGAGCGCGTGGTCTGCGGATGGACCGGTGAGCTCCAGCGCGCCGACGAGGCAGGAGATGCCGGCGCGAGTCGGGCCGCCCGCGAGGCGCTGGCCAGCGGTCGGGAGTGGCCGCTGCTCGCGCCGATGGACGCCCGAGGAGAGTACGCCGACGGTGTGCGCGCCGTCGCCGAGGCAGCGGCGGACGGGCTTACGACGCTCACGATCCGCGAGAGGTCCGGGTGTCCGTGAGGCGAGCCGTCAGGCCTCCGGCCAGGCCTCGCCGCGCCACGAGGCGTCCCAGAACATCCACTCGAACCGCGTCGCCCGCTCGTACGCCGCGAGCATCTCGTCGCGCCGCGTGTCGGTGGCGGCCTCCGCGAGGCGATCGGTCCAGCACTCCATCCGGGTGACGGCGGCGTCGAAGGCAGGGTCGGAGTAGGTGGCGATCCAGGCCCCGTACGGGTGGTCGGGATCGCTCGCCTGCGCCGCGACCGCCCGCCCCACCTCGAGGTAGACGCGGAAGCACGGCAGGATGCCGGCGAGCCCGATCTCGACCGGCGCGTACGCAGCGTCGGCGAGCAGGCTCGACGCGTACGCCGTGCAGGTCGGGGTGGGTGCTGCGGCGTCGGGGCCGTCGGGGTCGAGCCCGCGGGGCACGAGGAAGTCCTCGTGCATCAGGCGCTCGGCCTCGACGGCCTCGGCGGCCGCCCGCGCCAGCTCGGCCGAGAGGCCAGGACCGCCGGCGCGTGCTGCCAGCATCGCGAGCGCGCGGGCGTACCGGGTGAGGTAGTGGGCGTCGTCGACGAGGTAGCGCGTGAAGACGTCCTCGGGCAGCGTCCCGTCGGCGAGCCCGGCGACGAACGGGTGGGCGAGGATCGCGTCGTACCAGCCGCCGACGTGCTTCCAGGCGTCCTCGGAGAAGGTCATCGGCGCTCCCTCCACAGGTGGTCGATCGGGCCGTGGCCCTGACCGACGGAGAAGGTGGCACCGCTGCGCAGCGCCTCTGTCAGATACTCCTTCGCCTCCTCGACCGCCTGCCGTAGGGGCAGTCCGAGCGCGAGCCCGGAGGCGATCGCCGACGACAGCGAGCAGCCGGTGCCGTGCGTGTTCGGGGTGTCGACGCGCGGTGCGGTGTAGACCCGCAGACCGTCGGCGTCCGCCAGCACGTCGACGCTCGTGGGACCGCCGAGGTGACCGCCCTTGACCAGCACCGCGGCCGCCCCGGTCTCGCGCAGCGCGACGGCCGCCGTCTCGAGCCCGGCGGCGTCGGTCGCCGCCTCCGTACGAGACAGGACCGCGGCCTCCGGCACGTTGGGCGTGACGACGGCGACCTTCGGCAGCAGCGTCGTCCGGATCGCGTCGACGGTCTCGTCAGAGACCAGCCGGTCGCCGGAGGTCGCGACCATCACCGGGTCGAGCACCACGGGCACCTCCGTGGTGGCGAGCACCTCCGCGACGGTGACGACGACGTCGGGCGTGCCGAGCATCCCGATCTTGATCGCGCCGACCTCGAGGTCGGCGAGGACCGCCCGGACCTGGTCGGCGACGAACGACGGCGGCACGGCGTGGATGCCGGTGACGCCGCGGGTGTTCTGAACGGTGAGCGCGGTCAGCGCGGCCGCCCCGTACACGCCGAGCGCGGAGGCCGTCTTGAGGTCGGCCTGGATCCCGGCACCACCGGACGGGTCGGACCCGGCGATCGAGAGCATCACGGGCACCGTCGCCATCACCGCGCCGCCGTACGGGCGTCGAGCGCCCCGTCGACCTCGGCCCGCAGGGCCCGGGCGGCTTCGCGCGGGTCGCGCGCCGAGCAGATGGCCGACACGACGCACACGCCGTCAGCTCCCGCGGCGACGACCGACGCCGCGTTGTCCGCCGCGATCCCGCCGATCGCGACCAGCGGCAGGTCGGCGGGGACGGCGTCGCGCAGGCGCCGTACGCCCTCCAGACCCCACGGGGGAGTCGTGTCCGTCTTGGTCGGTGTCGGCCACACCGGGCTGACGGCGACGTAGCTGCACGCTGCGAGCGCCTCGGCGTCGTCGAGCTGCCCGAGGTCGTGCAGCGACCATCCGATCACGGCGTCGTCGCCGAGCACCTCGCGTGCACGCGCAGGGTGCAGGTCGTCCGGTCCGACGTGCAGCCCGGCCCCGGGGATCGCCCGTGCGGCGTCGAGGTCGTCGTTGACGAGGAACACCGCCGGGGTCCCGGCCAGCTGTGCGGCCAGGCGGGAGCCGGTGCGGACGAGGTCGTCGCGCGACGACGTCTTGTCGCGCAGCTGCACCGCCGTGACCCCGCCGTCGACCGCGGCCGCAGTGACGCCGACGACGTCGGCCCCGTCCGGCACCGGCCCGGTGACGAGGTAGAGCCGCAGGTCCGTCGCGCGCGCGGGCATCAGCGTGCGGCGACCGCGGCAACCGCGTCCGACGACAGCGTGGACAGGGCGTCCAGCAGGCGCCAGCGCAGCGAGCCCGGCCCTTCGGCGAGCGGGGCAGCCTGCTCGATCGCCGCGGTGAGGATCGCCAGTGCGCTCGCCGACGCCTCGAACGGGTCGTCGTGCACCGCGCACGCGGCGGCGACCAGGGCGCTCGCGGAGCACCCGAGCGCGGTGATCATCGGTGCCCGCGCGTCGCCACCACGGATCTCGGTGGTGCGCGTGCCGTCCGTGACGACGTCGACGGCGCCGGTCATCGCGACGACCGTCTCGAGCTTGGAGGCGAGCGCCTCGGCGTCCGTACGGACCTCGGAGGTGTCGGCGTCGGCGTCGACACCTCGTCCGGCGCCCGTCGAGGTGGCGATCGAGAGGATCTCGCTCGCGTTGCCGCGGATGACCGTCGGGTGGTGCTCGAGGAGGGCGGCCGCGGACTCGCGCCGGTACGCCGTGGCGCCGACCGCGACAGGGTCGAGGACCCAGGGCTTGCCAGCGGCCGAGGCGACCTCGACGGCTGCCAGCATGCCGTCGACCCACGGCGGGGACAGCGTGCCGATGTTGGCGACGACGGCCTGGGCGATCCCGGCGAACTCGCCGGCCTCGCGCGCGTCGTGGACCATCGCCGGGGACGCGCCGGCCGCGTTGAGCAGGTTGGCCGCGATGTCCATCGAGACGTAGTTGGTGATGACCTGCACCAGCGGGCCGTGCGCCCGGAGCTGGTCGTGGACGTGGACAGCAGTACGTGGTTCGAGCATCAGGCTCCCTCTCGCCGGTATGACCCGGATCAGGTTCGGCGGGTGTGTTCTCAGCCCTTCGGGCACCCCGGCCTTGCAACTGCTGGCGACGATAACAGACGGCGTCGAGGCCCTTCCGCCCCGTGGCGAGGACCGCTAGCGTGCGGTCAACCCACCCGCTCCTTCCCCCGAGGGGTACGCATGGCTCCCGGTCGTCGCGTCCGTCGCGCGTGGCGCCGCGGAGGTGCGCGCGAGGTCTATCTCGCGTCCCGCCGCTGGCTCGCCCGCCTCATCTACCCAGGAGACCTCCCACCGGCCCGGAGACGCCGACGGCGGTGAGCCAGGTCCCACGCCGGTGCTGCGCGTGGGACCGGACTCACCGCCGGCCGTGCGGACGTACGAGGGTCAGCGCGCTGCGGTGCCCTCGGTGTAGTCGTCGTCGGTGCTCTTCACCCAGGCCATGAGCTTGCGCAGCTCGCGGCCGGTGCCCTCGATCGGGTGCTGCTCGCCCTCGGCACGCAGCTTCTTGAACTCCGGCGCGTCCGCGTCCTGGTCGGCGATGAAGCGCTCGGCGAAGGCACCGTTCTGGATGTCCGCCAGGACAGCCTTCATGTTCTCCTTGACGCGCCCGTCGACAATCCGCGGACCCGACACGTAGTCGCCGTACTCGGCGGTGTCGGAGACCGACCAGCGCTGCTTGGCGATGCCGCCCTCGTACATGAGGTCGACGATCAGCTTCAGCTCGTGGAGGCACTCGAAGTACGCGACCTCGGGCTGGTAGCCCGCCTCGGTCAGCGTCTCGAAGCCGGCCTGCACCAGCGCCGACACGCCACCGCAGAGGACGGCCTGCTCGCCGAAGAGATCGGTCTCGGTCTCCTCGGTGAAGGTCGTCTTGATGCCGCCGGCACGCAGACCACCGATCGCCTTGGCATACGAGAGCACCAGCGGCCAGGCGTTGCCGGTCGCGTCCTGCTCCACGGCGACGAGCACCGGGACACCGCGGCCCTCGACGTACTCGCGGCGGACCAGGTGACCCGGGCCCTTCGGCGCGATCATGCCGACGTCGACACCGGCCGGCGGCTTCACGTAGCCGTAGCGGATGTTGAAGCCGTGGCCGAAGATCAGCGCGTCGCCGTCGTTGAGGTTCGGCTCGATCGCCTCGGCGTACAGAGAGCGCTGGACCGGGTCCGGCGCGAGGACGACGATGACGTCGGCCTCGGCGGCAGCCTCGGCCGGCGCGAGCACGCGCAGGCCCTCGGCCTCGGCCTTGGCGCGGCTCTTCGAGCCCTCCGGCAGGCCGACGCGGACGTCGACGCCGGAGTCGCGCAGCGACAGCGCGTGGGCGTGGCCCTGGCTGCCGTAGCCGAGGACGGCCACGCTGCGGCCTTGGATCACGCCCAGGTCGGCGTCGTCGTCGTAGAACAGCTCAGGCACGGGAAACTCCTTCTTGGTGGTGCCGTGTGACACCTGTCGGTGCCGGTGGTGAGACACGTACGGCCGTGGTTCGACCGTACGCTCAGGCGGTCTGGCTGGACCCGCCAGGGACGGTACGGAGGGTGCGGTCGGTGATCGACCGTCCGCCGCGGCCGATCGCGACCCGCCCGGACTGGGCGATCTCGCGGATGCCGAACGGCTCGAGCACCCTCAGCATCGCCGAGAGCTTGCCCGGGTCGCCCGTGGCCTCGATGGTGACGGCGTCGACGGCCACGTCGACGACCTTGGCGCGGAAGAGCTGGACGGTCTCGAGGACCTGGCCACGGGTCTGGGAGTCCGCGCGGACCTTGATCAGCATCAGCTCGCGCTCGACTGCCGCCGAGGGCTCCAGCTCGACGATCTTGAGGACGTTGACGAGCTTGTTGAGCTGCTTGGTGACCTGTTCGAGCGGGAGCTCGTCGACGTTCACGACGATCGTCATCCGCGAGATCTCGGGGATCTCGGTCTGACCGACGGCGAGCGAGTCGATGTTGAAGCCGCGCCGCATGAAGAGGCTCGCCACGCGCGCCAGGACGCCGGGCGTGTTCTCGACGAGGACGGAGAGGGTGTGCTTGCTCATGAGTGGCTCAGATCTCCTCGTCGCCGAAGTCGGGTGCCATGTCGCGTGCGATCTGGATCAGGTCGTTGCTGAGTCCCGCGGGGACCATCGGCCACACCATCGCGTCACGGTGCACGACGAAGTCGATCACGACCGGGACGTCGTTGATCGACATCGCCTTCTCGATCACGTCGTCGAGGTCGTCCGGGCTCTCGCAGCGCAGCCCGACGCAGCCGTAGGCGTCGGCGAGCTTGACGAAGTCTGGGATCCGCGCAGCGTCGGAGCCCGTCTGCAGGTCGGTGTTGGAGTAGCGGCCCTCGTAGAAGAGCGTCTGCCACTGCCGGACCATGCCGAGCGAGGAGTTGTTGATCACCGCGACCTTGATCGGGATGCCCTCGAGCGCGCAGGTGGCGAGCTCCTGGTTGGTCATCTGGAAGCAGCCGTCGCCGTCGATCGCCCAGACGACCTCGCCCGGGCGAGCGACCTGCGCACCCAGCGCGGCCGGGACGGAGAAGCCCATCGTCCCCATGCCGCCAGAGTTGATCCAGCGTGCGGGGCGCTCGTGACCGATGAAGTTGGCGGCCCACATCTGGTGCTGACCGACACCGGCGGTGTACGTCGCGTCGGGCCCGGCGATCTCGCCGATGCGCTGGATGACCCGCTGCGGCGACATCGTGCCGTCCTCGGGGTCGTCGTAGCCCAGCGGGTAGCGGTGCGCGACCTCCTGCATCTGCTGCTGCCACGCGGTGTAGTCGGCGGGGTGCTCGGCGAACTCGGCCTGCAGCGCCACGACGAGGTCGGCGATGACCTCGCGGGCGTCACCCACGATCGGCACGTCGGCCACGCGGTTCTTCGAGATCTCGGCGGGGTCGATGTCGGCGTGGATCACCTTGGCCTCGGGAGCGAAGGACCCGAGGTCGCCGGTGACCCGGTCGTCGAAGCGGGCGCCGAGCGAGATCAGCAGGTCGCTCTTCTGGAGCGCGCCGACGGCGGCGACGGTGCCGTGCATCCCGGGCATGCCGAGGTGCAGCGGGTGACTGTCGGGGAACGCCCCGCGCGCCATCAGGGTGGTGACGACGGGGATGCCAGTCATCTCGGCGAGGACCTTGAGCTCGGTCGAGGCGTTGGCCTTGACGACGCCGCCGCCCACGTAGAGCACGGGGCGCTGCGCCTCGGCGATCAGACGCGCGGCCTCGCGCACCTGCTTGCCGTGAGGCTTGGTGGTCGGGCGGTAGCCGGGCAGGTGCAGCTCGGTCGGCCAGGCGAAGCTCGTCGTGGCCTGCAGCGCGTCCTTGGAGATGTCGACGAGGACCGGACCGGGACGCCCCGTCGAGGCGATGTGGAACGCCTCGGCGATCGCACGCGGGATCTCGGCCGGGTCCGTCACGAGGAAGCTGTGCTTGGTGATCGGCATCGTGATGCCGCGGATGTCGGCCTCCTGGAAGGCGTCCGTCCCGATCGCGCGGCTGGTCACCTGGCCGGTCACGGCGACGATCGGCACCGAGTCCATGTACGCGTCGGCGATCGCGGTGACGAGGTTGGTGGCGCCGGGCCCGGAGGTCGCCATGCAGACGCCGACCCGGCCGCTCGCGACCGCGTACCCCTGGGCCGCGTGGCCCGCGCCCTGCTCGTGACGGACAAGGATGTGGCGGATCTTCTCGGAGTCCATCAACGGGTCGTACGCCGGAAGGATCGCGCCTCCCGGGATGCCGAAGACGACCTCGACCCCGGCGTGCTCCAACGCCTGGACGAGGCTTTGAGCCCCGGTGATCTGCTCGCTCATCGCTGTCCCTTCATGCCGACCGGCCGGCGCCGGTAGATCGGGTCGGGCGGGTGCCCTTCGTGCGGGGTGTCCTGATTCGTGACAACAAAAAACCCCTCGGCCCGCCTGGGCATTCGAGGGGTGACGCGGGACCGGTGACCGGTCGCGCGTCAGTGACGTACGAGAAGGAGGTTGCGCACGAGACAAGAGTGCGTGACCGGTCGTTACGGGTCAAGCCAGCCACCCTGCGATCTCACATCGTGAGACCGCCGTCCCACATGACGGCGGTCTCACGACGATCACGGGCGTACGTCACCCCAGGACGGCGCCGTCGGCCGCGGAGCCGACGAGCTTGGCGTACTTCGCGAGGACGCCTCGCGGCGGGACGACCGGAAGCTTCGGGGCCCATCCCTGCTTGCGGCGCGCGAGCTCGTCGGGATCGATCTCGACGTCGAGGCGACGGTTCGCCACGTCGAGGGTGATCGGGTCGCCGTCGGCGACGAACGCGATCGGACCGCCGTCGACCGCCTCCGGCGCGACGTGGCCGACGCACAAGCCGGTCGTGCCGCCCGAGAAGCGGCCGTCGGTCAGCAGGAGGACGTCCTTGCCGAGGCCCGCCCCCTTGATCGCGCCGGTGATGGCGAGCATCTCGCGCATGCCCGGACCGCCCTTGGGGCCCTCGTAGCGGATGACGACGACGTCGCCCGCGGTCACCGTGCCGTCAGCGAGGGCAGCCATCGCCGCCTTCTCGCCGTCGAAGACGCGCGCGGTACCGCTGAAGACGGTCTCGTCGAAGCCCGCGCTCTTGACGACGGCACCCTCCGGCGCCAGCGTGCCCTCGAGGATCGTGAGGCCGCCGGTCGCGTGGATCGGGTTGTCGAGCTTGCGGATCACGTCGCCGTCGACCGCGGTCGTGACGAGCTCGGCGAGGTTCTCGCCCATCGTCTTGCCGGTGACCGTGAGGGTGTCGCCGTTCATCAGGCCCGCGTCGAGCAGCGCCTTCATGATCACGGGGATGCCGCCGACCTTGTCGACGTCGTTCATCACGTAGCGGCCGAACGGCTTGAGGTCGCCGAGGTGCGGGACCTTCTCCCCGATCCGGACGAAGTCGGCGAGGGTGAGGTCGACCTCCGCCTCGCGCGCGATCGCGAGCAGGTGGAGCACCGCGTTGGTCGAGCCGCCGAGGGCCATGACCACCGCGATCGCGTTCTCGAAGGCCGGCTTGGTGAGGATCTGGCGGGCCGTGATGCCCTGGCGGAGCAGGTTGACGACGGCCTCGCCCGAGCGGCGGGCGAACCCGTCGCGGCGGCTGTCGACGGCCGGCGGCGCAGCCGAGCCGGGCAGCGACATCCCGAGCGCCTCGGCGACGGACGCCATCGTGTTGGCGGTGTACATGCCGCCGCAGGCACCCTCCCCCGGGCAGATCGCGCGCTCGATGCGGTCGACCTCGTCTCGCGAGATCAGGCCCTTGAGGCAGGCACCGACCGCCTCGAACGCGTCGATGATCGTGACGTCCTTGCCGTCGACCTGGCCCGGCATCGTCGAGCCCGCATAGAGGAAGACGCTGGACAGGTCGAGCCGCGCGGCCGCCATCAGCATGCCCGGCAGGCTCTTGTCGCAGCCGGCCAGCAGGACCGACCCGTCGAGCCGCTCGGCCATCATCACCGTCTCGACGGAGTCGGCGATGACCTCGCGCGACACGAGCGAGTAGTGCATGCCCTCGTGACCCATCGAGATGCCGTCGGAGACCGAGATGGTCCCGAACTCCAGCGGGTAGCCACCCGCCGCGTGCACGCCGTTCTTCACCGCGTCCGACAGTCGGTCGAGGGAGAGGTTGCAGGGCGTGATCTCGTTCCAGCTGGAGGCGACGCCGATCTGGGGCTTCTCCCAGTCTTCGTCGCCCATGCCGACTGCCCGGAGCATGCCGCGCGACGCGGCGCTCTCCAGTCCGTCGGTGACGTCGCGGCTGCGCGGCTTGATGTCGGGAGTCTCGGAGGCCATGTATGCAAGATTACGACCGTCGCGCAGCGTCGTGACCCGCGGGACCGCTCCGCGAGAAGACGCTCTGCGAAAACCCGTCCCCGTGACCGCTCCGGCCGCTACGGTCCGTTCGACCCTGTAGACGGACCTCACGAAGGACGGCTGTGAACGACACCCCCGCTCAGACCCCCCACCCGCAGGCACCCCCCGGCTCCTACGCCGCGGCTGCGCCCCCGGCAGGTGCGCCCGGCGCCTCCGTGGCGTACGCGCCGCCGCCGTCGCACGGCCCTCTCGGCAACGTGCGCTCCACCGGCATCTGCATCCTCCTCGCGATCATCACCTTCGGCATCTACACGTGGGTCTGGTGGTTCAAGACGCACAACGAGATGAAGCGGCACAGCGGCGCCGGCGTGGGCGGCCCCGTCGCCCTGATCCTCGCGATCTTCGTCCCGTTCGTCATGGCCTTCGTCAGCTCGAGCGAGGTCGGCGGGCTGTACGAGCGCCGCGGCGAGCGCAAGCCGGTCAGCGGCGCGACGGGGCTGTGGTACTTCCCGGGCAGCTTCATCGTCATCGGCCCGATCGTGTGGTTCGTCAAGACCAACGGCACGCTCAACGCGTACTGGCGCTCGCTCGGCGCCTCCTGACGTACGGGACCGGCGCTCTCGCCTCGGGGCGGGACGCCGGGCTCAGCGTGCGTCGAGGACGTACGGCGCGTACGCGACGTAGACGCACGCGACCGCCCAGATCACGCTGACCATCGTCCCGATGATGAAGCGCTCGGCAGCGCCGGAGTGCGGGACGCCGCGCGGTCGGGCGGTCTCCTGCGCGCGCAGCTCCGGGTAGCGTCCGAGCCCCTTGACGGCGAGCACGATCGCGACGCCCTCCGGCCACCGGGCGGCCAGCGCACCGAACACCGCGAGCCGCTCCAGCGCGCCGATCCAGGCACCCCCTCGCAGGACCTCGGCAGCCGCCCTGACGGTCGCACCCTCGGGCTCGGCCGGGCGACCGGAGTCGATCGCCTCGAACGCGGCCGTGGTCACCACCGCTCCGCCGCACACGGCGAGCACGAGAGCGAAGAGCACCAGGACGTCGTGGCGTGAGCCGGTGACGGGGTCCTCGAAGATCGTGGCGACGACCGCCAGTGCGAGCGCGACGGCGAGCCCTCCCCCGGTGACGAGCCGTACCGTCGTCGTGCGCGCGAACGCCCACCCGACGAGGGCCACCGCCGCAGCGGCGATCACGATCACGTACGCGGTCATCCGGGGTCCGTCCTCATCGACTCGCCTTCTGCTCGGGGTCGCTCGCGGCCAACAGGCGCGCGGCGAGCGTACGACCCCGACGCTCCTCGGTCCACCCCGCAACCGCGAGTCGGCGACTCATCGCCTGTGCGGAGATGCCGAGGGCGCTGGCCGCCTCCCGCTGCGTCGGCGGGTGCGGTGAGCCGGCATGCCCCATCGCGTCGACGGCTTCCCAGCCGGCCTCGCTGCGGCGCCCCAGCAGGCTCGCGAGCAGCCAGAGCGCGGACTCGGCGTCCTCGGCCAGCTCCCCCTCCTCCGCGCGGACCACCACGGGTTGCGGCTCGACCTTGGCCCGTTCGACCGCCGCACGGGCTCGGACGTACGCCGGGCCGCGGCCGGCTCGCGTCGTGGCCGGGAGCGGCCCCTCGACCTCCCCGACGCCGACTCCGATCCACCAACGGCCGTCGCGCAGCGCGCGGACCACGACACGGACCACGTCGTCCGGGGAGTCGAGGAGGCCCTGGACCTCGTCGCCCGCGGTGCGTTCGAAGGCACGGACGGGCTCGACCGTGGTGGCCAGGTCCTCCAGCAGCTCCGGGACCGCGTCGTTCCCGCGGCGGCTGCCGCGCTGATCCAGCGTCATCACGTACATCGCGGCTCCTCAATGGTGAGGCATTGATCAGAAAGGATCAACTGCCGTTGATTGATTGCCTGTGATCAATCTACCATCATTGACGGTCGGTGTCCTCAGACCAGAGCAGCACGCACGCTCATCACGTCGGGAAGGTGCGAGGCCACCTCGCGCCACGACTCGCCCTCGTCGTCGCTCGCGAAGACGGACCCGTCCCGGGCGCCGAGGTAGAGACCGGCCGCGAGGCCGTGGGCCGGCCCGTCGTCAGCGCTGAACGCGTCCCGCATCACGGCGGCGTACGAGGTCTCGGGCAACCCCTTGCCAAGCTCGCGCCACGTCCGGCCCGCGTCGTCCGAACGCCACACGCGAGGCGCCCCTCCGGGAGGCATGCGGTCGGAGTCGGCGACCAGCGGGAACACGTACACGGTCTCCGGACGGCCGGGGTGGACGACGATCGGGAACCCGAAGTCGCTCGGGAGCCCCTCGGCGATCGAGGTCCACGAGTCGCCGCCGTCGTCGGAGCGGTAGACGCCGTGGTGGTTCTGCGCGTAGAGCATGTCCGGGCGCGACGGGTGCATCGCGACCTTGTGGACGCACTGGCCGAACTCCGGCCACGGGTCGGGGAAGAAGTAGGCCGAGATGCCCGTGTTGTGAGGCGACCACGACGCGCCCGCATCCTCGGTGCGGTAGACCCCACCAGTCGACATAGCGACCGTCACCCGCGCCGGGTCCGCCGGGTCGGGAACGATCGTGTGGATTGCCTGTCCGCCGAATCCCGCACCCCACTCGGGGCGGTGAGGGTGGTCCCACAAGCCCTGCACGAGCGTGAACGTCTCCCCTCGGTCGGTCGAGCGGAACAGCGCGGACGGCTGCGTCCCCGCCCACACCTCGTCGGGCTGCACCCCCGGCGTGAGCTGCCACACCTGCTCGAGCGCCGCGTCCGTCCCGTTGGGGAAGCGGACGCCGCCCCCGGGCGTCTCCGACCACGTCGCTCCGAGGTCGTCGGACCAGCTGACCTGGGGACCCCAGTGCTCGCTCATCGTCCCGACCAGCAGGCGCGGGCGGTCGCCGCGGGTGTCGATGCACGTCGCGTAGACGGCGGTCATCGGGAAGTGCGGACCCTCCAGCTCCCACGAGACGCGGTCGCCGGAGCGGCCGATCCAGAGTCCCTTGCGTGTCCCGATCAGCAGCACCGTGCCCATCACGCCCTCCTCACGCCGTATTCCTAATTGGAATACTCGCTACGCTAGGGACATGGCGGCAGACCTGTCAACGACCTCGTACGCGCTCCTCGGACTGCTCGCGCTCGACCCCGACGACCCTGCGGAGGGACTGACCGGCTACGAGCTCAAGCAGCGCTGCGACTTCACCATGCGCTACTACTGGGTCTCCCCCGCGACCAGCCAGATCTACACCGAGCTGGCCCGGCTCGACCGCCTCGGGCTCGTCGACGTGACCGAAGAGGGCACCGGACGCCGCAGCACCCGCCGGTACGCCCTCAGCGACGCCGGACGCGAGCGGCTCCTGACCTGGCTCACCACGAGCGAGCCGGACTTCCCCGTCCTCAAGCACCCGGTCGCCCTGCGCCTCATGTTCGGCCACATGGTCGAGCCCGAGCAGGTCGAGCGCTGGCTGGCCACCTACATCGCCCAGCTCGAGGAGCGTACGACCGAGCTGCGGGCCGTACGGGAGATGCTCGGCGACGACGCGCGGCTGCGCTCACCGGCGCGTGTCGCCGAGTGGGGACTCGCCTACTTCGCCAGCGAGCGCGCGATCTCCGAAGACCTGCGCAAGCAGGTGGCTGACGGTGACGGTGGACCCGTCACGTAGCGTCGTACCCGTCCCTGCAGTCCCGCACGAAGGATCACCGTGGCCCTCATCGCCCTGGCAAGCGCCGCCACCACGACCGACGACCCCGAGATCAAGCTGCTGAGCGAAGCGCTCGTCGCCCTGGGCCACGAGGTCGGTGTCGAGGTCTGGGACGACCCCGACGTCGACTGGCACCGCTACGCGCTGACGGTCGTGCGGACGACATGGGACTACACGCCGCGCCGCGACGAGTTCCTCGCGTGGGCGCGACAGGTCCCGCGCCTGCGCAACCGCGCCGACGTGCTCACGTGGAACACCCACAAGACCTACCTGCGCGACCTCGCCGTCCACGGCTGCCCGGTGATCCCGACGGCGTGGGACGTAACCGACGAGGAGGCGCTCGCCGCCCACGCGGCCGCGCTCGGGATCGCCGTCGACGACGTCGAGTGGGTCGTCAAGCCGGCCGTCTCGGCAGGCTCGGCCGACACCGGCCGCTGGGCGGACGCGGCCAGCGCGCTCGCGCACAGCCGCGAGCTGGTCGCCGCCGGGCGGACCTCCATGCTCCAGCCGTACGTGGCGTCGGTCGACGCGGAGGGCGAGACGGCGCTGCTGTTCGCCGGAGGAGAGTTCTCGCACGCGGTCATGAAGGGCGCGATGCTCGCGCCCGGTGAGGGTGTGCGCGACAACCGCGACGCCCGCGAGCGCCTCACCCCCACGACGCCGACTGCCGACCAGCTCACCGTGGCCGGGCAGGCGCTGCGGGCCGCGCGCAAGGCGCTGGGCGGCGGACTCGACCTCCTGTACGCGCGGGTCGACCTCGTCACGGGCGCCGACGGCAAGCCACAGGTCATCGAGCTGGAGCTCACGGAGCCGGCACTCTTCCTCCCCTGCGTCGAGGGTGCCGCGGAGACGTTCGCGCGCGCCGTGACCGCGTCGGTGACCTCGATGGGCCGCGTCTGACGGAACCCGCCCGTACGCTGGCTCCATGAGCGTCCGAGAGGTCCTCGCGGAGGCAGTCTTCTCCCGCGTCGCCGGAGACGACGGCGCGGGCCGACGTGCGCGCATCCACGGCGACGAGGGGCCGCGACGCTTCGGACCCGACGACCCGATCTGGGCGGTCCACGGCGACGCGTCGATGTTCGTCGGCGGCATCCGCGCGCTGCTCCTCCAGTCGCTGCACCCGCTGGCGATGGCGGCGGTGGATCAGCACTCCGGCTACCGGGGCGACCCATGGGGCCGGCTCCAACGCACGAGCGGCTTCATCGCCGAGACGACATTCGGCACGGTCGAGACGTCGGAGCGGGCGGTGCGGATCGTCCGGGCGATCCACGGGCGGGTCCGCGGCACGGCACCGGACGGGCGACCGTACGCCGCCGACGACCCTCACCTGCTGACGTGGGTGCACGTCGCGGAGGTCGACAGCTTCCTGCGGGCTCACGACCGCTACGGCGCGCGCCGCCTCAGCCGGTCCGAGCGCGACACCTACGTCGCCCAGGCGGCGGAGGTCGCGTACGCGCTCGGCGCGGACGACCCACCGACCGACACCGACGGGCTGGCGTCCCGGCTGGAGGCGTTCCGGCCCGAGCTCGCCTCGACGGCGGCCGCCCGTGAGGCGGCGCGGTTCATCTTGCTGACCCCGCCGGTGCCGTGGTCGCTGCGTCCCGGCTACACGGCGCTCGGCGCGGCCGCCGTCGGCCTGCTGCCGGTGTGGGCGCGCCGACCGCTGCGCCTGCCGTGGCTGCCGATCGTCGAGGGCACCGCGTTCCGCGCGGCAGGCGGCGCTGCCACGCGGACGATCCGGTGGGCGATGCGGCCGCCGAGCTGACGCTCAACGCCCGAGCGGCACCTCGTTGGCCAACTCCTCACCGGCGGCCAGCCGCCTGACCTGCTCCTGGACGAGCGCGAGCATGCGCGGACGCATCGCTGTCGTCCCGCCTGCGACGTGCGGGCTGATCAGCACCCCCGGGGCGCTCCACAGCGGATGCCCCGGCGGGAGCGGCTCCGGGTCCGTCACGTCGAGCGCCGCCCGGAGACGACCGGTCTCCACCTCGGCGAGGAGAGCGTCGGAGTCCACGACGGGTCCGCGCGCGAGGTTGACGAGGAGGGCGCCGTCCTTCATCGCCGCGAGGAACCCGGCGTCGGCGAGGTGTCGCGTCTGGTCGGTCAGCGGTGTCAGCAGCACGACGACGTCGGCAGACGGGAGGAGGTCGGGAAGCTCGGACGTGGTGTGCACCCCGTCACGGGCACGCCGCGCCACGCGTACGACGTCCACCTCGAAGCCGGCGAGCCGCCTCTCCAGCGCCTGCCCGATGCTCCCGTACCCGACGATCATCACGGTCTTGTCGGCGAGCGCGTCCCACCACCGGTACGCCAGCCAGCGCTGCTCGTCCTGCGCCCGGACGAACGCCGGGATCCCGCGCAGCGAGGCGAGGATCAGCCCGACGCCGAGCTCGGCGGTCGCCGCGTCGTGGACGCCGCGGGCGTTGCACAGCCGCACGCCGTCAGGGATCTGCGCGACGATCCCGTCCGTACCGGCCGACTGGGCCTGGATCACCTCCAGCCGCGGCATCCGCGACGTGGTGGACCGCAGGTCGGCGGACAGGTCGTACGGCAAGACCCACATCGTCACGTCGGCGAGCACGTCGTCCGAGGGCAGGTCGGCGGTCGCGCCGGAGTAGGAGACGAGGTCGACACCAGGCGGGACCTCGAAGGCGTCGGGGGCGAACGGAGACAGGACGAGCGGCATGGGGAACACCCTAGAGGCGGGCCGGTGACACCAAGACTGCGACAGCGGTCCTGTAACGTTGAAGGGTGAGAATGCGCGTGTCGACGACGACACCGACGCCTCGCGTCCAGCACCACGACGTGCTCAGCGACGACGGCACCCGCATCCGTGCGTGGACCAACGGCGCCGACGGGCCGACGGTGCTGCTCTGCAACGGCCTCGGCACCAGCCCGTACGCGTGGCCGGCGCTGCTCGAGCCAGACTGCGGCGTGCGGGTCGTCTCGTGGTACCACCGCGGCATCGGCGGCTCCGAGCGTCCTCGCGACCGTACGCGGGTGGACGTCGACGCCCACCTCGAGGACGCGCTCGCCGTGATGCGCGCGTTCGAGATCGAGCACGCCACGGTCGTGGGCTGGTCGATCGGCGTCAACCTCGCGTTCGAGCTCGCCGTGAGGTGGCCTGAGCGGGTCGACGCCGTGCTGGGTGTCGCAGGCGTCCCCGGCGACACGTTCGCGACCATGCTCGGTCCGGCACGACTGCCCGGACCGGTCGCCCGCGCGACCGCGCTGTCTGTCGTCCGGCTCGCCCAGGTGGCGGGTCCGGCGCTCAACCCGGTGACGCAGCGGTTCCACCAGGTGCCGTACCTGTTCGACCTCGCGCGCTACACCGGCCTCATGCTCCCGAAGGCCGACCCCGAGGCGGCGGCGGAGACGCTCACGGCGTTCTTCGCCCTCGAGTGGCGCTGGTACACCCATCTCGCCCGGCACGCGGCGCGGCACCCGCGGGTGAGCCTGTCGAAGGTCACCCAGCCGACGACGCTGATCGGCGGTCGCTGGGACGTCTTCGCCGGAGCGCGCTCGATGCGCACCGCCGCCGACCGCATCGCGGGGGCACGGTACGTCGAGCTCGGCGCGTCCCATTTCGTGACCCTCGAGCATCCCGAGGCCGTACACGCCGAGCTCCTCGCCCTCCTCCGCCGGGTCCCTTCCTGACTCGCGAGCGGTCAGGCGAGCTTGTCGAGGATGAGCTCGCGGACGCGACCGGCGTCGGCCTGTCCGCGCATCTCCTTCATGACGGCACCGATCAGCGCACCGGCGGCCGCGACCTTGCCGTCGCGGATCTTCGCGGCGACGTCCGGGTTGGCCTCGATCGCACGCTCGACCGCTGCGGTGAGCGCGCCGTCGTCCGAGACGACCTCGAGCCCGCGGGCCACCACGATCTCCTCAGGCGTCCCCTCCCCGGCGACGAGCCCGTCGAAGACCTGGCGGGCGAGCTTGTCGTTGATCCGCTTGGCGTCGACGAGCGCCTGCACCTCGGCGACGTGCGCGGGCGTCACGCCCAGCGCGTCGATCGGCGTGCCGGTGTCGTTCGCGCGACGGGCGAGCTCGCCGAGCCACCACTTGCGGGCGGCCGTCGGGCTCGCACCCGCGGCGACCGTCGCCTCGATGAGGTCGAGCGCACCCGCGCCCACGACGTCACGCATCTCGAGGTCGGAGTAGCCCCACTCCCCCTGCAGGCGCGCGCGGCGCTGGGCCGGCGGCTCGGGCAGGGTCGCGCGAAGCTCCTCGATCCACTCCTCCGACGGCGCGACCGGGACAAGGTCGGGCTCGGGGAAGTAGCGGTAGTCCTCGGCGTCGGACTTCTCACGGCCCGACGTCGTGACGCCGGTGTCCTCGTGCCAGTGACGCGTCTCCTGGACGATCTTCTGGCCGGAGTCGAGAACGCCCGCGTGCCGCTCGACCTCGTAGCGCACCGCCCGCTCCACCGAGCGCAGCGAGTTGACGTTCTTGGTCTCCGAGCGGGTCCCGAAGACGTCGGCGTCCTTGCGCATCAGCGAGAGATTGACGTCGCAGCGCATGGACCCCTGCTCCATCCGGGCGTCGGAGACGTCGAGCGCCTTGACGAGCTCGCGCAGGTGGGCGACGTACGCACGCGCGACCTGCGGGGCGTACTTGCCGGCGCCGACGATCGGCTTCGTGACGATCTCGATCAGCGGGATGCCGGCACGGTTGTAGTCGACCAGCGAGTAGTCGGCACCGTGGATGCGGCCCGTCGCGCCGCCCACGTGCAGCGACTTGCCGGTGTCCTCCTCCATGTGCGCACGCTCGATGTCGACGCGGAAGACCTGCGGCCCCTCGTCGGTCTCGACCGTCACCTCGGTCCAGCCGTCGTACGCGATGGGCTCGTCGTACTGCGACGTCTGGAAGTTCTTCGGCATGTCCGGGTAGAAGTAGTTCTTCCGGGCGAAACGCGACCACGGCGCGATCGAGCAGTTCAGCGCCAGCCCGATCCGGATCGCCGACTCGACGGCCTTGCCGTTGACGACGGGAAGCGCTCCGGGGAGCCCGAGGCAGGTCGGGCAGACCTGCGTGTTGGGCTCCGCGCCGAACACGGTCGAGCATCCGCAGAACATCTTCGACGCGGTGTTGAGCTCGACGTGGACCTCGAGCCCCATCACGGGGTCGTACGTCTCGAGCGCCTGGTCGAACGGGACCAGCTCCGTACGGGTGGCGGTCACTTGCTCTCCTCCTGGGGCGTCGCGACGAGCTCGGGTGCACGGCTCAGCAGCGGCGCCCCCCACTGCTCGAGCAGCAGCCGCTCGAGGGCGGCTCCGACGTTGTAGAGACGGTCGTCGGCCATCGCAGGCGCGAGGACCTGCATGCCGACCGGCAGCCCGTCCTCGTCGGTGACGCCGACCGGCAGCGAGAGGCCCGGGATGCCGGCCAGGTTCGCCGGGATCGTGGCGACGTCCTGCAGGTACATCGACATCGGGTCGTCGAGCTTGCTCCCCAGCGGGAACGCCGTCGTCGGCGACGTCGGCGAGACGAGCACGTCGACCTGCTCGAACGCGCGGGCGAAGTCCTGCGCGATGAGCGTGCGGACCTTCTGCGCGGAGCCGTAGTACGCGTCGTAGTAGCCGCTCGACAGCGCGTACGTGCCGATGATGATGCGGCGCTTCACCTCGTCGCCGAAGCCGGCCTCGCGGGTCGCCGCCATCACCTGCTCGGCGCTCGGGGCCGCGACGCCCGACGGGTTGACCCGCAGGCCGTACCGCATCGCGTCGAACTTCGCGAGGTTGCTGGACGCCTCGGCCGGGAGGATCAGGTAGTACGTCGACAGCGCGTACGCGAAGCTCGGGCACGAGACCTCGACGATCTCGGCGCCGGCCTTCGTGAGCAGCGCGACGGCCTCGTCGAAGCGCGCGCGCACGCCTGCCTGGTAGCCCTCGCCACCGAGCTCGCGGACGATGCCGATGCGCAGTCCGGAGACGTCAGCACGCCGAGCGGCCTCGACCACGGGCGGCACGGGTGCGTCGATGCTCGTGGAGTCGAGCGGGTCGTGCCCGCCGATCAGCTCGTGCAGCAGCGCGGCGTCGAGGACGGTCCGCGTGACCGGGCCCGCCTGATCCAGCGACGACGCCAGCGCGATCAGGCCGTAGCGCGACACGCCCCCGTACGTGGGCTTCACGCCGACGGTGCCGGTGACGGCGGCCGGCTGGCGGATCGAGCCGCCGGTGTCGGTGCCGATCGCGAGCGGAGCCTCGTACGCGCCGACGGCCGCGGCCGAGCCGCCGCCGGAGCCGCCGGGGATGCGGTCACGGTCCCACGGGTTGCGGGTGGGGCCGTACGCGGAGTGCTCGGTGGAGCTGCCCATCGCGAACTCGTCCATGTTGGTCTTGCCGAGGATCGGCAGGCCGGCGGCGCGGATGCGGCGAGTCAGGAACGCGTCGTACGGGGGCACCCAGCCCTCGAGGATCTTCGAGCCTGCGGTGGTGGCGATCCCCTCCGTGGCGACGACGTCCTTGACGGCGATCGGCACCCCGGCCAGCGGGTGGAGCTGCTCGCCCGCCGCGCGGCGCGCGTCGACGTCGCGCGCGGTCGCGAGCGCACCCTCGGGGTCGAGGGCGAGGAAGGCGTTGAGGTCACCGTCGACGGCGGCGATCCGGTCGAGGTGGTCCTGCGTGACCTCGGCCGACGAGACCTCGCCCGCGGCGAGCTTCTCGGCGATCTCGGCGGCGCTCAGGCGGATGGTGCTCATGCGTCCTCCCCGAGGATCCGCGGCACGGCGAAGCGCTGCTGCTCGACCGCCGGTGCTCCGGCGAGCGCCTGCTCCGGCGTCAGCCCGGGCGTGACGACGTCCTCGCGGAAGACGTTGGACAGCGGCACGGCGTGCGAGGTGGGCGGCACGTCGGCGTCGGCGACCTCCGCCACCTGGGCGACGGACTCGAGGATGACCGTGAGCTCCGGGGTGAGCCGGTCGAGCTCGGCGTCGGTGAGGTCGATGCGCGCGAGGTTCGCCAGGTGGGCGACGTCAGCGCGCGAGATCCCGTCGGACAACGGAGAGTCCCTTCGAGCGTGGGTGGGGATTACCGATCCATCCTAGGGCGTCGCCCCGCACCGGCCCCGTACGGTCACCGGACCTGCCGCACCGACGCCACCACGCTCGCGTCCTGACCGGACGTGTAGACACCGAACTCCAGCACGTACCCCGCGAAGTCACCGTGCTGCCGGTCCGCGGCAGCCGCCACCCACGTCGCGCCGGCGTCGTCGCTGAGGCCGAGGGCGACCAGCTCCTGCGCCACGACGGCACGGGCATCCTTCTCGCCGAGCGGCGCGTCGTACGAGGCGCCGCGGGCCGAGACCGTCCACCCGGCCACCTCCGCCTCGAGGTCGATGCCGAGCACGCGGACGGACGCACCCCCGTCGGTCTTCTCGCACGAGAGCGTCTCGGCGTCGTCGCGCTCGCAGGAGAATCCTCTGGCCTCGAGCTTCGGCTCCAGCGTCGCGGTGCTCGCCGGCGACGGGCCGCCGGCCGGCGTGACAGGCGCGTCGCCGACCCGGAGCTGGAATCCTTCGCCGTACGTGGTGAAGGAGGCGTCGGCCCCGAGCGCGCTGGAGCCGAGCTCACCCTCCGCAGCTGCGGCCTCCGCGAGCGCCTGCCCCCGGCCGTCGAGCAGCGTGTCGCCGACCACCGTCGCAGCGACCTTGGTGACCGAGGCCGGGTCGTCGACGAGGAACGCGGCGAGCTCCACGTTGGTGATGGCCCCGTCAGCGAGGTCCACACGCAGCGTCGCGCGCTGCGGATCCTCGCCGGCGACGAAGTAGTGGCACCGCACCAGGGAACCGGCGACCGTGGTGTAGCAGGACCAGCCGTCCTGCTCGCCGAGCGCGGCCGTCAGGCGCGCCACTGCACCCTCGCTCAACGCCTCGCCCTCCCCGGCGGGGACGGGCTTCTCGGATCCACCGGAGCTCGACCCGGACTCGTTCGACCCGGACTCGTTCGACTCCGAGTCCTTGCTGAGGACGCTGATCCCGACCACGACGGCGGCAGCGACGAGGGCGAGCGCGACGACGACCCCCACGATGATGAGGACCAGGTTGCGTCGGCTGTTGCCGCCGCCTCCACCTTGGGGCGGAGGCGGCCATCCCTGACCCCCGTACGCAGGGTGCGGCGGATAACCGGGCTGACCCTGGCCGGGAGGTCCGTACGGAGCCTGTGGCGGGCCCCACGCCTGCGGCGGTGGGCCCTGCGGCGGAGCCCCCTGCGGAGGAGCCCAGCCCGGCGGCGGAGGCCCCTGCGGAGGAGTCCAGCCCGGCGGCGGGGGTCCCTGCGGAGGGACGGGCGGTCGGGGGCCGTTCGGGTGCGACATCGATCCTCCGGGGGCAAGGGTGGCGCTCCATTGTGGACACCCCGCGGTCCATCCCTCGCACGGGTCCCTCACCGCAGCGGAAAGCGGCCAGTGACAAACCGTGCAACTCACCAGTAACCTCACGTTCGCACGCGCTGGGGCGCCCCCGCCCCCGGTGCCACGTCTTGGGAGGGACAGACATGCGTAAGCCCGTCCTCGCCGCTCTGGCGACCGCCGCGCTCGTGACCGGCGGACTCGCCGGCGCCCCGGCCGCGAACGCCGACAGCCAGGTGGTCCTGCCGATCACCGGCACGACTTCTCTGGCGAACCCGCTCGCCGGGGGCGCCGTGCTCGACATGCCGGCCGGCGCCCAGCTCGCCGGGAGTCTCGACATCTTCCGCGATCCCCTGCTCGTCGGCGACATGGTGATCCCGCCGATCACGGCGAAGGTCCGTGCGCTCGGCATCCCGGTGCTCGGCGACACGACCTCGACCGTGGTGCTGGAGCCCGTGGGCAAGACCGAGGCCCGCAGCATCGAGGGCGGGTACATCGAGGCCCGCACCAGCTTCCGCATCGCCCTGCCCGAGGTCCGCAGCGACCTCCCGCTGGCCGACAAGCTCAACCTCGGTGGACCCGACTGCAAGACCGACGTCATCTCGACGACGCTCACCAGCACCGAGCCGCTGAGCCTCACCGAGGCTTTCCCGATGAAGGCGACCTTCACGATCCCCGAGATCTCGGGCTGCCCGAAGTTCCTCACGATCCCGCTGAGCAACTGGGCGCTCAACGCGCTCATGGGCGGCGACGGCAACACGCTGGACCTGATGGTCGGTCCGATCACGACGCTGCCCAGCCCGGCACCGGCACCTTCTCCCGCGCCGAAGCCGACGGCCGTCGCCAAGGTCGCCTCCTCGCTGAAGGCCAGCGCCAAGAAGGTCACCTACGGCAAGGCCGGCAAGGTCAAGGTCGCGGTGCGGTCGTCGCGTACGGCGACAGGCGCGGTCCGCATCTACAAGGGCAAGAAGCTGCTGGCCACCAAGCGGCTCGCCCACGGCAAGGCCTCTGTCACCTTGCGCAAGAAGTCGCTGAAGGCAGGCAAGCACAAGCTGCGCGTCGTGTACGCCGGCAGCAGCACGGTCCGTTCCTCCAAGGGGACGGTGGTCGTGCGCGTCGTCAAGCGCTGACCCCGAGGCCCGCAGGCCGCGCGGGACCGCGGACGCCTGGGCTCAGGCGTCCGCGGCCGCCGGCGGACCGTCGCGCAGGAGGTCCACGAACCCCTGCTCGTCGAGGATCGTCAGCCCCAGCTCCTCGGCCTTGGCGGCCTTCGAACCGGCGGCTTCACCGACCACGACGAAGCTGGTCTTCTTGGAGACCGACCCCGCGGACTTGCCGCCGCGGGCGAGGATCGCCTCCTTCGCCTCGTCACGCGTGAAGCCCTGGAGCGATCCGGTGACGACGATGGTCAGGCCCTCGAGGGTCCTGGTGATCGACTCGTCCCGCTCGTCGGCCATGCGAACGCCCGCCGCCGCCCACTGCTCGACGATCTCGCGGTGCCAGTCGACGGTGAACCACTCCGCGACCGAGGCGGCGATGGTGGGACCGACCCCGTCGACCGCGGCGAGCGTCTCGACGTCGGCCTTCCGGATCGCGTCCATGCTGCCGAGCTCGGCGGCGAGCGCCCGCGCAGCGGTCGGCCCGACGTGCCGGATCGACAGCGCGACGATCACGCGCCACAGGGGCTGCTGCTTGGCGTTGCCGAGGTTGTCGAGGAACCGGCGCCCGTTGGCCGACAGCACCCGGTCGCCCGCACCGGCCTCCTTCTCGGCCTTCTTGGCTGCGCGCGTGAACAGCGGGACGCGCAGCAGGTCGTCCTCACCGAGGGCGAACAGGCGGCCCTCGTCCTCGAGCACCCCGGCGTCGAGCAGCGCGCTGGCGGCCTCGTAGCCCAGCACCTCGATGTCGAGCGCTCCCCTGCTGCCGACGTGGAAGAGCCGCTCGCGCAGCTGAGCCGGGCAGTGGCGCGTGTTGGGGCAGCGCAGGTCGGCGTCACCCTCCTTGGCGGGAGCCAGCGGCGTCTCGCACGAGGGACAGGTCGTCGGCATCACCCACGGCTCGGCGTCGTCCGGGCGCAGCGCGAGCACCGGTCCGACGATCTCGGGGATCACGTCACCGGCCTTGCGCAGGACCACCGTGTCACCGGGGCGGACGTTCTTGCGTGCGACCTCAGAGGCGTTGTGCAGCGTCGCCATCTCCACCGTCGAGCCCGACACCAGGACCGGCTCCATCACGCCGTACGGGGTGACGCGTCCCGTACGACCGACGTTGACGCGGATCTCGAGGAGCGTGGTGTTGACCTCCTCGGGCGGGTACTTGTAGGCGATCGCCCACCGGGGCGCCCGCGACGTCGAGCCCAGTGCCCGCTGGAGCGCGATCTGGTCGACCTTGACGACGATGCCGTCGATGTCGTGCTCGACGTCGTGGCGGTGCTCGCCGTAGTAGCCGATGAACTCCTCGACCTCACCCATCGTGGCCAGCACCTTGACCCGGTCGCTGGTCGGCAGACCCCACGCCGCGAGCGCCGCGTACGCCTCGGACTGCCGCTCGGGGACGTAGCCCTCGCGGTCACCGATGCCGTGGCAGACCATCCGAAGTGGACGCGTCGCGGTGACCCGCGGGTCCTTCTGGCGCAGTGACCCTGCCGCGGCGTTGCGCGGGTTGGAGAACGGCGTGTTGCCTGCCTCGCTCCACGCGGTGTTGAACTCCTCGAAGGCCTGCGTCGGGAAGAAGATCTCGCCTCGCACCTCAAGCAGCGCGGGCACCGGGTGCTCGCCCGAGGGGCTCAACCGGTGCGGGATGCCCTCGATGGTCCGGACGTTGGCCGTGACGTCCTCGCCGATGGTGCCGTCGCCGCGCGTCGCCGCGCGGACGAGACGACCCTCCTCGTACGTGAGGTTGATCGCGAGCCCGTCGACCTTGAGCTCGACCAGGAAGTCGCTCTCGGTGCCGGCCTCCTTCTCGACCCGCGCGCCCCAGGCGGCCAGCTCCTCGAAGGAGAAGCAGTTGTCGAGGCTCTCCATCCGGCGCCGGTGGCGGACCGGCGAGAAGGCGGTGGAGACCGTGCCGCCGACGGTCTGCGTCGGGGAGTCGGGGGTCCTCAGCTGAGGGAACGCCTCCTCGATCTCGCGCAGCTCGACCATGAGCTGGTCGTACTCCGCGTCGGAGATCGTCGGCGTGTCCTCGACGAAGTAGCGGGTGCGGGCCTGCTCGATGCGCTCGCTCAGCTCCGCGTGGCGCGCGCGTGCGGCAGCCTCGTCGGGAGGGCTCTCGATGCGCTGATCCGTGTCGGGTTCGTCGATGCTGGGCACGGGCGACAATCTACCTCTGGACTCCGACAGCGGTTTGAGGAGAATGGGGCCGGAGGAGGCAGCGATGGGCTGGTATCGGGAGCACGTGGTCCCCCGCCTCGTCGACGTCGCCTGCGGCACGAAGAACACCGTCGCCTCCCGCGAGCGGGTGTGCGACGGGCTGTCGGGCGACGTCGTGGAGATCGGCTTCGGCAGCGGGCTCAACACCCCCTACTACCCTCCGGCCGTACGCTCGGTCGCGGCCGTCGAGCCGGCCGACCTCGCGTGGCGGCTTGCCCAGCCTCGCGTCCAGGCGTCCCCCGTCCCGATCCGGCGGGTCGGGCTCGACGGCGAGGCGCTGCCGCTCGCCGACGGGTCGGTGGACGCGGCGCTGAGCACCTGGACGATGTGCACGATCCCCCACCTCGACGCCGCGCTCGCTGAGCTGCGCCGCGTCCTGCGCCCCGGCGGCACCCTCCACTTCGTCGAGCATGGACTCGCCCCGGACGCGTCCGTACGCCGCTGGCAGCGTCGTCTCGAGCCGGTCCAGAAGCGCGTGGCCGGCGGTTGTCATCTCACCCGCGAGATCGTCGGCAGCATCACCGCCGCCGGGTTCACGCTCGCCGCGGTCGACTCCTTCTACGACGACGGCGTCCCGAGGTTTTTCGCCGCGCTGTCGCTCGGTGTCGCCGTCAGCCCCGGCCCGGTCAGCGGACCTTGAGCGTCAGCGTCTTCGAGCGGTACGGGAGGACGTAGCCGTTCGGCACGATCTGCACCCGCAGCTTCTGCGTCCCGCGCTTAGAGGTCGGGATACGGATCGTCACCTTGCTCTTGAGGCTCTTCGTCATCGCCGCCGAACGCAGCACCTTGCCCCTGCGGTAGACCGAGACGCGACCGGTGATGCGCGTGTATCCCGGCGCCTTCGCCTTGACCCGCAGCACGACCTTCTGGCCCCGCTTGACGCGCTTGTCGCTGAGCTTGCGGGTGACCTTCATCTTCGCCTTGTGGATGGTCGCCGTCTTCGCGATCGACGGTGCCGCGTAGAGGTTCGCCGACCCTCCGTACGAGATCGTGACCGTACGCCGCTTGGTGCGGCTGGCGGTCAGCCGGACGTCGGCCACGCCGCTGGACAGCGTCTTCTTGCCGACGACCGTCCCGCCCTCCCGGACGACGACCGTCCCGGTCGGGTGCTGGCCGTTGGCTCGGGCGCGCACCCGCAGCACCGGCTTCGCGCGCCACCGCGGAACGCCGACGTACGAGGCCGACAGCGTGCTGCGGCCCTTCGCGACCGCGAGGGTCGCCGCGCGCGTCGCCGACGAAGGAGCGATCGCGTAGTGCCCGTCGTAGCGCGCGACGAGCCGGTGCGTCCCCGCCCGGAGGTCGCGTCGCAGTCGCACGGTGGCGGTCGAGAAGTCGCCGGTCGACGACAGCGTGAGCGACGCCCGGCCCATCACGGTCGAGCCGGACCGGACCGTCACGGTCCCGCGTGGCTTCACGTTCGCCCCGTCGACCCGGACGCGCGCGGTCACCTGGTCACCTGAGGTCACCGACGTCTTGTCGTACGTCGCGGTGGTCGTGGTGGCGGCCCGGACCACGGTGACGACGAAGGTTCCGCTCTGCCCCCACGCCACAGCGGAGTCTCCGCTGTAGAGGACGGCCAGCCGCCGCGCGCCGGCATGCATGAGCTTCGGCAGCTTGATCGAGGCCTTGCCCGCCGTGTCGAGGGTCGCCTCACCCAGGACGTCGCCGCGCTCGGTGTCGACGATCTGGACGGACCCGGTCGGCACCCGCCCGGACGAGGTGACCGCGACGGCGACGTCGGTGCGGTTGCCGCCGACCGTGTACGTGGTCGGGACCGCGGACGCGCTGATCGTCGGCTTCAAGCCGGAGTTCTTCATGACGGCGTTCACCCGCGTACGGATGGTGCCCATCTTCGCGTACAGGTTGCGCCCCGGGCAGGCGGTCTGACCGACGTCGCGGTGACCGACGACCTTCGGCTTGACGACCTTCTTGCCGGTGTTGGTGGTGAACGTCCGGGTGCCGGTCGGGACGACGTGGTTGAGCGAGAACTTCCACGCGATGACGCGTGAGACGGTCTCGACGACGGCGGCCGAGGCGGCGGCGGACTCGAAGTTGCCGAGCACCGAGACGCCGAAGGTCGTCGAGTTGTTGTTGAGCGCGTGCGCGCCCACGACGTTGCGCGTGAGTCCGCCCCAGCGGCCCTCCCACGCGCGACCCCACTTGTCGACGACGACGTTGTAGCCGATGTCGCGCCACTTCAGCGCCTTCACGTGGTAGGCGTAGATCGCCCGGATCACCGAGGGCACCTCGGCCTTGGAGTACGAGTTGGAGCCCGCCGTGTGGTGGACGACGGCGCCCTGGACCTTGCCGTAGTCCGGCGCGGACTTGTCGCGGATCTTCTCGTCGGCCCCCCACGCGGCGCGCGAGCGGATCGTCGGCATCGGCGTGGCGGCCTGCGCAGCCGCCAGCGGCTTCGACTCCTTCGTCGTCGTGGTCGTGCCGAGGTCGAGCAGGTCCACCTGGACGTCGGCCGGGGCGTCCCCGTCGGCCGTGGCGACCTTCACCTGGACGGCGTCCGACGGGCCGACGATCAGCGGAGCGGTGCCGGCACGGGCCTTGGCGGCCTCGCGCGAGCCGGGGTCCGGACCGTCGTCCGAGACGTCGTCGAGGCGGTACCAGTCGGTCCACCCGCTCTCCTCGCGCGTCCGCACGTAGGTGAGGACCTCGCCGTCGACTGAGCCTGCGTCCCAGGTCACCCCGGCGACACGGAACTCGTCGGTGGGCAGCGTGGGTGTCTCGACCGCGGTCGCCACCTCGTCGGTCGGGTCGGGTGCGGGCGTCCCGTCCTGCGCGAGCGCTCCCTCGACCGGAGGTTCGGTGCTCGGAGGCTCCGCGTCCGCGCCGTCGACGGCGTACGCCGCGAGCGCGTAGCGGTGCGGATCGGGTGTCGTCCCCACGACGACCGCGTCGTTCCACGCGATCACCGGTACGGCGACGAGACCGGCCACCATCGTCGGCAGCACGGCAAGTGCGGTCTTGGTCCGAGACGTCATCGAGGGCTCCCCCAGCCGTGTGTTCCCTCCAGGCAGGGTACGTGAGCCTCTCCGAGCCGCGACTCGGAAAGACTCAGAGGCGCGTCGCCTCTTCCAGAGTAGCGAGCGTGCGTCGTGCCTGGTCAGGGCTGTCCAGGGCGAGACCGCAGGGCGGGGAGACGACCGCACGCGGAACCGTGTCGGCCTCTCCGAAGCCCAACGCCGCGAAGAACTTGTCCACCCGCCGACGTACGTCGCTCGCGTCCTGGCGGGGTGCGGCCACGCCGGGCCACAGGTCGACGCCGGCCTCGAAGACGGCGGCGAAGGCGTCGTACGACGTGGAGGCGACGAGGTCCAGGTCGAAGGAGATCGCCGCGAACCCGGCGCCGCCGAGCAGCGCGACGGGAACGTCCGGCGCACAGGTGTGCACGACCGGGCGGCCACCGGCACCACGGATCCCCCGGACGACCTCGGCGAGCGCCTCATCCGCCTCCGGGTCGTGGACGCGCCGGTGCCGACCGATCCCGCTGGCGGTCGGGACCTGTCCGTCGAGGACGGCCCGCAGTGCGGGCTCGTCGACCTGCACGAGGACCGAGGCGCCGGAGACACGGCGGCTCACCTCGACCACATGGTCGGCGACCCCGGACGCGAGCGACTGGGCGAGCTCGCGGCGGGCCCCGTGGTCGGCGAGGATGCGGTCGCCGCGGGGTCGCTCCATCGTCGCAGCGAGCGTCCACGGGCCGGCAACCTGGATCTTCAGGTCGCCCTCGTACCCCTGGAGCTCCTCCTCGAGGACGTCCAGGTCGTGCGCGAGCAGCGAGCGGGCCCTCCGCTGGTCGAGTCCTGGACGGTCCGTCAACCTCCAGCCCGCGGGCTGGAGGTCGGCGCCGAGGCCGTCGAGGAGGGCGGCGCCTCGTGCGACCATCCCGGCGCTGTCGCCGCGGGCGGGGAGCTCGGGCAGGAACGGGAGCCCGGCAAAGGTCTCGACCACGAAGCGCACGACGCCGCGGAAGTCCTCCCCCGGCATCGATCCGACACCGGTGGCCCTCATGCGCGCCCTGCGGTGGCGGCGCGGGTCGTCGCCGCGATGGTCGCCGACCCGACGACCCGACTCCCGTCGTACAGCACGGCCGCCTGCCCCGGCGCGATCCCGTACGCGGGGTCGTGGAGGGTGATGTGGACACGGTCGCCGTCGTCGCGGGACTCGACCTCCACGGTCGCGCGGTGCTCGTCGCCGTGCGCACGCAGCTGGACGGTGCACGACACCCGACCCGCCGGCGGTGTCGCGCACCACAGCGGGCGGATGCCCTCGATCTTCTCGACCACGAGATGCTCGCGCGGGCCGACCGTGACGGTGCCGGAGACCGGCTCGATGTCGAGCACGAAACGGGGACGTCCGTCGGCGGCGGGTCGACCGAGCCGCAGCCCGCGGCGCTGCCCGATCGTGTACGCGAAGGCGCCGTCGTGCTCGCGCAGGACCTCGCCCTCCTCGTCGACGATCACGCCGGGCTTGGTGCCGAGCTTGTCGTGCAGCCAGCCCGGGGTGTCCCCGTCGGCGACGAAGCAGATGTCGTGGCTGTCGGGCTTGTGGGCGACCTGGAGACCACGGCGCTCGGCCTCCCGGCGCACCTCGTCCTTCGTGTCGGTGCCCAGCGGGAAGAGGGAGTGCGCCAGCTGGTCCGCGGTGAGGACACCCAGCACGTACGACTGGTCCTTGGCATGGTCGACTGCGCGGTGCATCGCGACCGTCCCGTCGGGTCCGGTCTCGAGCCGGGCGTAGTGGCCCGTCACGACCGCGTCGAACCCGAGCGCGAGGGCACGGTCGAGCACCGCGGCGAATTTGATCTTCTCGTTGCAGCGCAGGCACGGGTTGGGGGTGCGGCCCGCGGTGTACTCGGCGAGGAAGTCCTCGACGACGTCGGCGTGGAACTCCTCGCTCATGTCCCACACGTAGAACGGGACGCCGATCACGTCGGCGGCGCGGCGCGCGTCGTTGCTGTCCTCGATCGAGCAGCAGCCGCGGGCGCCGGTCCGGTACGACTTCGGGTTGCGCGACAGCGCGAGGTGCACGCCGGTGACGTCGTGCCCGGCGTCCTTCGCCCGTGCCGCAGCCACGGCGGAGTCGACCCCGCCGGACATCGCAGCGATCACACGCATCAGGTCCTCACCCCCACGCGGGCGGCGGCGCACGCCCGCTCGTACACGCCGGGAAGGGCGGCCAGCAGCCGGTCGACGTCGGCCTCGGTGGTCGTGTGCCCGAGGCTGAAGCGCAGCGAACCGCGTGCCGCGGGCTCCTCCATGCCCATAGCGAGGAGGACGTGGCTGGCCTGCGGGACTCCCGCCGTGCAGGCCGATCCAGTGGAGCACTCGATGCCCTGGGCGTCGAGGAGCATGAGGAGCGAGTCGCCTTCGGCCCCGGGGAACGTCACGTGCGCCACGTGCGGGAGGCGGTGCTGCGGGCCCGCCTGCGGGTCACCGTTGACGACCGCCTCCGGGACGGCCGTACGGAGTCCGTCGACGAGACGCTGCCGCAGCGCCTCGAGGCGTGCCGACTCTGCGACCCGCCGGCCGACGGTGACCTCGAGCGCGGCGGCGAACGCGGCGATCGCCGCCGTGTTGAGGGTGCCGGAGCGCAGGTCGCGCTCCTGCCCACCACCGTGCAGCAGCGGGACGGCCTCGACCTCGCGGCGGACGACGAGCGCCCCGACACCCGTCGGCCCGCCGATCTTGTGCGACGAGACACTCATCGCGTCGAGCCCGCTCGCGGCGAAGTCGACCGGCAGGTAGCCGACCGCCTGGACCGCGTCGCTGTGGACCGGGATGCCGTGCTCGGCGGCGCGTGCGACCACCTCCGCGACCGGCTGGACCGTCCCCACCTCGTTGTTGGCCCACATACAGCTCACGAGCGCCACGTCGGAAGGCATGTGCTCGAGCTGGGCACCGAACGCGTCGAGGTCGAGACGACACTCGCGGTCGACGGCGGCGAGGTCGACGACCGCGCCCTCGTCCTTGGCCAGCCACGTCAGGGGGTCGAGCACGGCGTGGTGCTCGACGACAGAGGTGATCACGCGGCGGCGCGCCGGGTCGGCCGTGCGCCGCGACCAGTACAGGCCCTTGACGGCGAGGTTGTCGGCCTCGGTGCCGCCGGACAAGAAGACGACCTCGCTGGGCCTGGCTCCCAGCAACCGCCCGACGAGCTCGCGGGCCTCCTCGACCGTACGCCGGGCGGCCCGACCCGAACCGTGCAACGACGAGGGGTTGCCACCCTGCAGCATCGTCGCGTTCATCGCCTCGATCGCCTCGGGAACCATCGGCGTGGTCGCCGCGTGGTCGAGGTAGGAGATCGGGCTCTGCGCGAAAGTCATGACGAATCCAGACTAGTCGGCCACCTGTCGTGTACGTACGCCTGCCGGGTGCCAGGCTGGGTGGATGAAGCACCTCCCCACAGGACGGATGCGCCGGCACGAGGACCACGCGGACATCGTGTACACCCGGATCCTCCCGGCGCCGCCTGCCCAGGCCTGGGACCAGACGATGTCGGATCCCCCGTTCGGCGACGACGACGCCACGGCGGTCGCCAGCGAGCCGCCCGAGCACGCGACCGTGCGCATCGGCGAGGGCGAAGGTGCGGGCGAAGGTGCGGTCATGGACGTCTACCTGCGTGGGCGCGACGACGGGGCCACCGACCTCCAGCTGGTGCTGCACGACGTCGACGCGTCCATGCTGGGAGAGCGAGGACCACGCGGCGACTACCTGCTGGACCGGCTCGTCGCGCGGATCGCCGGAGAGGTCGAACCTGGCTGGGACTCCTACTACCCTGCGGGACGGGCGTACTACGAGACGCTCGCCGCCAGCGACGAGGAGTGAGATGAGCACGTTCGACATCGAGGGACTGGGCACGGTCAACCGACTCGGGTTCGGCGCGATGCGCCTCACCGGTCCCGGCATCTGGGGAGAGCCTGCCGACCGGGAGGTCGCGCGCACGGTCGCCCGCCGTGCCGTCGAGCTCGGCGCCGACTTCATCGACACCGCCGACTCGTACGGGCCGTACGTGAGCGAGGAGATCCTCGCCGAGGCGCTCGCGCCGTACGACTCCGGCGTGCGGATCGCGACCAAGGCGGGCCTGGTCCGGACCGGCCCCGACGAGTGGTGGCCGGTCGGGCGCCGCGAATACCTCCAGCAGCAGGTCGAGATGAGCCTGCGCCGGCTGCGGACCGACGTCCTCGACCTCTTCCAGCTCCACCGCATCGACGCCAAGACCCCTCGCGAGGAACAGTTCGAGACGCTCGCGCAGCTCCGGGAGGACGGCAAGGTGCGTGCCGTCGGCCTGTCGCAGGTGAGCGTCGCCGACATCGAGGAGGCCCAGCGCTACGTCCCGGTGGTCACGGTCCAGAACCGCTACAACCTCGTCGACCGCAGCTCGGCCGACGTCCTCGACTACTGCACGGAGCACGGCATCGGCTTCATCCCGTGGGCACCGGTGGACGCCGGCGAGCTCGCCGCGCAGGACGGGCCGGTCGCCCGTGCCGCCCAGGCGTACGACGCCACGCCCGCGCAGGTCGCCCTCGCCTGGCTGCTGCAGACCTCGCCGGTGATGCTGCCGATCCCGGGGACGGGCTCGGTCGCGCACCTCGAGGAGAACATGGCGGCGGCCGACCTCGTGCTCGACGCCGAGACCGTGGCCGAGCTCGACGCGGCGGCCTGACATGGACGTGTCGATGCACCTTCCGCGGTTCGACGTCGCGGGCGGTGCCGCCGCGGTCGCCCCCACGTACGCCGAGGTCGGCGCGATCGCCGACGGCGGCGGGGTGCGCACGCTGTCGGTGATGGACCACTACTTCCAGATGGAGCACTACGCGGGCGGCCCCACCGACCCGATGCTCGAGGCGTACACGACGCTCGGGTTCCTCGCCGGGCGGACCGAGCGCGTGGGGCTCCAGGTCCTGGTCACCGGCGTCCCGTACCGGCATCCCGGTCTGCTCGCGAAGATCGTCGCGACGCTCGACGTGCTCAGCGGAGGTCGCGCCACGCTCGGGATCGGCGCGGGGTGGTACGAGCGCGAGCAGCTCGGGCTCGGCATCCCGGTGTGGCCGGCGGCCGAGCGGCTCGCGCGGCTCGAGGAGACGCTGCAGATCGTCGCGCAGATGTTCGGCGACGACGACGGCCCGTACGAGGGGCGCTACTACAGGCTCGCGGAGACGCTCTGCGAGCCGAAGCCGCTCGGCCCGGTGCCGGTCATGGTCGGTGGCGGCGGCGAGCGCAAGACGTTGCGGCTGGTCGCGCAGTACGCCGACGCGTGCAACCTGTTCGCGCAGCCCGGGTCCGGGACCGACGGCGTCCGGCACAAGCTCGCGGTGCTGCGCGACCACTGCGACGCGCTCGGGCGCCCGTACGAGGAGGTCCGCAAGACCATCCTGTGGAACGGTCCCGTGCCCTTCGACGGCTCCTTCACCGACACCTTGGCCTCGTACGCGGAGGTGGGGGTCGACGAGGTGTTCGTGATGCCGATGGAGGCGGACCTGGTCGCGTTCGCGCGCGGGGTCGTCGACCACGTCGTCGAGCCGGCCGCCGCGCTGTAGCGCGGGTCGTCACAGCCCCTGCGCGGCCCTCCACGCGTCGAACGCCTGCACAGACGTGTACGCCGGCACGTAGCCGAAGACGGTCTTGAGGCGGGTGTTGTCGAGGACGGGCCGGTACTGGAGGAACTTCGTCTGCTCCGGGCCGTACTGCGTCAGGCGCAGCGGCTTGGCGACGGCGAGCCCCGCGCGCAGGACCACCTCGGGGATCGGCAGGGTGCCCCGGCCGAGACGCGCGGCGATCTCGTCGATCGTCAGCGCCCCGTCACCGGCCACGTTGAAGACCCCCGACACGTCGGCGGTCACCGCCCGGACGACGATCGCGGTGAGGTCGGTGTCCCAGACGAACACGAACGGCGAGTCGGACCCGGCGATCTTGAGCAGCCGCTTCTTGCGGAACAGGTCGGTGATCTGGTTGTCGACCCGCTCCCCCAGGATCGTGCCGATGCGCAGCACGGTCTGCTCGAGCTCGGGATGGTCGCGGCGCGCGTCGGCCAGCATCTCCTCGACGAGCCGCTTGTGGCGGCTGTACGCGAAGGCGTCGTTGCCGCGGACCGGCTGGTCCTCGGTGATCCACGCAGGGTTGTCGGCGTGGTACCCGTACGCGGCGCCGCTGGAGGAGACGACCAGCCGGCGTACGCCGTGGGCGAGGGCCGCGTCGAGGACGTGGCGGGTGCCGTCGACGTCGACGCGGAACGCGAGGTCGTCGGTCATCCCCGGCGGCGGATTCACGATCGAGGCGAGGTGGACGACCGTGTCGATCTCGTACGAGGCGACCGCGTCGGAGACCGCCTGGGCGTCGGTGACGTCGACGGTCTCGTACGTCACCCCCGCGACGCGCTCACGCGGGTCGCGGACATCAGCGCTGACGACCAGCGCTACCCCGGGATCGGCGGCGAGCCCCGGGACGACCGAGGAGCCGAGGAACCCGGAGCCGCCCGTGACGAGCACACGACGGCTCATGCGGCGACCTCCGTCCGCTCCTCACGTACGGGCCGTCGTGCCCACAGGGAGGCGACGACGAGCCCGGCGATGATGTCCCAGATCCCCCACCAGGCGGCGACGAGCGCCATCCCGCCGAGGCCGTCGAAGAACTCGAACACGAGCAGCAGCCCGAGCCCGGCGTTGCGGATGCCGACCTCGAAGGTCATCGCGCGCGTGCTCCGGTCGGGCAGGCGAGCGCTCCGCGCGATGCCGTACCCGAGGGCCATCGCCAGCGCGTCGTGCAGGAAGACCGCGATCACCACGACGCCGATGTAGGCGACGAAGATGTCCCAGTTCGTCGAGATGCCGACGAGGATGATCGCGCCGAGGGCGAGGAACGCGACCTTGCTGACGATCCCGTGCGCGCGGGCGGCGAGGCCCGGCCACAGGCGCGCGACGGTGATGCCGAGGACGAACGGCAGGCCGATCACGAGCACGACTTCGCTCAGCATGTCCCAGGGCGTCACCTCGATGGTCTCGAGGAAGTCCTTGCCGCTGGGGTGCAGGCCGCCCCAGAACGCGAAGTTGAGCGGCATGAGGAAGATCGCCAGCACGTTGCCGACCGAGGTCATCGCGACGGAGAGCGCGACGTCGCCGCGGGCGCGGTGCGTGAGGATGTTGGAGACGTTGCCGGGCGGGCAGCACGCCACGAGGATCATGCCGAGCGCGACCGAGCCCCGGACGTTGAGCGCCAGGGTCAGGACGAAGGTGATCGCCGGGAGCAGCAAGAACTGGCCGGCGATCGCGACGCCCATCGCCAGCGGCTTGCGGGCGGCGGCCCGGAAGTCCTCGAGGCGGGTGTCGAGCGCGATGCCGAACAGGATCGTGCCGATGACGATCTTGAGCAGCGTCAGCGACGACTCGTTGAAGGTGATGCTGATCGCGTCGACGTCGCCGGCGGCGAGCAGAGCGAGGTCGGTCACGAGGGCTCCTCGGGGGCGGTACAGGCGGTGTGACCTAAGGCACGCGGCTCAGTGTGCCAGACCACATCCGCGGGCCCGACGCGTGCTCACCGGAAGTCCCGCGACACCGTGCGCATCGTGATCGGCAGCCGCTCCAGCCGGTCGGCGTGCAGGTTGGTCGCGCCGTCGCGCCGCTCCACGATCCCCCGGACGATCAGCGCGCTGGAGTCACGGGCCACCCGTCGGTAGCGCGACCACAGTCCGGCCGTGCAGATCACGTTGAGCATGCCGGTCTCGTCCTCGAGGTTGAGGAACGTGACTCCCCCGGCGGTCGCCGGCCGCTGCCGGTGCGTCACCAGCCCCGCGACCTCGACGCGCGACCCCGGCTCCACCCCCGCGAGGTCCGCGACCCGCAGCACCCCGCGTACGCGCATCGCGTCGCGGACGTGGTCCATCGGGTGGCTGTCCGGGGCGATCGTGGTCGCCCACAGGTCGGCCATCGTGACCTCGGCGTCGCTCATCCCCGGCAGCATCGGCGCCTCGCTGAGCACCGTCGTCCCCTCGAGCTGACCGGGGCTCTCCTGCGCGGCCGGGCCCGCCGACCACAACGCCTCGCGCCGCGACAGCCCGAACCCCTCGAACGCCCCCGCCGTCGCCAGCGCCTCCACCTGCGCCGACGTCAGGGCGACCCGACGCGTGAGGTCGGTCATCGACGCGTACGCTCCGCCGCGGGCGCGTTCGGCGACGATCCGCTCCGCCGCGTCCTCACCCACCGAGGTGACGCCCGCGAGCCCGAGCCGTACGACGAACCGTCCGTCGCGGCGGTGCCACACGTGGTCGAACGGCGCGTCCGGGTCGAAGTCGCCGACCGGCGGCTGGTCCTGCAGGAGGCAGGAGTCATGGCCGGACGCCTCGCGAGTCACCCGCGAGTGCGCGAGGAGTGACTCGCGGGTGCGCGCGGAGTGGCTCGCGGGCTCGAGGTCGGCCTGGGCGCCGGAGAGGTTCACGTCCGGGCGCAGCACCTCCACGCCGTGGCGCCGGGCGTCCGCGACGAGACTCGCCGGCGAGTAGAACCCCATCGGCTGCGCCCGCAGCAGCCCTGCGAGGAAGGCGCCGGGGTAGTGCAGCCGCAGCCACGTGCTCGCGTACACCAGCAGCGCGAAGCTGATCGAGTGGGACTCGGCGAACCCGAAGCTCGCGAACGCCTCGATCCGCAGGTAGATCTCGTCGGCGAGGTCGCCGGTGATGCCGTGCGCGGCCATCCCCGCGTACAGCTTCGCCCGGAGCCGCTCGATCTTCTCGACACCCCGCTTGGACCCCATCGCCCGCCGCAGCAGGTCGGCGTCGTCGCCGGTGCAGCCGCCGATCTGCATCGCGATCTGCATGAGCTGCTCCTGGAACAGCGGCACCCCGAGCGTGCGGCGCAGCACCGGCTCGAGCGCCGGGTGGAGGTAGGTGATCGCCTCCTCCCCCGTCCGCCGCCGGATGAACGGGTGCACCGCACCGCCCTGGATCGGCCCCGGCCGGATCAGCGCGATCTCGCAGACCAGGTCGTAGAACTCGCGCGGCTTCAGCCGGGGCAGCGTCCCGATCTGCGCCCGGCTCTCCACCTGGAACACCCCGACCGAGTCGCCGCGGCAGAGCTGGTCGTAGACCCCCTTCTCCTCCTTCGGGATCGACGCCAGGCTCCACTGCTCGCCCACGTGCTCGGCCACGATGTCGAACGTGTGCTGGATGGCGCCGAGCATCCCGAGGCCGAGCAGGTCGAACTTGACCAGCCCCATCCAGGCGCAGTCGTCCTTGTCCCACTGCAGGACGGTGCGGTCCTCCATGCGGGCGTGCTCGATCGGGCACACCTCCCCCACCGGCCGGTCGGTGAGCACCATCCCTCCGGAGTGGATGCCGAGGTGGCGCGGTGCCTTGAGGAGCTGGTCGGCCAGGTCGAGCACCGGCTCGGGGACGTCCTCGGTCGCCTCGTCACGCGGCAGGCTGCTCCAGCGGTCGATCTGCTTGGACCACGCGTCCTGCTGCCCCTGGGAGTAGCCGAGCGCCTTGGCCATGTCACGGACGGCCGACTTCGGCCGGTACGAGATGACGTTGGCGACCTGCGCGGCGTTGTGGCGCCCGTACTGCGCGTACACCCACTGGATCACCTCCTCGCGCCGGTCGGAGTCGAAGTCGACGTCGATGTCCGGCTCCTCCTCGCGGCTGGCCGACAGGAACCGCTCGAACGGCAGGTCGAACTTCACCGAGTCGACCGCGGTGATGCCGAGCGCGTAGCAGACGGCGGAGTTCGCCGCCGAGCCTCGGCCCTGGCAGAGGATCCCGCGGCTCTTCGCGAACGCGACGATGTCGTGGACGATGAGGAAGTAGCCCGGGAAGTCGAGCTCCTCGATCACCGCGAGCTCGGCCTCGAGCCGCTCGTACGTGCTGGGCGGGGCGTCGCGGTAGAGCTCCGCGGCACCTCGGCGTACGAGCTCGCGCAGCCACGACATCGGCGTGTGGCCGGCCGGGACCTTCTGCTTCGGCAGCCGCGGCTTGGCGCGCCGCAGCTCGAACGCGAGGTCCGCGGCCACCTCCGCCGTCCGCTCGACCGCGCCGGGGTAGCGGGCGAACAGGCGCGCCATCTCGGCGCCGGAACGCAGGTGCGGCGGACCGGCCGCGGGCAGCCAGCCGTCCATCGCGTCCAGGCTGCGCCGCGCCCGGACCGCGGCGACCGCCCCCGCGAGCCGCCGGTCCTCGGGTGTCGCCGCGTGCACGTTGCCGGTCGCCACGACGGGCAGGCCGAGCCGCTCGGCGATCGCCGCGAGCGCGTCGTTGCGCACCGAGTCGTACGGGTCGCCGTGGTCGGTGAGCTCGACGAGGACCTGGTCGGCGCCGAACCGGTCGAGCAGCGCCCGCACCTCCTTCTCGGCAGCCACGTCGTCGACGTCCGTGCCGGACGGTCCTACGAGCGCGCGGCGTACGGCGCCCTTGCGGCAGCCGGTCAGCACCACCGCGTGCCGGCCGAGCCGGTCCGCGAGGTCGTCGAGGTCGTACGCCGGCTTGCCCTTCTCCCCTCCGGCGAGGTGCGCAGCGGTGAGCGCACCGGCGAGGCGGTGATAGCCCTCCTGCCCCCGGGCCAGCACGAGCAGGTGCGTGCCCTCGGGGTCGGCGGCGCCGTTCTGGGGCCCGGACAGGCCGAGCGACAGCTCCGCCCCGAACACCGTCGGCAGACCGTGCACCGCAGCCGCCTCCGCCATCCGGACCACTCCGTAGAACCCGTCGTGGTCGGTCAGCGCCAGCCCGGCCAGCCGCAGCCGCACCGCCTCCTCCACCAGCGCCTCGGGGCTGCTCGCGCCGTCGAGGAAGCTGAAGTCGGAGTGCGCGTGCAGCTCGGCGTACCCGACGTACGGCTCGTCGGGTGCGGGCACCTCGAGCGCCTCGGTCGGTGCGTACGGGGCGCGCTTGCGCGAGAACGCCGGGCCGTCCCCGCCGTCGGGTACGTCGAAGCCCTCGGGCGCCGGGTGCTCCTCCGGCAGCAGCCGTCCCGACAGCCGGCGCTCGAGCTCCGACCAGGGCATGTCCGGGTTGTTGAACCCCATAGGTCAGGTCACCTCCTCCCTCCTGACGTCATACGTTCAGCGGGTCGGGACCCCCGTTGCGTATGACGTCCCGACGTGGCTCCGCTCAGTCGTAGCGGGCTTCCACGCACCAGGCGCCGTCGCTGACCCGCAGCAGCCAGGCGCTGCCGTCGACGCCGACGATCTGGAACCGTGCCGCACGCACCGCCTGCTCGGCGTCCCACCAGCGCTCGTCGACCGGCCACGGCCCCGTCCACGCCGCGACGGGTTGCAGCCGCTCCTCGACGCCGAAGCGCGCCGGCGCCGCCGTCACCATCCCCCGCTCGCTCACGGCGACCTGCTGGCCCGAGGCCCCGACCACCCGAGCCGGACGGGGCGGGTCGTACACGGTGGCCGGAGCCGGGGCGGGCAGGCTTCCCGGCCACGGCGGGACCGGCGACCGCTCGGCGGTGAGCGGGTCGCCCCAGGGCACCAGCGTCTGCCGGTCCGACGGGCTCCTCCCGCCGCCCACGACGGCCGACACCACCGCCTCCCGGCCCAGCATGCTCTGCACCTTCGACGCCGCGCGGTGGACGCGTGCGTCGGCACCGCTCCCCCACAGGCCTTCGGCGTGGTCGGTGACCGGGGCGACGTCGGCCGGGACGAACCGCACCGCGCTCACCGGCGCGCCCACCGCCGACACCGCACCGGCCGGCCCCGGACGTGCCTGCAGCTGCCAGCGCACGCGGTCGACGAGGTCGCCGGCGTCGAACCACCGCGGGTGCAGCCACTGCCGCTCGGCGGTCTCGCCCTGCTCGGTGTGCACCTCGATCCAGACGCTGGTGCACACCATCTGCCGCGCGGCGATCGCGGACACGAACGCCTCCGCCGTACGCCGCACGCTGAAGGCGACCGCCTCCGCGTCCTCCAGCGGCGGCTCGAACCTGACCTCGCGCTCGAGGTCCGACGGCGGGCGCCGTCCCGCGAAGGGCCGGTCGTCGACCCCGCGGGCGAGCCGGTGCGCGAGCGCACCGTCGTCGCCGAACCGGGTGCGGACGTCGGTCGGCGGCAGCGCGGCGAACGCACCGAGTGTACGCAGCCCGAGCCGCTGCAGGAGGCTCACCAGCTCGGGCCGGTCGAGCACACCCACCGGCAGGTCGCGCAGGAACGCCCCCGCCTCCCCCGGCGGGACGACCACGCAGTCTTGCGGGAGCGCCTGGCGTGCCGCCTGCTCGGCGGCGAAGACCGCGTCGGCGACACCGAACCGGACGTCGTCGACACCGAGCTCGACGAGCCGCTCCGCCAGCACCGCCGCCGCATGCTCCTCGCCGCCGAAGTAGCGACCCGGGCCCGTCACCCGCACGGCGCACGTCCCCGGGCGCAGCGGCTGGACCCCGGGCGCGATCTCCTCCACGGCGGCCAGCACCGGCTCGAACGCGCGGACGTCCAGAGCAGGGTCGTAGTCGAGGGTCACGAGGTCGGGGCACCGGGCCTGCGCGTCACGCATCCGCTGACCGCGGCGCACCCCGTCGGCGCGCGCCGAGGCCGAGCACGCCCGCACCTCTCCGTGCTCGAACAGCGCGATCGGCGCCCCGCGCGGGAGATCGACCCCGGCCCCGGTGTGCGTCACCGCCCGGACCGGCCAGTCCGGGCACCACAGCACGAGGGTGCGCGTCATCAGCTCGCCACCTCGAGCCGGCCGGGGAGCGTGACGACAGGGGCGTCCGGCTCGACCATCGTGTCCAGCCAGAGCGGGGTGCGGTGCGGACGCCCTCCGCGTCCGGTCGCCGAGACGGTGACCCGCCGGCGCTGCAGGTGGCCGTGGCCCTCGCCCACGCCGGTCCAGCTGCTCTCGCTGACCTCGAGCCGCCCCTGCGGCCGCGGCCACACCCCGGGACGGTCGGCGAGCACGACGAGGGTGGTCCGGTGCTGACGGAGCCGGGCGGCGACCCGCTGCGCCTCGCCGTCGCGTACGGCCAGGGGCGGGCGCAGCAGGATCGCGTCGGTCACGTCGGCCAGCGCGCCCACGACGTGGGGCCAGTGCTCCCCGGGGCTCGGGACGAGGATGGTCCGCTCCAGCGCGACCCCGAGGGCGGCGGCCGCCTCGGCCCCCAGCTCGGGGACCCCGACGACGGCGCACCATCCCCCGGCGGCCGACGGACCGGCGAGGAGCGCGGTGGAGAGGCTGAGCGACGCGGCGACCTCGTACGTCGCGCCCCGGAGGAGGCCTCCGGGGACGACCCGGCTCAGCGCCGGAAGGGTCGGCAGCGGGTCACGCGCAGGGGCTGTGCCCTCCATCGCGCGGACCCGCGCGGCGAGCTGGTCGAGAAGTGCTGCACCCGTCACGCCTCCATGTTCGAACACATGTTCGAAGGAGTCAAACGGGAGGCCCGCAGGTCGACCGTGACTATCCTCTCCCGTGCTCGCTGCGGCTGCGACGCGACAGCGAGTCGACCATCACCGCGAGCACGAGCACCGCTCCCGTCACCATGAAGCGCAGCGACGAGTTCAGGTTGAGCAGGATCAGACCGCTCGAGATCGCCTGGATCACCAGGATCCCGAGCAGGGCCGAGAACGCCGACCCCCGGCCGCCGAAGAGGCTCGTGCCGCCGATCACCGCGGCGGCGATCGCGTTGAGGTTCACGTCGCCCGTGCCGCTGCTCTGCGACGCGGCGGCGATCCGGCCTGCAGCCAGCAGGCCGCCGACAGCGGCAAGGGTCGAGCAGATCACGAACACCGACGTGTAGATCCGGCGCACGTTGATGCCGGCGCGACGCGCCGCCTCCACGCTGCCACCCACGGCGTAGACGTGGCGGCCCCAGCTCGTACGGGTGAGGGCGTAGTGCATCACGAGGACCAGCGCCACGAAGAAGACGAACATCCAGCCGACACCGCGCGACTGGTTGAGGTACCAGACGGCGAACAGCAGCGCGACCAGCAGCACGCCCGCCTGGACGGCCATCACCTGGACGGACTTGGCGACCAGCCCCCGACGCCTGCGCTCGCGCGCCAGCAGCCACTGCGAGACGAAGTAGCCGCCGCTCGCGACGACCACGAGCACGTACGACAGCCAGGCCGGCACGAAGGAGAGCTGGCCGAACTGCACCAGCCACGAGTCGTACGGGAGGTTGATGGTGCCCGAGGGACCGAGCACGAAGAGCTGGAGGCCGAGGAAGCCGAGCAGGCCGCCGAGCGTGATCACGAACGACGGGACCCCGAACCGGTTGAAGATCTGGCCGTACACCCAGCCGATCACGAGGCCGACGGCCACCGCGCCGACCACCGCCAGCACCAGCGGCCACCCCTCCTTGACGAAGAGCGTCGCGAAGACGGCCGCGGCCAGGCCGCTCACCGAGCCGACGGACAGGTCGATCTGCCCGACGAGCAGCACGCAGACGATGCCGAGGGAGATGACCCCGACCGCGGCGGACTGCAGGAGCAGGTTCACCAGGTTTGCCGACGAGAGGAAGTTGGAGTTCAGCGACTGGAAGATCACCGCGATGATCACCAGGCCGACGAGGACCGGGAAGGCCCCGAGGTCACCGCTGCGGATCCGCCCCCAGGTGCCGGAGAGGAGTCCGCGGAGGTCCTGCTGCTCGCGGACGGACTGGTCCTCGAGCTCGCGTGCGATAGTCGTGGAGCTGGGTTCGTTCACGCTGCTCACTCCTGCTCGGTCCTGGTCGAGGCGGCGATCCGACGGGAGGCCGCGTTGTCGGTGGCGCCCGTGATCGCGGAGACGATGTCCTCCTGGGACACGTCGGCGACGGCGAACGTGCCGTTGTTGCGCCCCAGCCGCAGCACCGAGACCCGGTCTGCCACGGCCCGCACGTCCGCCATGTTGTGACTGATCATGATGACGGCGAGCCCGTTCTCACGGAGCCGCTCGACCAGGTTGAGGACCTCCGCGGTCTGCTCGACGCCGAGGGCAGCCGTCGGCTCGTCCAAGATGATCAGCTTCGGGTCGCGCAGCAGCGACCGCGCGATCGCGACGGTCTGGCGCTGACCGCCCGACAGCGAGGCGATCGGGATCCGTACCGACGGGATCTTCGCCGAGAGCTGGCGCAGCAGCTCCCACGACCGGACCTCCATCTCGACCTCGTTGAGGCGCGTCCCGCGGATCTCGCTGCCGAGGAAGAGGTTGCTGACGACGTCGAGGTTGTCGCACAGAGCGAGGTCCTGGAAGACGGTCGCGATCCCCAGGTTGAGCGCAGCGTTCGGACCGGGGATCGTCACCTCGTCGCCGAGGAACTCGATCGTCCCGGAGTCGGGCGCGTGCACCCCGGCGAGCGTCTTGACCAGCGTCGACTTGCCGGCGCCGTTGTCGCCGACGAGCGCGAGCACCTCACCGGCCGACACCTCGAGGTCGACGTCGGTGAGCGCCGCGACCGCACCGAAGCTCTTGGACACGCCCCGGAGCTGGATCACCGGTCGTGAAGACATCTGCGTCCCTTCGTTCTCGTCCTGCAGGGCTCGGCCCCCACGAGCGCGTGGGGGCCGAGCCCTGATGGTGCTACTGGATCTGCAGCTTGGCGCACGCGGCCGCGTACTCGGCCGTGCAGATCTGCTCGGCCGTGTAGATGCCGCCGTCGAAGATGACCTCCTTGACGTTCTCCTGCGTCACGACGGTCGGCTCGAAGAGCTGCGACGGCGTGTCGAAGAGCTCGGTGGTCGCCTCCGGCTCCTCACCCTTCATCAGGGCGACGGCGACCTCGGCCGCGGCGTCGGCCACGGTCTTGATCGGCTTGGAGATGGTGTTGAACTGGTCGCCCGCGATGACGCGCTGGATCGCGGCCACCTCGGCGTCGTTGCCGGTCACCGGCGGGAGCGGGGTCACGCCCGCCGCCTTGAGGGCCGCGATGCTGCCGCTGGCGGTGCCGTCGTTGGCCGCCACCACGCCGGCGATCTGGTCGCGGTACTTCGTGATCTGGCCGCTCACCCAGTCCTGGGCCTTCTGGGGGTCCCACTCGGGGGTGTCGAACGAGGCGAGGACCTTGGTGTCACCCACCCCGTCCTCGGCGCCCTGCTTGATGAGGCCGGCCGCACGGTCCGTGGGCGAGCCGTTGACCATCAGCACGCCGCCGGTGGCGCCGGTGCTCTCGAGGTGCGTGACCAGCGACTCGGCGATCGAACGACCGATGGCCTCGTTGTCGAAGGAGACGTAGAAGTCGGCCGGGACGTCGGTGACCGGGCGGTCGTAGGTGACGATCGGGATGTCGGCACCCTGCGACTGCGTCACCATCGCGGCCGCGGCCTTGGAGTCGACCGGGTCCAGGACGATGACCTTCACGCCCTGGGCGATCATCGACTCGACCTGCTGCTGCTGCTTCGCGGGATCGGAGTCGGCGTTCTGGTAGAGGACCTCGCAGTCGTCGCAGAGCTCGGCGACCTTCTTCTTGAACAGCGGCGAGTCCTGCTCCTCGTAGCGGGTCGACGCGCGGTCCGGCATCAGGAAGGCGATCTTGCCGGCCGCGTCACCGCTGCCGGAGCCGCCGTCATCGTCCGACCCGCAGGCCGTGACGCCCACCGCTGCGAGCACCGCGGCCCCGCTCAGCGCGGCGATCCGCGTAGGAAACTTCTTCATTGACGCTCCTTCGAGTCACCGACCAAATCGGCCTCGTTCGTGGATGATGTGGACAGCCTGTGAGGGCCATCACAACAATGGCCGGGATCCTAACATCACGTACGTTATACCTGTCAACGAAGGTGTTAAGACGCGGTCCGCTGTACGACCGAGGCCATGCCTGAACGAGGAGAAGCGATGCCCGACCAGAAGTCGTCCCGTCCGTCCCGGACGCAGCGGCAGCGCCAGATCATCGACACGGTCCTGGCGTCGGGCTTCGCCAGCATCGCCCAGCTCGTGGAGATGACCGGCGTGAGCGCGATGACCGTGCACCGCGACGTCGACGACCTCGCCGCCCGCGGTCTGGTGAGGAAGCTGCACGGGGGCGTCTCCGCACTTCCCACGAGCGTGTTCGAGTCGAGCTCCGACTTCCGTCTGCAGCGCAACGCCGAGGCCAAGGCGGCGCTGGCGAAGGCTGCGCTGGAGTTCGTCGAGCCCGGGATGTCGGTCCTCCTCGACGACTCGACCACCGTCCTCGCCCTCGCCGGCCTGCTCCCCCAGACCGCGCCGCTGACCGTCCTCACGAACTACCGCCTCGCCATGGAGACGCTGCGCGAGGAGCCGGACATCCAGCTCATCGCGATCGGCGGCCAGTACTCGCGCACGCACGACTCGTTCATCGGCCCACCCAGCGACACGGGCCTGGACGCCTACGCCGTCGACATCGTCTTCCAGTCGACCTCGACGGTCGACGGGGCCACCGCCTACCACCAGGAGCAGGACGTCGTCGTGATGAAGCGGGTGATGCTGCGGGCGGGCACGCGCCGGGTGCTCATGATCGACGGCAGCAAGACCGGGCGTACGAGCCTCCACCGCTTCGTCGCGCTCTCGGAGTTCACCGACGTCATCGTCACCGACGACGCTCCGCCGACCGTCTTGCAGGCCATGCGTGAGCAGACCCGCGTACACGTCGCTGCGTTGGCGTGAACCCTGCCTAGCAGAAGACGGACGTCCTCACGTGCAGTTTGGGATCTTTAACATCCCCTATGTTACGGTGCGCGACGTACGTCACAAGGGACTCCGGGGATCCGGAGAAGGAGAAGCCGATGACACGCATCCTCGCCGCTGGAGACCACTTCGTCCTCCCCGAGATGTTCGAGGAGGCGCTGCGTGCAAGGGTCGCCGGTGACGTGGAGGTCGTCCCGCTCACGCTCGAGTGGCCGATCGAGCCCTTCGGCCCCGTCGACGGTGTGCTCGAGGCCAGCGGGACGGCGGCGGACATCATCGCAGCCCTCGGCGACGCCGAGATCGCCGTGACCCAGATGGGTGCCTTCACCGCGGAGGTCTTCCGTGCGTGCCCCCAGCTCCGCTTCGTCGGGGTGTGCCGAGGAGGGCCCGTCAACGTCGACCTCGCCGCCGCCACCGAGGCCGGCGTCGTCGTGTCCTTCACGCCCGGCCGCAACGCCGCCGCCGCGGCTGAGTTCGCCGTCGGCATGATCCTGGCCGCGATGCGCCGCCTGACCAGCGCCGACGCAGAGCTGCACGCCGGCATCTGGCGCGGCGACTACTACACGTACGCCAACGCCGGCACCGAGCTCGGGGACTCGACCGTCGGGCTGGTCGGCTACGGCGCGATCAGCCGCCTCGTCGCCCGCATCCTCCGCGCGTTCGGCGCCGAGGTGCTCGCGTACGACCCGTACGTCGAGGCCGCGGACGCCGACGGGGTCGAGCTCGTCGACCTCGACGACCTCATGCGCCGCAGCGACGTCGTCAGCCTCCACGCGCGCCTGACCGACGAGACCCGGCACCTCATCGACCGCCGGCGCCTCGCGCTCCTCCCCCACGGCGCGGTGCTCGTGAACACCGCCCGCGGCGGCCTGCTCGACTACGCGCCGCTCCCCGAGATGCTCGAGAGCGGACGTCTCGGCGCGCTCGCGCTCGACGTCTACGACGTGGAGCCGCCGCCGGCCGACTGGCCCCTGCTCAGCAGTCCGCGCGTCGTGCTGTCGCCGCACCTGGCCGGCGCCACCCGCCAGACGGCGATGCGGGCCGCAGCGATCACGGCAGACGAGACCGCGCGCTTCCTGCGCGGCGAGCGCTGCCTGCACGTCGCCAACCCGGAGGTGCTCGACCGGCTGGAGAGCGGGCGCTCGTGATCGTCGGGGTCGACGTCGGGACCACCGTCACGAAGGCGGCGCTCATCGGCACCGACGGGCGCTCCGTACGCTCGGCGGCCGCGCCGTCACGCCTCGTGCGGCGCGGCACCGAGGTCGAGCAGGACCTCGAGGACGTGCTGAGCACGGTCGCCTCGGTCGTCCGCGAGGTCTGCGCCGGGCTCGACGGCCCGGTCGACGCGGTCGCCCTCACCGGCCAGGGTGACGGGTTGTGGCTGCGTGACGCCGAGGGGCGCGCCGTACGGCCGCCGATCTCGTGGCAGGACGGGCGCGCGTCGGCGCTCGTCGAGCAGTGGCGGGCCGAGGGTGACCCGGACGGCGTCATGGCCAGGGTCTTCGCCTTGACCGGCTCGGGGCTGTTCCCCGGCTCTCACGCTGCGCTCCTGGCCCACCTCGCCGCCCACGAGCCGGACTCGCTGCACCGCGCGACGGTCGCCGGCTACTGCATCGACGCCGTCCTCCAGCGTCTCACCGGCGTGGTGTCCGTCGATGCTTCCGACGCGTCCCTGCCGTTCCTCGACGTCCGTCGCCGGGCCTACGTGGACGAGGCGCTCGAGCTCTGCGGGGTCGCGCCGTGGCGCCACCTGCTGGCCGAGCCCGCTCCCCCGGGCACCGTCTTCGCGCTCGACGCCGCGGGCGCCGAGATGCTCGGCCTGCCCGTCGGCACCCCGGTCACCGCGGGGCCGTACGACCTCCAGGCGTGCGGCTTCGGCTCCGGCACCGTGGACGAGGGCGACGCGACCATGGTCGTGGGCACCACGCTCGCGTGCCAGGTCCTGACGACCGACGCGACGGTACGGCCGGGCGACGAGCCTGCGGGCATGTGGCTCTGCACGCCCGACCCCGCCACGTACCTGCACGTCATGCCCTCGATGGTGGGCACCGCAGGGGTCGACTGGGCGTTGCGCACGCTCGGCCTCGAGGTCGGCGCGCTCGACGGCCTCCTCGCCGACAGCACGCCCGGTGCCGGCGGTGTACGTGCGCTCCCCTACTACTCCGGTGCGGGCGAGCGGGCACCGTTCGTCGACCCCCGCGCCCGGGGCCGGCTGGACGGCATGACGCTGGCGACGACCCCCGCCGACCTCGTCCGGGCGGTCTGCGAGTCCGTCGCGTACGCGGCGCGGCACTGCTTCGACCGTCTCGGGCTCTCTGGCGAGGTGGCCGCGTGCGGCGGCGGCACCCGCTCGCAGGGCTGGCTGCAGATCTTCGCCGACGTCCTCGGCACTGACGTCCACGTCCCCCGCGAACCGCTGGTCGGTGCCCGCGGTGCCGCCCTCGTCGCCTGGAACTCCCTCGGCGTCGCCGTCGACGTCGAGGCGTGGCGCGCCGACCGTGACGTGGTCCGTCCCTCGGCCGCGGCGCCCGGCTACGAGACCGGCTACCGTCGCTACCTCGACGACCTCGCCCTCGCCCGTACGTCGTGGGGCCACGAGTCGTCCGGTCTGGGGGCGGCGTCATGAGCGACGCACTGTGGGTGGGGCTCGACCTCGGGACGCAGAGCGCGAAGGCGGTCGCCGTCGACGAGGCCGGAGTGGTGAACGCCTCGGCCCAGGCACCGATCGCGGGCACGCGCGACGGCGTCCGTCACGAGCAGCGCGTCGCCGACTGGGTGGCCGCCGCGCGGACGACCCTGGCGGGGCTCGCTCGCGACCTCGGCGCCGCGGCCGGGCGGATCGCTGGCATCGCCCTCGACGGGACGTCCGGCACCCTCGCCGTGCTCGACGAGGCCGGCCGGGCGACCGGACCCGGGCTCATGTACGACGACGGACGTGCGGCGACGCTCGCCGACGAGGTGGCGAGCGCCGGTCACGCGCTGTGGTCACGCCTCGGCTACCGCATGCAGCCGTCGTGGGCGCTGCCGAAGATCGTGTGGCTCGTCCGCGAGGGTCTTCCTGCGGGCGCACACATCGTCCATCAGACCGACGCGGTCGCCTCCGCGATGACGGGCACCCTGGTCGCGACCGACTGGAGCAACGCCCTCAAGAGCGGGTACGACCTGCTCGCTCTCGAGTGGCCAGCCGACGTCCTCGCCCGGCTCGGCGTCGATCCCGCCGTGCTCCCGGACGTGGTGGCGCCAGGCTCGGTCCTGGGCGTCACCAGCACCGCCTGGGCGAACGAGACCGGCATCCCCGCGGCGACCCCGGTCGTCGCCGGGACGACGGACGGCTGCGCCGCGCAGCTCGGTGCCGGCGCCCTCACGGTCGGCGACTGGCACAGCGTGATCGGCACGACTCTCGTCCTCAAGGGCGTCAGCGCGAGCCCGGTGCACGACGCCGCAGGTGCGGTGTACGCGCACCGCGGCCCGGAGCCGGGCACGTGGCTGCCCGGCGGCGCCTCGAGCATCGGCGCCGGCGCGCTCACATCGTTGCTCGCCGCGGCGCCCGGGACGTACGAGGAGGCCGCGCGCCGGCTGTGGGACAGCGGTGCACCGTTCCCGCTTCTCTACCCCCTGACCGGCACCGGCGAGCGGTTCCCCTTCGTCCGGCCGGACGCCACCGGCTTCGCCTTGGTCGACGGCCAGGTCCGTCCGCTGTCGGCGCTCGCGGGTGTCGACGAGGCGGCTGTGCTCCTCGGGACGATGGTGGGTGTCGCCTGCGTGGAGCGGCTGTGCCTCGAGGTCCTCGTACGCCGCGGCGCCCAGGCAGGCGGCCGGCTCAGCACCTCAGGCGGCGGAAGCCGCAGCCGCCTCTGGAACGAGCTGCGCGCGGCGGCGCTCGACCGGCCGCTCTCCTTGCTCACCTCGGCCGAGCCGGCCACCGGCATGGCCGTCCTGGCACGCTGGGGTGTCGGCGGGGGCAGCGAGTCGCTCGGCGACCTGGCGCGTGCCGCCAACCCCGTGACCGCGCTCGTCGAGCCGCGCAGCGAGGATGTCTCGAGGATGCAGGCGGCCGCCGCCGAGCTCGGAGTCGCGTTCCAGACGAAAGGGTGGCTGACGTGACCGACCTGATCCTCGTCCGGCACGGCGAGACCGTGTGGCACGCGGAGAACCGCTACGCGGGCGTCTCCGACGTCGGGCTCACCGACCGCGGTGCTGCGCAGGGCGAGGCCCTCGGCCGCTGGGCCGCCGCACACCCCGTCGACGCGGTCGTCGCCTCGACGCTGTCGCGGGCTCGGCTCACCGCGCAGCCGGCCGCCGACGCGCTCGGCCTGCCCCTGCGCACCGACGCGCGGCTCTGCGAGGTCGACTTCGGCGAGGGCGAAGGCCTGACACGTACGGAGATGGCCGCGCGCTTCCCGGACGCGCTGGAGGCGTTCCTCGCCGCACCTGCGCGGCAGCCGCTCCCGTCCGGCGAGCCCGGGACCATCGCCATCGCGCGTGCCCGCACCGCGCTCGACGCCCTCGTGAACGAGCACCCGGACGGGCGGGTGCTCGTCGTCATGCACTCCACGCTCCTGCGGCTCGTCCTCTGCGACCTGCTCGGGATCGACCCCGACCGCTATCGCACCGTCATGCCGTCGGTGACCAACGGGGCGCTGACGACGCTGCGGACCGACGGCAGGCGCTGGGCGCTGCTCGGGTTCAACGTGCCGGTCTGACGCCGCTACCGCGTACGGACGAACGACGAGGCCGTCGCCCCCTTGCCGGGAGCGACGGCCTCGTCGTTCGTCGCGGAGACGCTGCTCAGGCGGTGGTGAGCAGGTCCCGACCGGGGATCGCGTCCAGCAGCTTGCGTGTGTACTGCTCGCGCGGCGAGTCGAACACCTCGGTCACGCTCGCCGTCTCGACCACCCTGCCGTCCTGCATCACCAGCACGTCGTCGGCGATCTGACGGACCACCGCGAGGTCGTGCGTGATGAAGAGGTAGCTCAGACCCATCTCGGCCTGCAGGTCGTTGAGCAGCTCCAGGATCTGCGCCTGGACCAGCACGTCGAGTGCGGAGACTGCCTCGTCGAGGACGACGACCTCGGGCTCCAGCGCCAGGGCGCGCGCGATGGCGACACGCTGACGCTGACCACCAGACAGCTCGTTCGGGTAGCGGCGCATCACCGAGGTCGGCAGCGAGACCTTGTCGAGCAGGTCACGGACCTTCCCCTCGCGCTCCTTGGACGTCCCGATGCCGTGGGTGTCGAGCGGCTCGGCGATCGACTTGAACACGGTGTACATCGGGTCCAGCGACGCGTACGGGTTCTGGAAGACCGGCTGCATCTGCCGACGCAGCGCCATCGCACGCTTGCCCTTGAGCTTCGCGGTGTCGTACCCGTCGAACTTCACGGTGCCCTCGGTGGGCTCGAGCAGGCCGAGCACCATCCGCGCAACCGTCGACTTGCCCGAGCCCGACTCCCCCACGATCGCGGTGGTGGTGCCGCGGGGAAGCGCGAAGCTGACGTCGTCGACCGCACGCAGCTCGGTCTTCCGCCACGGGCGGTCACCCGGCAGGCGGAAGATCTTCGTGAGGTTCTCGACGACGATGATGTTGTCCTCGCCCTTGCCGACCACGCCCTCGGTCGTCGCGATCTCCGCCGCGATCTCACCGGCGGTCTGGATGGCGCGCTCGCGGACCTTCTCGCGCTCCTTGACCGACGAGAGGCGCTGCGACGCGATCGACGGGGCCGACGACACGAGACGCTGCGTGTAGGGGTGCTCGGGATTCTTGAGGATCTCCAGCGCAGGACCCGACTCGACGACCCGCCCCTTGTACATCACCACGATGTGGTCGGCGCGCTCGGCGGCCAGACCCAGGTCGTGGGTGATGAGCAGGACCGCGGTGCCGAGCTCGTCGGTGAGACCGTCGAGGTGGTCGAGGATCTGCTTCTGCACCGTCACGTCGAGAGCCGAGGTCGGCTCGTCGGCGATCAGGAGCTTCGGGCGTGCCGCGAGACCCATCGCGATCAGCGCACGCTGCCGCATGCCGCCCGAGAACTCGTGCGGGTACTGGCGTGCGCGACGCTCGACGTCGTTGAGGCCGGCCTCGGCGAGCAGCTCGTGCACACGCCGGTCGGCGTCCTTGCCCTTGGCGACGTCGTTGGCGATCAAGGACTCCTTGATCTGCGTCCCGACGCGCCACAGCGGGTTGAGGTTCGACATCGGGTCCTGCGGGACCAGGCCGATCTGGTCACCGCGCAGGGCCTGGAACTCCTTCTTGCCCGAGCGTGCGACGTCCTCGCCGTCGAAGACGATCTGGCCGCCGGTCACCTTGCCGGTGCCCGGGAGGAGGCCGATGATCGCGTGCGCGGTCGTCGACTTGCCCGACCCGGACTCGCCGACGATGGCGACGGTCTGTCCCGGGTACACGGTGAGGTTGGCGCCCTGCACCGCAGGGATCGCCTTCTTGTCGGCGTAGAACGCGACGTCGAGGTCGCGGACCTCGAGGAGGGGCTGCTGAGTGCTCATCGCTTCTTCGCCTTCGGGTCGAGGGCATCACGGACGGCGTCACCGAGCAGGATGAAGCTCAGCACGGTGAGCGCGAGCGCGGCCGCGGGCACGAACATCACGCCGAGCCGGGTGCCGGAACGGACGAGCCGCTGAGCCTCGGCGATGTCGTTGCCCCAGGAGACCACCGAGAACGGCAGGCCGAGGCCGAGGAACGACAGCGTGGCCTCGGCGACGATGAAGACACCGAGCGACACGGTCGCGGTCACGATCACCGGGGAGATGGCGTTCGGAACGATGTGCCGCCAGAGGTTGCGGCGGTTGCTCGCCCCGATCGCACGGGCGGCGTCGACGAACTCGTAGTTCTTCACCTCGATGACCGACCCTCGCATGATGCGCGCGATCTGCGGCCAGCCGAACAACGCCAGCGTCAGGACGACCGCCATGATGCCGCCCCAGAATCCGCGGTCAGGGAACCAGTTCTTGACCGACGACAGGGTGACGATCGCGGCGAGGATCAGCGGGATCGCGAAGAAGATGTCCCCGACGCGTGAGATGAGCGCGTCGGCCCAGCCGCCCTTGAATCCGGCGACCGCGCCGGTGATGCCACCGACGAGGACCACGAGAAGCGTCGTCAGGACACCGACGGTGACCGATGCTCGCGCTCCGTACAAGGTGCGCGACCACACGTCGCAGCCCTGGAAGTTGAAGCCGAACGGGTGTCCCGGCTCGGCGGGGTCGAGGCTGCGCGACAGCTCGCAGAAGCGCGGGTCGGCGTTCGTGAAGAGCCCGGGAAACGCGATGACCACCGCGAGGATGGTGAGCAGCACGGCCGACGCGAGGAACAACGGGTTGCGGCGGAGCTGCTTCCACGCCTCGCGCCACTGGCTGGCAGGAGTCTCGTCCACCTGGACCGAGTCCACCGCCGCGAGGGGCGTCTCCTCGGCCGGGGCCACGTAGCGCTCCTGGCCCGGGAGCGTCGGCTTAGGCATAACGGATCCTTGGGTCGAGAAGGGCGTACAGAAGGTCGACGAGCAGCGCCGCCAAGATGTACACGAGCACCATGATCGTCACGACCGAGACGATCGTCGGCGTCTCGCCGCGCACAACCGCCTGGTAGGCGAGGTTGCCGACGCCAGGGATGTTGAAGATGCCCTCGGTCACGATCGCTCCTGCCATCAAGGCTCCGATGTCGACACCGAGGTAGGTGACGACCGGGATGAGCGAGTTGCGGAGGACGTGCCGGCGGACGACGACACCCTCGGCAAGGCCCTTCGCACGGGCGGTGCGCACGTGGTCGGCGCTGAGGTTCCCGGCGACCGAGGTTCTCGTCAACCGGAGAACGTACGCGAACGAGACGAGTCCGAGCACGATCGCGGGGAGCAAGAGGTTGTAGAACGAGGTGTTGCCGCCGACGGTCGGTGGGAACCACTCCAGCTTCACACCGAAGATGAGCTGGAAGACGAAGCCGAAGACGAAGATCGGGACGGCGATCACGAGGAGCGAGACGACGAGCATCGTCGAGTCGAAGAGCTTGCCCTTGCGAAGCCCTGCGATCGTGCCGGCGATGATGCCGAGGACGGCCTCGATCACGAGCGCCATCAGGGCGAGCTTGATCGTGACCGGGAACGCCTCGGCGATCAGGTCGATGACGGGACGGCCGGTGAACGACTGCCCGAAGTCACCAGTGAGCGCGCCCTTGAGGAAGAGGAGCCACTGGATCAGGAAGGGTTCGTCGAGGTTGTACTGCTCGCGCACCTGGGCGATGGTGGCCTCGGAGACCGGCTTGTCGCCGAACAAGGCACGGACAGGATCACCTGGGCGAAGGAAGACGAGCGCGTAGATCAGCAGCGTCGACCCGAGGAGGACGGGGATCGTCTGCAGGATTCGCCGCGCGGTGTACCACCACATCAGTGGCCTCCTACGGGATGGGCTCTCCTCCCGAGGAGAGCGGTGGATTCAGGCCCGTCGGCACCGGTAGGCACCGGGAGCCCGCGCAGGTCGCGCGGGGGGCAGCCGGTGAGCTGCACCCCCGCGCGCCCCGCATGCGGTGGTGTGGAACCTACTACTTCGTGATGTTCTGGTAGATCGGCACACCCTGCCAGTTGAACTTGACGTTCTTCACGCCCTTGGCAGCAGCACCGGTGGAGTCGGTGTACCACATCGACAGACCCGGCAGCTCCTCCATGAGGATGGCCTGCGCGTCGACGAACGCCTGGTAGCGATCCTCGTCGCTCTCCGCGCCTGCCGCCTTGGCGATCAGGGCGTCGAACTCCTTGTTGGACCAGCGGGCGTCGTTCGAAGCCGCGCCGGTGCCGTAGATCGGGCCGAGGTAGTTCGAGATCGACGGGTAGTCCGGCTGCCATCCGGCACGGAACAGAGCGCCGGTCTTGTTGTTGTCACGCGCGTCGAGGAACTCGTCGAACGTGGCGTAGTACTTCGGCTCGGCGTTGATGCCCAGGGTGTTCTTGATCTGGTTGGCCATCGCGTCGACCGAAGCCTTGTTGCCGGCGCCATCGGTGTTGGTGGCGATCAGCAGCTTCTTGTCGCCCCAAGGCTCGATCTTCTCGGCCTCGGCCCAGCGCTTCTTGGCCTCGTCGGCGTTGAACTCGAGAACCTCGTTGCCGGGGATCTCGTCGGTCCAGCCCGGCATCGGCGGGGCGCTGAAGTCCTTGGCAGGCGTACGCGTGCCGAAGAACAGCTTCTCGGTGAGCTCCTCACGGTTGAGGGCCATCGAGACCGCCTGGCGGCGGAGCTTGCCGGCCTCGCCGGTGAAGCCCGGGAGGTCGACCGGGAACTGGAACGAGCCGTTGACCGAGCCCGGCGCCTCGATGGGCGTGATGCTCGAGTCGTTCGCGAAGGTCTGCAGCGCGCTGTCCGGGACGGTGTCCAGGACGTCGAGGTTGCCGGCCTGGATGTCGGTGTACGCAGCCTCGGTGTCGGTGTAGACCACGAAGGTCACGCCGCCGTTCTGAGCCTTGCGGGCGCCGTCGTACTCCTCGTTCGGGACGAGACGGAGCTCCTTGTTGTGCTCCCAGGCCTCGAGCTTGTACGGGCCGTTGCCGATCGGCGACTCGCCGTACGCCTTGATGTCGGAGTAGGCCGACTCAGGCAGCGGGTAGTAGGCCGAGTAGCCGAGACGCAGCGGGAAGTCCGACTCGGGCTGGTTCAGCTCGATGGTGAAGGTCTTGTCGTCGACGACCTTCAGACCCGACATCGTCTTGACGGTCGGGTTCTCCTTCTGGACCTCGTCGTAACCCTTGATCGGGTAGTAGAAGTACGAGGCGTTCTGCGCGTTCGTGCTCAGGGCGCCGTAGTTCCAGGCGTCGACGAAGGACTTGGAGGTGACGGGGGTGCCGTCGCTGAACTTCCAGTCCTTCAGCTTGACGGTCCACGTCTGGTTGTCGTCGGAGGTGATCGACTCGGCGACCTCGAGCTCCTGCGACCCGTCTTCCTTGTACGTGATGAGACCCGCGTAGAGCAGGTCGATGACGTTGCCGCCGCCGACCTCGTTGGTGGCCTGCGGAACCAGCGGGTTCTGAGGCTCGGTGGTACGAGCGGTGATGACGGCGTCGGTCGAGTCGCTCGAACCGTTGTCGTCATCTCCCCCGCCGCCGCCGCACGCGGACACGGTGAGTCCGATAGCAGCGAGCAGCGCCACGCCTCCGAGGCGAGTACGCCGGGAGAGTCGCATTGGAATCCTCCTGTTGTGTTGGGAACGCGCAGAAAAACTTCCGCACACCCATGGTTACTCCGGATCAATCGACCAGAACAGGTCGGGGGCCGGACACTTACCGAAGTGTTACAACCACCAGGCCCCCTGATCGTGACAGCATTCTTATCAGACCCTGGCAAGCCGAGTTTCGACGGGCCCCTTTTGGGGGCTTTTGTCCGACCCTGAAACACGGCAAGGCCGTCACACCCCGCGGGACGGGGTGTGACGGCCTCAAGACGCGGACGACGTGGCGTCAGCCCTTGCGCTTGTTGACCTCGTCGGTCGCCTGCGGCAGGACCTCCTTGAGGTCGCCGACGACGCCGAAGTCGACGAGCTCGAAGATCGGCGCCTCCTCGTCCTTGTTGACGGCGACGATCGTCTTGGAGGTCTGCATGCCGGCGCGGTGCTGGATCGCACCGGAGATGCCGTTGGCGACGTACAGCTGCGGCGAGACCGTCTTGCCGGTCTGGCCGACCTGGAAGCTGTGCGGGTACCAGCCCGAGTCGACGGCCGCGCGCGAGGCGCCCACGGCAGCGCCGAGAGCATCGGCGAACGCCTCCACCTGGCTGAAGTCACCACCGGTGCCACGGCCGCCGGAGACGACGATCGCGGCCTCGGTCAGCTCCGGACGGCCGGTGGCCTCACGCGGCTTGGAGTCGGTGATCTTGGCGCCCTTGGCGGCGTCGGAGACGGTGACGGACACCGCCTCGAGGGCCGCAGCGGCAGGAGCCTTCTCCGGGGTCGCCGAGTTCGGCTTGACGGCGACGATCGGGGTGCCCTTGGTGACGGTCGCCTCGACGGTGAAGTTGCCCGCGAAGACCGACTGCGTGGTCTCCACGCCCTCGCCGCCTGCACGGACGTCGACGGCGTCGGTGAGCAGGCCGGACTCGGTCTTGATCGCGAGACGGCCCGCGATCTCCTTGCCCTCGGCCGAGGAGGAGACGAGGACCGCGCCGGGCTGCTTGTCGGCGACGAGCTGGGCGAGCGCCTCGGCCTTGGGGGCGACGAGGTACTCGGTCAGCTCGGGGGCGTCGAGGACGTAGACCTTCTCCGCGCCGTACTCGGCGAGGTAGGACTGCGCCGTGTCCGCGCCGGAGCCGATGAAGACGGCCGACGGGGTGCCCAGACGACGGGCGAGCGTCAGGAGCTCGCCGGTGGTCTTGCGGACGGTGCCGTCGACGTGGTCGACGAGAACGAAAATCTCACTCATCTGTCGCTGCTCCTCAGACGAACTTCTTCGACGCGAGGAACTCGGCCAGCTTGACGCCGCCGTCTCCCTCGTCGGTGACGATCTCGCCGGCGGTCCGCGGCGGGCGCGGCGCGAACGAGAGGACCTTGGTCCAGGCGGCGTCGAGGCCGACCTCGGACGACTCGATGCCGAGGTCGGAGAGGGTGAGGTCCTCGACCGGCTTCTTCTTCGCCGCCATGATGCCCTTGAAGGACGGGTAGCGGGGCTCGCCCGACTGGTCCGTCACCGATACGACCGCCGGGGCGGTGGCGGTGATGGTCTCGGTCGCGACGTCGCCGTCACGGCGGACGGTGACCGTCGAGCCGTCGACGGTGATCTCCGAGCCGTAGGTGACCGCGGGGAGGCCGAGGCGCTCGGCGACCATGGTCGGGACGACACCCATCGTGCCGTCGGTCGAGCTCATGCCGAAGAACACGAGGTCGTACTCGAGGGTCCCCAGCGCCTTGGCGAGGATCAGCGACGTCGCGACGGCGTCGGAGCCCGCGATGTCGTCGTCCTCGACGTGGACACCCTTGTCCGCCCCCATCTGGAGCGCCTTGCGGACGGCGTCGGCAGCGTCGGCCGGGCCGACCGTCAGGACGGTCACCTCGCCGTCGTTGTTCTCGGCGACCTGCAGGGCCTGCTCGACGGCGTACTCGTCGAGCTCCGAGAGCAGACCGTCGACGCCTTCGCGGTCCACGGTGTTGTCCGACGAGTCAAAGGACCGGTCCGCCGTAGCGTCCGGTACGTACTTCACACAGACGACGATGTTCATGGCCTTCTCGGCCCCTCCTGTGGAGTCGACTTCGTACACGGCGCTCGCACGGGACGCGCGTCGCGGCAGCCGCGGGCGACTGCGTTGCGGAGCCGTGAGACGTCCCCGCAACCCTGATGTTACCGACTGGTAACCATCATGACGAGGTCGTCTTGGGTGGCGTGGGTCACACGGCGAACCGCTCACCCACGGCGCTCCCGCGTCGGTGGCTCGTACGCCGAGGGCCTTCTTGAGAGGTCGAGCGCACGACACGCTGCGACACTGAGCCACATGACCGAGCCTAGGGCACGTCAACGCACGTTCACCATCCTGGTCGGGTCCGCCGCGTTCGTCGTCGTGGTGGCAGGCGTCATGAACATCAACGGCATCATCGGACCGACGTTCCTCGCGGTCTGCCTCACCGTGACCGTGCACCCGCTGCGGCACCTGGTCGAGCGCGTGGGACTGCCCACCTGGGCCGGGACTGTCGCGTGCGTCGTCGCCGTCTACGCGATCCTCCTGCTGCTGGCCGGCGCCCTGGTGCTCGCAGGAGCACGGTTCGGCGAGCTGCTCACCACGTACGAGGACGAGTTCCAGCGGTGGCTCGCCGACGTGAAGTCGCTGCTGAACAACCTGGGCGTCCAGCAGAGCGACCTGGACCAGATCTTCCAGCACCTCGACATCAAGTCCCTCGCCCCCTACGTCGCCGACGCCGTGTCGAGCGCGACCACCGTCACCGGCAACCTGCTCCTCATCTTGGTGCTGCTCCTCTTCATGGCCCTCGACGGCTCGGTGGTCCCCCGTCTGGTGGACAAGGTCCCCGACCGCCACCGCGCCACCGTCGACGCGCTGGCCGACTTCGCGAGCGGGACGCGCCGCTACTTCGTGGTCGCGACGGTCTTCGGACTGATCGTCGCGGTCGGCGACGTGATCCTGCTCTACGCCCTCGGCGTCCCCGAGCCGTGGTTGTGGGGCGTGCTCTCGCTGATCACCGGCTACATCCCCAACATCGGCTTCGTCCTCGGCCTCGTGCCGCCGGCCATGCTGGCGCTCTTCGACTCCGGGTGGGAGACGGCGCTGTGGGTGATCGTCGGCTACTGCGTGATCAACTTCGTCGTCCAGTCGATCTTCCAGCCCAAGATCGTCGGCGACTCGGTCGGGCTCTCCGCGACGATCAGCATGCTGTCGCTGATCTTCTGGACCCTCATCCTCGGCGCGTGGGGCGCGATCCTCGCGATCCCGGCGACGCTCCTCGTCAAGAAGCTCCTCGTCGACAGCGACCCCGACGCCCGTTGGATGTCGCCCCTCATCGCCGGCCGAGAACCGGTAGCGTGACGGCCACCGCGAGCTAGGAGGCACGATGTCCTACCAGCAACCTCCCGCCGGCTCCCCCGAGCCCGACCGCGATCCCGACACCCCCAGCGGCCTGTCCGTGGACGCCGGCAAGCTGTGGGCGGGCGGTGTCGCGACGGCGGTCGTCGCCGCGCTGGGCGCCGCCGTCGGCCTGCTCGTCTGCCGCGGCGTCTTCGACATCGCGGTCCTCGTGCCGAGCGGCGGCGGGCGGTGGGACGTCGCCTCGACGCTGCCGTACGCGTTCCTCGCCGCCGGTGCCGCGCTGCTCGCGACCGCGCTGATGCACCTGCTGCTGCTCACGACGCCACGACCACGCCTCTTCTTCGGGTGGATCGTGGTGCTCATCGCCGTCCTGATCGGCGTGCTCCCCTTCACCGTCGACATCCCGCTGGAGGAGCAGATCGCCAGCGCCGTGGTCGGCGTCCTCCTCGCGGTGATCATCGGCTCGCTGGTCTCCGGCACCGCCGACCGCGCGGTCCGCAACGCCCCCCGCGCCTGAGCGCGTCGCGCACACGCCCGTACGCTGCGGGCGTGAGCAGCGAGGGCACGGGCGGCGGCGAGAAGCCGCAGATGGTGATCACCGGGGAGCGGACCGTGCCGGGGATCTGGCACGAGAACTACTGGTTCCGCCGCCACGAGGTCGTCTACGAGGCGCTGCGCGACGTCGTCCGCGACAAGCTCGTGCTGGAGGCGGGCTGCGGCGAGGGGTACGGCGCGGACCTCCTGAGCCGCGAGGCGCGTTCGCTGGTCGCGCTGGACTACGACGCGTACGCGACCGGGCACGTCCGCAGCGCGTACCCGCAGGTCCCGGTGGTCCGGGGCAACCTCGTCGCTCTCCCGTACGCCGACGCCTCCTTCGACGTCGTCGTGAGCCTGCAGACGATCGAGCACCTGTGGGACCAGGACGCGTTCCTCGCCGAGTGCGTCCGTGCGCTGCGTCCCGGCGGCACGCTGGTCGTGAGCACGCCCAACACGCTCACGTTCCCTCCCGGCAACATCTACCACCCGAAGGAGCTCGAGCCGGCCGAGCTGCGCGACCTCGTCGGCACGCACGCACGCGTCGCGTCGCTGGCCGGCCTCCACCACGGCGCGCGGCTGGCCGCCTGGGAGGAGCAGCACGGCTCGCTCGTCGACGCGCAGATCGCCGGACCGTACGAGGAGTGGCCGGCGCACGTCGCCGACGTGGTCCGGTCGGTGGAGACCGCCGACTTCGTCGTGCGCGAGGGTGACGACGCCGACCTGGCGGCCTCCCTCGACCTGGTCGTCACCGCGCGCGTCTGACGCTCTGCCGCCAGCAGATCCGCCCCGGGAGGAATCGCTGGATCCGGTCGTCGCCGCGCGCCAGCGTGGGAGGCATGGCACACGACGGAGCACCACCACAGTTCGACACCGCGACCCGCCAGCAGCTGCTCGGCCGACGCATCCTCGTCCTCGACGGTGTCCTCGACGACGACAACGGCACGCTGCTCACGACGCAGCTCCTCTCCCTGGCCGCGGACGACCCGGCCGCCGACATCGCCTTGTGGATCCACTCCCCCGGCGGGTCGGTCCCCGCGATGCTCGCGCTGCGCGACACCGTACGGCTCGTCCCGTGCGCCGTGTCGACGCTCGCCCTCGGCCTCGCCTGCAGCGCCGGGCAGTTCCTGCTGTCGGCGGGGACGCCGGGCCGGCGCTACGCCCTCCCCCATGCGCGGGTGCTCATGCACCAGGGCTCGGCAGGCATCGGCGGGAGCGCCGTCGAGATCGAGGTCCAGGCCGACGACCTGCGCCACACCCGCGACACCGTCCTCGCCCTCATCGCCGAGGACACCGGCCAGCCGATCGAGCGGGTCTTCGAGGACTCGCTGCACGACCGGTGGTACACCGCCGAGGAGGCGCGCGCGTACGGGTTCGTCGACCACGTCGTCGGGTCGTTCGACGACGTCATGCCCAACCGGCGCCGTACGGTCGGGATCGGGGTGGCGGGATGAGCACCTACACGATCCCCAACGTCATCGCGAGCCACCCGCGCGGCGAACGCGTGATGGACGTCTACTCGCACCTGCTCGCCGAACGCATCGTCTACCTGGGCACCGGCATCGACGCCGGGGTCGCCAACGCGCTCATCGCCCAGCTGCTCCACCTCGAGGCGGACAACCCCGACTCCGAGATCAGCCTCTACGTCAACTGCGAGGGCGGCGACGAGACGGCGATGCTCGCGGTCTACGACACGATGCAGCACGTCCGCTCACCGATCGCGACGTTCTGCGTCGGGCAGGCGATCGGCCCCGGCGCGGTGCTCGTGGCGGGCGGTGCTCCCGGCAAGCGCGCGGCGTTGCCCCACGCACGTTTCGTGCTCCACCAGCCGGCGGCCCGGGGCCAGGGGACGATCCCCGACCTCATCCTTCAGGCCGACGAGGTGGTGCGGGTGCGCAACGGCATGGAGGCGATCCTGTCGACGCACACCGGTCAGAGCGTCGAGAGGCTGCGGCACGACACCGACCGGGACCGGGTGTTCTCCGCCGAGGCCGCGCGGGCGTACGGGCTCGTCGACGTGGTCATGGAGCCACGGGCGCGCTGACCTGCGGGCTCAGGCGGCGAGCGCCTTCGGACCCCGGATCGGCGAGGGGGCGAGCGTACGGGTGGTGAGGTCGCGATGAACGGTGCCGGTGAGCTCGCGCAGGCTGGTCTGCAGCGCACCGGCGACCGCGGCGATGATCTCGCTCGACGGCTCCTTGCGGCCGCGCTCGACCTCGGACAGGTACTGGACCGAGATGCCAGCGACGTCGGCGACGTCGACCAGCCGGAGTCCCAGGTCGGTACGGCGCCGGCGCATCCGGGCGCCGAGCACCTCCCGCCAGAGCGGCTCGGGCTCGCGCGGCGTGCGCGGCTCGTGCTCGTGCTCGTGCGGTGCAGGGAAGCGGATCAGGTCACCCATGCCGCGATGCTAGGACCGCCGACTCCTCCAGGTACACCCGTTCTGCCCAGCGCAGAACGGCTCCCCGGAGGGGGCCGTACGTCAGGTGCCGCGGGCCTCGCGCTGCTCCTCGGCGACCTCGGTGGTGTAGCGCTGGATCTCGGCCCACTCCGCGAGGTCGTCGCGGCGGCTCTTGACGACCCGCCCGGGCAGCCCGGCGACGATCGCGAAGTCCGGGTACTCGCCGCGCGCGACGGTGTGCGCGGCGAGCACGACACCCCGACCCGTACGGGTGCCGCGGAGCACCGTGGCCTTCACACCGATCCACGAGTCGGGCCCGATCCGGACCGGCGAGACGACGAGCCCCTGGTCCTTGATCGGCTTCGCGAGGTCGAGCGTCACGTGGTCGAAGTCGCAGATGTAGGTCCAGTCCGAGATGATCGTCGCCGCCCCGATCTCGATGTCGAGGTGCGCGTTGACCGTGTTGTCGGACCCCATGACGACCTTGTCGCCGAGGCGCAGCGTGCCGTTGTGTGCCCGCAGCGCCGTACGGTCGCCGAGGTGCACGAACTTGCCGAGGACCACCCGCCCGTACGGAGGCTTCGTCTCGATCTGCACCCCGCGGCCGAGGAAGACGAACCCCTCGGTGATCACGTCGGGGTGGCGCCGCTTGAACCGCCAGAACCGCCAGTAGCGCACCAGGTGGTAGCGCGACCACGCACGGTGACGCCGCACCCACCGCAGGGAGTCGACGGTGAGGAAGCGGGCCTGGCGGGGAGCGGTCATCGCAGGCGCGTCGGTGTCAGGGCTTCGTCGCCGAGACGGAGACGTTGTAGTAGAGGCCCTTCGGCACCACCGGGGTCAGCGCCTTGTCGAGCGCGGACAGCCGCAGCCAGGACTTGTACGCGAACATGCGCCAGCGCAGCCCGAGCTTCTCCTCCGGCACCGCTGCCTCGAACGTCCGGACGGGCCAGCCGAACCACGACGCCGTCAGCTCCTCGGTCGCCGTACGGACGTTGACGCCGCCGGCGCGCAGGACCGTGCGCTCGAGCTCGGACGGCTCGAACGTGTGGAGGTCGACGACCGCCTCCAGCGCCGCCGCGCGCGAGGACTCGTCGAGCTCCTCGGCCGGACGCGACCAGGCGCGCAGCGGGCCGAGCTTAGTGGCGTTCGTGGTGGCCCACCAGGTGAGCCGCGACAGACGACGCGCGACGAAGTCGCCCCGCTTGGTCGGCTCGCCGCAGATCACGACGCGACCGCCGGGACGCAGCACGCGGAACATCTCGCGGAACGCCTTCTCCACGTCCGGGATGTGGTGGATGACCGCGTGACCGATGACGAGATCGAACGACTCGTCGGGGAACGGCAGCTCCTCGGCGTCGGCAGCCTGCCCGTCGAGGGAGAAGCCGAGGTTGTCGGCGTTGCGCTTGGCGACCTCGACCATGCCGGGCGAGATGTCGGTGACCGTGCCCTTGTCGATCACGCCCGCGAGCATGAGGTTGAGCGTGAAGAACCCAGTGCCCGCACCGATCTCGAGGCTGCGCCCGTACGGCCAGCCGCTCTCGCCGGCGACAGCGGTGAAGCGGTCGCGGGCGTAGCTGATGCAGCGCTCGTCGAAGGAGATCGACCACTTCTCGTCGTACGTCTGCGCTTCCCAGTCGTGGTACAGCACCTGGGCCAGCTTCGTGTCGGACCAGGCGGCCTCGACCTCGTCCGCGCTCGCGTGCGGGTTGGGGGTGTCGATCGTGCTCATGGTGGTGCTACTTCCCCTCGAAGGTGGCCTTGCCAGGCCCGTTCTCGACGAACGAGCGCATGCCCGTCGCCTGGTCCTCGGTCGCGAACAGCGCCGCGAAGAGGTGACGCTCGATCTCGAGCCCGGTCACGAGGTCCACCTCGAGACCACGGTCGACCGCCTCCTTGATGCCGCGCAGCGCGAGCGAGGCGGCACCGACGAACTGGCGCGCCCATGCGAGCGCCTCCTCGTACACCGACTCCGCCGGCACGACACGGTCCACGAGCCCGATCGCGAGCGCCTCGGCGGCGTCGACCTGGCGACCGGTGAACATGAGGTCCTTCGCCTTGGCGGGCCCGACCAGCCGCGACAGCCGCTGCGTCCCGCCCGCGCCGGGGATGATGCCCAGCAGGATCTCGGGCTGGCCGAGCTTGGCGTTGTCGGCGGCGAAGCGCACGTCGGTGCACATCGCGAGCTCGCAGCCACCACCGAGCGCGTAGCCCGTGATCGCGGAGACGGTCGGCTTCGGGATCGCGGCGACCGCGTTGAGGGCGGCCTGCAGCGCCTGGGCGCGGACGTTCATCGCCGGGAACGACAGGTCGGCCATCTCCTTGATGTCCGCACCGGCCGCGAAGACGCGCTCGCCGCCGTAGACGACCACCGCGGCGACGTCCTCGCGTGCCGTCGCCTCCTCGGCGCACGCGCGCAGCTCGTCCTGGAGCTGGGCGCTGATCGCGTTCATCTTGGGTCGGTCGAGACGGATCGTGCCGACGCCGTCGGCCACCTCGAGCCTGACGAGCTCACCCATGCGCGTGCCTTCCGTGTGGTGCCTGTCGTGACAGTCCTGCTGTCGACGTCGTGGCTACCGAGGGTAGCGAACACCGTACGGGCGGGACCGAGCGCGTGCGCCACCGGCGGTACCCGATGATGGAGGGCATGGCCGAGACCTGGGCGTACGAGCGTCATCCGAGTGCGCCGGGGAGCCCGCACCCCCTCGGCGCCCGTCAGGTCGTCTCGGGAGTCAACTTCGCGATCCACGCTCCTCGCGCCCGTCAGGTCGTGCTCGACCTCCCGGGCGTCGGGGAGTTCGAGGTCGAGTCGCGGACCGGGTCGGTCTGGCACGTCGAGGTCCTCGGGGTGGGGCCCGGGCAGGAGTACGGCTTCGTCGTCGACGGGGTCTCCGTGCTCGACCCGTACGCCCTGCACGTGACCGGCGGGCTCGACGGCAACACCTCGCGGCTGCGGGCGTTCGTCGCCGAGACGGCGTTCGACTGGGGCGCCGACGTCGCGCCGCGGGTGCCCTGGGACCGCACCGTCCTGTACGAGGCGCACGTGCGCGGTCTGACGATGCGTCATCCCGACGTGCCCGAGGAGCTCCGTGGCACGTACGCCGGGCTGGCGCACCCGGCGGTCCTGGACCACCTCGTCTCGCTCGGCGTGACCACCGTCGAGCTGCTCCCGGTGCACCACTTCGTCACCGAGCCGACGATCGCCGAGCGCGGCCTCGTGAACTACTGGGGCTACAACTCCGTCTCCTTCCTCGCCCCGCACGCCCCGTACGCCGCCGGCGACGACCCCGTCGGCGAGTTCAAGGAGATGGTGCAGGCCCTGCACGCGCGCGGGCTCGAGGTCGTCCTCGACGTCGTCTACAACCACACCGCGGAGGGTGGCCAGGACGGTCCGCGGATCCACCTGCGGGCGCTGGACGAAACCGGCTACTACCGCCACGCCCAGGGGCACTACTTCGACGTCACAGGCTGCGGCAACACCGTGCGCGCCGACTCCGCCGCCGCCTCGGCGCTGATCGTGGAGTCGCTGCGCTACTGGGTGCGCGAGATGCATGTGGACGGGTTCCGGTTCGACCTCGCGTCCGCGCTGGCGCGGGTGGGACGGGGGCGTGTGGACGTCGCGCAGTCGCTGATCGCGACGATCGGGCGCGACCCGGTGCTGCGTGGGGTGAAGCTGATCGCCGAGCCGTGGGACGCGAGCATGGACGGCTACCTGGTCGGCGGCTACCCGCACGGCTGGGCGGAGTGGAACGACCGCTTCCGCGACGACGTGCGCGACTTCTGGCGCGGCGCCGCGCACGGGATCGGCGGTGTCGCAGGGATCGCGCGACGCCTGGCGGGGTCGTCGCAGGAGTTCGAGCCGAGCGGACGACCGCCGCAGGCCTCGGTGAGCTTCGTGACGGCGCACGACGGGTTCTCGCTGCGCGACCTCGTCTCGTACGACGAGAAGCACAACGAGGCCAACCGCGAGGACAACCGCGACGGCCACACCGACAACCGCTCGTGGAACTGCGGGGTCGAGGGCGAGACCGACGACGTCGGCGTCCTCTCGCTGCGCCGGCGCCAGTCCGCGAACCTCATCGCCACCACGCTGCTCGCCGCCGGGGTGCCGATGCTGCGCGCCGGTGACGAGCATGGTCAGACGCAGGACGGCAACAACAACGCGTACTGCCACGACAGCCCGCTCACGTGGGTCCCGTGGATCCCGGACGTGGGGTGGGAGCACCTCCGCGGCGTCGTCACCCGGCTGACGGCGCTGCGGGCGGAGCACCCGGCGCTGCGGACGACCCGGTTCTTCACCGGCGAGGTCTCGGAGCTGACCGGCCGGCAGGACGTCCGCTGGTTGCATCCCGACGGGCGCGACTGGGAGGAGCACGACTGGCACGACACGTCGCTGCACCGGCTCGGCATGGCGCTCGACGGCGGACCGGACGAGCGGTGCGCCGTCCTGCTGCTCAACGCCGGTGGCGAGGCGCTGTCCTGGACGTTGCCCGGCGCCCCGTGGCCGGACGCGTACGAGGTCGTGCTCGACACCGCCGACCTGGACCGCTGCGGCCCGTTCGACGGCGAGGTCGCCCCGCACTCCCTCGTGGTCCTGCTCTCCGCGACCCCCACGCCCCTCCCGTAACGTCATGCGTTCTGAGGGTCGGAGCCCGCAGGACGTATGACGTCCGGAGGGGTCCACCCGCCGGCGACGAGCGCCTCGACGATCTGCCCGAAGAAGGCGTCCACCGCCACGCGCAGGCCGAGCAGAGGGAGCCGGAGCACCGTCGCGTCGCGCAGCGTCACCGCGTTGTGGCGCAGCGCGTCGTTGACGAGGTTCTGCGCGAACGCGTGGTGGATGCCGTCGATCTCGACGACGACCGCGAACGCCTCCCAGACGACGTCGAGGTAGATCCGGCCGTCGCGTCCCCGCCGTACGACCTGTCGATCCGGCTCGGGCAGACCGCGCCGGCGCGCCATCCCGGCGAAGTCGAGCTCACCGAGCGACTGCGCCCCGCCGATGAGGTCCAGCACGATCATCTCCACGAAGCGTCGACGGCGGTCGCGTCGCACGTCGAGCAGCGCGGCCCCGATCCGTTCGGCCGTCGTGAGCCGCTGCTGGACGACCATCGCGAGCAGCGTCGCCGCCTCCCGATCCGTGCGCGCCCACAACGCTCCCCGTACGGCGGCGATCCAGGGCCAGACGCGCGGAATCCCGGCGCCGACACGGTCGGACGGACGCAGCCGCCTCGTCTGCCGGATGTCGATCCCCGCGATCTTCACGACCCGGGCCCCACGCGGCACCGACACCCGTACGGCGGGGATCGTGAACCCCGTGAGCCCCGCGGCGACGAGGGCGCTGACCCCGTCGAGGACGCCGCGTGCTCCGGCCTCGATGACCGCGTGCCACAGCATCGCGTCGCCTGCGAGGTCACCGGTGTGGACAGCGATGGTCTGGCGCCCGTGCAACCTCCACCGCTGCGCCCTCAGCTCCGCGTCGACCTCCCAACGACTGAGCCCCATCCCGTACAGCTGTCGGCGGGACAGAACCCCGTCCTGCGTCTGCGCCTCGCGCCCTACCCGACGGCGCCGCGCGCGCCGTACCTCGTCCCTCGTCATCTGCTGGTGCATGCCGTGAGCGTGTGTCCGCCAAGACCCTGCGGGCTCGTCTACGCCACCACCTGTGGACGACGCCAGGACGTCATACGAATCGGTGGTCCCCGCCCGCAGGACGTATGACGTCCGGGCGAGAGGGGCGGGGGCCAGGTCGGATAGCGTGGCGCGCATGCTGCGTATCCCAGTGATGGACGTGTGCCCGGTCGTCGAGCACGGGGAGTACGCCGCGAAGGCGACGGTCGGCGAGCCGTTCCCGATCCGTGCGCGCATCTTCCGCGAGGGCCACGACGACCTCGGCGCCGGCGTCGTGCTGACCGGCCCGGACGGCAAGGAGCGGCCGCTGCTCGCGCTCCCCCACCTCGACAACGACCACCACGAGCTGTGGGTGACCCTCGACGAGGTCGGCCCCTGGTCGTACCGCATCGAGACCTGGTCGGACCCGTACGGCACGTGGCTGCACGACGCGCCGATCAAGGTCGCCGCCGACGTCGACGCCGAGCTGATGCCGGTCGAGGGCGCGCTGCTGCTCGAGCGCGCCGCCACGGCTCTCCCCCGCGGGCGGACCGCCGAGCGCGCGACGTTGCGCACGGCCGCCAAGATCCTGCGTGACAAGAACCGTCCTCCCGCCGAGCGCCTGGAGGCCGCGACCACGCCTGAGGTGCTAGAGGTGATGAGCCGGTTCCCGCTGCGCGACCTGCTCGGCAGCACGGCGGCGTACCCGCTCTTCGCCGACCGGGAGCGCGCCCTCGCGGGCGCCTGGTACGAGCTGTTCCCCCGCTCGTACGGCGGGTTGCGCGCGGCGGTCGGCGAGCTGGACCGCGTGGCCGCGATGGGGTTCGACGTCGTCTACCTGCCGCCGATCCACCCGATCGGACGGGTCAACCGCAAGGGGCGCAACAACGCGCTCGTCGCCGAGCCGGGCGACCCTGGCTCGCCGTGGGCGATCGGCGCTGCGGAGGGAGGCCACGACGCCGTGCACCCCGAGCTCGGCACCCTCGAGGACCTCGACGCGTTCGTCGCCGCGACCCGCGAGCGCGGGATGGAGGTGGCGCTCGACCTGGCGCTGCAGTGCGCGCCCGACCACCCCTGGGTCAAGGCGCACCCCGAGTGGTTCACCCACCGCGCCGACGGCACGATCGCGTACGCGGAGAACCCGCCGAAGAAGTACCAGGACATCTACCCGCTCAACTTCGACACCGACCCCGACGGCCTGTACGAGGAGGTGCTGCGGGTCGTGCGTCACTGGATGGCGCACGGGATCCGGATCTTCCGCGTCGACAACCCGCACACCAAACCGGTGCCGTTCTGGGAGCGGCTCCTCGCCGAGGTGCGCCGCACCGACCCCGACGTCGTGTTCCTCGCCGAGGCGTTCACCCGGCCGGCGATGATGCGCGCGCTCGGCACGGTCGGCTTCCACCAGTCGTACACGTACTTCACGTGGCGCGAGACCAAGGAGGAGCTCGAGGCGTACCTCGAAGAGGTCTCCGGCCGCAAGGCGGCGGTGATGCGTCCCGCGTTCTGGGTGAACACGCCCGACATCCTCCCCGTGCACCTCCAGACCGGCGATCCGGCGATGTTCCGGCTGCGTGCCGTGCTGGCCGCGACCGGGGCACCGACGTGGGGCATGTACTCGGGCTTCGAGATCCTCGAGCACACCCCGCTGCGCCCGGGGTCGGAGGAGTATCTCGACTCGGAGAAGTACGAGGTCAAGCACCGTGACTTCGACGTCCCGCAGTCGCTGGCACCGTTCGTCGCCCGGCTCAACGAGATCCGGCGCGAGCACCCGGCGCTGCGCCAGCTGCACCGGCTGCGCGTGCACGAGACGGAGTCGGACCAGATCCTGTGCTTCTCCCGGCGACACCTCGACGAGAGCGGTCCGGAGGTGCGCGACGACGTGGTGATCGTGGTCGCCAACCTGGAGCCGTCGCTCACCCACGAGACGACCGTCCACCTCGACCTCCCGGCGCTCGGGATCGGGTGGGGTGAACGGTTCACCGTCCGCGACGAGCTGACCGGTGAGGTGTTCGAGTGGGGCGAGGACGACTACGTGAAGCTCGGCGGCGACTCCCCCGTCGCGCACGTGCTGACCGTCGTGCGCTGAGCGCCGCTAGTCGACCAGGGATCCGCGGCGGAGCATGTCGAGGTAGTCGTACGCGTCCGCGAGACGCATCGTGGTCCGGCGGCGCAGCAGCTTGAGCGCACGCGGGCGACCGAACCGCCGCTGGAGCATCTCGCGCAGCTCGTCGGCCAAGGCGTCGTCGACCTCGTCGTGCTCGAGGTTCGCGGCGTCGGCGTAGGCCTGCGCGATCATCCGCTGCTCGACCGCCTCGGCCCACTCCTCGATCCGGGCCTTGGCCTGCAGCAGCGACATGTCCGTGCTCGCGTGCAGGAGACGGACGGCCTCCATCCTGCGCCCGGTCTGGAGCAGCCGGGTGATCTCCGAACGTGTCACGTTGTCCAGGGGCCGGTTGCCGCGGGTCTGGAGGTGTGCCTTCTCCAGCTCCGGCGCTACGGGGATCAGCACACGGCCCGTGACGGGCTCGGGCGGGTCGCGGCGGCTCGCCCACCACACCACGACGGCACCGATGGCGATCCCGCAGAGCAGGGCGGCGAGCGCGGCCAGGAGCATGGGCACAGCCTAGTGGCGCGCAGGCGCCCGACCGTGGAGGCGGACACGAGGCAGGGGGTTATCGTGGCGCGCATGAACGCCCCCGCCCCTACGCCGGCGTCCCTCCCCGACCGGCGTGACGACGACCCGCTGTGGTTCCAGCGCGCCGTCTTCTACGAAGTGCTCGTCCGCTCGTTCCACGACTCGACCGGCGACGGCATCGGCGACCTGGCCGGCCTGACGAGCAAGCTGGACTACCTGGCGTGGCTCGGCGTGGACTGCCTGTGGCTGCCCCCGTTCTTCCCCTCGCCGCTGCGCGACGGCGGCTACGACGTCGCCGACTACACCTCGGTCTCGCCCGAGCTCGGCACCGTCGAGGACTTCAAGGAGCTCCTCGACGCCGCCCACGCCCGCGGCATCCGCATCATCATCGACGTCGTCATGAACCACACCTCGGACGCGCACCCGTGGTTCCAGGCGTCGCGCACCGACCCGGACGGCCCGTACGGCGACTTCTACGTCTGGCGCGACACCGACGAGGCGTACGCCGACACCCGCATCATCTTCGTCGACACCGAGGCGTCCAACTGGACGTACGACCCGGTGCGCGGGCAGTACTACTGGCACCGCTTCTACGGGCACCAGCCCGACCTCAACTTCGAGAACCCCGCCGTCCACGAGGCGATGATGGAGGCGCTGCGGTTCTGGCTCGACCTGGGAGTCGACGGGTTCCGGCTCGACGCGGTCCCGTACCTGTACGAGGAGGAGGGCACGAACTGCGAGAACCTCCCCCGGACCCACGAGTTCCTCAAGAAGGTCCGCCGCTACGTCGACGACCACTACCCCGGCCGCGTGCTGCTCGCCGAGGCGAACCAGTGGCCCTCCGACGTGGTGGACTACTTCGGTGACCCCGAGGTCGGCGGCGACGAGTGCCACATGTGCTTCCACTTCCCGGTGATGCCGCGCCTGTTCATGGGCGTGCGTAGGGAGTCGCGCTACCCGATCAGCGAGATCATGGAGCAGACGCCCGACATCCCCGACGGCTGCCAGTGGGGCATCTTCCTCCGCAACCACGACGAGCTGACCCTCGAGATGGTGACCGACGAGGACCGCGACTACATGTGGCGCGAGTACGCCACCGACCCGCGGATGAAGGCCAACATCGGCATCCGTCGGCGCCTCGCCCCGCTGCTCGACAACGACACCAACCGCATGGAGCTGTTCACGGCGCTGCTGCTGAGCCTCCCGGGCTCGCCGGTGCTCTACTACGGCGACGAGATCGGGATGGGCGACAACATCTGGCTCGGTGACCGCGACGGCGTCCGTACGCCGATGCAGTGGACGCCGGACCGCAACGCCGGCTTCTCCGTGGCGACCCCGGGCAAGCTCAGCCTTCCGGTGATCATGGATCCGGTCTTCGGCTACCAGGCCGTCAACGTGGAGGCGCAGCAGGAGAACACCTCCTCGCTGCTGCACTGGACGCGCCGCATGATCCACATCCGCAAGCAGCACCGTGCCTTCGGCGTCGGGACGTTCCGTGACCTCGGCGGCTCGAACCCGTCGGTGTTCTCGTTCGTCCGCGAGCACGACGGCGACGTGATGCTGTGCGTCAACAACCTGTCGCGGTTCCCGCAGCCGGTCGAGCTCGACCTGCACGCGTACGAGGGCATCCGGCCGGTCGAGATGTTCGGCGGCGTCGAGTTCCCCGCGATCGGCGAGCTGCCGTACCTGCTGACGCTGGCCGGCCACGGCTTCTACTGGTTCCGCCTGGGCCGTACGGTCGACACCGAGGAGGCCAGATGAGCAACGAGCGCACTGTCCAGGGCCGGCGCGAGGTTCTCGACTACCTGGTCCGCCAGCGGTGGTTCGCCGGCGACGGCGAGGGGTGGGAGCTGGCCGCGATCGCGCCGCGGGGGTGGCTCCAGCGCCCGTCGACGGGGCTCGGGGTGCGCTTCGAGCTCGTGACCGTACGAGGTCCTGGCGGCGGCACGCAGACGTACAACATGCCGCTGGCCTACCGCCAGGAGCCGGTCGAGGCGAACGCGTACGGGCTCCTCGGCGTGTACGCGCCGGGGGCGGGCGAGATGGCGGACGAGCTGTACGTCTACGACGCCCTCCACGACCCCGACGCGCGGCAGGTCCTCGTACGAGGGTTCTTCGGCGAGACGCCCGACGACACCACGTACACCTCGCTGCTGCCGTCCGACGACGACGGCGAGCCCGTGATCGGCCCCGAGTCGGGGTCGGTCCTGCTGGCCGTGGAGCAGTCCAACACCTCGATGGTGATCGACGAGACAGCGCTGATGAAGGTCTTCCGCAAGGTCGTGGCCGGGCGCAACCCCGACGTTGAGGTGCACGACGCCCTCGCGGGGCCCGGCGACGAGGCGATCGCGACGCTGTGGGGCGTCATCAGCACGACCACCGACGGGCCCGACGCCACCTCGTACGACCTCGCCATGCTGCAGCGGTTCCTGCGGACGGCGAGCAACGGCTGGGACAGCGCGCGGGCGAGCGTGCGCGACCTCCTGGCCGAGCCCGAGCTGGCACCCGAGGACGCGGGCGGCGACTTCGCCGGCGAGTCCGAACGGCTGGGTGAGACCGTCCGGCTCGTCCATGCCCTGATGGCAGAGCACCTCGAGACCGCGACGTGGGGCGAGGCCGACCTGGTCGCGCTCGCGGACAAGCTCGACGCCCGTCTCGCCGACGTCCTCTCCCGCACGCCCGACCTGGAGCCGTACGCCGACGCGGCGCGTGCGCGCTACGACCGGCTCCGCTCCGCGCCGGTCCCGGTGCTCGCGCAGCGCGTCCACGGCGACCTGCACCTCGGGCAGACGCTGCGGACGACGGCGGGTTGGAAGCTCATCGACTTCGAGGGCGAGCCGACGGCGCCGCTGGCGGCCCGCGTCGCGCTGGACTCGGCGTGGCGCGACGTCGCGGGCATGCTCCGCTCGTTCGACTACGCCGCGCACTCCTACCTCGTCCAGACCGGTGGCGGTGAGGGTGACCAGGTCACCCGTGCGCAGGCCTGGGTGGACCGCAACCGGCAGGCGTTCCTTCGCGGGTACGACGGCCCAGACTCCGCCGACACCTCCACGGAGCCCGTCTCGGACCTGCTCGCGGCGTACGAGATGGACAAGGCTCTGTACGAGTACGTCTACGAGCGCGACCACCGGCCCGACTGGGCGGCGATCCCGCACGCCGCGCTCGAGCGCATGCTGGGTGGCTGAGACCTGGCCTCGCAGCACCCATGAAAGACTCCACCGCATGACGCGAGACCTGTGGCGCGACCTCGGTGCTCATGTCCGTGACGGCGGCGTGGAGTTCGCCGTGTGGGCTCCGAACGCCCTCGACGTGCAGGTCCTCGGGGACTTCAACGGCTGGGACGGCGCGGGGCACGACCTCGTCCGCGACGCCGAGGGCGTGTGGCGCGGCCGCGTCGACGGGATCGGTGACGGCGCGCTCTACAAGTATGCGGTCCACGGCGCCGACGGGGTGTGGCGCCAGAAGGCCGACCCGTTCGCCACCTGGGCGGAGGTCCCGCCGGCCAACGCCTCGCGCGTGTTCACCTCGCGGCACGTGTGGAGCGACGACGCATGGATGCGTGCTCGGCCCGACGGCAGGCCGTGGGCCGAGCCGATGAGCGTGTACGAGGTGCACCTCGGCTCGTGGCGGCGCGGCCTCTCGTACGCGGAGCTCGCGACGACCCTGGTCCCGTACGTCGCCGAGCGCGGCTTCACCCACGTCGAGCTCATGCCGGTCATGGAGCACCCGTACGGCGGCTCGTGGGGCTACCAGGTCACCGGCTACTACGCGCCCACGTCGCGCTTCGGCGACCCGGACGGTTTCCGTGCGCTCGTCGACGCCTTCCACGCCGCCGGCATCGGGGTGATCCTCGACTGGGTGCCTGCCCACTTCCCGCGCGACGAGTGGGCGCTCGGGCGCTTCGACGGCACGCCGTTGTACGAGCACCCCGACCCGCGTCGCGGCGAGCACCCGGACTGGGGGACGTTCGTCTTCGACCTCTCGAAGCCCGAGGTGCGCGAGTTCCTGCTGGCGAACGCGTTCTGGTGGATGGAGGAGTTCCACGTCGACGGCCTGCGCGTGGACGCCGTCGCGTCGATGCTCTACCTCGACTACTCCCGCGGCCCCGGCGACTGGGTCCCGAACCTGCACGGCGGCAACATCGACCTGGACGCGGTCTCGTTCTTCCAGGAGCTCAACGCCTCCTGCTACGGCAGGTTCCCCGGGATCGCGATGGTCGCCGAGGAGTCCACCGCGTACGACGGGGTGACGCGCGACGTCCGCCACGGCGGTCTCGGGTTCGGGTTCAAGTGGGACCTGGGCTGGATGCACGACACGCTCGGCTACCTGGCGACCGACCCGCTGTCCCGCGGGGCCGACCATCACCGGCTGACGTTCGCGATGATGTACCACCACGCCGAGAACTTCGTCCTGCCGCTCTCCCACGACGAGGTCGTGCACGGCAAGGGCTCGCTGCTGACCAAGATGGCAGGCGAGGGCCCGCAGCGGTTCGCGTCGTTGCGCGCGCTGCTGGCGTACCAGTGGGCCCATCCTGGCAAGCAGCTGCTCTTCATGGGAGGCGAGATCGCCCAGGAGCGGGAGTGGTCCGACGAGCGGTCGCTCGACTGGGAGCTGCTCGACCCGGGCCGGCCGGACGCCGTCGAGCACGCCGGTGTGCAGCGTCTGGTCACCGAACTCAACGCGCGCTATGCGGCCAACCCGGCGCTGTGGGCGGGTGACCACTCCCCCGACGGGTTCACGTGGTTGGAGGCCGACGACACGACGCACAACGTCTACGCCTTCGTCCGGCGAAGCGACGGTCGTAGTCTCGTCTGCGTGGCCAACATGTCCGGAGCGACCTGGGACCTCTACCGTGTCGGGCTGCCGACGCCCGGCGCGTGGGACGTCGTCCTGTGCACCGACGACGCAGCGTACGGAGGCACGAGCACGCCCGTACGCGCGGTGGTGGCCGAGCCGCAGCCGTGGCACGGCCAGCAGTGCTCGGCCGCGCTGACGCTGCCCCCGCTCTCGGTGACGTGGCTGGAGCCGGCCGATGGCTGACCTGACGATGCGCCCGGTCGGTGACGCGTACGAGGTCCGCGACGGCGACGTGCTCCTCGGCACGGTCGCACTGCGCCGCGACGACGCCCGCACGGCGACGCTGGCGTGGGACCTCGGGGAGACCGAGGAGCCGCGCCGCTCGCAGGTGGTCAACCTCGCGGTGACGTTCGCGCTCGAGGAGCTCGGCGTGACCCGCGTGCAGACCTTCGTCGACGAGGACGCCGTCGGTGACCGCCGCGCCGCGGCCCGCGCCGGGATGCGGCGCGACGGCATGCTCCGGCATGTCGACGGGCCGGACCAGGAGCTCCTCTCACGCCTGGCCGACGACCCCCAACCGCAGACGCGCGAAGGCTTCGTCGCGATGCTCAACGCGGCGCTCCCCAAGAAGCGTGCGATCGCGCAGGCGCTCGTGTGCGACTCCGAGGGCCGGGTGCTGCTGTGCGAGCTCACGTACAAGCGCGAGTGGGACCTCCCCGGCGGCGTCGTCGACCCCGGTGAGTCCCCTGCCGACGCGGTGGTGCGCGAGCTGCGCGAGGAGCTCGGCGTCGACGCGCGCGTCCGGGGCCTCCGTACGGTCAACTGGCTCCCGCCGTGGAGCGCGTGGGACGACGCGGTGCTGTTCGTCTTCGACGTCGAGGCATGGGACCCCGCGACACCGCTGGAGCTGCAGCCGACGGAGATCGCGGCCGTCCACTGGTGCGACCGCGACCTCGTCCGCGAACGCGCGACGGCAGCGACGATCGAGCTGCTCGACAGCCTCGACGACGACCCCTCGGACGCCTACCGCGAGGCCGGGCAGGTGTTCCGCGGGACCCACTGAGTGCTCACGGGGCGGCGATCGGTCCGGTGTCCTCGGCGCCGATCACGCCCCCGTACTGCGCGAGCACACGCGGCAGCCCGACGCCGCCGGTCGGCGGGATGTACATCAGCACCTGGTGGTAGTAGCGCAGCACTCCCGAGCGTGCCATCGGGTCCCCGAAGTACGCCTTCTGCTCCGAGCCCGCCGGCCATCGCACGGTCGCACCGGGGGTCAGCACCCAGCCGTCCTGCCGCATGAGCGTGCCGAACACGAGCGCACCGCCGTCCTTCGTGCGCAGCGCGTACTGGACCGGCTGGGCCGACCAGGTGCGCTGGAACGTCGTGCCGGGCTGCGCGAGGCCTGCGGCCTGGGCCCGCATCTGGGACACGAAGGAGTCTGCCGCCACCTCGCTCGCACGCGGCGAGCTCGGGTCGCCGAGCACCGCCGCGTACGCCGTGAGCGTCTGCGAGGGCGCGCTCACGAGTCCGTCGGCGTCGTCAGGAGCGACGGTCTCGAGGACACCGTCGGTGGTCTCCGGCACCGGCAGCACGGTGCTGAGCAGCGCCTCCGGGGAAGCCGTCAGCTCCCAGCGCTCGGTCGACGACGCCCGCTCGAACACCTGGATTCGGCGCACCCCGCGGGCCTCGTCGCGCGCCGTGGCGACGAACCACAACGGATAGGCGTCGAGCCGGGGGACGTAGACGTCCTCGATCTCTGCGGGTGCCGACTCCTGGCCGGTCGAGGCGTTGCCGTGCAGCCGCTTCGCGACGTCGATCGCTCCGCTGTCGACCGCGAGGACGGGGCCCGTCTCGACGAGCGCGAGGACCTCGGGGTCCAGGGCGGCGAAGGCGGCGCCCCGGGCCTTCTCGTAGTTGTCGTACGTCCGCTGGACGGTCGACGGGTCCGCCGCGGGCTTGGAGACGTCGGCGCTCGTCTTCTCCAGCGGGACGACACCGCAGCCCGCGAGCGCGGCCGCCAGTGCCACCGCGCCGAGCGTACGGCAGGTCGCTCGCGCACTCATCTGGCCACCTTCTGCTTGTCCGCCGCGGCCTTCGGCCTCGTCACGCCGCCCTTGCGGCGACGCCACCGCGACCAGCGCCCGCCGCCTGCCCGCGGGCCGGCCGCGCCGGACCCGGCCTTCGTCGCAGGCGGGGTGCTGTCTTCGGAGAGGAAGTCGTCCCATGTGTCGGCATCGGCCGGATCGGTCTCGGGCCAGGGTACGTCCCACTCGTCGTCGACGAACCCGACCGCGTCGACCGCCGGCGCCGTCCGCCGCACGCCGGGCACCCACTTCAGGGCGACGAGGGCCAGCAGGACCACCCCTAGGCCGGTGGCCGCGGTGCCGACACCGACGCCGAAGGCGCCGGGGACCTCGTACGACGCCGTCACGCGCAGGCCTCGGAGGTCGAAGTCACCCACCGCGAGCACGGCGAGGGAGACCGCGTCGTCGGGCAGCGTGAACCGCAGCTGGGCGCCGCCGATGCCCGACGACTGTGCCAGCCACCAGTCGAGCGCGGTCGGCGCGGCCCGCAGCTGGGGCTCCCCGGTCGCGTCCCGCCTCTCCAGCGACCACGGGACCCGGTAGCGCGTCACCTCCACGCGCGCGGTGGAGGACACGTAGTCCTCGACGTCGACCGTGTGCCCGAGACCGACGAACACCGGCTTCTCGTCGGGGACCTCGACGAGGACGCTCACCTGAGGCCCGTACCGTGCCAGGACCGCAGGCTTCGTCACGACGGCGCGCCCGTCTGTCCGCACGTCGTGCGGACCTGTCGTCAGCCGGTCGTCCGGGCCCATCGCGACCGCGACGGCCGTACCGGCCAGCACGAGGATGATCCCGAGCGCGAGCAGCCCGATCCCCGCCCCCCGTCGCATGGGGCCAGTATGCCGGGCCGTTCCCAGGACCGTGCGACGCGTCCGGACGCGTGTCTGTGCGACCGTCAGAAGAGCGCGGTGGCGAGTGCCCGGCGGGCTTGGCCGACACGCGGGTCGTCGTTGCCGACGATCGTGAAGTACTCGACGAGCCGCGCCCGCACCCGCTCACGCTCGTCACCGGCGGTGCGGCGCACCACGTCGATGAGGCGTCCGAAGGCGTCGTCGACGTGGCCGCCCGAGAGGTCGAGGTCGGCGACGAGCAGCTGAGCGTCGACGTCGTCGGGGTTCTGCGCGGCCGCGTCGCGCGCCGCGGTGAGCTCGGCGCCGTCGGTCCGCTGCAGCAGCTTGGCGCCGGCGAGCCGCTCGGCGGCCTCGCTGTCGGCCGGGTTCGCGGCGAGGAGCTTCTCGTACTCGGCGACCGCCTTGGCGTAGTCACCCTCGGCGTACGCGTCGTCGGCGGCGGCGAAGCGCGGGTCGTCGGCGGGCTCCTCCTCGGCACCGGCCGCGCTGCTGACGGGCGCGGCGGTGCCCGTCACGCCGTTCGCCTCGGCGACCCGGAGCAGCTCGTCGAAGTACTGACGGACCTGCGCCTCGTCAGCCGTGCCCTGGAAGAGCGGGACCGGCTGACCCTTGACCACGCCGAGGACGAAGGGGACACCCTGCGCGCCGAGCATCTGCGCGATCTGGGCGTTGGTGTCGACGTCGATCTGCGCGAGGAGCATGCGGCCCGCGTACGCGTTGACGGCGTCGGCGAGGACCTGGTTGAACGTGCTGCTCTGCGGCGAGCGCGAGGACCACAGCGACAGGACGACCACGTGGTCGACCGACGCCTGCAGGACCTGCTGGAAGTTCTGCTCGCCGACGTCGAGCACCCAGGACGCACCGGCAGGCGCGGGGCCGCCGGCGGGAGCACCAGCCGCGGAGGCTGGCTTCTTGAGCGCCGACAGGTCGATGGCGCCAGGACGCGAGAAGCTCATCGTCGGGTCTCCTCGGGTGTCGAAGTCTGGGGACGGATCAGTGCTCGGTGATCTCCGCGCGCTCCGCCTGCGACGTGATCGCCGCGCCGGGTGCCGCCACGTAAGGAAGGTAGCTCGGCGTCGTGCGACGCGCGAGGATGATGCCGAAGACCGTGAGCACGAGGGCGATCGCCAGCGGGATCCCGCCGAAGATGAGCAGGGCGTCGAGGGTCGACATCGACGAGCCCTCCTCCCACCCGATCGGCACCGCGGCGGAGGCCGGCGTCGCGGTGGCGACGGCGACCAGAGGCGAGGCGACGAGAGCGCCGGCGACGGCGGAACGGACTGCGGTACGGCTCCGGCTCAGCATGGCGGTCATTCTAACCGAGCGCTTCTCTGACCTAGTCTCGGCGGTATGCCTTCCGAGACCGACGGTGTCCCCGCGTCCGCGCTCGAGCTCGCCACCGCCTATCGACAGGGCGAGACCGACCCCGTCGAGGTCGTGGAGACGCTCCTGGGACGGGTCGAGGCCCTCGACGCGGAGGTCGGCGCGTTCGTGACCCTCACGGCCGACGAGGCGCGGGCCTCCGCCGCGGCGGCGCGCGAGGCGCTGCGCGGGCCGGGGGCGGACGCGCTGCCGCCGCTGTTCGGTGTACCGACGGCGCTCAAGGACCTCACCCCCACCGCGGGGGTGCGGACGACCTTCGGGTCCGCCGCGTTCGCCGACTTCGTCCCTGACGCCGACGGCACCGCCGCCGTTCGGGTCGCCGCCGCCGGCATGATCAGCCTGGGCAAGACGAGCACTCCGGAGCTCGGGCTCCCCTGCTACACCGAGCCGGACGTCGCCCCGCCCGCCCGCACGCCGTACGACCTCGGTCGAGGCGCGGGCGGTTCCTCGGGCGGCGCGGCTGCGGCGGTGGCGGCCGGGCTCGTGCCGCTCGCCGTCGGCTCGGACGGCGGAGGGTCGATCCGCATCCCCGCGTCCTCCTGCGGGCTCGTGGGGTTCAAGCCGAGCCGGGGCCTGGTCCCCGGCACGCCGGACGAGATCGACGTCTCCGGACTCGTGGTGACGGGCCCGCTCGCGCGTACCGTCGCCGACGCCGCCGCCCTGCTCGACGTCCTCGCGCTGACGGGACACCGCTTCGCCGACGCGTGCGGCCGGGCGCCGGGACGCCTGCGCGTCGCACGCTTCGCCGACCCGGTGATCGGTGAGCTCCCGCCGGACCCGGAGGTCCTCGCCGCGTACGAGGACGTCAGCCGCCTCCTCACCGCCCTCGGCCACGACGTCGTCGACGTGCCGCCACCGTTCGGGCCGGAGACGGTCGCGGCTTTCGAGACCGTGTGGTTCGTCGGCGCGGCGTCGGCGGTGGTGCCGCCGGAGCGCGAGGAGCTGCTGCGCCCGTTGACCCGGTGGGAGCGCGAGCGCGGACGCGCCGCGACCGGGACCGAGTACGCCGCGGCGCTGCTCGCGATGCGGCAGGCCGAGCAGCGCACCCTCGAGGCGTACGCGCCGTACGACGTCGTCCTCACCCCCACCCTCGGCCAGCTGCCGGCCCCGGTCGGGTCGCTGCGCAACGACGCCGACCCCGCGGCCGACTTCGCCGCCCAGAAGGACTTCACCCCCTACACCTCGATCTGGAACATCGCCGGCGCCCCCGCTGTCTCGCTCCCGACCGGGTGGAGCCGCGACGGACTGCCGATCGGCACGATGCTCGCTGCAGCACCGGGCGCGGACGCGCTCCTGATGAGCCTCGCGGCCCAGGTCGAGGACGCCGCCTCGGCACCCGGCAACCCCTGGAGGCGCCCGCAGACGCTGGTGGGCGCCCGCTAACGTCAGGGGCATGTCCGTCATCGCCCCCTCCTCCGACAACGGGCTGGTCCTCGACGAGGTCCTGAGCCAGAAGTGCTGGGAGGACGCCGACCACGAGGTGTGCCGCCTCGTCCACAAGTGGACCGGCAACGACACCGCCGCCGAGCTCGCCGACCTCCTGCTGGCCAAGCCGCTGGCGATCCTGGCGCTGGTCCTCGGCGGCCTCCTCGCCCGCTGGCTGGTCAACCGCCTGATCGACCGCATCACCCGCACGGCGGCTGCCGGCACCGTCCCCGGCGCCCGCGCCGCGGAGGCGATGTCCCCGATGCTGCACGCCCGCCGCGAGCAGCGCGCGAAGAGCATGGGCTCGCTGCTCAAGAACATCGCGACGATCGTCATCTTCACGGTCGTCACGTTCATGGTGATCGCGACGCTCGGCTACAACATCGCGCCGCTGCTGGCCTCGGCCGGCATCCTCGGCGTCGCCCTCGGCTTCGGCGCCCAGAGCCTGGTGAAGGACTTCATCTCGGGCATCTTCATGATCCTCGAGGACCAGTACGGCGTCGGCGACGTCGTCGACCTCGGCGACGCGGTCGGCACGGTCGAGGCCGTCAGCATGCGCGTCACCCGGCTGCGCGACGTCAACGGCACGGTCTGGTACGTCCGCAACGGCGAGATCCTGCGGGTGGGCAACCAGTCCCAGAACTGGGCACGCACGGTGCTCGACGTCCCCGTCGGGTACGACGTCGACCTCGCACGCGTCCGCGAGGTGCTGCACGAGGTCGCGCACGCGCTCTGGCAGGACCCGGAGTGGAGCGGCGCGATCCTCGAGGAGCCGGAGGTGTGGGGCGTCGAGCGCTGGACGCCGGAGGGCGTCGTCGTCCGTGTCGTCCTCAAGACGGCCCCGCTCAAGCAGTGGGAGGTCGCGCGCGAGATGCGCGAGCTGATCAAGGACCGCTTCGACGCGCTCCACATCGAGATCCCGTACGCCCACGCGGCGGCGTACGGCGCTCCCCCGCAGCAGGCGGGCGAGCCGGAGGACGAGCGTTAGCCGAGGTCCTCGGGCGTGTTGATCATGAACTGCGCCGCGTGGGTCACGTACGCCCAGAACTCACGGTCGTGCTCCGGGGAGAGCCCGACCCGGTCGAGGGCGGCGCGGAAGTGCGTGAGCCAGTGCTGCGCGGCGGTCGGCGTGACCGCGAACGGCGCGTGGCGCATCCGCAGGCGCGGGTGGCCGCGGCGCTCCGAGTAGGTCGTCGGGCCGCCCCAGTACTGGACGAGGAAGAGCGTGAACCGCTCCTCGGCCGGCCCGAGGTCCTCCTCGGGGTACATCGGCCGCAGCACCGGGTCCTCGGCGACCCCCTCGTAGAAGGCCGCGACGATCGCCGCGATCGTGTCGTACCCGCCGATCGCGTCGTAGAAGGTCTGCTGCTGCTCCGCCTGGTCCTGGCTCACACGTCCATTCTCCTGGTCGGCTCAACCGGCGACCACGTGAGGCTCCAGCTGCGTGCGCTCGCCGTCGGTCAGCGGGCGCGCGCGCCCCGCCTCGGGGTCGAACCCGATCATCACGTTGCGGGACGAGGCGAACACCTGCGCGTCGTCGACGAGCTGCGCGACGATCTCGAAGGACGAACGGCCGATCTTCCCGATCCCGGCGTGCACCGCGTACGTCGCCCGGCGCGGCAGCGGCCGTACGAAGGTCGTCTCGCTGCGCACGACCACCCACGGGAGGCCGCGTGCACCGACCACCGTGGCGTACGCGACCCGGGCCTCCTGCAGAAGCTCGAGCGTTGCCACCTGGTCGACGTCGCCGTCGACGCCGAGGTCACGCGCCCGCCCGGCTACCGGGAGCCGCCCGGTCAGCGCCTCGTCGGGACGGAGCGGCGCGGGCGGTGCACCGTCGGCCAGGGTCGTCCGCGCCTGCACGTACACGGTCGTCGTGCCGTCCTCGCGCCGGTCGGAGATCTCTTGGACCAGCACGTCGTCCTCGACCGTGGTGGTGACCAGCACCGGCTCCGGGCGGAAGACGAGGGGCGCGCGATAGTCGATCGCCAAGGCGGTCATCGGACGCGCCCGTACGCCCGCCTCCTCCGCGTACGCCAGACGCGCCTCGCGCAGGTAGTCGGCGTACGCGACGTTGTTGACGTGGTTGAGGGCGTCCATGTCGGCCCAGCGCATCGCACAGGCGTAGGTGTGTCGCACCGGGCGATCGTGGCAGAACGAGGTGACACTTTTCTCGACCCGCTCCCCTGTGTCCTTGCTCACGGTCGATGCGGTACGTTGCTAAGCGATCGCTTAGCGGCGAGGAAGAGCATCAGCAGAGCATCGAGGAGTACGTGTGAGCCAGCAGCGAACTGCCATCGTCACCGGCGCGGCCCGCGGGATCGGCGCCGCGGTCGCCAAGAGGCTCGCGGCCGACGGCCACAGCGTCGCCGTGATCGACCTCGACGAGGCCGCCTGCGCGGCGACCGTCGACGCCATCACCGAGGCCGGCGGCAAGGCGCTCGCCGTCGGGGCGGACGTCTCGGACGAGCAGGCGGTCGCGACCGCGTTCGAGCGCATCGTCGCCGAGCTCGGCGGCCCCACCATCCTGGTCAACAACGCGGGCATCATCCGCGACAACATGCTCTTCAAGATGTCGGTCGCCGACTGGGACGCGGTGATGAACGTCCACCTGCGTGGCGCCTTCCTCATGACGCGCGCCGCCCAGCAGTTCATGGTCGAGGCGAAGTTCGGCCGCATCGTCAACCTCTCGTCGACCTCGGCGCTGGGCAACCGGGGCCAGGCCAACTACTCGGCCGCCAAGGCCGGCATGCAGGGCTTCACCAAGACCCTGGCGATCGAGCTGGGCAAGTTCGGCGTGACCGCCAACGCGATCGCGCCGGGCTTCATCGAGACCGAGATGACGGCAGAGACGGCCAAGCGTCTCGGCGTCGACTACGAGGACTTCAAGAAGTTCAGCGCCCAGCAGATCCCGGTCGCGCGCGTCGGCCAGCCCGAGGACATCGCCGCGACGGCCTCCTTCCTCACCAGCGAGGAGTCGGGCTTCGTGTCGGGCCAGGTCATCTACGTCGCCGGCGGACCGAAGGACTGACCGTGGCCGACGACCTGCCGGGCCTCGACCTCGACCGGCTGGGCGCCTTCCTCGACAAGGACGTGCCCGGCCTGGTCACCGGTCCGCTCACCGGGGTGGTCATCCCCGGCGGACGCTCGAACCTCACGTACGACGTGACCGACGGCGAGACGCACCTGATCGTCCGCCGCCCGCCGCTCGGCCACGTGCTCGCCACCGCGCACGACATGGGCCGTGAGCACACGGTCATCGACGCGCTCGCGCCGACCGACGTCCCTGTCCCCCGGGTCTACGCCCTGTGCCAGGACACCGACGTGATCGGCGCGCCGTTCTACGTGATGAGCAAGGCCAGGGGCCGCGCGATCCGGCAGGCCACCGAGCTCGACGCGCTCGGTGCCGAGCGGACCGCTGCCCTCGTCGGCCGTCTGATCGACACCCTCGCCGACCTCCACGCGGTCGACCCCGCGTCCGTCGGGCTCAGCGAGTTCGGGCGCCCGGACGGCTACCTCGAACGTCAGGTGCGGCGCTGGACGAAGCAGGCCGAGGCGTCCAAGAGCCGCGAGCTCGCGGGGTACCACGAGCTGCGCGACTACCTCGGCTCGCACGTCCCGCCCCACTCCGACGCGGCGATCGTGCACGGCGACTTCCGCCTCGACAACGTCCTGGTCGACACCACGGAGGAGGGCGCCGACCGCATCACGGCCGTCCTCGACTGGGAGATGGCCACGCTCGGCGACCCGCTGTCCGACATCGCGCTGTCGATCGTCTACCAGGAGATGGGACGTACGGCCGGTGCCGCCGCCGTCTCCGACGCGACCCGTGCGGCGGGATACCCGTCGGTCGACGAGGTGCTCCAGCGCTACTCGGCGCGCAGCGGGCGCGACGTCTCCGACATCGGCTTCCACCTCGCGCTCGGGTTCTTCAAGCTCGCGATCATCACCGAAGGCATCCACTTCCGCTACACCCAGGGCCAGACCGTGGGCGAGGGCTTCGACCGGATGGGCCAGGTCACCGAGCCGCTCATCGCCCTCGGCCTCGAGGCTGCGCGCCGCTGACCTCTCCCTCACCCCCAGAACGGAGCACCGATGGACTTCGCACTCGACGCCCGTACGGAGGAGCTGCGCGACAAGCTCCTCGCGTTCATGGACGAGCACGTCTACCCCGCGGAGGCGCAGTTCCACGCCGAGGTCGAGGCGAACCCTGACCGCTGGGGTCCGCCGCCGATGATCGAGGGGCTGAAGGAGGAGGCGCGCAGGCAGGGCCTCTGGAACCTCTTCCTCCCCAGCAAGGAGGGCGCGGGTCTCACCAACCTCCAGTACGCGCCCCTGGCGGAGATCACCGGCCGCAGCGGCGCGATCGCCCCGGTCGCCCTCAACTGCGCCGCCCCCGACACCGGCAACATGGAGGTGCTGCACGACTTCGGCACCGAGGAGCAGAAGAAGCAGTGGCTCGAGCCGTTGCTCGCCGGCGAGATCCGGTCGTCGTTCGCGATGACCGAGCCCGACGTCGCCTCGTCCGACGCGACGAACATCGGCACGTCGATCGTGCGCGACGGCGACGACTACGTCATCAACGGCCGCAAGTGGTGGATCACCGGCGCGATGAACCCCGCCGCCAAGATCTTCATCGTGATGGGCAAGACCGATCCGACCGCCACGCGGCACCGCCAGCAGTCGCAGATCCTGGTCCCCCGTGACACACCGGGCGTGAACGTCAAGCGCGGCATGCACGTGCTCGGCTACGACGACCGCGACCACGGCGGGCACGCCGAGATCGAGTTCACCGACGTACGGGTCCCCGCCTCGAACCTCATCGCCCACGAGGGCGACGGGTTCGCGATCGCGCAGGCGCGCCTGGGGCCGGGGCGCATCCACCACTGCATGCGCTCCATCGGGATCGCGGAGCGTGCGATCGAGCTCATGTGCAAGCGCGCGAACGAGCGGGTCGCGTTCGGCCGACCCCTCGCCGAGCAGGGCGTGATCCGCGACTGGATCGCGGAGTCGCGGGTCAAGGTCGAGCAGCTGCGCCTGCTGACGCTCAAGACGGCATGGCTCATGGACACCGTCGGCAACAAGGGTGCGCACTCGGAGATCCAGGCGATCAAGATCGCCACCCCGCGTACGGTCGAGTGGATCCTCGACAAGGCGATCCAGGTCCACGGCGCTGGCGGCCTGTCGCAGGACTTCCCGCTCGCTGCGGCGTTCGCGGGCATCCGTACGCTCCGCTTCGCCGACGGCCCCGACGAGGTCCACAAGAACTCGCTCGCCAAGGCCGAGCTGCGCAAGCACCTCTGAGCCTCGGCTCCCTCTCCTGCCCTGAGGTTTGCCACGCCAGCGTGGACGACTGCGGTTGGCGCGGCGTGCTCGCCGCGCCAACCGCAGCGTCCCACGCCGGCGTGGCAAACTCTCGGCGTCAGCGGAGCTCTTCGATGCGGCGCTGGAGGCGGTTCATGCCGCCCAGCCAGCGGTCGGGGTCGGTCGCCTTCGCGCGGACGTAGTCGGCGACCTCGGGGTGCGGCAGGATCAGGAACCGGTCGTCCTGCAGCGCGTCGAACACGACCTCCGCCACCTGCTCCGGCGTGATCGCCGCGTCCTTCAGCGTCACGTCGCCGGCCGGCCCCGTGTCGTCGAGCATCGCCGTACGCACGCCCTGCGGGCAGAGCGCCTGCACGACGATCCCGCGGTGCCGGTACGTGGCCGACAGCCACTCGGCGTGCGCGACGGCCGCGTGCTTCGACAGCGTGTACGGCGCCGAGCCGAGCATCATCAGCAACCCAGCAGCCGACGCGGTCGCGACGAACCGACCCTCACCACGCTCGAGCCACTCGGGCAGCAACGCCCGCGCGGCCCGTACGTGGGCCATGACGTTGACCTGCCACGACGCCTCGAAGTCCGCGTCCGTCGCCGATGCGGCGTCACCGCGCGCGATGCCCGCGTTCGCGAAGAACACGTCGATCGACCCGAGGTGGCCGCGCGCGGCGTCCACCAGCGCGCGTACGCCCTCGTCGGTGGCCGCGTCACCCGGCACGGCGAGACCGCCGACCTCGTTGGCGACCCGCTCGGCCGCCTCTGCATCGAGGTCGTTGACGACGACCCGCGCACCGGTCGCGTACAACCGGTGAGCGATCGCCCGTCCGATCCCGTTGCCGCCGCCGGTGACGACGACACCCGCACGATCGGGCAGCACGTCAGACCCCGCCGGTGAGCGTGAGCCCGCCGTCAACGACCAGGTTCTGCCCCGTGAGCCAGCCCGAGTCGTCCGACAGCAGGAACGCGACGACGGAGGCGATGTCGGCAGGCACGCCGAGCCGCTTCATCGGGTACGCCGAGGCGACCTCGTCCTCGCGGCCCTCGTACAGCGCCGTCGCGAACTTCGTCTTGACGACCGCCGGAGCGACCGCGTTGACCCGCACCTTCGGGCCGAGCTCGACCGCGAGCTCCTCGGTCACGTGGATCAGCATCGCCTTGCTGGCCCCGTAGAAGCCGATGCCCGGCGCCGGCTTGATGCCCGCGACCGACGCGACGTTGACCACCGTGCCGCCGTGCTCGTCCATCCAGGTGCGGAAGACCTTCTGGGTCCACGCCAGCGCGCTCAGCACGTTGACGGCGAAGATCTTGTGCGCCGCCGCGAGGTCGATGTCGATCATGCGGCCGTACACGGGGTTGATCCCGGTGTTGTTGACCAGGTGGTCGATCGAGCCGAACGCCTCGAGCGTCCTCGCGACCGCCTCGTCCTGGTGCTCGGGGTCGTCGCCCTTGCCGGCGACGCCGATCGCCACCTCGGGGCCGCCGAGGTGGATGACCGCCTCCTGCAGCGCTTCGTCGTTGCGGGCGGTGAGGCAGACCCGCCCGCCCTCGTCGACGATGCGCTGGGCGATACCGAGGCCGATCCCCCGGCTGGCGCCGGTGACGATCGCCGTACGACCCTCGAACCGCTTCGCGTCCCCGCTCACGAGAGACGCTCGATGACCATCGCCATGCCCATGCCGCCGCCGACGCACATGGACTCGACACCGAACTGCTTGTCGTGCCACTGCAGCGAGTTGATCAGCGTCGCGGTGATGCGGGCACCGGTCATGCCGAACGGGTGGCCGACGGCGATCGCGCCGCCGTTCACGTTGAGCTTGTCCTCGGGGATGCCGAGCTGCTGCGCGGACCCGAGCGACTGCACGGCGAACGCCTCGTTGATCTCGAACAGGTCGATGTCGTCGAGCGACATGCCAGCGTGCTTGAGCGCCTGCGGGATCGCCTCGACCGGGCCCAGGCCCATGATCTCGGGCGACAGACCGGTGACGCCGGTGGAGACGATGCGCGCGAGCGGGGTCAGGCCGAGGTCCTTGGCCTTCTGGTCGCTCATGATGACCAGCGCGGCCGCACCGTCGTTCAGCGGGCACGCGTTGCCGGCCGTCACCGTCCCGTCGGGGCGGAAGACCGGCTTGAGCTGGGACACCGCCTCGTACGTGGTGCCTGGCCGCGGGCCGTCGTCGGCCGTGACCTGCGTGCCGTCGGGAAGCGTGACGGGCGTGATCTCGCGTGCCCAGAAGCCGTCCTTGATGCGCTGCTCGGCGAGGTTCTGGCTGCGGACGGCGAAGCGGTCCTGCTCCTCGCGGCTCATCCCGAGGACCTGCTGGACGTTCTCCGCGGTCTGGCCCATCGCGATGTAGACGTCCGGGAGGTGGTCGTCCTCACGGGGGTCGCTCCACTTCTGGCCGCCCTCGGTGAACGCCTCCGTCCGCTGCATCGCGTCGGTGAAGACGGGGTTGGTGAGCTCCTGCCCGGGGATCGCGTCGCTGTTGCCCTTCACGAAGCGGCTGACGGTCTCCACGCCGGCGGAGATGTACGCGTCCCCCTCCCCTGCCTTGATGGCGTGGAAGGCCATGCGGGTCGTCTGCAGGCTCGAGGAGCAGTAGCGCGTGACGGTCGTGCCGGGGAGGAAGTCGTACCCGAGCAGCACCGAGACGACGCGGCCCATGTTCATGCCCTGCTCGCCGCCGGGCAGACCGCAGCCCAGGATCAGGTCGTTGATGTCGCGGGGGTCGAGCTCGGGGACCTTGTCGAGCGCCGCCCGCACCATCTGCGCGGTGAGGTCGTCCGGACGCATGTCCTTGAGCGAGCCCTTGAACGCGCGCCCGATCGGCGACCGCGCGGTGGAGACGATGACAGCTTCAGTCATGAGCTTTCCTTCTGGTTGGAGAGGCGTTCCGACGGCAGTGTCCCGAGAGGTGCAGCGCGGTGAGCGGTGGCTCCGACGAGGTCAGAGACCGAGGTCGCGGCCGATGAGCTCCTTCATGATCTCGTTCGAGCCGGCCCAGATCTTGGTCACACGGGCGTCGCGCCACGCGCGGGCGACGCGGTACTCGTTCATGAACCCGTACCCGCCGTGCAGCTGGACGCAGTGGTCCAGGACCTCGTTCTGGACCTGGGACGACAACCACTTCACCTTGGCTGCGTCGATCGCGGTGAGCTCGCGCCGGGTGTGGGCGAGCACCGCCGCATCGACGTACGCCTCCACCGACTCGATGCGGGTGACGAGCTCGGCGAGGAGGAACTTGTTGTGCTGGAAGGCGCCGATCGGCTGCTTGAACGCGTGGCGCTCCTTCGCGTAGTCGATCGTCTCCAGCAGGATCTGCTTGGCGTGGGCCACGTTGGCGACGGCGCAGGTCAGCCGCTCCTGCGGGAGACGCTCCATCATCGCGATGAAGCCGCGGTCGATCTCGCCGATCACCTGGTCGTCGCCGACGCGCACGTCGCTGAAGAAGAGCTCCGCCGTGTCGGACTCCGCCTGGCCGACCTTGTCGAGCTTGCGTCCGCGGGTGAAGCCGTCCATCCCGGTCTCGACGGCGAAGAGCGTGATGCCCTTCGCGCCCTTCTCCGGGCTGGTGCGGGCGGCGACGACCACCAGGTCGGCCGACCAGCCGTTGGTGATGAACGTCTTGGAGCCGTTGAGGACCCACTCGTCGCCGTCGCGGACCGCCGTCGTCTTGAGCGCGGCGAGGTCGGAGCCGCCGGACGGCTCGGTCATGGCGATCGCCGTGAGCAGCTCGCCGGTGACGAACCGCGGGAGCCACCGCTCCTTCTGCTCGTCCGTCGTCAGCTCGACGAGGTACGGAGCGACGATGTCCGAGTGGATGCCCGTGCACGACGGCAGCGCGGCGTTGACCTTCGACAGCTCCTCGGCGAGCACGGCGTTGAAGCGGAAGTCCTCAGCACCGGACCCGCCGAAGGCCTCGGGCACCTCGAGCCCGAGGAGGCCCTGCTTGCCGGCCTCGAGCCAGTACTCGCGCGGGAGTCCCTTGTCTTCTGCGTACTGCTCGACGTGAGGGAGCACGCTACGCTCGACGAACTCACGGACGGACCCGCGGAAGGCCTCGTGGTCCTCGTCGAAGATGGCTCGCTTCATGGGAGTGCCTCCGGGTGAGGGGTCGCGATCACCTAGAGTGTACTAAGCGCTCGCTTAGCGTTGAGGAGGGTCCTCGCCCTCCGCTGGCTCGTCGTGCAGGAGAGACCATGACCGAGGTACCCGCTCCCCAGCGGTTGATGGACGCCGCCGTCGAGGCTTTCGCCAGCCGCGGCTTCCACGCCACCACCACCCGTGACATCTCGACGCGGGCGGGCATGAGTCCTGCCGCACTCTACGTCCACCACTCCTCCAAAGAGGAGCTGCTGTACGAGATCAGCTCGGACGGCCACCGCTCGACGCGCGACATGATCGCCGACGCGTACGCCTCGACCGCCGACCCGGTCGCACGCCTGGCCACCATGCAGTACGAGTTCACCAAGTGGCACGCCGTGCACAGCCGCAAGGCACGGGTCGTCCAGTACGAGTTCGCGGCCCTCTCCCCCGAGCACCGGCGGGAGGTCGCGGGCTACCGGCGCGACATCGAGCGCATCTACCGCGACGCCGTCGCCGAGGGGGTCGCGAAGGGCGTCTTCGAGGTCGACGACGTCCCGGGGACCGCGCTGGCGCTCATCTCGATGGCGATCGACCTCGTCCGCTGGTACCAGCCGGACGGGCCGCGGACTCCGGAGTCGGTGGGACGCCTCTACGCCGATCTCGCTCTGCGCGCCGTCGGGGCCCGTACGAGCTGACCCACGACGCAGAGCGGCCGCCCCGGAGCTTCTGCTCCTGGGCGGCCACTTCTTTGCATCGACGCAGGTGACGCCTCAGCGCGGAGAGGTCACTGAGCGAGGACGGCCTCGCCGGCGATGATGACGTTGATCTTGTCGCCGATCATGACCTTGTCGCCCTCGAGCGGGATGTTGAAGTCGATGCCGAACGCCTTGCGGCTGATCGTCGTCGTGGCCTCGACGCCCACGCGGGTGCCGCCCCACGGGTCGCCGCCCTCGCCCAGGAACTCGACCGCGAGCTCGACGGGCTTGGTGACGTCCTTGATGGTGAGGTCACCGGTGACGACGAACTCGGTGTCGGACTTCTGGACGACCCCGGTCGACACGAAGGTCATCGTCGGGTGGCTCTCGACGGAGAAGAAGTCCGCCGAGCGCAGGTGCGCGTCACGGTCCGGCGTACCGGTGTTGATCGAGGAGAGGTCGATCGTCGCCGTGGTCGTGGACTGCGTGATGTCCGGCGCGGTGGTGAGGCTGGCCTCGAACTTCTCGAACTTGCCGCGCACCTTGCTCATGAGGTGACGGACGGTGAAGCCGACCTCCGTGTGCGTCGGGTCGAAGTTCCAGGTTCCCGCGGTGATCTGTGCCATGGCTGTATGCCCTCCAGGTGATCGGTGGATGTCGTGCAGGTCGATGAGCTGGCGCCGCATGTCGTTGCGCTTTCAACCAACTCCCCACACCCTAGCCATAACTAATTGAATTCACAACTATTCCCTCGGTACACTTCTGGTATGACCTCGACCACTCAGGCCTCCCCGGACACGCGCTGGCTCGACGACCGCCAACAGGCGCTCTGGCGGTCGTTCCTGGGCGGCTCGACGGTGTTCTTCGACCAGCTCGACCGCGACCTCCGACGCGAGCACGACCTGTCGATGCCCGAGTACGAGATCCTCGTCCGGCTCTCGGAAGCACCCGACCACACCCTTCGCATGGCCGAGGTCGCGAACCAGGTCGCCCACTCCCGCAGCCGCATCACCCACACGGTCGCGCGGCTCGAACGCGCCGGCCTGGTCGAGCGCCGCTCGTGCGCGTCGGACGGCCGAGGGGTCAACGCGCTGCTCACCGACGAGGGCATGGAGAAGCTCCGCGAGGCGGCCCACACCCACGTGGGCGGAGTGCGCCGCTACCTCCTCGACAACGCGACGGACGAGGAGTTCGAGGTGGTCGGACGCGTCTTCGAGCGCATCCGGACCAGCCTCGAGGGCGCGCGCTTCTGACGTCCGACCCGACATCCCTGCGGCGTGGCCGAAAGCGGACGCGGTGGTTGACCTTCGCATCCAAGTGTTGCGAAGGTCACAGTGAAACGATTCAACACCGTCACACCGTCATGCTCGGCTCCGATTCGTCTCCGCGCTCACGCGCCGAAGGGATCCCGCTCGATGAGCTCACGCCTGTTCAAGCTTGCGGTCGCACTCACGGTCGCCGCCTTCCTCCTCCCGTTCGCACCCGCCCAGGCGTCCCCGCCGGGCGAGGTACGCCCCCAGACCCTCACCACCGACCACCAGACCCGCCCGCTCGGCGTCGGTGAACGCCTCCCGGCCTTCGGTTGGCAGCTGACGTCGCGCGAGCGCGCCCAGTCCCAGTCCGCCTACCGCGTGCTGGTGGCTTCCAGTCCCGCGCTCCTCGCCCGCGGGAAGGGCGACGTCTGGGACTCGGGCAAGGTCGACTCCACCGAGTCCCGGCAGGTCCCGTACGGCGGTCCGCCGCTGGAGTCGCGGACCCGCTACCACTGGAAGGTGATGGCCTGGGACGTGACCGGCCACGCCGGCCCCTGGAGCGCGCCGACCTGGTTCGAGACCGGCCTCCTCGATGCCACGGACTGGTCCGCGCAGTGGATCGCGCACGACACCGACCTCCCGCTGCCCACGTCCAACTCGCAGCAGAACACGCCTGCCTCGCTCCGAGCGGGCAAGACCCTCGGCCAGTCCGTCACCACGGACCGGCCGTTCGACCGCATCGGGGGCAGCTTCCCGACGTGGGGCACCGCCGACTCCGACTTCACCCTGACGCTCCGCCGCGGAGGGCCGACCGGTGAGGCCGTCGCCGAGAAGCGGTTCGTCGACCACGCCGACAACAGCTGGGCCGAGATCACCCTCGCGACCCCGGCAGAGCCCGGCGAGTACTACCTCGAGATGTCCGACCTCGAAGGCGTCGCCGGCTGGTGGAGCCACACCGACGACGTGTTCTCCGAAGGCCGCGCGTACGCCGACGGCGAGCCCGCGACGGGCGACCGGACCATCCGCTGGAACCCGACGACCGAAGCCGCGGCGGAGCTGACCTCCCAGCTGCGTACGACGTTCACCGCACGCAAGGACGTGAAGTCCGCACGGATCTACTCGACCGCGCTCGGCATCTACGACCTCCAGCTCAACGGCCGTGAGGTCTCCGACGACCGCTGGGCGCCGGGATGGACCGACTACGCCAAGCGCACCCCGTACCAGACCTACGACGTCACCTCGCTCGTGAAGCGGGGCGCCAACGCGCTCGGCGCCCGCCTGTCGACCGGCTGGTACGCCGGCAAGATCGCGATCTACGGGCCGAACCTGTACGGCAAGCTGCCCGGCCTGCTCAGCCAGCTGGAGATCACCTACACCGACGGCACGACCGAGCGCGTCGTCTCCGACACCTCCTGGAAGAGCACCGCGGGTCCGGTGACCCACGCCGACATCCTCGACGGCGAGGAGTACGACGCCCGCCGCGAGACGCCCGGCTGGACGCGTCCCGGGTTCGACGACCGCTCGTGGGCCCCGGTGGTCGAGAAGACCGACGTCGAGACCGCGCTCGTCGCGGAGTCGGCTCCCCCGGTCCGTGTCACGCAGGAGCTGCCGGTCCAGAAGATCACCGAGCCCACGCCGGACGCGTACGTGCTCGACCTCGGCCAGAACATGGTCGGCACGGTGGCCGTCACGCTGCGCGGGCTCGCCGAGGGCCAGAAGGTGCGGCTGCGGTACGGCGAGGAGATCAACCCGGACGGCACGCTCTACACGGAGAACATGCGCAGCGCCCGGGTCATCGACTACTACACCGCCCGCGGCGACCGCGTCGAGACGTACGAGCCGCGCTACACCTTCCACGGCTTCCGCTACGTCGAGATCACCGGGCTCTCGAAGAAGCCCGGCAAGCGGGACCTGGTGGGCAAGGTGCTCGGCACGGATGCCCCGATCACCGGGCACTTCGAGACCTCCGACCCCATGCTCAACCAGCTCCAGAGCAACATCGTGTGGTCGCAGCGCGGCAACTTCCTCAGCGTGCCGACCGACTGCCCGCAGCGCGACGAGCGCATGGGGTGGACTGGCGACATCAACGTCTTCGCCCCGACGGCCGCGTTCAACATGGACGTCTCGACGTTCCTCGGCGACAAGTGGCTGCAGGACCTCCGCGACGCCCAGCGACCCGACGGCGCCGTCACGGACGTCGTCCCGTACGTGCCGGTGGTCGGCGCGGGCAACGCAGGCTGGGGCGACGCGGCGGTCACGGTGCCGTACACCGTCTGGCAGACGTACGGCGACCGAGCCGTGATCGAGGAGAGCTACGGGTCGATGACGGCCTGGATCGACTACCTCGAGAAGAACAGCGAGGGCTACATCCGACCCGACGCCGGGTACGGCGACTGGCTGAACCTCGACGACAACACGCCGCGCGACCTGATCGGCACCGCGTACTTCGCCCACGTCGCCAGGCTCGTCTCGGAGATGGCCGACGCGATCGGCAAGGACGCCGACGCCGACCGCTACGCCGACCTCGCTGCCGCCGTGCGCGACGCCTTCGTCGCGAAGTACGTCGGTGACGACGGCGCGCTCCCGGGTGACGCCCAGGCCGGTTACGTGCTCGCGCTGTCCTTCGGTCTGATCCCGGACGAGCTCGTCGACGCGGCCGCCGACCGTCTGGTCGCCAACCTCGAACGGCACGACTGGCACCTGGCGACCGGTTTCCTCGGGACGCCGGACCTGCTGCCGGTGCTCACCCGGACCGGACACACGGACGTGGCCTACAAGCTCGTCAACCAGCGGACGTACCCGTCCTGGGGCTACGAGGTCGAGAAGGGCGCGACGACGATCTGGGAGCGCTGGAACTCGATCATGCCCGACGGCAGCTTCGGCGACGTCAGCATGAACTCGTTCAACCACTACGCCTACGGCGCGGTCGGCAACTGGATGTACCAGACGATCGGCGGCATCCAGCCTGATCCGGAGCAGCCGGGCTACCGGCACTTCACCGTAGCCCCGCAGCCCGGTGGCGGCCTGGACCACGCCGACGCGCGGTACGAGTCCGGCTACGGCGAGATCCGCTCGCGGTGGGAGCGCAAGCACGGCCGCCTGACGCTCGAGGTGACCGTCCCGGTGAACACCACCGCCACCGTCAAGCTCTCGGCGTCCGACCTGCGTGCGGTCACCGAGCGCGGCCGGCCGCTGACCAAGGCCGTCGGCATCAGCGACGCCCGCGTCGAGGACGGACAGGTCGTCGCAGAGCTCGGCTCGGGCACCTACCGCTTCACCGTGAAGGAGGACGCATGAGTCCGCACTCCACCGTCTGGCGCCGTCGCGCGCGCACCGCAGCGGCCGGGCTCGCGGCCGCCGCACTCACGCTCGGGCTGACCGGCGCCTCGAGCGCGACCGACCGCTCCCCCACGCCGCCGGCCTGGGACGACGCGACCGGCCGGCTCGACCCGGCGGCGTTCGCCGACCCGCCGTCCACGAGTCGCCCGCACGCGTTCTGGTTCTGGAACGGCAAGCTGACCGAGGCCGAGCTCGAACGCCAGCTCGACGAGATGCAGGGCAACGGCGTGGAGGAGTTCTTCATCCATCCCCGCCAGGGTCTGGGCGGCGAGTTCGGCAAGACCGAGAACGCGTACTACCTCTCGACCGACTACTTCGACAAGGTCGGCTTCGTGCTCGAGGAGGCGCGCAGCCGCGGGATGAAGGCGTGGCTGTACGACGACCTCAACTGGCCGAGCGGCTTCGCTGGCGGGCGGACCGTCCGTGGCGGTGACGTCGACGGGCGCACCATCGAGGCCGACCCCTCGTACGTGCCGTGGTACCTGTCGCCGAGCGCGGTCGAGGTCGAAGGCGGGACCACGTACGACGCGGAGGTCCCGGGCCAGGGCGACGGCACGGACGCTCCCCAGCCGGAGCTGGTCGCGACGCTGGCGGCGCGCAAGGCCGGCGACGGGACCTGCACCACCAATGGTGAGGCCCGGGGCGCGCAGCTCGACGGCGACTCGACGATCGAGCTGACCGACAGGATCAAGGACGGCCGGCTGACGTGGGAGGCGCCCGCCGGAGCGTGGTGCGTCGTGCACCTCGTCCAGCGTCCGCTCGAGAACTACCACCCCGACCTCGAGCCGGATGAGCCGTACGTCGACATGCTCAACCCCGACGTGACCGAGAAGTTCATCGACATCACGCACGAGACGTACGCCAAGCGGTTCGGGCCCCACTTCGGGACCACGATCCCCGGGATCTTCAACGACGAGCCGGGGTTCTACAACAACTTCCCGGACAACCGCGGCGGGCTGGACTCGCGTGGGTCGATCCCCTGGACGCCCGGCTTCCGCGACTACCTCGAGGAGAACGCCGGGTACGACCTGACGCAGGACCTGCTCGGGATCTGGTACGACGCCGGTGCGTCGACGACGCGCGCCCGGGTCGACTACTACGACGCGCTCTCCGACCGCTACAACGAGGCGCACACCAAGCCCCTCGCCGACTGGGCGGCCGACCACGACATCGCCCTGATCTCCAACCCGCTCGTGGAGGAGGACCTCGGCAGCCACAAGCTGATCGAGGGCGGGAGCTGGTTCGAGATGAGCCGCCACTACCAGCTGCCGGGCATGGACCTGATCAGCGGGCTCGACACCTCGGCGATCACACCGAAGCTCAACTCCTCGGTGGCGCACCTCTTCGACCGCAAGCGCAACCTCGCCGAGACGTTCGGCGCGTTCGGCTGGGACTTGACGATGGAGGAGATGAAGCGGACCGTCGCGTGGGAAGCCGCGGGAGGGGTCGACCTCATCGACAACCACGCGTTCTACTACTCCACCGACGGCGAGCGCGCGTCGGAGTCCCCGCCGAGCCAGTTCTTCCAGAACACCTTCTGGCCCCGCTTCTCCCAGTACGCCGAGATGGTCGGGCGCCTCACCGAGCCTGCGCGCGGCGCGGTGGCCATGAACCCGGTCGGGGTCCTCTACCCGAGCTCGTCGGTGATGGCGACGGGGACGCCGTGGGACGTCCGCGGGTTCGCCGGCAACGGGCCGGCGCTGGGACCGGTCGACGACTCGTGGAAGGGCACGTCGAACGACCTGTTGCGTGCTCAGCTGGACTTCGACTACCTCGACGAGCTGGCGCTGGCCGGTGACGAGGACCTCGGCGTCGAGGTAAAGGTACGCGACGGCGAGCTGGCCCTGCACCGCCAGCGGTGGCAGGCGCTCGTCCTCCCCCGGACCACGGTGCTCTCGCTCGACGCCGTACGGACCCTGGAACGCCTGGTCGCCGACGGCGGCACCGTCGTCGCCGTCGACGGCCTGGCCACCCGCGAGGCGTCCGGTCGCGACGCTGCCCTCCAGCGGCGTCTGACGGCGCTGTTCGGAACCGATCCGGCAGCACCCGTGGCCTCGACGAAGAAGCACCGCGGCGGCGGGCTCGCGGCGTACCTGCCCGACCGCAGCAGGCTGGCCGAGGTGGTCGCGTCGCGGGTGACGCCGGGCGTGACCCTGGACTCGGCACCGGACCTGCGCGTCCGCCACGTGAAGCGCAAGGCCGACGACGCGTTCCTGGTCGTGAACCTGTCCGGTCGCGAGGTCAGCACCACCGCACGCTTCGACGTGGCCGGCACGCCCGAGCACTGGGACCCCGAGACCGGGGACACCGAGGTCGCGCCGGTCTTCCGCCGCGACGGCGGCCGTACGGTCGTCCCGCTGACGATGGAGCCGTACGAGGCGCGCTGGATCACCTTCCGTCCCGGGGCGCACCCGACCGGCAAGGTTGCCCACCTCACCGCGACGAACGCCCACACAGAGGACGTCGCGTTCCGCGGCGGCGAGCTGCGTGCCACGCTCGTGGCCGACCGCCCGGGCGAGGTCTACGCCCGCGGCGCGTTCCGCGGGCAGGAGTACGGCGCGGTGACCACCGTCGACGACCCGCTCGAGCCGCTGGCGCTCGGAGGTGACTGGGCGTTCCGGTTCGACCGGGACGGCGCCCAGACCGTGACGCGACCCCTCGGCTCGTGGACGGACCTCGATCGGGACTACTCCGGGTCGGGCACGTACACGAAGAGGTTCACGTTGCCCGACGGGTTCCGTACGGACGACCGTCGGATCCAGCTCGACCTCGGCCGCGTCCGGGAGCTGGCCGAGGTGACGGTCAACGGCAGTACGGCGGGCTCGCTCGACTGGTCGCCGTACACCGTCGACGTCACCGATCTCCTCCGCGACGGGGAGAACGTGATCGCCGTGCGGGTGACCAACGCCTCGGCGAACGCGGTCGACGGGAGCGCTGCGCCCTCCGGCCTGCTCGGTCCCGTGGCGCTGCGCCCGCAGAAGGTCGTCGAGCTCGCGCTCACCCGCGGCACGCAGGTCACCTCGATGGACCTTGCCGTGGTGCCCGGCACTGCGTCCGTCACCCCGGGGCGTGCTGTCCGGTTCACCGCCACGGTGACCGGCATCGCGCCCGAGGACCTGACGGCCACGCTGCGCACGGCGGTCCCGGAAGGCTGGTCGGCCGACCCGGCGGTCGTCGAGGTGTCCGAGCCGTCGTCGGGGGCGCAGGTGCGGACCAGCGTCGGCCTGGAGGTCACGCCGCCCGCCGACGCTGCGGAAGGCGTGCACGAGGTCACGATCACGCTCGACGGGCCGGACGGGCGCAGCATCGTCCGTACGGCAGAGGTGAAGGTCGTCCAGTCGTACGCCGCGTGGGAGTTCGAGGCCGCCGGCGACACCGAGGGCTGGGTCGGCGCGAACCACATCGACGGACTCGAGGCGTCGGACGGGGCCTTGCGGTTCTCGTCGGTGGGCGGCGACCCGTACCTCGTGGGCCCGCAGGTGTCGGTCCCGCTCGGTGACGGCGCCGTCGTCGAGGTCGTGATGTCGTCGACGACCGGTGGCGGCGGTCAGGTGTTCTGGGCGACGACCGACGGCGGCTTCGCCGAGGCGCGCAGCGGCCGGTTCACGGTCGAGTCGGGCGGGACACGGACCTACCAGGTCCCGATCCCCCGCCAGGACGCGTCGCTCACCCAGCTCCGGCTCGACCCGATCGCCGGCACCGGTGACTTCGTGGTCGACGCGATCAGGGTGCTGCCCGCGGGCGCCACGGGCTGACGTACGACCCGACAGAAGAACCCGGCGTTCCACCCCGGATCTGGGGGTGGAACGTCGGGTTCTTTCGTCGGGTCCTGCGTCCGCTCAGTCGCGGGTGAGGCGGCGGTACGTGAGGGCGTGCGGGCGAGCCGCCTCCGGGCCGAGCCGCTCGACCTTGTTGGCCTCGTAGTCGGCGAAGTTGCCCTCGTACCAATACCAGTTGGCCTGGTTCTCGGCGTCGCCCTCCCACGCGAGGATGTGCGTGGCGACACGGTCGAGGAACCACCGGTCGTGGGAGATCACCACGGCACAGCCCGGGAACTCGAGCAGCGCGTCCTCCAGGGACTGCAGCGTCTCGACGTCCAGGTCGTTGGTCGGCTCGTCGAGCAGCAGCAGGTTGCCGCCCATCTTGAGCGTCAGCGCCAGGTTGAGGCGGTTGCGCTCGCCACCGGAGAGGATGCCGGCACGCTTCTGCTGGTCGGGCCCCTTGAAGCCGAACGACGCGACGTACGCCCGGCTGGGCATCTCGAAGTTCGCGACCTTGATGTGGTCCAGACCGTCGGAGACGACCTCCCACACGTTCTTGGACGGGTCGATCCCGCCGCGCGACTGGTCGACGTAAGAGATCTTGACCGTGCTGCCGACGGTCAGGCTGCCGGCGTCGGGCTCCTCCTCCCCCACGATCATCTTGAACAGCGTGGTCTTGCCGACGCCGTTCGGTCCCACGATGCCGACGATGCCGGCGCGCGGCAGCGAGAAGCTGAGGTCGTTGATGAGCGTCCGGTCGCCGAAGCCCTTGGTGAGGTTCTTGGCATCCAGGACGACGTCACCGAGACGCGGACCGGCCGGGATGTTGATCTCGGACAGGTCGACGGAACGACGACGCTCGGCCTCGGCGGCGAGCTCCTCGTAGCGGGCGAGACGGGACTTGCTCTTCGCCTGGCGGGCCTTCGGGTTCGAGCGGACCCACTCGAGCTCGCGCTCCAGGATCTTCTGGCGCTTGGCGTCCTTCTTGCCCTCGACGACGAGGCGTTCCTTCTTGGTGTCGAGGTAGGTCGAGTAGTTGCCCTCGTACGGGTGCGTCTTGCCGCGGTCGAGCTCGAGGATCCACTGCGCGACGTTGTCGAGGAAGTAGCGGTCGTGCGTCACGGCGAGGACGCAGCCGGGGTACTTCGCGAGGTGCTGCTCCAGCCACAGCACGCTCTCGGCGTCCAGGTGGTTGGTGGGCTCGTCGAGCAGCAGCAGGTCGGGCTGCTGGAGGAGCAGCTTGCACAGCGCGACGCGGCGCCGCTCACCACCAGACAGGTGGTCGACGATCGCGTCCGGCGGCGGGCAGCGCAGCGCGTCCATGGCCTGCTCGAGCCGCGAGTCGAGGTCCCACGCGTTGGCGTGGTCGAGATCGGTCTGCAGGTCGCCCATCTCCGCCAGGAGGGCGTCGTAGTCGGCATCGGGGCTCGCCAGCTCCTCGCTGATCGCGTTGAAGCGGTCGAGCTTGCCCTTGATGTCGGCGACAGCCTCCTCGACGTTCTCGAGGACGGTCTTGCCCTCCGTCAGCGGCGGCTCCTGCAGGAGGATCCCGACGGTGGCCTCGGGATCCCGGTAGGTGTCGCCGTTGTTGGGCTGCTCCATGCCCGCCATCAACTTGAGGAGCGTGGACTTACCGGTGCCGTTCGGGCCGACGACACCGATCTTGGCGCCGTGCAGGAACGACAGCGTCACGTTGTCGAGAACGACCTTGTCGCCGAGCGACTTGCGGACGTTGTGCAGGGTGAAGACGTAGTCAGCCATGGTGACTCAAGCCTAGGCGCTCGACCACGCTGTGCGTGAATCGGACGCCCCGCTATGCCGGGACCGTCTCTGCTCGCGCCCCCGGCAGAGGGGCTGCATGGCTGCTCTCGAACTCCGCGACCGCCTCGCCGTCGGAGGTGGACTGCTCCTGGGACGGGGCCGGCTCGTTGCGCGTGAACGCCGCGGTGCCGCGGTTGAGGTCGTGGCTCACGACCGTCGCCTCGAGGACCTGCCGCTGGTGCTGCTCCCGGGTGTCCTTGTCCTCCCAGGTGTGGCTGCGCAGCCGGCCGATCACGACCACGGGATCGCCCACCTTGAGCGAGGACGCGACGTTCTGACCCAAGGTGCGGCTGGCCTTGACGGTGATCCAGACGGTCTCGAGATCGCGCCAGCGGCCCAGGTTGCGGTCGAAGATGCGCGGGGTCGACCCGAGCCTGAACATCGCCCACCCGAAGCCCTTGCTCTCCCGGTAGTCGACCTCCGTGCCGAGGTTGCCGTACACGATCATCTGGTTGTCGCTCATCGGTTGCTCCTGTCTCGTCGGGGACACCAACAGCGTGTGTCCGACGAGCCCGTGGACGCACGACGTCCGGTCGCCCTGAGGACGACCGGACGCTGTGGACGAGCGAAGAGCAGCGAGCCGAGGTCAGACGTTGCGGCCGAGCGCGGCAGCGATGCCGCGCCGCGCCTGCTCGTACGCCGCGAGCTCGTTGTCGACCGGGGCGAGCACGCGTTCGCGGGCGACGTCGGCGATGGTCGCGCGCAGGCGGTCCTCCGCGCCATGGGCGCGACGTGAGGCCGACGACTTCGCCATCACCGTCGTCACGAGGGCGAGGAGCAGCCCGACGAGCAGACCGCCACCGGCGAGGTAGGCGGGAAGCCACACGCCCGCCACCGTCGGCGCGGACGCCGAGCCGGTGAGCTCGGCGCCGGTGAGCGCGAGCAGCCACAGGACACCGGCGATGGTGACACCGAGCGCCACCCACTGGACGAGCTTGACGAACGACCACCACGCCGGCGTCTTGTCGGTGCCCAACCCCGTACGCGCGATCGCGAGGTCGAGGACGTCGGCCAGGTCACGGTTGGGCAGGACCACGGCACGTCGCATCGACTGCACCCACGACGGGGTGAGGCCGATGGCGGCCTTCTCGGCGACGTCACGGACGGCGACGTCGACGGCCGGGCGCTGGACGCGCGCCGCACTCCCCTCGCCTCCCAGGGCCTGCAGCGCGGGACCGTTGGTCGTGGACTTGGAGCGGCCGATCAGCCGCAGCGGGGGCCACGTCGTCGCCGACACCGCACGCGACACGAGCGTCTTCTCCGTGGCGTCCGCCACCGCGGAGACCCCGGCCGCGTGCGCGAGCGTGTCGATGAACTGCTCGCGGTCGGAGTCGGTCAGCCCGATCGCGGGAGCGTCGCCGCTGAGCTGCTCGAAGGCCTTCGCGAGGTGCTCGACGTCGGCACCCGTACGGAGCCCGGCGGCCTGCTTGTCGCGGATCCGGCGCACCAGCGCGCGCTTGAAGTCGTCGACGCCGTCGCCGCGCAGGGCGGAGACCGCGAGGACGGGAACACCCGCCAGGCCATCTTCCGCGAGGAGTCGGCGTACGTCCTGGAGCGTGCCGTCCCACTGCTCAGGAGGCAGCTTGTCGATCTGGTTGAGGACGACCATGGTCACCTCGGCGTGCCGCGAGAGCGGGCGCAGGTAGCGCTCGTGCACGGCGGCGTCCGCGTACTTCTGCGGGTCGAGGACCCACACCAGCACGTCGGCGTACTTCACGAGGCGGTCGACCTCGAGGTGGTGCGCGACCTCGGTCGAGTCGTGGTCCGGCAGGTCGAGGAGGACGAGTCCGTCGAGGTTCGTGTCGTCGGGGACGAGCCCGAGCGGGCTCCCGAGAGACATCTGCTGGCGCTCGGGGATGCCGATCCACTCCAGCAGCGGGCGGCCGCCGTCGTCTCCCCAGGCCACCGCCATCGCCCACGACGTCGTCGGTCGACGGACGCCGACCGCCGAGAGCTCGACGCCGGCGACGGCGTTGAAGAGCGACGACTTGCCGGAGCCCGTCGCGCCGGCGAGCGCGACGACCGTACGGTCGCTGGCGAGGCGCAGGCGCGCGCTGGCACGTTGGACGACAGCCGCTCCCTCCTCGACGAGTGCGGGGTCGAGCCTGCCGGCGGACGCCTCGACGGCGCGGGCGAGTCCGTCGACACGTGCGGCGACGTCACCGCCGCTCGTGCTGAACAGCGGTGCGGGAGGGGTGTCAGTCACGTCAGTCCCAGTCCTCGGGGATCAGGTCGGTGTGCCGCGCGTCCTCTGCTGCGCGAGCGGCGGCTCGAATGCTATCGGCTGCAGAGGGTGCAGCGGCAGTCCGTGCGAGCACGTCATAGAACCGCTGGCGCTCGTCGCGCAGGACCGTGCCCGCCCGACGGAGGAGGTCTTCCTTGGCGAGCTCGACGAGACGTCGCGCGGTGGCGTCTGCGAACACGTCGACGAGCAGCTGGCGGGCGGTCGCAGCACCGGTGACCGCCTCGTCATCGCGAGGGGCGAGCTCGTTGACCACGCACACGCCGAGCGTCACGGCCGAGCCCGTCGTGCCCAGCGCGAGGAAGCGTGCCGTCATCCGGCGGTCGGCGCCCTCGGCGCGCACGATCTCGGTGCACGCCTCGATCCAGTCGGAGGCGATCCGCTCCGCGCGCGAGCGCAGCGTGCGGGTCGCCCGGTCGAGCTCACGGCCCGGCCCGTCGATGAGGCGGGAGCCGGCGGGGTTCTGCTCCCAGGCCTGGTACGCGCCGTGGGCGCCGGCCTCGGCCTGCTCGAGCAGGAGCAGCTCGACGTTGCGCGCCAGGCTCTCCTGGACCTCGGCGACCCGTGCGCGGCGGCCGCGGACGCTGTCGACGATGCGGTCGCGGATGCGGCCGATGCGGTCGTCGGCCCCGCGGAGCAGGTCGCCGGATCCCGCGAAGTCGCGCCAGCGGGCGGTCAGCTCGCCGTGCATGAGCGTGCCGTCGGACACGGCCTTGGCGAACGCCGCCTCGGCGCCGGTGTAGGCACGGTCGACGTCCTCGACCAGCGCGCTCATCACCGCTCCCTGGTCGGCGACCGCGTCCGCGACGTCGAAGGCCCCGAACACGATCTTGCGGACCGCGCCATCGAGCGTCTGGGTCACGATCGCGGACCGGACCTCCGGGTCGGCGGCGAGGTCGTGCAGCCAGTTGAGGATGGGGGCGACCGCGCTCGGCGGCAGCAGGCCGTCGTCGTCGATCTCGGACTCGAGCACCGTGAAGAGCGGGGAGTCCTTCAGGCCGCGGGCGGTCAGCATCCGCGCGAGGTGGCCGCGGACCTCCCCCATCGACGAGTCAGGGGTCCGGTCGAGGACGATCGCGACCGCGGCGCTGCGGTCGGCAGCCTCGCGCAGGTAGTCCCACGGCACCTGGTCGGCATAGCGGGCGGCCGACGTCACGAAGAGCCACAGGTCGGCCGCGGCGAGCAGCTCGGTGGCGAGGCGGCGGTTCTCGGTCTCGATGGAGTCGACGTCAGGCGCGTCGAGGAGGGCGAGGCCCTTGGGCACCGTGTGCGCGGCCACCAGCGTCAGCGAGCGGGTGTCGTGCGACTGGGTGCTCGCGCGGGCCAGGTCGGGAAGGATCCGGTCGGGCTGGAACCAGTCCGCGTCGGCGGGGTTGTGCACGAGCACCGCCGAGCGGGTCGTGGGCCGCAGGACGCCTGACTCGGTCACCCGACGACCGACGAGCGAGTTGACGAGGGTGGACTTGCCGGCCCCCGTGGAGCCGCCCACGACCGTCAGGAGAGGCGCATCGAGCTGGACCAGCCGCGGCAGCACGTAGTCGTCGAGCTGAGCCAGCAACGCCCGCTGGGCGTCACGTCCGTCTGCCGCCCCGGGGATGTCCAGCCCGAGGGCAGCACCGCTCAGCTCGGTGCGCAGCTTGAGCAGCGCAGCGAGCAGAGTCGCAGTGGAGCCGTCCGTCGACACTCGAACCTCCGAAGAAGGGGTGTAGTTGCCCGACCTCAGCGTAATGGAGAGGGGAAGGGATCACGCACCGTGATCGCAGCGCACCCCCGAGGACGTGTCGGCGGTCACCCGCGGGGCTCCGGAGAGCGCGGCCCTGGTGGGGGTTGCTGCCGCGGGGCGTGGGGCGGGATGTCGGGGCTCGAGGGGCCGGCCGGGGGCGCCGGGTAACGCGGGCGCGCGCCGTACGGGGTGTTGGGCGGGTACGCCGAGGGCGCCTGCGGCGACGCCCCGTACGGGGTGCCGCCGGCGTACGGGCGGGCGCCGCCGGGCGGTCCTCCGTACGCGCTGGCACCCGCGTACGAGAAGCGCAGCGGCGGCGGCAGCACCACGTACGGGCGCAGCACCCGCATCTCCGCGAGGAACGCGTCGACGCGCTGCGGGGCCTGCGGCTTCGGCTGGCGGTCCATCACCCCGGCGTACAGGAAGGCCATCGTGATGGCGTCGCGCTGGTAGCGCTTCGTCGCCTTCGCCGAGGTCTTGCCGCCGTGGAGCTTGGCGTGCTTGACCGCCTTGCGACGGTACGCGAGGGAGGCGATGTAGGGGATCTCGTCGGCGACCAGCCAGCCGCGCCGGGCGATGTCGGTCAGCGCACGGACGAGGTAGCGGCCCTGGTCGCGCCGGGCCAGCACGGCGAGGACGATCGTGCCCGCGAGCAGCAGCCCCGTGAAGCCGTAGGCGAGGAGGAAGCCCGTGCCGCCGAGATAGCTCACGCCGCCGTTCCAGATGCCGTGCAGGAGCATGCTCCCGAACAGACCGACCCCCCAGATCAGTCCACGCAGCGCCTTGGAGCGCTGGTGGACCGACAGCCCGACGGCGATCCCGAAGGCGGCCGTGAACATCGGGTGGGCGAACGGACTCATGATGCCGCGGAGCACGAACGTGACCGTGGTGGCTGCCGGACCGTCGACCCCGGTCTCGTCGATGCCGACGTACGCGCCGGCGTAGTAGACGACGTTCTCGACGAAGGCGAAGCCCAGCCCGACCAGGCCCGCGAGGACCAGGCCGTCGACGAGCCCGTCGATGACCCGGCGCATCCTCAGGAACGTGAGCACGAGGAACAGGCACTTGGCCGGCTCCTCCGTGACCGGGGCGATGAACGTCGCGAGCGCCTCGTCGGAGAGGTCGAACGTCTCCGAGATGAGGATCTGGGCGACCAGGGCGATCGCGACGGAGACGACACCGCCCCACACGACCGCGGCGAGCTTGTAGTGCCACGGCTCGGGCTCGTAGCGGTCGAGCCAGAAGAAGCAGCCGAGCATCGCCGGCAGCGGCAGCACCGCGTACAGGAGGCTCAGGCCGCTGCCGGCGGCGTCGCCGCTGGTGATCGCGAAGAAGCAGACGCCGACGACGCCGATGGCAGCGGTGATGAAGAGGAGCACCACCAGCACGGTGTGGCCCCGCTGCCACATGGGGTCGCGCAGCCGCGGCAGCGGCCCGGGTGGGACCGGCGCCGACGGGGGCTGCGGCGCGGATGCCGCCCACGGTTGGGACACACGAGAACCCTAGCGGCGTACACCGACCGGTCACGCGCCGCTAGGGTTGCCTGTGGGCGCCCGTAGCTCAGCTGGATAGAGCGGCGGCCTTCTAATCCGCGGGTCGGGGGTTCGAGTCCCTCCGGGCGCGCTCAGCTCTCCAGCGTGGCGTCGAGGACGATCTCCGGGACCGACGCCAACGCCTTGCTGACCGGACAAGCCTTCTTGGTCTCCTCGGCCACGTCGGAGAACTGCTCGGACGTCAGCCCGTCGACCTTGGCCCGCACGGTGAGGACGATCTTCGAGATCAGCAGACCTCCGTTGTCGCGGTCGGGGCGGACGGTGACGTCGGCGCGCACCGACGCCGACTGCGGGGTGCCGCCGGCGTTGGCGATCCCGCCCGACAGGGCCATCGCGTAGCAGGACGCGTGCGCGGCAGCGATCAGCTCCTCAGGGCTCGTGCTCCCCTCGGCCTCGTCGGCGATGCGGCGCGGGAACGAGACGTCGAACGTCCCCGTGCCCGAGCTGTCGAGGGTGACGCGCCCCGACCCGTCCTGGAGGCCTCCGGTCCACTGCGTCGTCGCGGTACGTGTCGCCATGGTGTCGCTCCCGTCGTCGGTGGTGGGAACTCCACCGTAGAGACGCGAGACCCCGTACGCATCACGCGTACGGGGTCTCGCCGGTCGTCGAAGGCCTGCGGTCAGCTGGCCTTGGCCGCCTCGATGGCCTTGAGGATGTCCTCGGTGCCGGGGACGCTGGGGTTGCCCTCGGCGTCCTCGGGGCCGTTCACGGTCTTGCCGTCGACCCACACGGTCGGGGTGCCGGAGAGCTTGGACCCATCGGAGTCGGGCTGGTCGAAGGCCTTCTCGGTCTGCTCCTCGGTCCAGTCACGGAACGGGCGACCGGTGATGCAGTCGAGCGCGGCCTCGCTCGCGCCGGCCTCCTCGGCCAGGTCGCGGAACTCCTTCTCGCTCAGCGAGCTGCCCTGAGGCTGGTTCGCGAAGAGCAGCTTGGCGTAGTCGCGGAACGTCTTGGCACCGTCCTCCTCGAACACGCACATCGCGGCGCCCATGGCATCGTTGGAGAAGTCGCTCAGGAACGCGACCGGGCGGTACTCGACGTCGATCGCGCCGGAGGCAACCTGCTGGTCGAGGACCTGGCCGGTGGTCTCCTCGAACGTCTTGCAGTGCGGGCAGGCGAAGTCCTCGAAGACGGTGACCTTCACCGGGTCCTCGGCAGCCGTGCCGCCGAGGTCGGTCGCCGTGAGATTCACGCCACCCTCGTCGGTGAGACCGGAGGGCGTACGCGTCGGAGCGTCCGCCGAGTTGTCGACCGCGGCCTTCACCGCGAAGCCGGCACCGGCGATCACCGCGACGACCACGACGACGATGGCCGCGGTGATGAGGTTGCGGCGGCGCTTGTCCTGGCGCTCGCGTTCCTTGCGCATCTGCTCGGCGCGCTCGCGACGGGCGCGCTTGTCATCCTTGGTGGCCACCTGGGTCATCCATCCTTCGCATACGGACACGTGTCATCGGGAGAACGTGCGAGCCGGTGCCCGCGTTCCCGTACGACCGCGACCAGGTTACCGGCCGGTGTCAACGGATAGGGTGGTTGGTCGTGATGGACAGGCTTGTATGGATCGACTGTGAGATGACAGGGCTCGACCTCGAGAACGACGCGTTGATCGAGGTGGCGGCGATCGTGACCGACTTCGAGCTCAACCCGGTCGCCGAAGGCATCGACGTGGTGATCAAACCGCCCCGCGAGGCGCTCGACCAGATGAACGAGGTCGTCACCCAGATGCACACCAGCTCCGGCCTCCTCGAGGAGCTCGACGCCGGCCTCCCGCTGGCCGACGCCGAGCAGGTCGTCCTGGACTACATCAAGCAGCACGTGCCGGACGCCGGCAAGGCGCCTCTCGCCGGCAACTCCGTCGGCACGGACCGCGCGTTCCTGCTGCGCGACATGCCCGAGCTCGAGGGATACCTCCACTACCGCGTCGTCGACGTCTCGTCGATCAAGGAGCTCTCCCGCCGCTGGTACCCCCGCGTCTACTTCAACGCGCCCGCCAAGACCGGCAACCACCGCGCGCTCGCCGACATCCTCGAGAGCATCGAGGAGCTGCGCTACTACCGTGCTGCGGTCTTCGTGCCCGAGCCCGGCCCGGACAGTGAGACCGCCAAGGCGCTCGCGGCGGAGCACTCCGGCGCGCTGCGCGGAGGCGACGCCAAGGAGGGCCCTGCAGAGGCACCCCACGTTTCGGACCCCCAGGGCTGACCCGCTACACTCGTGCACGCCGCACACGGTGATGCCGTGTCGCGCGCGGTGGGTGTAGCTCAGTTGGTAGAGCACCGGCTTGTGGTGCCGGTGGCCGCGGGTTCAAGTCCCGTCATCCACCCTGATGACGCCAGGTCAGGACATCGTCCGAGGCCTGGCGTCCTTCGTTTGCACCTCGGGGCGATGCCGCGCGGCGGCGATCGCCGCCGCGTTCTCGACCGCCCAGTCGGCCAAGGCCGAGAGCGGCTCGAACAGTGACCTCCCCAACGGCGTGAGGCTGTACTCGACGCTCGGCGGCACGGTGGGGAACACCTCTCGCCTGACCAGGCCGTCGCCCTCCAGCGTGCGCAGCGTGCGCGTCAGCATCCGCTGGCTGATGCCCTCGATCTCTCGGTGGAGCGCGTTGTAGCGGTGCGCGCGCTGACCGAGGAGGACGAGCACCAGGAGGGTCCACTTGTCACCGACCCGGCGGACGACGTCGGTCACCGGACACCGTTCGTACTCGTCCGAGGGCACCGGCTCCGGCAAGGTCGTGCCGACGAGGGTGGGCACCTCCGTGTGCGTACCAGACATTCAACTGCCTCCTTCCGCACCCGTCGAAGGTTCTCGATGCTAGTGCCAACCAGCGTCGAGACGAGGAGGAACATGAGCCGACCAGCCGTACCGCTGAAGGGCGAGCAGACGCCGCGCACCGTCGTCGTGAGCGGAGGGACGGACGGGATGGGTCGTGCTGTCGCTCTCGGGAGGGCTGCCCTCGGAGAGACCGTGATCGTCTTGGGGAGCAACGCGGAGAAGGGCGAGCGCCTGCTGCACGAGAGCACCCGGCTCGACCTTCCAGGGGTCATCGAGTTCCAGCGGGTGGACCTGTCCAGCCTCGGTGAGACCCGTGCTGTCATCCAGCGGATCGCGGCCCACCACGACGTCGTCGACGCTCTCGCCCTCTTCGCCAACCGGCAGGCCCCCCGGAGGACGGTCACCGCGGACGGTCTCGAGCAGGTGTTCGCGGTGTACTACCTCAGTCGCTACCTGCTCAGCTACGGTCTCAGTCCCCTGCTTCGTCGCAGCCACAGTCCCGTCATCGTCAACGTCGCCGGGGTCGGGACGACGAAGGGTCGCCTGCACTGGGACGACCTCCAGCTCGAGGCCGACTACGGGATGGTCGCCGCGCAGCTGCAGGCCGCACGTGCGAACGACCTCCTCGGCGTGATGTTCGCCGCACAGCCGCACAACCCCGTCCCGTACGTCCTCTACCACCCGGGGTTCACCAAGAGCGGGGACCTCGCACCGCTGCGCCCGGCGGTGCGCGTGATGCTCCGGGCGCTCGCGACCCTGGCAGCACGCCCCGTCGGACGCGCCGTGGCTCCCATCCACCGCTTCATCGAGGAGCCGCCCCAGGCGCCGCTCAGCGCGATCGACCGGCACAAGCGCGTCGCGCTCAGTCTGAAGACGCTGAATCCGGCGGACGCAGACCGTCTTGCCGCAGCCACCCGCGCGATCCTCGCGGCCCACGAGGGGACGGTCCAGTCCGGATAGCCACGCCATAGGTCTGGGTTTCCCGACAGGTAGTCGGTATCTTTGTCAACATGGTGTCGACAACCCCCTGCGTCAGGACCCGATGATGTTCCTTGCCCTCCGTGAGCTCGTGTTCGCACGCGGCCGATTCGCCCTCATGGGCTCCGTGGTCGCCCTGATCGCCGTCCTCGTCGTCCTGCTGTCCGGCCTGTCGGTCGGCCTGGTCAACGACGGCGTCTCCGGCCTCAAGAAGATGCCCGTCAGCTCCTTCGCCTTCCAGGAAGGCGTCGCGAAGGACTCGGCCTTCTCCCGCAGCATCGTGACCCGCGACGCCGTCGAGAAGTGGAGCGAGCAGGACGGTGTCGACGAGGCTGCGCCCTTCGGCAACACCCTCGTGAACGCCCGCTCCGACGAAGGCGTCGAGATCGACCTCGCGCTCTTCGGCGTCGAGACCGACTCCTTCCTCGCGCCGGAGGCTGCCGAGGGCAGCGGGCTCACCGACGCCCCGGACGGCATCGTCATCAGCGAGACCGCCGCGGAGGAGGGCATCGCCATCGGCGACGTCATCCGCCTGAAGCCGTCCGAGACCCCGCTGCGCGTCGTCGGCATCCTCGACGGCCAGCACACGTACGGCCACGTCGACATCGCCTACCTGCCGCTGAAGACCTGGCAGGAGGTCCGCGCGGGCGCACGTCCCGGCGAGACCGTCCCGCCGCGCACGTACGACGAGTTCACCGCCGTCGCCGTCAAGGACAAGCCGGACGCAGAGGTCGACGTCGCGGCTGCCGACAAGGCGGCGGGCACGACCTCGTTCACGCTCGAGGAGTCGTTCGGCGCCTCCCCCGGATACACCGCGGAGACCTCGACCCTCCAGCTGATCCAGGGCTTCCTGTACGCCATCTCGGCACTGGTGGTGGGCGCGTTCTTCACCGTCCTGGTCATCCAGCGCCGTCAGGAGCTCGCCGTGCTGCGGGCGATGGGAGCCAGCACCGGCTACCTCCTGCGCGACAGCCTGCTGCAGTCCCTCGTCCTCCTCGTCGTGTCGGCGGGCATCGGAGTCGGGATCGGGCTGGCCGGAGGCGCCGCGCTCGCGTCGACGCCGATGCCGTTCTCGCTGGAGGCCGGACCGATCGCCGTGGCCACCGTCCTCCTCATCACCCTCGGCCTCGTGGGCGCCGCCTTCGCGGTCCTCCGGGTCACCCGCGTCGATCCCCTCACCGCACTCGGAGGCAACCGATGAGCCCCATCCTCTCCCTCACCGACGTCACGTTGGTCCACGGCGACGGCGAGGAGACCGTCACCGCCCTGGACAAGGTCTCCCTGGAGGTCTCCCCCGGCGAGCTCGTCGCGATCGTCGGGCCCTCGGGCTCGGGAAAGTCGAGCCTGCTGGCCGTCGCCGGTGCCCTGACCACGCCCACGTCGGGCACCGTACGGCTCGCAGACCACGACCTCGGCACGTCCTCGCCGCGTGAGCTGGCACGGATCCGTCGTGATCAGATCGGCTTCGTCTTCCAGAGCGGCAACCTCGTGCCCGCGCTGACGTCGTACGACCAGGTGCGGCTCCCGCTGACGTTCGGCAAGGTGTCCGACCCGCGGGACCCCGCCGAGCTGCTGGCCGAGGTCGGCATGGACCACAAGGCCAAGCGTCGTCCGCACGAGCTGTCCGGCGGCGAGCGTCAGCGTGTCGGCATCGCCCGCGCGCTGGTCACCCGACCGCACCTGCTGCTCGTCGACGAGCCGACCGCGGCGCTCGACCGTCAGCGCAGCCAGGACATCGTCGGGCTGCTCGCCCGCGAGGCACACGAGCACGACGTCGCGGCCGTCATGGTCACGCACGACCACGACGTCCTTCACCACTGCGACCGCGTCTACGAGATGATCGACGGAAGGCTGAACGCGGTCGCCACGTCGACCGACTGACGAGGAGGACACGTGCCGCGGATCCAGGCGCCCACCGTCGCCGAGCACCGGCGACGCCAGGAACGGGCGATCCTCGACGCGACGCGTGCCCTGCTCGCGGAGACGGGGCACGCACCCTCGTTCTCCGCGGTCGCCAAACGGGCAGGGATGGCCAGGCCGAGCGTCTACCAGTACTTCCCCTCGCGCGACGCCCTGCTCACCGCCGTCGTCGCCGACGTGCTCCCAGACTGGTCGCGCCGTGTGCACGAGCGCGTCCAGGCCGCCGCCACCCCCGGTGAACGCGTCTGGGAGTACGTCGCCGCGAACCTCGACCTGTTCGCCAGCTCCGAGCAGGCCGTGGCGCGCGCGCTGAGCGCCGTCGTCGAGCCGGCGGTGCTGCAGGCGCCGATGGAGCGCTTCCACGCCGAGCTCCAGGAGCCGCTCGTCGTCGCCCTGCGCGACCTCGGCGAGCCGTACCCCGCCGAGATGGCCGAGCTCGTGAACTCGTTGATCGTGCAGGCGTCGGCGTCGTTCGGACGCGGTCCCACCGAGGACGCCGACGCGCACGGCGTGCCCAGCCCGCTGCCGTACGACGAGGCGCGCGCGATGCTCCAGCGCCTCCTCGGGCCGTACCTGGGACTGTCCGGGAAGCCGTGACGCCCCTGAGGCGTTGACCTCTGTCAGGCCCGGCGTCTCGGTGCCGGGCGGTCGACGAGGAGGTCGCGGTGCACGGCGAGTACAAGGTTCCCGGGGGCAAGCTGGTCGTGATCGACCTCGAGGTCGAGGACGGGCGGCTGGCCGACGTCCGGCTGTCGGGTGACTTCTTCCTCGAACCGGACGAAGCCCTGGGCCGGATCACCGGCGCCCTCGTCGGGATGCCCGCCGACGCCTCCGTCGCGTCGTACGCCGGCGCGGTCGAGTCCGCGCTGGACGGCGCGGCGATGATCGGGTTCGACCCGCGCGCGGTCGGGTTCGCGGTGACGCGTGCGCTCGGGCGCTCGACCTCGTGGCACGACCACGCGTTCGAGCTCGTCGACGCGGGCCCGCTCCACCCCGCCGACCAGATGGCGCTCGACGAGGTCCTCGCCACCCAGGTCGCCCAGGGTGTACGCCCGCCGTCGCTGCGCTTCTGGGAGTGGGCGTCGAACGCGGTGATCATCGGGTCGTTCCAGTCGCTGTCCAACGAGGTCGACCTCGACGCGGCCGCACGCCACGACGTGACCGTCGTCCGCCGGATGTCGGGGGGCGGCGCGATGTTCGTCGAGCCGGGCAACACGATCACGTACTCGCTGTACGTCCCGGCGTCCCTGGTCGAGGGCCTGAGCTTCGCCGAGTCGTACGCGTTCCTCGACGCGTGGGTCCTCCGGGCGCTGAAGGGCCTGGGCATCGATGCCTCGTACGTGCCGCTCAACGACATCGCGACCCCGCACGGCAAGATCGGTGGCGCCGCGCAGAAGCGTCTCGCCGGCGGTGCGGTGCTGCACCACGTGACGATGTCGTACGACATGGACGCGGCGAAGATGCTCGACATCTTGCGGATCGGTCGCGAGAAGCTGTCGGACAAGGGCACCGTGAGCGCGGCCAAGCGGGTCGATCCGCTCAAGAGCCAGACCGGGATGTCGCGGGAGAAGATCGTGGAGGCGATGGCGGACCACTTCGCCGAGAGCTACGGGCTGACGCGGGTCGGCGTCGACCAGGCGACACGCGAGGCGTCGGAGGCGCTCGCCCGCAGCAAGTACGCGACGCCGGAGTGGACCGCGCGCGTGCCGTGATCGAGCGCTACTCCTCCGCGCGCAACGGGAGCGCCCGGTCGCTGACGAAGCGGCGCTCCGCGCCGTCGACCGGGTCGGTGAACGCCAGCTCGCTGGCCAGCAGCTGGAGCGGGTGCCGGAAGTCGTCCAGGTCGACGTCGAGCACCTCGGGGTAGACCGGGTCGCCGACGATCGGGATCCCCAGGCCGTATAGGTGCGCCCGGAGCTGGTGCGTACGACCCGTGAGCGGCTCGAGCCGGTAGATCCCGTGCTCGCCGTGCCGGCTCACGAGCGCGATGCGGGTGATCGCGTTCGGCCGGGCGTCCGGGACGACCTCGACCTGGAAGGAGCCGCGCCGCTTCACCAGGTGGTTGGTCACGGTCGTCGGGAGCGCGAGGTCGGGGTCGACGGGCGCGAGCGCGCGGTAGACCTTGCGCGCCTGCCGGTGCTGGAAGAGCAGCTGGTACGGCCCGCGCCAGCGTCGCTCGGTGGTGAGGACGAGGACGCCTGAGGTGATCCGGTCGAGACGGTGCACCGGCGAGAGCTCGGGCAGGCCGAGCTGGTCGCGCAGCCGGACGACCACGCTCTCCTTCACGTGCCGGCCGCGCGGGATCGTCGCGAGGAACGGCGGCTTGTCCACGACGACCAGCCGCTCGTCGCGGTGCAGCACGTGGAGCGTGCCGGGGACGGGCGCCTCGTCGCGCAGGTCGCGGTAGAACCACACGAACGTGTGCGGCCGGTACGGATCGTGGTCGGTGAGCGCGGTGCCCGTGGCGTCGACGATGCGCCCGGCGGCAAGCATCGCGGTGACGTCGACCCGCTCCGGGAGCCGCCATCGCAGCCACTCCCCCATCGTCGTCCACGCCACCGGCTCGCGGCCGCGGTCGGGCGTCCGCAGCCAGACGGCGTTGAGGCCGTCGCGCGGCGGGAGCGGAGACCGGGGAGGCACGGCTCGATCGTACGGACCGTGGCTGGTCCGGGCGTCGTCGTCCCCGGGCGGCGGTGAACCAGGTCCCACCGCGGGCCGCGCGGTGGGACCACACTCACCGCCCTACTCGGCCAGGGGGCCCTCGAGCACCGGGACGACGTCGGGCGCGCCCATCCGCGCCGCGTCGGCGGTCTCGTCGTCGGGCATGGTCTGGCTCTCCCGCTCGGCCTCGACGCGCGCCAGGTAGTGCTCGACCTCGCGCGCGACCTGCTCGGCACCCCACCCGAGCGGCCCCGCCACGAGCCGCGCGACCTCCTCCACCGAGGCGGTCCCGCGGTCGAACGTCTCGATCGAGATCCGCGTACGACGCGTGAGGACGTCGTCGAGGTGGCGGGCACCCTCGTGCGTCACGGCGTAGACGATCTCCGCCCGCAGGTAGTCGTCGGCACCACCGACCGGCTCCGCGAGGGTCGGGTCGGCCTCGATCAGCGCGAGCACCTCCTCGACCAGGGCGCCGTACCTGCGGAGCAGGTGCTCGATCCGGACCTCGTGGAGCCCGCTGCGCCGCGCGAGCAGCCCGCGCCGGTTCCACAGGCCCGCAAATCCGTCGGCGCCCAGCAGCGGCACGTCCTCGGTCACGCAGGGCGGGATCGCTCGCGCGAGGCGGACACCGAGCGCGTCGGCCGCGGCGTCGATCGCGTCGCGGGCCATCACGCGGTACGTGGTGTACTTGCCGCCGGCGACCACCACCAGCCCCGGCACGGCGTGCGACACGGCGTGCTCGCGCGACAGGGTGGACGTCGCCTCGGACTCGCCGCGCAGCAGCGGCCGCAGCCCCGCGTACACGCCCTCGACGTCGGCGTGGGTGAGCGGCGTCGCGAGGACCGAGTTGACGTGCTCCAACAGGTAGTCGATGTCGGTACGCGACGCCGCAGGGTGGTCCATCGACAGCGCCCAGTCGGTGTCGGTGGTGCCGATGATCCAGTGCCGCTTCCAGGGGATGACGAACAGCACGGACTTCTCGGTCCGCAGGATCAACCCGCTCTCGCCCTGGATGCGGTCGCGCGGCACGACCAGGTGGACGCCCTTGCTCGCCCGTACGTGGAACTGCCCGCGCTCGCCGACCATCGCCTGCGTCTCGTCGGTCCACACGCCAGTGGCGTTCACGACCTGCGAGGCTCGGATCTCGAACTCCTCCCCCGCCTCGAGGTCACGCACGACGACGCCGGTGACGCGTTCACCCTCGCGCAGCATGCCCGTGACGCGGGTCCGGGTGGCGACGTGCGCTCCGTACGAGGCGGCCGTGCGCGCCAGCATCATCGTGTGGCGTGCGTCGTCGACCTGGCCGTCGTAGTACTCGATGGCGCCGACCAGCGCGTCCTTGCGCAACGCCGGCATGCGCCGAAGCGCCTTGCGCCGGGTGAGGTGGCGGTGCCGCGGCACACCCCGCGCCTTGCCCGACAGCAGCGCCATGGAGTCGTACATCGCCACGCCAGTTCCTGCGTACGCGCGCTCCCACCCGCGGTGCGTGAGCGGGTAGAGGAACGGGATCGGGCGCACGAGGTGGGGCGCGAGGCGTTCGACGAGCAGGCTCCGCTCGGCGAGCGCCTCGGCGACGAGCGCGAAGTCGAGCATCTCGAGGTAGCGCAGCCCGCCGTGGATCAGCTTCGACGAGCGGCTCGACGTCCCTGAGGCAAGGTCGCGAGCCTCGACGAGACCCGTGGTGAGGCCACGGGTCGCCGCGTCGAGCGCACACCCGGCGCCGACGACTCCCCCGCCGATCACGAGCACGTCGAGCGGGGCCGCCCCGTCGCTCGCACTCTCACGGAGGGCGGCGAGGGCGTCGGCGCGGGCGGCGCGGTCGAGCGCGAGCGGCCGCACGTCAGTCGACCTCCACCCAGCCGAGGGTGCGTTGCACGGCCTTCTTCCAGCGTGCGTACGCGTCCTCGCGGCGGTCCTCGTCCCACTGGGGCTCCCAGCGCTTGGACTCCTGCCAGTTGCGACGCAGCTCGTCGGTGCTCTCCCAGAACCCGACGGCGAGACCCGCGGCATACGCGGCGCCGAGCGCGGTCGTCTCGGCGACGACCGGACGGCTCACGGTGGTGCCGAGGACGTCGGCCTGGATCTGCATGCAGAGCTCGTTCTCGGTCACGCCGCCGTCGACCTTGAGCACGTCGACGGCGACGCCGGAGTCCTCCCGCATCGCCTCGGCGACGTCGCGGGACTGGAAGCAGATCGCCTCCAGCGTCGCGCGGGCCAGATGCGCGTTGGTGTTGTAGCGCGAGAGCCCGACGATCACGCCACGCGCGTCGGAGCGCCAGTACGGGGCGAACAGGCCGGAGAACGCGGGCACGAAGTAGACGCCCCCGTTGTCGTCGACCTGCCGTGCGAGGGCCTCGGACTGCGCGGCGCCGGAGATGATGCCGAGCTGGTCGCGCAGCCACTGGACGGCCGAGCCGGTGACGGCGATCGAGCCCTCCAGCGCGTACACCGGGGCTTCGTCGCCGAGCTGGTACGCGACGGTGGTCAGGAGACCGGCCTTGCTCCGCACGATCTCGGTGCCGGTGTTGAGCAGGAGGAAGTTGCCGGTGCCGTACGTGTTCTTGGCCTCGCCCGGTGCGAAGCAGACCTGCCCGACGAGCGCCGCCTGCTGGTCGCCGAGCACGCCCGTGATCGGGACCTCGCCGGCGAACGGCCCGTTCTCCAGCGTCGTCCCGTACGGGTCGGCGACCGACGACGGGCGGATCTCGGGGAGCATCGCCCGCGGGATGCCGAAGATGTCGAGCAGCTCGTCGTCCCAGTCGAGCGTCTCGAGGTTCATCAGCATCGTCCGGCTGGCGTTGGTGACGTCGGTGACGTGGACGCCGCCGCGCCGGCCTCCGGTGAGCTGCCAGACGAGCCACGAGTCGGTGGTGCCGAACAGCGCGTCCCCGCGCTCGGCGGCCGCCCGCACGCCGGGGACGTTCTCGAGGATCCAGGCGATCTTGCCGCCGGAGAAGTACGTCGCCGGCGGCAGACCGGCCTTCTCGCGGATGATGTCGCCGCGCCCGTCGGCCTCGAGACGCCAGGCGAGCCGGTCGGTGCGGGTGTCCTGCCAGACGATCGCGGGCCCGTACGGGCGGCCGGTGCGGCGGTCCCACACGACGGTCGTCTCGCGCTGGTTGGTGATGCCGACAGCGGCGAGGTCGGCCGAGGTGAGCCCGGCCTTGGCGAGCGCGGTCTGGACCACGGCGCTGGTGCGCTCCCAGATCTCCAGCGGGTTGTGCTCCACCCACCCGCTGCGGGGCAGGATCTGCTCGTGCTCGAGCTGGTGCCGCGCCACCTCCGTCCCGTCGTGGTCGAAGATCATGAAGCGCGTGCTGGTCGTGCCCTGGTCCACGGACCCCACGAAGTCGGCCATGAGTTCGTTTCTACCGCACGAAGGCTGGTCGAGTAGCCCCCTGGCTGGTCGAGTAGCCGCGAGGCGCTAGCCGAGCGGCGTATCGAGACCCAGACCCAGCCCCGCCAGGAACGCCGCCGCTGCGGGCGAGGGGCGGTACCGGCTCCACGCCACGTGCTCCTCGCGGGACGGCGCGTCGGAGATCGGGACCGTACGGACGCCGGCGAGCGTCGCCGCGTACGCGCCGGGGAGCAGCGCGATCCCGAGCCGCTGCTCGACCAGGCGTGCCGCCAGGTCACCCGTGGTCACCTCGAACGCGACGTGCCGCTCCAGACCCGCGGCGGCGAAGGCCTGGTCAGTCTGCAGACGCCCCGGCGTGCCCGCGGTGAAGTCGACGAACGGGTACGGCGCGAGGGTCGCGAGGTCCGTACGGTGCTCCCGCGCGACCGGATGGTCCGCGGCGACGACCGCGACGTGCTCGCCGCTCCCGAGCAGGAGGCTGCGCACTCCCTGAGGCGTGCGGCCGGTCGGCAGCCCGAGGAACGCGACGTCCACCGCGCCTGCGGAGATCTGCGCCACGAGCTCCTCGCTGCCGTCCGTCCGCAACGACACGTCGACACGAGGATGGGCGTCGCGGAAGTCCCGCAGCGCACTCGGCAGGTCGAGCGCGGTCACGGTCGGGATCGCGCCGAGGCGCAGCCGTCCGCTCACGACGCCCGAGACGGCCGCGGCCTCGGCACGGGCACGCTCGGCGGCATCGAGGGCTTCTCGGGCCGCCGGCAAGAACGCCTCGCCCGCGGCGGTCGTGACGACACGGCGGCTGGTCCGGTCGAACAGCCGCGCGCCGATCTCGCGCTCGAGCTTGGCGACCTGGTGACTGAGCGCGGACTGCACGACGTGGCACTGCTGCGCGGCGCGGGTGAAGCTGCGGGTCTCGGCGACCGCCACGACGTACCGGAGTTGCTGGAGCTCCATCCGGCGATCGTCTCATGATCGATCGCGCACGGTCATGGTTGCCGTGACAAAGATGCGTTGGACTCATCGCCGAGTCGCGACGAGGCTGGAGGCATGACCCGCCCGCTGCTTCTCCTCATGGCGCTCGCGACCGGTCTGTCGGTCTCGGCGAACTACCTTGCCCAGCCGCTCCTGGACGTCCTCGCCCGCGATCTGGGCATCTCCGAGGCGAGCGCGGGGACGATCGTGACGGCGGCGCAGGTCGGGTACGCGGTCGGGCTGCTCTTCGTCGTCCCGCTCGGCGACCTGCTGGAGCGGCGCCGGCTCGCCGTCTCGCTGCTGGGCGTGACGGCGGTCCTGCTCCTCGCGTCGTCGATGGCGCCGAGCGGGAAGGTGCTCCTGGTGACCACGACGCTGACCGCGCTCACGTCGGTCGCAGCGCAGGTGGTGGTGCCGTTCGCGGTCACGCTCGCAGACCCCGCACGACGGGGTCAGGTCGTCGGCATCGTGATGAGCGGTCTCCTCCTCGGCAGCATCGTTTCTCGTCCGATCTCGGGCGCACTCGCCCAACTCGCGGGATGGCGTTCGGCGTACGTCGTGTGCGGGGTCCTGGTCGCGGCGGTCGCCGTCGCGCTGTGGCGCCGCCTCCCGGCGCTGCACACGCCGAGCGGGATCGCGTACCCGGCGCTCATCGGATCGACGCTCGCGCTGTTCGCGTCGCAGCCGGTCCTGCGCCGCCGCGCGTTCGTCGCCGCGCTGTCGCTCGCGTCGTACAACACGTTCTGGACGGCGTCGACGTTCCTGCTCGCCACCACGTACGGATGGTCGGAGGCGGCCATCGGGGCGTTCGGCCTGATGGGGATCGCGGGCGTCGTCGCGACGCCGGTGGCGGGACGCCTCGTCGACGCGGGGCGTGCCCGTACGGTCGCGCGGGCGTCGACGGTCGGGCTCGCCGCCGCGTGGGGCGGGATCGCCCTCGGAGGCGTGGGCGGCGCCGCGGGGTTCGGGTGGCTGCTGCTGGGCGTCCTCGTGCTCGTGGTGGCGCAGCAGATGCTGCTCAACGCGAACCAGAACGCGATCTACGCCCTCGACGCTGCGCTGCGCAACCGGCTCAACGCGGCGTTCATGACGGCGTTCTTCGTCGGGGGTGCGGCCGGCTCTGCCGCCACGACCGCGGCCTGGGTCTCGGGCGGGTGGACGGCCGTGAGCGTGCTCGGCACCGTCCTCGCCGCCGCCACCTGCCTCGTCTGGCGAGAGGGTCGCGTCCCGGCGGCGAGAGACTCCGCGCACGCCGGCGAGAGGGTGAAGGGTCTCGATACGGGACTCCGCTAGCGCTCCGCCCTACTCGACCAGCGGATGATCAGCTGGTCGAGTAGCCCGAGCCGCTAGGCGAGGGCGTATCGAGACCACACGGCGCGGGGTCTCGATACGGGACTCCGCTAGCGCTCCGCCCTACTCGACCAGCGGATGATCAGCTGGTCGAGTAGCCCGAGCCGCTAGGCGAGGGCGTATCGAGACCACTCAGCGACGTTTCGACTCACTCAGCGACGCAGCGAAGCGTCGCTGAGTAGTCCTAAGTGGCGTCAAGCAGCCAGTCGGTCTCGATACGGGCTCCGCTAGCGCTCCGCCCTGCTCGACCAACCACTTAACCTGGGCCGCATGAGTTACGACGTCGTCATCGTCGGTGGAGGGCACAACGGCCTGGTCGCTGCGGCTCTCCTCGCCCGTGCCGGACTGCGCACCGTCCTCCTCGAACGCCTCGACCACACCGGCGGCGCGGCGGTGAGCGAGCGCCCCTTCCCCGGCGTCGACGCGCGGCTGTCGCGCTACTCCTACCTTGTCTCGCTCATGCCGCACGAGCTGGTCCGCGACCTCGGCCTCAAGCTCGAGCTCCGCTCCCGCGCCACCGCCTCGTACACCCCGTACGACGGCGGCGGCCTGCTCGTCGAGACCCACGAGGGCGCGCACACCGCGGCGTCGTTCCGTGAGGCGACGGGGACGGGGACCGAGTACGACGCGTGGCGGGCGTTCTACCGCGACGCCGAGGAGCTGGCGCTGAGCGTGGCGCCGACCCTCCTGCAACCGCTGCCGACCGCGGAGTCGATCCGCGAGCAGGTCGGCGACGGCGTCTGGAACGACCTGGTCGTACGCCCGCTCGGCGAGGCGATCGAGCGCCGCTTCGCCAGCGACCTCGTACGAGGGGTCGTCGCGACCGACGGCCTGATCGGCACGTACGCGAGCCTGGACGACGCGTCGCTGCTCCAGAACCGCTGCTTCCTGTACCACCTGATCGGCAACGGCTCGGGCGAGTGGCGCGTCCCCGTCGGCGGGATGGGGGCGGTGACCGACGAGCTGCGCCGCGTCGCGGAGGAGGCGGGCGCCGAGATCCGGACGGGCGTCGAGGTCACCTCGGTCGATGCCGGTCACGACGGCGTCGTCGTGCATGCGGACGACCTCACCGTCGAGGCGCGGTGGATGCTGTCAGGCGTCGCCCCGTACGTGCTCGCGCGCCTGCTGGGCGACCCCCTCCCCGAGAAGCCGCGCGGCTCCCAGCTCAAGATCAACCTGCTCGTCGACCGGCTGCCGCGGCTCAAGTCCGGGATCGACCCGAAGGTCGCGTTCGCAGGAACGTTCCACCTCGGCGAGACGTACGCCGAGCTGCAGCAGGCATTCGAAGCCCCGTCACCGGACCTCGCCTGCGGCGAGCTCTACTGCCACACGCTCACCGACCGCTCGATCCTCGGGCCGGAGCTGGCGGCGAGCGAGGCCCAGACGCTGACGTACTTCGGGATCCACTGGCCGTACGACGCCCGCGACGCCGACGCGAAGGAGCGGGGCTGGCGCGCGTTCGCGGCCGCGATCGACACCTACCTCGAGGAGCCGATCGAGTCCGTGCTCGCGCGCGACGCGAACGGCGACCCGTGCGTCGAGGTCAAGACGCCGGCCGACATCGAGTCCGACCTCGCGATGCCCGGCGGCCACATCTTCCACGGCGACCTGGCGTGGCCGTGGGTCGAGCGGCTCGGGGACACGCCGGCGGAGCGCTGGGGCGTGCAGACCGGGCACGCACGCGTGCTCGTCTGCGGGTCGGGCGCGCGACGCGGTGGCGCCGTGAGCGGCATCGGCGGGCACAACGCCGCGATGGCGGTGCTCGACCACGAGGGCCGCCACCTCTGAGCGTCAGGCGTCGTCGACCTCGATGGTGACGCGATCCGGGTACCAGGCGACGTGGTCGCGGATGCTCGCGACCGCCTCGTACGCCTCCGGGTACGTCCAGCCGGCGTCGTCGATCGTGCCGGACGGGGTCGTGACGGAGTAGTAGCGCGCGTCGCCCTTGTACGGGCAGTGGGTGGACGTGGACGTCGACGTGAGCACGTCCGGATCGACGTCGGCCAGCGGCACGTACTGCACCGGTGGATACGTCGACTCCTGGAGCGTCAGCGCTGAGGTCGTGTCGGCGATGACCTGGTCACCGGCGAGGATCCGGACGCGTCCGGGCGTCGGGGTGACCGTGATGGGGTGCGAGGCGTCAGGCACCTTCTGGTGAGGACTCATGGGAAGAGCAACCCCAGCGCCGTCTCGCCTGTTCCGCGTGATGCTGGTCACGCTGCCCTCTCAGCACCCCATCGACCGGACTCAACTGAGCATTGTGCGTCGCTGCCCGAGCGGATGTTGCGCGGCTCGCCACCTTGCGGCACCGTGACTGCATCACATCGCCGCATGTGAGCCACGCAACAGACCTTTTCAGGCCGCCCGTGCCCGCAGCGCGAAGGAGCTCCGTCGTGACCGAGCTGGACATCCGCCCCGTCGACGCCGCCACACCCGATCCCTCGCCGGCACCTGCCGCGTACGACCTGGCTGACCGCTACCGCGTCGGGTCCGGCCCGGTCCTCCTCACCGGAGTCCAGGCGATCGCACGTCTCCTCGTGGAGCAGCACGCGCACGACCGCCGCAACGGCCGCCGTACGGCGTCGTTCGTGTCCGGCTACCAGGGCAGCCCGCTCGGCGGCGTCGACCGCATGCTCGCCGACATGCCGGACGTGCTCGAGAAGCACGACATCCGCTTCGTCCCCGGGCTGAACGAGGAGCTCGCCGCCACCGCCGTGTGGGGCAGCCAGCAGCCGCTCGACCCGGCGGAGGCGACGCACGACGGTGTCGTCGGCTACTGGTACGGCAAGGCGCCCGGCGTCGATCGGGCGACCGACTCGCTGCGCCATGCGAACATGTACGGCGTCGACCCGCACGGTGGCGCCGTCATCCTCGCCGGCGACGACCCGGCCTCGAAGTCGTCCACCGTCCCGGCCGTGAGCGAGCGGACGCTCGCCGCGCTCGGCATCCCCGTCCTGTTCCCGCGCAACGCCGCCGAGGTCGTCTCGTACGGCCTGCACGCCGTCGCCCTGTCGCGCGCGTCCGGGTGCCTGGTCGGACTCAAGATCGTCGCCGACGTCGCGGACGGCTCGTGGGTCGTGGACCGAAGCGACGAGCAGTTCTCCCCCGTCGTCCCCGAGCTCGAGTGGGACGGCAAGCCCTGGTCGTACGCGCAGGCGCCGATGATCGTGAACCCCGACGCCATCGTCGGCGCCGAGGCGCAGCTCGTCGGCCCCCGTACGGCGATGGTGCACGCGTACGCGACGGCGAACGGGCTCAACACCGTCGACATCGACCCGCCGCACGCGACGACGGGATTCATCGCCGCCGGCACGACGTACGACGCGCTGCGCCAGGCGTTCGTCGACCTCGGCGTCACCGACGACGCCCTTGCGGCGGCGGGCATCCGAGTGCTGCGCCTCGGACTCATCACCCCGGTCGAGCCGAGCGTCGTCGCACGCTTCGCCGAGGGCCTCGAGGAGATCGTGGTCGTCGAGGACAAGACGTCGTTCCTCGAGATGCAGGTGCGCGAGATCCTGTACGGCACGCCCGGCGCGCCGCGCGTGCTCGGCAAGAAGGACGCTGAGGGGCGCCCGCTCGTCCCGGCCGACGGCGAGGTCACGTCCGGCCGGTTGCTCGCGCCGCTGCGCCACGTCCTCGGCGACCGCGTCACCATCACGCCGCCCCGCCCGAAGACGATCGCGCTCCCGCTGCTCTCGGCGTCGCGCGCGCCGTACTTCTGCAGCGGCTGCCCCCACAACCGCTCCACCGCCGTACCCGAGGGCTCGCTCGCCGCGGGCGGGATCGGCTGCCACGTCATGGTGTCGATCTCTGGCCGCACGGACAGCGCGATCACCGGCTTCACCCAGATGGGTGGCGAGGGCAGCCAGTGGATCGGTCAGTCCGCGTTCACGCGCAGCGGCCACACGTTCCAGAACATCGGCGACGGCACGTACTTCCACTCCGGTCAGCTCGCCATCCAGGCCTGCATCGCCGCCGGCGTCAACATCACGTACAAGATCCTCTACAACGACGTCGTCGCGATGACCGGTGCGCAGGACGCCCAGGGCGCGCTCACCGTCCCGCAGCTCACCCACAAGCTCAAGGACGAGGGCGTCGCGCGCGTCATCGTCGTGGCCGACGAGCCTCAGCGGCACCGCAAGCGCGCGCTCGCGAAGGGCACGCTCCTCATGCACCGCGATCGGCTCGACGAAGCGCAGCAGATCCTGCGCAACACCCCGGGCGTGACGGTCCTGATCTACGACCAGCACTGCGCCGCCGACGCGCGCCGCCAGCGCAAGCGGGGAACGCTCCCCGCCCGCAACACCCGCGTGGTCATCAACGAGGCCGTGTGCGAGGGCTGCGGCGACTGCGGCGTGAAGAGCAACTGCTTGTCGGTGCAGCCGGTCGACACCGAGTACGGGCGCAAGACGCGCATCGACCAGACGTCGTGCAACACCGACTACTCGTGCCTCGACGGCGACTGCCCGTCGTTCGTGACGGTGGAGGTCGACCCGACCCAACGCGCCCCTCGCCGCGAGACGCCGGCGCCCCCGGTCGTCGCCGAGCCGCTCGGCGCCTCCCTGCGCGGCACGTACGACGTGCTCATGGCCGGCATCGGCGGCACGGGCATCCTCACCGTCAACCAGGTGCTCGCCACGGCAGCGCTGCGAGCGGGCTTCGACGCGGAGACGCTCGACCAGACCGGGCTGAGCCAGAAGGCAGGCCCCGTCACGGGCCACCTGCGGTTCTCCCCGCGCTCGACGTCGAGCGGGCTCGAGCCGTCGAACCGCCTCACTCCGCAGGGCGCCGACTGCGTCCTAGCCTTCGACCTCCTCGCGGCGACCTCGCCGAAGAACCTCTCGTACGGTGACCCGGCGACGACCGTCGCGGTCGCGTCGACGAGCAAGACGCCGACGGGCGAGATGGTGTACGACGCGTCGGTCGGCTATCCCGAGACCGGCGAGCTGGTCGGGCGCCTCGAGGCCGTGACGCGCGACGTGATCACGCTGGACGCGCTGGAGGCGGCGGAGGAGCTGTTCGGCAGCACGACCACGGCGAACTTCCTCCTCGTCGGCGCCGCCTACCAGGCCGGTGTCCTCCCGATCCCCGCGAGCGCCATCGAGGAGGCCATCGGGCTCAACGGTGTCGCGGTCGATGCGAACGTCGCCGCCTTCCGCTGGGGACGCGTCGCCGTCGCCGACCCGGACGCTTTCGCGGCGGCGGCCACCCCGCGTACGGCCGAGGCCCCGCTGATCGAGGTCCCGGCGGTCGACGCGGCCGGCTTCTCCGACGAGGTACGTGCGCTAGTGGCGCGACGCGCGAGCGACCTGGTGAAGTTCCAGGGCATGGCGACCGCCGAGCGGTACGTCGCCCAGGTCGCCGCCGTCCGCGACGCCGAGCGGGCGGTCACCTCCGACGAGCGGCTGACGCAGGCGGTCGCGCGGTCGCTGTTCAAGCTCACCGCGTACAAGGACGAGTACGAGGTCGCGCGGCTGCTCACCGACTCCGCCTTCGCCGACGAGGTCGCACGCCAGGTGCCAGGCGGCTCCCGCATGACGTACAAGCTCCACCCGCCGGTCCTGAAGGCGATGGGACGAGACTCCAAGATCGGGTTCGCCCCGCGCTCGCACGTCGTGCTGCGGGGGCTCGCGCGGATGAAGGGCCTGCGCGGGACGCCGCTCGACCCCTTCGGATACGCCAAGGTGCGCAAGCTCGAGCGGCGCCTCGTGGCGCACTTCGAGAGCGTCGTCGGCGGGCTGCTGCGCACCCTCGACGCGGACTCGTACGAGCGCGCGGTGCGGATCGCCGAGCTGCCGGACCTCGTGCGCGGGTACGAGGACGTGAAGCTGCGCAACGTCGCCACGTACGTGGAGCGGCTGCGGGCCGAAGGCGTGCCGGTCGACGGCCTGGTCTGACAAGATCGGGTCCGTGCCACGACTGGACCGCCTCGACGCCGAGATCATCGGGAGACTGACGCGCAACGCGCGCGCCGGGATCGTGGAGCTCGCGTCCGCGCTCGGCGTCGCCCGCAACACGGTCCAGGCGCGACTGAAGCGGCTGGAGGACTCGGGCGTCGTCCGCGGGTTCCGTCCGGACGTCGACCTGGAGGCGATCGGCGTCCCGGTGCAGGCGTTCGTCGACGTGGAGCTCGACCAGCGGCGGATGGCGCACGTCGTGGAGGAGATCTCGCAGATCCCCGAGGTGCTCGAGATCATCACGCAGGCCGGCCGCGAGGATCTGCGGGTCCGGGTCGCCGCGGTGACGCACGCGGAGCTGCAGGAGGTCGTCGTCCGGATCATCGACACCGACGGCGTCCGCCACACAACGTCGACGTTGGCGATCTCCACGCCGCTCCCCTATCGCGTGCAGCCGTTGCTCGAGAAGGTCACCCGCGAGACCGGCTACGGCCGCTCCAGCCCGCCCCCTCCGCTGGTCGAGTAGCGCCGAGCCGCTAGGCGAGGCGCGTATCGAGACCACCCCCACCGCTTGCCAAACCAGCAACCCAACTTGGGATTTCGGCACCCTCCCCCGCACCCTGGAGACAGCGCACCCACCCCGTCCCGAGGAGCAGCATGTCGACCACCCACCAGGACCAGCCGACCGACCCGACCGAGTTCTGGGAGCAGCGCTACGGCGGCTCCGACCGGGTCTGGAGCGGCAACCCCAACCCGCTGCTCGTCCGCGAGGTCGCGGACCTCACGCCGGGCAGCGCGCTCGAGCTCGGCTGCGGCGAGGGCGCCGACGCGGTGTGGCTGGCGACCCAGGGCTGGACCGTCACCGGCGTCGACATCTCGCAGACCGCACTCGACCGCGCCGCCGCGCACGCCGCTGACGCCGGCGTCGCCGACCGTACGACCTGGGAGCGGCACGAGCTCGGGACGACCTTCCCCGACGGCACGTACGACCTGGTGAGCGCGCAGTTCCTCCAGTCCCCCGTCGCACTCGACCAGGACGGCATCCTGAGGCGGGCCGCGCAGGCCGTGGCGCCCGGCGGCACTCTTCTCGTGGTCATGCACGGCGGCTGGCCGTCGTGGGCGGGCGCGCACGAGCACCCGGTGCCGGACGCGCGGTTCCCCACGCTCGACGAGGTGCTCACCGCGCTCGACCTGCCGGCGGACGAGTGGAGCCACGTCACGGTCGAGGCCGTCGAGAGCGCCTCGACCTCGCCTGACGGTCGTACGGGGACGCGGGTCGACAACGTGTGGCGGCTGCAGCGCCGCTAGTCGCCACGCCTTCTCCATTGTGTACACAGTTGCTAATCTGGCGCTATGGACACCATCAGCGGGGAAGTCTCCACTCGTGAGCTGCGCGCCGGCCTCCAAGAGGTGATCGGGCGTGCCGCCTACGGTCACGAGCGCGTCGCGATCACCCGGCACGGGAAGGTGACGGCGGTCGTCATCAGCGTGGAGGACCTTGAGGCGCTGGAGGCGTTCGAGATGGCTCGCGACGTCGCCGAGCTCCGGGCCGCGAAGGCAGACGACGACGGCGAACGCGTCTCGCTCGACGCCCTTCGCGCCGAGCTCACCGAGTGAGCCGCTACCGGGTCGAGCTCACCGGCGCGGCCGCGAAGCAGATCCGGCGGCTCGATCCGGCGGCCCAGCGACGAGTGCTCGCCGCACTCACACGGCTTGAAGTCGATCCCCGGCCCGCCGGCGTCAAGAAGCTCACCGGCTTCGACGACGCGTGGCGCATCCGGATCGGCGACTACCGCGTCCTGTACGAGATCAGCGACAAGACCGTCCTTGTCACGGTCTTCCGCGTCGCCCACCGGCGTGAGGCGTACGGGCGCTGAAGGGGTACCTCAGCCCGAGACCGCCTTCTCGATCGCCTGCGCCGCTCGCAGTGTCGCCTCGTACGCGCGCGGGCTGACGCCGGTGATGTTGATGAAGGCGTGGATGAGGTCGCCCTCGCGGGCGAGCTCGGTCGGGACTCCTGCCTCCTCGAGCCGGCGCGCGTATGCGATGCCCTCGTCGCGCAGCGGGTCGAACCCGGCCACCGCCACGTACGCGGGCGCGGCGCCGCTCAGGTCCCCGGCCAGCAGCGGTGACACCCGCGGGTCCAGCGCGTCGGCAGGGTCGGCGAGGTAGCGCTCGCGGTACCAGTCCATCTGCCGCTCCGTCAGGAAGAACCCGTCACGGAACTCCTCGTACGAGGGGTGCTTCGTGGACAGGTCTGTGACGGGGAAGAACAGCAGCTGGAGGCACGGCTCGACGGCGGCACCGCGCAGCTCGAGCGCGAGGACGGCGCTGATGTTGCCGCCCGCGCTGTCGCCCGCGACGACGATCCGTGCCGGGTCGAGACCCCAGGCGGGCGCCTGCGCGACGGCGAAGTCCCAGGCGGCCAGCCCGTCGTCGATCGCCGCGGGGAACGGGTGCTCCGGCGCGAGGCGGTAGTCGACCGACAGCACGTCGACGCCCGCGTGCAGCGCGAGGAACCGTACGGCGGAGTCCGTGCTCACGCGGCTGCCGAGGACCCAGCCGCCGCCGTGGAAGTACACGACGAGGCCACGCGACTCCCCCGCCTTCGCGCGGTATCGCGTTGCCGGGATCGTGCCGTGCGGCGCCGGGATGAGCAGGTCCTCCTCGACCGCGAACGGCGGGAACGTGTCGGCGAAGACGAGCGCCTCCTCCTCGATCTGGCGGCGCGCGGCGTCGAGCGGTTTGGTCGAGAAGTCGGAGCCGGGGATGCGGTTGAGGACGCCCAGCGCGGCCGCGATCTCGGGCGCGAGCCGCTCGCCGTCCCGGTTGACGGGGGCGTTCGCGCCGAGGCGTTGGACCGTACGACGCGGAAGGCGGGCGAAGCCGCGGATCGCCGCCCTCTCGAGCCGCAGCGGGACGGACAGGGTGCGCGAGGTAGCGTCGCTCATGGGGCTCCTTCGGGGGCGGATACGGCATCCTCGCAGGCCGGGACGCGGGTCGGAAGTGAAACCGACCCCCTCGATGCGAACCGGTTGGGCACCCCTGATAGAGTTCCTACTGCTTCGAGCGACGGCTCGGAAGCACCACGCGCCATTAGCTCAATTGGCAGAGCAGCTGACTCTTAATCAGCGGGTTCGGGGTTCGAGTCCCTGATGGCGCACCACCCACGAAGGCCAGGCATCACGATGATGCCTGGCCTTCGTCGTACGTGCGCTGGCTGAGCGAGCGAAGCGAGTCGAAACCACCAGCTTCAGGGCAGGCTCGCGACTGATGGCGAGCACGAGACCGCTGAACCCCAGACCGGGCCCGACAGGGTCCGCTTGCAGAAGCTGTCGCAGTCAGCCGAACCGCGTCACTCCGCCCATTTTGACGCGGGTGCACGCCGCCCAGAGGGATTCACACCCGTGCCCCGCGCAGGTTGTCCGGAGAGGCATATGCGCACAAGCTCGACCACGTGCCTTCCCGCTTCTCCTGGTTGCCCGCGGTGTCACTGAGCGGTTGAAGCGATCAGGCCCGAGTTCCCGGGTCTAGCTTCCGACGCTAGCTAGCATAATTATGTGACCGCAGTTGAACTTGACCGGCCGGGCAGACCGTGACTCGACCTGGATACGTCGATCGCAGCAAGCTGCAGAACTGGGCAGATGCGCGCTCATCGCAGTCCGAGTTTCCGCGTCTGGTGCGGCGCCTCGTCCTCGAGACCACGCCGGGCCTGCTGGAACTCGGTATGCCCGCTGGCGAGGGCGTTGCAGCGGGCGATTGGGATGGTTCTATCCGAACGACGGAAGCGACCGCGTGGGTTCCTGAAGGCCTGTCCGTCTGGGAGCTGTCAGTCAACTCGAGCCCAAACAAGAAGGCGGACGAGGACTACGCCAAGCGGGCCGACACCCCGGATGGCACGGCAAGCGGAGACTGCACCTACGTCGAAGCGATCTTGCGGCCGTGGACTGCCCGCGCATCTTGGGCGACGGGTAAGCGTGGCGACAAGGTCTGGATGGACGTTAAGGCACTGGGTCTGGATGACATTGAGACGTGGCTCGAAGCAGCGCCCGTCACGTGGGCATGGCTTTCCGAGGAGCTAGGACTTTCGCCACACGGCCTCCGAACCGGTTCGACGTGGTGGCGCGACTGGGCGGCCCAAACGAATCCGGCATTGACACCGGAAGTCGTGCTCGGGGGCCGAACAGATGCCGCGCAGGACCTTGAGGACCGCCTGGCTTCGTCCGGGTCGATCACGACTGTCGCCGGCGCGTCAATGGAAGAGGTCTGCGCGTTCGTCGCTGCGGTCGCCGTGAACCGCGACGAGCAGGGCAAGGGACAGATGCTCGCTCGACTCGCATTCGTCGACGACTTGTCCGCATGGAGGCAGTTGACCGCCTCATCTCAGCCGCTCGTCCTAGTCCCTCGCACGCCCGAACTGGCGAGCGAGATTCCGACCGGAACAGTCCACAGTCTCTGCGTGCCGGTCCTCGCCGAGGAAGGCGCGGACGTCATAGTCCCCCCGTTGGACCCCTCCGAGGTGGCAGCCGCGCTGAAGACCGCGGGGATCGCGGACAGCGAGAAGGCCAACACACTCGGCAGACTCGGACGTCGCAGCTTGACCGCCTTGCGTCGAAACATCGCCGTGAAGGCCGCACTCCACCGGCCGACGTGGGCAGACGCAGCTCCCTCACGGAACTTCCGATCGATCCTCCTGGCTGGCTCGTGGGGAGACAACGCAGCAGGCGACCGTTCGATAGTCGAGGCGCTGACCGGGGATGACTACGAGACGTTCAGGGAGTCGATAGCAGGCATCGTCAATAATCCCACCGATCCGCTAGCGATCTTGACCGACGGAGCATGGCATCTCGTCTCAGCCGTAGATGCCTGGATACTGCTGGGGCCAAAGCTGACGTACGACGACATGCAGCGATTCGAGACCGTTGTTGAGTTGGTATTGGCCGAGGGGGACCCGTCCCTCGACCTGCCGCGCGACCAGCGCTGGCGAGCATCGATCGACGGCAAGACCCGACGCTATACAGGCGATCTCCGTCGCGGCCTCGCTCAATCGCTGGCACTGCTTGGCGTGTACGGCGGGACAGTCACTTGGTCTGGAGGTGCATCGGGCTCAGCGTTCGCCAACTACATAGTCAGAAAGCTGCTGGAGTGGGCGTCGGCAGACTCCACAGGACGAGCCTGGCACTCACTCGCCGACATCTTGCCGCTGCTGGCTGAGGCTGGGCCAGAGTCGTTCCTCGATGCCGTGAGCGCGGCAGCTGCGGGCGACGAGCCCCTGTTGGCGACCATGTTTCAAGACAGCACCGACGAATCCGGCCTCTTCTCCGGCGGCACTCCTCACACCAATCTGCTGTGGGCTCTCGAGTGCGTGTCCTGGTGTCCGGACTACTTCGGACGTGCGGTCGCTCTCCTTGCACGTCTCGATGAGATCGATCCCGGCGGCCGAATGTCCAACCGCCCGGCTGCGTCGCTCGCTGCGATCTATCGACCGTGGCACCCGGACTCGTCTGTCGATCCCGATCGACGCCTCGCGGTGCTCGACACCTTGCGTCGCAGGTATCCTGGCGCCGCGTGGAAGCTAGAGTGCAGCATGCTTCCCGAGAGCCATGGCGGGACTCACTTTCCGATCAGCGCGCCGACCTTCCGGACCTGGAAGCCAGACCAGCAGTCGGTGACGTATGGCCAGATATGGAAGATGACTACCGCGGCAGTCGAGCGCTGCATCGAGGACGCGGGCCCAGACGCTGAGCGGTGGGCAGTACTCCTTGATCACACCTCAGCGATGCCGCCAGCGGATCGAGAGCGTGTCGTGGCGGCACTCCATGCGCTCGCCGACGAGTCTGAGCTTTCAGCTGACTTCCGGGACTCGGTGTGGCGGAGGTTGGTCGACGTCATCGGGCGTCATCGAGAGTTCGTGGATGCCGCCTGGTCACTGCCTGATGAAGAGCTGGCCAAGTTCGACGCACTAGCGACCCGCTATCAGCCCGAGTCTGCCTATCTCCGACTAGTCGGCCTATTCCAGTCACACACGCCTTACATCGGCGCTCGTCGATTGGAGGACCACGAGGGCTTTGAACGCGAACTTGGGCGCCAACGCGTCGAAGCGATAAAGGAGATCGAAGCCGAGGGCGGGTTCGACGCCATCACGAAGCTGGCACGCGATGCGACCGTGTACGGCGCCGTCGCCATTGCCCTTGCGAACGTTGGCTCGTCGCATGACGAAGAACTCATTGCTTGGTTGGCGATCGAGGGTGCAGACGATCTCGCCGAGACCGCGATGTCGTACTTTTCAGCCCGCTACGCGCTCGAAGGGTTCGACCTCATAACGGGCCTCCTCGCACGGGACGACCTCACGATCGAGCAGAGGGCCCGGCTTCTTCTGGTTGCACGAGGGGACCTCACGGAAGCGTGGGCGTTAGCTTCTGCGGACCAGGAACTTGAGACTCGTTACTGGACGGCGTTCCAGCCGCTCGGATTGGGTCACGACTTCGACAAGCTCGACGAAGTTGCCGATCGATTGATCCTCGCCGGCCGCCATGCCGACGTCCTGCACCTCATAAGCATGTACTCCCACCTAGAGGAGGACGGGCCACGGCCGGAGGCAGCAAAGCTCATCGTGCGAGCGCTCGACGGACTTCTGGCAGACCAAGCCCAATCTGCCGCAGCGCGCGGATTGCAGACCTACGACTTCCAACAGCTTTTCGCCTATCTCGAAGCCATGCGCGGCCATCTTGAGCCCGGCGACCTTGTCCGACTTCAGTGGGCGTATCTTCCCGCTCTGGGCTATGACGCGAAGATCCCTGCGCTGTCCGAGAGTTTGGCTGCTGACCCAGCCGAGTTCGTCGGAATGGTCTGCCTCGTGTTTCGCGCTCGTCCAACGTCGGAGGACGAAGAGGGAGTCGAGGAGCAGGCTGGCGGCGAACAATGCGACGCATCGATGGCAACCAATGCCTACCGGCTGCTCAATGCATGGGATTCGCCGCCCGGGCTCGTAGATGGCGCAATGGATGCCGAGGTGCTTCGATCTTGGCTTGACAGGGCAATGGAGCTCCTGGCGGAACGTGGCCGGATAGAAGTCGGCCTGCAACAGTTCGGACAGGTTCTTGGACACACCCCGCCGGACTCCGACGGCACATGGCCGGGCGTCGTGGTGCGGGACCTTCTAGAAGACGTGCAGCTCGAGCACATCGAAACGGGGCTCTACCTGCACCTCGTGAACAGTCGCGGCATGACAAGCCGCGGCCTAGAAGACGGTGGAGATCAAGAACTTCAGCTTTCCGTCGACTACCGAGCCAAAGCAGAAGCGCTCGCGGACACCGCGCCTCGAACGGCCGCTCTATTCCGTCGAGTCGCCGCCTCGTACGACCGCGACGCAAGGCGAAATGAGGATGACGCCGAGCGCTTTAGGCGGGGGCTCCACTGACCACGCGGCTCCTGACGCATCTGCAGAACACTGAGATGCGTCACGCCGCCGCCTGTCGGCAGCGGCAGCGTCTGAACGTTCCTTGACTGCGTGTGCGCGCCACGGCACACGTCCTGAGCCAACCTCAGCCAAAAGCTCCGTTCATCGCCATCTCGATGAGTGCCGAAGCCGCTCCCTCGGTCGCGGCCAGTATCGCCGTCCCACCGGCCCGGACTCCCAGTGATCGCAGCTTCCCGGCCTTCTTCACAACATCGCCGGTGTCGGGTTTCTCCTTCGCAAGCGCGACCCGGAGATCAGCTACCGCCTTCAGGACCTCTTCCCGGTCCGCTTCCTTGACATCGCTCGAAGCTGCTTCTTGAACGGCGTCGAGTAGCCGCAGTACATCCTCGACATTCAATCCCTCGGTCCTCGCCTCTGCCTCGGTGCCAATCGCGAAGGGGCCGCTGGCAGAGTTGATTGTGGTGTTGTAGACCGTGCTGGCGCCGATGTGCTCGCTGACGGCGGTATCCACCTGAACCTTGGACGGTAGTTCTGACATCGGCGTGTCGGCCGTGAGATCCGCGATGATGTCGACCAACTGGGTGCGGATCTGGCCGACCATGCCGGCGACGACTGAGCCCGTCATCGTGTACGAAAGGCCATTGATGCTCTGGAACGGACCGAGTTTCCCGTTCCAGATCGTCTGTGCCATGGACAACCCTGGCGAACTGAAGGAAAGAGACTTCGTTCCCGCCATTTGCTCGAGTTCCTCGACGGGCTGCCTGAAGGACATGGTCTCCGGGACGTACTCCCACGCCTCGCGAGGCAACTGGAATCGGCTGATCGTCTGGCCTGTCGCCCAGGTGTTGCCGCTGATCGAGTCCATCGAGATCGGCACTCCAGAGACTTGCCGATACTCCGGCACCTCGTCTTCGTCGCCGTAGCCATTGAGTTCCTTACGTGCCCAGTCGCGCAACGCCACGGAACCCGTCTCAGCGCCGAGGAGCAGGCACTTCCGGAGCAGCCCGGCCAGCGGTTCGGACTCGTCGAGCATGCGTTCACGAAGCGAGCGGAGCAAAGTGTCGGTCACGCGTCACAGGCTAGATCGAGTCACCGACAGTTGCGGGCTAAGTGACGAAGCGACGGCAGCACGGGGCATCATCCATCCCGTCAGCGGCGCGTGCAGCGACGGTGTGTCTTTCCGCCGCCTACCGGGCACTCCGCCGAAGCCGCTGTGCGGGGACTAGCGAGACCGCAGCTCGACCTCCAGGGGCGAGTGGGCCGGAACTGGGTCCAGTTTGATCGGCCACGCGTGCAGATTGCTGGTCTCGAACACCTCGACCGGTCCCCACGCCTTCCCGTAGCGCGGCTGCCAGTCATCGGGGCGCTCGATAGTCGATTCGCTCGCCCACCGGAACTCGGTCGCTGCGCAGCGCTTGAACTTGGGAAGTGAGTTCAACGGAGACTTCAGCGCCTGCGTGAATCCCAGCGAACCCTCAGCGCGTGCAGGCGCCACCTCGAAACAGAGTTCGCTCCACCCATCATCGGCGACTCGAGCGACCGGACGAGCTCGTAGTCGCCGAGCCCGGTTCATCTTCCATGCACCGGTCATCTCGAAGCCCATGTGGTGGTCCAGGACGTGCCGCCGTGCCTGCTCCAGGGCCTGCACGGGCCACCCACGTGCGGCGCCGATAGCGCGCATGGACACATCGACGACCTCCAGTACAACACGCGCCCGATCCTGCGAGGAGAAGGTGGCGACCTGCGTCGGGACGTGCGCGCGCACGGTCTCCTCACCAACAGGGGCGAGGTGGACATCGACGACGACCGACGAGGCCGTATCCGCGGGACTGACGAACATCTGAACTGCCGAACGCCGAGCCTGGATGTCGAAGCTGCCCATCGCTTCGCTGTATCGCTCTGTGACTCGGCGCGACGTGCGCGCGAACGCGTCTTCCGTTTCGTTCCCGCCGTCGCCCCAAGGCTGCCCGACCGGGCCACCGTTTGGCCAGAACCAGACATAGTTGAGCACCGCCATGGGCAGATCATGCCGCAGCGAATGCGGCGACCCGCACGGCGGCTCAGCGAGAGGCCCAGCCATCGGCGTGCGTCAATGCGCCGCATCCGACTCTCGTTGCGACGTTGACCAGTAGCACGGTTGCCCCGACTCAGTTGGTGATCTTCCCGTTCGTGATCATGCTGATCGTGTTGCTCGACGCGAGCAGGCGGCAGGCGACGTCACTTCCCAGTTGTGTAGAAGTGGGTCATTCGAGCGATAGCCTCTGCTTTCGTCATGGCGCGCACCTCGGCCTCTGGGATGTGGGCTTCCTGGGTCAACGTGCGGATCACGCCAACCGGTATTGCCTCAGCGACTGGCTGCGCCAGTCCCCGGTCCGGTGATACCTGGTTGCTGACGCAGTCCCAGAACTCGTCAGCTGTGACTTCCAGTTGGTCCCGCAGGATGTGCGACCAGATACTTGGCCCGTAATCGGTCCGGTCGACCGGGTGGCTGATCCGTGTGTAGAGGATCCGGCCGTCCGGCAGCGGCAATTCGTAGTTGACGTGATGAGTGCCGCGCTTGCCAGTGGCGCGCTTACGCTCGGTCCAGCCCTCGGTGGTGCAGAAGGTCTCGTGATCTGTCCGCGTAGCCGGGGGTCGCTTCTCGGGCACGGGCCGTCAGACGGCTAGCAGCCAGTTGCGCAGTTGATCGTCGGACGCCAGCGTGACAACTTGCACCAGTCCCCAGTTGTCCTCGTGGTTTGGGGCGAGCCGAAGCCGCTCGGTCCAAGCCTCGGCATAGTCGCGCAGGGCGTCGACCATCTCCTCGACGGCTTCCTCGATGGTGGCGCCATCCGCCGCAACCGGCACCCCGGGAAGGAAGAGGCTCCAGCCATCGCCATCGGCGACAGCCTGGACGCCAGAGGGATGGAGACGGGTCAGGAAGTACACAAGCCGGTCGGCGTCGACCGCGGCGACTCGTCGCTCGTCGCGGGTGACCGTAGCCGGACGCCCCTCGTCGGCGGCGTCGAGTAGGTCTTTAAAGTGATCGCGCGCCTCTCGGACGCTGCCGTAGTTAACACTCGCGGTAGCCATTGGTGTCTCCTGCTTGAAGGGCGTGTACACAGCGTACACGCGCTTAGCGTCCCGCTCAACCCCACGGACGCCACAGGTGCGTCATTGCGCCGCGAAAGCGGCCACCTCGAACCACCGCGGTCCATGCGCACGGAGACGCACTCTCAATGCCGATGAGTGCGCTGCGGACTACCACTCCGGGTCGGCCCGGCGGAGGGCAGAGACCTCGTCATGCACCCGCCCTAGGAGGGCCCTCACCTCTTCCCGGTCGCCGCCGATTCGAGTGTGGAACTTCTCAATGGCTGGTCCTCCGGTCAGGACCTCGCTCAGAGCGTTGTTGATCCAGACCAACTCATCTCTGGTGAAGTCCATGTGCTGACAGTAAAGGGGCGACGCCTCGGGACCGGGAACCGACCGGTCATGCCGCATTCCGCGGTCGCGCGACGCGTCGATCCGCCGCGTATCGGTGAACATCGAAACGCACCCTCAGCCCGCTGAGCGGTTGTCAGGCAGTCTTGTCGACGCCAGCACGTGTCGACAGGAGGTGTCTGCTCATGCCCGCCGCCAGACCGACTGCAAGCCCGCCTACCGTTCCCATTCCGACGGCGAGCAGTCCGTCGCTGGCCCCATCAATGTCGGCTGCATTCAACGCCGCGAAGATGATCAGGGTCAGACCCCATAGCGGCTTCGGTGATGATGAGCGCCCAGGTGGGCGTCCGAGTCAATCGGCGCGCGGTCACGCGGGGCGTGAATACTGCGACCGGCCAGGTGACGCCCGGCGATCCCGCGATTCGTGGCGCAAATGAGCGCGTCGATCCGCCGCGATGAGGGAACGCCGTGCCGGCAACCTCAAGGAACACACCTAGGTCACGAGCAGATCCTCGTTGGTCGGGACCGGGTCGTCCAGGGTGCGTGCGTACCAGAGGATGTATCCGAGAACGGCGAACAGCCCGACGACGAACGCACCGAAGAGGATCCAGACCCAGCACATTGCAAGGTCCTCGGGCTGTACGACCAGCGCGACGACGGGCACCACGATGCCGGCGAGCGAGTACGCAGCCAGAATAAAGACGGCAGCGCTGACCCCGCTGGGACGCCCGATGAACTCGAGCTCGTTCGTGAGGCGCCGAACCTCGGCGGAAATGAGCGTCCATCGCGCCTCGAGATCCTGTTCCTCCTTGATGGACTCGTCCAGGCGTCGCATGGCGGTGCTGTGCCCGCTGCCGCTGACGAGAGCCGACGGCCGGATCGTCGGTCCGGAGCGCCCGAACGGATTCCCGGTCTGCCGTTCGGGCAGCTCACACTCGGCGATTCGGTCCACGACCTTGTCGAAGATCTCGCGGTCTCCTCGCGTCACGGTGAGTCCGCGCTCTTCCAAGTCCGCCATCGACAGATAAGTGTCGTCTTCGGGCCTGATGAACTGTCGAGCTAGGTGGTCCGCGCCCCGCACCTTCTCAATGAGCTCATCCAGGTACGGCGCCATCTCATCCTCGGAGCTGCCCCTCGGGATGTTGTCCGCTAGCAGCACGGCGCGCTCGACATCGCTGGCGGCGGCAACGATGTCGTCAAGAACCCAGTCTCGGAAGTCGTCCATGCTGTTTGCGAGCCGGTAGTCGTGCGCCTCCCGGTAGGCGGCCTCGACGTGGGCCAGTTCGTCGCCGCTCCGGGCCAACTGTCGGCGCACCGCTCTCGCTCGCTCGACAGAGCCACCAGCCTGCTGACGAGGAATCCGCCGACGATGGCAACGATCGCCGCGGACGACTGAGCCAGTGTTGCCGAGAACGTCGTCGGGTCCTGCACTGTCATTCCTCGGTTTCTTTAGGGGGACGTTCGCCACGCTGCGCAGCGGCGTGCGCGATCTGCCGACCTACTTGGTCCTGCTCCAGCCGTGTTCTCGCCCTGGTCGATGAGACCCCGAGGACAGTCATCGTCCAAGCTCGAAAGAGTTGGATGCCGATGCGGTACGCGTACAAGAGTTCTCCGGTAGGCGGGAGCGTTCGGTTGGCGTGCTTCACCGAGTTGTAGGCGTTGGCGATCTCCTCCGGCCAGTCGGAGGTGTCGAACGGAAGGTAGGTCTTCACCTGGTCACGGAGGCGGGCCAGACGGACAGCCAGCGGCTCGTCCTTGGCGGCCCGGCGGCTCACGCCGGCCTCAAGGGCCAACTTGTAGCCGAGCGCCTCGAGTCCCATCCCGAGCTGGGCAACGTGAATCTCGAGGCTGGCGCCCTCGAGCTCGAGGAGCTTGAGAATTGGTTGGAGGACGCGCGCCTCGTCCATGTGGAGTTTGAGCCACCGGCCGAGACCCGCTTGGGAGACGTCGTCGTAGTGAAAGGTGAAGTCGAAATGACGGACCTTGGTCGGTACGCCTGTCTGTCCGGTCAGGGCGGTCTCGACCGTTCGCCACTCGATCCCGTGAGTCTTCCCGTCGAGGGTGCGGAGTCCGTCGTCGCTTCGCATAGCTTCGTGGGTGACGAAGTTGAGGCGTTGCCAGGACGCCAGCCGCACGACGTCTCGGATGGCGAAGTGACGGTTCAAGTGAACGTCCCACTCGGTCGCCGTTCGTGCGGTCGTCTGCACGAACATCCTCTCGGCGATCACGGTCTCGTCGGGATGCTCGCCTGGTCCGAACCTGTACGACGGGCGGATCTCTAAGCGCGGATTCGTCCCGACCCGTACTGCGTTTGGAGCACGGAGCCGTAGGACTGCGGTCGCCAGCCGGCCGTCTTCGTCGAGCTCTCTATCGGTGCTGAGGCTTCTTAGGCCTACCCAGGTGCCGAGCCCTTCGACCTCAGAGCGAAGTCCGTTGAGGTGTTCGTAGGCGCTCGCGTCCTGGGCGCCAAGAACGGCGAACCGGATCGACGCGTAGCCGATGCCGACGTTGAACCCGAGATTGCTCCGGTGGCCGCTCGCACGGCATCCCACGAGCGCCACAGGACCATCTGGGTCGACAAAGGCGATTTGGGGTGGCACTTCGTAGCGGTAGCGCACTTGCTCAGGGTCGTCACCCCAGTGCGCCTGGACGAACCACCGTTGGTGTTCAGGGTTGTACTCGCCGTTCCACGGCAATGACATGCGGATACCACCGGGCGTCCTCTCCAGTTGGACGGCAATGTGTGGTGAGTCCTCGATGCCGTCATAGATGAATCCCAGACGGACCTGACCCTCAGCGAACTCGTTGGGCACACCGTCACGATTTCACGAAGACCCGACACATTGCTGCCGCCGTCGCTCACGGAACTACCGTGACGACATTCTCCTCGGTGTTCCCCAGATTGCCGCTCCACCCGAGTTCGCGTCCGATGCCAGAGGTCTTCATGCCACTCCACGGGAGCGCGGGGGTCGGTGGCGGCCCAGCCGTTGATCCAGACGGCGCCGGCGCGTACTTGGGCGCGGCAAGGCGGTGGGCGGCGCTGACGTTGCTGGTCCATATCGTCGCGCGGCCAGCCCGTACTCCGAGTCGTGCGCAAGCTGAGCTGCCTCCTCGAGGGTGTCGAAGACCATCAACGCGCCGACGGGGCCGAAGATCTCCTCGCGCGATGACGGAACCGTTGTCGACGTCGGCCAAGACTGTCGGCTCGACGTAGAAGCCCGGGCTCGCCGCGTCCTGCCGCGATCCGATCCACGCTAACGCGGATCGCCGACGCCTGACGGTGCTCACTCGCAAGGCGCTTGAGGCCCCAGCCGAAGTTGGGGGTTCAAGTGCTTCGCGGCCGCTGCACGGTGAGACGAATGAGTCTTGACCGGATTGTGCCGGGCCCCGACAGGGCACCTACCCGGATCTGCCGCGATGAGTGCGTCATTCCGCCGCGATCGGACGCGCCTACATCGAGGCGTAGCGTCATCGAACTCGGGTGCCTCATCGCGTTGGCGGCGAGCACGACCGGGCCCAACTTCAGGTCGCCGCGGGAGAGAACCATGTCCAGCACGACCGCCCGCTCGACGACTCTGCCCCTTCAGCCCGCGACTATGAGTCCGGCCCAAGTCGCCGCAGTCTCGTTTCCTTGCCCGCTACTCCGGCGGCGCCCACACCCTCTACTCCGCCCAGCTCCGGCGATGGTTCGCCTGGTGCGAGACCAACGGGCTCGACCCCCTGATCGGGATCGAGCGGGCCCACATCGAGCTCTACATTCGCCAGCTCGGCGAGGTCGGCCTGGCGGACTCGTCGGTGAACACGACGATGCATGCCGTACGCGGGTACTTCAGGTTCGCCCACATCGACGGCACCATCCCTGCCGACCCGGCCGTGTACGCCCAGCTACCCAAGGCCCATCGCGACGAGTCCCGCACCCAAAGTCTCGACCGACTCGAGTTGATCCGATTCCTCCAAGTCGCCCAAACCATCACCGTCCACCACGGTGCCCTGGCCTACCTGCTCGGCATCAACGCCCTGCGGGCCTCCGAAGCCGCCGCGGTGCGGATCGAGGACTACGCCGACACCCTCCGCGGTCACCGGGTGCTGCACCTGGTCGGCAAGGGCAACAAGCCCGCCACCATGCCGCTCGTGCTGCGACCGATGTCCGGGAGCCGATCGACCGACGCGACGCCTACCGGATGGTGCAGCGCATCGCGAAGAGCGCCGGCATCCCGCGCCACATCAGCCCCCACTCACTGCGCCATGCCGCGATCACCAACGCCCTCGATGCCGGCGTGCCGCTGCGAGACGCGCAGATCCTGGCCCGTCACGCCGACCCACGCACAACCGAGCACTACGACCGCGCCCGCGGCAACCTCGACCGCCACGGCGTCCACTCCCTCACCGCCTACGTCGCCGGCGTCTGAGCGCCCGTGACGCACTGCTTCGTGACCTCGCCGTTCTCAAGAGACGGGGCGCCGCGGCCCCACTCACAGGATCGGTGGACGCGTCACGGGGACCACTGCGACCCATTCCTCCAAGCCGGCGAAGTCATCAGGGTTTGTCGTGTACAGCGGCAACCCGTTGGCAACCGCGATGGCGGCGATCTGGAGGTCGGCATGGCGGCGCCTCGGAGTGCGCCCAAGCGCCGGGACGGCTCCGGTCAGTTGGCCGTGGACCCGGGCTGCCGGCGCGTCGAAGGGGAGCGGTTCGAATTCGCTCTCTGCGCGTTGAAGGATCGCCATTCGCCGGCCGCGCTCGGCGCGGGCCGGAGCATCGTCGCCCACGACGGCGTGCGGGCCCGCAGACAGCTCCGCGAGCGTCACCGCGCTGATGGCGATCTCGTCGGGAAGCTCGACTGACGACAGCCGGTCCCGCAGGATGACGATGTTCGTGTCGACGAGGCCGCTTCGACGGTCAGTCGCCATATGGATCGTGGACGTCGTCGTCGATCACGGCATCAAGATCATCGCGAAACGTCTGGGGATTGACCGCGCCGGTGCCGGCAGAGGTCAGGAACTCGCTTCGCGGAACGAACGTACGCCGACGTCGCAGCGGGATCAGTTCACCGATCTGGTGGCCGTCGCGGGTGACTGTGAAGGCTTGGCCTCGCTCGACGGAGTCCATGATTTCCTTCGAACGCAGCCGGAGATCGCGCTGGCTGATCTCGGGCTGAACACTCATGGTCACACGGTAGCACCGCATGCTACACCTCGCGTGGGGAGCGACTCCGCGTGTTCCAGCCAGCCCGCCCACCAGCGGGCCAGATGCTCTAGCTGGCGGTCCTCAGTCGGGACGACCGACCTGCGTCCCTTCGCCGCGTTGGACGTCGAGAACTCCCTTCCGCTTCCCAGCTCGGCCGGCGCTCGAGTCCGCCGCTGGTGGCGCCCGACGCGAAAGCCAGGCATCACGCTGATGCCTGGCCTCCGTCGTACGTCCCGCCCTGACGAGACTGCTCCTGGGCTCACGCTTGCTCGGGGTCGCGAACCGTTCCACGGACGGTCATGGTTGTCGCCGGTGCCGTGCGGGGCCAGGTCCAGGCCAACCGGATGATGAAGGCGAGAAGAAGCAGTTCCAGGACGACGCCGAGCCCGTAGAAGTACAGCCAGAACCCGCCCGCCACGTTGAAGGCCGTGACGGGGACGTAGACCGCGGCCACGATGAGGTTCGTGATGCGGTTCGCCCGGGCGGGCAGCGTCATCGACAGCACGACCATGAAGATCGGGACGGCCATGAGGGTCAGCGCGGTGGTCGAGAAGGTCTGAGACAGGTCGAACTCGAAGACCTTGCCGTCGAGGATGTCCTCGACGATGCCGGGCGTGAAGAAGCCAAGGATGTCCACGTACGCGTACAGGAACATGAAGCTCGTCCACGCGGCGGCGAGCTTGGCTCTCACCGGGATCGGCGGGTCGTCCCACGTGGTGGTGACGGGTTGACGTGTGCTCATCGCGGGCTCCGTTTGTTGTGGTGTGGATCGGCAGGTCCACGCTCGCGGAGCCCAGCGGCGGGGCACCTCCGTCTCGGGGCCGGAGTCCCCCTGGCCGATGGCATGGTCTGGCTCTCGTCCTTTCGGCCGGTACGCCGAGGCGCGCCGATCCCTAGGCTGGGGCCGTGGTCACTGCCTGGCGCTCCCTCTGGCACGAGCCGCGGCCTGCAGACGCCCCACCCGTCAGTCGTCTCGACTGGCTGCTGGCGGGAGTGTTCGCGTTCGCGGCCTTGGTCGAGGGCATCGTTCGGTCGGACCTGACCTGGCGGCCCCTGGTGACGGTGCTCGCCCTCGTGTTGATTCCGGCCCTGCTCTGGCGGCGGCACCGCCCCCTGCTGGCCGCCCTGGTCGGGTGGGGCGTCGCCGGGCTGCTCTCGATCCTCCAGCTGATTACGGACGCCGGCGACCTCGACCTCTACGCCATGATGGCCGTCCTGATCCTGCTCTACTCCCTGGTGCGCTGGGGGTCAGGACGCGAGATCGTCTGGGGGACGGCGTTCGTGACCGTCGTCGTCGCGCTGGGGATGTACGCCACCTCGGCAGGCTGGGCCGACGTCTTCGGCGGGACCGTCCTCGTGTTGCTGGTCATCGCCCTCGCGGCGGTGTTCCGCATCCGCGCGGACCTCTGGCGCCGCCAACAGCGCGAGATCCGCAACCAGGAGCGGGTGGCACTCGCGCGCGAGCTGCACGACACAGTCGCCCACCACGTGTCGGCCATCGCGGTGCAGGCGCAGGCCGGTGGCGTGGTCGCCGGCCTGCATCCAGAGAAGGCTGCCGAGGTCCTGGCCGCGATCGAGTCTGAGGCTTCGCGCACCCTGGCGGAGATGCGATCGATGGTGCGGATGCTGCGCGAGGACGAAGCCGTCGCCTACTCTCCGCAGCGAGGTGTCGCGGACCTGCCTGCCCTAGCGCGCGCCGACGCGACACCCACCGTCGAGGTCTCGCTCGACGGTGGGTTGACCCGGCTGGCGCGGCCCGTAGACGCCGCGCTCTACCGGCTCGCGCAGGAGTCGCTGACCAACGCCGTACGGCACGCCCGGAGCGCGACCCGCGTCGGGATCGACGTACGCCGGGAAGGCGATGCCGTCAGGCTGCGTGTCAGCGACGACGGACAGATCGAGCCGGGACCGGCCCCGGAGCCCGGGTTCGGCCTGCTGGGCATGGCCGAACGCGCACAGCTCCTCGGCGGCTCGCTTTCCGCGGGTCCGGCGCCCGAAGGTGGCTGGGTGGTCGAGGCCGTGCTGCCGGTGGCGGCGCTGGCATGAGCATCCGTGTCGTCGTCGCGGACGACCAGGACTTGGTCCGGACAGGTCTGGTCATGATCCTCGGCGCGCAACCCGGCATCGAGGTTGTCGGGGAGGCCGCCGACGGGCTCGCAGCGCTCGACCTGGCGACCCGGCTGCGACCCGACGTCCTGCTCGTCGACATCCGGATGCCCGGGCTCGACGGCGTCGAGGTGACGCGGCGCCTGGCGGGGCCGGACGTGGCGGATCCGATGGCGGTCGTCGTGATCACCACCTTCGACCTCGACGAGTACGTCCTCGGCGCCCTGCGTGCCGGAGCCCGCGGCTTCCTCCTCAAGGACGCCGGGCCGGAGCTCCTCGTGCAAGCCATCCACGCGGCGGCGAACGGAGATGCCCTGATCGCCCCCAACGTCACCCGCCGCCTGCTGGCGACCTTCGCCGACCAGTCACCGCCAGCGCCGGTCCAACCGATAGACCCGCTCACCGAGCGCGAGGAGGAGGTGCTCGCGCTGGTGGCACGTGGTCGGACCAACGCCGAGATCGCCACCGACCTCTTCGTCGGTCTGAGCACGGTCAAGACCCACGTCGCCTCGCTGATGACCAAACTCGGCGCCCGCAACCGCGTCGAGATCGCCATGTGGGCACACGACACCAAGCGCGTCAGCCGCTGAGCCACTCCTGACGCCCTGCGACACGCCGACCACAAGATGTAGTGAACGACAAGCGTGTGATTTACGTATATGGTGGCTCACGCAGCTGGTTCGACCCGTTATCCAGGCGGGTCGTCGCAAGAGGGAACCCGGTGTGACTCCGGGACTGCCCCGCAGCGGTAAGTGGGAACGACCCTCGTCATGAGCACTGGATCGGCCGATCCGGGAAGCGACGAGCAGTAGGTGGCACGACTGGCCGAGCCCACGAGTCCGAAGACCTGCCAGCGCCGTACGGCCCGACGTGCCGTACGGGTCCGCGACCTCGTGGGAAGGTCTGGGGCTCAAGGCAGGTCGCGTCCCGTACGGACCGGCCCCACCCCTCCCCCGTGGTCGCAGACCGTCTCATCTGCGATTCACGAGGGGTGAACCGATGACGATCCAGGTCATCAAACGCGACGGTACGCGCGAGCCGTACGACGGCTACGCGATCGCACGATCGATCGAGGAGGCTGCCGCCGGCCTCGACGACGCCGTCGCACGAGCGACCCAGCTGCAGGCGGAGCTGGAGATCACGCTGTTCGACGGCATCACCAGCGAGCAGCTCGACGAGGCCGTCATCGGCGTCGCGCTGCAGAACGTCAAGGACGACCCGGCGTTCGACACGATCGCATGCCGGCTGCTGATCAAGTCGCTCTACAAGAAGGTCTTCGGCGAGGGCGTGACGCGCGACGAGGTGTACGCGTTCCACGGTCCGGCGTTCGTCTCGTCGGTGCGACGCGGCGTGGAGCTCGGGCTGCTCGACACGCGCCTCACCGAGCTCTTCGACCTCGAGACGCTCGGGTCCGCGCTCGACCCCGACCGCGACGACCTGCTGCGCTACATCGGTGCGCAGACGATGCGGACCCGCTACATGCTCACCGAGCCCGACGGCTCGCCGCTCGAGGTGCCGCAGTTCTTCTGGATGCGGGTCTCGATGGGCCTCGCGCTCCACGAGGAGGATCCGACGGCGGCCGCGCTCGCGTTCTACGCCAAGATGTCGCGGCTGGAGTACCTCGCCGCCGGATCGACCCTCGTCAACGCCGGCACCGCGTACGCGCAGCTCTCCAACTGCTTCGTCATGCAGATGGACGACGACATCGAGCACATCGCCAAGTCGGTGCGTGACGTCATGTGGCTCACGAAGGGCACCGGCGGCATCGGCCTGTCGGTGACCAAGCTGCGCTCGGAGGGCTCGCCGATCCGGTCGAACAACACCCGCTCCACCGGACCGATCCCGTTCATGCACACGATCGACTCGACGCTGCGGGCGATCAGCCGCGGCGGCAAGAAGTTCGGGGCGCTGTGCTTCTACATGGAGAACTGGCACCTCGACTTCCCGGCGTTCCTCGACCTGCGCCAGAACTCCGGCGACCCCTACCGGCGCACCCGCACCGCCAACACGGCGGTGTGGATCTCCGACGAGTTCATGAAGCGCGTCGAGCGCGACGAGCCGTGGTACCTCTTCGACCCGCTCGAGGTGGCCGACCTCGTCGAGCTCACGGGCGCCGACTTCTCGCGGCGGTACGCGGAGTACGTCGCGAAGGCCGAGCGCGGCGAGCTGCGGACGTACAAGAAGATCCGTGCGAGGGAGCAGTGGCGCGCGATCCTCGTGACGCTGCAGACCACCTCGCACCCGTGGCTGACGTGGAAGGACACGATCAACACCCGCGCCCTCAACCACAACACCGGCACGATCCACCTCTCGAACCTGTGCACCGAGATCACCCTGCCGCAGGACCGCGACAACGTGGCCGTCTGCAACCTCGCGTCGATCAACCTCGCGCGCCACGTCACCGGCCGCCGTGAGGACGCGCGCATCGACTGGGAGCGCCTCGCCGAGTCCGTACGCCTGGCCGTGCGCCAGCTCGACAACCTCATCGACATCACGGTCTCGTCGGTGCCGGAGTCGGAGTCGTCCAACGCCCTCAACCGTGCGCTCGGGCTCGGGATCATGGGGTTCACCGACGTCGTGGAGCGGTTCGGCGTCTCGTACGAGTCGGAGACCGCGTACGCGCTCGCCGACGCGCTGACGGAGTTCGTGAGCTGGCACGCCATCGACACGTCGGCCGACCTCGCCCGCGAGCGCGGGGCGTACCCGAACTTCGACGGCTCGCGCTGGAGCCAGGGCATGGTCCCGATCGACTCGCTCGACCTGCTCGAGGCCGACCGCGGTATCCCCGTCGAGGTCGACCGCACGACCCGCCTCGACTGGGACACCCTGCGGGCGAAGGTCGCCGGCGGGATGCGCAACTCCACCCTGATGGCCATCGCCCCGACGGCCTCGATCGGTCTGGTGGCCGGCACGACGCCCGGGCTCGACCCGCAGTTCAGCCAGATCTTCAGCCGCGCGACCAGCTCGGGGAAGTTCCTGGAGGTCAACCGCAACCTCGTCGAGGACCTGCGCGAGCGCGGGCTGTGGGAGGCGGTGCGGCACGACCTGCTCGCCGCACAGGGCGACCTGTCGCGCGTCGATGGAGTGCCGGCCGACCTCGTCGCGACGTACAAGACGTCCTTCCAGCTGTCCCCGTACGCGTTCCTCCACGTGGCCGCACGGGCACAGAAATGGATCGACCAGGCGATCAGCCGCAACATCTACCTCGCCGACCGGCAGGTATCGACGATGGAGGACCTCTACGCCACGGCGTGGCGGATGGGCGTGAAGACCACGTACTACCTGCACATGATGCCGCGGCACACCGCCGAGCAGAGCACCGTCAAGGTGAACAAGGCTGCGGCGCTCGCTCCGGCCGCGACCGGCGCTGCGCGGCGCGGGTTCGGCGCGGCGACCCGGCCGCCCGCGATCGAGGCGCTCCCGCTCGCCGACACCTGCCCCGTCGATCCCCAAGAGCGCCTCCAGTGCGACTCCTGCCAGTGACCCGACCTGGTCTCGATACGCCCTCCGCTCGCGCTCCGGGCTACTCGACCAACCACCCTTCGTACGAAAGCGAGACACCCATGAGCATCCTCGGCACCGGCATCGAGGAAGGCCTCCTGCTCAAGCCCGTCACGTACCCGTGGGCGATGGAACTGTACGACCAGGCCGTCGCCAACACGTGGTTCCCCAACGAGGTCCAGCTCGGTGAGGACCTCGCCGACTTCGAGCGGATGACCGACGAGGAGCGCCACGCGCTGACGTTCCTCATGTCGTACTTCAACCCCAACGAGCTGCTCGTCAACAAGGCGCTCGCCTTCGGCGTCTACCCGTACGTCAACGCGGCCGAGTGCCACCTGTACCTCGCCAAGCAGATGTGGGAGGAGGCCAACCACTGCATGTCGTTCGAGTACGTTCTCGAGACCTTCCCGATCGACCGGGAGGCCGCCTACGCCTCCCACGTCGAGGTGCCGTCGATGGCGGCGAAGGAGGAGTTCGAGGTCCGCTACATCCGACGGATGACCGAGCAGTCCCTCGACATCACCGCGACCGAGGGCAAGCGCGACTTCGTCCGCAACCTCGTGGCGTACAACGTGATCCTCGAGGGCATCTGGTTCTACTCCGGCTTCATGGTGGCGCTGAGCTTCCGGCAGCGGAACCTGCTGCGCAACTTCGGCTCGCTGATCGACTGGATCGTCCGCGACGAGAGCCTGCACCTGAAGTTCGGCATCAACCTGATCCTCACCGTGCTCGACGAGAACCCCGACGTCGCGACGCCGGAGTTCGCCGACGAGATCCGGCAGATGATCCTCGACGCCGTGGCGATGGAGGAGGCGTACAACCGCGACCTGCTCCCGGGCGGCATCCTCGGGCTGAACGCCGACTACCTCAACCAGTACGTCCGGTACCTCGCGGACCGGCGGCTGGAGGAGCTCGGCTTCGAGCCCCACTACCGGGCGTCGAACCCGGCGAAGTGGATGGCGACCGCGAACGACACCCTCCAGCTCGTCAACTTCTTCGAGTCGATCAACACCTCGTACGAGGTCAACGCGCGGGCGCACTGAGACGCGGCCGGCTCGCGTCCGGCGAGAGCGCGTTCCCCCGCCCAACCGATGACTGGCCAGACGTATTCGACGACACCGACGATCCCGACTGAGCGCGCCACGCCAGAACCCGGCGGATGTCTGACCCTCTCGGGACGTCATACGGAAGGTTGCTCCGGCACCACCATTCGTATGACGTTCGGTGACGTCGGCGGGAACATCGTGGTCACCCTGCCTTCCTGAGCCCGCCTCGTGAACAGCGTCGGCGGAGGTCAGACCCCGCGTCAGTGCCGCGTCGTACGGTGCAGGGGTGGGCCGGTATCGCGAGTTCGCACCACCGACGGGCGTGGCACCGCTCGTCGCATGCCTCTGGGAGAGTCACCCCTCGGACGGACGCGAGCAGCGGGTCGTCCCGGACGGCTGCCTCGATCTCATCTGGCGCGACGGCGAGCTTCTCGTCGTAGGTGCGGACACCGGTCCGGTGGTGTTCGCACCGACGCGTACGGACGAGCCCGTCAGCGGCATCCGACTCCGCCCGGGCGCCGCGGGAGCGGTGCTCGGCATCCCCGCCTCGGAGGTGCTCGACGCGCGGGTGCCGGTGTCGTCCGTGTGGCCGACCAGGGCCGCCGCCCTCAGCGACGCGCTCGCTGCCGCGGACCCGGCCGACCGCCTCGGTCTGTTGATGCGGTCCGTCGCGCAGCGGCAGGCGGCACGCGACGATCTCGTTGCTGCTGCGGCGCACAGGTTCGCCCGGTCTTCCGCGCCGGTCGCTGCGGTGGCCGCCGATCTTGGGGTCAGCGAGCGCCAGCTGCACCGCCGTACGGTCGCCGCGATCGGCCACGGGCCGAAGGTGCTCGCGCGCGTCGCACGCCTGCGGCGCCTCATCGCCCTGTCCTCACGCCCGACCCCGCTGCCGCTTGCGGAGCGCGCCGCTGCGGCCGGCTACGCGAGCCAGTCGCACATGTCCGACGACGTACGCCGACTCACCGGCCTGGCGCCCGTCCGATTCCTGGAAGACGCGCGGTTGACCGCCGCCTAACGTGTGCCGCATGTCCATCGACCTCGACGCCGCACGCCGCTTCCTGTACGACGACGCACGCCTGCTGGAACGGCACCTCGCCTCCACGATCCTCGACGGCGCTCCCCCGGAGCCGGTCCTGCGGGCGCTGCGCGCGTACCGCAATGCCGACGGCGGGTGGGGCCATGCCCTCGAACCCGACCTACGAGGTCCCGACAGCCAGGTCTCCGCCGCGATGTCCGCGCTGGACGTGCTCGCGCAGATCGGCGCGAGCGGCGATCCGCTCGTCACGGAGACCGCCGACTGGCTCCAGTCGGTGTCGCTGCCCGACGGGAGCGTGCCGCACGTCCTCCCTTCGGCGTCGGCGTACCCCCGAGCCCCGTGGATGGAGCCGAACGACTCCGGCTTCCTCACCTACCGCATCACCGCGCACCTGTGGCGCCTCGGCACCGACCACTCGTGGCTCGCCCCGGCGACGCAGTGGTGCTGGCAGCAGATCGAGACCCGCGAGCTCACCGGGTACGAGGCCTTCTTCGCCCTCACCTTCCTCGACGCCGTGCCGGAGCCGAGACGCGTGGGCAAAGCCCTCGACCGGTTCCGAGCGCTCCTCCGCGCGGACGGCAGCATCCCGGTCCCTGGCGGGGTCGACGGTGAGAAGATCACCGCCCTCCAGCTCTCACCGACGCCCGACGCGCCCAGTCGTGCGCTGTTCTCCGACGACCTGATCGAGGCCGGGCTCGACGCCCTGGCGGCCGAGCAGCGCGAGGACGGCGGCTGGGACTTCGACTTCCTGCACTGGTCACCGGGACAGAGCGTGGAGTGGCGCGGCATCGTCACCCTCGCCGCGCTGGAGACACTCCGGACGCACGGCCGCCTCGGTCAGGAAGCCGTGCAGCGGTAGCGGACTCACGCCGTCCGGCGGAGGGTCACCTCCGCGTCGACCTCCGACCGCCACTCCACGTACGCGCGAAGCTCGTCAGGCAATGCACCGATCACGTCGAACCGGTCGCTGTTCCACCGCTCTCGCCTGCGAAGCCCGTCAGCGCCCAGAATCGCCAGCGCCGTACGGGGATAGTCCGCGCAACGCTCCGCCAACCGGTCGCAGACGAACTGTTCGAGGGTAACGAGCGTGCCTCTCGACACGGCAGACTCCGACCGCGTCGGCCGGTAACCGCGGTGGACGACGCGGTTGCGCAGGCCCGCCACGTCCACGTACCACCTGCGGAGGGGCCCGTCGTCCGCGAGCGACCAGGTACCTCCCAGCCGCGGGTGGTACGCGGACCGGATCCGCTTCGCGAGGGGCGTGGAGAGGATCTGCGCGGCGGTGGCGACGTCGCTGATGCCCTCGCGGCGCTGCTCCTCCCACACCAGCATGCCCAGCACGCCGTCTAGCAACACCTCGGCGGCGATCGCCGACTGGATGACGCTTTCGGCGTACATCCCGTCGCGCTCGTGGGCGATTGCGGACTCGAGCCTGCGCTCGGCGTAGAGCGTGAACGGGCTCCCGATCAGCAGGCGCTCCAGCTGTTGAAGGCACGCCTCCAGGGACTCCGGGGTCAACGGGTCCGGGGCGGGGGTGGTGACATTGGTGTGGTCGAGCAGGACGAGTCCCGTCGAGCCGAGGAACTCCGGCGGCGCGAGCTTTCGCCAGCGGTACGGCACGACCGGCACGACACGCTCGTACGTGAGCTCGGAGATCGGCGTCTGACCCACCAGCCGGTAGGCCCGGACCACGTCGAAGAGCGTGCGCAGACACCGGGTGAGCACGTCGTCGAGAGCGCGCTCCTCAGCGACATCGTCCGGTGACTCGACGAAGGTCACCGCCTCGACGACCGTGCGGTAGTCCTCCTCGGCGGGTGGGCCGGCAGGCGAGTGAACCGCGGCCGGCTCGCCGGTGAGATGTTCGAGGACGGCAAACGCACGCCTGATCAGCTCGCGGTCCTCGTCCGTCCCCTCCTGGCGTAGCTGCCAGATCTTCAGTGAGACAATCTGGTGGGCTTCGGTCCCGGCCGGGACCCGCTCCGACCGAGGATCGTCCTCTACCTGGAGGGCGGTCGGTCGGAGGACACCGATCCGCTCGTCGAGCTCACGGGTGAAGGTCGCCCCGTGAGGGAGCGGCAGGGGGTCGCGCAGGGCGATGACGAACACCGCGAGCCTCGGCCAGTCGTCCGCCACCATCGTCGGCCCTCTCTGATCAGAACCGGGTGCCGCCCGCGTTGCTGGCCGCATCCCAGTCGAGGGGTTCGAGACCTGTCTCCACGCGTGCAGCGTCGACGAAGGCACGACGCAGCTCCCAGTAGCGCTCGCGCCACGTACGCCACCCCGCGGCCGAGACGTCCTGCCCGAGCGCGACCTTCTGACGGCGCAGGTGGTTCCATAGGGCTGCCCCGCTGGCGGCGACCGAGTCCCCGGCGACGAAGCGCAGCTCCTCCAGACACACTTGGGTCTCGCCCGTCGGCAGGTTGCGGACCGTGCGCGCGACCTCGTCCGCGTCAGCCTCTCCCGCGCGGAGCGCGCGCTGTGCGGCTGCCATCGCGTCGTAGAGGCGGTGCACGGACGCCACCCATTGGAGGTACGCGCGACGTCGGACGTCGGTTAGTCGCTCGGCCGACTCACGCGCGTACGCCTGCCGCTGGGCGATCATGTTGCCTCCCCATCCGGCGAGCACACCAGCAAGCGCACCGATGACGCCTATCCACGCACTGCTCATGTCCGCATTGTCCGAACATGAGCGGCTCAGCTGTCGCGGCTTTGCCTGTCACGCTTCCTGCGGGACGGCGCGCGCGTACGCCTCCCACGACGACAAGATCGGCCCGGAGACGTCCCAGCCCTCCGGCGCCTCAAAGTACTCGGGGTGGTGCTTCTCGGTGTACGCGCGGATCTTCGGAGGCACGTCGTCGAGCCCGCGGATCGTCTTGCGGCTGTGGAGGCGGCCGGTCATGACGCCGCCCTCGAGGCCCGAGCCACCCATCCGCATCCACGGCCAGAACGGCGAGACCCGCGAGAAGCCGGCGCGGAAGTGCGCCGAGGCGAGATCGCGGTCTTCGAGCTCGCGCTTGGAGGTGTAGATGACGAAGTGCTCCGACGGGTTGATCGTGTGACCGGTCGACGACTTCGGCCAGCCCAGCGGCGTGACGGGGTTGGGGTACTCGTGGGCGTAGTCCCACTCCAGGAGCACCTCGTCCCCGTACACCGCCCACGGCAGCAGGAACGGCAAGGACCCGTCGGCCGCCGCCTCGACGTTCTCGTTCATCGCGATGCCGTGCTCCTCGGCGTCGCCGACGAACAGCCGCGGCATCTGGAGGGTGAGCTCGCCACCGATCTTGTCGTTGAGGAACGGGAAGACCTCCACGGTCTCTCCCGTGAACGGGTTGTCCCACGTCTCGATGACGTCGCCCGTACGGAGGTCGTAGAAGAACCCCGTCTCCTTGCCGCGCATCTGGAGGCGTTCGTCGGAGCCCTCGCCGACGAACCGGACCTTCGTGATCCCCGTGCCGGCGTACCCGAACAACGGCTGCAGCCGCGACGTCCCGATCGAGGCGTACATCGTCCCGTGGAACGTCGAGATCAGCGGGTTCTCTCCGAACGTGCCCCAGGTCTTGCCGAACGCGTACAGGTTGTCGCGCGGCGAGCCGGCGAGGTCGAGCGGTACGGGGTCGGTCACGGGGGTCCCTTCGTCGGCGCCGCCATTCATCGGCGGTGGTCCACGGACGCTAGCACCGAGCGCTCGCCGGGTGATCACTGATTGCCCGACATCCCGAGTGATGAGTCATCGCCCCTCGCTCCGTCACACGTACGACAGGACACGAGTGACGGAAGGATGGCTCATGACGACGAACACGTGGGCAGAGGAGGTCGACGTGAGCGACCTGGGCACGCTCGACGAAGAGGGCTTCGCCGGCCTCGCGGAACGCCACCGCCGCGAGCTGCACGTGCACTGCTACCGGATGCTCGGGTCGTTCCAGGACGCCGAGGACACCGTGCAGGAGACCTTCCTGCGGGCGTGGCGGCGCCGCGAGACCTTCGAGGGGCGGTCGACGTTCCGCGCGTGGCTCTACCGGATCGCCACCAACGCCTGCCTCGACCTGCTGGCGAAGCGTCGCCCGGAGCCGGCGAGCGGCGGAGAGGTGCTCTGGTTGCAGCCGTACCCCGACCGGATGCTCGACGAGCTGTCCGCCGATGCCGCCGACGAGCCCGAGGCCGCCACCGTCTCCCGCGAGACGATCGAGCTGGCCTACCTCGTCGCCGTGCAGCACCTCGCTCCCCGCCCTCGCGCGGTGCTGGTCCTGCGGGACGTGCTCGGATGGCCGGCGAAGGACGTGGCGGAGTTCCTCGGCGACTCGGTCAACTCCGTCAACAGCGCGCTCCAGCGCGCCCGTGCCGGACTGCGCGCACACCTGCCGAGCGAGCGTCAGGACTGGACGGGCGACGAGGAGGACGTGGCGACGCGCGACCTCGTACGCCGCTTCACCGAGGCGAGCGTCGCGGTGGACATCGAGGCGCTCACCACGCTGCTGCGCGACGACGTCCGCTGCTCGATGCCCCCGACACCCGGCCTGCAGATCGGTCGCGACAACGTGGTCGCCGACTGGCGGGAGGACGGCTTCGCGGAGATGACCGGCCTGCGCGCGGTCCCCACCGCGGCGAACCGACAGCCGGCGATCGCCTTCTACCACTGGCGGGAGTCGGAGGGCGCCTACCTACCGCTCACTCTCGACGTCCTCCGTATCACCGGCGGCGCGATCACCGAGATCACCACGTTCCACGCCGACCAGTTCGCGCGCTTCGGACTGCCTGAGTCGCTTCCGGCGACGGGCGACGGAGGGGCCTCGTGAAGCGGGTGCTGGTCCGCGGCGTCCTCGCCGCGCTCCTCGCGGTCGTGGTCACGACGCTCGTCGGGGCGCTCGCTCGTGCCCTCGGGGTCGACTTCGAGGTAGCCGACGGCGAGCCGATCCCCTTGGGCGGCATCTCCGTGGTGACGGGGTACTTCTCGTGCGTCGGCGTCGTCCTCGCGACCGCGCTGCACCGGTGGAGCGCCCGTCCCGCCCGACGCTTCGTCCAGACGACCGTGACGCTGACGGCGGTCTCGTTGGTCCCTCCCCTGCTGGCCTCGGCCGACCTCGCCACGGCCGTGACGCTCGTCGTCCTGCATCTCGTCGCCGCGGCGGTGGTGATCCCGGTCCTGGCGCGCAGCCTCGACCGCGCGCCAGGACCGGTGCCGGAGCCCGTCAGCCCGAGATGATCCCCGGCAGCGCCTCCTCGAAGAGCGTCACGAAGGTCTCAGCCGGGAGCACGTAGCTCTTCGGCTGGGCGGCCGCCGCGAGGTCGGCCCCCCAGTCGGCGGCGCGCTCGCGCTGCAGCGGCGTCCCGTGGTGGCCCGGGCTGGCGAAGCTGCAGTCTCCGACGGTGTAGAAGCTCAGCAGGGTCTCGGTGACACGCTTCTTGTTGAGCGCGAGGCCCTTCTTGTGGACGCCGTAGTACGAGGCCATGGCGTCGGCCATCAGCTCCGTACGGCGGGTCGCCGCGGCCGGGTCCGAGGGACCGGTGTCGAAGACGCCGAGCTCGAACTGGAGGTGGTGGGCGAACTCGTGCGCCATGATCACGCGCGGCCCGACGTCACCGAGCCCGAAGGAGTCGTACGCCGCGAGGATCCCGTCGCCGAACACCAGCTTGTCGGGCAGCGCCGAAAGCACCGGATCGGTCTCGTCCTCGCCGCTGAACGCGTACGCGTTGAGCGTCCAGAGCGGGTTGTCGGAGAAGTCGCCCTGTGTCTGCATGAAGTCGGCGACGGTCTGCGCCTCGAGCTGGATCTCGGCGGGCGTCATCGGGTCGATCTCTCCCGCCGCGACCATCGCGGTCAGCGTGGCGGCGATGCGGTCGGCGTCGAGCAGGACGTCGCCGTGCATGGCCATGAGCTGGATGTCGTCGGACTCGATGTCCCAGAACCGCTGGAGGTCGCGGAAGGTGTTCTGGAGCTGGCGGGCGTGCGACTCGAGCGCGTAGTCGGGGTCGCCGGTGGTCCCGAAGAACAGCGCGTCGTAGGTCGGCACGTCCAGCAGCGTGTCGAAGTGCGCGAGCAGGAAGTTCAGCTGCTCGTTCGTCATGTCGGCGATCAGGCTGTCGACGTAGTCGTTGAGCAGGGTGCTGGCGCACTCGCTCGGCTCGACGGCCTGGAGAACCGCCGCCTTGGCGGGGATCTCGACCAGGTCACCTTGGGCTGAGGTTGTCGCCGGCCTGGGCGTCGCGGTCGCGGTGGCGACCGGGTTGACCAGACCGAGGGCCAGGAGAGTCGTGGCGCCGAGCGTCACGAGCAGACGGGTGGATCTGTTCACGCGTGTCTCCTTGATCGAGGACCTGGACTGGGTGTGGTCCAGATCACGTTTCCCGTCAAAATAAGCCGGTCGGCGGCGGTTGGCGAGAGGTCGATCAGGTCGGGCGGGACACCTTCCGCATGTGCACGCGCCGGTACGGGTCGTCGTCGGCACCGCACGTGACCTCGAAGCCGTACCGTCGGTAGAACGCGAGGTTCTCGACCATCGTCTCGTGCGTGTAGAGGCGCACCTCGTCGTAGCCGCGAACCGCCGCCTGCGACTCGGCCCAGGCCAGGAGCTCACTGCCCAGCCCGAGGCCCTGCTGCCCCGGGGCGACCGCGAGGTTCTCGACCAGGAGGTGGTCGCCCCCACCCCGGAGGACCACGACCGCCACGATCTCGTCGCCCGAGCGGACGACGTGGACGTCCCCGTCCGCGATGGCACGCGCGTAGTCGGCGTTCATCGGCCCGGGCTCCCCGCCCATCCGCGGGACGTACGGCGCGTACGCGTCCCGCACCAGCGCGCGTACGGCCGTCGCGTCGGCGGGCTCCGCCAGGACGGGCTCCTGCTCACCCATCGGCTCCTCCTTGCAGGCCTCTCGCGACGGCTTCGGCCAGGTCTCGTGGGGTTCTGTTGAAGGCGATCGCGGCCCCGGGGGCGAGCCGTCTGACCAGGTTGACGACCCACTCGAAGAGCCCCAGCCGGTCCTCGTCCCTGCGGATGCCGCCCCCGATGACGACGCAGGCCCACGCCCGCGCGACGAGCGACCGGCGCACGTGCGCCTCGATGTCCTCACTGCCGTCGAGCGCGACCAGGCAGCTCTCCGCGTCGTATCCGCGCTCAGCGAGCTCCGCCATACCGGCCTCGATCGCCTCGGCCACCGGTGTCGGGTCCCACGGCCCCGGCACGCGGAAGGGGTCGAGGCCGACGACCAGGACGGGACGGTTCGCGACGGACTCCCTCACACCGCCACGATAGGGCCGCGGGGCGGCCGTGGAGATATACAAGAAACCTTGTGGATTGCCGCGCACGCTCTTAGCGTCCCTCGCATGACCAGCATCGAGACGCTCCGTGCCGTGATGCACCCGACCCGGCGCCGCATGATCGAGTACCTCTACCTCCACGGGCCCTGCCAGGTCGGCACCCTCGCGGACGCCCTCGACCAGCAGGTCGGGAGCATCAGCCACCACCTCCGGATGCTGGAGCGGGTCGACGTCGTGGCCCAGGCTCCCGAGCTGGCCACCGACGGGCGTACGAGCTGGTGGCGGCTGGTCCAGAGCTCGATCTCGTGGTCGGTGGACGACTTCAACGACAGCCCTGCCGCCCGCGCGGAGGCGAAGGCCGCTGAGCGGCTGAACATCGAGCACCAGCTCGCCAAGCTCGCCTCGTGGAAGCGGGCGTCCGAGGGTGCCGGCGAGGAGTGGCGGCGCGCCGCGTTCAACAGCGGGTTGGTCGCCTCGGCCACGGCCGAGGAGCTGGACGCGCTCCACCAAGCCCTCGTACGGACCTGGCGGCAGTGGCGCGACGACCTCGACCTCGACGACGGCCAGGAGCGCGAGCCGGTCTTCGTCTTCGTCCACGGGTTCCCCAGCGCGCCATGACCGAGACGGTGACGGCGCCGCGTTTCAGCCGGGACCGCATGGTCCACGGCTGGCTCGTGGTGAAAGGCGTCTCCGATGCCGGCGACGCCGCGTGGACCATCGCCCTGGCATGGACGGCCGTGCAGCTGGCCAGCCCCGCCGTCGCCGGCCTGGTCGTCGCGGCCGGGACGCTGCCGCGTGCCGCCGTCCTCCTCGTCGGCGGGGCGGTCGCCGACCGGTTCCCTGTACGCCGGGTGCTGGCGGGCACGACCGTGGCCCGCGTCCTGGTCCTCCTCGTCACCCTCGCGATCGCCGTCACGGCGGGCGAGTCCGTGGCCCTGCTCGCGGGGGCGGCGATCGCCTTCGGGCTCTGCGACGCGCTCTTCGAACCCGCTGCCGTCACCCTCGGCCGACAGCTCGTCCGCGAGGACGACCTGTCCCCGTACGCGGGGGCGAGCCAGACCGCCACCCGTCTCGGGACCATGGCAGGGGCTGCGGTCGGCGGCGGGCTCGTCGCCGTCGCAGGGCTGGCGGCCAGCGCGGCGCTCAACGCTCTGACGTATCTCGGCGTGCTGGCATACCTGGCTCTCGCCCTGCGGGTGCGCTTCCCTCTGCCCCGGCGTGGACCGGCTCCGATGGGACGAGCGATCGCCGAGGGGTTCGGCCACCTGAGAGCCTTCCCCGCGACGCGGATCCTCGTGGTCACGCTGTCCGGGCTCAACCTCGCGGTAGGACCGGCACTGGCCCTCGGTCTGCCGTTGCGCGTCCGCGACACCGACTGGGGCGCGGGGACCCTCGGCCTGCTCCAGGCACTGGTCGGCGCCGGAGCACTCGGCGGCGGTGCAGTCCTCATCCGCTGGCGTCCTCGTCGTCCTGCAGCGCTGGGCTTCACACTGCTCGTCCTCCAGGGGCTCGCGATCGCTGCGCTCGGGGCTCCCGGGATCCCTGCAGCGGCGGCCGCGTGCCTGACCATCGGCGTCACCGCCGGTGCGGCGTCGGCACTCCTCTCCGCCGTCTTCGTCCGCACCGTGGCCCCGGAGTTCCTCGGGCGCCTCGGATCGATCCAGCGACTCGGCGACGACTGCCTGATGCCGGCGGCGATGGCCGGCTTCGGCGCGGTGGCCGCCGGCGCCTCGCTCGCCACCGCGTTCGGGCTCTTCGGCGGGCTGATGTCGGCGTTCATGATCGCGGCCCGCCGGAGGGCGTGACGCCCGCCGGTGTCAACGCGCGACGCGCAGCATGTCCGCACCGAGCTGTGTCAGGGTGTGGAGCACGCTCTCGCGGTCGCGCCGGCTGCTGATCAGTCCCGCCTCACGCAACGTGCGGGTGTGATAGCTGACCGTTCCGGCCGACACCCCGACCCTCCGGGCGAGCTCGGTGGTTGTGGCACCCACCGCACACTCTGCGAGGACGGTGGCACGGCTGCCCCCGAGCAGAGCCTCCAGCGCCCCTGGCGAGACGGCCGCCGCGTGGTCGGCGACCGTGCGGTCGAACGGGTACACCAGCACCTGAGCGAGGGTGGGGTCCGCGTACGTCACCGGCTGCTGCCAGCAGAAGTACGACGGCACGAGGCGCAGGCCGCGACCGTCGAGATGGAGGTCGCGGTCGTCGGCGTGGTCGAGGACGCTGAGCACGCGTGAGCTCCATCGGAACCCGGGACCGAGCCCTGCCAGCATCCCGTCGACCCCTCCGTCGAGCAGGTGCCGCGTCCGCACCGCCCGCTCGCTCGCGAGCTGGTCGTGCATCTGCTCTGCGACCGGGGAGATCACCGTGTCGTGGTACGCGCGGAGTGCCTTGGTCAGCGCGTGACGCTCCTTGTGGCGGGCCAACCCACGCAGCCGCCCGCCGTGGCGTCGCGGCTCGAGCCTGCCGATCTCTTGGGCCGCGCGTCCCTCCGGCACGGCCAGGATCGCCTCCAGGCCGGCTTCGAGCCCGTCCTGCGCCTCGTACGGGGTCAGGAAGTCCGGGAAGTAGAGAGCCCGAGGGAACAACGGCAGCAGGATGCCCCGGACGGCACGGCCGAGTGCACTGTGGCGCAACGTGTGGACGGCCTGGTCGTGCCAGCGGCCGTGTGCCCAGCGCCCTTCGCGGGTCTGGAAGCGGTGAAGGCTCGACGCGATCTCCCACATCGGGTCGGGGGCGGCGGCGAGCCGGGTGCGGGCAAGGTCGAGCTCGGTGAAATGGATGCGGAGCACTGGATCCCCCTGTCCAGAAACCCTCGCAGGCTTTCAGACCCGCGGGTGCATGGCGTGGCGACTTTCATGCGGCCGCCGAGATCACCAGGGAGGTCAGCCTCTCGCATCGTGACACGGCGGCGTTCGTTGGCACAGCGATTTACGGTCCCGCGCGGTGCAGGGTCGGCTTGTAGACGAGCTCCTGGGTGCGGCCGTCGAGCGTGCGGCTCTCGAGCAGCTCGAGGTCGAAGTCGTCGGCACCGGCGAAGATCGACTGCGCCCCCGTCTTGCCGGTCAGGACCGGGAAGACCGTGACCTGCACGCGGTCGACGAGACCTGCGGCCATGAGCGCACGGTTCATCGACAGGCTCCCGTGGGAGCGGATCGGGAGGTCGGACTCCTCCTTGAGCCGGCGTACGACGTCGACGGCGTCGCCGCCCGCGACCGAGGCGTCGGGCCAGTCGAGCGGCCCGTCGAGGGTGCTCGAGACGACGGTCGTCGGCAGGTGCCTCATCCGGGTGACCCACGGGTCGAGCACCTCGGGCTGGGCTTCGCTCATCGCGAGGAGCTGGACGAACTCGCGGTAGGTGTTCGCGCCGAGGACCAGCCGCTGGTCGCCGTCGTACTGGGCGAGGCGGTGCTCCAGCAGCTCGGGCCCCTGCTTCCCCCAGTAGCCGCCCCAGTCACCACCCTCCCCGTACGAGCCGAAGCCGTCGAGGCTCGAGAACACGTCGAAGGTGTACGTCGCGGTCATGCGGAGCTCCTCACGTCGGTCATGGGTCCAGGGCAGACCGGGCATCGCGGCAGAACTCATCGCGTCAGTCCTCCGTGCGAGCATCGGCCGCATGTTCGACGAGCGACGACTCCCGACCCGCACCCCTGCGTCCCGCGCCTTCGCCGAACGCGTCCAGGTCGTGATGGAGCTGACCTCGCGACTCAACGTCCTCCCCCAAAGCGACGTGGAGAGCCGCAACGCGCTGCTGAGCGAGATCTTCGGCAGGCCGCTGCCGGACTCGGTGACGATCTACCCGCCGTTCTTCTCCGACTACGGCCTCGGCGCGACGTTCGGGGAGCGAGTCTTCATCAACCAGGGCTGCACGTTCCTCGACCTCGGCGGCATCACGCTCGGCGACCGCGTGATGATCGGTCCGAACGTCACCCTGAGCACCGGCGGTCACCCGGTCGAGGTCGCGGAGCGGTTCGACTCCCTCACGCACGCCCCGATCGTCGTCGAGGACGACGTGTGGATCGGCGCTGCCGCGACCGTCACACCCGGGGTCACCATCGGCCACGGCTCCGTCGCCCGCCGCAGCCTCACCTCACCGGCTGACGCAGGATCGTCCTGAGCTTGGCGGGCTCGGTCTTGCGCGCGTCGGAGAGGTAGATCTCGTGGTGCGGTCCGCTCGGCTCGAGCCCCTCTGCAGGGAGGAACTCGTCATGGAGGCGGCTCAGCGTCGGACCCTCGTCGTCGTAGGGGCCACGGTGCAGGATCTGGACGCTGCGCCCCTCGTCGTACGGCGCGAAGCGGACGAGGTCGAGGGCGGGCAGAGCCTTCTTCGCCCGCGCCGTGGCGAGCGCGTCGTCCACGAGGTCGGCTGTGATCCAGTCCGGCTGGGCGATCATCATCGTCCAGTCCCACGCGCTCTTCTCGCGGGTCCGGAACACCTCCCAGTCGTCGGCCGACCACAGCCCCTCCAGCGGCGCCACGGTGTGGACCTTCTCCAGGCGAGTCTTCGCGAGCGCGCGCACGGCGTACGACGAGGTGTAGAGCGCCTCGACCGCCTCCTTGTACGCCGGTGAGGTGTTGGGGTCGCCGTGTCCGTCGACCATGAGGAACCGCATCTCGGGGACCTCGACGATGGTGAAGGCGCCCGCTCTCGGCGCGTAGAGGTCCTTGCGCTCCTTCTTGATGTCGTAGCTCTGCACGCGACGGCCTCAGCCGGCTCGTCCGCCAGGCAGGATCCCGGTCTCGTCGTCGTGGTCACCGCGCACCCATGCGATGTGACGGGCAGCGGAGTGCTCGAGCACGGCCTTGGCGTCAGCGTCGATGAGGTTGCCGAAGTTGCCGACGATCCGGTCGAACGCGAAGCCGGAGAGCCGGTCCGCGATCGCCTGCACGACAGCGGCCGACAGCGGGATCTTGTTGGGGTAGCTCCGCATGAACCCCAGCGACCGGCGATCGGGGTTCGGGAACACCGTGTCCCCGCTGAGCAGCAGGCCGCGACCGGTCTCGTCTGCGGACCAGAGCGCCACTGCCGCGCCGACGAAGTGCCCGCCGACGCGGTGCAGGCTCAGCCCTGGGGCGAGCTCGTGGTCGTCCTCCCAGAGCTGGACGCGCTCCGTACGACGGCCGAGCCACTCCGCGTCCGATGCGCACACCAGCACCGGAGCGTCGAGCGCCTCGCCCCACGCCGCCTGCACGCCGTACATGTGCGGATGGCTCGCGGCCACCGCGAGGACCGGCCCGCGCGCGAGGACCTGCGTGGCTGTCTCGTCGTCGACGTAACCCGGCGGGTCCCAGAGCAGCGACCCGTGCTCCGTCGTCACGACCTGCGCCGTCTGGCCGATCCCGACGGTCGGCTTCGTGGTGATCTCTGCGCGCCCTGGCTCCCGCTCGGTCCACACCAGCCTCTGGCCCGCCGCCCGCAGGTCGTCGAGCGTCGTCCAGTGCTGCCCGTCGGCCGGCACCCACTGGCGCTCGTCGGCGCAGATCGGGCACACGTCGGGCGTCGGCTCGTCGTACTCGACCCCGCACGTCGCACAGATTCTCATGGCTCCCCCTCGTCGCTGAGACGTCGCTCGACGCGCAACACCGTACGGCATCAGGCGGTCTCAGCAGCCCCACTTCGCACGTTGACCTCAACTGCGCTTGAACTCCTAGCGTGGGCGAAGTCAGCCGACGACGGACCAGGGATGGAGCGAATCTCGATGATTCTCGTGACGGGAGCGACCGGCAAGGTAGGGCGTCGACTTGTTGAACGGCTCGCAGGCGACGGCCACAAGGTACGTGCGATGTCGCGCTCGGTGAACCGCGCCGACCTCCCGGCCGGGGTCGACGCCCTCGCGGGCGACCTGCTCGACCTCGATGCTCTCGGGGATGCCGCCGACGGTGCCCGAGCGACGTTCCTCCTGTGGCCGTTCTCGGAGCCCGAGCACGCAGCGCGCCTGGCGCCAGGCGTCGTGGCCACCATCGCTGCCCGCTCACCACGTGTCGTCCACCTGTCCGCGCAGGCCGCCGAGCGCAGTCCAGACTCGTTCTGGGCGATCGTCGAGCGCGAGGTCGAGGCACGTGCCCAGGAGTGGACGCAACTGCGTCCGGTCGGGTTCGCGGCCAACACGGCGATGTGGGCGGACCAGATCAGGGCCGGTGACGTGGTGCGTTGGCCGTTCGGCGAGGCGAGACGCCCGCTCGTCGACGAGCGCGACATCGCCGCCGTCGCTGCGCTCGCGCTCACCCGCGACGGCCACGCTGGTCACCGTTACGTGCTCACAGGACCTGAGCTCCTCCGCCAGGACGAGCAGGTCGAGCTGATCGGCCAGGCGCTGGGCCGGACGGTGCGCTGGGAGGAGATGACACGTGACGAGGCTCGCGCGCTCCTGCGCACTGCCCTGGGCGGATTCTCGTCTCCCGACACCGTGCTCGACGCGTGGGAGTCGTTCATCGAGCACCCCGAGCCGGTGACGACCACCGTCGCCGACGTCACGGGCACGTCACCGAGACGCTTCGCGACGTGGGCGCGCGACCGGGTCGACCTGTTCCGGTGAACCGCCGGGCACGACGAGGCCGCACTCGTAGGCGCGGATCACCGCCTGGGCGCGGGTCTCAAGACCGAGCTTGGCGAAGATGCGGTTGACGTGCGTCTTCACGGTCGGCACGGAGACCACCAGGGCCTCGGCGATCTGAGCGTTGGACAGGCCCTGCGCGATCAGCCGCAGCACCTCCCGCTCCCGATCGGTCAGCCGTCGTACGAGTCCGGCGTCCTGACCGGGGAGCGGTCGGCTGACGTACTGCTCGATCAGGCGCCGCGTCACCGACGGCGACAGCAGCGACTCCCCTGCCGCGACCAGCTCGACCCCGTGCACGATCCGGTCGACGGGCAGGCTCTTCAGCAGGAAGCCGGCTGCTCCGGCGCGCAGGGCGCGGTAGACGAGCTCGTCGATGTCGTACGTCGTGACGACGAGGACTCGGGTGGGCGAGCCTGCGGCGACGATGGCCTCCGTGGCGGCGATGCCGTCGACCCCGGGCATGCGTACGTCCATCAGGGCGACGTCCGGCTGGAGGCGGCGGACCTGCGTGATCGCCTCACGCCCGTCGGCGGCCTCGCCGACGACCTCGACCCCGCGCGACTCGAGCATGACCTTGAGGCCGACCCGGATCATCTCCTGGTCGTCGGCGATCACGACGCTGGTCATGGGCGCTCCCTCACTCCGTCGGCAGCGGCAGGCGGGCGTGGAGACGGTAGCCGCCTTCTTCGGTGGGCCCGGCGTCCAGGGCGCCGCCGAAGACGGCGACGCGCTCGCGCATGCCGACCAGTCCTCGCCCGGACGGCGGCGGGCCAGCCGCGCTCCCCGCAGCGTTCTGCAGATCGACCTCGATGCCGTCGGCTCTGCGGTGGAGCGTGACGACCGTACGACTGCCTGGGGCGTGCTTCAGCGCGTTCGTGAGCCCTTCCTGCACGATGCGGAAGACGGAGAGGTCGACTCCGGCCGGCAGACCGTCCGTCGACCCCTCGACAACGAGCGTCACGTCGAGACCGGCCGACCTGAACACCTCCACGAGCCCAGGCAGGTCTGCGGCCGCCGGCTGAGGGTCGAGCTCCGAGCCCCCGTCCTCGCGCAGGAGCCGGAGGAGGCGGCCGGTCTCGTCGAGCGCCGCGCGACCCGCGCTCTGGATCTCTGCCACGGCACGCTCCGCGGCGTCGGGATCACGGCGGAGGAGGTCCGACGCGGCGCCCGCCTGGACGACCATGACACTGATCGAGTGGGCGATGATGTCGTGCATCTCGCGCGCGATCCTCCGCCTCTCGTCGGCCACGAGCCGCTCCCCCAGCTGGCGCTGCTCGAGCACGAGCTGTCGGCTCTGACGCGCCAGTTCCTCACCGCGCCGCGCGTGCTCCCCCATCAGGCGTCCGGCCAACCATGGCCCCGCGGTCAGGAGGAGGACCCACAGGACGTCCTGCGCGCGCGGGAGGTCCACACGCTCGCTGAGGGGGACCATGAGGTTCACCAGGACCAGCCCGACGACGCCGTCGAACCGGGCGGCGTAGCGGCCGAGGGCGAAGCAGGCCGTGAAGATCATCGCCAGCGGCGCGACGAGCTGGTCCTCGGGCACGCCGAGCCGGGTCTGGAGCACGAGCAGGAAGCACGCGCCGACCGAGGTGACGACAGGCCACCGACGCCGCCCGCACAGGAGCGCACCCGCGGCGACGCTGACCGCCATGGCGACGGGCACGTTCACGTCGGACACGGCCGCTTCGGCGAAGCCGGCGAGCGTCAGCACGGCAGGCAGCGCGACGTCGCCGCGCGTCAGGGTCGTTCGCCCCTCCATGGGGCCACGCTACGTCCGATCGGTGGTCCGCGGAGTCAACCCGAGGGTTGACCGGGTGCCACCGTCGAGCCGATCCGGAGGGGTCGGCGCCCTCCCTAGCGTCGGGGGTCCGATCCGCTGACAGGAGGCGTCCCATGACCCGCACAGCAACGCGAAACGCCGGCTTCGCCTGCGTCGTCCTCGCCGCCGCGAGCGTGGTGATCGCCCCGCTCAACGCCTTGGCGCGCATGCGCACCGAGGACGGGCGCGCCGACTTCGAGAACCCTCTCGCGCACTGGTGGGCGGCGCCTGCGAGCGACGCCGCCGGTGGTCTGCTCGACTGGGGACCGCCCGACACCGTGTACGAGACGTACGGCAAGTTCTACGTCGTCGCCGTGCTCGCGGTGCTCGCGTGCGCACTGGCGGTCCGCAGCAGGAGACCCGCCACCGTACGAGGGTCGGAACGGTGGGGGTGGCGGGTCACCCTCGCCTCGTACGTCCTGCTCGCGTGCGCGATCTTCTTCACGTACTGGGTCGCCAACGTGGATCTCGTGCACCTCGCCGTCACCATGCCCGCACTCCTCCTCAACGCCGTCGGGCAGACGATGCTCGGGATCGGCCTGCTCCGCAGCGGCTTCCGGCCGCGCCTCACCGGCTGGGTGCTCGCGCTGTCCTTCCCGCTCTCGCAGGTGCTGGTGATGGTGTCCACGCAGGCGCTCGGTGTCTGGCCGATGCTCCTCGCGTGGGGCGTCGCGGGGTGGTCGCTAGTAGCCGAGCCCGTGCCCGAACGGGAACAGCTCGCCTGAGCCGTCCGCGCGCGGGATCGAGACCGGCAGGCGTCCGGACGGGTTCACCTCGCCGTACATCACCCGCACCAGCGACTCCATCTGGTGGACGGTGTACCCGTACGTGTCGAGCACCGTCGGCGCCTCCGGGAACGAGGCCACGTCGTACGGGTTGCGCACGGCCGCGACCACGACCGGCTTGCCCGTCGCGATCAGTGCGCGGACCAGGGCGGTCTGCGCCACGGCGGCCGCGGTCGGCCCGCCGGTGTCCGGGTTCAACGCGTACGCGTTGTTGGTCGACACCACGACGACGTCGGAGCTCTGAGCAGCGGTGACGGCGTTGGCGATCGCCGCAGCCGACGGCGTCGTCCCCGACTCCAGCACGCGGGTCGTGGCCCCTCGGGAGCCGAACGCGTTGGCGATCGCCTGCGTCGTGGCCACGCCCCATCCGGCGACGAGCACCCGGCGCGGACCGGACGCCAGCGGCAGGACCCCGTCCTCGTTCTTCACCAGCGTCGTCGTCCGGTCGGTGATCGCCTGGGCGTCAGCGACGTGCTCGGGTGCCCCCATCGTCGCCACCGCGTGCGCCGGGTCCACGAACGGATCGCGGAAGATGCCCTGGCGGTGCTTGTGCAGCAGGATCCGGTAGACCGACTCGTCGAGCCGCTTCTTGCTGATCTCGCCGCTGCGGACGGCGTCGAGCACGGCGTTGTACGCGGTGTCCATCTGCGGCGGCACCAGCAGCTGGTCCGCACCGGCGAGGAAGGCGCGCACGGGGGCGACGTCCGGCGGGTAGGTCGACGTCGCGCCCTGCATGTCGAGCGCGTCGGTGACGATGATCCCGTCGAACCCGAGCTCGTCGCGGAGCAGCCCGGTGAGGATCTTGTGCGACATCGTGGCCGGGACGCCCGGATCGATCGCCGGGAGCACCACGTGCGCCGTCATGATCGTGTCGATACCGGCGTCGATCGCCGCGCGGAACGGCGGCAGGTCGATCGCCTCGAGCTCCTCCCTGTCGTGCGTCACCTCCGGGAGGCCGAAGTGGCTGTCCTTGCCGGTGTCGCCGTGCCCGGGGAAGTGCTTCGCGACCGCCGAGACCCCACCCGCGTGGTAGCCGCGGACCTGGGCGCTGACGAGCTCGGAGACCAACGCGGGGTCGGACCCGATCGACCGGATCCCGATGACCGGGTTGGCCGGGTTCACGTTGACGTCGGCCACCGGCGCGTAGTCCTGGGTGACTCCGACGGCGTCGAGCTCGGTGCCGATGACCTCGGCCGAACGCTCGGCGTCGGCCGCCGAGCGGCCGGCGCCGAGCGCCATGTTGCCCGGCATCTGGGTGGCCGGCGGTCCGAAACGGGCGACGAGCGCGCCGCCCTCCTGGTCGACGGAGATCTGCAGCGGGATCCGCTGGGGCTGCGCGAGCGCCGCCTCCTGGAGCCCGTTCGAGAGGGTCGCTACCTGGGCGGGGTCGCCGATGTTGTCGTCGTTGTTGCGGGTCGTGTAGTAGATGACCCCACCAGGGCGGTACTTCGCGACCGCCTGCGCCGGCGTGTCGACGCCGTACATCCGCCGGTTGATCGCCTTGGCGGCGTCGCTCGGGTTGTTGGCGTCGCGGCCGGCCACCTCGATCACGAAGAGCTGGCCGACCTTCTCCTCCACCGACATGTGGCGCAGCTGCGAGATCACCTTGCCGCGGTAGGGAGCGTCGCCGGAGTGTCCGGGGCTGTCGTCGGACGCAGCCGGTGAACCGGCTGCGGCGACCAGCACCGCGGCCAGTCCGATGATCAACGGCCGGAGCAGTGTCCGAGCGTCGCGGGCGAGGGTTGCTGACCGACCGAACATGAGCGCCTCCGGAGGCCCGTCGCGTGACGTGGGTCACACGACTGTAGCGCCTGGGCGCTCAGAATGCACTGCCCCCGCTTCCCCCACTTACGTTCCGGATCCCTCACCGCCGGGCGCGCGTCGCCAACGCCCGCCCGGCAGCCCGCGCTGACTCCTCCGCCTCCTTCTTCATCAGCGCCGCCGGCTCCTGGAACGCGTCGAGCGCAGGGTTGACTCCGACGAGAGTGAACTCGCGCTCGACCACCGTCAGGTCCGCCTGCCAGACGTCCGCGAGGATCCTCCGGAGATAGTCGAGGTTGTGGTCCCAGCCGTGCTTCGGCGTGCCCGGCCCGTAGGCCCCGCCACGCGTGGTGACGAGGACCGTCGGCGTGCCCTCGAGCAACGGCTCGCCCTGCTGGCCGCCTGCGAGCGCCAGGTCGATCCACGCCTTCACGTGCTGGGACACGCCCCAGTTGTAGAGAGGCAGCGCCAGCACCGCGAGCTCGGCACCACGGAGCTCCTCGGCCAGCTCGCCGGCGAGGGCGACGGCAGCGCGCTGCGCGGGCGTACGGTCGTCGACTGCCGTGGCTCCGGCGCTGATCGCGGTCGGCCACGCCTCGGCGGGGAGCGGGTCGGCGGCGAGGTGGCGCGACACCACAGGCACGTCCGGACGGACGGCGGTGAGCTCGGACATGACCAGGTCGGCGAGCGCGGTGCTCGCCGACCACGGGCCTTGGATGCTGGAGTCGACACGGAGGACAGTCATGGGCGCTCCTCGGAGATAGGGTTCGCGAGATGGACTTGAATGTTCAAGTGAGACGGTAGAGCACCTGAGTTGAATGTTCAAGTCGGGGTAGGATCGTCCCATGGCCGAGCACACAGACGACACCGACGTCCCCTGGCTCACCCCGTCCGAGCTCAAGGACTGGGTCTCGGTGGTGGCACTGTGCAGCACGCTGCCGTCCGCGCTGGACGCGCAGCTCAAGCGCGACGCAGGACTCAACCTCTTCGAGTACCACATCCTCGTCCACCTCGACGCCTCGCCGAACGGGATGGTCTCGATGAGCGACCTGGCACTCCTCGCCCAGGGGTCCCTCTCCCGGCTGTCGCACGCGGTAGGACGGCTCGAGCGTGACGGCCTGGTCCGGCGCGGCGCCTGCAACGAAGTCGGCCGACGCATGGGGGCGGTCCTCACCGATGCCGGACGCGCGCGGCTGGAGGCTGCGGCCCCCGGTCATGTCCGCGAAGTCCGCAGGAGGGTCGTCGACGTCTTGGACCCGGCTCAGCTCCAGGCGCTGGGTCAGGCGGCACGCGCGGTCGTCGCCGCGACGTCACCCGAGGCCGCCGAGGTCATCGAGCGGGCCCCGGACCGCTGACGCTCGCCGCCGGGCGCCGTCAGGACGGCAGCTTGCGGGTGTCGACGAGCAGTCGGGCGACGGCACGCAGCTTGAGGTTGTGCAGCTGGGAGTAGCGCCGCAGCAGCTCGAACGCGCGGGACTCGTCGAGCTGGTACCGCTCCATCAGGATCCCCTGGGCCTGCCCGATCAGCTTGCGCGCGTCGAGGGCGATCTGCAGGTTCTCCTCGCGCTCGGCACGGTGCAGCGCGATCGCCGCGTGCCGGGCGAAGAGGTGCGCGAACGCGGCGTCGTCCTCGTCGAAGTCGCGCGGGGTCTTCGAGTAGAGGGACACCACGGCGATCCGACGGGACCGCGGCGCCAGGCTCACGCAGAGCATGCTCGCCACGCCCATCTCCGAGACCGCCTGCGTCCACTGGGGCCACCGCCGCTCATCGCGCAGGTTCCCCGTGCGGAGGGTCTGGTCCCACTCGTCGCTTCGAGCAGGTCCCTCGCCGAGGGCGACCTGCAGCTCGTCGGCCTTCGTGATGAGATCGTCCGTCGCTGCCACCGTGTCGAGCCGACCCCCGCCGCGGAGCATCGTCACGCCGCCATAGTCCATCTCGACGGTCTCGCAGAGGTACCGGACGATCTGGTCCGCCGTCTGCTCCGACGACTCTGCCGCATGAAGATCTTCCACCAAGTCGACGATCTCGTGGTGATCGAGTGCCTCGTCGGTCACGTTCGCACCCCCGCGCACCGGATGACGTTCACGATCACGTGAATCGTACGCGCGAACGGCTCACCAGTCATCTCGGGCACGAAGGGTGCCACCGATGAGTTTCGTCGTGGGGTCGGTCCTCCCTTCGTACGCAGTCCACTGCACCCTGGGAGCCCACATGGCCGCGACCTACACGTTCGACGTCGTCTCCACTCTCGACGGCTTCGGCTCGTACGGAGAGGGCGGCGACTGGGGCGGCTACTGGGGCAAGCACGGCCCCGAGTTCCTCGCGCACCGGCTCGCCCAGTACGAGCAGGAGCAACGGCTGGTCCTCGGGGCCCGCACCTACCGGGAGTTCGTCGAGATGCTCGGACCGTCTCCCGAAGCACTGAAGGGCGACCCGATCAACGCGCGGATGATGAGCCTCCCGACGACCGTCGTGTCGAGCACGCTCGACGGCCCGCTCGAATGGCCGCACGCGACGCTCGCCAGCGGCGACGCCGTCGACGTCGTGGCTCGTCTCAAGCAGGAGTCGGACGTGCCGCTGCGCTCCCACGGCAGCCTCTCGATGAACCACGCGCTGATGGCCTCGGGACTCGTGGACCGCGTGCAGGTCACCGTCTTCCCCGTTCTCACCGGGAGGACGGGGACGGACCCGGTCTTCGCCGGCGCCGACGACTTCGACCTGGAGCTGCTCGAGAGCCGCACGCTCGACGGCGGCACCGTGGAGCTCGTCTACCGGCCGTCGCTGCACGGGTAGCGGGCTGGCCCGTCGGACGCACCGGGGGTGCGGTGCGCGGTCGCACCCCCGGTGCGACGTGCTCAGGCCCCGGTCTTGGTCACGCCGAACATCAGCACGCGACGATCGATGTCGTAGAAGACGGTGCCCGTGTTCGTCAGGACGTCCTGCAGGACGTCGGCGTCTTCCGTGCTGACAGTGAGCACCTCCTCCCACGCGCCTTCGTCGAGCACCAGCTGCAGCGTCCAGAGACCGTCCTGGCCACCGCCCTCGGCGGCCCAGCTGAACTGGTAGTGGGTGACCTGACGCACCCGCAGGCTGTCGTCGGTCACGCGGGTGCCGCCGCCGCTGTTGGCTGCCTTCTTCCTAGGGGGCATCGCCTTCTCCTCGTCGTCCTGCGCCACGTGCCTGGTGCACCGCGACTCCAGGTGCGTGTGGTACCCCGACAGACGAGACATACGCGGGCAATTCGGCAAGTGGCCTGTAGGCCCGGCGAGCACGCCAGTACGCTCGCCCCATGGCAGGAGGGCGAGAGTCCGACGGCGGGTTCGCCGAGCTGGCGCGCTCGCTTCGCGACCAGGCCGACGAGTCCGACACCCTGGACCAGGCCCTCAAGCTCACGGTCGAGACCATCGACGGCTGCGACGAGGCTGCGGTGAGCCTCGTCGGGAGAGGCGGCCAGGTCGAGACCCCGCACTCCACCGGGCCGCGAGCGGCGCAGGCCGACCGTCTGCAGTACACCCTCGGCGAGGGGCCGTGCCTGGACACCATCCGCGACCACGAGACGACGCTCGTGCGCGACCTCGCGACCGACCGGCGGTGGACGAGGTGGAGCCAGCAGGTCCATCGAGACCTCGGGTTCGGCAGCATCTACTGCTTCCAGCTGTTCACCGCCGCCGACGACTACGGTGCCCTCAACCTCTACTCGGACAGGGTGGACGCCTTCGACGACAACGACGACGCCGTCGGCTACGCGATGGCCGCCCACATCGCAGTCGCGCTCGCTGCCTCGCGCAAGATCGAGCAGCTCGGACGCTCGGTGCAGACACGCACGGTGATCGGTCAGGCGATGGGAATCGTGATGGAACGCTACGGCCTCGACCCGGTGCGCAGCTTCCAGACCCTCCAACGCGTCTCCAGCGTCACGAACAGGAAGCTCCTCGCGGTGGCCCAGCACGTCGTCGCCACCCGAGAGATCCCCTCCCTGGGCGCCGGCGGGAACCCGGCGGCCTGACCGCCGAGGGCACGCCCCCGGGGGGCGGCCCGGGCGTCCGCTGTTTTCGAGCCGCCCGGGCCTGGTGCTTGCCCGTTGGCGCCGCCGGCCAAGCATTGACCGTCCGGTGCCCAGCGAGGACGCCGCCCACACGGGCAGATGTGCAGTCGGCGGGAGCGGACCTGTCATCCGCTCCCGCCGACGGTCGTACGCGCTCAGAACCTCCCGAGCGGACGAGGCGTGGCGTACCCGAAGGTGTCGCCGGCGCTGAACGCGTTCACGCCGAACGTCGCGTTGAGCGCACCCGCAGCCGTCCCGGTGAGCTGGAGCTTCACCAGGCCGAGCCCCGGGCGGTCGGTCAGGCGGATCTTGAACAGGTCAACCCGTCCGGCGTTGCCGACCGCCGAACCGGTGACCTTGCCGCTGACCCGCAGCCGGCCGAGATCGATGTTGAACCTGCGGAGCGTGATGTTGGCAGAGCCGGCGGAGAGGCTGATGCCCCCGCTGTGCTTGATGCGGAGCTTGCCGACCGAGTAGCCCGTGATCGGGAAGCGGGCCGCGAGCGTGCCCTTGTAGGCGAACGCCTTGGCTCCACCCACCGCTGCGGGGGTGATGCCGGCGCTGCCGATGAGGTCGTACACGGCAGGCGCGACGACGACCTGGGTGTAGCCGACCCGTCGCTTCTGCTCCTGCGCCTGCGCCTGTGCGGGGGATCCCACCCCGGTGGCGACCAGTCCGACGACCGCGGCGAACGCCGCGAGAATCCTGATGAACGCACGCTTGGACATGCGGTCACTTCCTCCCTGTCGATGGCGGCCAGGTTCCTGGCCCACCCTTCCTTCGGTCCGTGGACCCTTAGGGACCGCGTGATTCGGAGGTCGCGACCTCATCGCGCCTCCTCCTCAGCGGTCAGGACGCGTCCCCTCAGCGTGCAGGCCTGCTGGCCGAGGTCGGGAAGCTCCATGCGAGTGCTTCGGAACCCGTACGGCGACGGATTGCTCCGAATTTCGAGAAGTTAGACGGGCTCCAGGCTCGTCACCGCGTACGCCGTCGCGGAGGTCTCCGCGCCCGCTCCGCACGTCAGCAGCGCGGGCGGCTGCGCGCTCGCCTCGACCTGCGCCGTGAGGCGCAGCACCTGGCCGTCGCGGCGGACCTCCACCTCGCACGCCCAGGTCTCGTCCGCCACGGGGTGGCCTGCGACGAATCGGACCGCCTCGGGCGGCAGCGGGCCGTACCGCTCGTAGACGGCGATGACGGCGGCCTGCCCGTAGGGCGGTGCAGAGGCGACGCCGCGCAGGTGCTCGGGCACGACGGCCCCGCCGAGATGGCTGCCGACCACGTCGACCGCGTTCTCAGCGTCGAGGTTGCCGTACGTGGTCCCTCCCGGCAGCACGACGACGTTGGCGGCGAACCGGTCGCCGCCAAGGTGGGAACACTCCCACGTCTCTTCGGGCCATCGTGCGGCCAGCGCGGCGGCGACCGGACGCCCGCGCACAGCGCAGCAGACGTCGTGCCTGCCGTGGGTGCACACGAGCAGCGTCGTACGAGGTGGGCCGACCGTGTCCGACAGCGGCTCGCCGACCACCGCCGCGGCCTCGCGCAGGTCGAGGCTGTCGCGCCAGGTCCCCCACACCTGACCGCACGCGGGGTCGTCGTCGATGACCGCCCACCGCCGCACGGCTCCCACCGTCTGACGACCGGGACGCCGGATCATGAGCAGCCGCGCCTGCGCGGAGCGGGCAGCCTTCGCGAGGGCGCCGAGCACGTCGGGGGCGATCGCGTCGGAGGCGAAGGCGTTGAACGGCCATGGGCCGGGGTGCTCGATGAGCAACCACCGTCGCGCGGGCGTCGCCGTCGCGACCAACGGGTCACCGCGGCGGCGTGCTGCCGTCGCGCACCGGAACGGCTCCGCGCTCGCACCTGCGGGAGGCGTCACCCGCTCAGTCGGCACGGACCACGACCGCACGCGCGAGCAAGCGACGCGCCAGGTCGTCCCCGAGCCTCGCGGCCGCGCACTCCCCGTGGTCGAGGAGCTCCCGCACGGCGGCGACGTCGGCTGACCCGAGCGCCACGGTGCCGACGCGGCTCACGAGGCGCGCGCCCCGTTCTCCGTCGGCGTCTTCCAGGACGGGCTGCAGGTGGTCACGCAGCAGGAGGCGGTCGTCGGCCGCAAGCTCTTGCGCTGCGCGAAGCTGCCGTACGGGGCCGACGGGGGCAGGACGCCCCGCTGCTCGCGACGCGGCGGCGAGCCGTTCGGCCACGAGGCTCTCGTCGACGCGCTCCAACGCGGCGGCGAGACGCTCGCGTACGAGGGAGACGTCGCCGCGGACGTCGTCAACGCTCCCCACATCGAGGCCCGCGGCCAGGGAGGTCCGAACCTCGGGGTCGTCGGCGAGCGCCGACAGGACGGCCGCGACGACCTCGTTGGCGACCGCGTGCCGCGTCCAGGCGTGGACACCAAGGGTCAGATGGGTGCTCACGTCGCCGAGGGCGGTGGCCGCGTGCAGGTAGCCGCGCGGCAGGTAGAGACAGTCACCGGGCCGCAGCACCGTACGGATCAGCGGCGGCTCCTCGGCCCGGAGCCTCACCGCCTCTCGGTGGAGCGTCCACGGCTGGTCGCGCAGCGGCGACTCGAGGACGGGCCGGTGGATGCGCCACTCCTTCTCGCCGCTGACCTGCAGGACGAACACGTCGTGGACGTCGTAGTGGTCGTCGAACCCCTGGGACTGCGGCGGCGTGACGTACGCGTTGGCCTGCACGGGGTGCCCGAGCTCGCCGGCCAGGTCGGCGACGAAGCGTACGAGCGGCGGCCACGTCCGGTGGAGTCCCTGAAGGACGAGCGTGGCCCCGTCGGCGAAGAGCGCGCTGAGCCGCGAGTCGTCCGCCTGGTCACCGATGCCCGCTCCGACGCCGGCGCCCGCGGTGAAGTCGCGGTTCGGCAACGTCGTCCCGTCCCGGGCGACGCGAAGGAACGGAGTCCGTAGGCCGTTCTCGGACAGCAGGGAGTCGACGGCCGCTTCGTCGAACAGCTCCTCGAACCGGCCGTCTCGCTCCTCGGCCGTGACCAGCAGCGGCTCGCGTCCCCAGGCGACCTCGGCGAACGTCTCGGCCGAGCAGCCCAGGAGGCGTTCCAGCGGCCGTCGTGCGTCAGCGTCCCGGCGGTGACCGGGGCGCCCCTCGCTGAGGGACGCCCCGCTCGGGTGAACCGTCGTCATGCGCCGCCGTCGGCCCCGCCGTCGGCACCGCTGTCGGCGCCACCGTCAGCACCACCGTCGTGGACACCGGGGACACCCTCGGCACCCCCGTCCGCGGGACCCTCGGCGCCGCCGTCGGCACCGCCGTCGGCACCGCTGTCGGCACCGCCGTCAGCACCACCGTCGTGCACGCCGGGGACGCCCTCGGCACCCCCGTCCGCGGGACCTTCCGTGGACTCGGGATCGAACTCGCTCATGGTGATCTCCTTCCGCCCGCGCCACCAGGCGCGCTCGATTGATGTGGGCTCGCTGCGGACAGGTCGCCCGAAGCTCCATCCTCAGGTGACATTCCCCGGAGCCGCACGTCGAAACCCCTCGTGCACCTCAGAGGGTGAGGAGCACCTTCGTGGCGAGCCTCTGGTCCATCGCTCGATACCCCTCGGCCGCCTCCTCCAACGGAAGCGTCAAGTCGAACACCCGACCGGGATCGATCGTCCGGTCTTCGATCAGCGAGAGCAGCTCCGGAAGGAAACGCCGCACGGGGGCGGGGCCGCCGTGCAGGTGCACGCTGCTGAAGAACAACGGAAGCCCCTCCAGCTCGACACCGTGCGAGACGCCGACATATCCGACGTAGCCACCCGGTCGCGTCGCTCGGATGGCCTGCCACATCGACTCCTGCGTGCCGACTGCTTCCACGACCCCGTGAGCGCCGTACCCGCCGGTGAGTGCCACGACCCTCGCCGCGCCGTCGTCCCCGCGCTCCTCGACGACGTCGGTAGCGCCGAACTCGCGCGCCAGCGCCTGCCGCGCGGGGTGGCGGCTGAACGCGACGACGCGTTCTGCCCCGAGCTGGCGCGCGGCGAGAACCGCCGAGAGACCGACGGCACCGTCTCCGACGACGGCGATCGTCTTGCCCGGACCGGACGCTGCAGCAACCGCTGCGTACCAGCCTGTCCCGAGGACGTCGGAGGCGGCGAGCAGCGAGGGGACGAGGTCGGCGCTCGGCGGCCCGGCGGAGGCGACGAGGGTGCCGTCGGCCCACGGGATGCGGGCCCGCTCCGCCTGGGTTCCGATCGCCCCCATCATCACCTGGTGGACGCACCGAGACTGATAACCCGCACGGCAGATCTCGCAGGTGTTGTCGGACGCGACGAAGGAGCCGACGACGAACGCGCCGACGTCGACGCCTCGCACGTCCGGGCCGACCTCTTCGACCACGCCCACGTACTCGTGACCCATCGGCGCCGGCGTCGCCGCCAGCGACTCGAGCCCGCGGTACGGCCACAGGTCCGAGCCGCAGATGCACGTCGCGGTGACACGGATGACGGCGTCGGTCGGCGCGACGATCGTCGGGTCCTCGCGCTCCTCGGTACGCACGTCACCGGCGCCGTACATCATGACTCCGCGCATCGGCGATCTCCTTCGGCTCGTGCTCGTCACCCGCCGGGGCCAGATCGTCCTTCTAGTCTCCCTGGGGTCGCGGCCACGCGCTCGCCCACCGACGTCGAGGTCTGAGGATCAGTCGAGGTAGCGCCGCGCGACGACGTCCTGCTGGTCCGCCGGGCGGCCGCGCTGCATGGTCCAGGCGAGGCGGACGAGCAGCCCGTGCGACCACACCAACGGTGTCGCCGCACGGGTGCCCTCGCCCTCCTCGCAGCAGGGGCGACCGGTCGGGGGCCGACCGTCCCAGACCTGCTCGGAGATCATGTCGCCGGCGTTCGCGGACGCGGCGATGGCCGAGAGGTACGTCGAGGCGTCGCGGCCCGTGGCGACCTCGTGCTCGCCACGCTCACCGGTCAGGAGAGGCCAGGCACGACCGAGCGTGGTGAACGTGCCCGGGTCGGTGATCGTCCACTGCCCGCCGTCGCGCGTCTCGCCGTACCCGTCGAAGCTGAACCGGCGCCAGAACGGGCCGTTCGGCGTCTGCACCTTCAGCTCGCGGTCGACGACGGCGAGCGACGAGGCGACCACCGGGTCGTCGGCAGGCAGGATCCCCCACCGCGTGAGCGCGAGGAAGCTGGGGTCCACCACGCGCCGCTGGTCGATCTGCGGCGGGCCGCCGTCACCCATCGCGTACGGGGACGCCGTGTTCGGGAGGCCGTTCTTGGTGAGCCTGAGGAAGTACGGCCGGTCGGAGAGCGGACCGTTGGTGGTGACCGTCCAGCCCTTCACCCCAGCGGCCCACCGGTCCGCCAGCTGCTCCCAGCGCCGCGCCGACGCCACGTCCCCGTTCTTGCGGGCGAGGTCGGCGGCGCAGACGAGCCCGGCGATCTGGGCGGCGATGGAGTTCGGGGAGTAGCCGGACTGGTTCTCCCAACGCTCCTGCGGCGAGTACGGCGCAGCACGGCCCGTCTCCTCGTCGCGGAACCGCTCCAAGAAGGTCGCCGCGCGCCGTACGCCGCGGTAGGTGGCACGGTCGGTCTTGCCCGTCAGGCGGGCGAGCACGATCGGGAGTGCCACCTCGTCGAGCTGCAGCTCCGACCACACCGGCTCTCCCCGTACGTCGGAGTTCTGCGGGAAGGAGCCGTCGGGCCTCTGCTGGACGGTGAAGAGCCAGTCGACGATGCGACGTGCGGCGGCCTTGTCCCCCATCGCCCACATCGCGCTGCCGAACTCGTACGAGTCACGCGACCAGACCAGGTGGTAGGCGCCGGACGGCGACGACAGGTCCGGGACCTCGTCGCCCCACACCCACGGCGCGGAGGGCGACGCCACGACGGCGCCAGGATTCTGCTTGTCCTCTGCGGCCGCGAGCACGAGGGCCGACGCGAGGTACTCGCGACGGACCGGCGCCGCACTCCTGGGCATCGGCTTCAACCCCGCCAGGTAGCGGTGCCACCCCCGGTCGTATCGGCGCTCGACAGTGGACCACGGCGTCCGCGCGCTGGCCGCAGCGGTCGCTCGCGCCTGCGCCGGCCGCCCACCGAAACCGAGCGTGAGCGTCGCGCGCTGGCGACCTGGCCGGCCGTCGACGCGGCTCACGCGTGCGGTCTGGACGACGTTGCCCGGACCTGCGGAGCGGTGGCGTCGATCGAGCCGGTGGTCCGCGCGCAGGTCGCGCCACCCGTCGCTGGCCGTGCCGGCGTACCCGTTGCTCGTCGCACCGAGCCGCGGGCGGGCGCGCAGGGCGGTGGCGACCTCACCGTCGGAGGCCACGAGCGTCCGGCCGACCGTACGGGCGCGGTCGTCCATCCCGTCGTTGTTCAGCGCGGGGTCGTGGCGGACGAACAGCCGGTACCGGCCCCCGTCGAGCGAGCGGAGGCGGACACGGACGACGAGGGCGTCGCGTCGGGGGTCGGTGACGACGTGCTTGACGACCCGGTAGCGGCCCGGCCGACCGGTCACCTGAGAGAAGCGCAGGCTTCGCCGGTCCGGACGGCTGACGACCGGCCTCATGTCCGACTCGCGATCAGTGAACGTCGCGCCGTCGGTGACGACGAGCTCGAGGCTGCGCACGCTCGGCGTCGACAGGTCGGGGTAGAAGACCTCGCTCACCCGTCCTCGCTGCAGCGTGAACCACACGTTGCTCCGACGCGTCCGCGCCGTACCGAATCCGGTCTTGTCGGCCTCGGTCCAGGTGCTCTTCACCCCCGGTCCGTCGGGCGCGGGGTCGGTCGGCGCGGCCGTGCTCGGCGGCGCCGCGAGCAACGAGCCGCCGAGGGCGAGAGCGGCCGTGGCCGCCAGCACGGGACGGCGCAGATCCAGGTGACGTCGGGACATGGGAGACCTCCGAAAGACGCTCCCCGGAGGGGTTCCCCAAGGGCTTCTTGCATAAACCGAGAACGTGGTTCGGCGGGTGTACTGTCAGGCAATGAGCTCAGGGTCACTTGAGGTCGCCCAGGCGTTGACCGACGCCGCGCGGGCGATCCACCAGCCACGTTCTCTGGAGGCGACGCTCGACGCCATCATCGAGTCGGCGCGCCAGACCGTGCCGGGTTTCGACCACGTCGGCATCTCCGTCATCCACCGCGACGGCCGCATCGAGACTCTCGCGGGGACCGACCAGATCGTGTGGGAGCTGGACACCCTTCAGTACGACCTGGGTCAGGGGCCCTGCGTCGACGCGATCCGTGAGTCCTCGATCGTGGCGGTCGAGGACGCCGCGAACGATCCCCGCTGGCCCGACTACATGCCGGCGGCGGCGCAGGTCGGCCTCCGCGCGCAGCTCGGGGTCCGGCTCTTCGACGAAGACGAGACGCTCGGTGGCCTCAACCTCTACTCGGTCAACTCCGACGCCATCGCCGAGGGCGCGGTCGAGCTCGCCGCTCTGTTCGCCTCGCACGCCACCATCGCTCTCGGACGCGCACGACAGGAGGAGCACCTCAACGACGCCCTGGTGACGCGCAAGGTGATCGGGCAGGCCATCGGCATCGTCAGCGAGCGCTACAAGATCTCGGAGGACCAGGCGTTCCACTTCCTGGTGAGAGCCTCCTCGACCAGCAACATCAAGCTCCGCGACGTCGCTCAGGAGCTCGTCGACACCACCAACCAGCAGTACGAGCAGGACCGGGACTCGCGCGAGTGACCTCGATGTTCGACGGCTTCACGGTCGAGGACGTCCCCGTGGAGGGCGCGACGGTGCACGTCCGCCACGGAGGGGCCGGGCCCGCGGTGCTCCTCCTGCACGGCCACCCCCGTACGGGTGCGACGTGGCACCGCGTCGCGCCCCGGCTGGTGGAGGCGGGCTTCTCCGTGGCGTGCCCGGACCTGCGCGGCTACGGCCAGTCCGTCGGTCCGCCACCCACCGACGACCACAGCGCGCACAGCAAGCGCGCCGTCGCCGGTGATTTGGCAGCGCTCATGACGACGCTCGGCCACGAACGCTTCCATCTCGTCGGTCATGACCGCGGCAGCCTCGTCGCGCTGCGCCTCGCCCTGGATCACCCCGAGCGCGTCGCGCGGCTCGCGCTCCTCGACTGCCTCCCTGTCACCGAGCACCTCGACCGGGCGGACGCCCGGTTCGCCACGCAGTGGTGGCACTGGTTCTTCTTCGCCCAGCCCGACATCCCGGAGCGGGTCATCAACGCCGACCCCGACCGCTGGTACGCCGGCGACCCCGCCACGATGGGCGCGGCCAACTACGCCGAGTGGCGGCGAGCGATGCGCAACCCCGACGTCGTCCGCGCGATGCTCGAGGACTACCGCGCCGGGCTCACGATCGACCGTGAGCACGAGGAGGCCGACCGGGCCGCCGGTCGCCTTCTGCCGATGCCCTTGCTGGTCCTGTGGTCGTTGCGCGACGACCTCGAGGAGCTCTACGGCGACCCGGTGCCGATCTGGCGGAAGTGGGCCGACGACGTCCGCGGCGGCGGGATCGACTCAGGGCACCACATGGCCGAGGAGGCACCCGCCGCGCTCGCCGACGCGCTGGTCGGGTTCTTCGCCACGCGGTGACCGCCGGGCGCGCTCACCGCGCGAGCCACGTCGCGACGAGCTGGCGGAAGGCCGGCCCGTCGTCCACCCACGGGAAGTGGCCCGCGCCCTCCTGCACGACGAGCTCGGCGCGCGGGAACAGGTCGACGACCCGCGTCATCGCGCCGACCGGGTTGCCGACGTCCACGCTCCCGGCGAGGACGAGCACGGGGACGTCGAGCGTCGCGAGCGCGGCGCGCGTGGCCGGAGGGTCGAATGCGCCGTCGGCACCGAAGTGCTCAGCCGCCTCCGCGTTGCGCGACGCGTCCGTTGACGCGTCGTACGCGGCGACGTCGGCGTCCCAGCGTCCGTACGTGAGCGGCGTGATCGCCGCCCAGTCGGACGGCGTCGGCTCGCCCGCCTGGATCCGCGCGAGCGCGGCGGCCGCGTCGGCGTACCACGGCTCGCCCGCACGCGTGCGCGCCACGGCAGACCGCTCCTCGTCGCTGATCTCGACACCCACCGCCCGCGGGCTCGGGGTGACGAGGACGACCCGTTCGAGACGTTCGGGATACCGCTCCGCGTACCGTACGGCGACGTTCGCGCCGGCCGAGTGTGCGAGCAGGGTGAGCCGCTCGAGACCCAGGTGCGCGCGCAGCGCCTCGACGTCGTCCACGACGCGGTCGCACCGGTACGTCGCCGGATCGGCCGGCTTCTCGGACGCCCCGCTCCCCCGGTGGTCGAGGAGCACCAGCTCCGCGTCTTCGCTCAGGCCGCCGAGGTCACCGAGGTAGTCGGCCGGGAGCATCGGGCCGCCGGGGATGCAGACCACCGGGTGACCCGTGCCCGTACGCCGATAAGCGAGGCGCGTGCCGTCGGGGGCGAGAAAGTCCACACGTCAGCCTATCGGCTCCCAGCCCGCGATCCCGGCGGCGACGACACCGGCCAGTCCGACCGCACCCGCCGCGACCACCCTCGACGTCATGCGCCGCGTCCGTCGGCTCCGCTCCTCGTACGTAGCTGCCGCTTCCTCGACCGACACCGCCGCGTCGCTCTTGTTTCGCATCTCGTCACCCTCCCGGATCAAGGTGCCGGACGGGTACCCAGATCCCGCCGCCGCATGCCGCTACTCGACCACCGGAACCTGGCTGGTCGAGTAGGGCGGAGCGCCAGCGGAGCCCGTATCGAGACCACGCCGGTCTCGATACGCCCTCGCCCAGCGGCTCGGACTACTCGACCACCCAACCGTCCGCTGGTCGAGTAGGGCGGAGCGCCAGCGGAGCCCGTATCGAGACCACGCGGGTCTCGATACGCCCTCGCCCAGCGGCTCGGGCTACTCGACCAACCACAGGACCGCGGCTCGGCCTACTGGGGTGGATCGACGACTGACGGGATGGTCTGGCGTACGAGAGAGACGAGGGCGCCACGCAGGAGCGCCTCGGTCTGGTCACGGGTGACCTCGCCGTCGGTCAGCCAGCGGCGGGCGACGACGGTGGCGAACGCGGAGTAGCCGTGCAGCGCGACCCTCACCGCAGGCTGCCGGCGTACGGCGTGCAGCCCGGCGATCTCGCAGATCTGGTCGGACATGCTCTCGACGTACCCGCTCAACAGCCGCTCGATCTCCTCGTCACGGGACGTCCCGAGGAAGCTCGACGCCGCGAGCCAGGTCTGGCGGCTGCGCGAGACCATCCGGACCCACTCGTGCACGCTCTGCGCGATCCGGTCCTCGGCGGTCGCCCCCTCCACGAAGGCGGGCATGGGCAGCCGCGGGGTATCCAGCATCCGCTCGATCACGGCGAGGTAGAGCTCGCGCTTCGTCGGGAAGTAGTGGTTGAGCAGTCCGCGGCTGACCCCGCAGGCGCGGGCGATCTCCGTCGTCGACACGTCGTCGTACGGGCGCTCGGCGAACACATGGCTCGCCGCGCTCACGATCTGCTCGCGGCGCACGTCGGGCGGGAGACGGCGACGCGGGGAGGACATGTCGTCATCTTGCCGCAGTGACGGCGTCCACCACGGCAACATTCCGAGAACCGCGGCATCTACTGGCCGAGAGCAAGTGTTTATTGTCACCTTGCCAATACCGTCCTATCATGCGACGAAAGCCGCCGGCCACGGTGCGCGACTCGACGGGGAGTGACGACATGGCAGAACTCAGCAGGCGAAAACTCTTACGGGCAAGCGGCGCTCTGGGCGCCTTCGGTGTCGTCGCCGCCGCGACACCGGCCAAGGCCGCATGGACGTGGGCGTCCACCGGCTCGATCGCGGGTACGGGCACGGGCCGGGACCCGCGCTACGTGTGGGACGACCTGGCGGACCCGGTGCTCGCCAGCCTCCTCGACCGTGGGGGCGTGCCCGCGGTCAACGACGCGCTGCGACCGTGGGCCACCAACGGGCAGGCGACCCCGAGCGGACTGCCGACCGACGTACGGTCTCTCGTCGAGCAGGCACGGCGACTCCCCGCGTGGGCGGACATGGGCAAGCTCGACCTGGCCTTCCGCTTCACCCAGAAGCGCGGCCTCTACCTGGGTGTCCTGTACGGGATGAACAGCGGCATGATGAGCGCGGCCATCCCCCGCGAAGCGCGTGCGGTCTACTACTCGCAGGGCGGCGCCGACCTGCGGGACCGGATCGCGAAGACCGCGAAGCTCGGGTACGACATCGGCGAGAAGGACGCGTACCGCCCGACCGGTCAGATGATCCCGACCTGCGTCAAGACCCGCCTGACGCACGCGGCGGTCCGACACCTCCTCCCCCAGTCGCCGCACTGGGTGGCGAGCGCCGACGAGGACATCCCGATCAGCCAGTTCGACATCATGGTGACCTGGCACAGTCTCGCGTCGTCGGTCTGGCAGAAGCTCATGGAGTGGGAGATCCGCATCCCACGCGACGAGGCCGAGGCCTACCTGCACCTCTGGCAGGTCACCGCCCACATGCTCGGCGTGCTCGACGAGTACATCCCGGCGACCTGGGACGAGGCTCTCGCCCAGCGCGAGCAGGTGCTCGTCCCGCTCCTCGGACCAACTCCCGAGGGCGTGAAGCTCGCCGAGATGCTCGTCCGGCTCGGCGAGCGCATCGATGGCACGCTGATCACGCGCCCCGCGTTCGAGTCGGTCACCCGCTACATGCTCGGAGACCAAGTGACCGACTGGCTCGGCATCGACCGGAACCCCGTCCTCGACGCGGCCGTACGTACGGCCTGGATCCCGTTCGTCCGCTTCCGCGAGGCAGGTCTGCCGCTCGCGCTCGCTCCGCAGATCTACTGGATGTTCGACGAGCTGCTGCGCAAGTTCGCGCTGTTCTACCTCGAGCCCGGCCAGAAGATCAACATCGAGATCCCGACCGCCAACAACCCGAACTACCCCAGCTGACCGACGGCCGGGGGACGGAGCAGGTCCGCGCCACGGCGCGGGCCTGCTCCACGTCCAGGAGGACCCATGAGCGATCTCGAGCGCGACCCGTCCCCAGACGGCATCGGCCGGCGGCGGTTCCTCGGCTACGTGATGGCGGCACCCACGCTGGCGACCGCGGCGAAGCTCAGCGTCGCGCCCAGCGCCCACGGCGCTGTCACTCCCCAACCCACCGACTTCCTCGACCTCAACGACATGATGACCGTCGCCGCCCTCCCGACGTCGCACCTCATCACCGTCCAGGTGCACACCGACGGCACCGTCTCGTTCGCGCTGCCCCGCGCCGAGGTCGGCCAGGGCATCACGACCTCGTCGGCCATGCTGATCGCCGAGGAGCTCGACGTCCCGTTGGAGCGGGTCAGGGTCACCCTGGCCGACGCCCGCCCCGAGCTGGTCTTCAACCAGCTCACCGGAGGCTCCAACACCACCATCGCGACGTACACCCCGATCAGGGTCGCGGCGGCGATCGCCCGCCTGCGGTTGCTGGCGGCCGCCGCCTCCGAGCTTGGCGTACGCGCGTCCGACCTCACCCTGCGCGACGGGATCGTGCGCGCGCCGGGGCACGACGGTCTCGACATCGGCCGGCTGGCGACGGCGGCGGCCAGCACCCGTACGGAGGAGGTCCGGGTCGGCCTGAAGCCGCGGCAGGACTTCGCCGTGATCGGCACCGCGCGCAACAGGGTCGACGCCCTCGCGGCGGTGACGGGACGCAAGGTGTTCGCCATGGACCTTCAGGTCCCCGACGCGCTCCCGACGATGGTCTGCCGCGCCCCCACCCTCAACGGCACCGTACGGTCGGTGGCCAACCTTGCCCAGGTTGCCGCGATGCCGGGCGTGACGGACGTCGTGCCGGTCTCGACCGGCGTCGCCGTGCGGGCGCGGACGTTCGGCCAGTGCATCGACGCGGTCCGCGCGCTGGAGGTGTCCTGGCGGCCCGGGAGCGCGGAGGGCAAGTCCGACGAGAGCGTGATCGCGGACCTTCGGCGCGCCGAGCTGCCGATCGGTGCGCTGCCGCTCACCCCGACCGTCGACGAGCGCTTCACGTTCCACTTCCGCAGCAACAGCGCGCTCGAGACCAACTGCGCCGTCGCCGACGTCCGTGGAGGCCGAGCCGAGATCTGGTCGTCCCTGAAGTCCCCGATCGTGGCGCGCCAGAAGATCGCCGCACGGCTCGGCCTCCCGCTGCACGCGGTGACCGTGCACGTGACCGAGGGCGGAGGGTCGTTCGGACGGCGGCTCTTCTTCGACGCCGCGCTGGAGGCGGCCGAGATCTCGCAGAAGATGGGCAAGCCGGTCAAGCTCATGTGGCACCGGGCCGACGACTCGCGCCAGGGCCGCACCCACCCGATGGCTCTCTCCCGGGTGCGCGCGAGCTACCTCGGCAGCTCGGTGCTCCGCTTCACGCAGGTGCACACCAGCGTCGCGACGGACCTCGGCCACGGCCTCGGGGAGATCATCACCGCGATGGCGGCGAGCCTACCCGTGGGCGACAGCGCGTTCTCCCAGGTGTTCTTCCAGCTCTCGCAGACCATGCCGTACGAGTTCGGCGTGAGCAACCGGCTGCTGAACGAGACCGACAAGAGCTTCAACACCGGCAGCATGCGCAACGTCTACTCCCCCGACATGACGTGCGCGCGTGAGCTCGTGGTCGACAAGCTGGCGGCCCGGATGCACAAGGACCCGTACCAGCTGCGGCGGGCCTCGCTGCGCACCGACCGCGCGCGGGCCGTGCTCGACAAGGTCGCCGAGGTCGGGAGCTGGGGGCGTCGGCTTCCCGCGGGAGTGGCCCAGGGGATCGCGTTCCACGACGAGTACCGCGCCGTGAGCGCCGTGCTGGTGGAGCTCGACTGCCGTCCCGAGACGGTCGGACGCCAGATCCGCGACGCGGTCACCGGCCCGCGGGTCACGAAGGCGGTCGTCGCGGTCGACGTCGGGCTCCCCGTCAACCCCCGCGGGCTCGAGGCGCAGATGATGGGCTGCCTGATGGACGGGATCGCGCTGGCGCTGACCTCTAGCCTGCATCTGCGCGACGGGCACTTCCTCGAGGCGAGCTGGGACAACTACTTCTACACCCGCCAGTGGAACACGCCCCCAGACCTCCAGATCATCGTCATGCCGCCGACCAGCGACGAGCCCGGCGGCGCCGGCGAGCTGGGGGTCGCCGCGTCGATGGCGGCCGTCGCCTGCGCCTACGCGCGGGCGACCGGGACGATGCCGACCACGTTCCCGATCAACCACGGCACGCTCTCGTTCGAACCCAAACCCGCCGTCCCGCCGATCCCCCAGTCCCCCACCGACGGCCTGGACCACGTCCGCTGACAGAGGAGATCACCCGTGCCCGAGCACACCTTCAGGCTCAACGGCCACCAGGTCAGCGTCGACGTCGAGGACGACGTCCGGCTGCTGTGGGTCCTGCGCGACGTCCTGGGCGTCACCGGACCGAAGTACGGCTGCGGCATCAACGTCTGCAAAGCCTGCACCAGCCACCTGAACGGCACGGCGTTCAACCCGTGCGCCGTCCCGGTCAAGGACCTCGGTCCGAACGACGAGGTCACCACGATCGAGGGCCTGCCTGCGACGGTCGGTCGTGCCCTGCACCCGATGCAGGAGGCCTGGCTCGAGGCGGACGTCGCCCAGTGCGGCTACTGCCAGCCCGGCCAGATCATGGCGGCCGTCGCGCTCGTACGACGGGTCGCGGCGGAAGGGCGGGAGATCACCGACGACGACCTCGACACGATCCGCAACATCTGCCGCTGCGGCACGTACCCACGGATCCGGCAGGCGATCCGCGCCGCCTCGGCGCAGATGTGAGCCTCGCGCAAAGCCGTGGGCGGGACGTCAGATCCCCCGACCCCGACGTCCCGCCCACCCCCGAGGCCGCTCACCCGACCGCAATGTCGCGGTGAGCAGCAGGCCCCTCGGTCTCCATTAGGACCGAGGTCACACGGAGGCGTTACACAGATCGGACGTTTTCACCCGCGCCTTCACCCTGGCCCGCCGGCGGCGTCCCCCGCGGGCGGGAGCATGCCGCGGACGGCCGCGCTCTGGACCGCCTCCTCGCGGGAGCGCACACCCAGCTTCCGGTAGAGGCTGCGCGTCTGGGTCTTGACGGTGTTGACCGACACGTAGAGCGTCCGTGCGATCTCTTCGAGCGAGCGGTCGGTCGCCAGCGCCGCGAGGACGACCTCCTCGCGCGGCGTCAGCTCCACGAACTCGACCTGCCGAGGCAGGACGTCACCGATGCCGGACGCGTCGAGCACGTCGATGACCCGTCCCATCGCAGGCACGACGTCCGCGGCCTCGACCAGCAGGTCTCGCGGGACGAGCGCGAACGGTCGGTAGACGCCGCTGTCGGCGAGTGTCAGCAGCCGGGTGAGCTCGGGAACGGCGACCGCCGTACGGCCGTCGGCGAGCAGGGCGGCAGCGTACGTCAGCTTGAGGTCGGCGCGGACGCGCCGGCTGCAGCTCTCGTCCCACCGTCGCCCGCCGGCGACCCGCTGCGCGGCCGCGTGGTCGCCGATCGCCAGTGCGAGGCGCGCACGCGCGAGGTCGACGAGCGGCTGCTCGGACGTCACCGTCGCCAGCAGCGCGCCCGCGCGCGACGTCGCCCGCAGCGAGAGGAGGAGGTCGACCTCGAGAGAGACCAGCAGCGCCTCGGCGAACGACCCCGGCTCGAGCCCGTGCGCACGTCGGGCACGCTCGGCCGAGAGCTGGTGCAGCACCCCAATCCTGTCGCCCCACAGAAGCTCGGTCTGAGCACGGGCGAAGAGATCGTAGAACCACAGGTCCGACGGCGGTGTCGCAGAGCGGCTCTCGCGCTCCAGGGCCTCGTAGGCACCGCACCGGTCGAGGCGTTCTGCTGCCAGGAGTGCCTGCGCGGTGTGGGCCAGCCGGCTCCCGAGGAGCTCGGTGCCGGGCGACTCGCACGCCTCGGCCCCGTGCTGGGCGATCCACTCGTCACCCGCCGCGAAGTCTCCTTCGACGGCGAAGGTCAGGCCGAGGACCGCACTGATCCCGGTACGTGCACCGGGGACGACGCACTCCGCCGACGTCTCGTACGCCGACAGCAGGGAGTCAGACGCCTTTTGGGTCTCCCCCGCCAGGAGGTGGACGACACCGGCCTCTTTGAACACGGGGCAGAGCAGGTCGTCGACCTCGTCGGGGTGCGCGGTACGGGCGGCCGTGGCGATCGAGGTGAGGCGCAACGCGACCTCGCGCGCCTGCGCCGGATCGCCCTTGAGGCGTAAGGAGAGAAGCGCGAGCAGCCCGTCGTCCAACGCGGTCCGCGCGTCGGTCGACCGGCCGATCAGCTCGAGCTCCGTACGGCCGAGAACCTCGCGTGTGCCCTGACTGCCGGCGGGCGCACCCAGCAGCGAGACCGAGAGCTCCTTGATCGTCCGCAGCTTGCGCCGGCGAGCGAGGTCGGCGGCGGGCAGGGACTCGAAGAACGCCTCGAGCGCTTGGTGGTGGCCTGCGAGAAGGGCGAGCCAGCCGTCCTCGACGGCCGCGGCAGCACGACCGAGGTCACCGCCCGCCAGCGCGTGGGTCAGCGCGCGGGCGTGGTCGCCGCGCTCGAGGAACCAGCCGGCCAGGTCCTTCTCGAGCGTCCGGCGCGCGTGGGGCATCTCGGTGGCGAACAGCGACAGCATGGCCGACCGGACGAGCCGGGGCCACGCGTACGACCGTCGCGTGCCGACCGGCGTCGGCATCAGCAGCCCGTGAGACACGAGGCAGTCGATCACCGAGCGCGGGTTGACGCCTCCGTTGACGAACCGGGCCACGTCGTCGTCGAACTGCTCGAGGACGGTGAACCGGAAGACCCGTTCGCTGATGCCCACGGGGGCGAGCGCGCTGAGGACCTGGTTGCGCACCCAGTCGTGCGCGTGCTCCCTCACGACCTCGTCGACCGGCTGGGTCCACGGTGAGGGCTCGTGCGCGAGAGCGTCACCGATCGCCCACAGGATCGCCGGCCACCCGCCGGTCTCGCGGTGCAGGTCGTCGAGCTGCTGCCGGTCGAGCACCAGTCCGAACGACTCGAACAACGCCTGCGTCTCGTCCCGGGTGAGGAGGAGGTCGCGTACGCCGATGACGTCCGACTCGACGCCCTGGAGTCGGCAGGCCTCACGCAACCGCATGTCGTCACGGGCGCACACCACGACCCGCAGGTTCGGGCAGCTGCGCAGCAGCTCGGCGATGCCCCGGTCGGCCTCGGAGTCGCGGATCTGCTCGTACCGCTCGACGACGACCACGAGCGGCGCCTGCCACGCCTGGACCGCGTGGCGGATCGCCCGCCGCGACGTACCGCCGTCCCCGAAGGGCGTGACGACGCCCGCGACCGCCAGTGCCCGCCCGATCTCCTCCCAGAGACGGGTGGCGGAGTGCACCTCCTCGTCCAGCGTCACCCACGCTGCGTCGAGGTCCTCGGGGATGCAGGCGAACCACTGGGCGACGAGCGTGCTCTTCCCGATGCCGACAGGGCCACGGACGACCACGAGCGGGACCGCCGACGCGAGGCGCTCCGAGAGCCGGGGACGCCGCGCCAACGGTCGAGGCAGGCGCGGGACCGCGTACCTGTAGCCACCCTTCGTGGCAGCCACACCTCGTCCCCCACGGACCGCTTCTACGCTCATCTTCTCCCCCGAGACTGCTCACGTGCGGTGTCTTGGCGACGCACCGCATTTGCTCACATCCTGAATTATCGCGAGAACCACCGCACCCGCCGCCTGAGACCCTGCCTCCCGACAGCAGGGGCACCGCACGGACGGGCGCGGTGGACGCCCTCAGGCCTTCGCGCCGGCCTTCGCCGCCTCGACCATCGACAGGGTCAGGAAGGTGAGCGTGCCCTCCTCGAACTTGTCGCTCACGTTGCCCGCGATGCCGCCCTCCAGCGCCAGTTTGCTCAAGAGGTCCAGCTTGGTCGTGGGCGAGCCTTCGCTGAAGTCGAGGTCGTCGAGGTCCACCCACACGATGTTCGGCCGCGTCGTCGACTCGAAGACGTACCGCTTGTTGGTCAGGTCGGCGACGACCTGCCAGATCGTCTGCGACGCTTCGGGCTTGCCGGGGTCCGGCTCCCTGAACGGCTGCGCCGCGTTGCGGATGACGCTGAACATCGCGGCGATCGCGTCGACCTGCGACGCGGGCTGCTCGAGCCTGCCCACGTAGTAGAGCGCACGGGCGAAGCGGTCCGTCGCCAGCGTGGAGCCGGGCAGGGGCTTGTCGCCCCCGAGCCCCTGCCACTGCTCGACCAGCTGGAGCTGCTGGTCGAAGGGCGGCGAGTTCGTCATGACGAGGTACTCGCGGCCGTGGTGGATGTGGGCCTTGCCGTCGAGGTACTCGATGATGGCCGAGTCCCCGGTCGCGTCGTCCAGCGCGAGGTGGATCGCCGGGACCTCCCCGCTCGACGGGTCCGTCAGCTGGACGACCTGCGCGTCGTTCTCCTCGATCCACGCGACGGCTTCTGCCACCGTCGCGTAGTTGTCGAGGAAATACTGGAGCCACACCGCCTGGCTCAGCGCGGGGCGCGACTCGTCACGCGGCTCGTACGTGGACTCGGCGAGCCACAGGATGTGGCCGGAGAGCCCTGCCTCGTTGATCCCGTCGACCGAGATCAGGTCGAACGCCGTCGCGACGACGCTCCCGTACTTCGCCGTCCAGGACAGCTCGCCCTTCACACCGTCGTCGCGCGCGACGCCTCGGGGAAGTTTCCAGAGGTTGGTCCCGAGGTCGCGGTGGTAGTCCATGTTGCGGCCGACGACGACAGATCCTGCAGCGTCCGGCCAGATCACTCGCGTGCACATATCTTCTCGCTTTCACGTGGTGGTGGTTGCCAAGAATTCAGGAATGCGCCACTCGACCCCTCTCACGCCCCGGAAGGACGATCAACGAGGCAAGGAAGAAGCACACCGCTCCGACCAATGTGCCGATATTTGCCACGTCATTGTTCAGAGAATCCCCACCGGGCCCGATATAGGCGCCGACGGCCGAGATCCCGAAGGCGACGCACCCGGCGAGGTTGATCTGCGTCGACCACCACTGCCGGTCGCGCGGGTTCCAGGCGTCCTTGATGTGGTTGTAGGCGACGATCGCGAGGACGCCGCTCACGAGGAAGGCGACGGACCCTCCTGCGTCGGGCGACCAGACGAAGTGCTTCTGCGAGGCGACCGTCTTGGCGTCCAGCGCAGCCGTGGTGCTCACGTTGAAGAGCAGGGTCCCCAACGACTGCGTCGCCGCGGCGAGCCACTCCGCCCGCACCATCGTCCCCCGCCCGTACGGGACCCGCACCGTGACCGCTCCGCTCAGGAGCAGCTGGGCCAGCCCCGCCGCGGTGAAGAACCACGCACCGACGAAGTAGCACAGGTTCGAGGTGGACGCCGGCGCCCAGTCCCCCAGCGCGAGCGCCGACCCGAGCGCGAAGAGCGCCGAGCCGATCATGAACCCCACGCACTGCTTCGACAGCGTCGGAGTCAGCGCCGCGCGCTGCAGCGGGGCGCTCCCTACGACGTCGCTCATGGCTCTGCTCCGCGTGGACTGTGCACGTCAGTGGTGGAAGTGCGCACCGGCGACCTCGCGAGGCAGGGGCGACTTCAGGTTGTCGAGGTAGGCAACCTCGCCCTCGAGGTCGCGCAGCAGCGCGTTGGCCAGGTCGTGGCTGAGTCCCGCGCGTACGACGATGCGCTGGACGGTGATGTCGGCGAGGTTGTCCGCGAGCGGGTACGCCGGCACGAGCCAGCCCTTCATCCGCAACCGGTCCGACAAGTCGTACAAGGTCCAGTTGGCGGTGTGGTCGGGCTTCAGGCGCCAGGCGAAGACCGGGATGGTGTCGCCCTTGCTCACCAGCGTGAACGGGCCGATCTTCTCGATGGCGGCCGCGAGGTACTGCGCCACGTCGAGCGAGCTCTGCTGCACCTCGCGGTAGCCGTCGCGGCCCAGCCTCAAGAACATGTAGTACTGCAGGAGCACCTGCGCGCCGGGGCGCGAGAAGTTGAGCGCCAGCGTGGGCATGTCGCCGCCGAGGTAGCTGCAGTGGAACACCATGCTCTCCGGCAGCGCGTCGGTGTCGCGCCACACGATCCACCCGACACCGGGGTAGACCAGTCCGTACTTGTGGCCCGAGGTGTTGATCGAGACGACGCGCTCGACGCGGAAGTCCCACTCGAGCTCGGGCTGGCAGAACGGGGCCACCATCGCGCCGGAGGCACCGTCGACGTGGATCTTGACGTCGAGGCCCGTGCTGGCCTGGATCTCGTCGAGCTTCTTCGCGATCTCGGCGATGGGCTCGTACATCCCCGTGTAGGTCTGGCCCATGATCCCGACGACGCCGATCGTGTTCTCGTCGACGTACTTCTCGAGGTCGTGGCCGTCGAGGACCAGGTGCTCCTCCGAGACGGGAACCCACCGCGGCTCGACCTCGAAGTAGTTGCAGAACTTCTCCCAGCAGACCTGCACACCGGTCGACAGGACGAGGTTCGGCGACTCGACGGACTTGCCTTCCTCGCGCCGCTTCGTCTGCCAGCGCCGCTTGAGCGCCAGGCCGCCCAGCATGCAGGCCTCCGAGGAGCCGATCGTGGAGGTCCCGATCGTGGCGGCGCTGTCCGGGGCGTGCCAGAGGTCGGCGAGGATCCGCCAGCAGCGCTCCTCGATCGCCGCGGTCTGCGGGTACTCGTCCTTGTCGATCATGTTCTTGTCGGCGGTCTCGCTGTAGAGGCGCTTGGCCTCGTCGTCCATCCAGGTGGAGACGAAGGTCGCGAGGTTCAGCCGGGCGTTGCCGTCGAGCATCGCCTCGTCGTGGACGATCTGGTACGCCGTCTCCGGGAGGCTCGCACGATCCGGCATCTCGAACTTCGGCATCTCCGTGGCCTCACCCGGGCGGATGAAGACGGGGTTGATGACGAGCGACTCCCCGATGTTGGTGGTCTGGCGGGCGTTGGTGTGTCTGACGGACATGGTCGTCCTCTCTCGGTGACGAGTGGGTGTACGCGACCCGCGGCGTGCGGGCCGACGGATTGCTAGACCTCGATCGGGGGGTAGAGGCGGTCCATGTTGTATTGCCGGTTGCGTCGAGCGGCCCAGGTCGAGATCGCGAGGAACGCGACGGTGAGCCCGAGCACGACGGTGATCGAGACCCACAGCCGGCTGTCGATGCCGCCCACGGTCAGCTGTCTCAGGCCGGTCACCGTGTAGGTCATCGGGTCGACGACGTGGATGTACTGGAACGGCTTCGTGGTCGTCGGGACCGGGTAGACGCCGCCGGCCGAGACAAGCTGGACCATCAGGAAGGCGAGCGTGACCACGCGGCCGACCGCAGCTCCGAAGAGCGCGTTGAACATCTGGATCATGGCCATGAACATCGCCACGATCAGCAGCATGAAGCCGAGCGTCCCCCAGGGATGTGTCGGTCTCAGCCCGACCGCGAAGACGACGACGCTGTAGAGGATCGCGGCCTGCAGCATGCCGATCGCGTACGTCGGCGCGTACGAGGCGAGCACGACCCGGAACGAGCCCAGACCCTGGACGAGCGGCCGCGGCTGCAGCGGTGTGAAGAGCATCCACGCGATGATCCCGCCGACGAACAGCGCCAGGCCGAAGAAGAACGGCGCGAATCCCGTCCCGAAGGTGGGCGCCTTGTGGAGGTAGTCCTCCTTGAGCTGGACGGGTTTCGCGAGCGCCTTGGCAAGGTCGGTGCGCTGACCCTCCGTCCAGGTCGGGATCATGCGGACGCCCTGCTCCAGTCCGCTCGCGAGCTGGGCGGACCCGCTCGCGGCCGTCTTGCTGCCAGTGGCGAGCTCGTCGGCACCGGAGCTCAGCTTGACCAGTCCGGAGCTCAGCTCGTCGGCCCCGCTGCGCAGCTCGCCGACGTCGGTCCTGGCGGTCTTGATCTGGCTCACGACCTCGCCGCTCTCCAGCACGCGCAACGCCCCGCTCAGCCTGCTCTGAGGGTTGCCGAGCTCGGAGTCGAGGAGGCGCGCGTCGCCGCGGATCGCCGTCAGCTGGTCGTTGGCGCGAGGACCGAGTCCCTGCGTGGCCAGCGCCTTGTCGACCGGCGCGAGCGCGTCCGCCAGCCGGCGCTGAGCAGGGTCGCCGCTCGCGCGGAGCTCGGCGACGACCGAGTCGAGGCGCTTGCTCGCGACAGCCTGCGCGGCCGTGACCTCGTCGAGGACCTTCACCACGTCCTCGGTCGTGTCGCGCAGGTGGCTGGCCGTCGCCCGGACCTCGGCGCCGGTGATGCCGGACTTGTCGATCTCGGCGAGCAGCACCCCGGTGACCGAGTCGACCTTCTGGTCGAGCTCGTCGACACCTGCGGCGAGCTTGGCCGAGCCGTCCTCGGCCGTGACCATCTTCGTGGCCAGCTCCTGCGCGCCGGAGCTCAGCTTCTGCAGGCCGGTGTCGAGCTTCGTCGCACCGCTGGACGCCTCTTTGACCTTCGGCACCAGGTCGTTGGTGACCTCGTTCAGAGCGATCTCGAACGTCTTGACGCCGACCTGGGCGGAGATCTCGTTGACCGCCTGCTGCGCCGCGTCCTGGCCGATGATCGTCGCGAGGTAGTTGTTGACGTCGTTGTAGGTGAAGATCAGGTCGGCGGAGCGGGGCTTGCTCCCCGCCGGCGAGGCGACGGCCTCGCTGAAGTCCTTGGGGAGCGTGACGGAGAAGTAGTACGTGCCGTCCGAGACACCTTCGGCAGCCTCCCGCGGGGACACCAGGTGGAGGTCGAGCTGCTTGGAGGCGAGCAGCCCCTCGGCCACCTGCTTGCCGGCGTCGAGCTCCTCTCCCTGCACCACTGCGCCCTTGTCCTCGTTGACGAGGGCGACCGGGATCTTGTCGGCGGCGGCGAACGGGTTCCAGAACGCCCACAGGTAGAGGGCGCCGTACAGCAGCGGCATCAAGACGATGACGACCAGCGCGAGACGCGGCATGCGGCCGCGGTAGTAGCGCTTGAGGTCGCTACCGGGCGAGAAGACGGCGAACATCAGCTCAGGGCCTCCAGCTCGAGGTCCGTGAAGTCGTCGTCGATGAGGTTCGGCACCTCGATGACGTCGTGGAGGCGCTGGTCGCCGTACCCGCCGTTGATGTCTGCCGTGACGACGGTCTGCCCGTTGCCGAGTGCGATCAGCCGGTCGAGGAGCTTGTACGTGGCGCGCACGCTGGAGAGCTTGTCCACGCCCCCGACGACGAGCAGCGGAGGTCTGTGCGTGTTGGCGACGGCGATCCGCAGCAGCGCGGCGGTCAGCTCAGGCAGCTCTTCCACGTACGCCTCGAGCGGCGGCAGCGTCAGGTCCCCGAAGACAGGGCGGCAGATGCGTTCGAGGTCCTCCTGGCGCGACTGCCTGACCCACCGGTACCAGGGCGCCTCCCAGCGGATCTGCTCGGTGATGATGTCGCGGACGCGGATCGCCTGCGCGATGCCGTCGACCTCGTCCACGTCGGCCAGAGCAGCTCTCGCGAAGAGGTCACGGGCGTCGTTGATGCGCCCGAACGCCTTGAGGAACCCCGTCGTCGGCTTCATCCGGCCGGCGAGGGTGAGCAGCAGCGCGACGCGCCCCCGCCCTCCGGGGCCGACGAGGACGGTGAGTCCACCCTGGCGGATCGCCAGGTCCGTCGGGCCGTAGATCCGTCCCCACGACGCATCGACCCCGATCGACGTCGCCTCCAGCAGCGGCGGCTCGGCATCGCCGTCCGCGTACGCCGGACCTCCCCACGTCATCTCGCTGGAGTCCCATTCGGTGCCTCCGGTTGACACGGTCACGCTTTCCCCCTCGTTCAGCCGACAGAAGACGGACGGTGTCCGTATCAGGTGTCGTGCGCTGACGAATTCGCGTGAAATGCCGAGCGAGCCGAGCTGGTGTGCCGACCGATGCGTTTGCGGGCGTCGTTCTTCACCGTGCGTCCCCGTTCTGGTCCTGCCGTGCGGGTTTGCCGGAAGACCATTTCTCCCGGGCATTCTCGAAAGCCTCGGGACGCGCCGAAGAGCGGAGTGACGCCTACCCGAGATTGGCGGAATCAAACTTCTTGGCGGTCACTTTAGGGGAGCATTCACGAAAGCGCAGAAGTGACGTGAAAATGTCGCCGCCGCGAGGTCACCCCCACGGTCGGGCGGACGACGGGGCGTGGCATGCGGCCGACGGGCGGACCCGGGCAGGGCCGCCGCCCTCCCACCCACGGCTCGGCGGGGTCCGGGCCGGGTAGCAGCAGCGCCGGGATCCGGACGCCCTGTCTCAAAAATGGTCTCGATTCGGTCGAAACGCTTGACAACCCGACATTAATAATAGTGCACTACTAAAAACCGGGCGACAGCCCGCCGAAGCAGGAGTGCACACACGTGACGATGAAGACATCCCGCGGAGTCCGGGCGATCACCACGATCGCCGCGACCATGCTCCCGCTGGCGCTGCTCAGCGCCTGCGGCAGCGACGAGGCCGACGGCACGACGACCCTGACGGTCGCCAGCTACGGCGGCCCGTACCAGGAGGCCCAGGCCCAGGCGTTCTTCGAGCCGTACATGAAGGCGAACCCGGACGTGAAGATCGTCCAGGACGGTCCGTCCGACAACGCCAAGCTGCGTGCGATGGTCGAGGCCGGCAAGCCCCAGTGGGACGTCGTGCTCCTCGCCAACGACTTCGGCAACGAGAGCCAGGGCGAGTGGCTGGAGGAGATCGACTACGACGTGGTCGACAAGGACGCGCTCCTCGACGGGTACGCCGACAAGTACCGCGCCGGCGCCGACGTCGAGGGCACCGTGCTCGCCTACCGCGAGGACAAGCTCGCCACGGCCCCGTCGTCGTGGGCGGACTTCTTCGACACCAAGGCGTTCCCGGGCAAGCGGGCGGTCAACAAGTTCGCCGCCGGCGGCATCCTCGAGGCGGCGCTGCTCGCCGACGGTGTCCCGCAGGCCGATCTCTACCCGCTCGACGTCGACCGCGCGCTCAAGAAGATCGACACCATCAAGGACAGCATCGTCTGGTGGGACACCGCCGCACAGAGCCAGCAGCTGCTCGAGTCGGGCGAGGTCTCGATGGGTCTCGTCTGGGTCGGACGCGCCGCCGACGCCGGCAAGTCGAGCCCGGTCAAGATCGACTGGAACACCTGGCTGAGCCAGGACGCGTACTGGATGGTCCCCAAGGGCTCCCCCAACGCCGAGGAGGCGATGAAGCTCATCGCCTTCATGGTGACCAAGGATCCGCAGGTCGAGTTCAGCCAGCTCATCGACTACGGACCGGTCAACCGCGAGGCCGCTGAGGACGAGTCCGTCCGCGCCAACCCGAACCGTCCGAGCAACCACCTCGACACGCAGGTCCCGATGGACGACGAGTGGTGGGCCGAGAACCTCGAGGGCGTCATGGAGAAGTTCAACGCCTGGGTCCTCGCGTGACGGTCGGCACGGTGCCCGCCCCTCGCCGCCGCGGCCTTCTCGGCCTCGGCGGCGGGGGGTGGGCCCTCGTCCTCCCCCTGGTCCTCTTCCTCGCCGTCTTCTTCCTGTACCCGCTGGTGCAGATGGCGCGTGAGAGCGCCGCCGGCGGCTTCGCGGCGTACGAGTCGATCCTGACGTCGCCGGTCTACCGCAAGGTCTTCGGCAACACCCTCACCATCGCGGCCGCCACGACGGCGATCTGCCTCGTGCTCGCGTACCCGTACGCCTACGTCATGAACCGCGTCTCGCCGCGGATGCGGCTGGCGCTGATGGCTTTCGTGCTGCTGCCGTTCTGGGCGAGCCTGCTGGTGCGCAGCTTCGCGTGGATCGCCCTCCTCCAGGACAGCGGCCTGGTCAACCAGGCACTCCAGGCGCTCGGGCTCACCGACGACCCGGTCTCGTTGATCCGCACGACGCCCGGAGTCCTCATCGGGATGGTGCACATCATGCTCCCCTACATGGTGCTTCCGCTCTACACAGCGATGGCCCGCGTCGACGACAGGCTGCTGCTCGCCGCGTCGAGCCTCGGGGCCAACCCGCGCCGCCGGTTCGTCCGCGTCTTCCTGCCGCTGACGCTGCCCGGCCTGGCCGCCGGGTGCCTGCTCGTCTTCACCATCTCGCTCGGCTTCTACATCACGCCGGCGCTCCTCGGCGCTCCGAGCCAGGCGATGGTCGGCGAGGTCATCGCCGAGCAGGTCGAGCAGTTCGGCCTGTCGACCGCGAGCGCGCTCGGCATCGTCCTGCTGACGGGAACGCTGGTCATCCTCGTGGTGATCGCCCTGCTCGCCAAGCGGCTCGGGAGGTCCGCACGATGAAGAAGCCACCCGTACGGTGGGTCGCGCTGACCGCGGCGACCGTCCTCACCGCCTGCTTCCTCCTCCTGCCGACGCTGGTCGTGGTCCCGATGTCGTTCAACGGGTCCTCGACCCTGGGCGTCTTCGACGGGACGTGGACGACGCGCTGGTACGACGAGCTCCTCACCTCGCCCGCGTGGCGGACCGCGGCACTCAACAGCCTCCAGGTCGCGCTCGGCTCGACCGTCCTGTCCACCGTCCTGGGGACGTTGGCCGCGTGGGGCCTCAGCAAGCTCGGCGTGTACGGCCGCGCCATCCAGGGCGGGAGCATCGCCCCGGTCGTCGTCCCGCCGGTCATCCTCGGCGTGGGCCTCTACAGCGTCTTCCTCACCTGGCAGCTCAACGGCACGGTGCTCGGCCTGATCCTGGCCCACACGGTGCTCGCGCTCCCGTTCGTCGTGATCGCCGTCGGGGCGAGCTTCGCCCAGCTCGACCCCGTGTACGAGCGGGCCGCCGCCAGCCTGGGCGCGAAGCCGTTCCAGACGCTGCGCCGCGTCGTCCTGCCGCTGCTGCTGCCGGGCGTCGTCGCCGGTGCGCTGTTCGCGTTCGTGACGTCGTGGGACGAGGTGGTCGTGTCGATCTTCCTGACCGACGCGCAGACCCGCACGCTCCCGGTCGAGATGTGGATCCAGGTCCGGACGCAGGTCACCCCCACCCTCGCGGCGCTCGGGACGTGCCTCCTGCTCGTCTCCAGCCTCGCGCTCATCGCCATGCAAGTCCTCCGCAGGAGTGAACGAGATGCCTGACAACAACACGGTCACCACCGGTGCAGCCCTGACCCTCTCGGGAGTCACGAAGAAGTTCGGGGATGCCGTCGCCGTCCACGAGATCGACCTCGACCTGATGCCGGGCGAGTTTCTCACGATGCTCGGCCCCTCGGGCTCGGGCAAGACGACGACGCTCAACATGATCGCCGGGTTCCTGCAGCCGGACTCGGGCACGGTCACGCTCGACGGGCGCGAGATCACCCGGACCCCGGCCCACGCGCGCAACATCGGCGTGGTGTTCCAGAACTATGCGCTGTTCCCCCACCTGAGCGCGGTGCGCAACGTCGCGTTCCCGCTGGAGATGCGCGGCGTCTCCCGCAAGGAGGCGCTGCGTCGTGCGCACGGGGCCCTCGAGCTGGTCGAGCTGGAGAAGTGCGCCGACCGGCGACCGGCGCAGCTGTCCGGAGGGCAGCAGCAGCGGGTGGCGCTCGCACGGGCGTTCGTCTTCGAGCCCGGTCTCCTGCTGATGGACGAGCCGCTCGGCGCGCTCGACAAGCGGCTGCGCGAGACGATGCAGCTCGAGATCATGCGCCTGTGCCGACGCGTCGGCAGCACGGTCGTGTACGTGACGCACGACCAGGAAGAGGCGCTCACGATGAGCGACCGCATCGCGATCTACAACGAGGGCGTGATCGAGCAGCTCGGGACCGCCGAGGATCTGTACGAGCGGCCCGCCACGACGTTCGTCGCGGACTTCGTCGGTGACTCGACGATCCTGAAGGGCGAGTCCCAGGGCGACGGTACGGTCGTGGGCGCGGGCTGGACCGCAGCCGGCCCGGAGCGTGGCGCGACGCCGAAGGGTGATCCGGCCTCGGTCGTCATCCGCCCGGAGATGGTCCGCCTGTCCCCCGCCGAGGACGCGAAGTCGACCGTCAACCAGATGACCGGCGAGGTCGCGGACGTCGTGTACCTCGGCTCGCAGGTGAAGTACATCGTCGCCGGCGACGGTGGCGACGAGGTCCACGCGAAGGTCGCACGCTCGGCACAGTGGTCGCGCTTCGAGCGCGGCGACCGGGTCAGCGCGACGTGGTCCGCCGAGGACTGCGTGGTGCTGAGCAGCTGATGTCGGTCATGTCGGAGGGCCCGGGCAGCGGCCTCGCCGCGCCCGGGTCAGCCGGCGTCGCTCCCGCGGTCGTAGCCCAGCAGGGTGCGCGCCACGGCCGTCATCTCCTCCGCCACGCGTGCGACGTCGGTCTTCTCCCCGATCGCCAGGGACACCTCGTACCCGTCGATGAGGGCGAGGAGGTTCTCGACGACCGACGACGGCGGGAGGACCGGGCGGAAGATCCCCGACTCGACCCCGGCCTGCACGGCGTCGTTCAGCGGGACGCGCCAGCGCCCGTACGCCTCGTTCATCAGCCTCCGGAGCGCGGGGTCGCGCGACGCGGCGGCGGCGAACTCGACCCACAGCGTGCACCGCTGGAGGTAGTCCTCAGGGCTCGTGATGCTCAGGACCAGGGACCGGATGCGCTCCCACGGGTCGGCGTCGACGCGCGAGGCACCCTCGACGCGCTCGACGACCTGGTGCGCGTGCGCGGAGAAGGCTTCGTGCAGCAGCGAGTCACGGGTGGCGAAGTAGTGCTGGAGCATGCCGACGGAGACGCCCGCCTCCTGGGCGACGTCGCGCAGGCGGACCCGGTCGGCGCCGTCTCGGGCGACGAGGGTCAGCGTCACTCCGAGGATGCGGGAGCGGCGCTGCTCGACGGCTTGCTCGTCGAGAGGCGGTCGACCGATACGGACGGGGGCCACATTTCCTCCTGCAGGTCGAGCTCTGACGAGAACCGATGCGTTGATCGTAGGAACTCACAGGCTCAGAGCGTTGACAACTCAAGAATCCTTCATAATAGTGTCGTATTATGAAGTCAATTGCGAGTCGCCGATGAGCGCGCGCGCCGACCGCCGCACGATCGTGTGCCCGTGCCACGACGTCACGCTGCACGACCTGAAGGTCTGCTGGGACCGCGGCTACACCCACCCGGAGACCCTGAAGCGCGCGACCGCCCTCTTCATGGGCCCGTGCCAGGGCAAGCTCTGCGCACCCGCGCTCGACGAGTTCCTCGAGAGCGTCGGGGCGGCGCCGGGACCCGACGACTCCCCCGCCCGGCCCACCGTCCGCCCGCCGCTGTACTCGGTACGGCTCGGCGAGCTGGCCGACCCTGACGGCGAGACGGCGTGAGCGCCCCGGGTGTCCGCGCCGGCGACCCCGGCGCCTCGTACGACGTCGTCGTCATCGGCGCCGGGGTCCAGGGCCTGTCGACGGCGTACGAGCTGGCCAAGCGCGGCGTGAAGCGCATCGCGGTCCTCGACCGGTCCTGGCCCGGCGGCGGCGCCAGCGGACGCAACGGTGAGCTGATCCGGTCGATCTTCTCCTCGCCGGAGTGGGTCGGGCTGTTCGACCTGAGCCTCCGCCGCTGGCACGACCTGTCGGCCGAGCTCGAGATGAACGTCCTCTTCAGCCCGTCCGGCTACCTGGTCCTCGCCTCCACCGACGACCAGTGGGCCAACTGCGAGCGCGACCATGCGTACCACCTCTCGGAGGGCGTCGACAGCGAGCTGCTCTCGCAAGCCGACGTGCTCAAGCTCGTCCCCGCGCTCAACCGCGACGTCGTACGTGGCGGCGTCCTCCAACCGTCAGGCGGCTTCGCCCACCACGACGCGGTCAACTGGGCCTACCTGAAGGCCGGAGCGCGCCGTGGCGTCGAGGTCTACTGTGACGTCACCGTCACCGGCCTGACCACCAGCGCCGGCCGCGTCACCGGCGTGCGGACGAGCCGCGGCCCGATCGCGGCCGGTCTCGTCCTCAACGCCGCGGGCGGCCACGCGCTGGACGTCAACGCGTGGGCCGGCATCACGCTGCCGATGGTCACGAGCCGGTTGGAGATGCTCGTCACCGAGCCGCTGGCGCCGTTCCTCCGGCAGGGTCTGGCCGCGCTGGCCCTGCTCGGCTACTGCCACCAGACCGCGCGCGGCGAGTTCGTCGGCGGCACGGAGATGCACCACGTCGACGAGTCGCGCAGCCAGAACAGCACGTGGGACCTGCTCGCCGACATGGCGACGAAGTGGGTCACGCTCTTCCCGCAGCTCTCCGGCGCCCGCCTCTTGCGGCACTGGGCCGGGACGGTCACGCAGGCCGCCGACCTCGCGCCGGTCATCGGGTCGGTGCCCGACGTCGACGGCTACCTCATGAGCTGCGGCTGGGTGTACGGGTTCATGGGCGCACCGGGTGCGTCGACGCTGCTGGCCGAGGAGATCGTCACGGGCGTACCGTCGCCGATCCTCGAACCGTTCTCACCGCGCCGCCTCGTCGAGGGCCGCCTGATCGCCGAGTCGTCCCTCGTCGTTCCCACTGGGGAGGAGCACCCATGACCGCCGACCGTACGTCCGAACCGGTGCGGTTCACGTTCGAGGGCCGCAGCGTCGAGGCGCTCCCCGGCCAGACGCTCGGCGGCGCTCTGCACGCCGACGGCGTCCGGATCCTGACGCGCAGCTTCAAGTACCGGCGTCCCCGCGGCTACACCTGCGGGTACGGCGCCTGCGGCAACTGCCCGCTGACCGTCGACGGCCTGCCGGGCGTCAACGCCTGCGAGCGTACGGTCGAGGGCGGCGAGGTCGTCCGACGCGAGCGAGGCTGGCCGAGCGCCGGTGTGGACGTCTTCCGCCTCGCCGACGCGGCTGCGCCGCTGCTGACCGCCGGGTTCCAGTTCCGCCTGTTCACCAAGACGCCGTGGCTCGCCCATCGCGCCGAGAAGGTGATGGCGTGGGTCGCCGGCGCCGGTCGTCGGCCGTCCGCGGAGGCCGCGGCGGCCACCCGCGCCACCTCGCACGAGACCCGCACGGTCGACGTCACCGTCGTCGGCGGTGGGCTCAGCGGGCTCGCCGCGGCGCTCGGTGCCGCCGCCGAGGGCGCCTCGGTGCTCCTCGTCCATCGTGGGGTGCTCGGAGGTCGGTCGCTCGGCCGCAGCGGCTCGGCTGCCGGCCGCCACCGCACGTACGGCTCCGACCGCGAGGCGGCCCTCGCGCTGGCCGCCGACGTCGCGGCCCACCCGAGCATCGAGGTGCTCGACGGGACGGCTGTCGCGACGTTCGACGGCGTCGACCTGATCGTGGTCTCGCGTCGGCGCCGCATCCAGGTCAGCGCGCCCGCGATGGTCGTGGCCACCGGCTCGTACGACGTGCCGCTGAGCTTCGCCGGCAACGACAAGCCGGGCGTCATGCTCGCGTCGGCCGTGCGCAAGCTGATGCACGTGGAGCGGGTCCGCCCCGGGCGGCGTGCGGTCGTCGTGACGGAGAACGCGACGGGGTACGAGATCGCAGACGAGCTGCTGGCGGCGGGGGTCACGGTGAGCGCCGTGGTCGACCCGGACCCCAGCGCCAGGCCCGCTGACCTCGTGGCGGCGCTGGACGCGGCGAAGGTGCCCGTCCTCGCAGGCCGCCCGGTGCGCGTGCGAGGGCTGCGCGGTGCTCGCAGCGTCGTCGTCGCCGGAGGCTCCGGCACGCGTCGTCTGCGGGCCGACCTCGTCGTCGTCTCCCGCCCCGAACGCCCCGCCGAGGAGCTGCGCTGGCAGCGCCACTACGTCGAGGCCGGAGACACCCACGCCCCGAAGGGGGCCCCGACCGCGCACGCGACGGACCGTACCGTCGTCGTCGGATCGGCCGCCGGCCTCCCCGCCCAGACGCTCGACGACGCGAGGGACGCCGGTCGTCGCGCCGCGCGCGCCGCAGGCGCCGCCCCGCGACGTGTCGACGCCTAGCCGCCAGACCCGCAACCAGAGGAGTTCCATGACCGCCCAGCCCGTTCCGTACCGCACCGTCAACCCCGCCACCGGAGTCGAGGTCCGCCGGTACGAGACCGCGACCGACGCCGAGATCGCCCAGGCGCTCGACCGTGCCGAGGCCGCGTACCGCGAGTGGAGCCAGCTCACCCTCGCCGACCGCGCGGCACGAGTGGCCGCGTTCGGCCGCCTCTTCGCTGAGCGCGCCGACGAGCTCGGGGCGATCGCCGCCGAGGAGATGGGCAAGTCGGTGAGCGAGGGCGCCGGTGAGGCGAGCTTCTCGGGCGACATCTTCGCCTACTACGCCGACAACGCCGAGACGCTGCTCGCCGACCAGCCTCTGACCGTCTCCGGCGACGCGAGCGCGGTCGTCCAGCGCCGCCCGATCGGCGTGGTGCTCGGCATCATGCCGTGGAACTACCCGTACTACCAGGTGGCCCGCTTCGCCGCGCCCAACCTGGTGCTCGGCAACACGGTGCTGCTCAAGCACGCCGAGTCGGTGCCGCGCGCGGCAGAGGTCATCGCCGACCTCGCCCGCGAGGCGGGGCTGCCCGACGGCGTCTACACGAACCTGTACGCCTCGCACGAGCAGGTCGGCCAGATCATCGACGACCCCCGCGTGCAGGGCGTCTCGCTCACCGGATCGGAGCGGGCCGGCAGCGCCGTGGCCGCGCGGGCCGGCGCCGCGCTGAAGAAGTGCGTCCTCGAGCTCGGCGGCTCCGACCCGTACATCGTCCTAGACACCGACGACGTCGCCTCCGCCGCGCGGCTCGCGTGGTCGGTGCGCCTGAGCAACATGGGCCAGGCGTGCAACTCGAACAAGCGCATGATCGTGCACGAGAGCATCGCCGACGCGTTCGTCGCCGAGCTCACCGCGCTCGCCGACGGGCTGGTGCCCGGTGACCCGACCGACCCGAAGCCGGGGACGTACCTCCCGCTCTCGTCGCGCGCCGCCGCCGAGACGCTCGCCGCGCAGATCGAGGACGCCGTCTCCAAGGGTGCGACGCTGCACGCCGGCGGCATCCTCGAGCCGGGCCCCGCCGCGTACCTCTCCCCCGCCGTCCTCTCCGGAGTCACGCCGCAGATGCGCGCGTACGACGAGGAGCTGTTCGGACCCGTCGCCGTCGTCTACGCGGTCAAGGACGAGGACGAGGCGGTCGCGCTCGCCAACGCGTCGGCGTACGGGCTCGGTGGCGCCGTGTTCAGCACGGACCCCGAGCGTGCGCGACGTGTGGCCGAGCGGCTCGAGGTCGGCATGGCGAACGTGAACACGCCGGCCGGCGAGGGCACCGAGATCCCCTTCGGTGGTGTGAAGCGCTCCGGCTTCGGCCGCGAGCTCGGGCCGCTGGGGATCGACGAGTTCGCCAACAAGCGCGTGTTCTACGTGGAGCGTTGACATGGGCTATCGCAACGGCGACGTCTCGCACTGGATGCACGCGGGCAAAGCCCCGGCCTTCGGGCCCGCCACGCTGGAGGACGCCTACGACCTGGTCGTGATCGGGGGCGGCCTGACCGGCCTGTGGACCGCGTACTACGCGATCGAGCGCGACCCGGCGGCACGGATCCTCGTGCTCGAGGCCGCGGAGGTCGGGTACGGGGCGTCCGGGCGCAACGGCGGGTGGCTCTCGCCGCTGCTGCCGGGCAACCGGGCGGTGTACGCGCGGAAGTCGCCGCACGGCACGCAGGGTGTCCTCGACTTCCAGCACGAGATGTTCGGGGCGATCGACGAGGTGCTCGCGGTGCTCGACCGCGAGGGCGTCGACGCCGACCAGGTGCGGGGCGGGCAGCTGACCCTCGCACCCACGCCGGCTGCGATGGCCCGGGTCAAGGCGACCCGCGAGGCGCACCTGCGCTACGGGTACGAGCCGTCCCAGGCGGTCCTGCTCGACGTCGACGAGACCCGTGCTCGGGTGAACTCGGCGACGGCGCGCGGCGGCCTGTTCTACCCCGACACCGCCCGCGTCGACCCGGCGAAGCTGACCCGCGGGCTGGCCGAGGTCCTGCGCCGTCGCGGGGTCACGATCAGCGAGCAGACCCCGGCGGCCGAGGTGACGGCCCACCGCGTACGGACCCGCCGCGGCTCGATCGAGGCGGGCCGGATCGCCGTCTGCCTGGAGGCGTACACGAGCACGCTCCTCGGCGGGCGCCGGGTGATCCCGGTGAACTCGTCGATGATCGTGACCGACCCGCTCCCCGCCTCGGCGTGGGAGCAGATCGGGTGGGAGGGGCGCGAGTGCCTCAACGACTCCGCCCACACGTTCGTCTACGCGCAGCGCACGGCCGACGACCGGATCGCGATCGGCGGGCGCGGGACGCCGTACAAGTACGGCTCGGGGACGCCGGGTGACGGTGCGTCGGACGCGCGGACGACCACCAACCTGCGCGAGCGGCTGGAGTCGATGTTCCCCGGGGTCTACTTCCCTGTCGCCCACGCCTGGCGTGGCGTGATCGGGGTGACCCGCGACTGGTGCGCGAACGTGACGTACGACGCGCGCACCGGGGTGGGCGTCGTGTACGGGTTCGCCGGGCACGGCGTCACGGCGACCAACCTGGCCGCGCGGACCCTCCTGGACCGGTTCGAGGGGGTCGACTCCACGCTCGCCCGGCTGCCGTGGAACGACTACCGCACCCGCCAGTGGGAGCCCGAGCCGCTGCGGTGGATGGGCGTCCGCGGCATGTACGTGCTGTTCGGGCTGGCCGACCGCTGGGAGGAGCGGACGCAGGCCGAGAAGACCGCCCTGCCCGCGCGGATCGGGTCGAGGATCGCCGGTCTGCACGAATGATCGGGACGCGGCCGGGTGGTGCCCCGTGGGGGAAGGCACCGCCCGGCCGCCGTCTCTCCGTCACCTACAGTGGCGGCATGACGGTCCGCACGACGCCCACCGCGGGGCTGACCCGCGGGACCGTGCGTACGGTCCGCGCCACGACCGTGGCGACCACGACCGTGGCGCTGAGCCTGGCGGCGCACCTCGCGGGTGGCGGACAGGCCCCCGGATGGGGCGCTGTCGCCGCCGTCGGTGCGCTCACGGGCGCCGTCTCCTGGCGTGCCAGCGGTCACCGGTGGCGCCGGCGAGACCTGCTCGCCGCCTTCCTGCTCGCCCAAGGCGCGGTCCACCTTCTCAGCATGGCCTCCGCGCCCCAGACGACGTCGCCGGTCGCGATGGTCGTCGCCCACGTCCTCGCCGCGGGTGCGCTCGTGGTGTCGGTCCGGCACGGCGAGCAGGTGCTCTGGTCGGTCGTCGAGGCGCTGGCCCTGCGCGCCTCGCGCGTCCCGGTGCTTGCTGCACCTCGACCCGTCCGACAGCTCGCGGTCGCCGCCCCCTCTCCTCGGCCGGTCACGGTCTGGACCTCCCGCGGCCTCAGCCAGCGCGGCCCGCCCACTTCCTGACGCCCTCGTTCCATCCTCCTCATCTCGTCAGGAAGACCCATGACTCGTTCTGCCCTGCTCAGACGCGCCCTCGGCGCGGCCGTCGGCACCGCTCTCACCGCGGTCGCCCTCGGCGTGAGCGCCGCACCTGCCGGCGCCCACAGCGCTCTCGTCGACTCCACGCCGCGGGAGGGCCAGACCCTCACCGCCGCCCCGACCACCATCGAGCTCACCTACAGCGAGGACGTCCAGGAGATCGGCGCCTTCGTCGCTCTGCGCGACGCCGACGACGCCGTCGTCGCCGAGCTGGAGCCACGCATCTCCGGCGCCGTCGTCACAGCCCAGGTCCCCACCACGCTCGCCGCCGGCCGCTACAGCGTCGTATGGCGCGTGGTCTCGTCCGACGGTCACCCCATCCAGGGCGCGATCCCGTTCTCGGTGGAGGGCGCTGCCCCTTCCCCCACCCCCACCCCCTCGCCGGAGACCACCGCACCTCCCGCGAAGGCCGACCAGACCGACGCGGCCAGCGAGGAGGACGACAGCGACGGCACCCCTGTCCTGGTGGTCGCGCTCGCGGCGGTCGCCGCCGTCGTCGCCCTCGGCACTGCCGCGCTGGTCGCCCGGCGCCGCAACCGCACTCGTACGAACCGCTCGGAGGAGAACCGATGAAGGCCACCCGTTTCCGCACCCCCCGCCGGATCCTGGTCGCCGCCACCGCGCTCCTCACCCTCTCGGCGCTGGCCGCCTGCGGCAGCGACGAGAGCGCGGACGCCGACGCACCCCGTACGCAGGCCGACGCCGTCACGGTGTCCGAACCATGGATCAAGGCCGCCGACAAGGGCATGACCGGCGGGTTCGCGCAGCTGGCCAACAAGGGCGACGAGGACGTCACCGTGGTCTCGGCCTCGAGCGCTGCGGCGCAGAGTGTCGAGCTGCACGAGATGGCCAAGGACCCCGACACGGGCGCCATGGTGATGCAGGAACGTGAGGACGGGCTGCCGATCGCGGGCGGCTCGACAGCTGAGCTGGCGCCCGGTGGTGACCACCTCATGTTCATCGGGCTCACCGGCCCGCTCGCCGCCGGCCAGGAGGTCGAGGTGACCTTGACCTTCGCCGACGACTCGGAGCTGACCTTCTCGGCGCCGGCGCGCTCGTTCAGCGGAGCGGAGGAAGAGTACGACCCCCACGCGGGCGGCCACGATGGGTGACCCGGCGCGGCTGAGTCGTCGCCGCCTCCTGACCACGGGTGCTGCCGCGGCCGGGGGCGCCGTGATCGGCGCCGCCGGGGGTGCCGTAGGCGCGCGGGCCCTGGCGTCGTCGTCCGACGACGACGCGGCGTCCGCGCTGCACGGGAGCGCGACGGTCGCGTTCCACGGACCGCACCAGGCCGGGATCCTCACCCCACCGCAGGCGTTCGCGACCTGGATCGCGTTCGACCTGCGCGACGGCGTCGACCGCGAGGCGGCGACCCGGCTGATGCGGATCTGGACCGAGGACTCCTCACGGCTGGCCGAGGGACGTCCTGGGCTCACCGACACCGAGCCCGAGCTGGCGACGGCACCGGGACGGCTGACGGTGACGGTCGGGTTCGGCCCCGGGTTCTTCGTCGCGACAGGGACCGAGGACCGCGCCCCGCGGTGGCTCCGTCCGCTCCCGGCGTTCTCGATCGATCGCCTCGACGAGCGGTGGAACGGGGGCGACCTGGTCCTCCAGATCTGTGCCGACGATCCCGTCACGGTGAGCCACGTGACGCGCCTGCTCGCGAAGGAGGCGCGCACCTTCGTCACCGTGCGGTGGGTGCAGCACGGGTTCCGGAGGGCCCGCGGCTCGGAGGCCGAGGGCACGACGATGCGCAACCTCATGGGCCAGGTCGACGGGACCCGGAACGTCACGGCGGCCGAGGCCGACCGGCTGGTCTGGATCGGCGCGGAGTCGGCGCGGCGGTTCGGGGAGCAGCCGGAGTGGATCACCGGCGGCACCTCGCTGGTGATCCGGCGGATCGCGATGAACCTCGACACGTGGGACGAGCTCGACCGGCCGGCGCGTGAGGAGTCGATCGGTCGCCGGCTCGCCGACGGCGCGCCACTGACCGGGAAGCGGGAGCACGACGAGCCGGACCTCGAGGCGCGCGACGAGCTCGGGCTCGAGAAGATCGCGTCGTTCGCGCACATCCGGCGTGCCCGCAGCGAGGACCCGGACGAGCGCTTCCTCCGCCGGTCGTACAACTACGACCAGGCACCGGCCGCCGGGACGATGTCGGACTCCGGACAGGTCTTCGTGTCCTTCCAGGCCGACGTCGAGGCGCAGTTCCTGCCGATCCAGCGCAGGCTCGACGAGCTCGACCTCCTCAACCAGTGGACGACGCCGATCGGGTCGGCGGTGTTCGCGGTACCGCCGGGCGTACGACCCGGCGACTGGTGGGGGTCCACCCTGCTCGGCTGAGCCGGACGGCCCTCACTCCGCGCGCGGGCGACCGTCGCCGGAGTGAGGGCCGTAAGCGCGGGTCACGGTCGCGACCCGCACGCGGTAGTCCGCGTACCAGACGTCGCGCCCGCGCTGCTGCGCGACGAGGTGCTCGGCGACCTGCTTCCACGCGGCGGCAGCGGCGTCGTCACGCCAGTACGAGACGGTGAGACCCAGCCCGTCGCGCGCAGACTCGATGCCGAGGTAGCCCGGCTGCTCGCTCGCGAGCGCGGCCATCCGCGCGGACATGACGTCGTACCCCTGGTCTGTCTCGGAGCGCAGCGACGTGAAGATCACCGCCGTGTACGGAGGCTCGGGTGTCTCGGCGAACGTCATCGGCCCACCGTAGCGATCAGGCGGCCGCGTCGTGCGGCTCGGCGACCAGGGCGCGGAGGAGGCGGAGCCGCTCGCGCGCGAGATGTCGGGTCGTCCGTCGTCGGTCGGGCACCGGGGTGCCACCGGCGAGCGAGAAGAAGGTCGTCCCGTCTCCCGCGCTCCGGGTGTGCAGCCTGCCTGCGTGCACGAGGTGGTGGCACCGGGCGCAGAGGCCGACGAGTCGGTCGAGATCGGTCAGCCCGAGGTCGCGCACCCACCAGTCGAGGTGGTGGATCTCAAGGGTGGTGTGGTCACAGCCGGGGTTGCCGCACCGCCCTCCTTGGCGGACCATGATCGCCGACCGCTGCGCGGGGGTCGCGAGCCGCTCGCTGCGGCCGACGTTGAGCACCGAGGCCTGCGGCAACGACCCGCTCGTGAACCCGTCGGTGAGGATGCCCGTGACGTCGGCGTCACAGAGCAGCGAACCGAGCAGCCGGTCTCCGATCACGCCCCACCCCTGGAGCCTTGCAGGCTCGGCGGCGGCGTCGCCGCGCAGCCGATCGAGGTCGACGGTCACGTGGAGTTGCGGTCGGATGCCCTTGCGGGTCGGCAGCCCGTGCTCGAGGACGGCGGCGAGCAGTGCGTCGAGCCCGGCGAGCCGTCGCTCGGCGGGCGAACGCCGGTCGTCGCGGTCGGACGTGCTGCCGAGCGAGTCGAGCACGGTCTTGAGCTTGGCTCCGGTCGGGATGTCGAGGAAGCCGTTGACGGCGTACCCGTCGCCCACGCGGCTCACCTGCAGGTCGCGCTTGTCCATGCCGCGGATGTACGCCTCGTCGAGGCTGTCGGGGTGGATCGCGTCGATCCACGCCCGCACCTCCTCGCGCAGCGCCGCCGGCTCGTGCGACTCGGCGACGCTCAGCAGGTAGTCGGTCCCGAGCGAGATGATCTCCTCCCCCGCCTTGACCAGGCCCGAGGAGAACTCGTGCACGTGCGGGAGCCGCACCCGCCCCTCGGCGAGCGCCTCGCGTACGGCGGGAAGCCGCCGCAGCGTGCGGCCCGCCGTCGTCGGCTTGCCGGCCTCCGTGGCCGAGAGACGCAGCGTCCGCCGCGCCCATGCCTTGAGCGTCGGCGCCCCGTCGTCCTCCGGGCCCCCGCACTGCGCGAACGCCTCCAGCGTCATGGCCTTGATGCCGTCGAGCCGGTCTTGGGCGTCCTGGACGGCCCGGAGGACCTCTGCCTTCTCCGCGTTCGTCGCCAGGTCGAGAGGAGCGTCGAGCAGCGCCCGCACCGCTCGGCGCAGGTCGTCTGTCAACGTCGGATCAAGCACAGGTACAGTCTATTCGAACGCATGAGCGATTCTCTAGACGTTTGCCCCGGCTTGTGGAGAGCGCTGCGGCGCGCTAGCCGACGTAGATGCAGAACGGGTGCCCGGCGGGGTCAGCGAACACGAACAACGGCTCCTCGTCGTCATCGAAGCGGTCGAAGAGCTGCACCGCGCCGAGCGCGAGCGCGCGTTCGCGCTGGCGGAGGAGGGCGTCGGTGTCCGCCACGACCATGTCGAGGTGCAGCATCTGACGCTGACCGGAGGGGCTGGGCGGCGACTCGGCGCTCCACTCGGCGGGCCGGTGGTCCGGCTCGCGCTGGAACGCGAGCGCCCGCCCGTCGTGCCGGGCACCGGGCGACGACCACAGCACCAGCCAGTCCTCTCCTCGCGGGTCGGGCTCTCCCGGAGCGGGAGGCTCGTCGCCGGGGCGATAGGTGTACCCGAGCAGCTCGCGGTAGAACTCGGCGAGCGCGCGGGGGTCGAGGCAGTCCAGGACGACTGCGGCGACGAGGGGGACGTCGGCGGCGCGGGCCTCCTCGTACGGGCCCGGCTCAGGTGTCTGCGACATCTCCCGACCGTACGGGCTGGCGGGCTCAGCCGCGGAACGTCGCGCGGTAGGTCGTCGGGCTGACGCCGACCGCGCGGACGAAGTGCCGACGCAGCGTCGTCGCGGTGCCGAGTCCGCAGCGGGCGGCGATCTGCTCCACGGACGCGTCCGTACGCTCGAGCAGCTCCTGCGCACGAAGGACGCGTTCGCGGTGGAGCCACCGCAGCGGCGTCATGCCGGTCTCGGCGCTCATCCGGCGGGCGAGCTGGCGCGCGCCGAGGCCGGCCTCGCGGGCGAGGTCGGAGACGGCGAGCGGTTGATCGAGGCGTGCGCGCGCCCAGTCCATCGCCGCACCCACGTGGTCGGACCCGGTCGGGGCCGGCGGCCTCGCGATGAACTGCGCCTGTCCCCCGGGTCGCTGTGCGGCGACCACCAGCCGACGCGCCAGCCCGTTGGCGGCGGCGCTCCCGAAGTCGGCGCGGACGAGATGGAGACACAGGTCGAGCGCGGCGGTCTTGCCTGCCGACGTGAGGATCTGCCCGTCGTCGACGAAGAGGACGTCGGCGCGCGCACGTACGGCGGGATAGAGGCGCTCGAGCTCGTCGACGTGCATCCAGTGCGTCGCGGCCTCCCGCCCGTCGAGGAGGCCTGCTGCGGCGAGGACGAACGCGCCGGTGCACAGGGACGCGATCCGGGCTCCGCGGTCGTACGCCGTGCGCAGCGCGTCGAGAAGGGCGGGGTCCGGCACGCCGTCGAGGTGGTCCGTCGACGGCACGATCACGAGGTCGGCATCGGCGAGGGCGGCGTACGAGACGGCCGGGGCAGCGCCGAGCCACGGCGCCGAGGTGCCGTCGGGGGTGGCGACGACGAGCGCGTACCAGCGGCCGTCGGCCGAGAGGTCCGACCGGTCGACGCCGAAGACCTCGGCGGCGATCGCCGTCTCGTACAGCATCGCGTCGGCGTGCAGCGCCAGCCCCACGGAGACCATGTCGGAAACTGTACGACAGGCGTCACTTCAGACACTGGCTGCACGGACGCGCACCCGGTGGGATGGGGACATGAGCACTTCTCCCTCCGGTCCCGTCGTCGTGTACGGGGCGTACGGTCACACCGGTCGTTTCGTCGTCGACGAGCTCCTGCGGCGCGGACTCACGCCCGTCCTGTCGGGTCGCGACGCGTCACGTCTGGCCGCGATGGCCGAAGATCGTCCCGGCCTCGAGGTGCGGCCCGCGCGCGTCGACGACCCCGGCGCGCTGCGCGCCGCCGTGACCGGGGCAGCGGCTGTCGTCAACGTCGCCGGGCCGTTCCTCGACACCGGCGTCGCCGTGTCCGGGGCAGCCGTCGCCGCGGGCGCGCACTACCTCGACGTGACGGCGGAGCAACCTGCCGTGGAGGCCGTGTACGCGGCGCGGCCCGACGATGCGGAGCAGGCGGGGGTCGCGGTGATCCCGGCGATGGCGTTCTACGGCGGGCTCGCGGACCTGCTGGCGACCGCCCTGCTCGCGGGGACGTCCGAGCCGGCCTCGCTGTCAGTGGCGATCGGGCTCGACGCGTGGTGGCCGACCGCCGGCACCCGCCTCACCGGGGCGCGCAACACCGCGCCGCGACGCACGATCGTCGACGGCACGCTGGCACCGGTCCCCCACACCGCGCCGCGCACGTCGTGGGACTTCGGGACGCTGGGCGACCAGCCCGTCGCCGCGCTCCCGTTCTCCGAACCCCTCCTGCTCGCGCGACACCTGCCGGTCGCACGGCTCGACTCGTACCTCAGCGCATCGGCGCTCAGCGACATCCGCGACCCGTCGACCCCTCCTCCCCCGGCCACGGACGAGCGCGGACGGTCGCCGCAGCAGTTCGTTGTCGAGGTGGTGGCGCAGGTCGGCGACAGGGAGGAGCGGATGTCGGTCGGTGGACGCGACATCTACGCGGCGACTGCCCCGCTGGCGGTCGAGGCGGTGGTGCGGCTGCTCGACGGACGTGCCGCGGGTACGGGGGTCGTCGCGCCGGGCGAGGTGTTCGACGCGGAGGACTTCCTGCGAGCGCTGTCACCGGACACGCTCACTGTGCGACGGAGGATCACGGGGCCTGGCCCGCGGGAGACGACGCCTGCGTGACCGCGACGACGGCCTCGACCAGCACGGCGGGGGCCTGGTCGAGGTCGAGCGCGTCGACGAGCAGCTGGGCGTAGCGCGCCTTGCGCCCGCTCGTGGTCCCGATGAAGCGACGGAGCACCCGCGCCTCCGGTCGGCCGCGGTGGAACGGCTGGCGGGTCAGGGTGCGCCACCTGCCGAGGTCGCCCGCACTCCTGACCACGTCGAGGGTGCGGGCGACACCGAGGCTGCGGATCAGCTCGTCCTCGAGGTCGAGGTGGCAGGCGAACGCGCGCGTCGGGAGGTCGTGGACACGTGCCAGCGTCCTGGCGACGTACGGGGTCTCGCCGACGTCGTGCAGCACGGCGACGACGTCGGCTTCGTCGATGCCGTCGAGGTGATGACCGAGGTTGGTGACACCGCCCATCGGGACGACATCCGCACCGGCGGCCGCGAGGTCCAGACCGAGCCGGCGCGCCAGGGCGCGTACGGCGATCGCGTCGCTCTCGCCCTCGACCAGCAGCAGTCGGTTCACTGTTCGAGCATCCGCGCCAGTGCGCCGAGATTCGTGCGCATCCCGTTCTTGAACAACCTCGTCGCCACCGGGCCGAGCGCAGAGAGCGGGCCAGGGAGACCGGCTGCCGAGATCTCGGCGTCGAGGACCAGGCGGGTCCCGCCGGGGATCGGCGTCAGCGTGTAGCGGTACGTGAAAGGGGTCGGCCCGCTCCTGCTCGTCAGGCTGAACCGCTCCTCAGGCTCGGACTCCGTGACCTCGACGAGGTTGACCGCCTTCCCACCGGGAAGCGACCGGACGAGCTCGTACGACGGACCGCGTCCGTCTCCTGCCGGGACGACCGGCACGACGCGCTGCACGGCCTCGTACCACTCCGGGGTCCGGCTCACGTCGCTGAGCACGGACCAGACGACGGAAGGGGGACGATCGATGTCGAGCTGGAGCTCGAAGGATCCCATGCGCGTCACCCTTTCACCGCCGGTTGCCGAGAGGCGACCGATTAACCCACCGACTCAACCCACCGGCGCGGCGTCGACGGCATCGGCGGCGCGGCCGCGACGTACGACCTCGGCCTGGGCGCGCGCGATGCCGCCGTGCTCGAGCGCGGCGAGGCGGGACTCGCCCTGCCACACGACCCGGCCTCGGCGCCGCACGGTGACCTGCATCGTCGCGCCGAGGTGCTCGATCGCGCCCGCGATGTTGCGCCGCTCGGCAGGCAGCGGGACGGGGAGCACATGGGCGCTGGCCAGGCTGCCGGTCCCCTCGATGTCGATCCGCCACTGGGCGCTGCGCCCACGCAGGCTCCACCGCTCGTCGGTGACCTCGGCCTCGACCGGTGACACGACCGGGTCCCCGAGCCGGACCAGCCGCCCGCCCGGCAGGAGCACGACGACCGCCGTCACGGTCGTACGGATCGGTCCGGCGTAGACCTCTCCCCCGGCGAACGCGACGCAGACCGACGGGTCGTCGAACCCTTGCGCCTGGCCCCACCACCACGACTCGGGGAACCCGCCCTTGCCCCAGTTCTTCTCCGCGTACACCGACCACCCGTCGAGGTCCCAGGTCTCCTCCCCCACGACGGCCCGGCCGTACGCGGCGCCGCCGAGGAGCCACGGGTGCCAGTACTGGTTCAGCCCCGGGACGGTCTGGAAGACGCTCGACCCGCCGAAGCTGCGGCGCGACCACGCCACCGGGGACCTGACCTCGACGTCCACCCGCGCGTCCGGGCCGAGGTCGACCCGCAGCCGGTCCGGCGTCCCCTCGAACGCGTCACCGGAGCGCACGCCCAGGCCGCCCGGGTCCGCGGCTCCCTCGGGGTGCTCCGTCGTACGGAGGAAGCCGTTCGGGTGTGCCGCGAGCCCGAGCGTCGACCACGTGCCGTCGTCCGCCCGGTTGACCCCGTCCAGCGCGAGCAGCACGCGCCCGGAGGCGGGGTCGGTGAAGCGCCAGAAGTAGCCCTCCATCGCGACGCCGTGCGCACGGAGCGGATCACCGAACGGCCAGTCGGCGCCGCTCCCCCGGTAGGTCCGTCCGACCGACGCCAGCACCTTGCGTACCCACGAAGCCATCCCCGCACTCTGGCAGAGATCTCGCCGGCAGCGCACTCCTACTCGTCGGAGCCCTCCACGAAGGTCGCCCTGATGTCGAGCGAGCCGAACATCCCGACCAGCATCGCCTTGGTGTTCTCCTCCGCACGGCGGGCGAGCTCGGACTCCTTCGCGGCGGCCTCCAGCTTCTTCTCGGCGAGCTCGTACAGACCGCTCTGGTCGCGCGCGGACAAGGCATCGCTCAAGCGGTTGACCACGCCGCGCTCCTGCGTGAACAGGTACGTCCGGTCCTGATCGAGGTTGGGCTCGTCGAGCTGCGCGTCCGGCAGCCGCACCTCGACCGAGCGACCGTCTCGGGAAAGCTTCAGGTCCTCCTCGGCCAGGCCCGAGAAGTCGACGTACGCGTTGACCGTGCCGGCGGCGACGAAGAGCGAGCGCTCGCCGAGCACGAAGTCCGGCACCCACCGCACGTCCCGCTCGACGTCGAGCACGACCTCGAAGTTGCCGACCGCGGCGTGGTACTGGCTGATGTTCTGGACCGACTTCAGCAGCACAGGCTGGCTGCGGTCGACCGTGCGGGTCGTGAACGGGTTGGTGAGCAGCCCGCCGGCGGTGAGCGCCGCCACCACCAGGACGATCGCAAGGCCACCGGCGACCGCCGACAACGCGACTTTGAGCGCAGTGCGCATGCAAGCTCCTCGGGCCGTCGACAGGGGGACCCGCCGAGAATGATGCCGCACGTCGAGCGCAACTCCTTTGAGCCTGCTCGAAGGGCCTTCCGTTCACCCCACCCGCGAGAGGCACGCTCCCCTGACCGAGGTGCTGCACCACCGCGTCCGGCTCCCTCAACCTCACGAGGGGATTCGTTCATGACTCGTGCTGCCACCTCCAGCAGGGGTACGCCTCGGCCGCCGTCCGGACGCTCCAGGACAACATCCGCTGGTGCTACCGCAGCCGCGGGGAAGCCGTCCTGAACATCACGGTGGACGGCAACGACGGCACGAAGACCAAGGCCGCGGTCAAGCGCGTCCAGCAGCTCGCCGGCATCACGGCCGACGGCGTGTACGGGCCTCGTACGCGCGACGCGATGCTGCACCGCCAGGACTCCTGGGAAGGGGACCAGGGCCCGAACGTGTGCCGCAGGCTCTGACCGCGAACGGCGCCGGCCGTGTCACGTTTCGTGGCCGGCCGGCGTCGTCATGTCGTACCCCGTTCTCACAGGAGGAGGCCGACATGACCGGATCACCCCGCATCACCCCCGCCGAGATCACCGGCATCAAGGGCGCCCTCATCAGACGGTTCGCCAAGAAGAAGCTCGGCCAGGTGCCCGCCTCGGTCGGTGTCTACTGGCACAACCAGCCGGTCATGATGAGCCTGAGCGGCCTGAGCGCCAAGGTCGAGCGGTGGCACGCCTGCGACGAGCAGCTGAAGTCGTTCGCGCACATGGCGGTCGCCTCGCAGGTCGGGTGCAGCTGGTGCCTCGACTACAACTACTTCGAGAGCTTCAACAAGGACCTCGACGTGGCGAAGGCGCGTGAGATCCCCCGGTGGCACGAGTCCGACGTCTTCTCCCCGCTCGAGCGCGAGGTGCTGGCGTACGCCGAGGCGATGACGACGACCGAGCCCACGGTGACCGATGAGATGGTCGCGTCGCTGGTGGCCCAGCTGGGTGAGGCCGCCGTGATCGAGCTGACCGCGGTGATCGCCTTCGCCAACTTCACGACGCGGGGCAACGTCGCCCTCGGCATCGGGTCTGACGGCTTCGCCGACGCGTGCGGGCTCGCTCCCCTCGCCGCGCCTAGCGCGCCTCCAGCGCGCTCGCACGGACGGTGACGGTGATCTCCGCGCCGTCACGCGCGTAGTCCGCGCCACGCGCCCGCCTGGCGACCATGTGCCGTACGACGTGGTTCTCCGCGCTGATGACGGCCTGGACGCGAGGGAACCCGTGGCGCGCGATCTCGAGGGCTAGCCCGTCGACCAGGCGTGAACCGATGCCGCAGCCCTGCCACGCGTCGGCGACGACCACCCCGATCTCGGCCGTGGAGGCGACGTCTTCCTGGTCGTGCACGCTCCGGATCGGCGCCCACATCCCGTGCCCGGCGACGATGCCGCCTTGCCACGCGAGCAGCGAACCCCCGGTCGTCCCCGGCTGCAGAAGCCGTCTCGCGAGGCCGGGTGGCGTCCGGGGGCCGAAGCCGGTGAGGAATCGCCGGTAGGAGGTGTCGGGTGACAGCCCGAGCAGGAATGCCTCCAGCGCTTCCAGGTCCATGGCGCCTCCGCGGCGCAGCTCGACGAGAGTCGTCGTGTCGATCGTGGCGGTCATCGGTCCCCCTCGGAAACAATACGAACGATCGTATCATTTGTTCTCGCCGAGCTCACGCGATATCGTCAGGGAGCATGAAGGCCGAGACGACGCTCGAGGACCACCCCGACGGCAGGGTGCGCCGCGGCAACGCCACGCGGCGGACCGTTCTCCGGCACGCCGTCGACGTCGCCTCCGTCGAAGGGCTCGACGGACTCTCCATCGGACGGCTCGCGACCGAGCTCTCGATCAGCAAGAGCGGCCTCTTCGCCCTGTTCGGAGCCAAGGAGGAGCTCCAGCTGGCCACCATCCGGGCGGCGAAGCGCATCTACGTCGACACCGTCGTCACGCCCTCGCTCGAGACACCGCCGGGGCTCGGACGCGTGCGGGCGCTGGTCAGCGCCTGGCTCGACTACTCGCGCGGACGCGTCTTCCCCGGCGGCTGCTTCTTCGCGAGGACCGGTTATGAGTACGCCGCCCGCGAGGGCAAGGTCCGCGACGCGCTGATCGCCGCCCGCCACGAGTGGCTCGCGCTCGTCGAGCAGACGCTCCGCGAGGCGCAGGCGCTCGGCGAGCTCGACCCCGACGACTCGCTCCCCCAGCTCGCGTTCGAGCTGAGCGCGTTCCTCGACGGCGCCAACTTCGAGTCGCTGCTCGGCGGAGGCGACCACGCGTACGACCGCGCTCGCCGCGCCATCCAGGATCGGCTGGTCTCGGCGAACAGGGGGGCCAGCGAGCCGTGGACCGACGCCTGACCGGTGGCGACGTGAGCGTGTCCGACGACCCGTTCCTCACCCACCGCGGGCTGCTCTTCACGATCGCGTACGAGATGCTCGGCTCGGCCGCCGACGCCGAGGACGTCGTCCAGGACACGTGGCTGCGCTGGGACGCGATGGGGCGAGACGCCCGCGCGGACGTACGCCGGCCGCGCCCGTTCCTCGTGCGGATGGTGACACGCAAGGCCCTCGACAAGATGCGCGTGAACGCGCGACGACGCGAGGACTACGTCGGTGAGTGGCTGCCCGAGCCGCTGCTGACGACACCGGATCTCGCGGAGGACGTCGAGCTGGCCGAGAGCGTCTCGATCGCCATGCTCACCGTGCTCGAGACGTTGACGCCGACCGAGCGCGCGGTCTTCGTGCTGCACGAGGTGTTCGAGACCCCGTACGGCGAGATCGCCGAGACGCTGGGCAAGACGCCTGGCGCCGTACGCCAGATCGGGCACCGGGCGCGCGAGCACGTGGCGGCACGCCGGCCGCGGATGGAGGTCCGTCGCGACGAGCAGCAGCAGGTGGTCGAGCGCTTCCTCGCGGCGGTGACGGAGGGTGACCTGCAAGGGCTGCTCGACGTCCTCGCGCCGGACGTCGTGCTCGTGGCCGACGGCGGCGGAGTCGCCCAGGCCGTGCTCAACCCGGTGGTCGGCGCCAAGAAGGTCGCGAACATCCTGAGGCCGTTCACACGGCTGGCACCGGGAGCCACCTTCCTGCCGGCCGTGCTCAACGGAGCCGTCGGCGCTCGGCTTGTCGGCACCGAGGACGGCTTCGACACCGCGATCAGCTTCCTCGTCGAGGACGGCCGGATCAGGCGCGTCTACGCGGTGCGCAACCCCGACAAGCTCCGCATGATCGACGTCGAGGCGCCCCTCAGCCGGTAGGCCTCCGGACCGTGAGCGTCCGCGTGAACCGGATGTCCTGCGAGGAGCTGCCGACGTAGAGCCGGGTACGCCCGGTGGGCGTGATCCAGTAGCCCCACTCGGTGTCCCAGTACGCGAGCTTGTGATCTGGCGTGTAGAGGTCGATCGGGATCGTCACCCACCGCGTCTCGCGCGGCCCCAGAGTCACCCGCGACCAGCCGAGCAGCTGCTTCGGCGGCGTTTCGGCACGGTTCGTGTTCAGGCGGCCGTTGTAGAGCTGGACGATCTCCGTGCTGCGTCGCCCGCTCGTGTTGGTCACCCGCACCCGTACACGTCCCGGCCGGTAGGCGTTGGGGCGTGCGTCGCTGCGGGCGCGCGGGTTGACCACCTGGACGTTGCGGTAGCGGAACGTCGAGTACGACAGTCCGTGCCCGAACGGGTAGAGCGGCCGGACCCCGTTCTCCTCGTAACCGCGGTAGCCGACGAAGACTCCCTCGTCGTAGTCGACCGTGATGTCGGGCTCGTTGACGTCCGGGAACGGGCTCTCCAGGCCGAGCCCTCGCGCGACCTGACGGTCCGAGCGCGGCCAGCTCAGCGGCAGCTTGCCCGAGAAGTTCTCGTCGCCGAAGAGCAGCGCGGCGATCGCGCGCCCCTGCTCCTGGCCGGGGTACCAGGCTTCCACCACCGCCGGGACGCGGCTCAGCCACGGGAGCGACACGGCGCCACCGGTCGCCAGGACGACCACGGTGTTCGGGTTCGCCCGCGCGACGGCGCTGATCAGACGGTCCTGGTTCTGCGGGAGCACGATCTCGCCGCGGTCGAGCGACTCGCCCATGTAGTTGGTCGCGACGACGACGGCCACGTCGGCGTCGCGCGCCGCCTCGACCGCTTCGTCGATCTGAGGCGAGGCGTCGGCAGCGGGCGGCTCCCACGTGAAGCGGATCCCGGGTCCGAAGTTGGACGTGACGATGCAGCACTGGTCAGGCGCGTCGGCGACGTACTCGATGCGCACGTCGTACGTCCGGCCGGCCTCGAGCCGCATCGTGAACGACTCCTGACGGATGCGGTCGGCCTCGGCGGAGAGGACCTCTTCACCGTCCACCCACACGGTCGCGCTGCCCAGCAGCGTGAGGCCGAGCGCGTACCGCCCGCTCACGGTCGGCTCGAGCGTCCCGGTCCAGCGTGCCGACGGCGTCTCCGCCGCGAGGATCGGGTCGGGGAGCTTGGGCGCGGGAGTCGGGTCGTACCCGAACCCCGCGAGCGTCCCGACCAGACCCTGCCCCCAGTTCACCTGGTCCTCGGTCCGGGTGGCGACCGGCGTCCCGCTCAGGTCCGGCGTCGTGAACCACTCGGCTGTGAGCCCGTCGCCCTGCCCTTCGGCCGGCCGCAGGACGCTCGACGGCACGGGCTGGTCGCCCGGCATGTTGTCGCCGGCGCGCACCGGGTCGCTGCCCGCCACGTGCGTGACGTCGACGTCGGTGCCGGCACGGTCCTCGATTCCCTCGACGACGGTGCTCACGCCAGTCGGGTCGATGACCGTGTCGCTGCCGAACCCCTGGATGTAGCGGTCCGCGGACTCACCCACGACGGCCACGGACTCCAGGTCGCGCGAGCCCAGCGGGAGCGCGTCGCGGCGGTTGCGCAGCAGCACCGAGCCGTCGACGGCCGTGCGGTACGCCCGCTGGCGGCCGGTGGCCACGACGTCGGCCGGCAGGGCGTCCGGGTTCGGTCGGGGGTTCTCGAGGCTCCCCGGCGGCGGGTTGTCGATCAGCCCGTCGGCGAAGTACGTCCGCAGGACGCGGTGGACCATGTCGTCGAAGCGCTCGGCGGGGATCGTCCCGTCGAGGACCGCCGCGCGCAGCGTCGCGGGATCCGGGAAGCTCGGGCCGCACACGTCTGTGCCGTACACGTAGGCGTCGAGGCTCTTGCACGCGTTGAAGTCGGAGCTCACCCAGCCCTCAAAACCGAGCTCGCCCTTGAGGATGTCCCACAGGAGGTGCGGGTTCTCGCAGGACGGGCTGCCGTTGACCTTCGGGAAGGCGCACATGATGACGCCCGGCTCCTCGGCGACGATCGGCTCCCACTGGCGCGTGTAGACCTCGCGCAGCGTGCGCTCGTCCAGCTCCGCGTCGAGGGTCGTGCGCTGGGTCTCCTGGTTGTAGACGTTGTAGTGCTTGACGATCGAGTAGACGCCGTTGGTGTCGTTCGTCCGGTCGACGCCGTCGACCGCCGCCGCGGGGATCGCGGCACCAAGCAGCGGGTCCTCGCCGAAGGAGCCCCACTGGCGGCCGCTGTACGGGGTGCGCAGCAGGTCGACCTCAGGGCCGGCCCAGCCGCTGTACCCGGTGAGGTGGGTCTCGAGGCCGACCTGCCGACCGAACTGGCGCGCTCGTGCGAGGTTCCAGGTGGAGGCGATCGCGAGACCCGCAGGGAACGCCGTCGTCGGCGTCCCGCCGGTGATGACGCCGGTCGCGCCGTCGATCTCACGCCGCGCCGGGATCCCGAGCTCGGGGATGGCGACGGCTCCCGATCCGCTCCCCTCGAACAACGTCAGCTTCTGCTCGAGCGTCATGGCGTCGGCGAGCAGGTCGGCGCGTTCGTCGGGACTCAGCGAGGTGTCCATCCACGGCGGGTCGGCCGCCTGTGCACTGCTCGGCGCGAGCGCCGGGACGAGCGCGAGTGCAGAGAGGACGAGGGTCGATGCCGCCGTCGCGAGGATCCGTGAGCCGAGCCGCATGATGCCCTCCGTGCTCCGCCGACCCGAGAGACGAGTGTCTCAAATGTCCGAATCGGACCTAAGGATCGACATTGCTCCTCCTTGCGGAAGGGCGCAACCGGACGCGACGAGGCGGGGGCCAGCGTATGTCCCCCGCCTCGCTGGTCTGGTGACCTCAGGCGCTGATCGCCCGGCTCTCGTCCCTCGTGCCGTGCACGATCTCGACCTTGCGCGGCTTCGCCTTCTCCGCGACCGGGATCGTGACCCGCAGCACGCCGTCGGCGTAGCGAGCCTGGACACCTTCGGTGTCCAACGTGTCACCGAGGATCAGCTGGCGGCTGAACACGCCACGCGGGCGCTCGGCCGCGATCAGCTCCTCGATGCCCTCGCGCGCCGGACGGTCGGCCCGCACCGTCAGCACGTTGCGCTCGACGTCGATGTCGATCGACCCAGGCTCGACGCCCGGGAGATCGAGCTCCACGACGAAGGTGTCGCCCTCACGCCACGCATCCATCGGCATCCCCGCCGGCCGAGCAGCGGTCCCGAAGACCTGCTGGGTCAGACGGTCGAGCTCACGGAACGGATCGGTGCGCATGAGCATGGTCATTCACCTCCACAGAACTCCGACATGCCTGGCGCATGTTCTGTAATGGCTGATACAGTTTTTATATAGCAAGTTCGTGACAAGAGCGCAAGGGGACCCCGGACGATGCCGACACGAAGCCCGCAGCATGCGGTGTACGCCATCTCCGTCGCGGCCGAGCTGGCCGGCACTGCGGTCCAGAACCTTCGGGTCTACGAGCGGTCCGGCCTGCTGACACCCGTACGGACCAGCGGCGGCACGCGACGCTACAGCGACGACGACGTCGTACGTCTGCGCCGGATCGTCGCTCTCCTCGACGACGGCCTCAACCTCGCCGGCGTCGCACGCGTCCTCGACCTCGAGGACGAGAACGCGGCGCTGCGCGCGGCCGCCGACGACGCCACCGCGCTCGATTGACGCCCCGCGCACCGGGTACCACCCGGGCGTGAGGCGATCGACGGGGAAGGTCCTGGTCACGGGCGCAGCGGTGGCGCTCGCGTGCTCGCTGGCCGCGTGCGGCGCCTCGCAGGTCGCGCCGGCGAGGTCGGTCGCGCAGCGGTTCCACCAGGCGCTCGCCACGGGGGACGGCGCCGCGGCGTGCACCCTGCTGTCGATCCGTACGCGCGCCGAGCTCGAGACGAGCGCCCAAGCGCCGTGCGAGGAGGCCGTCCTCGCGGAGGACGTCCCAGAGGTGCTCGACCGGACGGCGGGAGTCCACGTCTTCGGCGTGATGGCGCAGGTGACCTTCGACGTCCCCGGTGACGAGCCGCCCGAGACCGTCTTCCTCAGCCGGTACGACGAGGGCTGGCGCGTGACGTCGGCCGGTTGCGTCGAGACCACGGCGGCGACGCCGTACGACTGCCCGGTGAGCGGAGGCTGAGATGCGCGTCATTTTCGTCAGCTACCTCGTCGTGATCGTGGGCGGTCTGGCCTTCTTCCTGGCCGTCGCCGTGAGGCACGTGTGAGCGCGCGCGGCTCGCGAGAGGGTGCGCGCGGGTTCGTCCGCGACAACGGGCTCAGCCTGTTCTTCTTCGTCCTCTTCCTCGTCGCGCTGATCGGTCAGGCGTTCGCGGGCTGGAACGCCTTCAACGAGGAGCAGGCAGCCGAGGGGTTCGGCGAGGTCAGCCTGGTCGAGTACGTCGCGTCGGTCGACTTCGCCGTGGACGTCACGGAGAACTGGCAGAGCGAGTACCTCCAATTCTTCCTCTTCATCGGCGTCACGGTCTGGCTGCTCCAACGCGGCTCGCCGGAGTCCAAGGAGCTCGACAAGGCCGGGACCGAGTCGGACGAGGAGCAGAAGGTCGGCCCGCACGCCGATGCGGACTCCCCGGGCTGGGCCCGGATCGGCGGGTGGCGGACGACCGTGTTCTCCCACTCGCTCCTGCTGGTGATGGGCGCGATCTTCCTCGCGTCGTGGGCTGTGCAGTCCGTCGCGGGCTGGGCGGCGTACAACGAGACGCTCCTCGAGCAGACGCGCGACCCGATCGGCTGGGGCAGCTATGTCGTCGGCTCCGACTTCTGGTCGCGCACGCTCCAGAACTGGCAGTCGGAGTTCCTCGCGGTCGGCTCGATGGCCGTCTTCGCCGTCTTCCTCCGCCAGCGCGGATCCCCCGAGAGCAAACCGGTCGGCTCCTCCCACGGCAGCACGGGCGTGGAGGGCTGAGACGACATGTCCGTACGACGAGAGGTGCACGATGACTGACGAGACGCTGGTGTCCGACTTCGTGGTCGAACGGCTCCGCGCCTGGGGTGTGGCGCGGGTCTTCGGCTACTCCGGCGACGGCATCAACCCGTTCATGGGCGCCCTGCGGCGCGCGGCCGGCGACCCCGAGTTCGTCCAAGCGCGGCATGAGGAGAATGCGGCGCTCATGGCCGTCGGCCACGCGAAGTACACCGGCGGCGTCGGCGTCGTCACCAGCACCCAGGGGCCGGGCGCGGTCCACCTGCTGAACGGCCTGTACGACGCGAAGCTCGACCACGTCCCCGTGGTGGCGATCGTCGGGCAGCAGCAGACCACCGTGCTGGGTTCGGAGTACCAGCAGGAGATCGACCTCGCGCTCATGTTCGCCGACGTGGCGCGCGACTTCTGCCAGACCGTCATGTCGCCCGAGCAGGTGCCCGTGGTGCTCGACCGCGCGTTCCGGACCGCGCGCGACCGCCGCTCGCCCTGCGTGGTCGTGCTGCCGCACGACGTCCAGAAGGCGACGCTGCCCGAGGAGCCTCCGCACGAGCACGGGGTCACGGTGAGCGCACCGACCTGGAGCGACAGCCACCTCCTCCCCACCGACGCCGACCTCGACGCGGCGGCAGAGGTCCTCGACGCGGGCGAACGCGTCGCCGTGCTCGTCGGGCAGGGAGCGCGCGACGCCGGCGACGAGGTGCGCGCGATCGCCGAGAAGCTCGGCGCCGGCGTGACGACGAGCCTGCTCGGCAAGCCGTGGTGGGACGAGACGCTCCCCCTGAGCTGCGGCGTGATGGGACATCTCGGCACCACGGCCTCGGGTTGGCTGATGGGTCACTGCGACACGCTGCTGATCATCGGGTCCGACGACCCGTGGACGGAGTTCTACCCGCCTCCGGGTGCCGCGCGGGCGGTGCAGATCGACATCGACGGCCGCAACCTCGGGCACCGCTACCCGATCACCGCCGGCGTCCACGGTGACGCCCGTCAGGCGCTGCGCGCCCTCCTCCCCCGCGTACGCGAGCGTGAGCAGGACGCACCGTGGCGGCACGAGGTCGAGGAACAGGTGACCCGCTGGCGGGCCGTCCGCGACCGCCGCGCCGCTCGCCGTACCGACCCGCTCAACCCGGAGACCGTGGTCCACGCCCTCTCGTCTCGGCTACCCGGCGACGCCTTGGTGAGCGTCGACGTCGGCTCGATCACGTACTGGTACGCCCGCCACCTCATCTTGCCGCCCGGTGTTCCCGCCCACCTGTCGTCGACGCTGGCGAGCATGGGCTCCGGTCTCCCGTACGGGCTCGCCGCCAAGCTCGCCGACCCCTCGCGACCCGTCGTCGCGCTGGTCGGTGACGGCGCCATGCAGATGAACGGGATCAACGAGCTCGTCACCGTCTCGCGGCTCTGGCCGCAGTGGGCCGACTCGAGGTTCGTCGTCCTCGTCCTCGCCAACGGCGACCTCTCCGAGGTCACGTGGGAGCAGCGCGAGACCGAGGCAGAGCCCCGGTACGAGGCGAGCCAGGCGCTGCCTGCGTTCCCGTACGCCGGTTATGCCGACCTGCTCGGGCTGCACGGGATCCGGGTGACGGTCGCCGACGAGGTCGACGCCGCGTGGGAGCGTGCCCTCTCGGCTGACCGACCCACGGTGATCGAGGCGGTGGTGGACCGAGACGCACCGCTGCTGCCCCCTTTCCCCGGTGGGGAGGAGAAGCTCGACAGCTTCCGGCGCGGTCTCGAGCAGGAGGGCCCGGACGGCGAACGGGCGCTGGGACTGCTCGAGCAGCAGGCGGGAGACGAGTCGTGAGCGGCGATCGGAGCACGACGCGCGCCCTCGGGCTCGTCACCGGTGCGTCCAGCGGGATCGGCAGGGCGCTCGTGGACGAGTTCGTCGCCGCGGGCCTCGACGTCCTCGCCGTTGCCGACGAGGACGTCTGCGCCCTCCCCGACGGCGCACGGTACGTCCGAGCAGATCTCGCGACGCCTCAGGGCAACGACGACGTGGTGGAGGCGATCACCCTGGAGGAGCGCCCGGTCGTCGCCGCGGCGCTGAACGCCGGCAGAGGTGTCAGCGGGCGCTTCGACGAGACGCCGCTCGCCGCGCACCTCCAGCTCGTCGCGGTGAACATCGTGTCCCCGCTCAGGCTCGCACACCACCTCACGAGCACGATGGCGGCGCAGGGATTCGGCCGGATTCTCGTCACCTCCTCGGTCGCCGCCCAGGGACCTGGCCCCTACCAGTCGACGTACGCGGCGTCGAAGGCGTTCTTGCACGCGTTCGCGAGGGCGCTGCGCTACGAGCTCCGCGACACCGGCGTGACCGTGACGTCGCTCCTGCCCGGCCCGACGGACACGTTGTTCTTCGAGCGGGCCGACATGGGACGGACGTGGATCGCGCGGGGACCGAAGGCGGACCCGGCCGACGTCGCCCGGGAGGCGTTCGCCGCGATGACAGCAGGCAAGGCCAGCATCGTCCCCGGCTCGTGGTTCCTCAAGGTCGAGAGCGCGGTGAGCGCGCTCATGCCCGAAGGGGTCGCGACGAGGCTGCAGGCAGCGCTCGCGCGACCCCGTGGGCGCGATCGGCAGACGTAGGACCTAGGGCCTACGCCGTGCGCGTCGTACGGGCGGGAAGCGCGCGCCGCCCCCACACCCCGAGCCCGATCATGCCGACACCCAGCACCAGGTGGAGCCAGTTGTCTGCGTTGTTGACCGGGATGAAGTTCGCCGAGTGGTCGTGATCGATGAACAGGCCGTACAGCCAGAGCACCAGGTAGATCGCGCCACCGGCGATCAGGTAGACGACGGCGGTCGACGCAGCACGCGCCGCCCAGAGTCCGACCACTCCGAAGAGCAGGTGCACGACGTTGTGCAGGATCGACACCTGGAAGATGCCGAGGAGCTTCGCCTCGCTCTCGTGGCCGGCGAACGTCATCGTGTCGTAGTTCGTCGTGATGCCAGGGATGAATCCGAGCACACCGACGAGCAGGAAGACTGCCGCGACCACCATGGTGACGGTGCGGATCGTCTTCGCAGGAGGGGCGGTGTTCGAGTCAGGGCCACCTCGGCCCCCGGTGGAGTAAGACATGTGTCGCTCCTTTCTGTAGCACGGCAGGTACCCACCGGAGCGCCGACCCAACCTTCAGGAGACGCGGGGAGCCTTGATGGTTACCTTCTTGCCCCACTTCGAGAAGTCCTGGCGCGCGGTGGAGGTGATGCCCCCGATCGTCAGCCGGGAGTCGACTCGGACGGGTCGGTCCCACTTGTCCAGCCAGACGGCGTAGCGGTCAGGACGGTGACCCATCAGCTTGGGGTTGCCGACGTACTCCTTGGCGCGGACCCCGTTGAGCTTCCGCGTCCGGCCGGTCCACGTCCAGCCGTTGTTGCTCGAGCGGAGGTAGCCCCGGTACGCCTTCAGCGACGAGCTCGCGAGCCAGACCTGCCCCACCATCCACGCGAGCTGCTCGTCCGCGGTGCCGCCCTTCTTGCCCTTCACCCACGGCTTGCCCGCCTCTTTGTGCCAGACGTTCGTGCCGATCACGACGAGCTTGGCTCCCTCGCTGTAGACCACGGAGGCGTCGGTGCCGGCCTTCCGGAAGCGTGCCGGCCCCTTGTTCCATCGCCCGTCGTCGAAGGTGCCGCGCACCTGGACCGTCGTGCCCTTGCGCATGGCGGCGACGGCGCAGCGGGCGAACCGCTTCGACCCCACGGCCTTGCGGGGCTTCTTGTGACGGGCCTTGCACTTCTTCGACGGCGTCGCGGGCTTGGCGACCTTGGCCGCGGCGTGGCCTGCAGGAGCCGCGGGCGCGGTGGCGCCGGCCGGGGCGGCGCCTAGCAGGGACACGGACAAGAGCACGCTCACCAGCAGGGCGGCGGGACGTCGGAGCATCGTGAATTCTTCCCTCTCAGAAATGTGGTGTCGAGGCGTGAGCATAGGGCGGCCAACGCCCTCGCCACGCCGGAACGCGGGTTCCCGGTCACCCCCCTCGCCGGTCCGCCCACGGAGAGCGTGACCTGGAGCACTATCGTCCGCGTCATGGAAAAACCTCGGGCGGACCGTCGCCTCTGGACCTGGGTGGTCGTTCTCGGGCTGACGGGCCAGCTGGCGTGGACGGTCGAGAACATGTACCTCAACGTGTTCGTCTACGACACGATCACCGACTCCCCCACCGCCCTGGCCAGCCTCGTCGCACTCAGCGCGTGCGCCGCCACGCTCGCCACGCTGCTGGCAGGCGCCGCGTCCGACCGCACCGGCAGGCGACGCGAGTTCATCGCCCTCGGTTACGTCCTGTGGGGAGCGTGCACCGCGTCGTTCGGCCTCGTCGGGGTCGACACCGCCGCCTCGATGCTGCCGATGCTCGACGCGGTGGTCGTCGCCGTGGTCACGATCATCGTGCTCGACTGCGTCATGAGCGTCCTCGGCGCCGCCGCCAACGACGCCGCCTTCAACGCGTGGGTCACCGACTCCACCAACCCCGGCAACCGGGGCAAGGTCGACGGCGTGCTCGCCACCATGCCGCTGCTGGCGATGCTGCTCGTCTTCGGTGCGCTCGATCCGCTCACGCGAGGCGGCCACTGGGTCCTCTTCTTCTCCGTCGTCGGCGGCGTGACCGCCGTCGTCGGTGTCATCGCGTGGTTCGGCCTGCGCGAGACTCCGCAGCCGCGGCCCGGCGGGACCTACCTCGCCTCGGTCGTCCACGGGCTGCGGCCGAGCACCGTACGCGCGAACCCGCCGCTTTACGTCGCGCTGGTCGCCTGGGCGATCCTCGGCACGAGCACGCAGGTGTTCCTGCCGTACCTGATCATCTACGTCCAGCGCTACCTCGACATCGACGGCTACGCGATCGTGCTCGCGTCGGTCCTGCTCGGGGCGGCCGCCGTGAGCATCGTCGGCGGCCGGGTGCTCGACCGGGTCGGGCCGGCGCGCGCGGTCCTACCGATCGCAGCGATCTACCTCGTGGGTCTCCTCCTGATGTTCCCCGCGCGCGGGATGCTCGCCGTCATCGGTGCCGGGATCGTCATGATGTCGGGCTTCATGCTCGGCGTGGCCGCGATCTCCGCGACCGTCCGCAACCTCACGCCGCCCGACCGCGCCGGCCAGGTGCAGGGGCTGCGGATGATCTTCGCGATCCTGGTCCCGATGGTCGTCGGCCCGTTCCTCGGCGCCGCGGTGATCGCCGGCGCGGACGAGACGTTCACCGAGCTCGGCGTGGTGAAGCAGGTGCCGACCCCGTGGATCTTCGTGGCCGCCGCGGTCGTCGTGCTGCTGCTCGTCCTGCCCGCCCGCCGCCTGCGCGACGTCGGCCTCACCCCCAAGACCCTGGAGCGGACCGCATGATCACGACGTGGGGCGAGGCCCTCGACCCTGACGACGTGCTGCCCGAGTACCCGCGCCCGCAGCTCGTCCGCGACTCGTGCGTCAACCTCAACGGCCGTTGGGACCACGCCTTCACGCCCGCCTCGGTGCATGATGTCCCCGCCCGCTGGGACGGCGAGATCGTGGTCCCGTTCTCGCCCGAGGCGCCGCTGTCCGGTGTCGGCCGCACGCTCGCGGCCGACGAGGCGCTCTGGTACCGCCGCACGTTCACGCTGCCCGACGGATTCGTCCGCGACCGGGTGCTCCTCCATTTCGGCGCGGTCGACCAGGACTGCGAGGTCTGGGTCGACGGGACGGCCGTCGGGGCCCACCGCGGCGGCTACCTGCCGTTCGCGCTCGACGTCACCGACGCCCTTTCCGGCGACGCGCACGAGGTCGTCGTCCGTGTCCGCGACGTCACCGACACCTCGTGGCGCAGCCGCGGCAAGCAGCGGCTCGCGCGCGGCGGCATCTGGTACACCCCGCAGTCCGGCATCTGGCAGACGGTCTGGCTCGAGTCGGTCCCTCGGCGGTGGATCGACCAGCTCGTGCTGACCCCGTACCTCTCCCCCGCCGAGGTGGAGGTCCACGTCGTCCCCGCTGGTGAGAGCCACGGCGCGGACGAGGCCGAGGTGGTCGTCCGCGCCGACAGCCGCGAGGTCGCCCGTACGACGGTGCCCGCGGGGGTACCCACCCGCGTCGACCTCGGCGAGGAGCCACGTCTCTGGTCGCCCGACGACCCGTTCCTGTACGACGTCGAGGTCCGGCTCGGCGACGACCACGTCACCAGCTACGTCGGCATGCGCACGTTCGGGCTCGGACCCGACGCGCACGGCCGCACCCGGCTGCTGCTCAACGGCGAGCCGTACCTCCACGCCGGGCTGCTCGACCAGGGGTACTGGCCCGACGGCCTCTACACGGCCCCGTCGGACGAGGCGCTCGCCCACGACGTCCGTACGGCCAAGGAGCTCGGCTTCACGATGCTGCGCAAGCACATCAAGGTCGAGCCGCTGCGCTGGTACCACCACTGCGACCGGCTCGGGATGCTCGTCTGGCAGGACATGGTCAACGGCGGACGGCGCTACAACCCGGTGGTGATCACGACGCCGGTCGTCCTGCCCGTACGGCTGGACGACACCCGCCACGCGCTGTTCGGGCGGCAGGACGAGGAGGGCCGCGTCGAGTTCCTCGAGGAGCTCGACGCGACCGTCGCGCTGCTGCGCTCGGTCCCCAGCGTGGCCGCCTGGGTCCCGTTCAACGAGGGCTGGGGCCAGTTCGACGCCCTCGCCACCGCCGCGCGCGTGAAGGCGCTCGACCCGACCCGCCCGGTCGACCACGTCAGCGGCTGGCACGACCAGGGTGGCGGCGACATGGCCAGCAGGCACGTCTACTTCCGGCCGTACCGGCTCTCGCGCGCGGACGCCGAGGACCCGCGCGCCGCCGTGCTCTCCGAGTACGGCGGCTACTCCTACCGCGTGCCCGGCCACGTCTGGAACGACCAGGAGTTCGGTTACCGCAAGTACGCGGACCGTGACACCTTCGAGCGTGCGTTCCTCCGCCTGCAGCACGCCCAGATCGGCCCGGCGGTCGACGACGGCCTCGCCGCTTTCGTCTACACCCAGCTCGCCGACGTCGAGGACGAGACCAACGGCCTCATGACGTACGACCGCCGCGTGCTGAAGGTCGACGTCGAGGCCGTCCGCACCTCCAACCAGCGCCTGCGACAGCGCCTCGACCACGCCGCGGGCGGCCCCCCGCTGCCCGTGCCCGTGCGCGAGCGTGAGATCACGGCGCCGGTCTCGCTCACCCGGACCGACGGACGCCTGAACCCCGACGCGGTCGGATGGACGCGGACGCCGTGGGTGACCACCGACGGCATCGGCCGCGGGCGCGTCGGGCGCGGCCGCAACAAGCGGTGGGAGTACTGGGCGGTCACGACGCCGACCCACGTGGTCGCGCTCGTGGTCTCCGACATCGACTACGCCGCCGTCCACGGGCTCTGGCTGCTGGACCGTACGAGCGGCGAGACCGTCTCGTACGACGCGATCGGTGTGCTCGGCGCAAGCGCGACCCTGCCCGGCACGCTCGGTGGCGGCCCGGTCCGGGCCACGACCAAGAAGCTGCAGATCGCCCTCGACGAGGTTGACGGCGGCACACGCCTGCGTGCCCGTACGGACCGGGTCGAGGTCGACGTGGTCGCGCACCGGCCGGCCGGCCACGAGTGCCTGGGCGTGGTCGTCCCGTGGAGCGACCGCCTCTTCCAGTACACCGTCAAGGACGTCGCGCGCCCCGCCACCGGCACGATCCGTGTCGACGGGATGGCGGTGGACGTCACGGCGGGCGAGTCGTGGGCGACGCTGGACCACGGACGAGGGCGCTGGCCGTACGCCGTCCACTGGAACTGGGGCGCCGGCTCCGGCCGGACCGACGGGCGCGTCGTCGGGCTGCAGGTCGGCGGGAGGTGGACCGACGGGACGGGCTCGGTCGAGAACGCGCTCGTCGTCGACGGGCACCTGTCGAAGATCAGCGAGGAGCTGGTCTGGACCTACGACACCGACGACTGGCTCGCACCCTGGCAGGTAGCCGGCGACACCGTCGACCTCACGTTCGTCCCGTTCCACCTCAAGGAGTCCGTCACCGACCTCAAGGTCTTCTCCTCACGCACCCACCAGTGCTTCGGCCACTGGTCCGGTCGGGTGCGCGACGACGCCGGTTCCTGGGTGACCCTCGACGGCCTCACGGGCTGGGCGGAGGACGTCCGCAACCGCTGGTGACGCCCAGACGTCACGTTCCGACGGGCCGTCTCGTCTTCATGACAGAGATCAACCCGAACGGAAGGTGAGTGACATGCGGGTGTTCGTGGCAGGCGGGAGCGGCGTCCTCGGGAGACGTCTCGTCCCGCAGCTCGTCGAGCGAGGTCACCAGGTGACGGCGACGACGACCGACGAGTCCAAGCTCGGGATGCTCAAGGAGCTGGGCGCCGACGCCGTCGTCATGGACGGGCTCGACGCCGCGTCGGTCGACGAGGCCGTCGCCGGCGCCCACGCCGACGCGATCGTCCACCAGATGACCGCCATCGCCGGCAAGCCTGACATCAAGCACATGGACAAGTGGTTCGCGACGACGAACCGGCTGCGCACGGAGGGGACCGACCACCTCCTCGCCGCGGCCGCGCGGCACGGCTCGCCGCACGTCGTCGCGCAGAGCTACGGCAACTGGAACGGCATCCGCGAGGGCGGATGGATCAAGACCGAGGACGACCCGCTCGACCTGTTCGAGGGCACGCCGGCGAACGTCGGCATGCGAGCGATCGCGCACGTCGAGGAGAGCGTCCTCGCGGCCGGTGGGGCCGCTCTGCGCTACGGCGGCCTGTACGGGCCGGGCGCGACGGACGACCAGGTCACGCTGATCCGCAAGCGCCAGTTCCCGCTGGTCGGGCGGAGCAACGGCTACTCCTCCTGGGTCCACCTCGACGACGCCGCCGGCGCGACGGTCCTCGCCGTCGAGCAGCAGGCACGCGGGGTGTACAACGTCGTGGACGACGAACCCGCCCCGGCGAGCGAGTGGCTGCCGTACCTCGCGAAGTGCGCGGGCGCCAAGCCGCCGATGCGCGTGCCGGTGTGGGTGGCGCGCCTCATGGCCGGTGACGTCGCGGTGGCGATGATGACGGAGGGGCGGGCGTTCTCCAACGCCAAGGCGAAGCGCGAGCTCGGCTGGCGGCTGCGCTACCCGTCGTGGCGGCAGGGCTTCGCCGAGGACCTGGGATGAGGCGCGGCCCGGCGCGAGGGGGCGCGCCGGGCGCATCCCGCCACACGTCGGCCGCCGGGGCGCGTATCATCGAAGGCGCAGCCAACCGGAAGCCCATACGAGGACACCCGCGCCCGCGCCCTCTTTCGAGGGGCGACCAACGCTCTCCTCCCTGAGCACTCGCTCGGCGGTCCCTCCCACGCCGGGGCCCGCAGGCACCGGGGACGACGACCGTCTCCTCTGCGTCTCGGCCTGGTCGTCCGGCTGGCAACGGGGTGCGCCAGCGCCCGCAGGCGTACCGAGTCCGAGGAGGATCGTTGGCCCGACCGGCCCAGCGTCGACCTGACCCCCGCCGCAAGGGGGGTTCTCGCCGACCGCAGCGTGAGCGCAGCAACGACGCCGACAACGTCGGCCTGCTTCCCCTGCTCGCTCAAGCCGTACGGGAGGTCGAGCGGGCCGTCCAGCGCGGCACCGCGACGGCCTCCACCCGGACCGCCTTCCAGGTCGTCGCGCTCCTGGTCCGCGAGGAGCGCTCCCGCGTGAAGACCGAGTCGATGCCCGAGGCCCGGCGGACCGAGCAGCTCAAGCGCCTCGACGGGATCGCGACGATCCTCGCGACGACCGCGGCGCGCGACCCCTCCCTGTTCACCCTGCTCGCCGACGACGCCGTCGTGTCCCCCGCCGCGAACCGGCTGCGCCGCGAGATGCTCGTCGCCGCCGGTCGCGAGGTCGAGGAGGAGCCGGAGCCGGAGCCCGACGCAGCTCCCGCGTCGACCACCGAGCGGCAGGTCCGCCCGCAGTCGGTCGTCTCCCGCCAGCTCGCGAACCCCTTCCTCACCCCCGACTTCTCGGCGGCCGCGCCGAGCCGTCCTCGTACGGGCCGGCTCGCCAACTGGGAGCTGATCGAGCCGCTCCTGCGCTCCTTCGAGCGCGGCGGTCCGGCGTCGAGCATGGACCTGCCGACCCCGACGACGCTGAACACGCTCGACGGTCGCGAGCTCATGCCGCACCAGGCGCAGCTCATCGCGTCGGCGGCGGAGGGCCACCGCACGTTCCTCCTGGCCGACGAGCCCGGCCTCGGCAAGACCGCCCAGGCCCTCCTGGCCGCCCAGGCCGCCGACGCGTACCCGCTGCTGGTGGTCGCCCCGAACGTCGTCAAGATCAACTGGGCACGCGAGGCCGGTCTCTGGACCCCGCGCCGCACCACCACCGTCATCCACGGCGACGGCACCACGATCGACGGGTTCGCCGACATCGTCGTGGTCAACTACGAGGTCCTCGACCGCCACATCGGCTGGCTCGGCGAGCACGGCTTCCGCGGGATGGTCGTCGACGAGGCCCACTTCATCAAGAACCGCAAGTCCCAGCGCTCCCAGCACGCCCTCGAGCTGTCCGAGCGCATTCGCGCGCGGACGATGCGTCCGCTGCTGATGGCGCTGACCGGCACGCCGCTCATCAACGACATCGAGGACTTCCGCGCCATCTGGCAGTTCCTCGGTTGGATCGACGACCGCAAGCCGCTCCCGGAGCTGATGGGTGCCCTGGAGGACACCGGCCTGTCCCCTGGTGAGCCAGGCTTCTACGCCGCGGCGCGCAAGTGCGTGGTCGACATGGGCATCGTGCGGCGGCGCAAGATCGACGTCGCTGCGGACATCCCGGCCCGCCGGGTCGCCGACATCCCGGTCGAGCTCGACGACGAGACCGGCCGCTCGATCCGCGAGGCCGAGCGGGTGCTGGCCCGGCGGATGGTGGCGCGGTACGACAACGCGCTGGAGCACCGCAGCGCCGGCAAGACCGTCGACGGGATCGACCGCGAGCTCGTCCGCCTCGTCGCCAAGTGGGAGCGCGAGGAGGACACCAACGAGACCGGCAACGTCTTCGGGATGATGCGCCGGATCGGTCTGGCCAAGGCCGGGCTCGCCGCCGACTACACCGCTCAGCTCGCGCGCAGCGTCGGCAAGGTCGTCTTCTTCGCCAAGCACCTCGACGTCATGGACGTCGCCGAGGAGACGTTCGCCAAGCGCGGCCTGCGCTACGCGACGATCCGCGGCGACCAGACCTCGACGCAGCGCCAGCGCGACATCGACGCGTTCGTGAACGACCCCGAGGTCGCCGTCATCGTCTGCTCGCTCACCGCAGCCGGCGTGGGCGTCAACCTGCAGGTCGCCTCGAACGTCGTGCTCGCGGAGCTCTCGTGGACCGACGCCGAGCAGACCCAGGCGATCGACCGCGTCCACCGGATCGGTCAGGCCGAGCCGGTGACCGCCTGGCGCATCATCGGGGCGCAGACCATCGACGCCAAGGTCGCCGAGCTCATCGACTCCAAGGCGGCGCTGGCGGCGACGGCGCTCGACGGCGTGGCTGCCGACGAGCAGGCGTCTGCCGACGTCCAGCTGGAGGCGCTCGTCGCTCTGCTCACCGAGGCGCTGGAGGAGCGGGAGGGCTGACCGGGGCGGTGGGCGTCAGCTCCCCGGGCCGCCACGTCCGCGCGAACCACGGCTCGAGCGGCCCGTACAGGCGCAGCATCGGGAACCAGCTCTTGCCGGGCACGGTCTGGATCCAGTTCGCCTCGCGCCCCTCGGGTGCGACCGGTCCGAACCAGATCGTGGTCGACCCGTCGTCGTCGGCGGCGACGTCGCCGGTCAGGCTCATGACGCTGGGGTACGGGTCGGCGGTCTGCAGCAGCGAACGCGTCTGCGTGTCGTAGACGTCGATCGACCAGAAGTTCTTCGCGGGCGGGTCGGCGGGCAGGGTCAGCGTGTACGTCCTGGCCCCGTCGAGGACCTCCCCCTCGGCGTCGCGAACGGCGTACGCGTACGCGGAGCCGGAGCCGACCTGCGCGTGCGCCATGGCGGGCGTGATCACGGTCGCGAAGTAGTGGAACTGCGTACGGGCGTCGAGGAGCCGTGCACCGTCGCGGAGGAACTCGTAGCTGCCTCCGAGGAACGCCGACATCCACGCGGACCCCTCGTAGAGGTACGCCTCGGGATCACGGGGCGCGTAGACGAGGGCGCGGCTGATCGCCGCACCCGTCCGCGCTGCGTCGTCGAGGACCGCGCGCAGGCGGTCGTCGGGCGCGAACGGCTTGCCGTGGACGATGCCGAGGCCCGCGAGCTGGCCCGCACGCTCCGGGTCCAAGGAGCCGGTGGGCTCCTCCTGGACCAGCTCGTCGATCTCCTCGAAGAACGAGAAGTCGTTGGCGTGGACGGTGTTGAACACCGCGTCGGCGATGTTGACGTACTCCATGGCAGGGGGTCGTGCGCCTCGGCGAACGGGTAGACCGTCGTCTCCTTGAGCGCCGGGACGCCACCGAGCGCCCGGAAGACCACCCAGTTCGTGAACGTCGGCGTCCGGTAGACGAAGTAGTCGTCGGGCACCTCGCCGTCGTAGCCGGGCGGCAGGAACAGGTAGCGGCCGCCCTCGCCGCGGTCGGGTCCGGCGAGGCCCATGTCGGCCACGTAGCGGAACCAGAAGTCGTCGACGACGCACAGCGACTGCTTCGGAGGCTCGATCACCATCGGCCCGTGGGCCCGCAGGTCGAGGAACATCGTGCCGTACGTGGTCTCGGTGTTCGGGGTGAGGAAGAAGCTCCCCGAGCTCGCGCGGGGGTCGGTGTAGGCGAGCTGGTGCGGTCCGGTGAGGCCGATGCTGCGGAGGCCACGTCGCATGGCGACGAGCGCGGCGCCCGGGACGGAGTTGAGGAAGACCTCGACGCCGCGCAGGAAGTCGAGCCCGTCGTACAGCCTCGCGACAGAGTCACCGACCGGGACGCCGTCGAACAGCGTGAACTCCCCCAACGGTGTCGACAGGTGGGAAGGAGTGCTGACGGCCTCCCTCGCCTTCGCCAGGTCTGTCACGTGCGGCCCCCTCGTGTCGTGGCCGCCCGCGCGACCTGGTCGGAGGGTAGTGCGCGAGGACGGTCGCCGCCGGAGAGGTTTCAGCCGTTCTCGGGCTCGGGGACGAGGACGGTCGCCAGGCTGACGCGGCGCTTTCCCTGCCCGTCGTCCACGAGGTACGGCGCGAGCAGCTCGCCGAGTCCGGCCTGGATCGCCGCGAGGTCGTCCGTCGTCACGTAGAGCGGCGTCGCCCCGAAGCCGAGGAAGTCCCTCGTCGTCGGGTCCTCGTGCGCGACGGAGCGGTCGAAGGCGCCGCTCACGTCACCGAGGAAGGTGAGAAAGGCCGTACGCAGCTGGGCGTCGCTCATCATCTGGAGCTCGTCGTGGTCGACGTGCGCCATCCGCTCCCCCAGCGCGAGCGTGCGCTCCACGGCCCCGCGTACGCGTCGTTCTCCGACCACCTCGAGGATCCCGGCCTCCACGAGGGACGCGACGTGCCGGTAGAGCGTGGCCTGCGTGACGTCCGGAAGCGCTTCGCGCAGCTCGGCGGTCGTGAGCCGGCGTCCCCCGAGCTGCTGGACGATCCGCAGACGCACCGGATGCGTCACCACATCGGTCACCGACGTGCGTGTCGCCATGAGGACTCCTCTCATCATTCTCACTCTGATAATGTTCGCAACGACAGATTGATTCTAGAGCGACGGAGGACCCTCATGACGCACGTCAGCGCCGATGCCACCGGCATCCACGTCACGTTCCCGGGCTGGGAGCGGTGGATGGCCGGCCGGGCGACGTTCAGCGCTCCCTACGACGCGGTCACCGGCGTGACGGTCGAGCCGGGGTGGTCGTCCGAGGTGCTCGGCTTCCGCTCGGGACTCGTCGTCTCGGGATACCTGAAGGTCGGCACGTTCCGGCACCCGTCCGGTGCTCGGCGCCTGGTCTCGATGCGGCGCGGGATGCCGCTGCTGCGGGTGGCGCTCGACCGCGCGGCTTCAGGGTTCGACGAGCTCCTCCTCAGCACGTCTGACGCGGTGCAGATCGCCCACGCGCTCGAGGCGGCCACCGGGCGACGAGCGGACTAGGCTGAGGATCCGAGCCCGGGGCGAGCACGGAGGACGCGATGTCCGGCGGAGACTGGAAAGACATGTTCGGCGCGGCCTGCACGGGAGACGTCGCTCTCGTGCAGTACCACCTCGACCAGGGCGTCGACGTGGACTACGCCCATCCCGAGCTCCAGTCGACGGCGCTCGTCGCGAGCATCCTCGCCCGTCAGGAAGAGGTCGCCGGGGTGCTGCTCGACCACGGCGCCGACCCGCACCTCGAGTCCGAGCTCGACGAGATGACGCCGGCCCAGGCCGCGCGCCACATGCGCATGACCGCGCTCTCCGCACGGCTGAGCGGCCTCGGCGCATGAGGCCGGTCGCGGAGGGACAGTTCTCGACCGGTCTGCACTACCTGCGCGTCGGCGACGGCCCGCCGCTGATCGTCTCGCCCGGGCTCGGCACGGACCACCTCAACCCGACCGGGAGCGCACGCAAGCGGGCGCTGGCCTGGGCAGCGCCGTTCGCGGAGCACTTCACGGTCTACCTGACGAACCGTCGCCCCGGCCTGGTCCCAGGGGTGACCATGGGCGACATCGCGGCCGACTACGCGCACGTGATCGAGCACGACATCGGTCGCCCTGCCGTCGTCCACGGCACCTCGACCGGCGGGTCCGTCACCCTCCAGCTCGCCGTCGACTCGCCCGCCCTCGTCGAACGGCTGATCGTCGCCGCCTCGGCCTGTCGCCTGTCGGAGCACGGGCGACAGGTGCAGGCGGAGCTGAAGGCGCTCGTCGAGGCGGGCGACCGCCGTGGCGCCACCGCCCTGCTCCTCGGGAGCCTCGCACCGCGGTCGCTCTCGCTCCCCGTGCGCGGCGTCGGGTGGCTCGTCGGCAACGCCTTCGCGAAGGGCGACGTGTCCGACATGATGGCGACGATCGACGCCGAGGACGCGTTCGACGTCGAGTCGGACCTCCACCGCATCGAAGCCCCGACGCTGGTGCTCGGCGGCAGCGACGACCCGTTCTACTCCGAGGAGATCTTCCGTCTGACGGCGGAGGGCGTACGAGAGGGCCGTGCCGTCATCTTCGACGGGAAGGCCCACGCGTACGCCTCCATCGCGAAGGTGCCGAGGGCGGTCGCTCTCGGCTTCGCGCTGGGCTGACTCAGACGCGCCGTCGCCCCAGAGCGATCCACAACGACGCCCACTGCGACGGCGTGAGGTCACGCGGCAACGCGCCCTTCGCGACCTCGGCGCCCGTCAGCGCGCGCGCCACCACCCGAGGTGGCTGACCGCTCGCCCGGGCGAGGATCTGCTCCAGACCCGAGCCGCGTCCCGTGAAGACCGCACGGACGAGCTGCTCGTACGGGGCACGCTCGCGTGCGGGGACGAGCGGTCGGGCGCGACGCTCGACGGTGAGGATCCCGCCGTCGACGCTGGGCATCGGGGTGAAGTGACGGGCCGGCACCCGCTGGTCGAGCCCGAACGAGAACCACGGCGCGGTCTGCGCCGTCATCATCGTGCTCCCCCCGACTCCCGCGCGCTTGCGGGCGACCTCCCACTGGGTGAGCACGATGGCGTGACGCCATCCCGGCGAGCGGAGCAGGCGTCGCAGGATGGGGGTCGTCAGGTGGAAGGGGACGTTGCCGACCACCACCGGACGGTCGAGCGGGACGTCGAGCGCGTCAGCGTGCCGGACGGTGACGGACGGCAGCTGCGCGCGGAGACGGCTGACCCGCCGCCGGTCGAGGTCGAGGGCGACGAGGTCGCGTCCGAGACGGGCCAGCGGGTGCGTGAGCGCGCCGTCGCCGCAGCCGATCTCGAGGATCGGCCCTTCCGTCGCGCGGACGAGCGCGACGATGCGCTCGATGGTCGGACGGTGGTGGAGGAAGTTCTGACCGAGCTCGTGTCGGCCGCCGTGAGGGGTATGTGATCGCATGGAGCGCTCCAACCGGAGAGGAGAGGAGCACCCGGGCACGGGGAGTGGGGCGTCGCGCTGCCGGGTGCGTGGGCATCCGGGAGGACGGCGCGGTCAGGTGAGGGACTGCGCCGTCAGGCGCGGCGCAGGCGCGCCGAGGGGGCGCACGCGTACGCGCCGGCCAGCGCGGAGGTGATCAACATGGACGCCACCGTACGGACGACGGCCCGGGCTGTCACCCGAATATCGGCGTCAGCGCCCGAGGCCGGACTCGATCGCGAACACCACCAGCTGCGCCCGGTCGCGCGCCTGCAGCTTCACCATCGCGCGGCTGACGTGGGTGCGGACCGTGTCCGGGCTGACCACCAGGGCGTCGGCGATCTCCTGGTTGGAGCGCCCGGTGGCGACCCAGCCGAGGATCTCGCGCTCGCGCTCGGTGAGCGCTCCCAGCTGCGGGTGCGGACGCGCAGCGGCCGGTCCCCCGCTGAACCGCTCGATCACGGTGCGCGTCACCGACGGTGCGAGCAGCGACCCGCCGGCGGCCACCACGCGGATGCCGTCCAGCAGCGCCGTCGGCTCGGCGTCCTTCAGGAGGAAGCCGCTGGCGCCGTTGCGCAGCGCCTCGAAGACGTACTCGTCGAGCTCGAAGGTCGTCAGCATCACCACCCGTACGTCGTCGAGCGCCTGGTCGCGGGTCACCTCGGCGAGCAGCGCCAGGCCGTCGAGCACCGGCATCCGGATGTCGCAGAGGACGACGTCGGGACGGGTCCGCCGGATCAGCGCCAGCCCGTCGCGGCCGTCGACGGCCTCGCCTACGAGCACGAGGTCCGGCTCGGTCTCGACCAGGGTGGCCAGGCCCATCCGGACCAGCGGCTGGTCGTCGACCAGCGCCACCCTGATCACAGGTGCTCCGGCAGCGTCGCTCGGACGCGCAGACCCGATCCGTCGGCCGGGCCGACGTCGAGCGTGCCGCCGATCTCGGCGACCCGTGCGCGCATGCCGGGGATCCCCATGCCCTCATCCTTGCCGGAGGTCGGTCCACCGCGTCCGTCGTCGGTCACCGTCAGCACGAGCGCCCCGTCGACCAGGGCGAGGTCGACGACGGCCCGCGTGGCCTCGGCGTGGCGCAGGACGTTCGTCAGCGCCTCCTGCGTGACCGCGTAGGCCACCTCGCCGACGCGTTCGTCGACCACCTCGGCACCTCCGGTGCGCACGACCTCGATGCCCCCGGCACGCACGCGTTCGATCAGCGCATCGAGGTCGCCGATCCCGCGCGCGGGCCGGCGTACGGCGTCGCGGCCGGCCATGCGCCCGAGCTCCGTGCGGAGCGCGTCCAGCGACTCACGGCTCGTCGCGCGGATCGCCTCGAGGCTCGCGCGCGCCTTGTCCGGGTCGCGGTCGAGCACGTGGAGCGCGACGCCCGCCTGCATCGCGATCACCGCGAGCCCGTGGCCGACGCCGTCGTGCAGGTCCTGCGCCATCCGCAGCCGCTCCTCCGTCGCGGCACGGGCGGTCCGGTCGGCACGCGAGGCCTGGAGCTGGCTCACCGCGACCGCGACCGCACCCGCCGCCGCGACGACGGCGACAAGACCGATCGCCTGCCAGACCTCCTGCGTCCGGATGCTGTCGGTCGCGAGGGCCCGGCTCAGCAGCGCACCCGCCGCGACCAGCGCGGCGCCCGCGGCCCACGGGATCCAGCGCGCCGAACGCGTCCGCAGCGCGACCACGAAGGTGACGGTCGGCAGCGCGAGGAAGACCGGCCCGTCCGCGAACCCCGCACCGAAGTACACCGCCGTGCAGAGGCCGCTCGCGAGGAGCGCGAGCTCGGGCCGTACGGGGAGCACGCCCGGCACGACGGCGAGCGCGGCGACGAGGACGGCACCGAGGACCTCGCCGTGACCGGCGCCTGCCTCACGGTTGGCGGCGAAGGTCCCGAACAGCACCACGATCAGCACGGTCCACGGCCACCAGGCGGGAGCGTGCGTCAGGTCCCTCCACCGGTCGCTCACGGGCCGAGGATAGAACGCGCCGAGCCCGGAGGCGTACGACCACGCGAGGCTCCGGCGTACGCAGATCCGCGTACGGCACTGCCGCGTCGGGGCGGACGCGTCACGGCCGTACGGCGACCACCGTGGAGCCCATGAACGATCTGGTGGTGCAGACAGACGGGTTGACCAAGAGGTACGGCGACCGGCTCGCCGTGGACTCGGTCAGCATGACCGTACGACGGGGCGAGGTCTACGGATTCCTCGGCCCGAACGGGGCCGGCAAGACGACGACCCTGCGGATGATGCTCGGACTGATCCGGCCGACGGCCGGCACGGCGAGCGTCTTGGGAACGACGGCTGGACGTCCTGACGTGACCGCCCGCGTGGGCGCGCTCGTCGAGGGGCCGGGCTTCTTCCCGTACCTCTCAGGACGCGACAACCTCCGGGTGATGGCCCGTTACCGAGGCCTCGGTGAGAACGCCGTCGAGGCCGCGCTGGCACGGGTGGACCTCACGGACCGCGCGGGCGACACGTTCAAGGCGTACTCGCTCGGCATGAAGCAGCGGCTCGGCGTGGCGTCGGCGCTCATGGGCGACCCGGAGCTGATCGTCCTCGACGAGCCCACCAACGGGCTCGACCCGGCGGGCATGGCCGACATGCGTGCCCTCGTGTTCTCCCTCGCGCGCGGCGGGCAGACCGTGCTCCTGTCGAGCCACCTGCTCACGGAGGTCCAGGAGATCTGTGACCGGGTGGGCGTCATCAACGGCGGTCGCCTGCTGCGGGAGGCGCGTGTCGACGAGCTGCGCGGCGAGGCGAGCCTGCGCGTCCGGGCGACGCCGGAGGACACGGCGATCGCGGTGGCGATGAGGGTCGCCGGCGAGGACGCCGTACGTCGGACGCCTCTCGGGCTCGAGCTCGCGATGACGGCCGACGGTGCCCCCGCGCTGGTGCGCGACCTGGTCACCGCAGGGGTCGACGTCCACGAGGTGTCCCCCACCGAACGCAGCCTCGAGGAGGTCTTCTTCGAGATGACCAGCGAGGCACCCACGACGAAGGAGAAGGCAGCATGACCACGTTGGTGGAGAACCCGGTCGCCCGGAGCACGCGGGCGGAGATGCTGCGGATGCGGAAGTGGCCGGCGGTGTGGGTGACGGTGGCCGTGTGGGTCGCGCTCGCCCTGGTGTTCGGCTACCTGTTCCCCTACCTGTCGTACCGGACGGGCGACCTCAGCTTCGCCGGCGACGGCGACACCCGGGACCAGCTGCTCGCCGAGATGCTCCCGGCGGCGCTGCCGACCGTGCTGGTGCAGGGTCTGCCGATGTTCGGAGGGGCGCTCGCGCTGGTGCTCGGCGCGATCGTGGCCGGCAACGGGTACGGCTGGGGCACGTGGAAGACCGTCTTCACGCAGGGGCCGTCGCGCACGGCGACCGTGGGCGGCTCGCTCACCGCCCTCACGGTCACGGTCGTCGGCATCCTGGCGCTGACGCTGGTGCTGTTCACCGGTGTCTCGCTCCTCGTCACGGCGACGGAGTCGCAGGCTCTCGCCTGGCCGTCGGCAGGCGCGCTCGCCGAATCGTTCGCCGGTGGCTTCCTGGTGCTCGAGATGTGGGCCCTGATCGGCTACGCCTTGGGTACGGTGGCGCGGGGCCCGGCGCTGGCCGTCGGGCTGGGCCTGGTCTGGGCGCTCGTCGTGGAAAACCTGCTCCGAGGCGTCGGCGCCCTGCTCGGGCCGGTCGAGGCGGTGACGGAGGTGCTGCCGGGCACGGCCGGCGGCTCGCTGGTGGGCGCGCTCGTCGACGTCGCCACGAACCCCAACGAGACCCCGGGCGTCCTCGACGTGCTGTCCGGAGGCCAGGCGCTCGCGACCGTCCTCGCGTACTGCGTCGGCCTCGTGGTTCTCGTGCTCGTCGTCGTCAGGCGGCGCGACGTCACCTGAGCGTCGCGCGAGGCGTCACTGCTGCGCCCAGGACGTGCGGCCGTCCCCGGTGATCGGGATCGGCGGGCCGAGCACCACGTCCGGGCGCAGCGTCGCCTCGCCCAGGCCGCGTACGCGTGCCGCGACCTCGCGCGCATCCACCCGCAGCCGGTTCGCGTGACCCACGGCGAGACCGTGCACGTCCATCCCCGCCGCACGCCCGAGGTCGACCGAGCGCGCCACGTGGAAGTCCTGCGTGACCACGACGGCCTCGTCGACGCGGAAGACCTCGCGCGCGCGGCGCATCGTGTGCCATGTGCTGCGCCCCGCGTAGTCGGTGAAGACGTCCTCGGGTGCGACCCCCGCGGCCAGCGCGGCGTCGCGCATCGCGTCCGGCTCGTTGTACGCGTGGGTGCGGTTGTCGCCGGAGACGAGGATCTTGTCGACCTTCCCGGAGCGGTAGAGGTCCACCGCCGCGTCGACACGCTGCTGCACCACGGCACCGAGCCGCCCGTCCGCCATGACCCACGACCCCGGGACGATCGCGACCTGCGCGTGCGGCAGCTCCTCCGGATCGGCAGTGGTCCACCCGTCGGAGCGTTTGAGGACGACGGCGTTGGCGGCCGCGACCGCCAAGGTGCCCGACAGCGCGACGGTGCCGGCAACGATGACGAGGCGACGACGCAGGCGGCTCATGCCGAGAGCGTAGGCAGCCCTGTCAACCTGCACAGGATCTTCACACCTTCTCGGCGCCATCTGCGCAGCCGCGCTCCTACGCTCATGAGATGGACAACGCGGCAGCACGCATCCTGGTGGTCGAGGACGAGCGTGTCATCAATCAGTCCGTCGTGGACAGGCTCGTCGCCGAAGGGTTCGACGTCCGGTCGGAGTACGACGGCCCCAGCGCCGTCGCCACCGCTGCCGCGTGGCCGCCCGACGTGGTCGTGCTCGACGTGATGCTGCCGGGCTTCGACGGTCACGAGGTGTGCCGCCGAGTGCAGGCCGAGCGTCCCGTCCCCGTCCTCATGCTGACCGCCCGCGACGACGAGACCGACGTGCTCGTCGGGCTCGGCGTCGGAGCCGACGACTACCTCACCAAGCCGTTCAGCATGCGCGAGCTGGTCGCCCGCGTACGCGCCCTGCTGCGGCGGGTCGAACGGGCTGCCGTCCTCACGAGCGCCGCCCCGGACGCGCTCCAGGTCGGTCCGCTGCGGATCGACCGCGCTCGCCGCCAGGTCCGCCGCGACGGCGAGCTCGTCCACCTGACACCGACCGAGTTCGACCTGCTCGTTTGCCTCGCCGCCGCACCCGGCACCGTCCTCAGCCGCGAACGGCTGCTCACCGACGTGTGGGACTGGCCCGACGCCGCGGGCACCCGTACGGTCGACAGCCACGTCCGCTCGCTGCGCGGCAAGCTCGGCGCGGACGTCGTCCGTACGGTCCACGGGGTCGGGTACGCCCTGGAGGTCGCGCCGTGAGGCCGCTGGACCGGTTGCGCTCGATCAAGACCAAGCTCGGCGTCCTCGTCGCCGTGACCGTCGCGGTCGCCGCCGTCCTGCCGCTGGCGGGCTCGCGGCTCGGTCTCAACCCTGTCGTCACCGTGCCGGTCACGGTGGCGGTCGCCCTGCTCCTCACCCAGCTGCTCGCCCGCGGCATGACCTCGCCGCTGCGAGAGATGACGGCCGCGGCCCGGACGATGGCGACCGGCGACTACTCGCGCCGGGTGACCGCCTCCTCGCGCGACGAGGTCGGCGAGCTCGCGCGTGCCTTCAACACGATGGCGGCCGACCTCCAGGCCGTCGACCGCCAGCGCCGCGAGCTGGTCGCGAACGTCTCCCACGAGCTCCGGACGCCGGTCACCGCGCTGCGGGCGCTGCTGGAGAACCTTGCCGACGGTGTCGTCGACCCCGACCCCGCGCAGCTGCGGACCGCGCTCGCGCAGACCGAGCGCCTCAGCCACCTCGTCTCCGACCTGCTCGACCTCTCGCGCGTCGACTCCGGGCTCAGCGCCCTGGACGCGCGTCCGATGGAGGTCCTCCCGTTCCTCGAGGACGCGGTACGCGAGGCGGCGCTCGCCGGGCGACCGGTGCGGTTCGAGGTCGCCGTCGAGCCGCCCGACCTGCTCGTACGGGCCGACCGTGCCCGCCTGCACCAGCTCGTCGCCAACCTGCTCGACAATGCGGCGCGCCACAGTCCGGAGCGCGGCACCGTGCACGTCCGGGCGCACACCGACGACCGCGGGACCGTGCTGGAGGTCGCCGACGACGGACCCGGCATCGCCCCCGCGGAGCGTGCGGCCGTCTTCGAGCGGTTCACCACCGGCTCCGGCGTCGCGCCGCACGACGGCGGCACCGGTCTCGGGCTCGCGATCGCCCGTTGGGTCACCGACCTCCACGGCGGCTCGATCGAGGTCGCCGACACTGCGACCGGTTGCCGCATCCGTGCCTGTCTTCCCCGTCACCTTCAGGAAGGAACCCCCGCGTGAGCTCGTCTGCGTACCCGCGTTTTCCGAGGCCGTCGACCCCCTCGACCGAGCCGATGCTCGACGTCCTCTTCGGGAACCTGTGGCCCGACCGGGACGTGCGCGCGCGCCCTCGCCTGGTCGCGGCCGCCGGGGCCGTCGGTGTGCTCGCCGCCGTCGTCCTGCCGTTCCGGACGATCGGGATCGGCACGTTCCTCGTGCTCGCCTGCGTGTGCGTCGTCGTCGCGGTCGCCGACGACCGGATCCGCCGTCCGTACCACCTCGCGTCGGCCACGCTGAGCCTCCTCCTGCTGACGCCTCTGTTCCTCCGCGCCGCGGAGTGGGTGGGCGTGCTCTGCCTGCTCGCCGCGTTCGCCGTCGGTGCCACGGCGCTGGCGGGCGGACGCTCCGTGCCGGGGATCGCCGCGTCGATGGCCGCGGTCCCGCTGGCGGCGTTGCGCGGTCTCCCCTGGTTGGGCCGTTCGCTCGCCGAGGCGCCCCGCTCGCGCACGTGGGCGCCGATCGTCCGGACGGTCGTGCTGTCCGTCCTCGCGGTCGTCGTCTTCGGCGCCCTCTTCGCCTCCGCCGACGCGGTCTTCGCCCGCTGGATGGACGCGCTCGTCCCCGACCTCACGCTCGACGGCGCGCCGCTACGGGTCTTCGTGGTGCTCGCGATCGGGGGCCTGACGTTGGCGGGCGTCTACGTCGCGCTCAACCCGCCGCGGGTCGCCCGCCTGGCCGTGCTGCCGGACGCGCCCGTGACGCGGCGCTTCGAATGGCTGGTCCCGGTGACGCTGGTCGTCGCCGTCTTCGCGCTCTTCGTCGTCGCGCAGCTCACGGTGATGTTCGGCGGACACGACTACGTCCGGCGTACGACCGGGCTCACGTACGCCGAGTACGTCCACCAGGGCTTCGCGCAGCTCACGCTCGCGACCGTCCTCACGCTCGCCGTCGTCGCCGTGGCCGCGCGCAAGGCTCCTCGCGCCACGGCCAGGGACCGCCTGCTGCTGCGGCTGGTGCTGGGCGTGCTGTGCGTGCTGGCGCTGGTGGTCGTGGCCTCGGCGCTGCACCGGATGGACATCTACGAGGAAGCGTACGGGTACACCACTCTGCGGCTGCTGGTCTCGTTCTTCGAGGGCTGGCTCGGCGTCGTGGTCCTGCTCGTGCTCGTCGCGGGGATCAGGCTGTCGGGCGCATGGGTGCCGCGGGCCGCACTGCTGACCGGCGCGACCACGCTGCTGGCGCTGGCGATGCTCAACCCCGACGCGTACGTCGCGGAGCGCAACATCGAACGGTACCGGGCCACCGGCAAGATCGACTGGTACTACCTCAACAGTCTGTCCGCCGATGCGACGCCGGTCCTCGCGGCGCTCCCGCCGGCGCTGCAGCCGTGCGTGGTGGTCGGCCGTACCACCACCGGCGACTGGCTCGAGTGGAACCTGGGGCGTGCCCGCGCCCACGAGGCGGCACCCCACGGTCTCCCCGGTGGGCGCGCCTGCCTCACCTTCGCCGCCTCGCCGGTCCCCGCGCGGTGACACCGGTTGCGGGGGCGACGCGCGGCCACTACATTCCCCGTCAACGTCGTTGCAAACAGGTGTGACGGCACTCCGAAGCGAGCCACTCATGAAGCAGCTGCGCAGTTCTCTCGTGGTCGCGGCCTTGTCCGCACTTGCCCTCGTGGGTCTCCAGGCCCCGGCGTCGGCGGCCGACGACGCCCCGGTGGTGTCCCGGGGCATCACCATCCCGACGTTCTACAACCCACCGTCGACCCTGCCGTCGGCCAACGGCACCGTCATCCGCAGCGAGCCGCTGCAGCTCGGGCTGCGCCTCCCGGGGCTCACCGGCCCGCTCCCGGGGACAGCGACCCGCCTGATGTACAAGTCGACCGACTCCAGCGGCCAGCCGGTCGCGGTGACGGGGGCGTACATCGAGCCCGCGGCCCGCTGGACCGGAGGCGGTCCCCGCCCGCTCGTCGTCCTCGCCCCGGGGACCATGGGCCAGGGTGACCAGTGCGCGGCGTCGCTGGCGCTCGAGAACCCGGCCTCGCTCAACCTCACCGAGGGCACGGTGTCGGTCGGCTACGAGAACCTCGCGACGTACCGTCTCCTCGCCAAGGGCATCGCGGTGGCGGTCACCGACTACGTGGGTCTCGGCGCGACCGACCGGCTCCACACCTACGTGAACCGAGTCGACGAGGGCCACGCCGTCCTCGACGCCGTCCGCGCGGCCCGCTCCCTCAGCGGCACCTCGCTCACCGCCTCCTCCCCCGTCGGCCTGTACGGCTACAGCCAGGGCGGAGGCGCGACGGCGTCGGCGGCCGAGCTCCAGCCCGCGTACGCACCCGACGTCATCCTCGCCGGCGTGTACGCGGGCGCACCGCCGGCCGACCTCGTGAAGGTCCTGCCCGGCATCGACGGCAGCGCGCTCGCCGCGGCGGCGGGGTGGACCGTGAACGGGCTCGTCCAGTCGGTGCCGGCTCTGCAGCCGATCGTCGACCGCTACATCAACGACAAGGGGCGCGCCGCGCTCGCCGACGTGGCGACGCGGTGCGTCGGTGACGGGATCTTCGCCTACGGCTTCACCAAGACCAAGAGCTGGACCAAGGACGGCATCTCGCTCGGTGACGTCATCGCACGCGAGCCCGCGGTGACGGCCGCAGTCGACGCGCAGCGGATCGGTCGGATCAAGCCGAACGCCCCGGTGCGGATCGCGACCGGCGTGGCCGACGACACCGTCCCGCACCGGCAGGCCCGGCAGCTGGCGGTCGACTGGTGCGCCAAGCGGGCCACCGTGACGTACGAGCCGATCTATCTGCCGAACCTCGGGAACGGGCTCGTCCTGCCCAACCACTTCCTCCCGATGATCGAGGACCAGGGCCAGGCGATCGGCTGGCTCACCGACCGCCTCCAGGGCAAGCGGGCAACCTCGGACTGCTGGCGGCTCCCGGTCATGCCGTGACCTGCCCGCGCCGATGAGCGTGCCCCGTGCGTCAGACCGTCGCGCCCGACGCACGGGGCACGCGCTGCACCGCTCTCACCGGTCCAGGCGGGTCTCCTCCAGGTCGAGGTCGCGCAGGATCCGGTTCATCGCCTCGTTCGAGAGCTCGCCCTCGTGCCGCAGCCGCAAGAGCGCGGCGCGCTGCGCGGCGAGCACGCGCCGCACCATCTGCTGGTACGCGGCGCTGCGCTCCTCGTACCCCTCGTCCTCGATCGCACCGGCACGTGCGGCAAAGCGGGCCTCGCGGTAGGCGTACATCGCCCGCATCCGCTCGACGGAGTCGTCGCGGGTCCAGCGCTCCTCGGCCAGCCGGTCGATCTCGGCGAGCGCCGCCTGTGCGGCCGACAGCCGGCCGCGCACCTCCTCCTCGGAGTCCGCTCCCCCGTCGCTCACGCCCAGGACGCGGATCAGCGGTGACAGCGTGAGGCCCTGCACCACGAGCGTCATGAAGATGACCGTGAAGGTGAGGAAGATCAGCAGGTCGCGATGAGGGAACGCGTCACCCTGCTCGACGGCGAGCGGCAGGGACAGCGCGACGGCGAGCGAGACGGCGCCGCGCATCCCGCTCCACGCCATCACCAGCCGCCAGCGCGCGTCGACGCGACGGGCCCGCTGCGACGGTCGGCGGTCGATCGCGCGGATCAGGTACGGGACCGTGAAGAACCAGACGAGGCGTACCAGCACCACCGCGCCGGCCACGGCGATCCCGTAGCCGACCAGAGCGCCGACGGAGTAGCCCGAGAGCTCGTCGACGACGGTGCGCAGCTGCAGCCCGATCAGCACGAACAGGAGGGCGTTGATGAGGAAGTCGAGCAGGTCCCACACGAAGTAGCCCTGGAGCCGAGTCTGCGACTCGGGCAGGATCTGCGGAGCGCGGATCCCCATGTAGAGCCCCGCGGTGACGACAGCGAGCACCCCGGAGGCTTCGACGGCGTCCGCCGGGACGAACGCCGCGTACCCGGTGAGCAGGGAGATCGTCACGCTCAGCTGAGGATCGGTGACGTAGCGCCGGATCAGCGCCGCGACGAAGCCGACCGCGAGCCCGATCGTGACTCCCCCGACCGCGCCCAGCACGAACTCCCCACCCGCGTCGACGAGCGAGAAGCTCCCGGCGACGACCGCCGCGACGGCGACCCGGTAGGCGACGAGCGCCGTCGCGTCGTTGAACAGCCCTTCCCCCTCGATGGCGCTGAGCAGACGTCGCGGGACGTCGAGCCTGCGCATCACGGTCGCCGCGGCCACCGCGTCGGTCGGCGACACGATCGCCCCGAGGACGAACGCGGCCGACCACGGGAGGTCCGGGATCAGCGCGTGCGCGACCCACGCGACCACGCACATGGTGACGAGGACGAGCGCGACCGTGCTGAACAGCAGTCCGCGCACGTTGGCCCGGAAGTCACCGATGTTGGCGTAGATGGCCGCCTTGTAGAGCAGCGGCGGCAGGAAGAGGACGAGCACCATGTCGGGGTCGAGCACGATCTCTGGCAGCCCCGGCACGAAGCCGAGGAGGGCGCCGCCGACGACGAGCACGATCGGGTACGGCACCGCGATGCGCTGCGCGAGCGCACCCAGACCGGCGACCGCCACCAGCAAGCCGATGAGAACGACCTCGGTCTCCCCCATCGCCCCAGCGTGGCAGAACGGTCAGCCGTGCGCCGTCACGTACCGGGAGAGGTTCTCCAGGGAGGACGCGAGACCGGCCCCCGGGAGCCACTGCACCAGCGCCTCGGGATCACGACCGAGGCAGCGTCTGTCCGTGACATCTCGTCAGTCTAGGGAGCGCGGTCGTCACCGCCCTGCGGGAACGAGAGGTGCTGGTGGACGAGCACCCAGGCGCCGCCCCGTCGCCGGAACACCCGGGTCCCCCGCGAGGTCACTGCCGTGTCGCCCTCAGGCTGAGGGATCGTCACGCGGTCGAGCCCCCACACCACGGCGAGGTCGTCGCGGACCACGATCTGCGGGTCGACAACGGTGAAGTCGACCTTGCCCTCCGTCGCGTCGAGTCCCCGTCGGCAGCTCTCGCGCACGGCCTCGAGGTCGGGCAGCACGAGCGGCCCCTCGTGCTCGTACGACACCACGTCCGGCGCGACGTCGGCCATCAGGCCGTCGAGGTCCTTCGCGGCCGTGTCGTCGTGCCACCGCCGCAGGATGGCGGCGACCGCCTCCTCGCCCTCGCGGTTGCGCCAGGCGCTGTCGTCGGTGAACGAGTGGTGCTCGTGCGCGAGGAGCCACCGCCCGTCGACGCGGCGAAGGCCGAGGGTGAGGCGCAACCGTTGGTCCGGGTGCTCGCCGTCGGCCGTCGTCGACCGGCACACCAGCAGGGCGTGGGCGAACGCGACGTCCTCGCCTGCCGTCACCTCCAACGACTCCAGGACGAACTGGCCGTCCGCGCGCTGCCAGGCGAGGAACTCGGGCCACGAGTCGCGGTACGCCGCAAGGCCGCGGTTGCCCTCGTACGGCGGGGGGACGTCGTACATCATGACGTCGTCGGTGTGGTCGGCGACCACCGCGTCGAGGTCGGTCCCCCGGTCGACGGCGTCGATCCAGCGGGTGATGAGGAAGCGGATGTCGGATTCGTGGTCCATCGTGGGGCCTTCTCTCTGAGAGTCTGCTGTCGTGGAAGGAACCCCGCGCAACGACGAGACTCATCGCGCCGACGCCGCCGGTGACGACGGCGACCTCGCGCGAGCCCGCGCGGGTGACGAGGATGCCTTCGCCCGCCTCGTCGGGCCGCACCGTCGCGAGCTGCGCCTGCACTGCTACCGGATGCTCGGCTCGACCGCCGACGCCGCGGACGCCGAGCAGGAGACGTTGGTGCGGGCCTGGCACGGGCTCGGGCGCTTCGACGGACGTCACCTCCGTGCCTGGCTGTACCGCATCGCCACCAACCGCTGCCTGACCCTCGCCGAACGACGCGCGCGCCGCGAGCTCCCGGTCGCCCTCGACGGCGCCGAGGCGGAGGTGGCGTGGCTGGAGCCGCTGCCCAGCAGCTGGACCCAGGTGACGCCTGAGGAGCGTGCCCTGGACCGCGAGACCGTGCGGCTGGCGTTCGTGGCCGCGCTGCAGCACCTCCCTGCCTCGCAGCGCGCGGTCCTGCTGCTCCGCGACGTGCTCGCCTTCCGGGCGGCCGAGGTCGCAGGCATCCTCGACGTGAGCGTCGCCGCGGTGAACAGCGCGCTCCAGCGGGCCAGGGCAGCGGTCGCGGGCGGGCTGCCCCGCTCCCCCGCGGACGAGGACGTGCGCGCGCTGGCGGACCGGTACGCCCGCGCGTGGGAGGCGGGCGACGTCGACCGGATCGTGGCGCTGCTCGCCGACGACGTCCGCTACTCGATGCCTCCGCTTCCGCAGTGGTACGGGGGCCTGCGCGACGTGACCGCGTTCCTGCGCAGCGGGCCGATCCGGGAGTCCTGGCGGTTCCTCCCGACCACCGCCAACGGGCAGCTCGCGTTCGGGACGTACCTGTACGACGCCGGCCTCGAGGTGTTCCGCCCCGGTGGGCTGGACGTCCTCACCGTCGAGGGCGGGCGGGTGACCGAGGTCGTCGCGTTCCTGGAGGCAGACCTCACGGCGTTCGGGTTGCCGGCGTCGCTCCAGGTCCCCGGCGCAGGCCCGCAGACGGTGGCAGACTCCGACGCATGACCACGGTCCTCGTGACCGGCGCCGGTGGTCCCGCGGGCGCCTCCCTCGGGCGCCAGCTCGCGGAGCGGCGCCTGAACGGCCATGACCTCCGCGCGATCGGCGTCGACGTACGCCCCCTCGACGGGACGGCGTTCGACGAGACCGCCCTCGTCCCGGCCGCCGTCGACCCCGCGTACGCCCCGGCGATGCGGGCGTCGGTCGCGCGGTTCCGCCCCGATCTCGTGGTCCCGACGGTCCAGGACGAGCTGCCCCAGGCGGCCGTGCTCGCCGGGCTGCTGTCAGCCGTCGCGGCCCCTGGCGCCTCGGTCGTCCTCTCCGGCGCCCGGCCCTCCGGCGTCGCCGCAGACAAGCTGCTCACGATGTGGGCGCTGGCCGCCGCAGGGATCTCCGTGCCCACGCACGCCGTGACGACGGACTTCGCGACCAGCGCCGACGCGCTCGGCTGGGCGGGCGGGCCCGTGGTCGTCAAACCCCGGGTCTCGCGCGGCGGGCGGGGCGTCACCGTGGTGGAGAAGCCCGACGACTTCGAGTGGCCCTCCACGGACGCCTCCTGGGTCGTCCAGGGGTTCGTCGACGGAGCCGAGTACGCCCCGCAGGCGTACCGGTCACCGCACGACGGTCGTACGACCGTCGTGGTTCTCGAGAAGACCGCGCTCAAGGAAGGACGGGTCGGCAACGCCGCCGGAGCCGTCCGGCTGGCGGACGGAGCAGCACCGGACGTCGCCGCGCTCGCGGTGTCCACCGTCGAGGCGCTCGGGCTCGTCGGGCCGGTCGACATGGACGTACGCCGCGACGGCGCAGGCGCTCCGTACGTCCTGGAGGTCAACGCGCGCTTCGGGGCCCTCTCTGCCCACGCCCCGGAGCTCTTGGACCACGTGCTCGACGACTGGGTCCGGCCGACGCCGTGACCGCGATCCTCGCCGCCTTCGTCACCGTCATCAGCCTGACCCTGCTCCTGTCAGGGTTCTTCCGGCTCGCGCTGACCCCGTTCGCGCTGGTGTTCGAGAAGCGGCACCGTCGGCCCGACGACACCGTGCCGGTCGACGTCGACACGATCTTCGACTCACCGCCGCTGGTCAGCATCGTCGTCCCGGCGTACAACGAGGAGGTCGTCCTGGGGAACTGCCTGCGCTCGATCCTCCAGAGCCGGTACCCCTCGTACGAGGTGATCTGCGTGGACGACGGGTCCACGGACGGCACGTACGCGGTGGCGCGCGAGATCGCCGCCGAGTCCACTCACGTCACGGCCCTCACCCAGCCCAACGCCGGCAAGGGCGCCGCGCTCAACACCGGCATCGCCCGTGCCTGCGGCACCGTCCTCCTCCTCGTCGACGCGGACGGACTCTTCCAGCCGCACACCATCACCCGGATGCTGAAGGGGTTCCGCCACTCCGACATCGGCGCCGTCTGCGGCAACGACCGTACGGTGAACCTCGACCGCGTCCAGACGCGCTTCCTCGCCCTCATCGGTCATCTCGGTACGGGCCTGATGCGCCGCGCCCTCCACGAGCTGCACTGCCTGCCGATCGTCTCCGGCAACATCGGCGCCTACCGCCGAGACGTGCTGGCGATGATCGGTGACGTGCGCACCGACACCGTCGGCGAGGACCTCGAGCTCACGTGGCGCGTCTACGGCGCGGGCTACCGTGTGGCCTTCGCGCCGTACGCCGTCCTCTACGCCGAGTCCCCCTCGACGCCTGCAGCGTTGTGGAAGCAGCGCGTGCGGTGGGCACGCGGTCTCCTCCAGGTGAGCCGACGCCACCACGCGATGATCGGCGACCTCGACCTCGGGGCTTTCGGGATGTTCCTCCTCTACACCGTCGTCTCGCAGGTCGTCGTGCCGTTCCTGCAGGTCGCCGGGACGATCGCGGTCGCCGCACTCCTCCTGCTCGGGGGCGAGACGACCGCACCGACGACGCTGTGGCAGGCGGGCGCGGTCCTCGGCCTCCCCCTCGCCGTCGCCCTGCTGCTCGTCGCCGTCTTCCTCGACCGGACCCCGCGCGACCTCCGCTTCGCGTGGACATTGCCGATCTGGCCCGTCTACTCCGCCCTGATGAGCCTCGTGATGCTGTGGGCCGTCTGGCTCGAGCTGAAGGGAGCCGACAACCGATGGAACAAGCTCAGCCGGACTGGCACGGTTTCGGTGAGCGGCCTGGTCGGCCGTACCGGATCTTCGTCCTGAGCGTCCTTGCGGTCCTCACCGTCGTGGCCGTCGTGGTTGCCGTGCTTCGCCTGACGCCCGACGACGACGCGGCAGTGGTCATCCCTCCGCTGCGGCCCGACCCGCTGCCCAGCGAGATCCGTTCGGTGAGCATCGACTTCGGTGTCGTCACCGACCCGGACACCGACTGGGCCGAGGTCTCCGAGCAGCTCGCCGACGCGAACGCCGACGCCTTGAACCTCAACGCCGGCCGCGTCGAGTTCACCGCGTTCGACTGGGACGCTCACCCGGACGCCGCAGCGGAGGCGGGCACCGACCACCTGGCCGTCGCCGCACGCGGGCTTTACGAGTCCCCCGACGGGCGGCAGCGCGCCGTCAACCTCATCGCCGACGCCTTCATCCCGAACTGGATCGCCTCCGATCCGTCGGTCGCGGGGGTCTCCGCCGAGGGGAAGCGCAGCGCCTACAGCGCCTCGGCGTCCCAGCTGGCCGAGGGCGAGGTCGGCGACCGCCTGGTCGACTACGTGGCCGAGCTCGGCGACCGCTACGACCCGGCGGCGATCGAAATCACCGAGCTCTACTTCAGCGCGTACACGTTCGGGGACGACGACCTCGCGCTCTACAAGAAGATGACCGGCGAGGCCGACTGGCCCCGCACTGGCGACGGCGCCATCGACACTGCCTCTCCACTGATCGGTCGCTGGCGGACCGCGGTGATCGCGGGGGTCCTCAACCGGATGCGCGACGCGCTCGACGACGTCCGCGACGGCGAGGGGCGCAAGATCGGGCTCGTGCTCGACGTGCGCGTCGACTGGGACGCGCCTGCGACGGGCAGCCCGTACAACGGGCACGGTTACGCCCAGCTGCTGTCCTCCGTGCGCGACCTGCGCCTCCAGCTCTGGGCGTACGTGGGCCTCCCGGCTCGCGCGCCGTCCTCGGTGCAGGCCCTCACGGCGGCGCTGCGCGGCGCGGGCTACGACATGACGCGCCTCATCGTCTCGGTCGGTGTCTGGGCAGAAGGCCGCAACGCTGACGGCACACGACGGACGATCGCTCCCGAGACGTTCGAGGTCGCGCTAAGGGGCGCGGGCACCAATGGCATCGCCGCCGTGAACGTCACTCCGTACTCGCTGCTGGACGCGGCGGACTGGACCGTTCTGGCGTCGGTGTGGGGAGGTCAGGAAGGTCGACGGTGACGGTCGTCCCCTCCCCGGGCGCACTCACGAACGTCATGGTCCCGCCGTGCGCGGCGACGATCGCGTCGGTGACCGACAGACCGAGGCCGACGCCCCGCACCCGGCCGCGGCTCGCCTCGTCGGCACGGAAGAAGGGAGTGCGCACCTGCTCGAGCTCGCGCGCAGTCATGCCGATACCTGTGTCGGACACGACGACCCGCGCACCCCCGTCGAGCGGGCGGACCGAGATGTCGACGGTCGCACCGCGCGCGCTGAACTTGATGGCGTTGGCGACCAGGTTCTCGATGACCTGGTCGAGGCGCTCGGCATCGGACCGCAGCGGCACGGGAACGGGTGCGTCGACGGCCACCGTGACCCCCGCCGCCTCCGCATTGAGACGCAGGCTGGTGACCGAGGCCCGAACGATGTCGCCGACGTCGACGTGCTCTCCGTGCAGCTGGAACGTCCCCGCAGCGACCTGTCCGCTGAGCAGCAGGTCCTCCACGAGACGGAGCAGCCTGCGGGCGTTGCGCGCGATCACGGCGAGCTGGCCGACCTGCTCGTCGGAGAGCGACTCGTCGAGCAGGAGGAGGTCGACATAACCCAGGATCGAGGCGAGCGGTGTGCGCAGCTCGTGGCTCACCAGGCCGATGAACTCGTCTTGCAGCTGTTCGACCTTGCGCCTCTCGGTGATGTCGGTGGCGACGATGAGGTACCCGTCCTGCAGCGGCTCGTCGAGCGACGGCCTGCGCAAGACGATCACGCCGGCGGGAAACGTGCTGCCGTCGGCGCGGACGAGGGTCCAGTCCCGTTGCTCGGTGCGTCCGTGCGCCGCCGCCCCGACGATGATCCGCATCCGGTCGGCCGGCGCGTCCGGGATCCCACGCTGAGCGGCGACGTCACGCAGCTCTTCCTCGGAGAAGTACGGGAGGATCGACGCACCGACCCTCGTCACGTCGGGCGAACGGAGGAGCGTGCTCGCGCCAGGGCTCGCGAGGAGGACCCGCCCGTCCTGGTCCGTGGCGATCACCAGCTGCTCGGTGGCTGCGTCGACGATGCTGGCGAGCACGGCCCGCGCCGCCTCGACACGGTCACCGAGGGCTTTCGCGCGGTCACGGCTCTCCGCGAGCGCGTCGGCCTGCGCGCGCAGCCTGGTCGTGACGGCCGAAGCGCCGGCAGCGACCAGGAAGACGCAGATGACGAGGATGACGCCTCCGATCCTGTTCTCGAGGCGCTCGCGCGTGGCTCCGCTCCCGGGGGGCAAGAAGACCAGCACCGCGACCGCCAGCGTGCCGAGCACGACACCGGCGCGACCCGGCTGCAGGGCGAGGTTGATCACGGGAAGGAAGAGCAGCCCGACGAAGAGACCACGGTCGTAGCCGGTGGCGTACGCGAAGAGCACGAGCGCGACGATCTGGAGGAGCGGGAACACGAGGCCCACTCGAGGCGGCCAGCGACGCACCAGGCCGACTGCCGCGACCGCCTGGACAAGGGCGGCGAGGAGCACCGAGATCAGCAGCGAGACCGGACCGAGAACGTCGTCGGCGAGGAGCACGGCGGTGACCGTGATCGCAAACACCACCGTGAACGGCAGCTCGCGCGCGCCCAGCACCCCTGTGTCGATCTGACTCCTGACCAGCCGTCCCAGATCGTGCCCGAAGCCGTCGCCGAGGGAGGGGCGTCCGCTCACGTGTGGACCCCGGAGAGCTCGGTGAGCACCGCAGGGGACCCGATCAGCTCGGCCGCCCGTACGGTCTCCAGCGGCTCGGCCTCCCGGGCGGTCATGAACCGCGACCAGTAGCGAGCCGTCGCCCGTACGAGGTCGGGCGCCATGTAGTCACGGTGGGACTGGGAGGCGTACGCGGCGAGCATGCGGAGCTTCGTCTCGACGAAGCCCTCCACGTCGATGAAACGGTTCGGGCGGAAGTCGACCGTCGCCGACGGGCTCTGGAAGCACCACACGCCGGGCACCGTCCTCGTGGCCACCTCGACGGCCTGGTGGACGGCGCGGTGGTCCTGGTGGCGGTCGTGCGTGCTGTGGGTGTAGACGCGCTGGGGGTCGACGTCCGCCACGACCTCTTCGATCGCGGTGATCAGCCCGCTCGCGGGGTCGAGGTGGGTGTCGGCGAAGTCGAGGTGCACGAGTCGAGCCCCGATGACGCCGGCCGCGGCGAGCGCCTCCTCGTGCCTGGCATCGACCTCGCCGCCGACCGCGCCCCCCGACAGCGTGAGGATGACGGTCTCGTCCCCGGCCGCCGCGTGCGCGGCGAGGGTGGCGCCGACACCGATCTCGATGTCGTCGGGATGTGCCCCGACGGCGAGCACGGTCTCACGTGCACGCGCGCGTCGCGCCAGGCCCTCCCGCGCGACCTCGTCGACCCGACGTGCCAGGTCGGCTGGGGGGACCGGTTTGACCAGGAACTCGTCCGCGTCACGCCGCAGCGCCTCGACGGCGTAGGAGACGACGCCGTGGGCGGTCAAGATCACGACCGGGATCCCCGGCGCGAGCTCACGCAGGCGCGGCAGGATCGCGAGTCCTGACAGCCCGGGCAGCTCGATGTCGCTGACGACCACGTCGAACGACCTCTGCTCGAGCGCGGCGACCGCCTCGTCCGCGTCCCTCGCGAGCTCGACGTCCATCCCCGCCAGGCGGGTCAGCGCGAGGCGGGCGAAGTTCGCGGCGTCGGGGTCGTCCTCGATCACCAGCGCACGCAGCCGCCTGTCGCCGTCCGCCACGTGTCTCCCCCTGCCGTCGACTCCCAGCAACCTAACCCCACGCGGACGCCGGCGCGACGCGTCAGCGTCGGTCAGTGGTGGACGTGCGCGTACTCGCCGAAGCGCAGCAGCATCGCAAGGAGCATGAAGACAGGCATGAGGACGTGGCCGATCATCATGACGCCCATCTCGCCCAGGACAGCGGCCCACAGCAGGGGGTAGAGCACCCAGAACCCCGCGTACATGGCGAGCGTCATCTCGACGACCGGCCGGAAGGCATGGCCCCGGACGACCATCCACGCAACCATCGGCGCGGCCATCGCGGTCGCCATGACGGTGGTCTCCACGTCGGCGCGCTGGAGCCACGCCGACTCTGCGGACGCCGTCGCCAGCGTCCACAGCGGGTACAGCGTCACCATGCCCAGGAGCATGGCGGCGATCATCTCCAGGTAGTGGCGTGTGAAGGCCCAGCCGGGCCGCTTCCACCAGGGATGCTGCACGGTCGAGACGGCGACGGCACCCGCGTCGTGGCTCCGGTCCATCGTTCCCCCTAAGTCGTACTCGAATGTACGAGATGACGGTAGCACGAACCTGGACCCGGGAGTACGAGTTATCATGGCTGCGTCGCGAACGGTCGTTCAGTGAAGGAGCCGAGATGGTCGACGGAGTCCAGGAGGCGTCTGCCCCGCGACGGGCAGACGCGCTGCGCAACATCGCCACGATCGTCGAGGCCGCGACACAGAGCCTCGCCGCGGACCCCGACGTCAGCATGAACGCGATCGCCAAGGCGGCGGGCGTGGGCCGCATGACGCTCTACGGCCACTTCCCGTCGCGCGCAGCCCTTGTCGCCGAGGTGGTCGACCGCGCCCTGCGCGACGCCGAGGCCACGCTCGGAGCCGTCGACGTCACCGGCGACCCGTCGCCGGCCATGGAGCGCCTGCTGGATGCCTCGCTGCGCGTCACCTACCGGTACGGCGGCCTCGTGCAGGCCGCCGAGCAGGCCCTGTCCCCCGAGCGGTTCCAGCAGGCTCACATCGCCCAGCTCGACCGCACCAAGGCATTGCTCCGACGCGGGCGACGCAGCGGCGACTTCCGGCGCGACCTGCCGCTCGACTGGCAGGTCACGACCATCCAGAGCATCCTCCACACGGCGGCGACCGCCGTGCACCACGGGTCGGTCTCCGCTGAGGACGCGCCGCGACTGGTGACGACCACCGTCATGGCGATGCTCGCGCCACCGCGCCCCCACACCGACGAGAGCACTAGTCCGCCCGCAGCACGCGCTCCGCGAACCGCGCCGAGCGGTCACGGAGCCCCGCGACCCGTCGGGCGATGAAAGCCTCGGGATCGCCGGCGCCCTCGGAGCGGCCTGGACGGCGTCGCGCGTGCCGCGAGCACGACAGGTCCGCATGGAGCAGCGTGCCGACGGTGTCGCCGTTGCGGCCGGCGGCCCCCGCCCGCTTCGCGACGTACAGCACGACGTCCTCGGTCTCCTTCACGTCCTCGCACCACGTGCAGATCGCCGGACGCTGCGCGGACGGGTTCGTCGTACGGAGGAGCAGGCCGACGACACGCTCCCCTGTCGGCACCACGACGTAGGCGCGCCTCGGGCTCTTCGGGTCGACCCAGCCGAGAACGTCGTGGTCCTCCCAGGCGAGGTCGTCGAGGTGCGGAGGAAGGGGCGCCTGGGCGGCCTCACGGCGCGAGGCGTTGACGAAGGACGCGCGGATCTGCTGAGGGGTCAGGGACTGCATGGGAGAACTCACTCTCGAAAGGCGTGGACGGGATGCGAAGACGCTCGACCCGGCCCGCTCGCGAGGGAGTCAGGAGGCCGAGGTCGAGAGGACGGCGCCGGAGCCCAAGCAGGCCAAGACGGCCGCCTCGCTTCCTGCGTCCCGCACGTCGCTCTCCTGTCCACCTTCATCACCCGGCGGCCACCTCTGGGCACGCCGGCACTTCGTCACCTTACCGAGCGGTTCAAGCACATTTCCGCCCCGCGCGCCGATCGCGCAGGGCATGCAAAATGTGACCGATCTCACAGGGCAAACCGGCCCGCTGGTGACGCCGCAGGTGGCGGCCCCGCCAGATCGACGGCGTGTCAGGAAATGTCGCGGACGCCTTCAGGCGCCTCGCTCGCAGCCTTTACCGCGGACCGATCCGGCTGGTATACAAGCGCCGACACCGCGTGCGTCGCAGAAGGAGTCGACCGCGCAGACGGGAGCACCACGATGACCGACGTCGACACTGTCCAGGACGAGCAGTCGCCCTACGCGCGCGTCGGCGGGGGCGCCGCTGTACGCGTCGTCGTCGACCGCTTCTACGAGCGCGTGATGGCCGATCCCACGCTCGCGCCGTACTTCACCGACAGCGACCTGACGAACCTCAAGCGCCACCAGGTTCAGCTGATCTCGCACCTCCTCGGCGGCCCGGTGTCGTACGAGGGACGCGAGCTGCGCGACGCGCACGCGGGTCTCGACATCACGCCGGAGGCGTACGGCCGCGTGGTCGAGCACCTGGTCGGCGTCCTCGTCGAGGCAGGCGTCCCAGACGACATCCTGGCCTCCCTCGGCGAAACCCTCACGGCCGTTCAACCCGACATCGTCAGCCAGCAGAGCTGAGCCCGTGGATCCTGCAGCACTCAAGGAGAGCTGGGCGTACGTCGCCAAGAGCGGCGACGACGTCCCCCTCTTCTTCTATTCCCACCTCTTCTTGTCGCACCCCGAGGTGCGCAGCATGTTCCCCGTCTCCATGTCGGCGCAGCGGGACAAGCTGGTCACGGCGCTAGGCACGGTGGTGAGCAACGTCGACCAGTTCGACACCGTCGCTCCGCTGCTCGGCCAGCTGGGGAGCGACCACCGCCGGTTCCGGGTCGATCCCGACCAGTACAACGCGGTCGGCGGCTCGCTCCTCGCCACACTGAAGCACTTCCTCGGTGACCAGTGGACCGACGAGCTCGCCAACGACTGGGCCACCGCGTACGGCGTGATCGCGAAGACGATGGTCCAGGGTGCCGAGGAGTCGGCCAAGACCACGCCCTCGTGGTGGAACGCCGAGGTCGTGGCGGCCGACCGTCGTACGCTCGACGTCGCCGTCCTCCAGCTGCGGCCCGAGCAGCCCCTGCCGTACCAGCCCGGACAGTCCGTGGCGATCGAGGTCCCACAGCGTCCCCGCCTGTGGCGCTACTACTCGCCCGCCAACGCCCCGCGCGAGGACGGCACCCTCGAGGTGCACGTCCAGATCGTCGACGGTGGTCAGGTCAGCAGCGCGATGGTCAAGGACGTGCGGGTGGGCGACACGTTGCGGCTGAGCGCAGCCGTCGGCACCGCGCTCACGGTCGACGACATGTCCCAGGACCTGCTCCTCGTCGCCGGCGGCACCGGGCTCGCGCCTCTCAAGGCGGTCGCCGAGCAGGTCGACCGCCACTGGCTCGCCACCGGCCGAGGCCCGAAGGTCCACCTCTTCCACGGTGCGCGGATGCCCTGGAACCTGTACGACGAGGTCGCGATGAACGCGCTCGCCGACCGGCCCTGGTTCTCCTACGACACCGCGGTCTCCGACGACGCGACCTATCCCGGCCGGCACGGCACGGTCGGTGACGTCGCCGTCTCCCGCGGCGGCTGGCGCGGCTACCGCGCCCTGGTGTGCGGCTCGCGAGCGATGATCGAGGCCACGGTCTCGCAGCTCGTGGCCGCAGGCATTCCCCCAGAAGACATCCGGTACGAGGACTTCGGCGAAGGCGGCTACCGACCGCGTACCGACACGCAAAAGGACGGGTGAAAGCGATGACGACCCCCACAGACGTCAGCAGTATCGCGTCCGAGATCCGCCGGGCGACCTTCACCGTTCGGAGGCGCGGCTTCGACGAGGACGAGGTCGTCGACTACCTGAGCCGGCTGGCGACGACGGTGCAGCGTCTCGAGTCGGAGAACGCGCGGCTGCGCGCCGACCTCAGCACGGAGCGGCGCGCCCGCGAGGACCGCGGCAACGAGCCGATCAGCGCGCAGGCGGTCCTCATGTTCGCCGAGGCTCAGAAGGTCGCCGACAGCCTCATCGACGAGGCCGTCACGCACGCCCGCGACCTGATGATGTCGGCACGCGCTCAGCAGCGCGACATCGTCCGCGAGGCGCACGACGCCGCCACCGAGGCCGTCCGCAAGACGGAGGCGGTCGCCCCCTCGTCCGGTGAGGGTGCCGCAGCGGCGTACGACCACCCGATCCCCGAGATCGAGTACGTGCGGACGTTCGCGAAGGTCGCGCAGATCCAGCTCCGCTCGGTGCTCGACGCACTCACCGAGCAGGTGGACGCCCTCGGCGAGATGCCGCGGCTCGAGAAGGACTGACCCCGCTCGCCACTCGCCACTCGATCTCTCGACGCTGTCGATCGAGGCCTGGCCCGTTCGACCCAGGGGTGAGAGGGTCCGAGTGGGACCTGTGCAGACGGGAGCGAACGATGGCGAAGTACATGCTGATCATGCGGACGACCGACGAGGGCATGAAGGAGTTCGAGAACACGGACTTCAACGAGATGCTCGAGACGATGGGCCGCTTCAACGAGGAGCTCATGCGCGCCGGCGTGCTGCTGGCGGCCGAAGGGCTCGATGATCCCGCGGAGTCCGTGGTCGTGGACTTCAGCAGCGAGACCCCTGTCGTCACCGACGGACCGTACGGCGAGACCAAGGAGCTGTTCGGCGGGTATTACATCCTCGACGTGGCCTCCAAGGAGGAAGCCGTCGAGTGGGCCAAGCGCCTCCCCTACTCCAAGGGGACGAAGGTCGAGATCCGCCGCGTCCCGTCGATCGACGAGTTCCCGCAGGACAACGAGTGGGTCTTCAGAGAGCGCGCCTGGCGCGAGCAGACCGGACAGCTCTGACCAGGCTGCTCTGACCGGACCGCGGCCGGCGAGGGCTGCTGATGGACGGACGAGAGGCCAGGCGCGCGGTCGAGGCCGTGTGGCGGATGGAGTCGGCCCGGATCGTCGGCGCGCTCGCGCGCTACACCGGCGACCTGGCGCTGGCCGAGGACGTCGCCCAGGAGGCCCTCGCCGAGGCGCTGGTCGGGTGGTCGACGAGCGGCGTCCCCGACAGTCCGGTGAGCTGGCTGCTCGCGGTCGGGCGCCGACGGGCGATCGACGCGTTCCGGCGCAGGTCGGCGCGCGACGAGCGGTACGCGGTGCTGGCGCGTGACCTCGACGAGAGCGTCGCCGGTGCCGACGAGCTGTTCGACCCTGACGCGATCGACGACGACGTCCTCGCCCTGATCTTCACGGCCTGCCACCCGGTGCTCGCCAAGGAGGCACGGGTCGCGCTCACCCTGCGCGTCGTCGGAGGTCTGAGCAGCGAGGAGATCGCCAGGGCGTTCCTCGTCCCCGTGCCGACGGTGCAGGCACGGATCACGCGGGCGAAGAAGACGCTGGCCGCCGCACGCGTCCCCTTCGCGGTGCCCGAGCCGCACGAACGGCGCGAGCGGCTCGGCTCGGTCCTGAGCGTCGTCTACCTGATCTTCACCGAGGGCTCCTCGGCGTCGGGTGGCGACGCGTGGATCAGGACAGACCTCGCGGGGGAGGCGGTGCGGTTGGCACGGGTGCTCGTCCGGCTCACCCCCGAGCCGGAGGTCTTCGGGCTCCTCGCGCTGCTCGAGCTCACCGCAGCGCGCTTCCCTGCCAGGCTCGACGAGCACGGGGACCCGGTGCTGCTCGCCGATCAGGACCGGCGCCGGTGGGACCAGTCCGCGATCCGCCGCGGACGTGCCGCGCTCGCACGCGCCGCCGCGGCGGGTCGCGGGCTGGGCCCGTACGGGCTGCAGGCGGCGATCGCGGCGTGCCACGCGGACGCACCGTCGGTCGGCGAGACGGACTGGGACCGCATCGTGCTGCTCTACGAGGCGCTCGGGCAGGTCGCTCCGTCGCCGGTGGTCGACCTCAACCGCGCGGTCGCCGTCGCGATGGCGTCAGGGGCGGCGGACGGTCTCCGCGTCGTCGACGAGATCGCCGAGCGCGGCGACCTCGCCCACTCGCACCTGCTCCCGGCCGTACGGGCCGAACTGCTTGCCCGTCTCGACCGGCGCAAGGAGGCACGGGAGGAGTACGCGCGTGCCGTCGAGCTGTGCGGGAACGCCGCCGAGCGTGCCGTGCTCGAGGGCAAGGGGGACGCCCTGCGGTGACTCCGGTCCCACCGCGGCCTCGCGGGTGGGACCAGGCTCACCGCTCGCCGGGGGGCGTGCCGCCGAGCGCCTCGGCGAGGCCGCGCATGCCGGCGAGGAGGCCGCCGTCGACCAGGAGGTCCGTGCCGGTGATCCAGCTCGCGCGGTCCGACAGCAGGAACGCCACCGCGTCCGCCACGTCCTGCGGCACACCGAGGCGGCCCATCGGGTACCAGTCGGTCGCGCGGTCGAGCACGTGCGGGTCCTCAGCGAGCATCTGCCGACGCTTGGCGTTGATGACCGACCCCGGCGACACCGAGTTCACGCGGACCCCGTACGGCCCGTACTGGACGGCGAGAGTCTTGGTGAGGTTGAGGACGCCGGCCTTCGCGGCGCTGTACGCGTCGGCGCCGAAGTAGCCGTGGCCGTTGACGGAGGCGATGTTCACCACCGATCCGCCACCTGCCTCCTGCATGGCGGGGAGGAACGCCTGCGACACCCGGATCGTGCCGGCGAGGACGACGTCGAGCTCTTGCGCCCACGTGTCCTCCTCCACCGAGAGGAGCGACCCGCCGTGGCACAGCGCGGCACCGTTCACGAGCTGGTCGGGTGGACCGACTCGGTCGAGCACGTCCGCGGCGAACCCGCGTACCGACTCCGCCGATCCGAGGTCCACGTGGACGGCCTCGGTGTCCGGCACCTCCGCAGCCACGGCCCGCACGGTGTCGAGGTCGTTGTCGGCCAGGACGACGTGCGTTCCCTCGGCCACGAGGGTGCGGGCGATGGCCCGCCCGATGTCGCTGGCGGCCCCTGTCACGATCGCGTTCTTCACGAGGGCAACCCTCCCGCGCTCCCGGCCTCCTGGCAACAGCCTCAGGACAGCAGCCTGGTCCCGTCTGAATCCCGCCAGCCGATGTCAGTCCCGCGCGCCAAACTCGCTCGCATGACCTTCGACGAACGCGCCAAGACCTTCCACGCCCTCCACGACGACGTGCTCGTCCTGCCGAACGCGTGGGACGCCGCATCTGCGCGGCTCGTCCAAGAGGCTGGTGCAGCCGCGGTGGCCACGACCAGCGCCGGGGTCGCCTGGGCCCTGGGGAGCCCGGACGGTCACGGCATGGATCCGGCCGAGCTGATCCACGCCGTCCGGCGGATCGTCGCTGCTGTCGACGTCCCGGTCTCGGCCGACGTCGAGGCGGGCTTCGGCGACGTCGCCGGCACGGTCGGCGGCGTGATCGACGCAGGCGCGGTCGGCATCAACCTCGAGGACACCGAGTCCGGCGCGCTCGTCCCGGTCGACACCATGTCCGAGCGCGTGCGCGAGGCCCGGGCTGTCGCCGACGCACACGGCGTCCCGCTCTTCATCAACGCACGCACCGACGTCTTCCTGCTCGGCATCGACGACCTCGACGACGCCGTCAGGCGGTCCCGCGCGTACGTGGCGGCCGGCGCCGACGGCGTGTTCGTCCCCGGCCTCGTCGACCTCGACGTCCTGCAGGAGCTCACCGCTGCGGTCGACGCACCGGTCAACGTGATGGCCGGGCCGGGGTCACCGTCCGTGAGCGACTTCGCCGCCGCCGGAGCGCGCAGGATCAGCACCGGCGCCGGGATCGCCCAGGTCGCCTACGGGCTCACTGAGCGGCTCGCACGTGCCGTCCTGGTCGAGGGCACGTTCGACGGGCTCGTGGACGGGGCGGACTACGGCCGACTGAACGCGCTGCTCCGTCACTGATCCGACGAGCATGGTCCGGGGGCGCGAGGGAACATGTCGCGCATGGGCGATCCGTTGGAGGTCTACCGCCGCAAGCGCGACTTCGCACGTACGCCGGAGCCTGCCGGGGCCGCAGCTCGTGCCGAGGGGTCGGGCGACTCCCCGGCACGGTTCGTGGTGCAGCGTCACCGCGCGAGCAGGCTGCACTACGACCTGCGCTTCGAGATCGACGGGGTGCTGGTGAGCTGGGCCGTCCCCAAGGGGCCCACCCTCGACCCGAAGGTGCGCAGGCTCGCGATGCACGTCGAGGACCACCCGATCGAGTACCTGCACTTCGAGGGCGTCATCCCGTCCGCCGAGTACGGCGGCGGTGACGTGATCGTCTGGGACACCGGCACCTGGGAGCCGGTCAAGACCGACGACCCCCGCGCCGCCGTCGCCTCCGGGGAGCTGCACGCAGAGGTCCACGGCGAGAAGCTGCGCGGGCGGTTCGTGCTCGTGCGCCGCGACGGCGAAGACCAGGACGCCTGGATGCTGCTGCACAAGCGCGACGACGACGCCGTCGAAGGATGGGACCCGGAGGACCATCCACGCTCCGTGCTCAGCGGCCGGACGAATGACGAGGTGAAGGCCGACCCCCACTTCCTCTGGCGCTCCGACCTTCCCGCCGCGAGCGCCGAGGTGTCGCTGCTGCCCGACCCGCTCCCCGACGAGGCGATCGACGATCTCATGGCGCTCGGCAAGCAGGGCACCTGGGACGTCTTCGGCCGCAGCCTCAAGGTCACCAACCTCGACAAGGTGCTGTTCCCCGGCGATCCGCCGGTCACCAAGCGCGAGCTGCTCGCGTACACCGCCCGGATCGCCCCGGTCGCGGTCCCCTACCTCGAGGGCCGCGCGCTCAACCTCAACCGGTTCCCCGACGGCGCGGACAAGAAGGGCTTCTGGCACAAGCAGCGGCCGTCCCACGCGCCGGACTGGCTCGGCGCCTGGGACAACAAGGACGCAGACGACGGCGAGACCACGACGTACGTCGTGGCCGACGAGCCGGCCGCGCTGGTGTGGGCCGCGAACTTCGGCGGCCTCGAGTGGCACCCCTGGACCTCCCGTACGGACGCGCCGCAGGAGCCCTCGTACGCGTTGATCGACCTCGACCCCGGTGAGAACACGTCGTGGGAGGACCTCCTCGTCCTCGCGCGGCTGCACCGCACCGCGCTCGAGCACCTCGGCGTCACCGCCCGGCCGAAGGTCACCGGTCGACGCGGCATCCAGGTCTGGGTCCCGGTGGTGCCGGGCTACACCTTCGACGACACGCGCGCGTGGGTCGAGAAGCTGTCGAAGACGGTGGGCCGCGTCGTGCCCGAGCTGGTGAGCTGGCAGTGGGAGGTGAAGGCGCGCAAAGGGCTCGCACGGCTCGACTACACCCAGAACGCGATCAACAAGACGCTCGTCGCGCCGTACTCGCCCCGACCCGCTCCCGGCGCGCCCGTGTCGGTGCCGCTGACGTGGGACGAGCTGGACGACCCCGACCTGCGGCCCGACCGGTGGACGATCCGGACCGTCCTGGACCGGCTCGAGGTGAAGGGCGACCCGTTCCGGGTGCTGCTCGGCGCGGCGCAGGAGCTGCCCGAGATCACCTGAGGGCAGGGGAGAGCCCCACCGCGTCGGCGAGGAAGCGGTCCACCGCCGCCAGGTTGCCGTCCGCGTCCGTCGCACCGACGTAGCCGTCGGGTCGTACGAGCACGAAGGTCGCCTCCCCCGTCGCCGGGACCTCGCTCGCGCGCACGACCTGCAGCCGCTCACCCCAGCGCCGTACGAGGACCGCCACGTCGGCAGCGCGCGCGTGGTCGTCCGGTCCGACCAGGACCAGCGTGAACGCGGTCGGCGAGAGACTGCGCTGCATCGTGGTCACCACACCGTCGGCGACGACCGGGCCATCGGGGACCCGGTCGCCGGGACGCAGCCCGCGCCGTGACGCCTTCGGATGCGGCTCCCCTGCGAGCGCGCCGTCGCGGTAGCGGACGTCGAGCTCGGCGACCGCACGGAACGCAGCCCGGCGCAGTGCAGGCACCCGCACCAGCAGCGGCAGCACCCTCGTCGCCACCACCGCACGCAGCCGGGCGACGACCCGGCTGGACGACGTCGCGATCCGGAACACCCGACCCGTCGTCTCCAAGACGTCGTGCGCGACCGGCAACCGTTCCGCGCCGTAGGAGTCGAGCAGGATCTCGGGGGCCAGACCGCGGCACACGAGCGCGAGCTTCCATCCCAGGTTCACGGCGTCCTGGATGCCGGTGTTCATGCCCTGTCCGCCCGCCGGGCTGTGGATGTGGGCCGCGTCGCCGGCGAGCATCACCCGCCCCTCACGCATCTGGTCGACGCAGCGCTCGGAGATCGCGAAGTCGGTGAGCCACACCGGGTCCCGTACGCTCACCGTCCGCCCGGTGCGCCGCTCCACCAGCGCCTGGACGTCGCCGAAGGTCGTCGCCTCGGCCCCCGACGGACGTACGGTCAGCAGCCGCCACGGCGCAGGGGTGCGGAGCGGGAAGAAGAACAGCAGGCCCTCTTCGCCGAGGAAGGCGTGGATGCGCCCGCGCTCCAGCCCGGACGCGTCGACGTCGGCGAGCACGAACGTCTGGGGGTAGGTCGACCCGGTGAAGTCGATCCCGCACGCGGTACGGACGGCGCTGTGTGCACCGTCGCAGCCCACCACGTAACCCGCGCGCACGGTCTCGGTCGTCCCGTCGGCACCTCGTACGGTCGCCGTCACCGCGTCGGCGTCCTGGTGCAGGTCGACCAGCGCACGGTCACGCGTCACCTCGACGCCGGCACGTTCAAGGTGCGCGAGGAGGATCTGCTCCGTACGGGCCTGGGAGAGGAAGAGGAGGTACGGGTACGCCGTCTCCGTGATCGTCGTGTCGAACAGACCGATCGTCGCGACCTTGGCTGCGCCGTGCGCCGTCAGGCCGAACGCCTTCTCGCCCTCGGCCACGAGCGCGTCGGCGACGCCGTGCCGCGCCAGCACCTCCAGCGTCCGCGCCTGGACCACGAGCGCGCGCGACTCGTGCACGGAGTCGGGTGCGGCGTCGACCACCCGTACGGGGACGCCGTGGGTGGCGAGCTCGAGGGCGAGCGTGAGGCCGGTCGGGCCGGCTCCCACGACGAGGACGTCGGCGACGTACGGGCTTCGGGGGTCGTCCATGTTCCGAGCGTAGAAGCGGATGTGCATCAGCGCTGTGCAGCGGACCGTCTGGCCCACTAGCCTGTGGCCGATGCGTCGGGGTCTCCCGCGACGACCGTCGGGCTGGGGGGTTCGATGACGGCAGAGGCGACCAAGCCGGGTCCTGCGGCGACGACCGGTGGCGTGCTCGCCGCGACGTGCTTGTCGACGCTGGTGGTCAACGCCAACACGTCGGCGGTGAGCATCCTGCTGCCGGCGATCAGCGACGACACCGGGATGTCGGTCGACACGTTGCAGTGGGCGGTGACCGGCTACTCGCTCGTCGGGGCGGCGGTGATCGTGACCTCGGGTGCGCTCGGCGACGTGTTCGGACGCAAGCGGATCTTCCAGCTCGGTCTGCTGCTCTTCGTCCTCTCCTGCCTCGTGATCGCGCTGGCGGGCTCCGGCGAGATGGTCATCATCGGGCGATTGATCCAAGGCGCGGCCGGAGCCACGATCCTCGCGTGCGGGCTGAGCCTGCTGTCGGTCGCGAACTCCGGCGACGCGCAGCTCAGAGCGGTCTCGTTGTGGGGCGCCGCAGCGGCCGTGGGAGCCGCGGCAGGCCCGCTGGTGGGCGGTGTCCTCGTCGACGTCACCGGGTGGCAAGGACTCTTCTGGATCGACGCGGGGATCGCGATCGTCTGCATGGTGGTCACGTTCGCGACGATCGCGGAGTCGCGGGACACGACGCGTTCACGCTCGATCGACTACGCGGGAGCGCTGCTCGTCGCCCTCACGCTGAGCCCGGTCCTGCTGGGGACGAGCAAGGGCAGCGACTGGGGCTGGTTCAGCCTGGCCACCCTGGGGTGCTTCGCGATCGCGGTGGCCGCCGGCTTCGCATTCTTCGCGGTGGAGAAGCGCGTACGGGTGCCGCTGCTGGATCTCGCGCTGCTGCGCAACCGCACGCTCGTCGCCGCGACGCTCGCGATCCTCATCGGAGCGGGCACGATCAACGCGCTGATGTACCTGCTCAGCCTGTACTTCCAGAACCCTGCCGCGCTCGGCTTCACTCCGCTCCAGGCCGGGCTGGCGACGTTGCCGGCGACCGTCGGGCTCGTGGTCGTCGCCCCGCTGGTCCCGAAGATGGCCGCCAAGGTCGGCGGGCGCAAGGTCGTCTCGCTCGGGTTCCTGATCACCGGCGCCGGCTTCGCGGTCGTCGGCCTGACGCAGTCGGACTGGCGCTACCTCGCTTTCCTGATGCCCCTGATCGCGATCGCGGTCGGCATGGGCATGTCGAACGGTCCGGCGTCGTCCGGGGCGACCGCGGCGGTGGCGCCCGAGGACGTCGGTGCTGCGTCGGGCGTCTCGAACATGGCCCGCTACGTCGGCGCCGCGGTGTTCACCGCCGTCGCCGCCACGGTGAACGCCGCGGTCATCGCCAACCGTACGGACGCGGGCCACTCGCAGGGTGACGCGCTCGCGGCCGGCCTCGGCGCGGCGTCGTGGGTCATGGCCGGCCTCAGCTTCGCCGCGGTCCTGCTGGGCGTCGTGATGAAGCGGCACCGCGAGGCGCGCGGCACGCTCGACGACGCCGTCGCCTCCGCCGCTGCTCCGCTGCACACCCTGCCCACCTCGGCGACAGCCGGCGGTCGGTAGCTCCTTCTCCGTCTGCCACGGGTCCGTGGCAAACGGGAGGGGCTTTACGGCGGCGGGCGGAGCCAGGAGACGACGACGTCACCGATCAGCGCGCGCAGGCGCGGACGGGTGTCGTCGGCGAGCAGGTCGACGTCGAAGAGGTACCCGAACGTGTACTGGTTGGCGACCTGGAACACGCAGTACGAGCTGATGAGCAGGTGCACGTCGAGCGCGTCGACGTCGTCGCGGAAGACGCCCTCGGCGACGCCGCGGCGCAGGATCGTCTCGAGAACCTCCATCGCCGGCTTGCCGAGGTCGCGGAGCACCTCGAGCTTGCGGATGCCTTCGCCTCGGTGGATGTTCTCGATGGCGACCAGGCGCATGAAGTCCTGGTGCTCGACGTGGTGGTCGTACGTGAGCTCGGCGAGCCTCCGGATCGCGTCGACGGGACCCAGGTCGCCGACCTCGAGCCGCTCCTCGGCCTGCCGGATCCCGCGGTAGGCGTTCTCCAGCACGGCGAGGTAGAGCTGCTCCTTGCCGCCGAAGTAGTAGTAGATCATCCGCTTCGTCGTACGGGTGCGCTCCGCGATCTCGTCGACACGCGCTCCGGAGTAGCCGTCCTCGGCGAACGCCCGCGTCGCGACCTCGAGCAGCTCCGCCTTCGTACGCTCGGGATCGCGCTGCCTCGAGACCTGCTCCGTCACGGCCACCACCCTATCCAGCAAGCCGCCGCAGAGCGCGGATTCGCCCCTGGTCCTCGCAATGTACGAAATGGTACGTTCCTCGCGTGCGTACGTCGATCGCCACCGTCTGCCTCAGCGGAAGCCTCGTCCCCAAGCTCCACGCCTGCGCCGAAGCCGGCTTCGACGGCGTGGAGATCTTCGAGCCCGATCTCGTCACGGCGTACGAGTCGCCGGAGGAGATCCGTACGCTCGCCCACCGGCTCGGGCTGTCGCTGGACCTCTACCAGCCGTTCCGCGACTTCGAGGGCGTCGACGACGCGACGTTCGCCGACAACATGCGGCGCGCGGAGACGAAGTTCCAGCTCATGAACCGCCTCGGCATGGACCTCGTCCTCGTGTGCAGCAACGTCGCGACGGCGACCGTCGACTCGGACGAGGTGTCCGCCCGCCAGCTTCGCGCGCTCGGCGAGCTCGCGTCCTCGTACGGCGTCCGGATCGCGTTCGAGGCCCTGGCCTGGGGCAGGTTCATCGACGACTACCGGCGCGCCTGGCGTGTCGTCGAGCGTGCCGACCACCCGAACGTCGGCGTCTGCCTCGACTCGTTCCACATCCTGTCGCGCGGTCACGACCCGAGCGAGATCGAGAAGATCCCCGGCGACAAGATCTTCTTCCTCCAGCTCGCCGACGCCCCCGCGCTCGACATGGACGTGCTGTCGTGGAGCCGGCACCACCGCCTGTTCCCCGGCGAGGGCAGCTTCGACCTCCCCCGGTTCCTCGGCCACGTCCTCGCCGCCGGCTACACCGGACCTCTCTCGCTCGAGGTGTTCAACGACGTCTTCCGTCAGACCGACGTCCGCCGCACCGCTGCGCACGCGCACCGCTCCTTGGTCTGGCTCGCCGACCAGGTCCGGCCTCTGGACAGCACCGCCGGGAGGCCGCTCACGGCCGTCAGCCCGCCGGAAGGGTTCGACTTCGTCGAGCTGCGCGGGTCCGGGCTCGACGAGGCCGATCTCGTGCTGGAGCAGCTCGGGTTCACCTTCCGCGGCCGGCACCGCACCAAGCCCGTACGCCTCTGGTCGTCGGGCCGGGCACGCGTGATCCTCAACGACCAGCGCGGCGCAGACAGGCCGACCCATCTGGCCGCGTTCGGCCTCGAGGTGGCCGACGCGAGCGCCGCACTGGCCCGTGCCCGCGAGCTCGACGCGCCGCCGGTCTTCCGCCAGACCCATGCAGGCGAGCAGGACCTGCCCGCGACCGCAGCGCCGGACGGGACGCAGATCCTCTTCAGCGACAAGGGTCCGGACCCTCGGTGGCTCGACGAGTTCACCTACGGCGACCCCGAACGCTCCGACGTCGCGCGCGCCATCGACCACGTCAACGTCACGCAGCGCTGGCAGGACTTCGACGAGGCCGTGCTCTTCTACCAGAGCGTGCTCGGCCTCGACCCCGAGCCCGCGCGCGAGGTCGCCGGCCCCCGCGGCCTCGTCCGGAGCCAGGTCATGCGCACGCCGGACGGATGCGTGCGGCTCCCGCTCAACGTCGAGCCCCAGGCCGAGGACGGGCGCACCCAGCACGTCGCGTTCTCCTCCGACGACGTCGTCGCGCTCGCCCGTACGGCACGCGCACGCGGCCTCGCGTTCCTCCCTGTGCCGGACAACTACTACGACGACCTGCGGGCGAGGTTCGGCCTCGACGGCGCGTTCCTCGAGGAGCTGCGCTCGCTGGACCTGCTGTACGACGAGGACGCCGCCGGCGGGTTCGTGCACTTCTACACGCGCACCCTCGGCGACGTGTTCTTCGAGTTCGTCGAGCGGCGCGGCAGGTACGACGGGTACGGCGCGGCGGACGCGCCCGTACGGCTGGCCGCTCAGCGCGCCACCACGCGCTGAGGAAGTCTGGTTGTGCGCAACTGAATTGCGCGCTACACATAAGAGGTGCCCACCGCGAGCGTCGACCAGCAGCTGTGCTTCGCGCTGTACTCCGCAGCGCGGGCGATGACGGCCACCTACCGGCCGCTGCTCGCCGCACTCGACCTCACCTATCCGCAGTACCTCGTCATGCTCGTCCTGTGGGAGGAGCGCCGCGTCTCCGTCGGACGTCTGGGCGAGCGGCTCCAGCTCGACTCGGGCACGCTCTCACCGCTGCTGAAGCGGCTGGAGACCCAGGGTTTCGTCCGCCGTGAACGCTCCGCCTCCGACGAGCGCGTCGTGGAGGTCTCGCTGACGCCGGCAGGGCGCCGCCTCGAACGCCGGGCGGCGCGCATCCCCCGCCAGATCCACGACTCCACCGGGCTGACCGCCGCAGACGCCGCCGCGCTCCGCGACGCCGTCCGTCACCTCACCGACCTGCTCGACACCCGTCGTAGCTGATCCTTGGAAGGACCTCCATGACCCCGCTCTACACCGCCGAAGCCCTGACGACCGGCGACGGACGCAACGGCCAGGGCCGCAGCTCCGACGGCCGGCTCGACCTCCAGCTCGCCGTCCCGCGGGAGATGGGCGGCTCGGGTGACGGGACCAACCCCGAGCAGCTGTTCGCCCTCGGCTACGCGGCGTGCTTCCACTCCGCGCTGCGCTCGATCGCCGGCCGCGAGGGCGCCGACGTGAGCGACTCCGCCGTCGGCGCCCGCGTGTCGATCGGCTCGAACGACGCCGGCGGGTACGCCCTCGCCGTCGAGCTCGAGATCACGCTCCCCCACCTCGACCACGACACGGCGCAGCAGCTGGCGGAGAAGGCGCACCAGGTCTGCCCGTACTCCAACGCCACCCGCGGCAACATCGACGTCACCCTCACCGTGACCGACGACTGACGACTGACGCGACCGGGCGGGCGCTACGGCGCCTGCCCGGTCGAGTCGCGCAGGACGAGCTCGCTCGGGATCAGCACCCGGGCCGGCGCGCGACCGCGGCGCGCGGGCGTCGCCATGTCGAGCAGGATCTCGACCGCGGCGCGCCCGACCTCGACGTGCGGACCGCCCAGCGTCGTGAGGCGGGGCGTGCACAGCGCGGAGGCGAAGATGTCGTCGAACCCGACCACGCTCACGTCCTCCGGCACCCGCACCCCGCGCTGCGCGAACCGCTGGACGACACCGATCGCGAGCAGGTCGTTGTGCGCCACGACAGCGGTGGCACCGGTGTTGACCGCGCCGTCGGCCGCGACTCCCCCGTGCGCCACCTTCGGCGTGAACGGGCCGACGCGCTCGACCCGGATGTGGAGGTCGTCGCACGCCGCGCTCAGTGCCGCCCACCGCGTCGCCGCCATCCACGAGTTGCGCGGACCGGCCAGGTAGACCAGATGGCGGTGCCCCAGCGACGCCAGGTGCTCGACGATCTGACGGCAGCCCTGGACGTGGTCCAGGACGACGCTCGGGAGGCCGGGGAGCTCGCGGTTCATCAGCACGACGGGACGTTGCGCGGCGATCCGTTCGAGGTTCTCGTCGGGGAGCCTGCTCGCGGCAAGCACGAACCCGTCGACCGAGCTCACGAGGCGCTGGATCTGGTCGTACTCGATGCGCGGCGACTCCTCCGCGTTGACGAGCACGAGGGTGTACTCCGACGCCTTCGCGCGCAGCTCGGCCCCGCGGATCAGCTCGAAGTAGTGCGGGTTGGTGATGTCGGAGACCACCATCGCGACCGTGTGGTGCCGCCCCGAGAACAGCGCACGTGCGTGGGGGTTTGGCCGGTAGCCGAGCTCGGCGGCGACGGCCAGCACGTGCTCCCGCGTCTTGGTGCTCACGCGGGTCGGTTGCGAGAACGCACGCGAGACCGTCGAGGTCGCCACGCCCGCTGCGGCAGCCACGTCGTAGATCGTCGGGTCGGCCATGTCACGTAGCGAACACGATCTGGCAACCAGATGGCAACCGCTTGCCATCGATGCGCCGCGCTCTCTACCTTCCCGTCCTATGACTTCCGTCACGTCGGAGCCGGACGCCCGCGGTGGCCCCGTCCGTACGTTCTTCGAGCACCCGCCTCGGTGGGTCTCACGGACCGTGCGGACGCTCACCGCGATCGAGCTCGCGATCGGCATCGCGGCCCTGCTCCTGATCTTCTTCCTCGTGATGGCGCAGGCCGTCCAGCGGTACCTGCCCTTCGACGGCTGGCCGTGGACGGGCGAGCTCGCCCGGTTCTGCCTGGTGTGGCTGACCTTCGTCGTCGCCGGCGTCCTCGTGACCACCGACTCGCACATCGCGATCGAGATGGTCGACGCGGTCGACAACGAGGTCGTACGCCGGCTCGTCCGCGTGATCTCCTGCGTCGTCGTGGCCGCGGTCGGCGTCGGCCTCACGGCCGAGGCGTGGTCCCTCATCGAGACCCAGAGCATCCTCAAGTCCCCCGCCATGCGGATGCCGATGTCGTGGTTCTACGCGATCTCCCTGATCGGCTTCGTCAGCACGACCCTCCGCGCCTCCGTCGCCGCCGTCCAGTACGCCGTGGTCGGCGTGCCTCAGGACCAGTCCCGCTCGGAGGCACCGGTCGAATGAGCCTGCTGATCCTCTGCCTGCTGATCACGCTCCTGCTCGTGATCAGGGTCCCGATCGCCTTCGCGTTCATCGGGCCCTCGCTGCTCTACCTCATCACCAACGACCTCTCGCTCGGCCTGGCGCTGCGCCTGGTGGCGCAGTCCACGGCGAGCTTCCCGCTGCTGGCGGTCCCGCTGTTCATCCTGCTGGGGACGCTCGCCAACCACGCGGGCATCGCCGACCGGCTCTTCGACTTCGCGCTCGCCCTCCTCGGCCGGGTCCGTGGGAGCCTCGGTTACGTCAGCGTCGGCGTGAGCGTCGGCTTCTCCTGGATGAGCGGCTCGGCGGTCGCGGACGCCGCGGCGCTCGGCAAGGTCCAGATCCCGGCCATGCTGCGCAGCGGCTACTCCAAGAAGTTCGCCCTGGGCGTGACCGGCGCCGCCTCGCTGATCGCGCCCGTGATGCCGCCGAGCATCCCGGCCGTCATCTACGCGGGCCTCGCCGCCGTGTCCACCGGCGCGCTGTTCGCGGCGTCGGTGGTGCCGGCCCTGCTGATGGCGGTCGGCCTGTGCATCGTGGTCTTCTTCTGGGTCCGCCGCGACCCCAACATCGAGCGCACGCAGTTCAGCGGCGCGCGCGTGTGGGAGACCGGCAAGCGCGTGATCGCCCCGCTCGGCGCCCCCGTCATCATCCTGGGCGGCATCCTCGGCGGCGTCTTCACCCCGACCGAGGCCGCGGCCGTCGGCGTCGCGTACATGGCGCTGCTCGGGTTCGCCTACCGCACCCTCAAGATCCGCGACCTCCCGAAGGTCCTCACCGAGGCGGTCCTGACCAGCGGCGCGATCATGCTCATCGTCGCCTCGGCCAACCTGCTCGGCTACATCTTCGCCCGCGAGCAGGTAGCGAAGGACCTCTCGGCGTGGGTCCTCGACCTCACGTCGAGCCCGACGGTGTTCCTGCTGCTCGTCCTGCTGCTGTCGCTGATCCTCGGCACGGCTCTCGACGCCATCGCGGTGCTCACCCTGGCGGTCCCGATCCTGCTGCCGATCGCCGCGGTGTACGACGTCGACCCCATCGCCCTCGGCGTGCTGATGATCCTGTCGCAGATGATCGGGCTGCTCACTCCCCCGGTCGGCACCGTCATCTTCGTCCTGCAGGCGATCGCGAAGGCGCGCATGTCGGAGGTCTTCTGGGGCGCCCTGCCGTTCATGGTGCCGCTGCTCCTCCTGTGCGTCGCGATCATCTTCTGGCCCGACGCGATCCTGTACCTCCCGCAGAGGCTGGGCCTGTGAGCGCGCGCGAGTCGGTGCTCGTGGCGCTGCTGGGACAAGGCGTCGGCCCTTCGCTGACGCCGGCGATGCACGAGCGCGAGGCCGACCGCCACGGGCTCCGCTACGTCTACAAGGTGGTCGACCTCGACGGTGACCGGGTGGGTGCCGACCACCTCCGCCGCCTGCTCGACGCCGCCGTCGAGCTGGGCTTCGACGGGCTGAACGTCACGCACCCGATCAAGCACACGATGATGCCGTTGGTCGACCAGCTCGGGACGGAGGTCGAGCGCATCGGCGCCCTCAACACCGTCCTCGTACGGGACGGTCGCACCGTCGCCCGCAACACCGACGTCACCGGCTTCTCGCGCGCGTTCCGCGACGGCCTCCCCGACGCCGACCTCACCGACGTGGTGCTGCTCGGTGCCGGCGGCGCGGGGACGGCGGTCGCGCACGCGCTGTCGGCGCTCGGCGCGACCCGGCTCCGCGTCGTCGACCCCGACCGCGGGCGCGCCCAGGACCTCGCGATCTCCCTGGCGGCCGCCGACAGCGAGACCACCGTCGAGACCTTCGGCCCGACCGCGCTCGGACGGGTCCTCGCCGACGCCTCGGGAGTCGTGAACGCCACCCCCCTCGGCATGGCGCACCACCCCGGGACCCCGGTGCCGGGCGAGCTGCTCACCCCGCAGCTCTGGGTGGCTGACATCGTCTACCGCCCTCTCACGACCGAGCTGCTCCGTACGGCGCGAGCACGCGGTTGCCCCACCCTCAGCGGCGCCGGGATGGCGGTCCACCAGGCCGCCGACACCTTCGAGCTCCTCACCGGCAGGACAGCTCACCGCGAGGAGATGTTCCGCGACTTCGACGCGATGGTCTCGGCCGAGACCGCCGCGTCGCACGACCCGGCCGTCGACCACCCCACCCACCGTTCTCGGGACACCTCCGGAGAAAGGACCCAGTAGCCATGACTACCTACCGATTCCGCCGCACCACGATCGCCGCCTGGGCGGTCGTCCCCCTCCTCGCGCTCACCGCGTGCGGAGGCGACGACGAGGGAGGTGACGGCGGCGAGGTCGAGCTCACACTCGCCCACAGCTACACCGAGAACCAGCCGCAGCACCGCTGCGGCGCCCAGGTGATCGCCGACGAGGTCGAGAAGGCCGACGTCGGGATGACGGTCGCGCTGCACCCCAACAGCGAGCTCGGCGGCGACGCCGACCGGATCAGCTCGGTCGTCTCCGGCGACATCGACATCGACATCCAGGGCGCCTCGGCACTCGGCGCGGTGTACGAGCCGGTGGCCGTCCTCGACGCCGCGTACGCCTTCGACGACAACGACCACCTGGTCCGGTTCTTCGAGAGCGACGACTCCAACGAGCTGCTCGACGGCTTCAAGGAGGAGACCGGCGTGACGACGCTCGGGGCGTGGTCGGCGGGTCAGCGGCAGTTCACCGCAAACAAGCCGATCCGTACGCCCGCGGACCTCGAGGGCCTGCGGATGCGCTTCCCCGCGTCGCCGCAGTTCCTCATGAACGCCAAGGCGCTGGGCGCGAACGCGACCGAGGTGGCGTACGAGGAGCTGTTCCTGGCCCTCCAGCAGGGCACGGTCGACGGCCAGGAGAACCCGATCGTCAACATCGACGCGGTGAGCCTCGACGAGGTGCAGGACTACATCAGCATGTCCTCGCACCAGGCCAACTCCAACCTCGTGATCGTCGGTCAGAAGTGGGACGAGCTGTCCGACGAGCAGCAGGACGCGCTCCAGTCCGCGGTCGACGCGGCGGTCGAGCAGGTGCCGGGCTGCGTCGAGGAGGACGAGCAGAAGACCCTCGCGGAGTGGAAGGAGAGCGGCGCGCTCGAGATCGTCGAGGACGTCGACGTCGAGGCGTTCCGCACGAAGGCCGACACGTACCTGCGCGAGAACTTCGGCGAGGAGCAGCTCGCGGTCTACGAAGCGATCCGGGGCACGGCTGAATGACGGGCGCGGGGGAAGTCCAGACCTTCACCGGTCCGCTCGACGCGGACGACCTCGGGGTCACGCTCCTCCATGAGCACGTCTTCGTGGGGCACACCGAGCTGGACCTGAACTTCCCCCATCCGGAGTGGGACGAGGCTGCGGCGGTCGACACGGCCGTCGCAGGCCTCGACCGGCTCTGGGAGCTCGGCGTACGCACGGTGGTCGACCTCACCGTGCTGGGTCTCGGCCGGGACGTGGCGCGCGTCGCGAAGGTCGCGGCCCGCTCTCGCGTCGCGCTCGTCGCCTCGACCGGCTACTACACCGCCGACGTGCTTCCCCCGTACTTCCACACCCACGGGCCCGGGCTGCTCGTCGGCGGTCCGGATCCGCTGATCGAGATGTTCGTCGGTGACATCGAGAAGGGGATCGCCGGCACCGACGTCCGCGCCGGCATGCTGAAGGTCGTGACCGACCGGCTGGGCCTGACCCCGGACGTCTCGCGGGTGATGACCGCGGCGGCGGTCGCGCACCAGCAGACCGGCGTGCCGATCACCACCCACACCCACGCGCCGTCGCAGAACGGGCGCGCCCAGCTGTCGTTCCTGCGCCGGCACGACGTCTCTCCCACGCGCGTGATCGTGGGCCACTGCGGCGACTCCGACGACATCGCCTACCTGCGCGAGCTCGCCGACACGGGCGCCACCCTGGGGATGGACCGCTTCGGGATGGAGCACGTCCTCGACGACGAGATCCGCGTCGAGACGGTCCTCACGCTGCTGGACCTGGGGTACGCCGACCGGATGGTCCTGTCGCACGACGCCGCGTTCTTCAGTCGTGTCACGCCGCCGAGCTGGCGGTCGCGCCACGTCCCGAACTGGCACATGGAGAACCTCCACCGGCGGATCGTCCCGATGCTCCGGGCCGGCGGAGCCAGCGAGGACGACCTGGAGCAGATGCTCGTGCGCAACCCTGCACGGCTGCTCGTCCCTTCACGCTGACGGGCTGTCGGGAGGCGCGACCGCCTCGCCGTACCGGGCGACGCAGAAGTCCCGCAGGCGCGCGGTGAGGTCGGCCAGCGTCGCCGCCGCGTGGTGGTCGGGCTCCCACGCGGCCCACAGGTGGACGCGCAGCGGACCGTGGGCACCCTCGATCTCCAGGGGCACGAGCTCGAAGCGCGGGTCGTCGGTGACGACCGCGATCCCGCGTCCCGCCGCGGCGAGCGCCTGGGCCACCTGCGGGTGCGACGACTCGACGTAGCCTCCGAGGGCCAGGCCCGAGCTCTCGACCGCGACGTCGAGGACGTGCCGGGCGCGCATCCCCCGACGCAGCACGACCAGGCGCTCCTGCGTGAGCGCCTCCAGGTCGACGCTCCGCCGCTGCGCCCACGCGTGGTCCGCCGGGACGTACGCCCACACCGGCAGCACCGCGACGGGAGCACCCGCGAGATCGGGGCCGGGCCGGTCGAAGACGAGCGCGAGGTCTGCGCCCCCGCGCAGCGACACGTGAGGGTCGCCGACCTCGGTCTCGAGCACCGTGGGCACCGGGTCGTCAGGACGCAGCTGCGCCACGAAGGGCGCGATGACGTCGCTCAAGGTCGTCGTCCTGGTCGCGATCGTCAGCGCCTCGAGCCGCCCTGCCGCCAGCGTCGAGGCTGCCGCCCGGGCGTCGTCGGCGCGGCGCAGGAGGTCGCGCGCCACAGGAAGGAACTGCGTGCCCGCGGCATTGAGCGCGAGCCGACCGCGCGAGCGGGTGAAGAGGTCCACGCCCAGCTCGCGCTCGAGGCTGCGCAGCTGCCGGGAGAGCGCCGGCTGGGTCATGTGCAGCGCGGCCGCCGCGGCGCTGACGGTGCCCGCGTCGGCGGTCGCGACGAAGTAGCCGAGGCCGCGCAGCTCCACCCGTCCTCCTCCGATCAAGGTATGCCTCCGCGGCATACCTTCCCAGCATATTCGGTATTGGACGGCATAGGCGGTCACCCCTGATCCTGACCCCATGGCTCTCACCCAGGAACGTCGCCTCGTCACGCCCATCCCGGGGCCCGCGTCGCAGGCGCTGATGGCGCGCAAGCAGGCCGCCGTACCCACCGGCGTCGCCACGACGCTCCCCGTGTTCGCGGCGGAGGCGTCCGGCGGGATCGTCAAGGACGTCGACGGCAACCAGCTCATCGACCTCGGCTCCGGCATCGCCGTGACCACCGTCGGCGTGAGCGCGCCCCGCGTCGTGGAGGCGGTCGCCGCGCAGGCCGCCGCGTACACGCACACCTGCTTCATGGTCACCCCGTACGAGCCGTACGTCGCGGTCGCCGAGGCGCTCAACCGGCTGACCCCAGGCGACCACGACAAGCGCACCGCGCTGTTCAACTCCGGGGCCGAGGCCGTCGAGAACGCGGTCAAGATCGCCCGCGCCGCCACCGGACGCCAGGCGGTCGTGGTGTTCGACCACGCCTACCACGGGCGTACGAACCTCACGATGGCGATGACGGCGAAGTCGATGCCGTACAAGCACGGCTTCGGCCCGTTCTCGCCCGAGGTCTACCGCGCGCCGATGTCGTACCCGTTCCGCGACGGGGTCAAGGACGGACGCGTCGCCGCCGCACGCGCGATCGACGTCATCGAGAAGCAGGTCGGGGCGGCGAACCTCGCGGCCGTGGTGATCGAGCCGATCCAGGGTGAGGGCGGCTTCGTCGTGCCCGCCGAGGGATTCCTCGCGGCGATCGCGCAGTGGTGCACCGACAACGACGTCGTGTTCGTCGCCGACGAGGTGCAGTCCGGCTTCGGGCGTACGGGCGCGATGTACGCCTGCGAGCACGAGGGCGTCGTGCCCGACCTCGTCGTCACCGCCAAGGGCGTCGCCGACGGCCTCCCGCTCTCGGCCGTCACCGGGCGCGCCGCGCTCATGGACGCCGCCCACGCCTCCGGCCTCGGCGGAACCTACGGCGGCAACCCGCTGGCGTGCGCCGCCGCGCTCGCCACGATCGAGACGCTCGAGGCCGACGGCCTCGTCGCCCGGGCCGGCGAGATCGAGACGCTGATGCTCGACCGCCTGCACCGCCTCGCCGCCGACGACCGCCGCGTGGGCGACGTCCGGGGACGCGGAGCGATGATCGCCGTCGAGCTCGTCGACGACTCCGGAGAGCCCGATGCCGCGCTCGCGAAGGCGCTCGCGGCCAGCTGCCACGCCGCGGGCGTCATCGTCCTGACCTGCGGCACGTGGGGCAACGTCCTGCGCTTCCTCCCGCCGCTGACGATCTCCGACGACCTGCTCCACGAGGCGCTCGACGTCCTCACCACCGCCCTCAAGGAGGCCTGACATGACCGCGACGTACGAGACCTCGGGGCTCGAGCGCCACGTGGCCGAGCTGGCACCGGAGCACGGGCTCTTCGTGGGCGGCGCCTGGCAGGCGACCGCGGCCACGTTCGCCGTCGACGACCCCGCGACGTCGGTGGTCCTCGCGCACGTCTCCGACGCCTCCCCCGCCGACGCGACGGCCGCCGTCGACGCGGCCAGCGAGGCGCTGACGGCGTGGCGACGCACCGCCCCGCGGGTCCGTTCGGAGATCCTGCGCCGCGCGTACGACCTGATGGTCGCCGACGTCGACCGCCTCACCGCGCTGATCTGCGCCGAGAACGGCAAGTCCCTCGTCGACGCGCGCGGTGAGGTGCTGTACGCCGCGGAGTTCTTCCGGTGGTTCTCCGAGGAGGCCGTACGGAGCTCGGGCGACTACGGCAGCGCACCGGCCGGCGGCACCCGTACGTTGGTGACCCGCCGTCCCGTCGGCGTCGCCGCGCTCGTGACCCCGTGGAACTTCCCCGCCGCGATGGCGACCCGCAAGATCGCGCCCGCGCTCGCCGCCGGGTGCACCGTGGTGCTCAAGCCGGCCGCCGAGACGCCGCTCACCGCGCTCGCCGTGGCCCGGATCCTCGCCGAGGCGGGTGTGCCGGACGGCGTGGTCAACGTGGTGCCCACCACCGACGCGGCAGCCGTCGTCGGCACCTGGCTCTCCGACAGCCGCGTGCGCAAGATCTCGTTCACCGGCTCGACGAACGTCGGCCGGATCCTGCTCCGGCAGGCGGCGGACCGCGTCGTGAACAGCTCGATGGAGCTCGGCGGCAACGCGCCGTTCATCGTCACCGAGGACGCCGACCTCGACGCCGCCGTCGAGGGGGCGATGGTCGCGAAGTTCCGCAACGGCGGTCAGGCCTGCACCGCGGCGAACCGCTTCTACGTCCACGCCGACGTCGCCGACGCGTTCACCGCCCGGCTCGGCGCTGCGGTGGAGGCGCTCACGGTCGGCCCTGCCTCGACCGGCGCACAGATCGGTCCGCTGATCTCGGCCAAGGCGCTCTCCGGCGTCCAGTCGCTGGTCGACGCGGCGCTGGCGGCCGGCGCGACGGTCGCCCACCGTGCGCCGCTCGACCCCACCCTGACCGGACACTTCCTCGCGCCCGTCGTCCTCTCCGGCGTCGCACCCGACTCGCCCGTGGTCACCGAGGAGATCTTCGGCCCGGTCGCGCCGGTCGTCACCTGGCGCACGGACGAGGAGCTGCTGGAGTACGTGAACGCCAGCGAGTACGGCCTCGCCGCGTACGTCTACGCCGGCGACCTGGGGCGCGCCCTGCGCCTCGCGGAGGACGTCGACGCGGGCATGGTGGGCATCGGGCGCGGGCTCGTCTCCGACCCGGCGGCGCCCTTCGGCGGCGTCAAGCAGAGCGGTCTCGGCCGCGAGGGCGCACGCGAGGGTCTCGAGGAGTTCACCGAGACCCAGTACTTCAGCGTCGCGTGGGACTGACCAGCGCGACCAAGGCTCCTCGGTCGAGGCGCTCGACGGACACGTGCTCCAGCGCGCGTCCGTCGAGCGCACCGACGAGCGCATCGGCCTGACCGTCCGGACCGACCTGCACCACCGCGTACCCGCCGGGAGCCAGGTGGTGCTCGATGACGTCGAGGCTGCTCCACACCAGGTCCATGCCCGACGACCCGCCGTCGATCGCGAACGGCGGGTCGTCGGGGTAGCGGGTGACCTCGTCGCTCGGCACCCACGGCGGGTCCGCGATCACGACGGCGAAGCGCTCGTGCGGCTCGAGGGCGTCCTCGAGCATCCCGCACCGCACCGTCACCGACACCGCGAGCTCGGCGGCCGCGGCGTTGGTCTCCGCGAAGGCGCACGCGGCGGGATTCGCGTCGACCTGGACGAGGTCACGGCCGGCCTGCGCGGCGGCGAGCAGCCCGATGTGGCCGACACCGCTGAAGATCTCGAGCATCGCCCCGTCCGGAGCGGACGCGGCCAGCTCCGCCGCGAGGGCAGACTGCCGTGCGGTCCACGGACGTGGGTGCAGCACCGAGCCGTCGTACGCGATGGTGAGGTGGCCGAACGCGAGAGCCTGCGTGGAGAGTGAGGTCACGCACCCATTCTCAACGGTCGCGCCTCGACCGCTGCCCGGGCCTCCTCCGCCACCAGGTCGGCGTTGATCTGTCCCCCGGCCATGGCTCCCGCTGCAGCGGCGGCACCGACCTGGGCGCTGAGGTCGGTGGCGTTGCCGGCCACCCACACCCCGGGGACCTCCGTGCGACCGACCTCGTCTGCGGCGACGTGCGCTCCCATCCCCGACGCGTGCTCCACCGGCGAGAGGCCCAGGTGCTCGAGGAACGGCACACGTGCCGCCGTGCGCGCGCCGACGGCGACGACGCTCCGGGCGACCGCGGTGCCGTCAGCCAGCCGTACGGCGGTGATCTGGTCGTCCTCGATCTGCAGGCCGGCGACGGCACCCGTGACGACGGTGATCCCGCGGGCCGCGAGCTGCTCCGCATCGTCGTCGGGCAGGTCGGGCTGGTCGTTCAGGAAGAGCACGACGTCGTCGCTCAGCTGCCGGAACAGCAGCGCCTGGTGGACCGCCATCGAGCCGGTCGCGACGACACCGATGGGCTGGTCGCGGACCTCCCACCCGTGGCAGTACGGGCAGTGGACGACGTCGCGTCCCCAGCGTGCACGCATGCCCTCGATGTCCGGCAGCTCGTCGACGAGGCCGGTCGTGACCAGGACGCGTCGTGCCTCGACCGTACGACCGTCGTCCAGCGTGACCGCGAAGCTCCCCTCCTTCCCGGTCACCGTCTCGACCGTCGCGTCGACGATCTCGGCGCCGTACCGGCGGACCTCGTCTCGACCACGTGCCAGCAGCTCCGCCGGCGGCACGCCGTCGTGGCCGAGCATCCCGTGCACGCCCTCGGCTGGAGCGTTGCGCGGCTGCCCCGCGTCCACCACGAGCACCGACCGGCGCGAGCGTGCGAGCATCAGCGCCCCGTTGAGCCCGGCAGCTCCTCCGCCGACCACCACGACGTCGTAAGCGTTGTCCATCGCTTCGTTCCTCTCCCGGAGCCCCCGTGGCCCCTCGTCGACCAGCCTGCGCGGGAGGTGACGAAATCGCAAAGAACTTTGCCGACCTGGCAAACTGTCCGCATGGGTGACGATCTCGATCAGACTCTCGACGCCGTCGGCGCACGCCTGCGCGCCCTCCGGATGCAGCGCGACACCACGCTCGCCGACGTCTCGGCAGAGACCGGGATCTCGGTGAGCACACTCTCGCGCCTGGAGTCCGGCACGCGCAAGCCGACCCTCGAGCTCCTCCTGCCGCTCGCGCGGGTGTACGGGGTGACGCTGGACGAGCTCGTGGACGCCCCTCCCACCGGCGATCCCCGCCTCCATCTGCGGCCCACGAAGGCGTTCGGCATGACGTCCATCCCGTTGACCCGGCGCGCCGGGGGCATCCAGGCGTACAAGCTCGTGATCGACGGCGGCACGTCGCGCGAGACTCCTGACCTCAAGACCCACGAGGGCTACGAGTGGGTGTACGTCCTCAACGGGCGCCTGCGCGTCGTCCTCGCCGAGCACGACATCGTGCTCGCGCCCGGGGAGGCTGCCGAGTTCGACACCCGGACCCCTCACTGGTTCGGCGCCGCGGACGACGCGCCGGTCGAGTTCTTGAGCCTCTTCGGCAAGCAGGGCGAGCGCGCCCACCTCCGCGCCCGCCCCAAGCGCACCCCGCCGTCCGCGTCGTGAAAGCACCCTGACCGAACTCGCGTGGGGATCCGGTCAGGTTCCTTTCACCGCGCGGACGCGGCGCTCGGCGGCGGCGCGGTCCTTGCGCGCGGCGGACTCGGCCGTACGGGCGTCGGCGAGCGCGGTCTCGATCTCGTCGAGCTCGTCGCGTACCTCCTGGCGCCGCCGCTTGAGCGTCTCGACGGCGGCACGTGCCTCGTCGGCACGACGGCTCGCCTCCTCGTACGCAGCGTCGGCGCGCTCGACCTCCTCGGGGTCGGGTCCGGGCGGGGCCTGCGGCTCTACCTTCTTGGCGGGAGCCTTCTTGGTGGGGCCCTTCTTGGCGGGTGTCGTCTTCGCGGGGGCCTTCTTCGCGGGGGCCTTCGTGCGCGGACCGCGTCGACGAGGCCTCCCCGCCAGCGCCTCGGGCACGGCGAGCTTCCCGTCCAGGTCCACCGGCTCGAACCCGGTGGACGACAACGCGTCGACGAGCAGCCCCGTCTCGAGCGCCGCAGCGGCGGCCTCGTCCGCGAGCGCCGCGTTCAGCGTCTGCGTCACCTGCTCGACCACCGGCTCACCGAGCGGCGATCCGGCGTCGGCGGCCAGCGTGCGTACGGACGTGACGGCCTCACCGATCAGCGCACGCCGCTGCGAGGCGAGCGCACGAAGCTCGGCACCCGCCAGCTGCTCCTGCGCCTCGCGCAGCTCCTCCCCCAGCGCGAGGAGCGCGTCGACGCGTTCGGGGTCGCTGCGGACGAAGAGGTTCACGGCCCACGCGGCCCGGGTCGGCTTGCGCAGCGCCGCGATCCGCCGTGCGAGCGGAGCGTCTCCGGCCTTGCGCGCATGGGCCGCGAGGGCCTTGCGGGAGGCGACGAAGTCGTCGGGCGTCCCTTCGTACAGCGGCCGCGCCACCGACTCCAGCGTCTCCTCGGTCACTCCCCTAGGGTGCCCTGCGAGCGCGCGTCACACCACGCGTGTCATGTACGTGCTGTTCGGGTCGTCGGTGTAGGAGCCGAACGGTCCGCAGACCTCGAAGCCCGCACCGGCGTACAGGGCCCGCGCCGGCGCGAAGAAGTCCTGGCTCCCCGTCTCGAGCGACACGCGCTGCACCCCGCGCGCCCGGGCGTCGTCGAGGAGGTGGGCGAGGAGGCCGCGCGCGACGCCCCGGCCGCGGGCCCGTGGGTGGGTCCGCATGCTCTTGACCTCCTCGTGACCGGCTGCGACGACGGCGAGCGCGCCGGTCGCCACGACTCCCTCGGCGTCCTCGACCACCCACATCCGCACCGACGGCCGCCGCAGGCCCTCGAGGTCGAGCGCGTGCTGGCTCTCCGGCGGCGCGGTCGGCCTGAGGTCGTCGAGGTGCTCCTGGAGGAACGCCGCCAGACGGGGGTCGTCGAAGTCGGCGCGGTCGGTCACGAGGGTCATGCGCCCATGGTGCGCGGCGAATGTTTCGCTCAGGTGACACGACCACGCCGACGTACGCTCAGCCGACGCGGGAGCGCATCTCGGCGTCGAACGTCTCCATCGCCGTCGCCATCTGCTGCTGGTACGCGGGCTCGGCGAGGCGGCGCTCCATCTCCTCTGGCGTCAGGTCCTCGAGGTGCGACGCCAGCCACCAGATGTTGCCGAACGGGTCGCGGACGCGGCCGCCGCGGCTGCCGAACGCGTCGTCGGCCAGCGGGGTCACCACCTTCGCGCCTGCCGTCAGCGCGGCGTCGAACGTCGCGTCGACGTCCTCGACGTACAGGCTCAGCAGGGCGATGCAGTCGGGCCACTGCGGTGCCGCGTCGAACGCCATCACCACGCGGTCCCCGATGAGCACCTCCGCGTGCCCGAGCCGCCCGTCGGGAAGGGTGAAGCGCCCGCGCTCGACCGCGCCGAAGGCGGCCACCATGAAGTCGACGAACTCGGCTGCTCCGCGGACGCAGACGTACGGGCTGACGGCGCCGTAGTCGGCGGGGATGCGTGTCGTGGTCATGTCCCGACGGTAAGCCGGGTTGCGGTCAGTTCCTGTCCGGATCCGTGGCGGCCTCGCCGAGGCGTTCGCCCAGCAGCCTCCCGAAGGTCAGCGCCGGGGTCACGAGCATCCCCGAGCAGAAGCTGTTGCCGCAGGTCGCGCCGGCGCCGATCACCTCGCCGACCGCGTACAGGCCGGGCACGGGTGTCCCGCTCTCGTCGCGCACCGCGAACGAGGCGTCGATGTCGACCCCCTGGAACGTGACGAGGGTGATGGCGTGGTTGCGCACCGCGTAGAACGGCGCCGTCGCGATCGGCGCAGGCAGGAACGTCCGCCCGTGCTCCTCGTCGTGCCCGGCCTCCACGGCGGCGTTGTAGCGCGCCACGGTCTCGACCAGCCCCTTCGGGTCGATCCCGGCCAGCGCGGCAAGCTCCTCGATCGAGTCCGCCGCGTGCAGGCCGGGCCGCTGGCCCATCATCGCCCGGACCTCGTCGGGCTCCTTGCCGACCACCATCTGCTCCACACCGCCGCGAGCACGCTCAAGAGCGGCGTCGTCGAAGACGGTCCAGAACGTCTGGTCCGGGATCTGCGCGAGCGCCCGCTCCTTCTCGTCGATCGACTCCTCGTCCTCGGCGACCCACCGCAAACCGTCGCGGTCGACGTAGATCTCGTACGGGGCGCGCTCGCTGGTGAGGCGCTGTCGGTCGGACCAGTTCGCGCGGCCGGGCGTGCGGGGATCGGGCAGACCGCCGAAGGTCGGCAGGTACGTCCCCTCGCCCTGGAGGCCGGCGCCGATCGCCATGGCGAGGTGGATCCCGTCACCCGTCGACGTCCGCGCGGCGGCAGACACCAGCGGCGCACCCTCGAGCTCCTCGAAGAGCTCCGGGTCGGCCCCGTACCCGCCGGTCGCGAGCACCACCGCGGGCGCGGTCACGGTGACGTCCTTGCCGCGCCGGTGCACGACCGCACCCGTCACCGCCCCCGCCTCGTCGGTGAGCAGCTCGGTGACCGTCGCGCTCAGCCAGAGCGTCAGGTCGTACGAGGCGGTCGTCTTGTCGAGCTCCTCGGAGAGCACGGCGAGGATCGAGAGGCCTTCGTCCTTGCCGTAGTACGTCCGCGCGGTCTCGTACGGCTCGTGCCCGTAGATGATCCTCGGCGTCTCCGGCGCGAAGGCGAAGCCGCGGTCGGCGAGCCACTCGACCGTGTCGGCGGCGTTCTCGGCGACGATCGAGACGAGGTCGTCGCGCGCGGTGCCTCGGCTGATCCGGCGGATGTCGGCGAGGTGGTCGGCCACCGTGTCGGTGATGCCGCGCTCGGCCTGGCGCCGGGTCCCCGCCGCGGCGATGTGGCCGCCGGTGACGTGGAGCGTGCCGCCGATGCGCGCGTCCTTCTCGACCAGCAGCACCCGGGCCCCGGCGCGCGCCGCGTGCAGGGCGGTGGGGATGCCCGCCGTCCCCGCACCGACGACCAGGACGTCGTACGTCTCCTCCGTCACGGCGCTCACGCGACCACCTCCACGACCAGGTGCGGGATCTCGTGCGGCGGCACGACGACAGACGCGCGCACGGCGCCGAGCGGGTCGAGCGCGAGGTCGACCACCGGGCTCGCCGCCGCGCCTGCCGCGCGACGCACCTCGTCGAGGTCGTCGGCGAGGACGACCACGCCGAGCATCCCGCGGCGCGGTGCGGCAGAACGGCCGCGCAGCGAGACGCCGACGTCGGGCGGCAGGCCGTAGTCGATGAGACTCAGGTACGGCTCGTGCCGCGCGGAGCCGATGCTGCGGGCGCTGACGTCGAGCGGCTCGTCGACACCGATCAGCGCGGCGACCGACGGGGCGTCGATCGCGTACTCGTAGACGACGTCCCACCCGAAGACCTCGCGCGCGAAGTCGACGGACGCCTTGGCGTCGGACAGCGGCAAGGTCATGCCGACGGCCTCGCTGACCAGGCGGTCGGTCACCCGGACGAAGTCGGCGAAGAACGGCGCCGGCCCTCCGAGGAAGGCCACCAGCACGCCGTCGGCCGCGCGGACGTGCGCCTCGCGGAGCGTGGCCTCGCCCACCAGGTCGTACTCGGCCTGCGACTCGACGACCTCGTAGCCGCACGCACGTGCGTGCGCGACCGCAGCGTCGAAGTCGGGGGCGTGGAAGTCGACGACCTTGAGCGCGTCGCGATCGACCTTCGACTCCCCCGAGCGGATGGTCTCCTGCCCGTCAGGAGAGAAGCGGCACACGACGACGCCCGCGTCCGCGCCCGGCGTCCGGAGGGCGGAGACGTCCGCCCCGGAGACGGCTCCGCCGAACAGCGTGCGGGCATCGGCCGAGGTCAGCGCAGTGGGGTCGCCTTCCTCCATGCCGAGGACGTCGCGGAAGAGGGCACGGTGGGCCGCCGGGTCCGCGGTGGAGACGAGAGGTCCGAAAAGTCGTGCTGGCACGGGCGACACTCTATCTCTGTGGAATGCTGTTCCACCATGAGCACCACCCCTGCCGTCACGCTCGCCCGTCGTCCGGCCGGCACTCCTCGCCCCGACGACTTCGCCGTCACCGACGTCCCCGTGGGCCAGCCCGGCCCCGACGAGGTCCTCGTCGCGGTCTCCGAGCTCTCGCTCGATCCCTACCTCCGCTCGGTGCTCGGCCCCGGGCACCTCGACGAGCCGGCGGTCCCGATCGGCGGGGTGGTCCCGGGTCGCGCGATCGGCCGCGTCATGGCCTCCCGCAGCGCGTCGGTGACCGCCGGCACGTGGGTCCTCGCCGAGACGGGCTGGCGGGCACGGGCGGTCGTCCCCGCCACGTCGGTCCGCCCGTTCACGGTCCCGGACGGGGTGCCACCCTCGGCCGTCCTCGGCGCACTCGGGATGCCGGGGCTCACGGCGTACGCCGCGCTGGAACGCCACCTGGTGCCCCGTCCCGGTGACACCGTCGTCGTCTCCGCAGCGACCGGCGGTGTCGGCTCGGTCGCCGGGGCTCTGGTCGCGGCCGCCGGAGCGAGGCCGGTCGCGATCGTCGGCACGTCGGAGAAGGCGAAGGACGCGGTGGACGTGCTCGGCTACCGCGCAGCCGTCGTCCGCACCGCGCCGGACTGGGAGGCCCAGCTCGCGGAGGCCTGCCCCGACGGCATCGACGGCTACCTCCACCTCGCCGACCAGCCGACGCTCACCGGCGTCGTGAAGCAGCTCGCCGTGGGGGCGCGCGTGTCGCTGTGCGGCCTCATGGACCAGTACAACGACGGCCCTCGTACGGTGCTGGATGCCGGTGCGGTCATGACGGCGCGGGCCGTCGTCCACGGCATGGTCGTGTACGACCACGGCGACCTCGCGTCCGAGCACGCAGCGAAGGTCGGTGAGCTGCTCGCCAGCGGCGACCTCGTCCTCCACGAGGAGCGGCACGCAGGCCTGCACCGGGCTCCGGAGGCCTTCGCGCGCCTCATGTCAGGGGCGAACCGCGGCAAGGTCGTCGTCGAGGTCACCACCTGACGACCGGCGCGGAGGGCGGCAGCCACCTACAGTTCCCCCATGCGTCCTCTCGACGTCATCGCGATCGTCCTCGCCGGCGGGAAGGGCGGCCGGCTCGGCGAGCTCACCGAGCGCCGCGCCAAGCCCGCTGTCCCGGTGGCCGGCTCCTACCGTCTCGTCGACATCGTCCTGTCGAACCTCGTGCACAGCGGCGTCAGCGACGTCTGGATGATCGAGCAGTACCTCCCTGGGTCGCTCAACGAGCACCTGGCCCACGGTCGTCCGTGGGACCTCGACCGCTCCTGGGGCGGCTTGAGGGTCGTTCCGCCCTTCGAGGGCGCTGAGGGCGGCGGCTTCGCCCAGGGCAACGCCGACGCGCTCGCCCGGCAGGCGGAGGCGCTGCGCGAGCGCGCCTCCGACGTGACGCTCGTGCTCAGCGCGGACCACCTGTACACGCTCGACCTGCGCGACGTCCTCGAGACGCACGCGCGTACGGACGCGGACCTGACGATCGTCACCACCACCGGTGTCCCCGACGCCTCCCGCCACGGCGTCGTGGAGGTCGACGACGACGGCGGCGTCACCGGCTTCGCCTACAAGCCCGACGAACCGGCGACCGACGTCGTCGCGGCCGAGATCTTCGCCTACCGCACCACGACCCTGCTGGAGGCGTTCGACCACCTGTTGGAGGTCCACGACCAGCTCGAAGACTACGGCGACCAGCTCGTGCCCTATCTGGTGGAGAACCGCCGGGTCGTCGAGCACCGGCTCGACTCCTACTGGCGCGACCTCGGCACCGTGCCCGGCTACTGGCGGGCGCACATGGACGTGCTCGACCGCTCGGGAGTCCGTTTGGACGACCCGGGATGGCCCATCCGCACCGCCGCCCCCGTACGCCTGCCGGCGCGCGTCACGCCCTCGGCCGACGTGCGCGAGGCACTCCTCGCCCCGGGCAGCGTCGTCGCGGGGTCGGTGCGGCACAGCGTCGTCGGACCCGGCTGCGAGGTGGACGAGGGCGCCGAGGTCGTCGACAGCGTCCTCCTCGACGGAGTCACGGTGGGTCCCGGCGTACGCCTGGTCGGCGTGGTCGCCGACGCGGGCGCCACGATCACCGGCGGCTCCGTCCGCGGCTCCGACGACGTCGTGACGCTCGTCGGAGCCGACGGGAACATCGCCGAGCGGAGCCCCCGCGAGGAGTGAGCCGCGCCGCGGGTCACTCCGAGACGAACGTGACCGTGTCGTCGACGGACGCACGGCTCGTACGGAACCCGTTGACCGGGTGGTCCTCGTCGGCGAACCCGAGCGCGACCGCGCAGACGACGAGCCGGTCGTCGGCCAGCCCGAGGAACTCCCGCACGTGGTCGGAGTACATCGCGACGGCCGCCTGCGGGGTCGTGGCGACCCCGTGGGCGTACGCGGCGTTGAGCAGGTTGGTGACGTAGCCGCCGCAGTCGATCGCACCGTAGACGCCCTGGCTCCGGTCGGTCGTGATCACGGCGACCTGGGGCGCCCCGAAGAACGAGAAGTTCTTCAGCATCTGCACACCCCGCGCCTCGCCGTCGGACCGCGCGATGCCGAGGCTCGCGTACAGCGCGTAACCGGACTCGCGCCGACGCTCCTTGTAGACGCCCACGTAGTCGTCCGGCAACGGCAGGTCGGGCGACGGAGCGGAGGTCTGCACGTGCGCGGTCAGGCTGGTGGCAAACCTCTCCGTCGCCTCGCCTTCGACCAGGTGGACCTGCCACGGCTGCGTGTTGCACCACGACGGTGTCCGCTGCGCGAGCGCCAGCACGTCGCGCAGCGTCTCGCGCGGCACGGGCTCGGTCCGGTACGCACGGCAGGTCCAGCGGCCCTCGAGGATCTTCGACAGCTCCACGCGGGCACCCTAGCCCGACGCCGGCGCCGTACGCCGTGCGTCCACCGCAGGCAGGTAGCCCAGGCACAGCCGGACGAGCTCGTCGAGCAGCTCGTCGCGCGACAGCGGCCCCGGGTCGAGGACCCACCGGACAGCGAGGTTCTCGACGGCGAGGACGAGCACCCAGGCGATCGCGGCGGGCCGACGGCCCGCGAGCGCCCCTGGCTGGGCGGCGAGCAGCGCTGCGACGAGATCCTGGACCCGACGCTCGAGCGCCGCGCGACGGGCGGCGTTCTGGCGTGCCGGCAGCTCTTCGAAGACCACGCGTAGGAGGTCGGCGTGCTGCTCGAGGGCCTCGACGAGGGCGTCGGCGCAGGCCCGCACCATGTCCGGGCCCATCCCACCGAGCCGGTCGGTCAGCGATGCCGTCACCTGGTCAGCAACCTCGTCGGCGTAGCGCTCGACGATCGCGGCGACGATGGCGTGCTTGTTCGGGAAGTACTGGTAGAGCGAGCCCGGGCTGATGCCGGCCGCGTCGGCGACCCGGTTGGTCGAGAAGGCGTCGTCGCCGTCGCGCAGGAGCACCTGGCGCCCCGAGCTCACGATGCGTTCGACCGTTGCGCGCGAGCGGGCCTGGCGCGGCCTCTTGCGTGGAACCAGCACGGGATCCATGCGGGCATCGTAGGCGAGCGATCGCTCGCATGGAACCTTCCCGAAGACGCGACTGGTATGCGAGCAATTACTCGCGTCACGATGAGGACATGACGACGACGGAGACACCGGCCCCCGCGCGCCCCGCGTTCCCGACGCGCTACCGCGAGGCGGAGGAGCGCAGCGCCCGCATCGCCCGCCCGCTGAAGCTCGTCGGCGGGGTCCGCCGGGTCGACGAGGAGCTGATGGCGCGCCTCGGCGCCGGATTCTGGCAGTGCGACGAGCTCGGCGACCGGCTCGCCGAGGCGATGCGAATGCGAGCAGGAGAGCCGGGCCGGGTCTCGATGCGCGACTTCGCGACGCGGCTCGCCGGCCCTGGGACGGTCGTCGACCCCGCACCTGCGCTCGAGGAGTTCTTCGCCGCGGTCGAGGCCACGCCCGACTGGGTCGACCACGACCTCATCGCCGAAGGCGGTCGCGTCGCCCGCCGTCTCGGGCGCAACGCCGCCGACGTCCTCCTCCAGCTCTCGCTGATCGGCGGCTACCGGTTCGGCGGTCCGACCGACCTCCTCGTCGCGACCGGCGGGCTCACGGGCGACATGACCCGACGCCGCATCGCCGAGACCCAGAAGTGGTCGGTCGCCATCATGCAGCCCGGCGCACTCCACCCGTACGCCGAGGGCTGGCGGCTGACCGTCCACGTCCGCGCGATGCACGCGCTGGTCAACCACACATTCGCGCAGACGTGGGACGTCGAGCGCTGGGGCCTCCCGATCAACCAGACCGACCAGGCCGCCACCCTCGGCCTCTTCGATGGCGTGCTGCTCCTCGGCTCACGTGCCCTCGGCGTCCCGATCACGCGCGACGACTCCCGCGCGGTGATGCACCTGTGGAAGTACGTCGGCTGGCTCATGGGAGTCGACGACCAGTGGCTCGTGGACACCGAGCGCGACCGGCACCGGCTCAACTACCACGTCGTCCGCGCGCAGGCAGACATCAGTGACGCCGGTCCGGAGCTGGCCCAGTCGATCATCGAGACGGTCGGCGCGCTGCCGTACGGGTGGTACCGCCGGGAGCGGACCTTGTCCATGCTGACCGCGTTCCTCGGGGTGCGGAGCATGCGCGAGCTGGGGCTCCCCGTCCGCGTGCCGTGGGCGACCGCCGGCGCGATCGCGGCGAACACGGTCCGCTACCGCGTGCTGCACCGGGGCGAGGCGGGCAAGCGTCGGCTGGAGCGGTGGGGTGACCGGGTCGCCCGGCGTGTGCTGCGCGACTACTACGGCGACGCGCAGCAGCAGGTCGGCGACCTCGAGACGCCCACCCGCGGCCGCTGAGCGAACCGTCACCGACGGGGCGCGTCCAGCCCCATCCGGTCCACCACGTGCTCGGCGATGGCGAGGCTCGACGTCGCCGCGGGCGAGGGCGCGTTGCGGATCGCGGTGACCCCGTCGCGCTGCTCGATCACGAAGTCGTCGACGAGCGACCCGTCGCGGCCGACGGCCTGTGCGCGCAGCCCGAGACCCGCGCGTGTCACGTCGGCGGGACCGATCGCGGGCACGTAGCGCTGGGCGGACCGCATGTACGCCCGGGTGGACAGCACCCCCCGGATCTCGTCGAGCCCCGTACGCCAGTGCGCGCCGGCGAACCGCCAGAAGCCCGGCCAGCCGAGCGTGTCCGCGACGTCGCGGACCGAGAACGAGCCGCGGCCGTACCGTTGCCGGCTCAGCGCGAGGAACGCGTTCGGGCCCACCTCCAGGCCGCCACCGACGCGCCGGGTGAAGTGCACCCCGAGGAACGGGTAGCGCGGGTCGGGGACCGGGTAGATCATCCCGCGCACGAGATCCTGCTTGGCGGCGACCACCGACATGTACTCACCCCGGAACGGCACGATCCGCGGGGCCTGGTCGCCTCCGGCGAGCCGGGCGACCCGGTCGCTCTCCAGCCCGGCGCACAGCACGAGCCGGTCGACCTCGTACGGGTGTCCGCCCGCGGCGCCGGTCTGCGCTGTCGAGACGACGAGGCGACCTGCCCGTGCCCGAAGAGCGGTCACCGGCGTCGAGAGGTGGACGGTCCCCCCTGCCTTCTCGACGTCCTCCCCGAGCGCCCGCGCGATCGCGACGTAGTCGGTGATCCCCGTGTGCGGGGAGTGCAGGGCGACGACGCCCGCCGCGTACGGCTCGACGTCGGCGATCCCCGAACCGTCCAGCCGGCGCAGACCCGGCACCCCGTTCTCGCGGGCGGTCCGCTCGAGCGCGTCGAAGCGCGCCCGCTCCGCGTCGTCGACGGCCACGACGAGCTTGCCGCACCGCTCGTACGGGAGGCTCCGCTCGGCGCAGTACTCCTCGAGCAGGTGACGTCCACGTGTGCACAGCTGCGCTTTCAGGCTGCCGGGGGCGTAGTAGATCCCGGCGTGCACGACGCCGGAGTTGTGACCGGTCTGGTGCGCCCCGAGGCGGTCCTCCTTCTCGAAGACCACCACCTGGTCGTCGGGGAAGCGGCGCGCCACCTCCCGTCCGACGGCCAGTCCGATGATGCCTCCTCCGACGATGCCGATCGTGCGGTTCGTCAACGGATCGCGCTCCCTTCCTCCGTCTCGCGTCCCCGCCCTCAACCTAGGCGGTAGTCTCGGGCGCCGTGACGAACGTCGTAGGACCACGCGCCGTCTTCGGCGTCATCGTGCCCAGCACCAACACCGTCGTCGAGCACGACTACTGGCGCGCGGGGGTCGAGGGTGTGGCCTTCCGTGCCGGGTCGATGCACATCGCCGACCCGTCGATGGCCGGCAACGCGGGGTTCGAGGCGCTGCTGGTGCAGATCCGGGCCTCCATCGACACCGCCGTACGCGACGTGCTGACCGCCGAGCCCGACCGGCTCGTCATGGGGATGTCCGCCGAGACGTTCTGGGGCGGCGTCGAGGGCAACGCCGCGTTCGAGCGGCGCCTGCGTGAGGCGACGGGGCTCCCCGTGACGACCGGCGCGAGCGCGTGCCGTGCCGCGCTCGAGGAGCTCGGCGTCCGTCGCCTCGCGGTGTTCTCCCCGTACCAGCCGGTCGCCGACGTCGAGGTCGGCCGGTTCTTCACCGAGGCCGGCTTCGACGTGGCGGCGATCACCGGCCTGCGCTGCGCGACGGCGACCGACATCGCCCGCGTGGACGAGCCCCGGCTGCGCGAGGTGGTGGCCGAGCTGGACGGCCCGGACGTCGAGGCGGTCGTCCAGGTCGGGACGAACCTCTCCTTCGTGGGCCTGTCCCAGACGCTGGAGGCCGAGCTGGGCAAGCCGGTCGTGGCGATCAACGCGGCGACGTTGTGGCACGCGCTGCGCCAGCACGGCATCGACGACCGCGTCGACGGCTCCGGGTCGCTCCTGCGCGAGCACTGACGCGATGGGTGCACCGAGGGACCGCCCTCCCCCACGCCCGACTCCGGAGCAGGTCGCCGCGGCCGAGGGCCGGACGATCCCCGACTGGGTGCGCCCCGGTCTGCGGGTGCTGTTCTGCGGGCTCAACCCAGGGCTGTACTCAGGGGCGACCGGCCTGCACTTCGCCCGGCCCGGCAACCGCTTCTGGCCCGCTCTGCACCTGTCGGGCTTCACCGAGCGCCGCCTCGAGCCGTGGGAGCGCGAGGCGCTCCTGGACCACGGCCTGGGCATCACGAACCTCGTCGCCCGGACGACCGCCCGCGCGGCAGAGCTGACCCGCGACGAGTTCGTGGCGGGCGGGCAGGCGCTGGACACGCTGGCGCACCGCGTACGCCCGGCGTGGGTCGCCGTGCTCGGCATCACCGGCTACCGCGCGGCGTTCGACGAGCCGCGCGCGGTGATCGGTCCGCAGGAGCGGCAGGTCGGAGGCGCCGGCCTCTGGGTCCTGCCGAACCCGAGCGGGCTCAACGCCCACTTCACGCTGCCGCGCCTCGCCGAGGAGTTCGCGAGGCTCCGTCAGCAGGTCGAGCAGGACGAGGCGGACGCGCGCGGCCGCTGACGTCCGCTCATCCGGCGCGGTGCCGGACCCAGACGTTCGCCTCCACGTAGACGGCGTGATCCTGCGCCACGTCGCAGTGCACGGGTGCGAGCGCCCCGGGGACCTCGACGGGCCCGGTGGTGTCGAACGGCAGCCCCGTCCACCCGCGCCACTCCTCGAGGCTCCCGGAGACCACCATCGAGCGGGGGGCGACACCCTCGATGACACCGCCGGCGCGCACGTGGGTCCGCAACCAGGGGTCCTCGGGAAGGCCGTCGGCGCGCACCCGCCGCGCGTACTCCTCCATCGGCACGTCCGGGAAGGCGTGCTTGCCGCTGGGCCGCACGGGCGCGACGAGGGTGTCGAACCCAAGCCGAGCGGTGTTGGCCCGCATCTCGGCGAGCATCACGGCCGACAGCCCGCGTCCGCGCAGGTCCGGCTGCACGCAGATCTCCAGGGCAGAGACCATCGTCGGCGTCGTCCCCAGCGTCCGGTCGAGCGAGGCCCGCTGGATCATGCGGTCCCACCCGCCGGCGGGCAGCGGGTCTTCGCCCCAGGCCAGCGGGACGCTGAACGCGCACGCCAGGGCCCGGTCCGGCCTCTCCGGGTCCAGCGCGAGGAGCGCGAACTCGGGGTACGCCTCCTCGACCACCGCGTAGTACAGCGCGCCCATCGGGTCCCAGCGCATGAACTCCGGCCAGGCGCCGTCGAATCCGTCGAGCAGGGGCGCGAGCTCGGGGCGCGACGCCAGGGTCACGACCTCGACGGCCTGGTCAGCGTGCACGGTCATGGCCGCAGGGTACGGGTCCGGTGCCGGGCGAGCCAGCGACTTATGGAGCCCCAGGGCCTGCGTTTGCGGACCCGCCGGACCGGGTATCGCATGGAGGACATGGCATCTCTCGCCCGGACCGGGCCCGCTCTCGTCGCCCTGACCACCGTGGCGGCCGTCTTCACCGCCGTCCCGCCCTCCTCCGGTACGGCGGCCGCCGCCGCGGGCCGTACGACCGTGCGGATGGGGTCGTTCAACATCCACAAGGACGACAAGGTGCTCCCCTGGACCGCGAAGCGACGCGCCCGCGTGGCCTCGCAGATCCTCAGCAACGGCTTCGACGTGCTCGCGCTGCAGGAGGCGAACGGCAACACGATCTTCCCGTCGCTCTACCGGAGGGTGAAGCACCGCTACGCCGCCAACGCCCGCTGCGCCAAGGTCAAGGGCACCCGCGTCCGCGACGCCCGTACGCGGATCCTCTACGACCGCACGCGGTTCACGGGGTCGCGGACGATCTCCGGGCGCATCCTCCTGGACCGCTCGTACGCCAAGAGCGCCGACTTCGCGTGCTACCAGCTGCTGACCGAGAAGGCGACCGGCGCGAAGTTCCTCGTCACGTCGGCGCACCTCGTCAACGGGCCCGGCGCGGCCAAGGACCGCAAGCGCTACCGCCAGACCCAGAACCTCATCGCCGACACCCTCGCCGTACGACGGGCCCACGGCGCCTCCTGGCCGATCATCTGGGCAGGGGACTTCAACTCCTCTGCGTCGCGCAAGTACACCTTCGACGGCCCGCGCCGGGCGATGCGTCAGGGGATCGGCGCCAGGGACGCGTTCGCGGTGGCGCGTACCCGCAAGCACGGCAGCTACAACAGCGCCAACCAGCTGCGTCGGCGCCCGTGGCGCACCAGCCACCACGTCGACCACGTGTACGTCTCCCCCGGCATCGGGGTCAGCCGGTTCACGGTGGTCGTCCGCCTCAAGGGCAAGCTCTACCGGACCCCCTTCACCTCCGACCACAACCCGATCCGCGCAACCCTGCAGATCCCCTTCTGACGTAGGCGCTGGCAGGGGCTCACCAGGGCCGGGCTAGCCTCGTTGGGGGTTGAAACTACAGGAGGTGCCGGGCGTGTCGAGCGTCGACGAGAAGTTGCAGGGTGTCTACGACGAGGTCCTGCGTCGCAACCAGGGCGAGGCCGAGTTCCACCAGGCGGTCCGCGAGGTGCTGGTGAGCCTGGGGCCCGTCGTCGCCAAGCGACCCGAGTACGTGGACGCCGCGATCATCCGACGCATCTGCGAGCCCGAGCGCCAGATCATCTTCCGCGTGCCGTGGGTCGACGACTCCGGACGCGTCCAGATCAACCGTGGTTTCCGCGTCGAGTTCAACTCCGCCCTCGGCCCGTTCAAGGGCGGGCTGCGTTTCCACCCCAGCGTCTACCTGGGGATCGTGAAGTTCCTCGGCTTCGAGCAGGTTTTCAAGAACGCCCTCACCGGCATGCCGATCGGCGGCGGCAAGGGCGGGTCCGACTTCGACCCCAAGGGCCGCAGCGACGCCGAGGTCATGCGCTTCTGCCAGTCGTTCATGACCGAGCTCTACCGCCACATCGGCGAGTACCGCGACGTCCCCGCGGGCGACATCGGCGTGGGCGGCCGCGAGATCGGCTACCTCTTCGGCCAGTACAAGCGGATCACCAACCAGTACGAGTCCGGGGTCCTGACCGGCAAGGGCCTCACCTGGGGCGGCTCGCAGGTGCGCAAGGAAGCCACCGGCTACGGCACGGTCTTCTTCGTCTCGGAGATGCTCAAGGCCGCCGGCGACTCCTTCGACGGCAAGCGCGTCGTGGTCTCCGGCTCCGGCAACGTGGCGACGTACGCCATCGAGAAGGTCCACGAGCTCGGCGGCACGGTCGTCGCCTGCTCGGACTCCAGCGGCTACGTCGTCGACGACGACGGCATCGACGTCGCGCTCCTCAAGGAGGTCAAGGAGGTGCGCCGCGGCCGTATCTCCGAGTACGCCGAGCTGCACGGCAACGGCGTGCGGTTCGTCGAGTCCGGCTCGATCTGGGACGTCGCCTGCGACATCGCCCTCCCCTCGGCGACCCAGAACGAGCTCAACGGTGCCGACGCGGTCGCGCTGGTGAAGAACGGCTGCACGATCGTGGCCGAGGGCGCCAACATGCCCGCGACGCCCGAGGCCATCGCCGTCTTCGAGGAGTCCGGGGTGCGCTTCGCGCCCGGCAAGGCCGCCAACGCCGGCGGCGTCGCGACGAGCGCGCTCGAGATGCAGCAGAACGCCTCGCGCGACTCGTGGACGTTCGAGCACACCGAGGAGCGCCTGGCGGAGATCATGCGCGGCATCCACGACCGGTGCGCCGAGACAGCCGAAGAGTTCGGCACACCGGGCAACTACGTCGCGGGCGCCAACATCGCGGGCTTCGTACGGGTCGCCGACGCGATGCTCTCCCTCGGCGTGATCTGACACAGGAAGTCTCTAACGCCGCAATCCGGTCATTGTGACCCTCCCTCCGACGCACACTGACGTCGGGGGGATCACCATGAGGCTGGCTTCGTTCAACGTCGAGAACCTGTTCGCCCGTCCGAAGGCGATGGCCGAGGGCGAGGGCGACAGCGCGACCCGCAAGAAGGTGCTCGCGGCGCACGCACGGCTGTCCACGCTGCTCGACCGACACAGCTACGCGGGCGCCGAGGACGACATCCTCGCCCTGCTGGACACCCTCGGTGTCCTGCGTGCGGACGAGGGACCGTACGTGCGCCTGCGCAAGGTGCGTGGCCAGCTCGTCCGCCGCCCACGGACCGGTCCGGTCACGCTCGTGGCCGAAGGGCGGGCTGACTGGGTCGGGTGGATCGAGCTCAAGACCGTCGCCGTCAACGCCCGCGCCACCGAGAACACCGCGCGCGTCCTCCACGAGCTCGGCGCCGACGTCGTCACCGTCGTCGAGGCCGACGACCGGCCTGGGCTGCAGATGTTCTCGGAGGCGCTGCTCCCTGCGGTCGGCGGCACCACGTACGACCAGGTGATGGTCATCGAGGGCAACGACGCACGCGGGATCGACGTGGGGCTCATGGCGCAGGGCGACTACCGGCTGGTGCAGATGCGCACCCACATCTTCGATACCGACCCGCAGGGCACGGTGTTCTCGCGCGACTGCTGCGAGTACCACGTCGAGACCCCGCTCGGCACCCGCCTGGTGGTCCTCGCGAACCACTTCAAGTCCAAGGGGTACTCCTCCCCCGGCGACCCGACCGGCGCCAAGCGCCGCGAACGGCAGGCGAGCCGGGTCGCGCGCATCGTCCGCTCGCTGCGCAACGAGGGCTTCGACCACGTCGCGGTCACCGGCGACCTCAACGACGACCCGCAGAGCGCCGCGCTGGCCCCGCTGCTCGACCTCGACGGTCTCACCGACATCAGCGCCCACCCCGACTTCGACTGGAACCACCGGCGGGGTACGTACGGGTCAGGGAACGAGAAGGACAAGATCGACTACATCCTGCTCTCCGACCCGTTGTTCGCGAAGGTGACCGCCGGGGGCGTCTTCCGCAAGGGCGTGTGGCGCGGCGCGCGGACGAAGGACCCCTGGGAGATCTTCCCGACGCTCACCGCGAAGGTCGAGGAGGCCTCCGACCACGCCGCGCTGTGGGCCGACCTCACCGGGGTGTGACCCCGGCGACGGTCGGCCCGGCGCAGGTCACACCCTGTGCGCGGTGAACAGCAGGTACTCCCAGAGCATCGCCCCGTCGCGGACACCGGAGCGCTCGGCGAGCGCCGCGAGCTCCGCGTCGAGCGCGGCCACCTTCTCCGGGTCGTCGGCGATCGCCTTGTAGACCGCGATCGTCGGCCCGTACGTCGCCTTGAAGAAGTCCCGGAACTCCTCCCCGTCGGCGAACCGGTCGACCGCGAGCGTCTGCACCGTCGCCTGGACGTCCTCGACGCGGTCGCCGAAGAGCGTACGGACGTGGTCGGCGTCGCCCCACAACGGCGGAGGCTGCGCCCCCGGCGGAGGCGGCGGGGCGTACGGCTTCATCGTGGCGAACATCTGCCCGATGAAACCCTGCGGCGTCCAGCTCAGCAGCCCGATCGTGCCGCCCGGCCTGCACGCCCGGACGATCTCGTCGGCCGTCTCCTGGTGATGGGGCGCGAACATCGCCCCGACGCACGACATCACCACGTCGTACGACGCGTCGTCGACGCCCAGGTGCTCGACGTCGTCCTCACGCCACCCGAGTGCGAGCCCTTCACGGTCCGCCTCCTGGCGGCCGGCGTCCAGGAGCTCAGGCGTGAGATCGCTCGCCGTGACCGTCGCACCGGCCCGTGCCGCCGGGAGCGCGGCGTTGCCGGACCCGGCACCCACGTCGAGGACGGTCGTACCGGGACCGATGCCGCAGGCGTCCACGAGGACGGGCCCGAGGCTCGCGATCACCTCCGTCGCCACCGCCGGGTAGTCCCCCATCGCCCACATCGCGCGGTGCTTCGCCTTGAGCGCGACGTCCTCGGGCGCGACCGGTGCTGCTGTCTTCTCGCTCGTCATGAGACGTTTCCCCCTTCGTTGTGCATGGGGTCGACGCTACGGACGGCCGGACAACGGGCCTAGTACGAGATCTGTACCGGTCGTACGCTGCACGGATGGGGGCCTCGTACCGCCAATTCTGTCCCGTCGCGAAGGCCATGGAGCTGCTCGACGAGCGCTGGACCCTGCTTCTGGTCCGCGAGCTCGTCACGGGCAGCCAGCGCTTCAACGACCTGCGCCGCGGTCTTCCCCGCATGTCGCCGTCGCTGCTCTCCAAGCGGCTGCACCAGCTCGTCGCTGCGGGGATCGTCGACAAGCAGGTCGAGGGCAACGACGTCCGGTACGTCCTCACCCCTGCCGGCGCCGAGCTGCGCCAGGTCGTGGAGTCGGTGGGGACGTGGGGCGTCCGCTGGATCGGCACGCTCGGCGACGAGGACCTCGATCCCAAGCTCCTGATGTGGGACATGCACCGCAACGTCGACCTCAGCGCCGTCGACGACCCGCCCGAGGTGGTGCACTTCGTCTTCGACGACGTCCGCGGACGTTCTCGGCGGTGGTGGATCGTGATCGAGCCCGACGAGACCGACGTGTGCGACATCGACCCCGAACGCCCGGTGTCGGTGACCGTCACCTCGGGGCTCCGGGACCTGACGCGCGTCTGGCGCGGGGACACTACCTGGGAGCGCGCCGTACGCAGCGGCGCCCTTCGCATCGAGGGCCCCACGACCCTCCGGCGCGCGGTGCCGGCGTGGTTCCCGCCGACCGGTCTCGCCAGCGTCGTCCGCCCCGCCTGAGCGGTCTCGATACGCCCTCGCCCACCCAGAGATGGCTGGTCGAGTAGCGGGCGAGGCGCTAGCCGAGCCCGCGTATCGAGACCCACCACCAGGTCTCGATACGCCCTCGCCCAGCGGCTCGGACTACTCGACCAGCGGGACCTGGCTGGTCGAGTAGCGGGCGAGGCGCTAGCCGAGCCCACGTATCGAGACCCACCAGGTCTCGATACGCCCTCGCCCAGCGGCTCGGACTACTCGACCAGCGGAACCTGGCTGGTCGAGTAGCGGGCGAGGCGCTAGCCGAGCCCACGTATCGAGACCCACCACCAGGTCTCGATACGCCCTCGCCCAGCGGCTCGGACTACTCGACCACCCAGAAGGTTGCCGGCTCGGACTACTCGACCACCCAGAGGGGGCTACTCCGGCTCGGAGGCTGACTTCCCTCGGCTCTCTCGGAGTCGACGCCCTCGGGCGACGTCCTCCTCGTGCTTGGCCGCGGCCTTGTCACTCTTCTTCGTGTCGCGCGGCGGGAGCTGGATCGTCTCCTCGGCCGCGATCCCGCCCTGCAGCTGGCGACCGCGCTCCAGCTCGGCGTCGAGCTCGGCGCCGAAGAGGAGGGCCAGATTGGTGATCCACAGCCACAGCAGGAAGACGACAACGCCCGCCAGCGACCCGTACGTCCGGTTGTAGTTGGAGAAGTTCGCCACGTAGAAGCCGAAAGCGACCGAGGCGATGATCCAGACGACGATGGCGACGACGGCACCGACGCTGAGCCACCGGAACTTCGGCTGGCGGACGTTCGGCGTCGCGTAGTAGAGGATCGCGATCACGAGGATCACGGCGAACAGCATCACGGGCCACTTGGCGATGTTCCAGACGGTGACCGCCGTCTCCCCCAGCCCGACGGCGTCGCCGACGGCCTGGGCAGCGGGTCCGGTCAGGACGAGCGCCAGCGCGACCAGCGCGCACAGCACCACGGTGATCAGCGTGACGAGGAGCATGACGGGGCGCAGCTTCCAGATCGGCCTGCCCTCGTCGATCTCGTACACGCGGTTCATCGCCCGGCCGAAGGCCCCCACGTACCCCGACGCCGACCACAGCGCCACCGCCAGGCCCAGCACGAACGCCAGACCGGCGCCGCTCCCCTCGCTCAGCTGGACGAGGGTCGGCTCCACGGTGTCGGCCGCCGAGTTCGCCCCGACGTCACGCAGGACACCGAGCAGGGTGTCGACGGTCTCGCGGCCCTGCCCGAAGAGTCCGACCAGCGAGAGCAGCGCGATCATCATCGGGAACAGCGCGAGGACCGAGTAGTACGTCAGCGCGGCGGCGAGGTCGAGGCACTCGTCCTCGGAGAACTCGCGCAGCGCCTTGCGCACCACGTACGTCCACGACGGCTTCGTGATGTCGGTCGGCGACTCGGGCTTGCTCGGGTCGTCGGGGTGCGGAGGGTGCTCCGGCCGGGCTCCGGTCATCCGGCCTGGCCCGTGGTCGACCGACTGCCCGAAGGGCTCGTAGAGCCGGTCGAGGACGTCGACGGACTCGTCGAGCTCGCGGAGCCGGTCGAGGGCGTCGAGCTGGTCGAGGACGTCGAGGACGTCGGGGACGCGGCGTGCTCGCCGCCGTCGTCCTTGCGGTGAGTCACCTTGCCGACGGTGTCCTTCGCGGTCTGGGTGACCTTCTCCTGGACCTCAGGAGCCTTCTCCTTGGCGAAGTCCTGGGCGTCGCTCACCTTCTGCTGGACCGTGGGGTCGTTCCACATGCTCCGGGCCCTGCCCTTGATCTGCTCGAAGCGCTCCCTGCCGTCGCGCGTCCCGAGGACGTAACCCACGGCGAGACCTCCGAGGAGAGCCAGCTTTCCCTTCATCACGTTCCCTTTCGTCAGGTGTGCGTTCCCCTGTCGGGTACCCGATCGACCGGACTTCAACCCATGCACGGGGACGGGGGTAGGAGGGGAGCCGCGGAGTCCCTAGGCTGGGCGACAAGCCGACGTCATCCAGCCCCCAGGAGAATCCGTTGCGCCTGCCGTTCCGTCAGCGACCCGAAGATGCCCCGTCTCCCGAGCCCGTCACCGACCACCCCACGCCCGAGGATCCGCAGGACGAACCCGACGCCACCGAGCCCGTCGGCGTCGACGGCCTCGACCGGCTTCCGAAGGTCTCCGTGGCCAACCTCACGTGCGAGCCACCGGTGCAGATCGCGGGACGGGTCCGTGTGCTCCACCCGGTGACGGTCGGCGCGTACACCTACCTCACGTCAGGCCTGATCAAGACGACCGGTTCGATCGGGCGCTACTGCTCGATCGGCCCCGACGTCGCGATCGGCCACCCCGAGCACCCGATCGAGTGGCTCAGCACCTCGCCGTTCCAGTACAACCCGCAGCGGTTCGGGTGGCACCCGACCGCTCAGGAGTTCCCCGCGGCCGAGACCCGCGCCGCCGGCGGCAACGAGTGGCGAGGCGGACCGTTCGCGATCGGCAACGACGTCTGGATCGGCGTCAACGTGACGATCCTGCGCGGCGTCACCATCGGTGACGGCGCCATCGTCGCCGCGGGCGCGGTCGTCACCAAGGACGTCGCGCCGTACACGATCGTGGGTGGGGTCCCGGCACGGCCGATCCGTCAGCGCTTCGACGACGCCACGGTCGAGCGTCTGCTCGCGTCGCGGTGGTGGGAGTTCAGCCCCAACCAGCTGAGCGGCGTCCCGGTCACCGACGTGCACGCGTCGCTGGACGCCCTCGAGGAGCTGCGCGCGTCCGGGGTGTCGGCGTACGAGTCCGAGCCGGTTCACCTCTGAACGAGGGTTTCGTAGGATCGGGGGCTGTGACCTCCGAGACCGCTCACCGTCCCGCCGTGCCTCGGCGGACGTGGCTCGGCGTGACCTTCGCCATGATCGCGGTGGTCTCGTTCGTCGCCTGCGCGACCGCGGTGGCCGCGAGCGACTGGCTGGCGGCGGGCCGCCGCGCCGCGTTCGGCGCCTTCTTCGTGCTCTACACGGTGGGCCACTTCCGGTGGCCGCACACGCGCTGGCCGAAGCACGGCGAGCGCGCCGCGGCGACGCTCGTGGTCGGCTACCTGTGCTGTGTCGCTCTCGCGATGATCGACTGAGCGACGCAGCCTTACGGAACCGGTTTGGTCTGGCCCGCGTACTCGGCGGGCAGGGCGTCTCCCTGCTCGGTCGGGATCGTCTCGGACTCCGGGTCCACGAGGTACCACGCCTCCGGTCCCGCACCTGCCCCACCGAGGATCAGCACGTAGCCGTCCGCGTCGGGCTCCACGTCGTTCCACACCTGGTTGGCGTACTCCAAGGGGCCGCCGAACGTCACCACCATCGCCATGCGACGACCGTAGTACCGCCGGACGATTCGCGCGCTGCGGAGCACGTCAGCCGATGACAGACTCGTCAGCATGGCCGAGCAGTCGCGGGGGACCAAGATCGCGGTCTGCGGAGCGGGGTCCGTCGGCAGCACCGTCGCGTACGCCGCGGTCCTGCGCGGTCTGGCCGACGAGATCGTCCTGTACGACATCGCGACCGGGCTCGTCGCGGCCCAGGCAGGCGACCTCAACGACGGCGCCGCCTTCGCCCCACCGACCACGATCGTCGGCAGCGACGACCCGGCGGCGTGCGCCGGTGCCGACATCGTCGTCATGACCGCGGGCGCGCGCCAGAAGCCCGGCCAGACGCGGCTCGACCTCGCCGAGGTCAACGTCGGCATCACCCGCAGCGTCCTCGGCGCCGTGCGCGAGCACGCCCCGGACGCCCTCTACGTCATCGTCACCAACCCGTGCGACGTCCTCACCTACGCGGCCATCGGGTTGCTCGATCTGCCGCCAGGTCGTGTGTTCGGGTCCGGGACGGTCCTCGACACGGCACGGCTGCGCTACCTGCTGTCCCGTCGGCTGCACGTCTCAACCCGCAGCGTTCACGCCGTGGTCGCCGGCGAGCACGGCGACAGCGAGATCGTGCTGTGGTCGTCGGCGAACGTGGGCGGCGTGCCGCTGGGGTCGTACGACGTCGAGGGTCGGGCGATCACGGCGTCGTCGTACGACGAGATCCGCGACACCGTCGCCAAGTCGGCGTACTCGGTGATCGAGGGCAAGGGCGCCACCAACTACGCGATCGGCCTCGCGATGGCCGACATCATGGCGGCAGTGCTGAGGGACGAGCACCGCTTCCTGCCGGTCTCCACGCTGCTGACGGGCCAGTACGGGATCAGCGACGTCTGCCTGTCCGCTCCGTGCGTCGTGGGCGCGGACGGCGCAGCGGGCCCTGCCGTGCTGCCGCTCGACGAGACCGACCTTGCCGGACTGCGCGCTTCCGCAGAGGCGTTGCGTGCTCAGAACCGCGCCCTCGGACTCCCGTCGCTCGTCTCCTCGACCGGCTGAGCGTCAGGACGTGCCACGGACCTCGAGGGCCCGGTCGACCTGCGCCTGCGTCATGCCCGTCGCGTAGAGGAGATCGGAGGCGAGCGCGCGCACCTGGGCGACCACGGCGGCGTCGTTGATCGTCGCGGCGCTCGGCAGCGCCACCGTCGCCATCCGCGCCGCCTCGATGAGCTTGCTGCGCGCGTCGTCGTACGCGTCGGCGACGGCGATGTCGTCGGCGAAGATGCCGACGGCCTCCTGGAGCAGGCTGACCGCTTCCGGCATGCCAGGGAAGGAGTGCTCGCCGCGCCGCAGCATCGTGTGGACGCGGCGGGCGAGCACGCGGGTGTCGCGCGCGGCGTTGTCGACGTCGCGGATGGCGACGACATAGCGCTCGACGTGACTGCGCTGGCGCCATCGCAGCGGCGAGTAGCGGGCGATCTCGTCCGCGCTGGAGATCGTCGTCGCCAGGCTCTCGATCGCTGGCTGGAGCCCTCGCACCTGCTGAAGCGCCGTCCACGCGGGCCCGGCGTCCTCGAGACGCAGCGCCAGCTCGATGCCGCGCAGCGCCTGGTCGAGCGTACGGAGGACGGCCTGCATCTCACGGTTGGCGCGACGCGCAGGGTTGCCGGGGATGAGCAGCGCCATCGCGAGCCCGACAAGACCACCGACCACCGCGTCCACGAACCGGATGACGGCCGGGTTGCCGGCGGTCACCGGCAGGATCGCGGCCAGCAGGCTCGCCGACGTCGCCGCCTGCGTACGGGCGAGGCCTCGCAGCCCGAGGAACGTCGCCGAGACGGAGGCGAGGGCGACGATCACGCCGATCTGCCACCAGCCACGGCCGATCAGCGAGATCAGCGACTCTCCGACGAGCACGCCGACCGAGACGCCGACGAACAGCTCGAGCATGATCTGCCGGCGACCGCCCGTGCCGGCGTAGATCACGAGGATCGCCGCGACGGGTGCGAAGAACGGCTGCTGGTGACCGATGACGTCGTGGGCGATCACCCAGGCGATCGCCGCACCGAGCGACACCTGGGCGATCGACGTCAGCTGTGCGCGCACCCATCTCAGGCGGGCGCGCACCGCGACCGGCATCCGGGAACCGCGCACGTCCGCGGCGTCACCGATGCGGGCGAGGAATCCCTGCTCGCGAGCCATCGGCTCCTCCCTGTGCCGACCAGGGCCTAGAGGTAGAGCCCGGTGTGGTCGTCGTCGATGCGTTCGGCCGCCACCGCGTGCAGGTCGCGCTCGCGCAGCAGGATGAAGTCTTTGCCGCGCACCTCGACCTCGGCCCGCTCGTCGGGGTCGAAGAGGACCCGGTCGCCGATCTGGACCGTACGGACGCTGCTGCCGACCGCCTCCACCCTCGCCCACGAGAGGCGTCGACCGAGAGCAGCCGTCGCCGGGATGACGATGCCGCCGGAGGACCGCCGGTCGCCGGCGTCAGGGTCGATCGACACCAGGAGCCGGTCGTGGAGCATCCGGATGGGAAGCCCGTCGGCCATTCAGCCGCTCACGATCTTGCGGATCACGACGATGAGGCCGATGACGCCGACCACGGCGCCGGCGACCGGGAGGATGTTCTCGAGGCGAGGCTCGCCCGACGGCGCGACGAAGTGCGCCTTGACGTCAGCGATCCCGCGGCGCGCGACGTTCTTCGGCTTCGCACGGTCCACGAGCTGGTCGACGTTCATCGCGAGACGGTTCCTGACCTCGTCGATCTGAGAGACGAGCTGGTCAGGCGTCCCGGTAATCGTCGTCGGGACCTCTGGCCTGGTGTCGTTCGCCACGTCGTCTCCTCGTTGCGTGTTCGGGGTGGCGCTGCCCGCTCCGAGACGGCGGTCGCCTGTCGAGCCCACGTTACCGATAGGCAAGGATAGGGCCATGACCACGCGACTGCAGCCAGGTGATCAGGCCCCGGACTTCACGCTTGTGGACGACCACGGCAAGGAGGTCACGCTCTCCGACCTCAGGGGCGGCAAGGTCATCGTGTACTTCTATCCCGCCGCGATGACGCCGGGGTGCACACGCGAGGCGTGCGACTTCACGGCCGAGCGCGAGACCTTCGACGAGTCCGGCTACACGGTGCTCGGCATCTCGCCGGACAACACCGACAAGCTCGCGAAGTTCCGTGAGAAGGAAGGGCTGGCGATCACGCTGCTCTCCGACCCGGACAAGGAGGTGCTCCGCGCGTGGGGCGCCTACGGCGACAAGAAGCTGTACGGCAAGGTGATCGAGGGCGTGATCCGCTCGACGTTCGTCGTCGACGGAGAGGGCAAGATCGAGGTCGCGCAGTACAACATCAAGGCCACCGGCCACGTGGAGCGCCTCATCCGCCAGCTCGACATCGCCTGAGCCCTAGAATGTCCGGCGGGCCGGTGTGGTGGAACTGGTAGACACGCAGGATTTAGGTTCCTGTGTCGCGAGACGTGCAGGTTCGAGTCCTGTCACCGGCACCCGTCGTCACGGCCGCTCGCGCATCGCCGCGAACGACGCCCGCAGCTCGCGTACGAAGATCTCCGGCTGCTCGAACGCCGCGAAGTGTCCCCCGCGCTCCGGCGTGCTCCAGTAGCGGATGTCGCTGAACCGCTGCTCGGCCCACCGCCGTGACGGCCGGGGGTTGTCGCGGAAGACCGCCGCACCCACCGGGACGTCGATGCGGTCCGTGGTCCCGTCTCGAAACCACCCGTCGACCGTCGCGTGGCTCTCCCAGTAGAGCCGCGCCGACGAGGCCGCGGTCCCGGTCAGCCAGTAGAGCGTGATGTTGTCGAGGACGCGGTCGCGGTCGAGCACCTCGAAGATCCGATCCGGCGAGGGCACGTCCGCCCAGGCGGCCAGCTTCTCGAAGATCCACGCCGCGAGGCCCACCGGTGAGTCACTGAGGCCGTAGCCGAGGGTCTGCGGTCGCGTCGCGTGCAGCCGCGCGTACGCCGACCCGTCGACGGTCCCCGCGAGCAGCTCCAGGCTCTCGCGCTCGTACGGGGTGAGTGCGGACGGATCGGTGACCTCCGGGGCGACGAGCGGCGGCGTCAGGTGCAGCCCGAGGACGTGCTCGGGGTCGCGCAGCCCGAGCATCGTGCTGATGCTGGTCCCCCAGTCACCGCCGCTCGCCCCGTACCGGTCGTAGCCGAGCCGGCGCATCAGCTCCGCCCACGCCCGCGCGATCCGCTCGATCCCCCACCCGGTCTCCGTCGGCCTTCCGCTGAACCCATACCCCGGCAGCGACGGCACCACGACGTGAAAGGCCATGCTGTCGTCGACCGGCTCCGCCAGGGGTTCGAGCACGTCGAGGAACTCCACGAACGACCCGGGCCAGCCGTGCGTGAGCACGAGCGGGATCGCGTCCGGGTGCGAGGACTCGACGTGGAGGAAGTGGATGTCGACACCGTCGATGCGGGTGCGGAGCTGCGGGACCGTCTTCAGCCGTGCCTCGAGGCGCCGCCAGTCGTAGTGGTCGGCCCAGTAGGCGGCCAGCTCGCGCATCGCCGCGCGCGGAACCCCCTGCGACCAGTCCTCGACCGGCTCAGGGTCGGGCCACCGCGTCGCGCGGACGCGGTGGCGAAGGTCGTCGAGGTCGCTCTGGTCGATCTCGACGGTGAACGGCTGGATCTGCATGGACGCCCCGCTCTCGTGCGGCCCCGCTCGTGCGGCTCAGCTCTCGTACGGGAGCCCTCCGAGCTTGATCCTGCCCTTGCCGATCGCGAGCCTGATCTTGTCGCAGGTCCCGTCCCCAGGATCGCAGACCGTGATGCGGTTGCGCCGCGCGTCGACGGTCAGCGTGTTGCCGTCCGGCGTCCACCCGAACTCGCCCCCGCCGGGCAGCATGACCTCCCCGCCCGAGTCGAGGGAGACGACGCGAGCCCGCTGCTCGGTCGGTCTGCCGTCGCTCGACCACACGTCGTCGACGAGCCTCGCGAAGCGCCCGTCGGGCGAGAGGTCGCCGAAGGTCATCGCCGTGACCTGGACGTCCCGTACGACCTTGCCGGTCGCGAACGCCCGGGCGAACTCCGAGAACGCGTCGCCTCGTCCGGCCATCGGTCCTCCTGGGGAGTCGATCTCACGCTCTCAGACGCGGTGAAGCCCCCCTTCGGTTGTACGAGTCGAACAGAAGACACCGGAGCGCGGTCCCTCGGTGTCATCTCGTGGCACCGAAGGACCGCGTTGACGTCTGGCCGATCGTCAGTGCGGCTCTCCTCGGTAGGTCCCGAACGACCAGGAGTTGCCCTCGGGGTCGGTCGCGATGAAGTCGCGGCTCCCGTAGTCGGTCGTCGTGAGCTCCATGACGATGGTCGCGCCGGCGGCCTTCGCCCGCTCGTACAGCGCATCGGGGTTGTCGGTCACGACGTACGCCCCGAACGTGCCGGCCTTCTGCTGCCAGTGACCTTCGGTCTTCTCCGAGCCCATCATGATGCCGCCGCCTTCAGGCCAGGCGAGCTCGGCATGCTGGACGTGGTCTCCGTCGGCGAGGACGATGACGCGGCGGAAGCCGAATGCCTTCTCGAGGAAGTCGATCAGACCGAGCGCGTCGCGCGCGGCGAGCGCCGGCCACACGGTCTTGTCCGGTGTCGTGGTCTGCGGTTGAGTGCTCATGCCCTCACCCTGCCGCCCCGGCGTGCCCTCCGGCTTGGATGTTTCGGCGCTCCTCGGCGAGCCAGCCGGTCGGCGACGTCCCCGCCATCTCCTGGAACTCGTGCACCAGGTGGGCATGGTCGGCGTACCCGGCACGGGCCGCCACGTCGCTCAGCGACTGCGCTCCGGGTCGGGCGACCTGGTCGCGCACCATCGCGACGGCGCGCTCGAAGCGGACGAGCCGCCCGAGCGCCTTCGGGCCGAGGCCGAGCTCGTCGACGAACACGGCCCGGAGCCGACGCGGGCTGAGCGCGACATGCGCCGCGAGGTCGTCGACCCGGCCGTTGCCGCCGTGCGCCACGATCCACCGCCATCCCTCGACCACCTCGGGCCGGGGAGGGGTCACGGCCGCGCCGTTGGCCGTACGCGCGCGAGTCGCGAGGAAGTCGCGGACGACCGCGAACCGCTCGTGCCAGTCCCCGGTGTCGCCGATGCGCTGGCGCAGCGCCGCCGCGGACGGCCCGAGGACGTCCCCGAGATCCAGCGCCAGCCCGGGGAGCCGGCTGGCGGGGGCGCCGAGGAGCCAGCGCGCCGCGAAGGGGTGCACGGCCAGCTGGACGCCCTCCTGGCTGTCGGGCTGGTCGATGAACGCCGGCCGGGTCGCGAGGGGGCCGAGCATGTCGTACGCGGCGAGCGGCGCGTCGTCGTCCTCGCGCTCTCCCACCACGACGGGAGAGTCCAGCGCGACGACGAACGTCAGGAAGGGTGAGGGCAGGCCGCGGTGCAGCCGCTGGGTGATCCCCCGCTGCCGGTAGCCGACCATCGACACGACCGCGCCGGCGTACGGCCCGCGGGGGTCCGCGCGCACGAAGTCCATCGACGTGGTCACGCTTCGTAGTATCCGCCCGATCGGTCCCTCGAGGCACCCGCGATAACCTCGGACGATGTTCCGGATCCTCTACTACGAGCCGCGGATCCCGCCCAACACCGGCAACGCGATCCGGCTGGCGGCCGCGACCGGCGCCCAGCTGCACCTCGTGGAGCCGCTGGGATTCGACCTGTCGGACGCCAAGCTGAAGCGTGCCGGCCTCGACTACCACGACCTCGCCGACGTCTCGGTCCACACCGACCTCGATGCGGCGTTCAAGGCGCTCGACCCCGTGCGCGTCTTCGCGTTCACGACCGGCGCCACCACCTCGTACGCCGACATCGCGTACGAGCCGGGCGACGTGTTCCTGTTCGGGCCGGAGCCGACCGGGCTGCCCGAGCACGTCCTCGCCGACCGCCGCGTCACCGAGCGGCTGCGGATCCCGATGCAGCCGGCGCGTCGCTCGCTGAACCTCGCCAACTCGACGGCGATCGTCGTGTACGAGGCCTGGCGGCAGCAGGGCTACGCCGGCGGCGTCTGACCCACGCTGCTGCGACGGGGCCGGACGACCTGGCGGACGAGCGCGATCGCGACGAGGGCGACCGCGAAGATCCACCACGCCCCCGGCTGCTCGAGCCACGACGACCCCTCGCCGACGATCCACGCGTACGCGGCGACCACGAACGCCCCGCCCAGCGTCACGAGCATCGTCGGGACCAGCATCGTCACGAGCGCGGCCCCGAGGACGACCAGCCCGACCTGACGCACGTCGTCCTGGTGGGTGTACCACCACAGCGAGTCGCCGCTCATGCCCTCAGGGCTGGGCATCCCGGTGGAGCTGAGCGCACGCCACGTCGCCACGAACGCGAACGCGCACGCGGCGAGGGCGGCGATGCGCAGCAGCGGCAGGACGGTACGCACGGCGAGCCTCAGGCCAGCAGGGCGACGAGGCGGGGGACCATCGCGCGAAGCGCCTTGCCCCGGTGGCTGATCGCGTCCTTGTCGTCCGCGGACAGCTCCGCGGTCGACACGTCGTAGCCCTCGGCGACGAACAGCGGGTCGTACCCGAAGCCGCCGTCGCCGGTCGGTCCGCGCTGGACGCGGCCGCGCATGATGCCGATCTCGACGACCTCGGCCCCGCTGGGCGTCACCAGCGCCATCGCGCAGCGGAACTCCCCGCCGCGACGGTCGTCGGGGACGTCGGCGAGCTGGTCGAGGAGGAGGGCGTTGTTGCGCTCGGCGACTGGGCGGGAGTCACCCTCCTGCGGGCGTCCGCTCCAGCGCGCCGACAAGACGCCCGGCATGCCGTTGAGCGCGTCGACGCAGATGCCCGAGTCGTCGGCCAACGACAGGAGGCCGGTCGCCTTCGCGGCCGCACGCGCCTTGAGCAGCGCGTTGCCCTCGAACGTCGGCTGGTCCTCGACCGGCTCGGCGAAGTCGCCGATGTCGTCGAGCCCGAGGACCTCGATCCCCGGCAGCTCCGGCTCCAGGATCCGCCGCAGCTCGGCGAGCTTGCCCTTGTTGTGGCTCGCGAGGACGACGCGGCGTCCTGCGGTCGACTCCGCCATCACGCCGCCCCACCCTCGAGCGCCGCGGTCTGGATCGCGGTGAGGTCGGCGCAGCCCTTCTCGGCGAGCGCGAGCAGCGCGTCGAGCTCCGCGCGGTCGAACGGCGCGCCCTCAGCGGTGCCCTGGACCTCGACGAACGCTCCCGCCCCGGTCATGACCACGTTCATGTCGGTCTCCGCGCGGACGTCCTCGTCGTACGGGAGGTCGAGCATGGGGGTGCCGTCGATGATCCCGACCGAGACCGCCGAGACCGAGCCGGTGAGCGGCTCCGACACGAGCGCTCCGCGGCCCCGCAGGTAGGAGACGGCGTCGGCCAGCGCGACGTACGCGCCCGTGATCGCCGCGGTACGCGTGCCGCCGTCGGCCTGAAGGACGTCGCAGTCGATGACGATGGTGTTCTCCCCCAGCGCCTTGTAGTCGATCACGGCGCGCAGCGAGCGGCCGATGAGACGGGAGATCTCGTGCGTACGACCGCCGATGCGCCCCTTGACGGACTCACGGTCGGAGCGAGTGTGGGTCGCGCGTGGGAGCATCGCGTACTCGGCCGTCACCCAGCCGAGCCCCGAGTCGCGCCGCCAGCGCGGCACACCCTCGGTCACGCTCGCCGCGCACAGGACCCTCGTACGTCCGAACTCGACCAGCACCGAGCCCTCGGCGTGGTCGAGCCAGTTACGGGTGATGGTGACAGGGCGCAGCTCGTCGACGGCGCGGCCGTCCTTGCGGGAACTCATGCCCGCGAGCCTAACGCGGTGGCCTCCCGGCCTGCGTCACACCTCGTAGACGTTGCCGGGCGCGACGAGCTCGCTCGGTCCGGCGAAGGCCGCCTTCGCCTCCGCCGCGACGGTGTCGTGGTCGGTCCAGGTCGGGACGTGGGTGAGCAGCAGGCGGCCGGCACCGGCCGCCGTCGCGGCCTCGCCGGCCTCCGTCCCGGTGAGATGAAGGTTCGGCGGGTTCGCCGGGCCGTCGGTGAACGACGCCTCGCAGAGGAAGACGTCGGCACCGCGAGCCGCCTCGACGAGCGCGGGCGTCGGCCCGGTGTCGCCCGAGTACGTGAGGACGCGGCCGTCAGCCTCGATCCGCAGCGCGAACGACTCGACCGGGTGGTCGACACGCGTCGGCGTCACCGTGAAGGGCCCCAGCGCGACGGGCTCGCCGTCGCGCCACGTCGAGACGTCGAGCTCCTCGGTCATGCCCGGGTCGAGCGGGAGGTCGTACGCCTCGGCGAACCGCCGCGCGCTCCCCTCGGGACCCCACAGCGGGATGCGGGGAAGCGGACCGCCGGGCACGTACTTGCGGTAGACGTACATGCCGCAGATGTCCATGTAGTGGTCCGGGTGCAGGTGCGAGATCGCGATCGCATCGAGGTCGGCCAGGCCCGCGTACTGCTGCAGGACGCCGAGCGCGCCGTTGCCGAGGTCGACGACCAGGCGGTAGGTGCGGTCCTCGTACGGTGCCTCGACGAGATAGCAGCTGGCAGCGGAGTCCGGCCCCGGGTAGGAGCCGGCGCACCCGACGATCGTCAGCCTCATAGGCCCACCCACGCGCTGGTGCCGAGCGACGAGAACTGGTCCACCTGCTCGATCTCGGGGCCGAGGAAGCGGCGACCGAGCGTGCGGAACTCCTCGGGCTGCCCGGTCGTGAGGAAGCGGTGCTCCGGCGGCGTCGTGGCGGTCCGCTCCAGCCCGTGGCGCACCAGGAGGGCGTAGACGTCCTTGGCGGTCTCGTCGGCGCTCGACACGAGGGTCACCTCGTCGCCGACCACGTACGAGATGACGCCGGTGAGCAGCGGGTAGTGGGTGCAGCCGAGGACGAGCGTGTCGACGCCGACGGCCTGCAGCGGCGCGAGGTACTCGTGGGCGACCTCCAGCAGCTCGGGTCCCGACGTCACCCCGGCCTCGACGAACTCGACGAACCGCGGGCACGCCACGACGGTGAGCTCGACGGAGGGGTTGGCGGCGAACGCGTCCTCGTAGGCCATCGACGTCTTCGTCGCCTGCGTGCAGATGACGCCCACGCGGTGGTTGCGGGTGGCCGCGACGGCACGACGTGTCGCCGGCACGATCACTTCGACCACCGGGACGTCGTAGCGCTCGCGCGCGTCGCGCAGCACCGCGGCGCTCGCCGAGTTGCAGGCGATGACGAGGGCCTTCACCCCACGGTCGACGAGGTGGTCGAGGCACTCGAGGGCGTACTCGCGGACGTCGCCGATGGGCTGCGGCCCGTACGGCTGGCGGGCCGTGTCGCCCAGGTAGAGGACCGCCTCGTTCGGCAGCTGGTCGATGACGGCGCGGGCGACGGTCAGCCCGCCGAAGCCGGAGTCGAAGATGCCGATGGGCGCGTCGTTCACCCGAGCGAGCCTAGTGGGCGTTTCACACGCACGAAACACAATGCGGCCCAGGCCACAGCGAGTCGCGTCACGTGACCCGCACGCGTGCCACGGTAGGTCGATGAAGCGCGTGCCGTACACCGGCGACGAGAAGGAGTGCCTGTCCGTGGCGCTCGACCGCCACCGCGACGCGATCCTCTGGAAGGTTGACGGCCTGTCCGAGGAGGACCTGCGACGACCGATGGTCCCGTCGGGCACCACCCTGCTCGGGATGGTGAAGCACCTGGCGTCCGTCGAGTACGCGTGGTTCTGCGCCACCTTCGGCCGCGAGTCGCTCGAGGTGCCGTACACCGACGACGACTGGGACTCCGACTGGCGCCTCGAGCCGTGGGAGACGACCGAGGGCGTGCTCGCCTACTTCGCGATGGCGCGGGCCGCTGCCGACGCGGTGATCGAGGAGCACGACGTCCTCGACACCGGCACCGCCTGGTACGGCCCGACGGTCACGCTGCGGTGGGTGCTCCTCCACATGGTCGAGGAGTACGCCCGCCACGCCGGCCACGCGGACATCCTCCGCGAGCTGATCGACGGGTCGACGGGCTCGTTCGCGCGCTGAGGCGGATCAGGCCCAGAGCTGGCCCTCGAGCCGCTCCTCGGCCTCGTCGATGGTGCCCTCGTACGCGCCGGTCGAGAGGTACTTCCAGCCGCCGTCGGCGACCACGAACACGATGTCGGCCGACTCCCCCGCCTTCACGGCCTTCGCGGCCTGGGCGAGAGCGGCGTGCAGGATCGCACCGGTCGAGATGCCGGCGAAGATGCCTTCGGACTCCAGCAGCTCGCGGACGCGGCGTACGGCGTCGCGGGGCCCGACGGAGAAGCGGCCGTCGATGTACTGCGGGTCGTACAGCTCCGGCACGAACCCCTCGTCGAGGTTGCGCAGCCCGTACACGAGCTCGCCGTAGCGCGGCTCCGCGGCGACGATGCGCACCTCGGGCTTGGCCTCGCGGAAGAATCGGCCGACCCCCATCAGGGTGCCGGTCGTGCCGAGCCCGCCGACGAAGTGCGTCACCTCGGGAAGGTCGGCCAGGATCTCCGGGCCGGTGCCGCGGTAGTGCGCGTCGGCGTTGGCGGTGTTGCCGTACTGGTAGAGCATCACCCAGTCGGGGTGCTCCTCGGCGACGCGCTTGGCCACGCGTACGGCCTCGTTGGAGCCCCCGGCCGCCGGTGAGGAGACGATCTCCGCCCCCCACATCCGCAGGAGCTGGCGCCGCTCCTCCGAGGTGTTCTCGGGCATCACGCAGACCATCCGGTAGCCGCGCAGCTTGGCGACCATCGCCAGCGAGATGCCGGTGTTGCCCGAGGTCGGCTCCAGGATCGTGCAGCCGGGACGCAGCACGCCCTCGGCCTCCGCGCGCTCGATCATCGCCAGCGCGGCGCGGTCCTTGATCGAGCCGGTCGGGTTGCGGTCCTCGAGCTTTGCCCAGATCCGGACCTCGGGCGTCGGCGACAGCCGCGGCAGCCCCACCAGAGGGGTGTTGCCGACGGAGTCGACCAGGTTGTCGAAGCGCATGGTGTCAGCGCAGGGCGTACGGGACGCCGCTCAGCGCGCGCCGCCGGCGACCGCGGGCAGGATCACGACGACGTCGCCGTCGGACAGCGGCGTCTCGAGACCGCCCGAGAAGCGGATGTCCTCGTCGTTGACGTAGATGTTCACGAAGCGGCGCGGCTGTCCGTCCTCGACCAGCCGGTCCTTGATCCCGGCGTGGTTCGCCTCGAGGTCGTCGATCAGGGCGCTGACCGAGTCACCGGCTGCGGTGACCTTCTTCTCTCCGTCGGTGTAGGTGCGGAGGATGGTGGGGACACGGACCTCGATGGCCATCAGACGTCAGCTTCCTCGTTCTTCGTGGTGTGGGTGGTGACGTCGTCATAACGCGCGACGACGCGGACTTCTTCCTCGGTGACCTCGCCGTCGACGATCCGGAACGACCGGAACTCGACAGGACCGCTCTCGTGGGCGCCGTCGCGGGTCGACACGAGGACGTAGTGGGCGCCGGGCTCCCCGGCGAGGTTGACGTCCGTACGGGACGGGTACGCCTCGGTCGCGGTGTGCGAGTGGTAGACGACGACCGGCTCCTCGTCGTTGTCGTCCATCTCCTGGTAGAGCCGCAGCAGGTCGGTCGAGTCGAACTCGTAGAACGTGGGCGACATCGCCGCGTTCACCATCGGCACGAAACGGGTCGGCAGGTCCGAGCCGACGGCCCCCGCGACCACGCCGCAGGCCTCGTCAGGATGGTCCCGGCGGGCGTGCGCGATGATCGCGTCGTACGTCGCCTGGTCGATGGTCAGCACGTCTGACAGGGTACGCGGTCCCGAATGGCGGACGCGTCGCATCCACGATGCGGGAGGCCCGGGTGTGGGCCAGCGCACGTCCGTGCAGGTCAGCGGTGGTCAGCGCGCCGGTGCCGGGTCGGCCAGCGGCCACGACCGTACGACCTGCCGTCTCCGCGGGTCTCCCCCGGGGCGCATGGCGACGAGCGAGACGTCCGCCAGCCGGACGCTCGTGCCGACCTCCACGAAACGGCCGCCCTGCTCCGACACGTGCGGCCGGAACGCATCGCCGACGTGGCGCATCGCCCGGACGTCGACGCCGCTCTCGGCCAGCGTGGCGAGCAGCGCGCGGTGCAACGCCTCCACCCCGGGCCCGTGGGCGAGCTCGGCGACGCGGACGTCGCGCCGACGTCCGAACCACTGCTCCGCGAGAGCACTTGTCTCGACGGGTCGCCGACCGTCGAGCACCGCGCCGAGCGCCCGGACGACGTCGTCCTCAGCCGCGTCGAAGGGTGGGACCCACGTCACGTGCAGCGGCCAGGCGTCCCGGCCGAACTCGGCCGCCGCGGGCTCGACGAAGGTGACCACGCACCACCGGGAGCGCGTGGGCTGCGGCACGTCAGTCCAGGACCTGGACGAGCGAGTCCTGCACGAAGCCGAGCCACTCGTAGATGTCGACGACGACCGACACCGCCTCGTCGTCGCTGTCCGCTGCGGCCTCGGCGTCCTCCTCGGACTCGATGCCGAGGCGGACGGCCAGGGCCAGGCGCACGTCGGTCAGCGCCCGCAGCCACGCCTGCACGGCACGGTCGCCGAGCTCGACCTCCACCGGGTCCTCGGACCGCTCCGGGTCCTCGAGGTCGAACCCGCCCGCGGCCAGGGAGGCCACCACGGCCTGGGCGTTCTCGACCTTCGCGCTCGACAGGCTGCGCTCGGTGAAGCGACGGAAGTCTCCGGCCGCCTCGTCGTCGTCGCGGTAGGCGTCAGGAAGCAGGCGACGCAGCACCGGATCGTCCGGCGGCAACGACGACCCGGTCGCGCCGAGCTGGCCGAAGAGCGGATCCGGCGACGACTCCTCAGGACCGTTGCGGTCACGCAGCAGCTCGACGATCTGGCTGAGCAGGTTGACGAGGAGCGCGGCCTCGGCCGGCTCGAACTCGCCCCGGACGCGACCGCGCTTGCGCCGCTCGAACGCCCTCACGCGTCCTCCCGCTGCAGGGTGGCCCACAGGCCGTACTCGTGCATGGCCTGCACGTGACGCTCCATCTCTTCGCGGGGTCCGGACGAGACCACGGCCCTGCCGTCGTTGTGGACGCGCATCATCAGCTCGTGCGCCTTGGAGTCGGAGTAGCCGAAGTAGCTCTTGAACACGTAGGCCACGTACGACATGAGGTTGACCGGGTCGTTCCAGACGATGGTGACCCACGGTCGGTCGAGCTCGGTGACCTCGTCGGTCTCCGGCTCGTCGAGCTCGATCGGCGCTGGCGTGCTCACCCGGCCCATTGTGGCGCACGTGCAAACGGGAACCGCGCGACCCTGCAGCACTGGTCTGATGCCGCCCATGCGACGAGCCCTCGCCTCCTCCCTCACCGCCGTCTCCCTTGCCTCCGGAAGCCTTGTCCTCGCCTCGGCACCGCAAGCGGCTGCCGCCGACGTCGACCTGGCGCCAGACCGTGTGCTCACCGGGTTCGCCACCGGGCTCCAACGTGCCGTCGGTCTCGCGCTCGGCCCGGACGGGAGGATCTTCGTCAGCAACTTCTGGGACGGCACGACGCCAGGATCGGTGCGGGTGTTCGAGGCCGACGCCACGGGCAACCGGGCACCGTCTGCGGTCCTCGACTCGACCTCGCCCCTGATGAGCTTCCTGACGACGCCGAAGGCCGTCGCGGTGGGCGCCGACGGCAGGCTGCACATGGCCGCGTACAACGACAACACGATCCGCACCTTCACCGTCCCCGCGACCGGCAACGGGTTCACGATGCAGACGGCGATCGGGTCGTCGTCCATGCTCTCCGCCCCCAACGACCTCGCCCTCACCTCAGCGACGAGCCTGTGGGTCACCAGCGGGGCGACCGACGAGGTCGTACGGTTCGACGTCGGCTCGCCCACGCGGGTGCGGACGTTGAGCACGCAGGCCCCCATCGGCGTCGCGGTCGACGGATCGTCCTTGTACGTGACCGGCGGCAACGGCGTCGCCCCGTACGTGAAGGTCTTCACCTCCACGGCCACCGGACCTGACACGCCGTCGCGGACGCTCACCGGCCCCGCGACGGGCCTGACCCACGTCGCCGGGGTCGCGGTGGACCGCTACGGACGCGTGTACGTCGCCGACCACGGCGACGAGGCGATCCGCGTCTTCGCCGCCGGCGCGACGGGGAACACCGCACCGGTCACGGTCATCAAGGGACCTGCCACCCAGCTCGAACGTCCGACCGACCTCGCGCTCGACCCCGCCGGCCGACTCTGGGTCGCCAACGACGTCGTGCCCGGCCGGGTCGTCCGCTTCCCTGCGCTGGCCGCACCGCCCGCCCCGCGTCCGCCGGCGCCTCCGGCGCCCGCCGTCACCGCACCGTCGAAGCCGCGCGCGCTCAAGGTGAACGGCAAGGCCGGCGCCAGGAAGCGCACGATCCGCTGGAAGGCCCCTGCGGCCACCGGCGGCACCCGCATCCTCCGCTACAAGGTCGTGATCAGGAAGGGCAAGAAGGTCCTCGTGTCGCGCACCCTCGGCCCGTCCGCGCGCAAGCTCGTCGTCAAGCGCAGCACGCTACGCAGCGGCACGCTCACCGTCCGTGTCCGGGCGGTCAACGGCAAGGGGGCAGGCCCGAACGCGGTCAAGCGGTTCCGGGTGCGTCGCTGAGGGCGGCACTACGCTGACGCCGTGACCTCCACCGCGCTTCTCACGGACCACTACGAGCTCACGATGCTGCAGGCCTCGCTGGCCGACGGCACGGCCGACAGGCGCTCGGTGTTCGAGCTCTTCGCGCGCAGGCTTCCCGACGGGCGCCGTTACGGCATGGTCGCCGGGATCGGCCGGGCCCTCGACGCGCTCGCCGACTTCCGCTTCACCGAGGACGACCTGGCGTTCCTGCGCGAGACCGCCGTCGTGGACGAGCCGACGCTCGCCTGGCTGGCCGACTACCGCTTCAGCGGCGACGTCTGGGGCTACGCCGAGGGCGAGGCGTACTTCCCCCAGTCCCCCGTGCTCGTCGTCGAGGGCACCTTCGGCGAGGCGGTCCTGCTCGAGACCGTGCTGCTGTCGATCCTCAACCACGACTCGGCGATCGCCTCGGCGGCCGCACGCATGACCGTGGCCGCCGGCGACCGCCCGTGCATCGAGATGGGCTCGCGGCGCACCCACGAGGGTGCCGCGGTCGCCTCCGCCCGCGCGGCGTACGTCGGGGGGTTCGCGACCACCTCGAACCTCGAGGCGGGTCGCCGCCACGGGATCCCGACGGCAGGCACGTCCGCGCACTCGTTCACGCTGCTGCACGACACCGAGCGCGACGCGTTCACCGCGCAGGTGGAGTCGCTGGGCGTCGGAACGACCCTGCTCGTCGACACCTACGACGTGACCGAGGCCGTGCGTCTCGGCATCGAGGTCGCGGGCACCGGGCTCGGGGCCGTCCGGCTCGACTCCGGCGACCTCCCGCTGCTGGCCAAGCAGGTCCGCCGCCAGCTCGACGACCTGGGCGCGACCGGCACCAAGATCGTCGTCACCAGCGACCTCGACGAGTACGCGATCGCCGGGCTCGCGGCCGCGCCGGTCGACGGGTACGGCGTCGGCACGTCGCTGGTCACCGGGTCGGGCCACCCCACGTGCGGGTTCGTCTACAAGCTGGTGGCGCGCGCCGACGGGACGGGTCCGGACGCCACCATGGTCTCGGTGGCGAAGAAGAGCAAGGACAAGATGTCGGTCGGCGGACGCAAGTACGCCCTGCGGCGGCTCGACGAGAACGGGACCGCCACCGCCGAGGTGATCGGCATCGGTGAGCCTCCCGAGGGCGACGACAACGACCGCCCGCTGCTGGTGCCGCTGGTGCGCGACGGCGAGCGCGTCCACGACGAGCCGCTCGAGCGGGCACGCGAGCGCTGGCGGCAGTCGTTGGCAGAGCTACCCTTGCAGGCGCGTCAGCTGTCGCGGGGCGAGCCCGCGATCCCGACGGTCTTCGAGACCGACTGAGCGGAGGATCCGATGACCAAGGCCCTGGTCGTGGTGGACGTCCAGAACGACTTCTGCGAGGGCGGCTCGCTCGCCGTGAGCGGAGGCGCTGCGGTCGCCGAGCGCATCGCCGCGCTCGTCGCCGACGGCGGGTACGACCTCGTGGTGGCCACGAAGGACCACCACATCGACCCCGGGACCCACTTCAGCGACACCCCGGACTTCGTCGACTCGTGGCCACCGCACTGCGTGGTCGGCACGGAGGGCAACGCGCTCCACGCACCGCTGACCGAGGACATGTTCGCCGTGGTCTTCGAGAAGGGGCAGTTCGACGCCGCGTACTCCGGCTTCGAGGGCCGGTCTGCCTCCGGCGACGCGCTCGACGCGTGGTTGAAGGACCGCGGTGTCGAGGCCGTCGACGTCGTCGGGATCGCCACCGACTACTGCGTACGGGCGACCGCTCTCGACGCGGCGGCGAACGGCTTCGCCACGACGGTGCTGCTCGACCTCACGGCTCCCGTCTCGGAGGCGAACCTCCCCCAGACCCGCGCCGACCTCGACGCTGCCGGGGTCACGGTCGCCTGACGTCGTCGTACGTGATCGAGCGGACCACCTGAGCAGGGGCGCCTGCCGCCACGGAGAACGCCGGCACGTCGCGGGTGACGACGGAGTTCGCCCCGATCACGCACCGCTCGCCGATCGTCACCCCGCTGGTCACGACGACGTTCGCCCCGAGCCAGCAGTTGTCACCGATGACCGTCGGGCCCTTCGAAGTGAACCCCTGCCACGGCACCGGCACGTCCGGGTCGTCGTAGCGGTGCGCCGAGTCGGTGATCAGGCACCCGTTCGCGATCATGCAGTGGGCGCCGATCTCGACCCGCTGCGACGCCGCGACCATCACGCCGAGGTTGAGGAACGTCCCCTCGCCGAGGACGATGCGCGCGTCCGGGCCGCCGGTGAGCCACACACCTGGCTCCAAGAACACCTGCGGACCGATCTCCAGCCGCCCGTCGCGGAGCATCTCCAACGCCTCGCCGTGGACCACACCGCGGGCGTACGCGTGCCTGCGGGCCAGCTCCACGGTGAGCCGCGCACGGTTCAGCGGGCGCGTCGCCCTGCCGTACCAGCGCTGCTTGCGCCACCACTCCTGCGCGAGCGCGAGCGCGGAGTCACCCGACATGGGTGCCGAGGTCCTCGATCCGGTAGCCGCCCGGCAGGTACGTCCGCACCACGCCCCGCTCCTCGGGTCGGGACGGCCGGACCCGCGGAGGCGCCAGCCGCAGCAGCCGTCCGCGCAGCCGCAGCGCGCCCTTCGAGAGGGCGACCACGGCCCGCGGCGGCGTCGCGTACCCGAACGCCTGGCGGAGGTGGTCGTCCATGATCGCCCGGGAGAACACCTCGACCCCGCGACGCAGCGGCTTCGGGTAGTACGAGCACAGCAGCGCCAGCGTCGCGTCGGCGACCTCGCGGGAGCGCGCGTCGAAGGCGAAGTTCTTGCGCTCGTAGTCGTCGAGCAGCGTCTCGAACTCCTCGTACGACGCGGGGATGTCCTTGATGCCCATGAGCTCGCCCATCCGGGTGTACGAGCGCGTGGACGCCTCGATCTCGGCACGCGTGAGGTCGCGCCACCCGTACTCGGCGATCCAGCGCACCGGGGTGACGACGAACGTCGCCAGCACGTAGCGCATGTCGTCGTTGCTGATGTCGTACGCGCCGTGCATCTGGTTCATCCGGCGGACGGCGCCCCGCCCACCCGGGGTCTCCATGCCGTCCTCGATCACGGCGTCGAGCACGAGCACCGTGTCGTCGTGACGCTTCTGGGTGCGCGCGGTGAACTCCTGCGTCTCGTGCAGCAGGACCCCGATCGACGGCACCGCGAACGTCCGGAACAGGGCGAAGCTCAACGCCTGCTGGATGTCCCAGGGGAACTCGTAGCGCGCGTTGATGAACGAGATGCGCTCGTAGTCGATGACAGGATCCAGGGTGGCGATCACCCGTGGCCAGGCATCTCGGCGCCAGCGGTCGCGGCCTCGGGGCGGAGTCGGGTCCGTGCGTGCCATAGACAGACGCTACTGGCTGCGGGCGTCCACGTCTGCACTAGATTCGAAGGGTGAGCGCCCCGTACCTGGTCGACCTCGTCTCCGACGCCGCCTCGCTCGTCGAGGGGGCGCCGCCGCTCGCCGACGTCGTCGCCGCGCACGTGGCCCGCCGTACGGTCGCCGGGGACGTCCTCGACGTCCTCGGCCCGCTCGTGGTCACCGACACCGCCCTGCCGTCCGTGCAGGGTGTCCTGGACGGGCTCGGCGCCGACCCGCTGGACGTCGTCGTCAGCGTGACCGGAGGCGCCGGAGCCATCGAGCCGGCGGTCCGCTGGGCGTCGCGCCAGCCGGGCCTGCGGCTGGCGGGCCTGGTCGCCGCGGTCCGCGACCTCGACGACCTCGCCCGAGGCGCGCACCGCGTGGCGGCGATGGTTGCGCAGCTCGACGCGGAGGGTCTGCTCGAGGACGTCCAGGTGGAGGTGGCGCTGCCGCTCCACGGCCGTACGGAGGGGTCCTCACGCTGGCAGCACGCGCTCGACACCCTGGCCATGGAAGACCTTCGTCTCCTCCTGCGCACGGGCGGCGGCGACGTCGACGACACGCCGACCACCGAGGCGCTGGCCGGCGCGATCGGTGACGCGCTCGACCGCGAGGTCGGCTTCGGGTGCGTGGGCGACCTCGCCCACGCCGTCGCGTGGCGCGAGCCCAGCACCGGCCGGGTGCGCCACGGGATGCTCAACGTCCTCCTCGCGACGCGCGCCAGCCTCGACGGCGCCGACACGGCCACGGTCGCGGAGCGGCTGGCGCTCGCCAACCCCGAGCGCGTCGTCGACGACCTCGGGACGATCGGCGAGCAGGGCCTGGAGTCGGCACGCCGCTGGTTCACCGGTGTCGCCTCCGAAGACGTCGACGCCACCCTGGCCGACCTGCGTACGCTCGCGCTCCTGCCCTAGGGACGAGACGCCGACGTCGCACGACGGCTGATCTGACGGAGCATCCGGGTCGTCGCGACGACGTGCAGCCCGCTGCGGATGACGAGCGCGCGGTACGCGGCGCCGTGGGGCCCCGGGAACTCCGCGAAGGACGCCGCACGGAGGGAGGTCGCGCCCCGCGGCGTGTCCGCCAGCGCGAACTCGAGGCGGTAGCGCGAGAAGCGGTGCCGGCCGCCGAGCACCAGGCGTTCGCCCGGCGTGCGCTCCCGTACGGCGAACCCGCCGCGCGGCTTCGTCCCGAGGAGGAACGAACCGACCGTCCCGACTCCTCGCGCGAGGTCGGACGCGGCATAGTCCTCGAGCGCCGCCCACACCACGCTCCGGGGCGCGGCGACCACCTCCACGTGCTCGTCGATGTACGGGAGCGGCGTCACGAGGTGTCTCCAGGCTGGCTAGCGCGTGACTCGCCGGACGAACGCGACGATCTCGTCGCGGGCACGCGAGGCCGACGGCGACACCCCCGGCAGGCTCAGGAACCCGTGGACGGCGTCGCCGTAGTCCGTGAGCGTGACGTCGCCTCCCTTGCCCTGCAGCGCCTCGGCGTAGACGAGACCGTTGTCGCGCAGCGGGTCGTGACCGGCGACCTGGATCAGCGCCGGCACCTGCGCCCCCGCGAGCGACCCGTGCAGCGGCGCGGCCGTCGGGGCGTACGGGTCGGCGCCGTCGAGGTAGAGCCGGACGTACGCGCGCATCCCGCGCGAGGTGAGGACCGGAGCGTCGGCGAACTCGATCTCGGACGGGAGCACCGCCTCCATCTCGACCGCGGGGTAGATCAGAGCCTGTCCGGCAAGCGAGGGGCCACCGTTCTCGGCCGCCAGGGCGGCGACGACCGCAGCCAGGTTGCCCCCGGCGCTGTCGCCGACGACCACGAGCGCCGCGGGGTCGCCGCCGAGCTCCTCGGCGTTCTCGGCGACCCACCGCAGCGCTGCCCACGAGTCGAGCACGCCGGCGGGGTACGGGTGCTCAGGGGCGAGCCGGTAGGCGATCGACGCGACCACGCACGGCGTCTGCACCGCCAGGTGGGTCGCGAGCCACTCGTTCTGCTCGGGATCGCCCAGGACCCATCCGCCGCCGTGGAAGAGGACGACCACCGGCAGCGGCTCGGGGCCGGGGGTCGGCGGCTGGTAGAGCCGCACGCGCAGCGTCACCGGCTCGGTCTCGGGAGCAACACCCGGGATCGTCACCGGCGCGAGCTCGACCAGACGGTCGCTCACCTGGGCGTCCGGGTGAGGCGTGCCGGAGACGAACCTGCCGAGACGGCTCCCCAGCAGCTTCGCGCGCTTGGTGCGCCGGGCGGGGATCTCCTCTCGCGACGTCTGGTCGATCGGGGTGTTGACGAACCTCTCGACCCGCGCGAACACGCGCGTACGCAGAGGGAGGGGCGAAGCCATGGCGGCCAGACTAGAGGACCTTGCCGGGATTGAGGAGGCCGTGCGGGTCGAGCGCCTCCTTGAGCGCACGCTGCACGCTCATGCCGACGGGCCCGATCTCGCGCGCGAGCAGGTCGCGCTTCAGCACGCCGACGCCGTGCTCCCCGGTGATCGTGCCGCCGAGCGCCAGGCCGAGCACCATGATGTCGTCGAAGGCGGCGTGGGCGCGCTCCGCCTCCTCAGGGTCGTCGGCGTCGAAGATCACCGACGGGTGGAAGTTGCCGTCGCCGGCGTGCCCGACGACACCGATCACCACCTCGCGCTTCGCGGCGATCTCCTCGACGCCGTCGACCAGGTCGGCGATCCGGTTGCGCGGGACGCAGACGTCGTCGACCATCGTCGTGCCCATCGCCTCGAACGCGGTGAGGACCTCCCGGCGCGCCGTGAGCAGCAGGGCCGCCTCGGCGTCGTCTGCGGCCAGCACCACGTCGTACGCCCCGGCGTCTCGCAGTTGCGCGGCGATGGCGCTGATCTCCTCCTCTCCCGCGGCTCCGGCGGCGTCGGACTGGGCGAGGACGAGCGCGCCGACAGCGGGGTCGAAGCCGAGGTGCAGCATCGCGTCGACGGCGCGCAGGCTGGTCGCGTCCATGAGCTCCAGCAGGTTGGGGACGACCGCCGAGCGGGTGATCGCCGCGATCCCCTCGGCCGCCTCGTGGACCGAGCCGAACGTCGCGGCGAGCGTGCGCGGACGGTGCGCGGCGGGCCGCAGCCGCAGCGTCGCCTCGGTGATGATGCCGAGCGTCCCCTCCGAGCCGACGAACAGCCGGGTCACGTCGTACCCGGCGACGCCCTTGACCGTGCGACGTCCGGTCCGCAGCACCTCGCCCGAGGCGAGGACGACCTCCAGCGCGAGGACGTAGTCCGTGGTCACGCCGTACTTCACGCAGCACAAGCCGCCCGAGTTGGTCGCGAGGTTGCCGCCGATCGTGCAGAACTCCCACGAGCTCGGGTCGGGCGGGTAGAACAGGCCCTGCTCGGCCACGGCGCGCGACAGGTCGGCGTTGAGCACCCCGGGCTGGGTGACGACGAGACGCTCGTCGGTGTCGATCTCGAGGACACGGTTCATCCGCTCGAGCGCGATGACGAGACAGCCGTCGACCGCGTTCGCGGCACCCGACAACCCGCTGCGCGCGCCCTGCGCGACGACGGGGACGCCGTGGGCCGCGGCGACGCGTACGGCCTCGGCGACGTGCGCGGTCTCGCGGGCGAGCACCACCGCGCACGGTGTCCCCGCGTCGCAGAACATCGCGCGGTCGGTCCGGTAGGAGGCCAGCCTGTCGGCATCGGTCACGACGACGTCGCCGAGCGCGTCGGCGAGGGCCAGCACGAACGCCTCGTTGTGCATACCTCACCCTATGCTGACCGGGTGGCCCCGATCGACGACCTCGACGCCCAGATCGTCCGCCTGTTCCTCGACGAGCCCAAGATCGGCGTCCTCGAGGCCTCCCGCCGCCTCGGGGTCGCGCGGGCGACGGTCCAGTCCAGGCTCGACCGGCTCGGCGAGCGAGGGGTGATCTCCTCGTGGTCGCCGACCGTGTCGCCCGAGGCGCTCGGCTTCCCGGTGACGGCGTTCCTCACGCTCGAGGTCGTCCAAGGAGCGGGCCGCTCCCCCGCCGCCGAGCACCTCGCCTCGATCCCCGAGGTGCTGGAGGCGTGCACGATCACCGGTGCCGGCGACCTGTGGTGCCGCGTCGTCGCCCGCTCGAACACCGATCTCCAGCGCGTCCTCGACGCCGTGGTGTCCGAGCCGTCGATCGTGCGGGTCGCCACGGTCATCGCTCTCCAGACCGAGCTGTCGCCGCGCGTCGCCCCGTTGCTGGACGCCACCGCGGGCTTCGACACCGCCGCAGACCTCGACACCACGGCGCCGCCCGCGCCATAGTGTGCGCGTGGCCACCGCAGGCGGACTTTCCGGACGGCGTGTGCTCGTGACCGGCGCCGCCCGGGGCATCGGCGCAGCGCTGGCGGTCCGCCTCGCCGACCGGGGCGCCGAGGTGGCGCTTCTCGGGCTCGAGCCCGACGCGCTCGCCGCGACGGCGGCGCGCGCGGGAGACGCCCCGTGGTTCGTCTGCGACGTCACGGACCGGGCGTCCCTGGCCACCACCGTGGGCGACGCCGTCACCACGCTCGGAGGCCTGGACGTCGTCGTCGCCAACGCCGGTGTCGCGGCCCAGCTCCCGCTCGTCGGCGGAGACCCGTACGTCTGGGACCGGACGCTGGCGGTGAACCTGACCGGTGTCTACGACACCGTGCGCTTCGCGGCGCCGCACGTGAGCCACGACCGTGGGTACGCGCTGCTGGTCTCGTCCCTCGCCGCAGCCGTCCACCTCCCGCTGATGGGCGCGTACTCCGCCTCGAAGGCGGGCGTCGAGGCACTCGGGGACACCCTGCGGCTCGAGCTGGCGCCCACGGGCGCCCGTGTCGGCGTCGCCTACTTCGGCGAGCTGGACACGGACATGACCAGCCGTGGGTTCGGGACCGAGGCGGCGTCCCTCCTCGTCCGCGGCACCCCGGTCGGCCGGGTCGCGCCGCTCGAGCACGCGATCGCGGCACTCGAGCGCGGCATCGCCCGGCGCGCCCGCGTCATCACGTCGCCCCGCTTCGTCCGCGCCGCCGTGCCCGCCCGCTCGGCCGTCCAGCGCGCGGTCGAGCGGACCTTGCGCCGCTCCCGCGTGCGTCACGCTCTCGACGTCGCCCGCCGCGAGCACGCCCCGCTGACCACGCCGCAGCCGGAGGACGCCGGGTGAGCGCCGCCCCTCGCGTCTCCCCCGGCGACCGACGCGACCTCGGGCTGCTCAACGCGGCGCTCGCACGGGTCGCCTCGCGGGTGATCGGTGTCCGCGACGTCCACGTGTTCTCGACCCTCGGCCGTACGCGTGGGCTGTTCCGAGGGTGGCTCCACTACTCCGGCCGCCTGATGCCGTTCGGGACGCTCCCCCGCCGGCAGGCCGAGCTGGTGATCCTCCGCGTGGCCGCGCTGCGCGAGTCCGCGTACGAGCTCGACCACCACCGGCGGCTGGGCGCGCGCGCGGGGCTCAGCGCTGACGAGATCGCCGCCGTGACCGACCCCGAAGCGAGGTGGCCCTGGTCGGAGGACGAGCAGGCGCTCCTCGACGTCGCGGACGCGCTCGTGCGTACCCGCGACGTCGACGACGCCACCTGGGAGAGGCTCGCGGCACGTTTCCCGCCGAGGAGCCTGGTGGAGATCGTCCTGCTGGTGTGCCAGTACGACGGGCTCGCCACCACGCTCCACGCGCTGCGGGTGCCCCTCGACGTCAGCGCGCGGGACGCGTCCGGCCGTAGAGCCAGGCGTCGAACAACCCGTCGAGCTGCTGACCGCTGACGCGTTCGGCGAGCGCGACGAACTGCGCCGTCGTGCCGTTGCCGTGCCGGCGCTCGCGCACCCACTGCCGCAGCAGCGAGAAGAACGCGGCGTCACCGATCTCACGGCGCAGCACGTGGACCGTCATCGCCCCTCGGACGTAGACCGCGTTGTCGAAGAGGTGGGCGCGCCCCGGCCTGCCGATGGGGAGCCGCCAGAACCGCTTCGTCGTGCCCTCGTACCAGTCGTCGAAGACCGCCTGCACCGAACCGAGCCCGCGCGACTCGTCCCAGAGCCACTCCATGTAGGTCGCGAGGCCTTCGTTGAGCCAGATGTCGCGCCACCGGCGCAACGACACCGAGTTGCCGAACCACTGGTGGGCGATCTCGTGGGCGACGACCGAGGTGTTGCGCCCCGACTCCAAGCTGTAGCCGTGCCGGAAGAAGTCGGCGTCGTAGACGGGGCGGGCCTGGGTCTCCAGCGCGAAGCCGAGCGGCGCGGACGTCACGACCCCGCCGAGGTCTCCGTACGGGTACGGACCGAGGCGGCGGCTCAGGAACGCGGTGACCTTCGGGGTCGCGCGCATCGACCGGACGGCGCGGCGGCGGACCGTCGGGCCCAGCGCCTTGTCGTACGCGTAGAGGTAGCGGACACCGCCAGCCTTGCCCCGCTCGATGCGGAAGCGCCCCCAGGCGGCGAACGCGAGGTAGGTCGCCATCGGCTTGCGCATCACCCAGCGCCACTGCGTCCCCCCGGCCACCGCACGACGGCCGGCCAGACGGCCGACGCTGATCGCCTGCTGGCCACGAGGGGCGCGCAGACGGATGTCGAACGTCGCCTTGTCGCTCGGGTGGTCGTTGCTCGCGAACCACCACGGCGCGACCTCCGGCTGACCGACCGCGACGGCACCGGAGTCGGTGGTGAGGAACGGTGACACGCCGTTGCGGCGTACGGTCGCCGGCCGCCCGGCGTAGCGCACGGTCGCGACGAACTTCTCGCCCTTGCGGAGGGCCCGGGCAGGGGTGACCACCAGCTCGCGCCCGCGCTGCGACACCTTCGCGCGGCGGCCGTCGACGCGCACCGAGGACGCGTCGAGCAGCAGGTCGAGGTTGAAGCGGGTCAGGCGCTTCGTGGCGACGGCCCGGATCCGCGTCGTCCCGCGGAGCCGGCCGCGCTCGGAGTCGTAGCCCGCGTCGATCCGGTAGTGGCGGACGTCGTAGCCGCCGTTGCCGTAGCCGGGGAAGTACGGGTCACCGGCACCAGGAGCGCCCACAGGGCTCGGCGCAGCCGACGCCGTGGGGGCGACGACGACCGATCCCGCGATCACGGCGGTCGACAGCAGGGCGACAAGGGCACGCATGCGGGAACACTACGTCGTCAGGCCGACGGCTTGCTGGCCCATTCGCGGATCTTGTCGATCCGTGCGCGCAGGTCCTCGGCGGACGCGCTCGCCGCCGGCGGCCCTCCGCACACCTCGCGCAGGCGGTTGTGCGTCACCCCGTGCGGCTGGCCCGTCCGGTGGTGCCAGGCGCCGACCAGCCCGTTGAGCTCGCGGCGCAGCATCGCCCGCAGCTCGTGGGCGGTCGGCTCGTGCACGGTCGGGCCGGGCGCGAGGCCTGCCTCGGGAGAGGACTCGGCCTCAGGTGCCGCCTGCGACGTCTCGGCCCCGGACGTGCGCCCTGCCCGCCGAGAGCGGGCGTGGCGCAGCAGCTCGCGGACCTGGTCGGGCTCGAGCAGGCCGGGGATCCCGAGGAAGTCCATCTCCTCCTCCGAGCCGACGGCGACCTCGCCTTCGTGACCGAACTCGCCCCCGTCGTACAGGACGCGGTCGAAAGAGGCCTCGCTGCCGAGCGCCTCGAACGAGAACTCCTCGAGGTCGCCCTCGGTCTCGGTCGCCTGCGCCGCGGCGAGGAGCGCGTCGTCGAGCGCCGACGGGTCGTCCGGGTCGGTGTCGGCACGACCGAGGACGTGGTCGCGCTGGACCTCCATCTCGGAGGCGAGCCCGAGGACGCGCGGCACGCTGGGGACGAACACGGTCGCGGTCTCGCCGCGACGCCTCGCCCGGACGAACCGGCCGACGGCCTGGGCGAAGAAGAGAGGCGTCGAGGTACGCGTGGCGTACACGCCGACGGCGAGCCGGGGCACGTCGACACCCTCGCTGACCATGCGGACCGCGACCATCCACCGCTCGTCGGAGTCGGCGAACGCGCTGATCCGAGCGCTGGACTCCTTCTCGTCGGAGAGGACGACCGCCGGACCGGTGCCGGTGATCTCGCGCAGGATCTTGGCGTACGCCCGGGCGGTGCCCTGGTCGCTCGCGATCACGAGGCCGCCGGCGTCGGGCACGTGGCGACGCACCTCCGACAGCCTCTTGTCCGCAGCCGCGAGGACAGACGGGATCCACGAGCCGCTCGGGTCGAGGGCCGTCCGGAGCGCCTGCGCGGTGAGGTCCTTCGTCATCGGCTCGCCGAGGCGTGCCGCGACCTCGTCGCCGGCGCGCGTACGCCAGCGCAGGTCGCCGGAGTACGCCATGAACAGCACCGGACGGACGACGCCGTCGGCGAGCGCCTCGGCGTACCCGTACGAGTAGTCGGCGACGCTGCGGCCGATCCCGTCGGCGCCGGGGGCGTAGGTGACGAACGGGATCGGGTTGGTGTCGGAACGGAACGGCGTGCCGGTCAGCGCGAGGCGACGCGTCGCGGGCTCGAAGGCCTCGCGGACCGCCTCGCCCCACGACAGCGCGTCTCCGGCGTGGTGGACCTCGTCGAGGATCACGAGGGTGCGGAAGCGCTCGGTCCGCAGCCGGTACGCGGTCGGGTTCGTCGCGACACCGGCGTAGGTCAGCGCGAAGCCGCGGTAGTCCGACGCCATCGCGCCGCTGCGGCCGTTGAACGACGGGTCGAGAGGGATCCCGGCCCGCTGACCGGCCTCCGCCCACTGCGTCTTGAGGTGGTCGGTCGGTGCGACGACGATGATGCGTTCGACGACGCGCGCCTCGAGCAGCCGGGCGGCCACCGTCAGCGCGAAGGTGGTCTTGCCGGCTCCCGGGGTCGCGACCGCGAGGAAGTCCCGCGGGTTCTGCTCGCCGTAGAGCTTGAGTGCCTCAGCCTGCCACGCGCGCAGCTTGGGAGCGGTGCCCCAGGCTGCGCGGTCGGGATAGGCCGGTGGGAGATGCGCGGCCCCGGTCATCAGCGGCGATACACCCGCCAGAGCTTGCGCATCCGGTCGATCTGACCAGGAGTGAAGTGGTGCATGCACCGGTCGTACGAGTAGTCCATGAAGTTGTGGATCGGGTCGACACCCGGAGAGGGGCACGTGTCGCGGCCGCGTGGGCACTCGAAGCTCGGCACGCGCTCGGAGGGCGTGTCGGCGACGCGGTCGCCCTTCTTGCCGCAGGCCCCGTGGAAGGTGTGGTAGAGCCCCAGCCAGTGCCCGGTCTCGTGGACGGCGGTGTCGCCCTTGTTGTAGCCGCGGAACCGACCGCCGGGCATCGAGTCCTTGTGGATCACGACGCCGTCGAGCGTGAGCTTCTTCTTGGCCCGCTGCGGGAAGGTGGCGTAGCCGAGGAGCTGGAGGCCGCCACGCTCGGTCGGCGCGCCGATGTAGAGGTTGAGCGCCCGACGCTTGCCACGGTGGAGCGTCTTGCGCATCTCGCGGGAGGCCTTCGAGCCGAGCGTCGCGTAGTACCAGGAGCGGTTGACCGTCGTGTCGACCTTCTTGACCTTGAAGCGGAACCGGGTGCTGCGCGCCTTGCTCCACTGCTTGCCGGCGTACGCGCGGTTCATCACCTTCATCTGGCGGCGGATCTTCGCGCGGCTGACGGCCTTGGCCTTGGTCGACGGCTTCAGCACGTGGACGTACACCGGCACCGTGATGCGGCGGGGGCCGTCACCGCGCGCGCCGGGGGCGAGACGTGCCTCACCGGCTGCCACACGGCGCGCAAGGTCGCGCTCGTACGCCTCGGCGGTCGCCGCCGAGGGCTCCGGCCCGCGCACGACGCCGTCGAGGCCCTTCAGCGTGCGGGCTCCCAGGGTCTCGGTGTCGCCCGGCTCACAGTCGTCGAGCGCCGGGGAGGCCGTCTGCCCGCTCGACGGCGACGGCGCCGCGGAGGCCGCCACGACCGAGCCGCTCAGGAGCAGGCCGCCGCTGGCCGCGAGAACGGTCAGCAGAAGCGGAAGCCCACGACGTCGGCCGCGCTCAGTCATCGCCACCGGCGTCGCCGGGGTTCAGAGTGGCCCAGATCTCCTTGCACTCAGGGCAGACCGGGAAGCGCTGGGGATCGCGGCTGGGCACCCACACCTTGCCGCAGAGCGCCACCACGGGGGTGCCCTCGATCATCGCCTCGGTGAGCTTGTCCTTCGGCACGTAGTGCGAGAAGCGCTCGTGGTCACCGTCGTCGAGACGCGGCTGCGTACGGACGTCCTCGGACGTCTGGGCTCCGGGGCTGAAGGTGGTGGACACCTCGGCAGTCTACGTCAGCAGGGTCGGCTGACCCAGCCCGTCGACACGCCGCTGGGGACGGCTCAGTTCATCTGGGGATCGTCGGGGAAGGTCGAGAGCATCGCGAGATCCCCGCCCTGCCGACGGAGCACGTCGCGCCACAGCGCCTCGGGGTTCGGGGAGAGCAGGTCCTCCGCGAACCCGTCCACCACGACCCACGACCCCTCGGCGATCTCACCCTCGAGTTGCCCTGGGCTCCACCCGGCGTACCCCGCGAAGACCCGCACACCACGCAGGCCGACGTGCGTCCCCGTGGCCGGGACGTCGAGGTCGACGAGTCCCACACGGTCGTACATCTCGCGCCAGCCGTCCGGCGGGTCGGCCACAGCCGAGGCCATGACGCCGATGGCGAGCGCGGAGTCGGTGGAGACCGGTCCGCCGGAGAACACCGCGGACGGGCTCGACACGAGGTTCGACCACTCGGGAAGGACGTCGGAGACGGCGGCGTCGAGCGGCTGGTTCAGGATCACGCCGAGCGCACCCCCGGCGTCGTGGTCGAGCACCGCCACGACGGCCCGGAAGAAGGGACCGGCGCTCAGCAGGGGCGTGGCAACCAGCAGCCGACCGCGGTACGAGCGGTGGCGCGGCGACACGTCGGGAGTTTCGGCAGGCTCTTGCTCGGTCATCAGGGCCTCCTCACGCCGTCCTCGCTGCCTTCTCAGCGTACGCCGTGCCACGCCAGAACGCGGGCGGCGAGGCCGTAGGATGACGGAACCGTTGACCCAGCCACGAGGACGAGATGGCCGACACCGAACACGAGGGCGAGCTCACCGTCGACGAGCTCGCGGCGCGCGTGGGGATGACCGTACGCAACGTCCGCGCCTACGCGAGCCGAGGGCTCCTTGACCCCCCGCGACTGGAGGGCCGGACCGGCTACTACCAGCAGGCGCACGTCAACCAGCTCAAGCTGGTCCGGACGCTCCTCGACCGCGGCTACACCCTGCAGGCGGTCGAGAAGGCGCTCCAGGACAAGCCGGCGGCGACCGCCGACTACGCGCTCGACCTGATCGGTGTGCTCGACTCGCCGCTCGCGCGCGAGCAGGAGCCCGAGATGATGTCGCGCAGCAGCCTGGTCGCCCTGACCGGCATCGCGCCCGGCACCGACGTCGTCGACCGGATGGTCGAGGCAGGGCTCGTCAAGGTGGTCGACGACGACACCTTGGAGGTCTACCGCCCCGACGTCGTCCGGGCCGGCGTGTCCGCGATCGCGATGGGCCTGTCGCCCGAGACCGTCCTCGACCTCCTGCCCGCGCTCTCGGAGCCGTTGCGTGCGGTCGCCGACGACCTCGTCGCCCGGGTCCGCCACGACATCTGGCAGCCGTTCGCCCAGCGCGGGATGCCGGAGGACGAGTGGACGACGGTGGTCACCTCCATCGCCAACCTGCTGCCGGTGGCGGCGCAGGCGGTGGTCGCGGTGTTCCGTGACGAGCTGGCGCACGCCATCGACGAGGCGCTCGGCGAGGAGCTCGCCGCGCTCGCGGAGCAGACGCCTCAGACCTGAGCACGGACAGACGACGGCCCCACCTGACGCTGGAGGGAGGGACCGTCAGGTGGGGCCGTTCTCTGACATCGACTCTAGGCCGCAGGAGCGCCCGAGGCCCAGGTCTGAGGGTGTGCCGTCGCTCGCTCAGCCCCGGACGGAGATGCCGCCGGCGCCCTGCGGGACGAGCTCGATGAAGACCTTCCCCGGCTCGAGCACGACGGGCTTGCCGCCAGCGGCCAGCTGCAGCGGAGCACCCGCGCTCTTCTTGCTCCAGCGGGCGTTGAGCCGCGTGCCGCCGTGGAACACGACGGCCTTGCCCTTCCCGGTGAAGACCGTCTCTGGGACAGGGTTGCCCGCCGGGTCGCGGTAGCCCGCGTCGGCCTGCCGGGTGAAGAGCACCAGCACCGTGTCGGGAGCGAAGTCCTTGCCCTTCTGCGCGTGACCGTTGACGCGGACGTAGCGACCGTCGGCGTACCGCCAGCGCGTCGCGGTGCTGCGCGAGAAGCGCACGTCGAACGACGTCGCCTTGGCCTTCGCCGCAGTCGGCGTCGCGCCGAACGAGAGGTACGGCGGGGGGATCTTCGCATCGTCGGACGTGTGCTCCTTCGCGTACGCCTCGAGGTCGAGGAGCCGGTCGTACGGGGCACGCTTGGAGGGGTCCTTCGAGAGCGTGAGGTTGCGGGTGTCCTCGCTGTGGAAGTCGACACCCGCCGACTTGATCTTGCGGATCGCGACCCGAGCGCCGCCGGACGCGATGAGGTGGCCGCCGGTCGGCTTCACCAGCGCGATGTCGGTCGTCCGGGTGGACCGCACGTGCCCGACCTTGTCCGGCGTCTGGGAGTAGAAGAACGCCGCGAGACGGGTGAGCCCGCCCTCGACGAGCTCCTCGACGACCATGTCGGCCTCCGAGAGCCCGTACTGCGGGGCGCCGGCGGAGGTGTTCTCGATCTTGACGAGGAAGGCGGGGTGGTCCGGGAGGCCCTTCGGGGCAGCCTTCCCGGTGAACGGGTTGGCGCGGACCAGCGTCGCGGCGTCACGGCTCGCGTCGGGTGACTGGGGCGTGGGCTTCGGCTCCGGCTCGCTCGAGCTCGAGCACGCGGCGACGAGGACGAGCGCGGCGAGGGCGGCGGTGGCGCGAGCGGTCGCGCGGAGGTAGGTGCTCACGGGCATGCTCCCATGGTGGAGCAGGGCCGGTGCCACACGTGGCACCGGCCCTGCTGTGTCGAGGTGACGAGCGTCAGCCGCGGAGGCGGACGGTGCCGGCGGACCAGCCCTTGGTCCAGATCCGCTCGACCTTCACACGGCTGCCGGAGTAGGGCGCGTGGAGGATGCGGCCCTTGCCCCAGTAGATGCCCACGTGGTACTTGCGCGAGCCGCCGAAGAAGACGAGGTCACCCTTGCGGACGTTCTTCTTCTTGATCTTGCGGACGTGGCGGTACTGCGTGTGCGCGGTGCGCGGCAGCTTCACGCCGGCCTTGCGGAACGAGTACGAGGTCAGGCCCGAGCAGTCGAACGCGCCGGGGCCGCTGGCGCCGTAGCGGTACGGGTCGCCCTTCTGGCGGGCGGCCACGCGGGTGGCCTTGCTGATGCGGGCGGCACGACGCTTCTTGGCGGCGAGACGCTTGGCCTTGCGGGTCTTCGTGGCCGTCACGGTCTTGGCCGCGGCGGAGGTGGCAGCTGCGGTCTTGGTCGTCGAGGCCGACGCCTTGGCGGGGGCGGCCTGGGACTGACCGGCGCTGGAGAGCACCATGAGGAACGCAGCGAGCAGGGCGATGGGCAGCGCGACGAGGCGCATCCGGGGGTTCGCGAGCATGAGGGATTCCCTTCCACGCCTGCGAAGTGAGCTGTCGGATTAGGGCCGAAGGATGGCCCTGCCCTTGCGGGCTTCACCCCGAGCACGCATGACCGCGGACGGTCTTCGTGCAGAAATGGTTCCTCCGCTCCTGCCCGTCGGTGTGTGTCGGTGACGGGGGCGTGTACGGGCGGGCAGGACTCGGCGTTCCCCGCACACGTTGTGCAGTTGTCAGGGCGGCGAGGTCGCGTCCTCGGCCGCTCCGTATGGAGTTGTGGGGGCCTTCGAGAGGCCGCGGGCCACCATAGACACGACGGACGCAAGCCCACAAACGGACCCAAGCCCGCCCAAGACGTACATGGACAGTCGTCCAGGTCGGCCGACCCCGGGATCTCAGCGATCGCAGCGGGTGGCTGTGACCCCGCTCACATTTGGTCTCGGTCTGATATCGAGACGGTAACAGGATGGTCTCGGACGCAACACGAGCAACCCGGTCTCAGCCGGTCAACCGGCGAGTGCACGCACCGTTGTCACTGCGTGTACGACCGCGGGTGCGGCGCCCGCGAAGTCGGCCGCCGTCGACCCGACGAACCGGACGGCCGTCTGCGCCACGGCGGGCTCCAGGCCCAGCGCGAGCAGCACGTCGGAGGCCTCGTCGGACCCGGCGGCACAGGCCGACCCGCTGGAGCAGACGATGCCGTGCTCCTGCTCGAGCGTGAGCAGGACGGCCTCGCCGGACGTACCAGGCAGGCAGAAGGACGCGTGCCCGGGCAGGCGCTGCTCAGGGTGGCCCGTGAGGAGGGCGCCCGGCACACCGGCGAGCACCTCGCGGACGAAGGCGTCTCGGGCAGCGGCCAGCGCCGCCCGCTCACCGGGCCGCTCGGGACCGGTGACCGTCTGCAGCGCGGTCGCGAGACCGACGGCGCCGGCCACGTTCTCCGTCCCGGACCGACGGCCGCCTTCCTGACCGCCGCCGTGCACGAGCGGCTCCAGGGCGACGCCGCGACGCAGCCACAACGCGCCCGTCCCCTTCGGCGCACCGAGCTTGTGGCCGCTCAGCGAGAGCGCGTCCACCCCGAGCTGTGCGGTGTCGACAGGGAGCGACCCCACCGCTTGGACGGCGTCGGTGTGGACCAGCGCGCCCGCGCGGCGAGCGATCGCGGCGAGCTCGGCGACCGGCTGGACGGTGCCGATCTCGTTGTTCGCGAGCATGACGGAGACCAGCGTGGTGTCGTCGTCGACGACCTGCTCGGCCTCGGCGAGGTCGACCACCCCATCGGCGTCGACCCCGAGCCGGTGGATCCGGAAGCCGTGGAACCGCTCGAGGTAGTCGCACGCCTCCAGGACGGCGGGGTGCTCGACGACCGAGGTGACGACGACCCGGCCGCGGGGCCGAGCCAGCGCCAGGCCCTTGACCGCGAGGTTGTCAGCCTCCGTGCCGCCGGCGGTGAAGACGATCTCCGACGGGCGGGCGCCGAGGGCGGACGCGACCTGCTCGCGTGCCCCCGTCAGGGCCCGGGCGGCGGCTTCCCCGAGCCCGTGGTGGCTCGAGGCGTTGCCGAACTCCCCCGTGAGGTACGGCCACATGGCCTCCAGCACCTCACGACGTACGGGCGTGGTCGCCGCCGCGTCCAGGTACCGCACGTCAGCCTGCCACCTCGACGTCCAGCCCGAGGTCCAGCGCTCGGGCGGAGTGGGTCAGCGCACCGACGGAGATGAGGTCGACCCCGGTCTCGGCGACCTCCCGGATCCCGTCCAGCGTGATCCCGCCGCTGGCCTCGACGAGGGCTCGCCCGGCGATGGCCGCCACACCGGCCCGCAGGTCCGCGAGCGAGAAGTTGTCGAGCATGATCGTGTCGACCCCGGCGGCGAGCACCGCGTCGATCTGGTCCAGCCGGTCGACCTCCACCTCCAGGTGGACGGTGTGCGGAAGGCGCTCGCGCGCGTCTCGCAGCGCGGCGGTGATGCGCGCGGGGTCGTCGCCGAGGACGGCCAGGTGGTTGTCCTTGGCCATGACGGCGTCGGAGAGCGAGAACCGGTGGTTGCGGCCGCCGCCGCACACGACCGCGTGCCGCTCGAAGGCGCGCAGCCCGGGCGTGGTCTTGCGGGTGTCGACGATGCGCACCCCGGTGCCGGCGACGGCGTCGACGTACGCCCGGGTCTGGGTCGCGATGCCCGACATCCGTTGGACGAAGTTGAGCGCCACCCGCTCGGCACGCAGGACGGCGCGGGCAGCCCCCTCGACCGTCGCCACGACCGCCCCCTCCTTCAGGAGGTCACCGTCGTGCAGGAGCAGCTGGACGTCGGTGGCGGGGTCGACCTCGTGGAAGGCGACCTCCGCCACCGCGGCGCCGGCCAGGACGCCGTCCTCGCGGGCGACGAGCACCGCTGACGCGCGAGCCTCGGCGGGCACGAGGGCCTCGCCGGTGAGGTCGCCCCACGGCGCGTCCTCCTCGAGGGCGGCGGCCACGGTCGCGCGGACGTGCGACTCGGTCAGCATGAGGGTCCTCCCTTGCGCACCCACCACAGGTGCCGGTCGTAGGCGGGATCGCGGTCGGGGTGGTCGGCCCGGAAGTGGGCGCCGCGCGACTCCTCGCGCGCGAGCGCCGCCGTGACGACGAGCCGGGCGACCTCGAGGAGATGGGCGTCCTCGTACGACGCCGGGGTGCCGTCGACGGCGGGCCGCCAGGTCGTGAGCGTCTCGGCCGTCGCGGACAGGCCGTCGGCGTCGCGGACGAGGCCGGCGCCTTCCCACATCGCCGTCTGGAGCCGCGCACGGTCCACCGGCTCCGCGGTGGCGCGCTCCCCCGCGCTCTCGTACGGGACGGGCTCGCCGTCCCACGGCGCGGCAGGCTCGGTGCCGAGCGCGGCCGCGCACCTGCGCGCCATGACGGCGCCCTCGAGCAGAGAGTTGGAGGCGAGGCGGTTCGCGCCGTGGAGGCCGGTGCAGGCGACCTCGCCGACGGCGAACAGGCCCGCCACGGTCGTGCGTCCGTCGAGATCGGTGCGCACGCCGCCCATGTAATAGTGCGCGGCGGGCGTGACGGGGATCGGCTCGCTCCCCCAGCGCAGACCGTGGGCGCGGCTGCGGGCGTCCAGACCCGGGAAGCGACGTGCCAGGAAGTCGGCGCCGAGCGCGGTCGCGTCGAGCAGGATGGGCTCGCCGTCCTGCTCGCGCATGACCCGGGCGATCTCGCGGGCGACGACGTCGCGCGGCGCCAGCTCGGCGTCAGGGTGCACATCGCGCATGAACCGGTGCCCGCGCGCGTCGCGGAGGACGGCCCCCTCACCGCGTACGGCCTCCGAGATGAGCCCGCCGCCGGTGACGGCGAGCCGCGTCGGGTGGAACTGGACCATCTCGAGGTCGCCCACGACCGCGCCTGCCCGTGCGGCGAGGGCGAGGCCGTCGGCCGTGGCGACCGCCGGGTTCGTGGTGTGCGCGTAGAGCTGTCCCGCTCCGCCGGTGGCGAGCACGACGACATCGGCGGCGAGCGTACGCGGCGGGCTGCCCGGCTCCCCGAGGGTCGTGACCCCCGTGACGGCACCCTGGCTCAGGACGAGGTCGGTGACGAAGGTGTGCTCCCGGACCTCCACGTCGCTCGCGCGCAGCCGCGCCACGAGGGAGCGGACGAGCTCGGCGCCCGTGGCGTCGCCCGTGGCGTGCAGGATGCGGGGCGCGGAGTGCGCCGCCTCGAGCCCGAGCGCGAACCGACCGTCCACACGGTCGAAGCGGGCGCCCCACGCGACGAGCCCGGCGACAGCGTCAGGACCGCCGCCGCACACGGCCTCGGCGGCGTCGCGGTCGACGAGACCGGCACCGGCGGAGACGGTGTCGGCGACGTGGGCTGCGACCGAGTCCTCGACGCCAGGTCGCGCCGCGGGGTCGAGGACGACGGCGACGCCGCCCTGGGCGTACTGCGTGGTGGACTCCGTGAGCGGTCCCTTGGTCACGAGGACCACGTCGTGCTGGGCGCTCGCCTCGAGGGCCGTGGTCAGTCCGGCGATGCCGGCGCCGACGACGACGACCTTCAGGCGGCGCGCCGGCGTGGTCATGCGCGCTCCGGCGGACGTGCGGCCAGCATCCGCTCGAGCGCCACGCGGGCTCCGGCGGCGACGGCGGGATCGACGGTGATCTGGTTCTCGACGCGCCCCTCGACCAGTCCCTCGAGCACCCAGGCGAGGTAGCCGGGGTGGATGCGGTACATCGTCGAGCAGGGGCAGACGACCGGGTCGAGGCAGAAGATCGTGTGCTCCGGGTGCTCCGCAGCGAGCCGGTTGACGAGGTTGATCTCGGTGCCGATCGCGAACGTCGTCCCGGCCGGCGCCGCTTCCACGGCCTTGCGGATGTAGTCGGTCGAGCCGGCCTCGTCGGCCGCGTCGACGACCGGCATCGGGCACTCGGGGTGGACGATCACGCGGACGTCGGGGTGCTCGGCGCGCGCCTTCTCGATCTGCGCGACCGTGAACCGCTTGTGGACCGAGCAGAAGCCGTGCCACAGCAGCACCTTGGCGTCCTGCAGCGTCTGCGCGTCGTTACCGCCGAGCGGCTTGCGGGGGTTCCACATCGGCATCGCGTCGAGACCGACGCCCATCGCCTTGGCGGTGTTGCGGCCGAGGTGCTGGTCAGGGAAGAACAGCACGCGGTGCGCGCGCTCGAAGGCCCAGCGCAGCACGGTCTCCGCGTTGGACGACGTGCACACGATGCCGCCGTGGTCGCCGCAGAAGCCCTTCAGGGCGGCCGAGGAGTTCATGTAGGTCACGGGGATCACCGGGACCTTGCCGTCGGCGTCCGGCTCGGTGCCGTAGATCTCCTCGAGCTCGGACCAGCACTGCTCGACCGAGTCGATGTCGGCCATGTCGGCCATCGAGCAGCCTGCGGCGAGGTTGGGGAGGATCACGGTCTGCTCGGGCCGCGACAGGATGTCGGCCGTCTCCGCCATGAAGTGGACGCCGCAGAAGACGATCGCCTCGGCGTCGGGGCGGGTGAGCGCGGCGTTGGCCAGCTGGAAGGAGTCTCCGACGAAGTCGGCGTGCTTCACGACCTCGTCGCGCTGGTAGAAGTGTCCGAGCACGACGAGCCGGTCGCCGAGGGTCGCCTTCGCCGCACGGATCCGCGCGTCGAGCTCCTCGGCCGACATCTGCGTGTACGCCGCCGGCAGGCTGCCCTGTCGTGGCGCGTCGGCGGGGATGGTGTCGGCCATCGAGGCGCCGGGCCCGTACGACGGGGGCGCGAGGTCGAACGTCCACGGGCCGTCAGCCAGGTCAGGCGCGCAGGTGGCGCCGGGGGCGCTGCGGACGACGATGTCGACAGAGGTCATGGTGGTGCCTTCCTGGAGGAGTCTCAGAGGCCCGTGAGGGGTCCGTTGTCGGCGAGGTCGTTGGCCTCGCGGTGGCGATAGAGCTTGGGCGGGCGGTGGCGGCCGCCGACGAGGTACTCGCCGGTGGGCTCGACGTCGCCGCTCGACTCGACCTGCCGGCGGAAGTTCGCCGGGTCGAGGGTGCGTTGCAGGACGACCTCGTACACCTGACGGAGCTGGGCGAGCGTGAAGGTCTCCCCCAGGAACGCCTGCGCGATCCGGGAGTACTCCATCTTGGTCCGCAGGCGCCACAGCGCGTACGACACGATCGTGCTGTGGTCGAAGGCGAGCTCGGGAGGGCTGTCGGCGGGGTGCCACGCGACGTTCTCGTCCTCGATCCCGCGCTCGGCCTCCTCCGGGCGGACGAGGGCCCAGTAGACGACGGAGATGACGCGCGGTCCTGGAGCCGACCGGGCGGAGCGCTCCACCTGCCCGAAGGTGTAGAGCTGCTCCAGGTACGTCGGGCTCAGCGCCGTCGTCTCGACGAGCGTGCGGCGTGCCGTGTCGGCGAGGTCCTCGTCGCGGCGGACGGGGCCACCGGGCAGCGCCCACCGTCCTGCGTACGGCTCACGCACGCGGCGGACGAGGGGCATCCAGAGCGAGGTGCAGTCCTTCGCGGGGTCGTGCCGCAGCGCGAAGATCACCGTCGAGACCGCGACGTCGATGCCGTCCACCGCTCTCCCCCTCAGTAAGTGTCACGTTGACCAGAACACATAATAGTCATACGTACCCTTACTCGCGACATCGGGGTTGTCCGACGCCTCCACTTTCCGTTGGGCCCCACGGAGCGTACGTGCCCCACCGAAGGTTTCCGGTGGGGCACGGAGTCTGCGTGGGGGCCTGCGGCGAACGGCAGGGCCGGAGGTCAGGCGACGGCGCCGGCGCGGCGGCGCTTGTCCTCGTACATCCGCGCGTCGGCGACAGCGAAGAGTGCGTCCGCGGACAGTCCCTCGCTCGTCGAGGCGACCCCCATGCTGAGCCCGATGCCGCTCTGCCCGACCGACGTCGGGAGGATGGCGACCGTCGCGGCGAGCTGCAGGCGGTCCATCACGATCTGGGCCTCGACCGGGTCGGCGGAGGCGAGCACGATCGCGAACTCGTCGCCCCCGATGCGGGCGGCCCGGTCACCGGTGCGGATGTTGGCACGTACGAGGTCGGCGACGGCCCGCAGCGCGCCGTCGCCGACGGCGTGGCCATGGGTGTCGTTGAGCTTCTTGAGGCGGTCGACGTCAACGAGGACGAGACTGACGTCGGCGCCGGTCGTGCCGGCCTCGGTGATCCACTCGTCGAACGCGCGCCGGTTGCCGAGCCCGGTGAGGGCGTCCTCGCGCGCGGCCTGCACCGCCGCCTCGTGGGCACGCGCACGCTCGTACCCTGCGATCGCCGCCCGCATCATCTCCAGGTCGCTGTGGTGCTGCTGCCGCCAGGCCCAGGCGATGCTGCGGCCGTAGCCGAGTCCCGCCCCGGCCGACGGGTAGCCCATGGCGTCGGCGACGCGCAGCGTCGCCCACCGGACGTACCGCTGCACGTTGAGGTCCTCGACACCGTCGAGCCGGATCAGGGCGCGCCGCGCCTCGCGCTGGGCGTCGGCGATCTCGCCGACCTCCACGTACGCCACCGCGAGCAGCGCCGTGGCCTCCATCTCGAACCCGGCGTACGAGGTCTCACCGAGGTTGCTCCGGCAGACGTGCAGCTCGCCGATCCAGCGCGCCGGGTCCGTGGGCCACGCAGCAGCCGCGCGGAGGTAGCGCGCCAGAGGGAACACCGAGCCCTCCACGTGCTCGGAGTCCGCCAGCGCCAGCGACCGCTCGGCCCAGCGCACCACCTCGGCACGCCTGCGCTCGATCTCGCCCTCGAGCTCGGGCTCCATGAGCATGTCGAGCTCCTTGGACCAGTGGTAGTTCACCGTGGCCAGGTTGCGCGCGTCGATGGCCCGCGAGCCGGCGAGGTCGAGGACACGGTCCTCGATACCCATCGCGGCCTCGTAGTGCGGCACCGCCAGCTCGAAGAGGCCGAACTTCTCGTAGCCCTGCCCGACCTGGCTGTGGGCCCACGCTCGCAACCCGTCCGAGCAGGAGCTGCGGAGCTCGTACTCCGCACGCACGAGGTCGGCGACGGCATCGGCGGGACGGTTGTCGTGGAGCACCGCGAGCGCACGGGTCGCGCACCCGATGGCGACCCAACCGGGCTCCCCCAGCGCGAGCCCCACCGCCTGGCATGCCGCAGCGGCGCGGGCGGCCTGCCCGGTCGCTCCCTGCTGGAGCGCGGCGAGCGCCAGGACGTACTCGGTGACCGCGCGGACCTCGGACGGCTCACGGCCGAGGTCGCGGAGGAGGTTCTTCATGGCGCCGACGGCGGAGGCGCTGTCACCAGCGCGGATGCCTGCCAGCGCGGTCGTGAGGCGGGCGGCGTGGGCGGGCGGGATCGACGCGTCCATCCTCACTCCTTCCCGAGCACTCCATGGCAGTATGGCCGCTTCGGACCGAATTGGTCCGCCGTTTACATGGAACTGCACGTGGAGGGTCCACTCGTGCGTGATTGTACGCGCGTGCCCACTACCCTGGACCCCGATGATCCGATCCCCCCTCTCCCGCCGGATCGCCGTGAGCGCGTCCATGGTCGTCGTCCTCGCCGGCTGCTCCGACGCCTCCCGGGGCCCGGCGTCGTCCGCTGACCGCACCGCCGAGGCGACCCCTTCGCGCGCCACGGAGGCCGCCACTTCCCCGGCACCGGCCACGTCCCCGCCGACCACCGACGCCGCCGACCTGGGCACGCTGTCGTTGCCCGTCCTGGTCGGCCAGGTCTTCATGACGGCGACCGAGCCCGACGCCGTCGGCAGCGACACGGTGGCCGCCCTCACCCGCCACCACGTGGGCAACGTGATGCTGCGGGGTCGCGGCACCACGGGGGTCGAGGCGACCGCCGACACCGTCCGTACGCTGCGCCGTGCTGAGGGCCCGGCAACCGGAGGCCTCCCTCTCCTGGTCGCCACCGACCAGGAGGGCGGGCTGGTCCAGGTCCTGCGCGGTCGCGGCTTCAGCGACATCCCTCGTACGACGACCCAGGGCAGCTGGTCAGCGACGACGCTGACCCAGCGGGCGACCGCGTGGGGACGCGAACTGCGTGCCGCCGGCGTCGACCTCAACCTGGCCCCGGTCCTCGACACCGTGCCGAGCCCGGCCTTCGCCGACCGCAACGCACCGATCGGCTACTTCGACCGCCAGTTCGGGTTCTCCCCGGCGAAGGTCACCTCGCACGGGCTCGCGTTCCTCGCCGGCATGGAGGCGGCCGGCGTCATCGGGACCGTCAAGCACTTCCCCGGACTCGGACGGGTGACGGCCAACACCGACACGACGAGCGGGGTGCGCGACACCGAGACGACCGCGACGGACCCGTACCTGGAGCCGTTCCGCGCGGCGATCGCCGCAGACGCGAAGGTCGTCATGATGTCCACCGCCTACTACGACAAGATCGATCCGCGTGAGTCCGCCGCGTTCTCGCGCCCGGTCGTCACCGGGCTCCTGCGCGAGCGGTTGGGCTTCGACGGCGTCGTCATCTCCGACGACCTGTCGGCAGCACGCCAGGTGACGGACCGCCCGCCGGCGCGTCGTGCGCTCGACTTCCTCCGGGCGGGTGGCGACCTGGTGCTCGCGATCGATCCTGGCCACATGGCCGAGATGACCGACGCGGTGGTCGCCGAGGCGGAGAAGGACTCCGCGTTCCGCACCCGCGTCGAGGAGGCGGCCGGACGCGTCGTCGCCCTCAAGCGGGAGCACGCGTCCCGCTGAGTCCGCTCAGCGGTCGCGGAACCTCCGGAAGACGTTCGTCTTCGCCAGCTCCACGACTTCGTCGCCCCGACCGTTGAGGACGGTCCGCAGGGCGTACAGGGTGAACCCCTTCGCCTGTGCGGCCGTCACGCTCGGTGGGATCGACAGCTCCTGCCGCGCGACCATCACCTCGACGAGTGCCGGCCCCGGCGCCTCCAGCGCCTCGGAGATCGCGTGCGGGAGCCGGTCGGGCTGTTCGACGCGCTCACCGTGCATCCCCATCGCGCGCGCGACCGCCGCGAAGCTGGGGTTCACCAGCTCGGTGCCGAAGTTGACGATCCCCGCGGCCTTCATCTCCAGCTCGACGAAGGCGAGGGAGGTGTTGTTGAAGACGACGAGCTTCACCGGCAGCTGCTGCTGGACGAGCGTGATCATGTCGCCGAGCAGCATCGAGAGCCCGCCGTCTCCGCAGAGCGCGACGACTTGGCGGTCGGGGTACGCGACCTGCGCACCGATCGCGTGCCCGAGGGCGTTCGCCATCGTGCCGTGGGTGAAGGACCCGACCAGGGAGCGTCGCCCGTTCATCTCGACGTAGCGGGCGGTCCAGATCACAGGCGTGCCGACGTCGCAGGTGAAGACGGCGTCCTCGCCGGCCAGGTCGGAGACCGTCTTCGCCACGTACTGCGGGTGGAGCGGGCCCGCCTTGCCCGGCGCAGCGAGCTCGTCCAGCTCGCGCCGCGTCTTGGCGTAGTGGCCGACCATCTTCTGCAGGTGCGCGTCGTCGGAGCGCGGGTTGAGGAGCGGGGTGAGCGCCCGCAGGGTCTCGCGTACGTCCCCCACCAGGCCCAGGTCGACCGGAGTGCGGCGCCCCAGCTGCGACCCCCGCACGTCGACCTGCACCACCGTCGCGTGATCGGGATAGAACTGCGGGTAGGGGAAGTCGCTGCCGAGCACCAGCAGCGCGTCGCACGCCTCCATCGCGCGGTAGCCCGACGAGAAGCCGAGGAGCCCGGTCATCCCGACGTCGTACGGATTGTCGTACTCGACGTACTCCTTGCCGCGCATCGCGTGCACGATCGGAGCCTTCAGCGCCTCGGCGACGCCGACCAGCTCGTCGTGAGCGCCGGCACACCCGGCGCCGGCGAGGATCGTCACCCGCTCCGCGCCGTCGAGGATCGCCGCCGCCCGCAGGAGGTCGGTGTTGGCGGGGACGACGAGCGCCCGCGTCGACTCGATGCGCTTCGGGGGACGCCGCCCGGCGGCCTCGGCCTGCATGACGTCCCCGGGGACCACCACGACGGCGACGCCGCGCTCGGAGATCGCCGACCGCATCGCGACCTCGAGGATCCGGGGAAGCTGCTCGGGGATGCTCGCCATCTCGCAGTACACCGAGCACTCGCGGAAGAGCTCCTGCGGATGCGTCTCCTGGAAGTAGCCGCTGCCGATCTCGACGCTCGGGATGTGCGAGGCGATCGCGACGACCGGCACCCGGCTGCGCTGCGCGTCGTACAGGCCGTTGATGAGATGCAGGTTGCCCGGTCCGCAGCTCGCCGCGACGACCGCGAGCTCGCCGGTCAGGTGCGCGTCGGCCGCGGCGGCGAGGGCGGCCACCTCCTCGTGCCGGACGTGGACCCAGTCGAGAGTCCCGTCCCTGCGCAGCGCGTCGGTGAAGGCGTTGAGCGAGTCGCCCGGAAGCCCGTACACGCGCCTCACGCCGGCTGACTTGAGGGTCTCGATCATGACGTCCGCTGTGCTCGGCATCGCTCGCTCCCTGGTCAGGCGCCTCGTCTTCCCGGCCCATCGTGACCCGGTACGCCCGGTTCCGCCGGTCGAGACGGAATAGCACTGCGCGGGCGCGCGCTGATCTCGCCGTGGACACCGCTCCGATCTCCGCGCGCCTGGCCAGGGTCGACGACCAGCTGGCTGCGCTTCGGCGTGACCACGCGGCCATCGTCGCCGCGGCGGAGTCCTCGAACGCCGACGACGAGCATGATCCCGAGGGCGCGACGATCGCCTGGGAGCGCGAGCAGGTCGCGGCGTTGATCGCCCGGCTGGAGCGTGAGCGCGAGCAGCTCGTCGCCGCAGTCGAACGCGCCGCTGACGGAACCTATGGCGTGTGCGAGCGTTGCGGACGCAAGATCCCCGCAGAGCGGCTTGCCGTACGACCTGCCGCGCGCACCTGTGTCGGGTGCGGCTGACGGCAGGTCGTACGGGCCGGGGTCAGCGGCTCTTGTTGGCCGCGATGCGGCTGCCGAGGAATCCGGCGTACGCGAGGAGGCCGACCGTCGCGAGCTTGCGGGTACGGCGCGACAGCAGACCCAGACCGATCGCCACCTCGGTCGCACCGTTGCGCTTGATCCACGCGGCGGTGTCCTGCGGGAACGCCGCTGCGGAGATCGGCTCGAACGTCTTCGGCGTGACGAAGTGGGCGGCTCCGGTCGCAGCGATTGCGGTGCCGGTGAGGGCGGCGAGCTTGGCCATGTGTCCTCCATTGTGTCGTGGCTCACCGTGACAGTACCGATGGCGCATCAGGCGGACAAGGCTGGGGCCTACCGCCTGTTCGCCGTACGCTGGGGGTCGGACCGAACGCGGATGCTGAGGAGAGCGCGCCATGGGGATGTTCCGGAGCAAGGGCGGCTCGGAAGAGGCTGCGAGCATCACCTCCGGCCAGCCGTACGAGCCTGACCTCACCGCCGTGACGGAGGTCGTCACGTCCCCCTCGTTCGGTATCACCTGGCAGATCGACCCGACCGCGCCGCGATCGGTCGCGCCGGAGGACTCGCAGGAAGCCGGGGTGACCGCCGACACCGAGGAGTTGCCCAGCGACGAGGTCGCCGAGTCCCTGCGCGCCTGGCTGCGCGAGCGCACGCAGCGCTGAGGGGCCGCCGCCGAACCCTCAGCGCGTGCCGACGAGCTCGCCGATGCGGGCTACTGCGTCGCTGAGGTCTGTCGTCCGTTCCACCGGCACGTCGTCGATCGACGAGAGGTCCAGCTTCGACCAGCCCGGCCCCCCGAGCAGGACCAGCGCGGGTCGGTGACCCTCGACCTCGAGCGTGTCCAGCACGCCGAGGTCGGGCCGGCGCATCGACGCCCAGACGAAGACGACGTCGGGGCGACTCCAGCCAATCTCGTCGGCCAGGGTGCGCGACGGCACGCGGGCACCGAACGAGTGGCACCCGATCCCCGCCTCGGCCAGCGCGGCCTCGAGCGCCAGCAGCGGCAGCCCGTGCTGCTCCTCCTCGGCGTTCGACAGCACCACCCGGGACGGCTCGGATCCGGGGATCCTCCGAGAGGCGCGGACGGCGGCCATACGCAGCGAGGTCGAGATCATCTCGGACGTCAGGTGTTCTCCGGCGATGCCGAAGGACGCCTCGCGCCACCGCTCCCCCACGGACTGCAGGAGCGGGACCAGCACCTCGTCCCACGCGCGGACGACCCCGCGCTGGACGATCACCCGGTCGACGTGCCGGCGCACGGTGACGCCGTCTCGGCGTGCGGCTGCCGCGAGCAGCACAGACACGAGGTCGCCGCTGATGTGCTCGACGGCGCGCCCGACTCCGGCGGGCGACACGTCCGGGTCGCTGCGGATCGCCGCGACGGCGGCGTGCACCGGCATGCCGTCCGCGACGAGGCGCGCCACGACGGCGAGCCTGCCGATGTCGGCCTCCGAGTAACGCCGATGGCCGCCCGCGCTACGCCCTGAAGGCACCAACCCGTACCGGCGCTCCCATGTCCTCAGCGTCGCGGACGGCACGCCGAGTCGTGCGGCGACGTCCCGCACGCTCAGACCTTCCAATGGCGTCATCGAGCCCCCTTCTCTTTCGCCAGCCCCTCCACCATATGCGGTCACAGTTCGCATGCATGAACAACTTCATGTCTGGGTACGTATCTCGTCGCCGAACACGAGTCACGGCAGACCGGACGCAAAACCGCTTCATCAATTTTGAAGATGAACAAGTTTTCGTGCTACGTTTCTGCCCCCCGAACGATGAGGAGCAAGCACGTGATCACGACGGAGCGACCCGAAATCGGCACGAGCACGGGGATCGCCCACCCGCCGGCCCTCACCCGCAGCATGCTGCGAGGCCGCGTCGCGCTGGACCGGCTCATCTCCCTCGCGGAGCCGCGCCCTCAGCGCGCGTGCCGCGAGAGCACGGCGCGCCGCCGCAACGCCGAGGACACGCTGAGCCCGATGCTGACCTGAGCCCCGGCTCTCCGCAAGCTGCCGGCGTCTCGCGCTACGTCGTCTACAGGGGCGACGACGTCGTACGAGGACTGACAGCTCGCACACGGGAACCGCGCGGCCCCCGACCACAAGGTCGGGGGCCGCGTCATGTCTGCACCTCTCGTGCGGCATGCTCGTTGCACCGGGACGACTTCCGGACATAGAGGGGCATGAGACGCTCGAGATCGGCGGCCGAGGAACACTTTCGTTCCCTGTACGCCGACCACTACGACCAGGTCGTCCGCTTCGTACGACGACGCACCGACCCCGCGACCGCCGACGACGTCGTCGCCGAGACCTTCCTCGTCGCGTGGCGCCGGCTCGATGACGTCCCGAGCCGAGCAGGCGAGGTGCTGCCGTGGCTGTACGGGGTGGCGCGTCATTGCCTGCTCAATGCGACTCGGGGCGACACTCGCCAACGCGCCCTCGCCGTACGGGTGGCCAGCGTCGCACCGCGGCACGACCCCGCGCACGCGGCGAGCGTCGAGGATCGCCTCGACATGGTGCAAGCCTGGCAGCGCCTGACGCCTGAGGAGCAGGAGGTCCTGGCCCTCTCGGCATGGGAGGACCTGACCTCGCCTTACGCCGGCAAGGTCCTGGGCATCTCCGCCGCGGCCTACCGCGTCAGGTTGTCCCGCGCTCGACGCGCCCTCGCACGCCACCTCGACCACTCCCCCTCCTCGCAGGAGACCCTCGCATGACTGACGACCTCGCCCTGGACGAGCGCCTGCGCGCGCTGGATGCCGCCCCCGCCGACGACCCGATCGACCGCAACCACCAGAAACAGCTCCTGGAGTCGCTGCTGTCCGACGAGGACCGACGCCCGCTCCGACGACTCGCCTGGATCGGTGCGGCTGCTGCGACGGTCGCAGCAGCAGCCGTTGTCGTCCCCGCCACCACGGGCGGACAGCCCGCCTTCGCCGACTGGACCTCCGAGTCGAGCGCCGTCGCACCCGCCGACGCCGAGGCGTTGCGCACCGCCTGTCTCGATCAGGTCGGCGCCACCGTGGGTGGCGACGGCGCTCCCGAGATGGCGAGCAGCGACCCGGCGACCCGGCTGGCCGACCGGCGCGGCGACTGGGTCTCCGTCCTGCTGACCAGCACCCGGACCGACCGGTACCAGTTCACCGTGGCCTGTCTCGGCAGACTCCCCGGCGGATCTACCAGCGACCCGAAGGACGTGACTCACGTCGTCTCCGGCGGAGGCGGGTTCGGAGCGCCGGATGGGCATGAGCTGGTCGAGGGCGCGATGGCGGAGTTCACCGTCGGCGGCGGATTCCTCGGGCTCGGTCACAGCGAACGCGCGGCGACGACCCACGGCGAGGTCGGCCCCGAGGTCGCCGCGGTGACCCTCCACGCCGGTGGGCAGGTCGTCGAGGCGTCCGTGGAGGACGGGACGTACGCCGCGTGGTGGCCCGGGCCTCTCTTCGCATCGTCCGAGGCGGAGGCGAGCGTGCGCTACGACGTCACCCTTCGCGACGGCACGGTGCTGTACGACGTCGACCCGGTGCACCCGCCTGCATGAGCGGTCGCGCTGCACGGTCGCTGGGGCCGTCCTCGGTCAGAGGTCCTTGCGCAGATGTACGTCGTCGCGCCCGGGCGTGGGGACGGACTCCCAGCGGAAGGTCTCCTTGTATCCGTGACGCTCGTAGAAGTCGGGGGCCTGGAAGGTGAACGAGGTGACGAAGACGTGCGTGCATCCCCGACGCTCCGCCTCCTCTTCGAAGGCGGAGAGAAGAGCCGAGCCGTGGCCGCTGCCACGGTGCTCGGGATGGACCCAGGTCATGCCGATCCCGGCGGACTGACCCCACGTCCATCCCGAGAGACCGGCAAGCAGCTCGCCACCCTCCTCGATGCGGACGGTGAGCTCTCGCGCGGGCTCCACCTCGGGTGTCGCAGCGGCGTTGTACGCGTCCAGCTCGTCGCTGAGCCGTTGGTCGAGCGCGCTGTCGGCGGCACCGACGACTGGTGTGGGGTGGGTCATAAGCGGGAGGGTGTCATGCCGCCGGGTCACGCGGAGCAAGACCCACGCGCACGGCAGTGCCCTCGGCCGTCGGCCGAGGGCACTGCTAAACATTGCCAAAGTGACCCCGCGCTGCGCGAGGGCCTCGTGGTGGAGCTGGCGGGAATCGAACCCGCGTCCTCCAGCGCAGAGGTAGGACTTCTCCGAGCGCAGTCTGTTGTGTCGTTTTCTCAGCCCCGACGCTCGAACAGACACGTCGTCGACGGGCTCAGTCGCTGTAGATGTCCCCTGTCAGTCCCGCGACCGGACTCACAGAGCAAGCCTCCTAGCTGAGGCCGGTGACTGGGACGGAGGCGTTCCCAGGCCGACCCTCCGCTTAGCTCGCCTCAGGCGGCGAGGGCGAAGTCAGTGCGCTGATTCTTGGCACTTATTGGTTTCCAAGGAACGTTTACGAGATGACCTTGGATTCTCGGCTCGCTTCTCCTACGTCGTACGACCGAAGTCGAAACCGATCAGCCCCGCTGTGTAGTTGTGCTTGAAGGGTACCTGGTCCAACCAGCCCGAGACGAGCGGTATTCCGCCTAGCCGTCGAACAGTGTCAGCCCGTTGTGCCACAGGACGTCGCGCAGCCACTCGTCGCCGAGATCGAGCCGTACGAGGGACTCGACTTGGTGCGCGTACGAGTACGGGATGTTGGGGTAGTCCGAGCCCAGAAGCACGCGCGGTTGCAGGTCGCGCAGGCGCGGGAGGAGGTCGCGCGGGTACGGGGCGGTCTCCTCGGTGAAGTCCGTGAACACCATCGTCGTGTCGAGCCGCACGTACGGGTAGCGCTCGGCCATGTCGAGGAAGTCCTCGTACTCGGGGATCCCCATGTGCGCGACGATCATCGGCAGCCGCGGGAAGGCGGCCATCACCTTGCCGATCAGTTCGGGACCCGTGTACGTCCCTGGGGCCGGCCCCGAGCCCGCGTGGACGACGACCGGGGTCTGGGAGTCGCTCAGCGCACCCCACACCTCGTCCAGCAGGGGATCGGTGGGATCGAAGTCACCCACCTGGACGTGGGTCTTGAAGACGTCGACGCCGGCCTCGATCCGGGCGCGGACGTACGAGGCCGCCTCCGGCTCCGGATAGAACGTCGCGGACCTCAGCGCGTTGCCGTGGGTAGCGGCGAAGTCGGCCGCCCACGTGTTGAGGTACTCCGCCATCCCCGGCTTGTGGGCGTACGGCAGCGCGGAGTAGCGCAGGACGCCGATCGTCCCGAGGTAGTCGGCGCGCTCCTCGACGGGCCAGCGGTAGCGGATCGGCCAGGGCCTGCCCGTCAACGGACCCACGGCGTCGAAGTAGCCCCACACCTTGTCCATGACGCGCGGCGGGAGGAAGTGGACGTGGGTGTCGAAGAGTCCGGGGATGCCCAGCTCCGCGGCGAGCGCCGGGAGGTCGGCGTCGTCCAGGCTCATCCGGTCATGCCCTTGATCTTGCGCCCCACCTCAGCCTGCACGTCGCGCGTCGCCTGACGCTCGGCGATCGCCTGGCGCTTGTCCCAGGACTTCTTGCCTCGCGCCACCGCGATCTCGATCTTCGCGCGCCCGGACACGAAGTAGAGCGAGAGCGGCACGAGGGTGACACCCGGCGTCGAGACGGCTTTCTCGATCTTGGCGATCTCGCGGCGGTGCAGCAGCAGCTTGCGCTTGCGGCGGGCCGTGTGGTTGGTCCACGTGCCCTGCGCGTACTCGGGGATGTGCACCCCGTGCAGCCAGGCCTCGCCGCCCTCGATGTCGGCCCACCCGTCGGTGAGGTTCGCGCGCCCCTCGCGCAGCGACTTGACCTCGGTACCGGTGAGCACCAGACCCGCCTCGTACGTGTCGTCGATGTGGTAGTCGTGACGCGCCTTGCGGTTCTGGGCGATCAGCTTCTTCCCGGTCTCCTTGGCCATTCCTCCATTGTCCCTTCCATGTCCAGCGCATTCACGCCCGGGCACGTACGGTCGGACCGTGGCGAAAGAGGCGCGTGACACGCGGTGGAGCGCGCTCGTCGTCTGTCTGGTCGCGGGGTTCATGACGCTGCTCGACGTGAGCATCGTCAACGTCGCGCTCCCCTCGATCCGCAGCGGCCTCGACGCGACCGACTCGCAGATCCAGGTGATCGTCGCCGGGTACTCGCTCGCCTTCGGGATCGTCCTCGTCCCGGCAGGGAGACTGGGCGACGCGCTGAGCCGCCGTACGGTCTTCTGCATCGGCCTCGTCGTCTTCACCGTCTCCAGCGCGGTCGCCGGAGCGGCCTCCGACCCGGGCTGGCTCGCCGCCGCGCGCGTCGCCCAAGGTGTGGGCGGCGGGCTCATCAACCCCCAGGTGTCGGGATTCATCCAGACGCTGTTCCGAGGCGAGGAGCGCGGACGGGCCTTCGGGCTCTTCGGCGCGATGGTCGGCATCTCCACGGCGGTCGGGCCCCTGCTCGGCGGCATCCTCGTCACCGTGGGCGGGGCCGAGCACGGCTGGCGGTACGTCTTCTTCGTCAACGTCCCGATCGGGGTCGTCGCGCTGTTCCTCGCGCTCCGGTGGCTGCCGAGGTCCGGGGAGCGCCGGCGCGAGTCCCTGGACCCAGTCGGCGTGCTGCTGTTCGGCACGGCCACGTTCCTCGTGCTCCTGCCGATGGTCGAGGGGTCGCGGGGAGAGTCCTTGTCGACCAGGCCGTGGTGGCTGCTGGGCGTCTCGGCGCTCCTGTTCGCCGCCTTCGTCCTGTGGGAGCGGGGCTGGGCGCGGTCCGGCCGCGCTCCCCTGCTCGACCTGTCGTTGATGCGGGTGCGCACGTACGTCCTGGGCATGGGCCTCGGCACGCTCTACTTCGCCGGGTTCACGTCGATCTTCCTCGTGCTGACCCTCTACCTCCAGAACGGCCTGGACTACAGCGCGTTCGAAGCCGGCCTCACCCAGATGCCGTTCGCCCTCGGCGCCGCGGCGGCTGCCGGGCTCGGCGGACGCCTGGTCGGACGGTACGGGCGGTCCCTCGTCGTCGCCGGCCTCGTCCTCGTCACCGTCGGCCTGGTCGGCATCGACCTGGCAGTCCCCCACCTCGAGAACCACGTCGGCCTGACCCTGTCGCCGCTGCTGCTCCTGGCCGGCGTCGGGGGCGGGTTCGTCATCTCGCCGAACGTGACCATCACCCTCTCGGAGGTCGACGTACGCCAGGCGGGCGTCGGCGGAGGCATGCTCCAGACCGCGCAGCGCGTCGGCAGCGCGATCGGCGTCTCGCTCGTCCTGGCGCAGTTCTTCAGCAGGCTCGCGGTCGACGGCGACTACGCGGAGGCGATGAGCCTCGCACTGCGGACGACGATCGCCTTCGTCGTCGGTGCGCTCCTCCTCGGGGTGGCCGACCTCGCCACCAGCAGACGGCGCACCTAGAGCCAGTTCATGGGGTTGGTCGTGTCACCGTCGAGCAGCACCATGAAGTGCAGGTGGCACCCGGTCGAGTAGCCCGTGCTCCCGACGTAGCCGATGACCTCGCCACGGCTGACCCGCTGACCGGGGTAGGTCGAGAATCGCGACAGATGGTTGTACGTGGTGGCGACGCTGCGCCCGCGCTTCTGACCGTGGGCGATGATGACGCGGTTGCCGTAGCCCGCGTTGTAGTAGCGGTCGATGACGCGCCCGCCTGCCGCCGCCCGCACGGGCGTGCCGCACCCGACGCCGAAGTCGGTGCCGTCGTGGAGCTTCCACACGTGCAGCACGGGGTGGAAGCGCATGCCGTACGAGGAGGTGATGGGGCCGGACACCGGGTACGACAGCGCGCTCCCGCTGTCGCCGCCACCGTTGCTGCCGCTGCCACCGCCACCGTTGCCGCCTCCGCCACCGCCCTTGGACGAGCTGGCGGAGCTCTTGTTCTTGGCCGCCTCCCGCTGCTTGCGCTCGCGTTCACGCTGGGCTGCCAGCCGCTCCTGCGCCGCGATCGCCTTCAGCTTGCTCGAGATCCGGCCGCGCTCGGACTCCAGCGCAGCCAGCTCGGAGGCGTCGGCCTGGCGCGCAGACGCGGCCGTCTTCTGCGCGGACGCGCTGGCCGCGACGAGCTCGGTGACTTTCGCGGCCTGCTCGCGCGCGGCCTGCTCGAGACGCTTCTGCTCCGCGAGGTTGTCCGCGGCCTCCTTGCGCTTGACCGCGACCTCGTCACGCAGCTTCTGGACCTTCTTGCGGTTCAGGTCCAAGATCACGCTCGTCGCCTCGAGGGTGTCGACCTTCGCGAGCCGGGCGTCGGTGACCGCCTGGTCCAGGCTGATCTGCTTCCCGTACGTCGCGGGGTCGACGCCGTTGACCAGCGCCGCGAACGCGCGCATGCTCGGCGACCCGCCCTGCAGCGACTCGACGGTCATCCGCTCGACCTCGCGAGCGGCACGGTTCTGGGTCCGACGGCCCTTCTTCGCCTGCTTCTTCGCGGTCTCGAGCGAGGCCTCCGCCTTGGTGAGCGCGGCCTGCATCGCCAGGTCGCGAGCCTGCGCGGTCGCCAGCTTCCCCTGGGTGGTCGCCAACGCCGTACGGGCCGCGGAGAGCGTCGCCTGCGCGCTCTGGAGCGCCTTGGTCGCAGCCGCCAGGCGCGCACTCGACTGGTCGAGCTGCGCGCGGGCGCCGGAGATCTCGGCCTGGACCTCCTTGCGGCGATGGTTCAGGTCACCCTTGTCGTCACCGGCACTCGGACTCGCGAGTGCCCCGGTCATCGTGACGACGACGGCGAGCGCGAGCGCGGTCCGCATGCGCCGACGCCGCGGAGAGACGCGAGAAGCCACAGGCCTGCCTCTGGTTAGGGGACGTTCCTAGGCGACGCTAACCCTCAACTTGAACAAGAGGGTGCATTTCGGCTGCTCGGCGTGCCGCCCCTAGACCTTGAGGTAGCGCCTCGTCATCACCAGGGTCGGCACGAGCGCCAGCAGCAGTGCGAGGACGCTCGTGTAGCCCATCACGGTGAACGCCTCCTGCCATCGGACCCAGGTGGTGAGGCCGGCGAGCCGGTCGCGCAGGAACCCGTACACCACGAACTGCATGAACGCGGCGAGTCCGCCGCACGCGAGGACGGCCGAGATCACCGCCGCGACCAGCGACTCGAGGATGAACGGCATCTGGATGTGCCACGACGAGGCACCGACGAGCCGCATGATGCCGATCTCGCGGCGCCGCGCGTACGCGGTCATCCGGATGGTGTTGGAGACCTGCAGCACCGCGGCCACGATCAGCAGCAGCGACGTGCCGAGCGCGGCCCAGCGCAGCTTCGACAGGACTTCGAACAGCGGGGCGAGGAGATCGCGCATGCTGACGACCCCGGCGACGCCGTCGAGTCCGCTGACCTGGCTCACGACGCCCTCGAACTGGTTGGGGTCGCGCAGGGTCACCATGTACGACGTGCCGAACGACTCCGGCCCGAGCGCCTCCAGCTGCTTGCGGCCGTCGGCGTTCTGGCCGAGGTACTCCTGCGCCTGCTCGTAGTTGCGCTCAGGGCTCCACCGCTCGAACGAGCGGACCTCGGGGTTGTCGTCGAGCGCGGCCTCGACCGTCTTCTCCTGCTCCTCCGTCGCCCGCCCACCGACGCACGTGTCCGCCGACGAGTTCTGGGTGCAGAGGTTAACCTGGATCTGAAGACGGTCGCCGTAGTACTTCTCCGTACGGTCGGCCTGGGCCTGCAGCAGCAGACCCAGCGACGCGAGCACCAGCGAGACGCTCATGGTGACGACGAGCGAGACCGTCATCGAGAAGTTGCGCCGGAGCCCCGTCGTGAGCTCGGAGAGAATGCTTCCCAGTGCCATCGGTCCTCGTCAGTCCTCGTAGCCGTACGCGCCGCGCGACTGGTCGCGCACCAGCACGCCGCCGCTGAGCTCGATCACGCGCTTGCGCATCTGGTCGACGATCCCCGCGTCGTGGGTCGCCATGATCACGGTGGTGCCCGTGCGGTTGATCCGGTCGAGCAGCTTCATGATGCCGACCGACGTCGTGGGGTCGAGGTTGCCGGTGGGCTCGTCGGCGATGAGGATCATCGGCCGGTTGACGAATGCCCGCGCCACCGCGACGCGCTGCTGCTCACCGCCGGACAGCTCGTCGGGCATCCGGTCGCCCTTGCCCTCCAGGCCGACCAGCTCGAGCGTCTCAGGGACCACACGACGGATCTCCGAGCGCGGCCGGCCGATCACCTGGAGCGCGAACGCGACGTTCTCCGAGACCGTCTTGTTGGGCAGCAGCCGGAAGTCCTGGAAGACGGTGCCCAGCTGGCGGCGCAGCTTCGGGACCTTCCAGTTGGCGAGGCGGTTGATCTCCTTGCCGGCCACGAACACACGCCCGGTCGTCGGCCGGGTCTCCCGGAGGAGCATGCGCAGGAACGTGGACTTGCCGGAGCCGGACGTCCCGACGAGGAAGACGAACTCGCCCTTCTCGATCTCGAGACTGATCTTCTCGAGCGCCGGTCTGGGCTGCCCCGGATAGGTCTTGCTGACGTTCTCGAAGCGGATCACCGTGCGAGTGTAATCAGCCCTACTTGGCGGCGGCCTCAGCGCCACGCCGCCAGCGGATCCCTGCCTCGATGAAGTCGTCGATCTCGCCGTCGAAGACCGCCTGCGGGTTGCCGGTCTCGTGCTCCGTACGGAGGTCCTTGACCATCTGGTACGGGTTCAGGACGTATGAGCGCATCTGGTCGCCCCACGAGGCCTGGACGTCGCCGCGCAGCTCGTCGAGCTGGGCGCGCTCCTCGGCCTTCTTGAGTGCGAGCAGCTTCGCCTTGAGGATGACCATGGCGCTCGCCTTGTTCTGGAGCTGGCTCTTCTCGTTCTGGCAGCTGACCACCGTGCCCGTGGGGATGTGGGTCAGGCGGACGGCGGAGTCGGTCGTGTTGACGCTCTGACCACCCGGGCCGGAGGAGCGGTAGACGTCGACGCGGATCTCGTCCTCGGGGATGTCGATCTGGTCGGTCTGCTCGAGGACCGGGACCACCTCGACGGCCGCGAACGACGTCTGGCGACGGCCCTGGTTGTCGAACGGGCTGATCCGCACCAGCCGGTGGGTGCCGGACTCCACGGACAGCGTGCCGTACGCGTAGGGCGCCTTGACCGCGAACGTCGTCGACTTGATGCCGGCCTCTTCCGCGTACGAGGTGTCGTAGACCTGGACGGCGTACTTGTGCTTCTCGGCCCACCGGACGTACATGCGCTGGAGCATCTCCGCGAAGTCGGCGGCGTCCACACCCCCGGCCCCGGAGCGGATCGTGATCAGCGCGTCGCGCTCGTCGAACTCTCCGGACAGCAGCGTCCGGACCTCGAGGCCCTCGACGGCCTTCTGCACGCGCTCGAGCTCGGCGTCCGCCTCGGAGAGGGTGTCGGCGTCGTCCTCCTCGCGGGCCAGCTCCACGAGGACCGCGAGGTCGTCGATGCGCTGGCGGAGCGTCGTCGCGCGCTCCAGCTCGGACTGCAGCGCGGAGAGCTTGCCGGTCACGGCCTGCGCGTTCGCCTGGTCGTCCCACAGGTCGGGCGCGGCCACCTGCTCCTGCAGCGTCGCGACCTCCGCACGGATCGCGTCGAGGTCGAGGACGGCCTCGATCGACGACATCGTCGTGTCGAGTGCCTTCAGAGCTGCGTCGTAGTCGCGTTGTGCCACAACGACGAGGGTACCTGTCACACCCTCGAAGACCGCCCGTGGGCGCGTCAGGGGCAGACCGCGGGGCGCTCTACCGGGTGAGCGCCGCGCACGCGGCGCCCTGGCAGTCCGGGAACGCCTCGAGCCGGCGCACGAGCGCCTGCACCGCCGGGTCGCGGGGGTTGTAGCGGTTGGTGTGCTCGTACGCTCCCGGCCGGGAGAGCCCGGTGTAGTACTCGTAGACGAACCCTGCCGGGTCGCCGCCGCGCGTGTCGTACCGCGCGAGCATCGCGTCGGCGGAGCGGATCGCGACGTACGAGGGGGTCTCCAACGAGATCGACTCGCTGTCGGGATCGTTCGGGTCGCGGTGAGGCGGCCGCGTGTGCTCGACGAACGCGTAGCGCGACCACGCCGCCCGCGGGTTGCGCAGGATCGGCAGCAGCGACCGCCCGTCGCGCAGCGGGTCGACCCTCAGCCCGGCGATCTGCTCGTACGTCGCCGCGAGGTCGATGTTCTGGACGACCTGGTAGCGCGGACCGCGGGCCACGCCCGGCCCCGCGATGACCAGCGGCACGCGGATGTCGGTGTCGTACGGGGTCGTCTTGCCGCGACCGAGGCGCTTCTGGCCCAGGTGGTAGCCGTTGTCGCTCGTGAAGACGATGTAGGTGTCCGGGCCGACGGTGCGCATGACGGTGCCGATCATGTCGTCGAGCGACTGAGCCATGCGGATGCGGTCACGGTGGAAGCGGCGCATCCGGTTGACGGCGCGCTTGTTGAGCTTGGCGGTCTGGCCGAACATCGGAGCGGGCCGGCCGTCGGCGTAGCGCGGACGCGACGCCGAGCGGTTGGCGTTGAACCCGGGCAGCTTCGCGGCGTCGATCTTGTCGCAGCGGACAGGACCGCAGTCGCCGTAGCGCTTGGCCGGGTTCTTCTTGGCCTTCTTGCCCTTGAGCGCCCGGTCGCGCAGCGCCGGCGGGAACAGCGGCTCGTCCTTGCGGACCTTCTTGGCCCCGCGGCTGTGGACCGAGGTGGGGGCGAGCTCGAGGAAGTACGGGGTGCCGCTCTTCTCGGCGCTGCGGATGAACTTCGCCGCCCGCCGGGTGAGCACGTCCGTCGAGTAGTCCGAGCCGCGCGTGCCGAACTTGCGCGACGTGACCTTGCCGGTCGAGGGGACCTTCGTCGCCAGGTTGTAGTCCCACATCCCGTACAGGTTGCTCGTGAGCCCTTCGAAGGTGCTCCAGCCTTGCGGGGCATCGCTGCCCGGCGCGCCTCTGTAGTAGTTGAGGAACTTGCCGAAGAACCCGGTGCGGTAGCCGCTCTGCGGACGCGAGATCGCGTACGCGAAGGACTTCTTGTCGTTGCCCGCCTTCACCCAGGCCGAGTGGCCCCCGATCGGGTTCGCGGGGTCCAGGCCGACGGTGTTGATGAAGACCTTGGAGTTGTGCGGGTACATCCCGGTCATCAGCGACGCGCGCGACGAGCAGCACAGCGAGTCGACGACGAAGCTGCGCTTGAAGTCGGCGCCGCGCTTGCGCAGCTTGGTGAGGTTGCGCATGTACGGAACGATCGACATGTCGAGGTCGTCGGCCAGGATCGTCACGACGTTCGGCTTGTAGCGCGACGCCCCTGCGGGGACAGCTGCGGCGACCGGGCCGGCGGCAGCGGCGGCGCCGCCCGCCTTCAGCGCGCTCGCGTCGACACCCGCGGCCACACTGCCGGCAGCACTGGTGCCGGACGGTGTGCTCGCCGAGACGGGCGCGGGCTCGTCCGTCAGCTTCACTGCGACGGCGGCCGAGGCGACCAACGTGACGGCGAGCGCCGTCACGACGGCACGGCTACCCGAGAAGCGCACGCGTAAACCTCCAGGAAGGCGACGGGAAGGCACCAGCATACGACGGGCGGTGGTCCCTCACGTGCTCCTGCGCACAGTGGGGGAAAAACCGCCCAGGTCAGGCGCTTTCGAGCGCGGCGATTCTTTCCTGGGCGTCCGTGGTGTGCTGCGGGTCCGCCGCGAGGGTGCGGTGGAACCACTCCAGAGCGTCCTGTGTCCGGCCGGCCTCTGCCAGCGCGTCGGCGTACGCGTAGCGCAGGCGCGCCAGCCACGTCGTCGGGCTGCTGTGGTGCAGCGGCTCCTGCTGCAGCAGCGCCAGCGCGGCATCGAGCTGTCCGAGGTCACGGCGTGCGCCGGCGGCGACGATCGCGGCCTCCACCCGGAGGTCGGTGTCCTCGATCTTGTCGCGGGCGTCGGCGACGACCTTGAGGGCACGCTCGGGACGGCCGAGCGCGCGCTCGGAGTCCGCGATGAGGGCGATGTGGTCGAAGCTCCCCGTCATGCGCTTCGCGGCGCGCAGCTCGGCGAGGGCGTCGGCCCAGCGTCCGGCGGCGTACGCGGTCTCCCCCGCTGCCTCGCGGATCACACCGATGCGCGGCGCCAGCTCGCGGGCGGCGCGGGCGTGCTTGTACGCGAGGTCAGGGTCCTCGTCGATGAGGATCCCGGCCGCGACGAGGTGGGACGCGACGGAGTCCGCCTTGCCCGGGGTCAGCGATGTCAGGAGACGTCGGACGCTCTTGTCGAGCTGATCGGGGTGGACGCCGTCAGGGATCGGCGGCCCCTCGACGCGACGAGGTGCCTCGCGGTCACCCTCGCGCCGAGCGCGGTCCGGACGGTCCCCTTCGCGGCGCGGGCCGCGAGGCGCGCCGTCACGAGGACCGCGCTGCTGACCGTCGCGCGCGCCGCGCGGGCCTCCGCTGCGGTCCGGGCGTCCACCGCCCTGTCCGCGGCCCTGCCCGCCCGGGCGACCCTGGCCGCCACCGGCACGACCGCCCTGGCCTCCGCGGCCGCCGCCGGTGTTACGTCCTGCGCCACCGCTACGACCCTGGCCTCCGCGGCCGGCTCCACGCTCGCTCATCAATCTGTCCTCCTGCGCTCCGTGCGCTCAAGTCTTGCGTACACACCCTGTTCCGCAAGGCTGCACACGTGAAAATGGGCTGTGGGCCGTCTCGACCACCCCGTGTGTACGGGATGGGAGACGACCCACAGCCTTAATGTTTGTCCGGCGGCGTCCTACTCTCCCACACAGTCTCCCGTGCAGTACCATCGGCGCTGAAGGGCTTAACTTCCGGGTTCGGAATGTTGCCGGGTGTTTCCCCTTCGCCATGGCCGCCGTAACCCTTTG
>NZ_JANZYO010000003.1 GCF_025506335.1 Mumia quercus
ACACGAAGGCCTCCTTGGTGGGGAGCGGTTCCTTAGACAGCTCCACTCCACACCGGGAGGCCTTCACCCATCTACGACATCAGACAGTGTCGTCACAGTTCCTCGACCAACCTGCCTGGACATCACATCTAGTCCTGCCTCACTCGCCGAGGAGGTCGTGGAGCGCCGCGCGGTAGCGGCGGTAGGCGGTCCTCCCGGCCGACGTGAGCGCGTACGAGGTGGTCGAGCCGCGCCCGCGACCGCTCTTGTGGACCTTCACGTACCCGGCGGACTCCAGCGCGGACATCTGCTTCGACAGGTCCGACTCGCTGAGTCCGAGGTGCTCCACGAGGAACCGGAACGTGACGTGGTCGGAGCTGGTGAGGACCGCCATGGCGGCGAGCCGCTTCGGGGCGTGGATCACCGGGTCGAGGTCGGCGAGGCTCACGCGAGCCGGTCCCTGGTCGCGGCGGCGGCACGCGCGTAGGCGTGCTCGTACCACCACAGCCCGGTCCCGGCAGTGACGAACGCGACCGCCGCGCAGGCCCACCAGGGAGCGACCGCGACCACGGCCGCGTTCACCGCCAGCACGAGCGCCGCTCCGGCGAGGTAGCCCCTCATGACGCGGCGGACCTCGACCGGCTTGCGGCCGCGCATCGAGGGCATCGCCCCGTGGTAGCGCTGGTACCAGCCGACGTAGACGCCGATCAGCGACGCGAGCGCGAGGATGCCGACCACGGCGGCGATCTGTGCGGGCAGAGCGTCGCTGCGGCTGAGCCGGACGAGGGCGGCGAGGGCGGCAGCCCAGAGGGCGGCGGTGGGGACGAACCACCGGGGCGTGGGCGGGTTGTCGACGTACGGCGCGGCCTCGGCGCGCTCGAGCTCGCGAAGCTGGGCGCGGATCTCGACATCACTTTCCATGACGGAAACATATCGCTCAACTTTCCACTTGTGCAAGTGGAAAGTGAGATCGGTTCCGCCCCCTCCGGGCCCACCTGGGAGAATGGGGGGCGTGACGACTCCGAACGTGCTCGCGCTCCGCTACGCCTCGCCCGAGATGGTCCGCCTCTGGTCGCCCGAGCACAAGATCGTGCTCGAACGCCGCCTGTGGATCGCCGTCCTGGAGGCGCAGCGCGACCTCGGCATCGACACGCCCGACGGCGTCATCGAGGCGTACGAGGCCGTCGTCGACCAGGTCGACCTCGACTCCATCGCCGCGCGCGAGCGCGTCACCCGCCACGACGTCAAGGCGCGGATCGAGGAGTTCAACGCGCTCGCCGGCCACGAGCACATCCACAAGGGCATGACGTCGCGCGACCTCACCGAGAACGTCGAGCAGCTCCAGGTCCGCTCCTCGCTCGCCCTCGTCCGCGACCGGGCCGTCGCAGCGCTGGCGCGGCTGGCGGCCCGCGCGAGCGAGTACGAGGCGCTCGTGATGGCGGGGCGCAGCCACAACGTCCCCGCGCAGACGACCACGCTCGGCAAGCGCTTCGCGACCGTCGCCGACGAGATGCTGGTAGCCGTGTCGCGGTTGGAGGATCTGATCGCGCGCTACCCGATGCGCGGCATCAAGGGCCCCGTCGGCACCGCGCAGGACCAGCTCGACCTCCTCGGCGGCGACCGTGAGGCGCTGGCGACCCTGGAGAGCCGCGTCGCCGCGCACCTCGGGTTCGAGAACGTGCTCACCTCGGTCGGCCAGGTCTACCCGCGCTCGCTCGACTTCGACGCCGTCAGCGCGCTGGTGCAGCTGGTCGCCGGCCCGTCGAACCTCGCCACCACCGTGCGCCTCATGGCGGGCAACGAGCTCGTGACGGAAGGGTTCAAGCCCGGGCAGGTCGGCTCCTCGGCGATGCCGCACAAGATGAACTCCCGCTCCTGTGAACGCGTCAACGGGCTCGCCGTCGTCCTGCGCGGCTACCTGTCGATGATCGGCGAGCTCGCCGGCGACCAGTGGAACGAGGGCGACGTCTCCGACTCCGTCGTCCGCCGGGTCGCGCTGCCGGACGCCTTCTACGCCGCCGACGGCCTGTTCGAGACGTTCCTGACGGTGCTCGACGAGTTCGGTGCCTTCCCGGCGGTGGTGCAGCGCGAGCTCGACCGCTACCTGCCGTTCCTCGCCACGACCAAGATGCTGATGGCGGCGGTCCGCCACGGGGTCGGGCGCGAGGCGGCGCACGAGGCGATCAAGGAGCACGCCGTCGCCGTCGCGCTGGAGATGCGCGAGAAGGGGGCGAACGACAACGACCTGTTCGCCCGCCTCGCGGCCGACCCTCGCCTGGGCCTCACCCAGACCGACCTCGAGGCGCTGGTCGCCGAGCCGCTGTCGTTCACCGGTGCCGCGGTGCCGCAGGTCGAGACCGTGGTCGCGAAGGTCGCCGCGCTGGTCGAGCGGCACCCCGCCGCCGCTGCGTACGCGCCCGGCGACATCCTGTAGCGGCTCCTCAGCCGCGGTCGAGCCGCAGGACCGCCTCGCCGCCCGGTCGCACGACCTCGACGACGTCGATGCGGTCCGGGGGAACGGCGACGCCGCCGCGGAACGTCATCGACTCGCCGGGGCGGATCGACCAGGTCCCGAGCGGGTACGCCCGTCCGTCCACGTCGACGACGCGGAGGCCGTACGTCGTGGCCTGGCCCGCGCTGCCGTACCCGCCGCGGGCGCCGTACCGGCAGTCCAGGACGACCTCCGTGCCCCACGGCTCCTCGCTCAGGGTGGCGCTCGCCTGCACCGGCACGTCCACGAGCGCCGTGAGGGCGGTGGACGGGCCCGGGCTCGCCGTGTCGGTCGGCGGCGTCGAGCCCGGCCCCACCGCGACGACGACGGCGAGCGCGCCCGCCGCCACCGCCGCCGTCGCGCCCCCGAGCACCAGCCGCCGACGCCGCCGCTGGGCTCGCACCCGGCGCACCAGGGCGGGCAGCAGCGTGTCGGGCACCGGCGGAAGAGCCGGTCGTACGGTGAGGTCCTCCACGCTCGTCCGGGCGAGGGCAGGTCCCAGCGGCCGCAGCGCGGCCACCCGCTCACGGCAGGCGGTGCAACCGAGCAGATGGCGCTCGTACGCCGCGCGGTCGGCGTCGTCGAGCACCCCGAGCACGTAGGCCGCGTCGCTGGTGCCGTACGGGTCGCTCACGGGGGGCCTCCGCTGCTCTCGAGCGCCCGGCGCAGGGCGTGCAGGGCGTGATGGGTCCGGGACTTGACCGTCCCCTCCGGGATTCCGAGGCGAGCGGCGGCCTGCGCGACGGAGGCGCCGCGGTAGTAGGTCTCGAGCAGGACCTCTCGGTGGTCGTCCGACAGCGTCCGGAGCGCGTCGACGACGACCTGCCGGTCGAGGACCTGCTCGTCGGCCCCGCGGTGGTCCGGCGGCGCTTCCTCGGGCAGCTCGTCGGTCACGGTCTCGTGCCGTTGCGCTGCCGAGCGCCGCTGGTCGACCACGAGGTGCCGCGCGACCGTGAACAGCCAGGGGCGAGGTGAGCCGCGCGAGGGGTCGAGCACGTCCGGGTGGCGCCACGCGCGCACCAGCGTCTCCTGGACGACGTCCTGTGCCCGGGCGGCGTCCCCGTCGAGCAGGCGCACGGTGTACGACCACAGCGCGGCGGCGTGCGCGTCGTACAGGGCGCGCAGGAGCGCCTCGTCCGCGCTCGTCGTCGCGGGCGAGCTCATCGCCTCCACCCCTGAACGGGCATGTCCATGACACGAGACCGGGCGCCTCCCGGTTCACTCGATTGTCCGCCCGCCCGGCGTCGTCGGTCACGGTGAACCGGGCCCGCGTCCCTCTCGTGGTGAGGGCATGGGAGTCGTACGAGGGATGGCGGGCGTCCTCGGGGCGCTCGTGCTGCTGGCAGGGTGCGGGTCGGGCGGAGACGGTGAGGCCTCCGGGCCGCCGCCGACGACGGCCGACGGCGCCGCCGCGGTGGGGACGCGTGACCGCGGTGGAGAGACGTACCTGACGGACGCGGACGGGCGCGCGCTCTACCTGTGGGTCGCCGACACAGGGGCCGAGTCCACGTGCACGGGCCCGTGCGCGGACGCGTGGCCGCCGTTGCTGACCGACGGCGGGTCGACGAGCGAGGGAGCGGCCAAGTCGCAGGCGCTCGGGACGACCTCGCGGGCCGACGGCGCGACGCAGGTGACGTACGACGGGCACCCGCTGTACTACTACGTCGAGGACCAGGGCTCCGACGTGTCCGGCCAGGGCAGCGACGGCTTCGGCGCGAAGTGGTGGTTGGTCCAGCCGTCCGGCCAGGCGATCACGAGCGACCTGAGCGGCGGCGGTGGGGGCGGCTACGGCTACTGACGCGGCCGCCCCCGACGATCCGTACGGCGCCCGGTCAGCTGCTGGCGCGCATCGTCTTCGCGCCGACGAAGAGCCCCACGACGCAGGTGAGGAGGGCGGCGGCGGCGCCCGCGACCGCGTCCCCGTCCCAGGTCCCGGCGACCAGGGCGCGCTCCGCGTCCACGACGTACGTCAGCGGGTTGAGCCTCGACGCGACCTCGAGCCAGCCCGGCGCCCCTTCCAGCGGCAGCAGGATCCCGGCGAGCAGCATCACCGGGAAGAGCAGCGTCTGCTGCACGGCCCAGAACGCCCACTGGTTCTCCTTCACCGCGAGCGCCAGCGCGTACGACAGCGCGCCGAGGCCGACGCAGAACACCGCCAGCACCGTGAGGCCGACGACCAGCCCGGCGGCGTCCGGGCGGAAGCCGAACGGGATCGCCACGCCGATGATCACCAGCGCCTGCACGAGCGCCGGGACGATCTCCTTGAGCGCGCGACCGATCATCAGCGACGAGCGCGACAGCGGGCTGACCAGCGTCCGCTCGTGCGAGCCGGTCTGCATCTCGACCTGGAGGTTGGCGCCGGTCGTCGACGTGCCGAACAGCGACAGCATCACGATGACGCCTGGGACGAACCACTGCAGCGTGTCGGCCGTCGACTGCCCGGAGGACGCGACCAGCAGCGGGGTGAACAGCCCGAGGAAGAACAGCGGCTGGATGAGACCGAAGACGACCGAGAACGGGTCTCGGGCCACGGGACGCAGCTCGCGGCCGAAGACGAGCCCGATGTCGTGGAGCTGACCGGTCGGTCGGCTGGTCGTCGGGCCGGCCGCGGCCGGGGCCGGGTTGGTACGGGTGGGGGTGTCGAGGGCGGTCATGCCGCCACCTCCTCGGTGATGTCGGTACGGGCGTCGGTGCGGATGTCGGTGCGGCCCTCGCGCAGGCTGCGGCCGGTGAGGGCGAGGAAGACGTCGTCGAGCGTCGGGCGGGCGACCTCGACCGTCGCGGGGGCGAGGCCGGAGCTGGCGAGGTCGGCGAGGAAGCCGGTCACCATGGCGGCGCCGCCCGCGACCTGGACGTCCACGGCCGTGCCGTCCTGGACCACCTGCGCCGCCGGGTGCGCGGCTGCCGCGCGCTGCGCTGCGCGGGCGGCCTCGTCGGGTCCGGCGAAGGTCAGGGCGATCCGGTCTCCGGCATGCCGTGACTTGAGCGCGGCCGGTGAGTCGTCGGCGACCACCTGGCCGTGGTCGATGACGACGATCCGCTCCGCCAGGCTGTCGGCCTCCTCGAGGTAGTGGGTGGTCAGCACGACCGTCGCGCCGTGCTTGCGGCGCAGGTCGACGACGTGCTGCTGGAGGTTCGCGCGGTTCTGCGGGTCGAGTCCCGTCGACGGCTCGTCGAGGAACAGCAGGCCGGGGGAGTGGATGAGGCCCATCGCGATGTCGAGCCGGCGACGCTGCCCGCCCGAGAGGGTCATGACCTTCTGCGTCGCCTGCTCGGTCAGGCCGAGCGACTCCAGCAGCTCGTCGGCACGCGCACGCGACCCGGCGCGTGACAGGCCGTACGCCCGCCCGCTGGCGACCAGCTCGTCATTCACCCGCTGCGCGTGGCCGGCGCTGTTGCCCTGGCCGATGTAGCCGATCGCCCGCCGCACCGCGTGCTGGTCGCTCGTCACGTCGTAGCCGGCCACGTACGCCGACCCCGACGTCGGTGCGAGCAGGGTCGTCAGCATCCGCAGCGCCGTCGACTTGCCGGCGCCGTTCGGGCCGAGCAGCGCGACCATCTCGCCGGTGGCGATGTGGAGGTCGAGGTCCTTGACCGCCGTGACGGTCTTCTTGCCGGAACGGAACTCCTTGGTGAGTCCCCGGGTCTCGATCATCGTGTCCATGGATCAACGCTCTCGTAGCTTCCGGTCAGATCCTGTCCTGAATCCCGCCTTAGTCTGAGGGCATGGCTGGATCGAGCGAACGCATGCTGCGACTGCTGTCCCTGCTCCAGACGCACCGCTACTGGACGGGGCCCGAGCTCGCCGAGCGGCTCGACGTCAGCGAGCGCACCCTGCGCCGCGACGTCGACCGGCTGCGGACCCTCGGCTATCCCGTGGACGCGACCCGCGGGACCGCCGGCGGCTACCAGCTGCAGGCCGGCGCCTCGCTGCCTCCGCTGCTGGTCTCCGACGACGAGGCGGTCGCGATCGCGGTGGGGCTGCAGTCCTCGGCGGGCACGGGGGCGAGCGCCTTCGACGACGCCGCGGTGCGGGCGCTGAGCAAGATCGTCCAGGTGATGCCGCCACGGCTACGTCGACGCGTGAAGGCGTTGCAGGACTACACCGACCGAGGGCCGATGTACGGCCCGTCCGTCGACGCGGTGCTGCTGTCGGTGCTCGCCCAGACCTGCCGCGACGACGAACGCCTCGAGCTCGTCTACCACCGCGCCGACGGCGAGCGCTCGCGCCGTACGGTCGAGCCGCACCGCCTCGTCTCGCTCGGCCGTCGTTGGTACCTCGTCGCGTACGACCTCGGCCGCGGCGACTGGCGTACGTTCCGCGTCGACCGGATGTCCGAGCCCCGCTCGACCGGCGTCCGGTTCCGCCAGCGCGAGCTGCCCGCCCCGGACGCCGCGATGTACGTCAACGAGAAGATCGCCGCGCTGCGTCCCACCACGGACGTGTCGTTCGTGGTGCACGCGCCGGCGGAGAAGGTCGTGGGGGCCGTGCGCTGGTGGGGGACGGTCGAGGCCGACGGCGACGCGCGGTGCCGCGTCACGATGAGCGTGGACACGTTCGACTGGGTGGTGTTCGTGCTCGCCTCCGTGGGCGCCCCGTACGAGCAGGCCGAGCCGCCCGCGCTCGCCGAGCACCTGGGACGCGCAGGGCGCCTGCTGGCCGGTTAGGCCTCGACACGGCGGCGCGCTCCTGGCAGGGTAAGCGGACGCTTAGTCGCACGCGGAGGAGCCCCATGACCGAGATCCACGGCACGTACGACGACCGCTTCGCGCCGCTGGTCGACGAGCTCGCGCGGCGGGTCGACTCCGGAGACGAGGTGGGTGCCTCGCTCGCGGTCGCGCAGGGCGGCCGCATGGTCGTCGACGTCTGGGGCGGGCACGCCGACGCGGAGCGGACGACGCCGTGGCGCGAGGACACCGTCACGAACGTCTGGTCGTGCACCAAGACGGTCACGGCGCTCGCCGCCCTGATGCTGCACGACCGCGGAGACCTCGACGTGTACGAGAAGGTCGCCGCGTACTGGCCGGAGTTCGCCGCAAACGGCAAGTCGCACGTCGAGGTGCGCCACCTGCTCGCGCACACCTCAGGGGTGCCGGCGCTCGAGCAGCCGTGCGCCGTCGAAGAGCTCTTCGACGCCGAGACCGCTGCGGCGCGGTTCGCTACCCAGGCGCCGTGGTGGGAGCCGGGGACAGCGTCGGGATACCACGCGATCAACTACGGGCACCTGGTCGGCGAGGTCGTGCGGCGGGTCACCGGTCGCTCCCTCAAGCAGTTCGTCGCCGAGGAGATCGCGGGTCCGCTCGGCGCCGACTTCACGATCGGCCTGCCCGCCGACGCGTACGACCGGGTGAGCCCGATCATCGCCCCGACGGGTGTCGAGATGCCGCCCGGAGTCGAGCCCGGGCCGCTCGCGATGCAGACCCTCGGCGGGCCGCTGCTGCACGCCACGGTCGCGCTGTCGGACGAGTGGCGCGCGGCCGACATCGGCGGCGCGAACGGCCACGGCAACGCCCGCGCGCTGGCGACGATCCAGTCCGCGGTCAGCAACGGCGGCGTGGCCGCGGGCGGGCACAAGCTGCTCGGCCCGAGCACGCTCGACCTCATCTTCGACGAGCAGGTGAACGGCCCCGACCTCGTGCTCGGGGCGCCGCTGCGGTGGGGGATCGGCTACGCCCTCGTCGACCCGGCCACGCAGCCGTACCTCCCTGATGGCCGGATCTGCCACTGGGGAGGGTGGGGCGGCTCGTTCGTGGTGAACGACCTCGACCGGCACGTGACCGCGACCTACGCGATGAACCGGATGAGCAACGGGCTGCTCGGCTCGCACCGCGGCGAGGGCTACGTGCGCACGTTGTACGCCTGCCTCGACGCCTAGACTCGGCCAGGTGAGCGCGCCGTACGACGTCCCCGGAGCCACCCACGTCTACTCCGGCAAGGTCCGCGACCTGTACGAGCTGCCGAACGGCAACCTCCTCATGGTCGCCAGCGACCGGATCTCGGCGTACGACCACGCGCTCGACCCGCCGATCCCGGACAAGGGCGAGATCCTCACCCGGATGTCGCTGTGGTGGTTCGACCAGCTGAGCGACGTCGCTCCGAACCACGTCGTGTCGACCGACGTCCCCGACGTCGTCGCCGGGCGGGCCATCGAGGTCGAGCGGCTCGACATGGTGCAGGTCGAGTGCATCGCGCGCGGCTACCTCACCGGGTCGGGCCTCGCCGACTATCGCGCGACCGGCGTCGTCTCGGGCCTCGCCCTCCCGGACGGCCTGACCGACGGCTCGCGGCTGCCCGAGCCGATCTTCACGCCGAGCACCAAGGCCGCGTACGGCGGCCACGACGAGCCGATCTCGTACGAGGACGTGGTCGGCCTCGTCGGCGAGGACCTTGCGGCCCGCCTGCGCGACCTCACGCTCGAGGTGTACGCCCGCGGGGAGGCGATCGCGCGCGAGCGGGGCATCATCGTCGCCGACACCAAGATCGAGATCGGCCTGCGGCCCGACGGCACGCTGGTGCTCGCCGACGAGCTGCTCACGCCCGACTCGTCTCGCTTCTGGCCGGCCGACCAGTGGGAGCCCGGCCACGCCCAGCCGTCGTACGACAAGCAGTTCGTCCGCGACTGGTTGACGTCGCCGGAGTCGGGGTGGGACCGCGCCTCGGACACGCCGCCGCCGCGGCTGCCGGACGACATCGTGGCGCGGACCCGGGCGCGGTACGTCGAGGCGTACGAGACGCTGACCGGGTCGACGTTCTGACGGCCGCGACGCGATGACCCGGTGCGACCTGCGTCACGTGGTCCGTGTCACTCTTGGGCGACGTACTCGCCAGTAGAATAGGAGCACCCGGTGAGCAACCTGGCTTCCTTCCTCGACCACTCCGCCGCCCAGTACCCCGAGCGGACGGCGATCGTCTTCGGTGACCTGCGCCTCAGCTATGCGCAGGTCGACGGCGCCGCCAACCAGGTGGCCAACCTGCTGGCCTCGCGCGGCATCGGGCACGGCGACAAGGTCGCGCTCTCGGCTCCGAACGTCCCGTACTTCTCGATCGTCTACTACGGCATCCTCAAGGCCGGAGCGACGGTCGTGCCGCTCAACGTGCTCAACAAGGCGCGCGAGGTGACGTACTACCTCGACGACTCCGACGCGCGTGCCCTGTTCGCGTTCGAGGGCACCGCGGAGCTCCCCATCGGCGCCGAGTCGTGGAAGGGCTTCAACGACGCCGCCGAGTGCGACAACTTCTTCCTCATCACGGTCGACCCCACCGCGCCGTCGCCGATCGAGGGTGCCGAGACGTTCGCGTCCGCGGTGGCGAACCAGCCGCCCACGTTCGACACGGTCGAGACCGCCGACGACGACACCGCCGTCATCCTCTACACCAGCGGGACGACCGGGCAGCCCAAGGGCGCGGAGCTGACCCACGCCAACATGCGCAGCAACGCCCTCGTCGGCGACCGGCTCTTCGGCGCCGACGCGGCCAACCCCGACACGTATCTTTGCGTCCTGCCGCTGTTCCACTCCTTCGGGCAGACCGTCATCCAGAACGGCGCTTTCGCCTTCGGCGGCACGATCGTGATGCTGCCGCGCTTCGAGGCGGGCGCCGCGCTCCAGCTGCTCGTCCGCGAGAAGGTCACCTTCTTCGCCGGTGTCCCGACGATGTACTGGGGCCTGCTCGGGGCACTCGAGGGCAGCGGCGTCGAGGCGTCGCAGATCGCCGACAACCTGCGCGTCGCCGCCGCCGGCGGGTCCTCGCTGCCGGTCGAGATCATCCGCGAGTTCAAGGCACGCTTCGGCGTCGACATCCGCGAGGGCTACGGCCTGTCGGAGACCTCGCCCGTCGCCAGCTTCGCGCCCCCGGGTGCCGAGCCGCGGCCGGGCTCGATCGGCACGCCGATCCCGGACGTCGAGATGAAGCTCATCGACCCGGAGTGGAAGGAGGTCACCGAGGTCGGCGAGATCGGTGAGATCGCGATCAAGGGCCCGAACATCATGAAGGGCTACTACAACCGCCCCGAAGCGACCGCCGAGGTCATCAAGGACGGGTGGTTCCGGTCGGGCGACCTCGCCCGTAAGGACGAGGACGGCTTCTACTACATCGTCGACCGCGCCAAGGACATGATCATCCGCGGCGGCTTCAACGTGTACCCGCGCGAGCTGGAGGAGGTCCTGATGACCCACCCGGCGGTGTCGCTGGTCGCGGTCGTCGGGGTCCCGCACGACAGCCACGGCGAGGAGGTCAAGGCCGTCGTCATCAAGAACCCCGGCGACGAGACCACCGAGGAGGAGCTGGTCGCGTGGGCCAAGGAGCAGATGGCGGCCTACAAGTACCCGCGCATCGTCGAGTTCCGTGACGAGCTCCCGATGACGGCCACCGGCAAGATCCTCAAGCGCGAGATCTGAGCGCGAAGGCGGCTTCCGGGGGCGGGTAGACTCGCCCCCGGAATCCCGTCCCGCCTCCCAAGGAGTGCCACCGTGGCTCGTGTCGTCGTCGACGTCATGCCCAAGCCGGAGATCCTCGACCCCCAGGGCAAGGCCGTCCATGGCGCGCTCGACCGGCTCGGCTTCGGCGGAGTCGCCGACGTCCGACAGGGCAAGCGCTTCGAGCTCGAGGTCGAGGGCGAGATCACCGAGGAGCGTCTCGCCGAGATCCGTACGCTCGCCGAGACCCTGCTGTCGAACCCGGTGATCGAGGACTTCGCCGTCCGCGTCGAGGAGCCGGTGGCCGACGAGGGCCTGGGCGCATGAAGGTCGGGGTCGTCACCTTCCCGGGGTCGCTCGACGACGTCGACGCCCAGCGGGCCGTCCGTCTGGCCGGCGCCGAGCCCGTCGCGCTGTGGCACGGCGACCACGCGCTCAAGTCCGTCGACGCCGTCATCCTCCCCGGCGGCTTCTCGTACGGCGACTACCTGCGCTGCGGGGCGATCGCCCGGTTCGCGCCGGTGATGCGGGAGGTCGTGGACGCCGCGAACGGCGGCATGCCCGTCCTCGGCATCTGCAACGGCTTCCAGATCCTCTGCGAGTCCCACCTGCTTCCCGGCGCGCTGATCCGCAACGACCACCGCAAGTTCGTCTGCCGAGACCAGCGCCTGCGCATCGACAACGCCGCCACCGCCTGGACCAACGGGTACGAGGCGGGCGACGAGATCGTGATCCCGCTCAAGAACGGCGAGGGCGGCTTCGTCGCCGACGAGCTCACGCTCGACCTGCTCGAGGGCGAGGGCCGCGTCGTCGCCCGCTACCTCGAGGACAACCCGAACGGCTCCATGCGCGACATCGCCGGCATCACCAACGAGCGCGGCAACGTCGTCGGTCTCATGCCGCACCCGGAGCACGCGGTCGAGGACCTGTGCGGGCCCGGCACCGACGGGCTCCCGTTCTTCACCTCCGTGCTCAACGCGCTGGTGGCCGGCTGACCAGGTAGGCCCACACGCCGACGCTGAGCAGGAGCGACACGGTCGCTCCGCGTACGTCGGGCGCGAGGAGCATCGGCGTCACGGTGAGCAGCAGGACGTCGAAGCCCGCGATGATGCTCCCGTACAGGTTGGTCGGGACCGCTCCGGCGGGCGTCGCGATCAGCGGCCTGGTGTAGTCGGGCGGACGCCGGGTCGTCCATCGCACGCCCGACGCGGCCGCCGCTGCGCCGACCGCCAGACCGCAGGCGAGGGCGGCGCCAGGGTCGGCGTCGCCCTCCCTCATGGCCGCCGTCGTCGCGGCCCCGTACGCCAGCGCGGCCAGCGTCGGCAGTGCCGCCGTCATCACCTGGGCGAGGGCGCTGGAGAACGGCAGCGCCCTCGCGACCGACGGCCCGCGGGAGACGACGCGCAGGCCGCTGAGCAGCGGGAGGCAGGCCGCGAACCCTGCCGCCGCGGCCACGAGCACGACGAACCGTCCGGTGCCCGCTGCCGCCGCCGCGTACGGGACGACGACGGTCCCCGCGAGCACGACGAGCCGGTGAGGGCTGCGCCGGAGCCGTCGCAGCTCGCTCGTCAGGAGCGCCAGGGCGCCGCCGGGGCCTCCGCGTCCCGACCGCACCGCGCCGCGGTCGCGCCAGCGGTGGGCGAGCACGACGTCGTAGGCGAGCGCGAGGTCGAGCGTCGCGAGCGCACCGGACAGCCCGGGGGCCAGCTCGCCGCCGCCGGCGACGTCGCGACGGCGGAGCCTCCCCAGGTGCCGCCAGGCGGCGATGCTGCCGAGGACCGCCGCCGCAGCAGCTGCGACCACCACGACCACCGTGACGGGTCCTCCCACCGGGAGCAGGGGCACCGAGGGCGCCTCGCCGACGGCCACCGCCGCGACCGCCGCCCAGAGGACGACGACGAGCACCCACTGGGCCCCCGCCACGAGGCTGCGGCGGTCGTGCTCCTGGGCGTACGCGCACGTGGCGGCGACCACCGAGGCGAGCAGCGCCGCGGTCGCCGTGAACGCCAGGCCTTCCCCGCGCGAGGCGCCGGCCAGGAGGACTCCGACACCGGTCGCGGCGCAGGTCACGAGCAGCGTCGTCAGCAGGACCCGCGCGAGCCGAGGTCGTAGCAGCGCCGCCCGGTCGAGCGGGCTGGACACGAGCCAGGTCGCGTCCGCCGGGGTCACGTAGACGGGGCCGAACAGGCGCGAGGCCCCGACGACCGCGAGCAGGGACGCTCCGGCGACGAGCCACGGGACGAGGCTGCGTGCGTCGCTGCACGCCGCCGACGCGCACAGTCGGTCGGTCACCGCGCCGGCCTGGACGACGGCGTTCACGAACATCCCGCCGAGCATGACCGTCGCGAACACGGCCACGTAGGCGTCCTGGAGCGCGTCGACCAGGCGTACGGAGGCCCGTCCGCGCCGCCAGTGGCGGATCTCTGCCCGGAGCGCCCGGATCTCTGCCCGGCTCAGCGGGAGGTCCCGAGCGTGAGCACCTGGTCGGCGACGGCCTCGACGAGCGCCGGCTCGTGGCTGGCCATGAGGATCGCGGTGCCGTCCGCCTTCTCGCGCTGGAGCCGACCGGCGAGCCAGGCGACGCCCTCGGTGTCGAGGCGCTGCTCCGGCTCGTCCAGGACCAGCAGCCGTCGCGGGCGGACGAACGCGCTCGCGAGCGCGAAGCGGCGCCGCTGGCCCGAGGAGAGCGTGCCCGGGAGCTGGCTCGCCTGGGCGACGAGGCCGACGTCGCGGAGGACGTCGTCGACGACCGCCTCGGCGTCGGGGACCCGGTGCGCCCGCGCGAAGAGGTCGAGGTGCTCGACGACGCTGAGATCGGGGAAGTGGTCGAGGTCGTCCATCACGGTCGCCAGCGCAGCCCGGACGCCCGCCTTGCGCTCGTCCAACGGCTCGCCGTCCCAGGTGACTGTCCCCTCGGTGGGCGTGTCGGCGCCGGTCACGCAGCGCAGGACGGTCGACTTGCCGCTGCCGTTGCTGCCCACCAGCGCGAGCGCCTGCCCCGCGCCGACGTCGAGGTCGAGGCCGCTCACGACGTCGACGTCGGCGTACCGGCGTCGCAGACCGCGTACCTCCAGGAGCGCCACGACGTCAGTATGGTGGACGCCATGAGCGAGGACTCCCGCCGCATCGAGGTCGTCGACAACACGGACGAGCAGCGCTACGACCTCACCGTGGACGGTGAGCTCAGCGGATCGATCGTCTACCGCGACCCGCGGCCAGGCGTACGCCAGCTCGTCCACACCGAGGTGCGCCCCGAGCTGAGCGGGCAGGGGCTGGCCTCCGTCCTCGCCCGAGCCGCCCTCGACGACATCCGTGCCAAGGGGTGGAAGGTCGTCCCGACCTGCCCTTACGTCGCCTCGTACGTGCAGAAGCACGACGAGTACGAGGCTCTCGTCCTCGAGCGCTGACGGCCGCGCCCTCGAGTAGCGCCTCACCCGCTCTAGGGTGAGGATCGTGTCACCCCCCGTGACGAAGGAAAGATTCGGTACTCGGGGAGGATCCGCTCGATGGTCGCCAAGCTCCTGACGTGGTCGCTCACGCTGTCGGTGATCGCCGCGCTCAGTCTCGTCGGGGGATCCGGCAAAGGACCGGCTGACGAGCCCGGGGAGAGCCTCGAGCGGATGCTGGTCGCGATGGGCAACCGCGAGTACGAGGACGCCTGCCGCATCACGGTGCAGGACGGCGCTCCGGTCGACGACGGCGATCTTGACGAGTGCGTGACGACGATGCGCGTCTTCGTCGAAGGGCTGCGTCCCGCAGACGTGCAGGCCCTGCGGCAGGCCACGGTCCCGGACGTGCCCGCCGAGGGCAAGACCGCGGAGATCCCGGGCACGCGGATTCCGCGGATCCCGCCGGCCTTCGCCGAGGGGGCGTTCGAGCTCGTCCGGATCGATGACCTCTGGTACGTGGTGGTGACGACGTCATGACCGACGCTCCGCCCCGGCACCGGGAGAGACCGGCCCGCAGACGTGCGCTGCTGATCGCCGCCCTCGTGGCGGGGATCGCGCTGACCGGGGTGGTGAGCCTGATGTCGGGACTGGGGACGGTCGGCGCCCGTGGGTCGCACGCGCAGACGACGGTCGACGTGCCGTCGACTCCGGCGCGCAGCGTCGAGATGCTCCTGCACGCGCTCGGGGAAGGTGACGTGGGAGCGGCATGCGCCGTCGCCGCCCCGGACGGCCTGCCCATCCGCACCGACCACGCCCTCAAGCGTTGCGAGAAGGCGCTGGAGCGGCTGATGAACGACCTCGACCCGCGTGTGCTGGAGGGATACCGCGACGTCTCGGTCCGTGGGGCCCGTGTCGAGGGCGGCAACGCGACGGTCGAGCCGCGCCACCTCGTGGACGCGCCGGTCGGCATGCGCAACGCCGTTTTCGTCCTCGTGCGCGCCGGCGGTGCCTGGTACGTCGTGGTCTGACCTGACCGTCGCGTCCGAGGCGGCGGTGGTCCATGCTGGGGGGCGTGTTCGTGCGCGCACCCCGACTTCCTCGCAGTGTCAGCCTGCTCGGCCCGGCCTTCGTCGCCGCCGTCGCGTACGTCGACCCGGGCAACGTGGCGACCAACGTCACCGCGGGCGCGACCTTCGGTTACACCCTGGTCTGGGTCGTCGTCCTCGCCAACGCGATGGCCGTGATCGTCCAGTACCTGTCGGCCAAGCTCGGCATCGTCACCGGGCAGTCCCTGGCCTCGCACATGGGGGAGAAGCTGCCGCGTCCCGCGCGCATCGCGTACTGGCTGCAGGCCGAGGGCGTCGCCATCGCCACCGACGTCGCCGAGGTGGTCGGCGGTGCTGTCGCCCTGTCGCTGCTCTTCGACCTGCCGCTGCTGATCGGCGCGGTCGTGACCGTGCTGGTCTCGATGGTGGTCCTGCGCATCGGCGACCGGTTCGGGCAGAGCGTCCTCGAGCGGGTCGTGATCGGGTTCCTGCTGCTCATCGCCGCCGGGTTCACGGCCGGACTCTTCGTCGCGCCGCCTGACGCGGGCGCCGTCGCCGACGGGCTCGTTCCGCAGTTCGACGGGACCGAGAGCCTGCTCCTGTCGTCGGCGATCATCGGCGCCACGGTGATGCCGCACGTCATCTACCTCCACTCCGGACTCACGGCCGGCCGCCTGGGCGTCCGCGGCCAGCGACGTACGGTCGCGGAGCTGCTCGGGGCCACGCGCGTCGACGTGGTCGTCGCCCTCCTGGTCGCCGGCACGCTCAACCTCGCCCTCCTCCTCACCGCGGCGACGAGCCTGGCGGGCAAGGAGGGCACCGACACGCTCGACGGCGTGCACGCGCTCCTGACCTCCGAGCTGGGCGCCGGTGTGGCGCTGCTGTTCGCAGTGGCGCTGCTCGGGTCGGGGCTCGCGTCGACGTCGGTCGGCTGCGCGGCCGGTGCCGAGGTCATGCACGGCCTGCTGCGGCGCCGTGTCCCGCTGATGCTGCGCCGGATCGTGACGGTGATCCCTGCGCTCGTGGTGCTGGCGCTGGGGGTGGAGCCGTCATGGGCGCTGGTGGTCTCGCAGGTCGTGCTGTCCGTCGGGATCCCGTTCGCCCTCGTGCCGCTGCTGTGGCTCACCGCCCGACGCTCGGTGATGGGGGAGTGGGTCAACCGGACCGTGACCACCACCCTCGCCGCGGTCATCGCCGGGCTCGTGATCGCGCTCAACCTGGCGCTCCTCGTCCTGACCTTCAGCTGAACGTGCGCCGCTCTATGCTGCGGGCATGGACCAGCGCCTCAGCTTCCTCACGCTCGCTGTCGCCGACGTCGCCCGGAGCCGCGCGTTCTTCGTCGAGGGCCTGGGGTGGCAGGAGAGCCTGTACGTCCCCGGCGACGTCCTCATGATCCGTGTCGGCGAGCGCCTCGTCCTCTCCCTCTGGGACCGGGCGGCCTTCGAGGCAGAGGTGGGCCCGATCGCGACGGGCGAGGGGTTCGCGCCGTTGACGTTGGCGCACAACGTCGCGTCGCCCGCCGACGTCGACGAGGTCCTCGAGGAGGCGGCCGCCGCAGGAGCGACCGTACGGTCGACGGGCACCGAGCGCGAGTGGGGCGGGTACAGCGGCTACTTCGTCGATCCCGACGGGTTCGCGTGGGAGGTCGCCTACAACCCCGGGCCGATCGGCCAGGACCTCCTCCCGTGAGCGAGGGCGGCGTCAGCTCTTGACGTCTCCCGTTAGGGTGGCCTGATATGAGCATCACGGCGCAACCCGAGTCTTCTGCAACCCGGGGCCGTCGTACCCCCCTCCGGTTCGAGGTCGCCTCCAGCGACCGCCTCACGCGGCACATGCAGCGCGTGGTGTTCTCCAGCCACCAGTTCGACGAGTTCGCCCGCAAGTTCGGCGGCTTCTCCGACTCCTACGTCAAGCTCGTCTTCCTCGTCGACGGGTTCGACTACCCCGATCCGCTCGACCTCGACTTCGTCAAGGAGACGTACCCCGCAGAGGCGCAGCCGACGGTCCGCACGTACACGCTCCGGGCGATCGACCTGGAGCACGGGCGCATCACGATCGACTTCGTCCTGCACGGCGACTCGGGCGTCGCGGGGCCGTGGGCCGCGGCCGCCCGCGTCGGCGACACCCTGCACGTGATGGGCCCCGGTGGCGCCTACGCCCCTGACCCGGGTGCGCCCTGGCACCTCGTCGCGGGCGACGAGGCCGCCCTGCCCGCCATCCAGGCGGCGCTCGAGGCGATGCCAGCCGGCGCGCGGGTCCACGCGTACGTGGAGGTCGACGGGCCTGCCGACGAGCAGCCGGTCGTCAGCGAGGCCGACGTGACGCTCACCTGGCTCCACCGCAACGGCGCGGCTCCGGGGAGCACGACGCTGATCGCCGACGCGGTCCGCGCGCACGAGTGGCCACCGGGGTCGCCGCAGGTGTTCATCCACGGCGAGGCCGGGCTCCTCAAGCAGCTCCGGTCGTACCTGCTCACCGAGCGCGAGGTGCCGCGCGAGCGACTCTCGCTGTCGGGCTACTGGCGCCGCGGTGAGACCGAAGAGGGCTTCCGTGCCTGGAAGGCGAGCCAGCCCAAGGTCTGAGCGCCGGCCTCAGAAGTAGTCGGTCATGAACGGCGTCGCGGCGAACGCGGCGTCGAGCAGGGCGTCGTCGGACGGCTCCCCGCCCTCGGCCAGCCCGGTGGCCCGCAGGGTGGCGACCGGCGTCCCCGCGAACATCGCGGCCATGCCCCGAGGTCCGAGCGTCACCCCTCCCGGCACCTCCGTCCGCCGCAGCACACCGCGCCCTCCGGAGACCGCCAGGACGTACGCGCCGGAGGCCTCGCGGTCGAGCGGGTCGGTCAGCGAGACCGGAACCTCGAGCGAGAGGCCCACTGGGAAGCCGCGCTCCGCGACCGCCGCCGCCGGGTCGAGCAGCCGGAGCATCCACCACTGGGTGGACGTCACCGACAGCTCGTTGTCCGACAGCATCCACAGCAACGGGTCCGTCGGACCGAGCGCGACCCGCGTCGTGGCCCGGACGGACGAGCCCGAGCCGACGAGCCGCCACAGGGCACGCAGCGTTTCCGGGGAGGCGGCGCCGATCGCGTGCACCTGGAAGCGGTCGCCGGCGAACCCGTACGAGAGGGCGCCGTCGTCCCCGAGGTAGGTCAGCACCTCGTCGTCCTCGAGGTCGACCGCCACCTCGGCCGGCTCCCAGTCGAAGGGGCCGCTGTCGCGCCGCGAGCGCACGGGGGCGGCGAGCAGACGCACCACCTCCTCTGCGTCCCCGGCTCCGCCGCGCCGCAGGGCGACGTCGGGGCCGGGCAGCCGGCGGAGGGCGTCCGTGGAGAGGTCGACCACGCGCCGTACGCCGGCGAGCTCGTAGCCGGTGCGTCGGTACGGTGCGACGGTCGCCGGGTAGAGGGCAGACAGCATGAAGCCGAGCGAACGGGCGCGTGCGACGACGGCCTCCATGAGAGCGACGCCCACCCCGGAGCCGCGGTGCTCGGGGGCGACAACCACGCCGCCGATGCCCGCCATCGGCAGCCGCCGGCCGCCCCACCACTGGCCGAACGCGTTGATCCGGGCGGTCGCGACGACCACCCCGCCGTCGTACGCCGCGAGCTGGCGGCCCGCAGCCACGGCGCGCGTGACCATCGCCTTCCACTGGTCGACGTCGGCCAACGACAGCGGACCAAAGGAGCGGGAACGGACGTCGAGCGCAGCGTCCAGGTCGTCGAGCGCAAGGTCACGGATCTCCACGCGGTCGAACCTAACCGCTCGAGCGCACGCCGGGCGAAGGAGTTTTGCGCGGTAGCGTCACCCGTATGCATGTGATCGACGTCACCACCACCGAGAACCTCGAAGGTGCGGCGTACGGCGCCGGCATCTCGCTCATCCAGGAGGACACCGACGTGGAGGGGAGCGGCCCCCGGCTGCATCAGCACCCTTACGCCGAGACCTTCGTGATCCACGCCGGGAGCGCGCTCTTCACCGTCGACGGCGAAGAGCTGGTCGGGAGGGCCGGCCAGGTGATCGTGGTCCCGCCCGACACCCCGCACAAGTTCCGGGTCCTCCCGGGCGGCTACCGCGCCACCCACGTCCACGCCAGCGACACGTTCGAGACCGAATGGCTTGAGGAGGCCGCTGGCGGCGGCGACTACCCTTGAGCCGTGACCGACGCGCCCGCCGCCACCGCACCGACCGCCAAGACCCGCCTCGACACCGTCGAGCACGCCACCGCCACTCCCGACCGGGAGCTGCCGTGGGCGGAGCTGGGACTCAAGCCCGACGAGTACGAGCGGATCCGCGAGATCCTGGGTCGCCGCCCGACCGGCGCCGAGCTCGCGATGTACTCGGTGATGTGGAGCGAGCATTGCTCGTACAAGTCGAGCAAGGTCCACCTCAAGAAGTTCGGTGAGCTCCCGCAGGAGACGCCGCTCGGCAAGACCCTCGCCGGCATCGGCGAGAACGCCGGCGTGATCGACGTCGGCCAGGGCTATGCCGTCACCTTCAAGGTCGAGTCTCACAACCACCCCAGCTACGTCGAGCCGTACCAGGGTGCGGCCACCGGCGTCGGCGGTATCGTCCGCGACATCCTCGCGATGGGCGCACGTCCGGTCGCCGTGATGGACCCGCTGCGCTTCGGCCCGCTCGACGCCCCGGACACCAAGCGCGTGATGCCGGGCATCGTGGCCGGTGTCGGCGGTTACGGCAACTGCCTCGGCCTCCCGAACATCGGCGGCGAGGTCGTCTTCGACGAGACCTACCTCGGCAACCCGCTCGTCAACGCGCTCTGCGTCGGCGTCCTGCGCCACGAGCAGCTGCACACCGCCCACGCCTCGGGCGAGGGCAACAAGGTCGTCCTGTACGGCGCGCGTACCGGTGGTGACGGCATCGGCGGTGTCTCGGTGCTGGCGTCGGAGACCTTCGACGCTGACGGCCCCGCCAAGCGCCCCAGCGTCCAGGTCGGCGACCCGTTCATGGAGAAGCTGCTCATCGAGTGCACGCTCGAGCTCTTCGACGCCGGTGTCGTCGCCGGCATCCAGGATCTCGGCGGCGCCGGCCTCTCGTGCGCGACGAGCGAGCTGGCCAGTGCCGGTGACGGCGGGATGCACGTCGAGCTCGACACCGTGCCGCTGCGCGACTCCACCCTCTCGCCGGAGGAGATCCTCATGAGCGAGTCGCAGGAGCGGATGATGGCGGTCGTCGAGCCGCAGCACCTCGACGCGTTCATGGACATCTGCGAGAAGTGGGACGTCGAGGCGACCGTGGTCGGCGAGGTCACCACGACCGGGCGGCTGGTCATCGACTGGCACGGCGAGACGGTCGTCGACGTGCCGCCGCGCTCGGTCGCGCACGACGGCCCCGTCTACCACCGGCCGTACGCGCGGCCGGAGTGGCAGGACGCGCTGCAGGCCGACACGACCGCGTCGCTCGCGCGCCCGCAGAGCGGTGACGCGCTGCGGGAGACGCTGCTGCAGGTGCTCGCCTCGCCGAACCAGGCCGACAAGTCGTGGGTCACCGACCAGTACGACCGTTACGTCCGCGGCAACACCGTCCTGGCGCAGCCCGAGGACGCCGGCGTGGTCCGGATCGACGACGAGACCAACCTCGGTGTCGCCGTCTCGACCGACTGCAACGGGCGCTTCGCCAAGCTCGACCCGTACGCGGGTGCACAGCTGGCACTCGCCGAGTCGTACCGCAACGTGGGCGTCTCGGGCGCCCTCCCGCTGGCGGTCACCGACTGCCTCAACTTCGGCTCGCCCGAGGACCCTGCGGTGATGTGGCAGTTCGAGCAGGCCACCTCGGGTCTGAAGGACGCGTGCGAGGTGCTCGGGATCCCGGTCACCGGCGGCAACGTGTCGTTCTACAACCAGACGGGGGAGACCGCGATCCTCCCGACCCCGGTCGTCGGCGTGCTCGGTGTCGTCGAGGACGTCACCAAGCGCGTCAAGCAGGGCTTCGCCTCTGACGGTGACGCGGTGCTCGTCCTCGGCACGACTCGCGACGAGCTCGACGGCTCCGCGTGGTCGCAGGTCGTCCACGACCACCTCGGCGGTCTCCCGCCGCAGGTCGACCTCGCCGCGGAGAAGGCGCTCGCCGACCTCATGGTCGACGTCGCCAAGCAGGGCCTCGCCACCGCCGCGCACGACCTGTCGGACGGCGGGCTCGCGATCGCGCTCGCCGAGGCGTCGATGCGCAACGGCGTCGGCGCCACGGTCGCCCTCGAGGAGGATCCGTTCGTCGGGCTCTTCTCCGAGTCGACGGCGCGGGCGCTGGTGGCGGTCGCTCCGGAGAACCTCGACGCGTTCACCGCCCTCGCCGCCTCGTACGGGGTGCCGGTGGCGCGGATCGGGACGACCGGCGGCGCGGACCTGACGGTCGACGGCCAGTTCACGGTGGCCGTCGCCGAGCTGCGCGAGGTCTGGACAGCCACGATCCCGGCGGTCATGGGAGCCTGAGTGCGCTGATCGTGCGGGTTTGGTGCTCATATCCAGCACCAAACCCGCACGATCATGTACGGCGCACCGCGCAGTCGGGTGACGCGCACGGGCGCACGTCACCCTCCCACCCGTACGCATCGCAGGATGCGGGCAAGCTTCACCGCCGTGCGGCACGGCCTGCGGAAGACCTGGCCCCATCCGAGACGGGCGGTCGGGCGCCCTTCACCGAGGACGTCCAGGTCGCGTTCCAGATCGGCGTCCCGCTTCTGCGCGGACTCGTGGTAGAGGCGACCGTCGAGCTCGACGACGAGCACGCCGAGGTCCGCGTCGCGGTAGACCTTGCCGTCGCTCCCTGCGGCCGCGAGCTGCCGACGTGGTGCGGGCAAGCCGTGCGGGCGTTCGACGCGACGCAGATATCCGTGCTCGAGCACCGACTGGGTGCCCGAGGCGATGTCGCCGAGAACGGACTGGAGCCACCGGCGCCTGCGGATCCGCGTGCGCCGGTGCATGACGGACAGGAGGCGCGACGCCGTGGTGCGCCGGTTCGCGCACGCCTGCGCGAGCGTCGCCACGGCATCGACCTCGTCGCCCTCGGCCGCCGCGACGTCGAGCACGGCCTCCTCGTACCGGAGCCGAGGCGGCGAGCGGTTCCACGACACCATCGAGTCGAACGTCGTGCGGCGCGTCACCCGCAGGCCTGGCAGCTCGACGATCTCGCGTCGGCGGTCGACAGCGATCTCGATGACGTCGGGAGCGGTGGAGTTGAGGTGGACCCTTTCGGCGGCGCGGATCGCGGATCGTCCCGCCAGCGCCGCCGGCCACGCGTACAGCACTGCGCCCCATGCCTGCTGCTGCCACGTCGGTGCGCCGGTGTGATCGACGTACACGCCTGCGAACAGCAGACTCAGGTGGCGCTGCTTGAGCAGACGCCTGATCTCGTGCGGGCGGAGCCCGTGGTCGCACAGCTGTCGCCGTGCGACCACTCCGGACTGGCGGGCGCAGAGCTCCTCCCACGGATGCATCGCCCCAGCGTGCTACGGACGGCGGCGCGGACGCGTCGTGCCGTCCACAGGACACAACGTGCGGGTTTGGTGCCGGATATGAGCACCAAACCCGCACCATCCTGTGCGGCGGCGCCGCCTACGCTGGGCGGCGTGATCCCCACCCGCGCGTACGCCCTCGACGCTGCCGCGATCGTCGCCCTGCGCGACGCGCTCGCCCGCTGGCAGCAGTCCGTCGGCATCGACCAGTGGCAGCCCGGCGAGATCGACGCCGCGACCGTCCGCGACCAGATCGCCGCCGGGCAGTGGTGGGTGCTGCGCGACGACGGCGCGCTGAACGCGACGGTCCGGGTCCTCGACGACGACCCGGACGTCTGGGACGACCTCGTCTCGGTCGGCGCCGGCGACGCGCTGTACGTCCACGGGCTGATGGTGCGTCGCCTCCACCGCGGACGGGGTCTGGGGGACGTGCTGCTGGAGTGGGCCGAGGCGCGGGCGCGCGAGGAGGGGCGGGCGTACGTGCGCCTCGACACCGCCGCGACCAACGCGTTCCTGCGCCGCTACTACCGCGACCGCGGATACGTCGAGCGGGGCGAGCGGACCTTCGGCGCGCCCTGGGGGACGCTCGTGCGCCTGGAGAAGTCGCTCGCGTGAGCGTGGGACACTCCCTCGCATGAGGACCCCGTGGTCGCGTCGTTCACTCGGTTCCGCCGAGGACCGCGCGACGTACGAGACGCTGCACACCGCGTCGCTGGCCGCGCCTGCGCTGCGCCGCGGTCTGGACGAGGACAGCGCCGAGAAGGCGATCAAGCACCTGCGCGCCCTCCTCGGGGTGCCGTCGGTCGCCCTCACCGACACCGAGCGGGTCCTCGCCACCGACGGCGCCCGCGGACGCCGTACTGACGTCATGGAGCTCGCCCGCGAGGTCATCTCGGCGGGGACGACCCAGGCCTTCAGCACGCCGCGCTCCCCGTACCCGCACGCGATCGTGGCGCCGCTGAGCGTCGAGGACGCCGTCGTGGGTGCGGTCGTGGTCAGCTCGCCGGCCGCGTCCGCCGGGCTCGCGAGGACGACCACCGAGGTCGCCCGATGGGTGTCGAGCCAGCTGGAGCTCGCCGAGCTCGACAAGTCGCGCACCGCGCTGATGGAGGCGGAGCTGCGGGCGCTGCGGGCCCAGATCTCGCCCCACTTCGTCTACAACTCCCTCGGCGCGATCGCGTCGTTCGTCCGGACCGACCCCGAGCGGGCGCGCGAGCTCCTGCTGGAGTTCGCCGACTTCACCCGCTACTCCTTCCGGCGCCACGGCGAGTTCACGACGCTGGCCGACGAGCTGCGGTCGATCGAGCGCTACCTGGTGCTCGAGAAGGCACGCTTCGGCGACCGGCTGCACGTGACCGTCCAGGTCGCGCCGGAGGTGCTGAGCGTGACCCTCCCGTTCCTCTCGATCCAGCCGCTGGTCGAGAACGCCGTCCGGCACGGTCTCGAGCGCAAGGCCGGCGGCGGCAACGTCGTGGTGATCGCGCGCGACGCCGGCAACGAGGCCGTGATCACGGTCGAGGACGACGGGGCGGGAGAGGACCCCGACCGCGTACGCCGGGCGCTGGCGGGCGACCCGTCCACCGACTCCGTCGGGCTGGGGAACGTCGACGAGCGCATGCGCACCGTCTACGGCAACGCGTACGGGATCGTCATCGAGACCGCGCCGGGCGCCGGGACGAAGGTGAGCGTCCGCGTCCCGAAGTACGCGCCCGGGGCCGCCCGCTGATCGGGTGCGTGACGGGGGCCACACCCGCGTCCTAGACTCGTGCGCCATGGGTCTCCACGTCCTCGTCGCCGACGACGAGCAGCCGGTCCTGGACGAGCTGGTCTACCTGCTCGGCCGGGACGAGCGTGTGAGCCAGGTCCGCGCCGTCGCCTCCGGAGCAGACGTCCTCCGCGCCCTCGAGGCCGAGCCGGTGGACGCGGTGTTCCTCGACATCGCGATGCCGGCGCTGTCGGGTCTGGAGGTCGCCCGGGTGCTGGCGCGCTTCCGGACCCAGCCCAAGGTCGTGTTCGTCACCGCCCACGAGGACCACGCCGTCGACGCCTGGGACCTCGACGCCGTCGACTACGTGCTGAAGCCGGTCTCCGAGGACCGCCTGCGCGAGACCGTACGCCGCGTCGTGGGCGCGCGCTCGCCCCAGGTCGCCTCCCCGGCCTCCGACGACGAGGTCGTGGCGGTAGAGCTCGCCGGGGTCACGCGGTTCGTGCCGCGCTCGAGCGTCGCCTACGTCGAGGCGCAGGGCGACTACGTGCGGCTCCACACCACCGAGGGTGAGAGCCACCTCCTCCGGACGCCGTTGATGACGCTGGAGCACGACTGGGCGCCGGCGGGGTTCGTCCGGATCCACCGCAGCCTTCTCGTCTCGTCGGCTCGCGTCCGCGAGGTCCGTACGGTCTCGGGCCGCTGCTCCGTCCTCGTCGACGCGGGCGGCCCTCCGTACACCGAGCTCCAGGTCGCCCGGCGCCACACCCGCGACCTGCGCGACCTCGTCCAGCAGCGCGCGCGCTCGGGTGGCTGAGGTGGCCGCCGACGACGCGCCCGCACGGGTCCGGATCACCAGCCCGCAGACGACGGCGCGCCCGCACCGGCGCCGTACGGTCGAGCAGGAGATCGACGAGGAGACCGCGATCGGCGAGGTCTACATGCGCTCCCTCGTGCGGTCGCAGCTGCGTCTCGCGCTCGCGGTCGCCGCTGTGCTGGTGCTCCTCGTCGGGAGCCTCCCGCTGCTGTTCGTGCTGTCCGGTCTCGACACCGTCACCGTGGCGTCGGTCCCGTTGCCGTGGTGGTTGCTGGGAGCGGCGGTCTACCCCGTGCTCTTCGTCATCGGCTGGGTGTTCGTCCGTGCCTCCGAGCGCAACGAGCGGGCGTTCAGCGACCTGGTCGAGAGGCCGTGAACAGCTCGTACGCGGCCGTGGCCGTCACCGTGGTGGCGCTGCTGACGCTGGGCATCGGGTTGTTCGGGCTGCGCATCAGCCGCACCACGTCCGACTTCTACGTCGCGTCGCGGTCGGTGAGCCCGCTCTGGAACTCCTCGGCCATCGGTGGGGAGTACCTCTCGGCCGCCTCGTACCTCGGCATCGCCGGGCTCGTCCTCACCCTCGGTGCCGACATGCTGTGGTTCCCGGTGGGCTGGACGGCGGGCTACCTCGTCCTGCTGGCGTTCGTCGCGGCGCCGCTGCGCCGCTCCGGCGCGTACACGCTGCCGGACTTCACCCAGATCCGCGTCCAGTCCAGCGTCGCCCGCGCCGTGGCGAGCGTGCTCGTGGTGGTCATCGGGTGGCTCTACCTGATGCCGCAGTTCCAGGGCGCCGGTCTGGTTCTCCACACCGTGACCGGGGCGCCGATCTGGGCCGGGTCCGTCCTCGTCGCCGCGATCGTCGTCGTCAACGTCGTCTCCGGCGGCATGCGCAGCATCACGTTCGTCCAGGCGTTCCAGTACTGGCTCAAGCTGACCGCGCTCCTCGTGCCGCTCGTCTTCCTGCTGCACGCGTGGACCGAGGACGGGCGTCCCACCCCGACCGGCGCGGGCGCCTCGGAGGCGTGGCTGTCGCCCATGGCCGCGGACACGACGTCGCTCGCGCTCTACGGCACGTACTCGCTGATCGTCGCCACGTTCCTCGGCACGATGGGGCTGCCGCACGTCGTCGTGCGCTTCTACACCAACCCCGACGGGCGTGCCGCGCGCAGGACGACGCTGATCGTCCTGGCCCTGCTCGGCGCGTTCTACCTGCTGCCGACGGCGTACGGGGTGATCGGCCGGGTGTACGCCGGCGACCTGGCCGGGACGGGCAGCAGCGACATCGTCGTCCTCGAGCTCCCGCTCCGGGTGATCGGCGGCACCCTCGGCGACGTGCTGGGCGCGCTGCTGACGGCGGGCGCCTTCGCGGCGTTCCTGTCGACGTCCTCCGGGCTCACCATGTCGCTCGCGGGCGTGCTCGCCCAGGGCTCGCTCGGGCGTCGCGCCCTCGGGCCGGTCGCCGCCGTACGCGCGGGTGCCGTCGTCGGGACCGTCTTCCCGCTCGGCCTCGCCCTGGCCTCGGACCAGATCGCCGTGGCCAGCTCGGTCGGGTTCGCGTTCGCCGTGGCGGCGTCGACCTTCTGCCCCCTGCTCGTCCTCGGGATCTGGTGGCGCCGGCTCACAGCCGCCGGGGCGATCGCGGGGATGCTCGCGGGCGGGATCGGGGCCGGTGGCGCCGTCGTCGCGACCATCGTCCGCGGCAGCGACGACGGCTGGCTCGACCTCCTGCTGTCGCGCCCCGCGGCCTGGTCGGTGCCGCTCGCGTTCGCCGTGATGGTCCTCGTGTCGCTCGCGACCCAGCACCGCCGGCCGTCCAACGTGGCCCGCACGATGGTGCGGCTGCACACGCCGGAGCGGCTCCGGCTCGACCGGGCGGACCGCTAGCTGCCGAGCATCTCCACCTCGAGCAGGTTCTCCGGGATGCCGAAGGCGTCGACCAGGTCGCCGGCGTACGGGCGCAGCCGCTCGCAGAGCGCGTTGACGGAGGTCGTCACGTTCTTGGCCCGGCCGACCGACAGCCGCCGGTGCTCGAGGAACCACGCCTTGTCCTGCTCGACGACGCTCAGCGCGTACAGGTCGCAGACCGCGTCGAGGATCTCGCGGGTCTCGTCGTCCTCGACCTCGCCGACGGTGGCGACGAACGACTCCAGCACCACCCGCTCCACGTGCGCCCGGCCGAGGTGGACGAGGTGGTCCTGCGCCTGGTTGACCGCTGTGAAGGCCTCCTCCCCGGTGGCCTTGCGGGCCGCCTGCATCCGGCGGGCGAGCGTCTCGAGGAGGTGCTCCTCGCGGTCGGTGAGCAGGCTGAGCTGCGTCCCGCGGTCCAGGAGGTCGGGCTCGTCGCCCTCGCGGCGGGTCGCGTCGCGCAGCCGGGCGACCAACGGCGCGACCGGGGTGCGCTCGAGCACGACCTCTGCGGCGTTGGCGACGGCGAACGAGGCCATCCCCACCGGGTCGAGGCCACGGACCTCGTCGGCGTACCCGGTCAGCAACTCCTTCCCGACCAGCTGCATCAGCACCGTGTTGTCGCCCTCGAAGGTGGTGAAGACGTCGGTGTCGGCCTTCAGGGAGGTCAGGCGGTTGGCGGCCATGTAGCCGGCGCCACCGCAGGCCTCCCGGCACTCCTGGATCGTCGCCGTCGCGTGCCACGACGCGTACGCCTTCACGCCCGCGGCCAGCGCCTCGAGCTCGCGCTGCTCCGTCGGGTCCGCCGGTGTGCCGCCGCCCTGGATGCGGGCGAGCGTGCCGACGAGGTCGTTCTGCGCGGTCTGGAGGGCGTACGCGCGCGCGAGCGCGGGCAGCAGCCGGCGCTGGTGGGTCCGGTAGTCCATCAGCAGGGTCTCGCCGTCGGTGCCGGGACGGCCGAACTGGCGCCGCTTCAGGGCGTACCGCACGGCCAGCGTCAACGCGTGCCGCGCAGCTGCACCACTCGCACCGGCGATGCTCACGCGCCCGCGGATCAGCGTGCCGAGCATCGTGAAGAAGCGACGGTTCGGGTTCTCGATGGGGGAGGAGTAGGAGCCGTCCTCGGCGACCGTCGCGTACTGGTCGAGGAGGTTCTCGCGCGGCACGCGGACCTGGTCGAAGACGATGCGACCGTTGTCGACGCCGTTGAGGCCGCCCTTGACCCCGCAGTCGGAGGTCGTGACGCCGGGGAGGTCACGGCCGTCGGCGTCGCGGATCGGGACGAGCAGGCAGTGCACGCCCCGCGACTGCGGCGTCTCGCCCGGGCCGGCGGTCACGAGCTGCGCGAAGACCGCCGCGAGCGTCGCGTCGTGAGCCGCGCCGCCGATGTAGTCCTTGCGGGCGGTCGGGGTCGGCGAGTCGATCACGAACTCTCCGGTCTCGGCGTCGTACGTCGCTGTCGTCTCGATGCTCTGGACGTCGCTGCCGTGCCCGGTCTCGGTCATCGCGAAGCAGCCGAGGAGGTCGCCGTTGATGACGCGAGGCAGGTACGCCTGGTGGTGCCGGTCGGTGCCGAGGTTCTCGATGGCGCCACCGAACAGGCCCCACTGGACGCCGGCCTTGACCATCAGCGAGACGTCGCTGTGGACGAGCATCTCGAAGCCGACGAGCGTCGCGGCGATGTCGCCGGTGCCTCCGTGCGACGTCGCGAAGCCGGCGCCGGGCAGGCCGGTGGACGCGAGGGCGAGGACGGCCTCGCGTACGCGGGTGCGCTGCTCGTCGAGCGCCAGCGTCGGGTCGGTCAGGACCCCGGTCGCTGCCAGCTGGTCACGGCTCACGTCACGCGCTGCGGCGTACGGGCCGTCGAGGACGGAGCGGAGGGAGATCGCGAGGTCGGCCATGCCTCGACGCTACCCGGTGGCTGTTGTGAGCGAGACCACCCTTCGGCCGCTCCGGTTTCGGCTGACGCCGACCTAGCATCGGAACGAAACTGTTTCGTTTCGATAGTCGTGTGTTTCGATCGAGGGGGATGGGTGAGCAGTCGTCTGACGCCCGAGCGCACCGACGAGCTGTACGCGGCGGTGCTGCGCCTGCTCACCGAGCTCGGGTACGACAAGCTCACGATGGATCGCATCGCTGAAGAGACGCGGTCCAGCAAGGCGACGCTCTACCGCCAGTGGGGGAGCAAGGAAGCCCTGGTCGTGGCCGCCTTCGACGCGCACGCGCCGGAGGTGCCCTCCGTCGTCGAGACGGGGTCGCTGCGCGGCGACTTCCTCGCGCTGTACCGGGTGATCAACGAGGTCGACCCCGACATCGCGCTCGCCGGGGCCGTCCTCCACGCCTGCCAGACCCACCCGACGCTCGCCGAGTCGCTGCACGACCGTGTCATCGCCTCACGGGTCGGCGTCGTCGACGAGGTGCTGCGCCGTGCCGTCGCCCGTGGCGAGATCGACCCCGACAACCCGGCGATCCCGTTCCTCGTCCCGACCTTGGTCGGCCCGGCGATGGTCCGCGAGCTCATCGAGCGCAAGCCGGCCGACATGACCTACCTCGCTGCGTTCCTGGACGCCGTGATCCTGCCCGCCCTGGGCATCACCACCACACCCTGACCCGCACCCGCGCCTGCGGGCGCTCGACCCACAGGAGACACCGTGTCCTGGTCCCTCTACCGTCTCGGACGGTGGGCGTTCCGCCACCGCAAAGGCGTCCTCGTCGCGTGGCTGATCGCCCTGGTGCTCGCCGGCACCGGCGCAGCCACCCTCTCGGGCAAGACGTCCGACAACTTCTCGATGCCGGGGCTGGAGTCGGTCGAGGCGTTCGACCTGATGAAGGAGCGCAACCCGCAGGCTGCCGCTGACGGCGCGACCGCGCGCATCGTCTTCGAGGCGCCCGAGGGTGCGAAGGTCACCGACCCGGAGTACGCCGCCGCCGTCACCGAGACCGTCGACTCCTTCGCCGGGCAGGACGGCGTGGTCAACGCCGTCGACCCGTTCGAGGCGGGACAGGTCTCGCCCGACGAGACGGTCGCGTACACGACGATCTCGTACGCGAAGCAGTCGATCGACCTCAGCGCAGCGCAGGTCGACGCGCTCGAGGAGGCACCGGAGATCGGCCGTGAGGCCGGCATGACCGTCGAGATCGGCGGTGACGCGCTGATGGAGATCCCGGAGACCGGCGCGTCGGAGGCGATCGGCGTCGTCGTCGCGCTGGTGGTCCTCATCTTCACCTTCGGCTCCCTGGTCGCCGCGGGCATGCCGCTGCTCACGGCGCTGATCGGCGTCGGGATCGGCATCGCCGGCATCACGACACTCACCGGCTTCGTGTCGCTGGGCTCGACGACGCCGATCCTTGCGACGATGCTCGGCCTGGCCGTCGGCATCGACTACGCCTTGTTCATCGTGTCGCGCCACCGCCACGAGGTGATGATCGGCCGCGACCCGGAGGAGGCTGCAGGGCGCGCGGTCGGTACGGCCGGCAGCGCGGTCGTCTTCGCCGGCCTCACCGTGGTCATCGCACTCGTCGGCCTGTCGGTCGTCAACATCTCGCTCCTGACCGAGATGGGTCTCGCCGCCGCGGCCACGGTCGCGATCGCCGTCCTCATCGCGCTCACGCTGCTGCCCGCGCTGTTCGGCTTCGCGAAGAAGCGCATCGTCAAGGGCAAGATCCCGGGCCTGCGTCAGCACGACCCGGAGGCCGACGACCACTCCGACAAGCCCGCCATGGGCCAGCGCTGGGCGTCGTTCGTCTCGCGGCGCAAGGCCGTCGTCGCCGTCCTCGGCGTCGCCATCGCCGCAGTCGTGTCGATCCCGGTGATGTCGCTGGAGGAGTCGCTGCCCGACGACGGCACCGCGGCGACGGACACGACGCAGCGCAAGGCGTACGACATGATCGCCGACAGCTTCGGCGCCGGTGCGAACGGTCCGCTCCTCGTCGTCGTCGACACCGCGAAGGCCGACGACGCCGAGGCTGCGGTCGGCGCAGCGACGGAGGCGATCGAAGGCGTCGAGGAGGATGTCGCCGCGGTGGTGCCGGGGCAGCCGATCCCCGACGCCGACCTGACGACGATCACCGTGGTCCCGAAGAGTGGCCCGGCCGAGGCTGCGACGCAGGAGCTCGTCGGCAACATCCGCGACGCGGTGGCGTCCGTCCAGGACGACACCGGTGCCGAGGTGTACGTGAGCGGGCAGACCGCGGTGTCGGTCGACGTGTCGGAGAAGCTCGCCGACGCCCTACCCGTCTACCTCGCGCTCGTCGTCGGGCTGGCGTTCCTGCTGCTGATCCTGGTGTTCCGGTCGCTGCTGGTGCCGCTGTCGGCGGTGCTCGGGTTCCTGTTCACCATCGGGATGGCGCTCGGTGCGACGGTGGCGGTGTTCCAGTGGGGCTGGCTGTCCGACCTGTTCGGAGTCGACACGCCGGGCCCGATCATCAGCATCCTGCCGCTGCTCATGGTCGGCATCCTGTTCGGCCTGGCGATGGACTACCAGGTGTTCCTCGTGTCGCGGATGCGTGAGGAGTTCGTGCACACCGGTGACGCGAAGGCGGCGGTGGTCACCGGCTTCAGCCACAGCGCCCGTGTCGTCACCGCGGCCGCGATCATCATGATCTCGGTGTTCGGCAGCTTCATCATCAGCGACATGGCGATGATCAAGCCGATCGGCTTCGGACTGGCGTTCGGCATCCTCGCCGACGCGTTCCTGGTCCGGATGACCCTCATCCCCGCGTTCATGGCGATCGCCGGGAAGTCCGCATGGTGGCTGCCGAAGTGGCTCGACAAGCCGATCCCGAACCTCGACATCGAGGGCGACCAGCTCACCAAGCGTCTTGCCGCCCAGGAGCAGAAGGAGCCCGCGTCGACGGGCGCGGCGGGATCGCGCTGACGCCACCGGTGTGAGCCGAGGGTGCGTCCGCTCGGGTACCCCAGCGGACGCACCCCGCCCCGACTGTGCACGGTCGGGTGTCCGGAGGTTCGCTCGGGTACCCGACCCTGGGCGTACGGGGTCAGCCTCCCGCGCGTGCGCCGTAGTCGTTCGTCGCGGCGAGGACGGAGGCGACGTAGGCGTCAGAGTGGTTGTACGACCTCACCGCAGCGGTCCACCCGGACCCTGTGGTGAGGTCGTTGCCGTCTGCGCAGAGATAGCGGGCGGCGGCGTACGCGGCGTCATCGATGTCGTGCCGGTCGCTGACGCCGTCGCCGTCCCCGTCGGCGCCCCAGCGCCGCCAGGTCGAGCCGATGAACTGCAGGGGGCCGACGGCGTGGTCCCAGGTCGCGTTGCCGTGGGCGGCGGTGTCGTCGGCGCGCGCCCGCAGCGCCTTGAGGCCCGCGCTCCCGTCGAGGGCCGGCCCGAGGATCGGCGTACGGGTGGTGCCGTCCGGCAGGAGGGCGTTGCCGCCGAGAGTGCCGTGATGCGTCTCGACCCAGCCGATCCCCGCCAGCGTCGTCCAGCCGAGCCGGCAACCGGGCTGCTCGTCACCGATACGGAGCGCGGCGTTGGCGTAGGCGGTCAGCGCGACCGCGCTGATCCCCGTACGGGCGGAGGCGTCGGAGACCCAGCCGCGCGCGACGCCACCTCCGGACAACCCGACCCCGGAGTCGAGCGAGGAGGTCGTGAGACCGGCGTCGGCCGGCTGGGGCGAGGCTGCGCCCGACGGGAGCTTGGGGGCGTCGAGGGTGGTGACGGTCGTGGCGCCGATCGTCGCGTCGGCGCTGCCGCTCGCCCACGCCGTGAGGCCGACACCGGCGCAGACGACGCCCAGCGCCGCAGGGACGAGCACGCTCCTGCTCGTCCAGGTCCGACCGTTCACGCAGGTCAGCGTAGACGCAGGTGCGTACGTGACCGCCCTCGTACCCTCGAAGTGTGGACACGTTGACCCCGCCGCCGACCCTCGAGGACGTCCGTACGCTGCTCGCGGGGCGGCGTACGGTCGTGCTGACGGGAGCCGGGGTCAGCACGGACTCGGGCATCCCGGACTACCGCGGGCCGGGTTCGGTGCCGCGCCAGCCGATGACGTACCAGGAGTTCGTGGCGACCCCGCAGGCGCAGCAGCGCTACTGGGCGCGGGCCCACGTCGGCTGGCGGCACATGACCGGCGCCGCCCCGAACGCCGCGCACCACGCCCTGGTCGCGCTCGAGCGCGCCGGGGCCGTCGACGCCGTGATCACGCAGAACGTCGACGGGCTCCACGAGGAGGCCGGTCAGCGCGAGCTGGTGACGCTGCACGGCCGGATCGCCGACGTGGTGTGCCTGGACTGCGGTGACCGTACGTCGCGGGTGGCGCTGCACGAGCGGCTCGACGCGATGAACCCCGGATACGGCGAGGGCGCGTACGCGATAGCGCCGGACGGCGACGCGCTGCTGGAGGAGACGAGCGCGTTCCGCGTCGCGGCGTGCGAGCGGTGCGGCGGGCGGCTGAAACCGGACGTGGTGTTCTTCGGTGAGAACGTCCCGAAGCCCCGCGTCGAGCGGTGCCGGTCCTTCGTGGACGCCGCGGACGCCCTGCTCGTCGTCGGGTCGTCGCTGCAGGTGATGTCGGGGCTGCGGTTCGTCCGCCAGGCGGCGAAGGCCGGCACACCGGTCGTCATCGTCAACCGCGGCCGCACCCGTGGCGACGAGCTCGCGACGCTGAAGCTCGACGCCGGGTGTGCCGAGACGCTGGTGCCGCTGGCGTCGTCGCTCGCCGCGTAGCCAACGCGTGGGTGCTGGGTCACCGTCGGCAGGCGTCGTCGCGCGCGACGAGGGGTGTTCCCGCGTCGGGGGCGAGGGCGAAGAGCCGCCCACCGACGAGCGCGAGATCGGTGACCTCCGGCTGCGGAACCGGCATCGCGCGCCACCGTACGCCGTCGGTCGAGGCCACGAGGTCGCGCGACTCCTGGCCGGCGGCGAGGGCGACGCACGACCCGTCGTACGCCGCCCGTGGGCGTGCGACGTACGGCTCGACGGCGACAGGCGGTGGCCGCAGACGCTCCACGCCCTGCCGGTCCAGCCGCCACCCGGCGAGACGCGGCCCGACCCATCCGGCGACCACGCACCCGTCCGCGGCGCACGACACGTCGGTCGCCCCGCTCGACACGCCGGACCCAGCCGGGTCGGTGAGCGGGAACCGCTCCCATCGGCCCAGGTCGCTCGTACGCCAGGCGACGGCGGCCTGCCGCGTCCCGGCCGCATCGGTCGTCGTCTCGGTGCCCACGACCACGACGTGCGCCTCCGTCGCGGCGACCGCGGCCGGCAGCGCCTGGACGTCACCGCGGTCCGCGAACGCACCGACGTCGGTACGGCGCAGCCACCGCCCGCCGTCCTCGCGCCAGACGGCGGGCGACAAGCGTGAGGGCGAGGTGGCCCAGCTCCCGATCACGGTGGCGACCGGCGCGGACGCGACGCCGGCAAGCCCACCGGCGGACGGCCCGCCGAAGGTCTCGAACACCTGCGGCTTCTCGTCGACCCGGTCGAGCGTGCCCGACCAGGCGGTCCAGCGCGGCATGAGGTGAGCCCCGCCGGTGGCGTTGCCCAGCGCCACGACACTCCCGTCCGGGGCTACGGCCAGCTCGACCAGCGAGGCGACCCGCCCGTACCCGGTCTCCGGCGTGAGCCGCACGTCCTCCCATCCCCGCTCGCCGCGGAGGAGGAGACGCGGCTCGGCGTCGTCACCCGAGCCTGCGCCGCCGCTCACGACGAGCCGGGTGCCGTCCGTCGTGGCCACCACCGGCCTCAGGCGTCCGGGCAGCGCCTCGGCCTCCCACCCGCCGGGGAGCGCGCGAGGGGACGGGCTGACGGCGGTCGTCGCGCGCGGCGACGGCGACTCGGCCGGCGCGGGGGAGGGTGACGTGGCGTGGTCCGCGGCCGACGAGCAGGCGGACAGCGACGCGAGCGCGAGGACCAGCGCTGCCGTACGGAGCCACCCGTGCCGCACGGTCATGACAGGTCGAGGGCCTCGGCGAGGTCGTCCGGGAGCGCGCCGGTGCGCGGGTAGTCCGGGTCGGCGACGTACAGCGCGTCGCGGTCTCGGCTCGGGTCGTACCGGGCCACGACCGCCCGCGCGGGATCGACACCCGGGATGTGGCGGACCCCGGCCGGTCGGAACTCCAACGTCTCCATGGCGTCCGGGTCACAGCTTCGGGGTCCCTCGCCGTCGTTCAGCGGGTCGCCCGGCGGCACGAGGTCGTCGCGTGCGAGCTGGCGGCCCACCGAGTAGTACGTCCGCCCGTCGTACGTCATGCGGGCGCAGTCTCCCAGCGGCGCCTGCGTGCCGGCGGTGCGGTCGGGTTCCGGACCTGCCTCGGCGTCCTCGCGGCCCCACCCGGTCACTGCCGCGACCACGACCACCGCCAGCAGCAGGGAGACCGTGCACGCACCGAGGACGAGGCGACGTCGGTTGCGGCTCATCCCCGCACCGTATCGGCACGGCGGCGACCTGTCTCGGGGGCAGGCTCGCGTCGCGCAGACCGACGTGCGAGGCTGCGAAGAGGCGCTGTCGACGGTGACGCACGGACGACCTTCAGACGAGAGGGCGGACATGGGACGCAGGGTGCTGGTGACCGGAGGGGTGCGGTCGGGCAAGTCCCGCTACGCCGAGTCGCTGCTCCAGCGAGAACCGGTGGTCTCCTACATCGCCCCCGGCCCGGTGCCGGACGGGTCAGACCCCGAGTGGGTCGCCCGGGTCGCCGAGCACCAGAGGCGACGTCCCGAGTCCTGGATCACGCGGGAGACCACCGACGTCACGAGCGCGCTGGAGGGCGCCACGACGCCGGTGATCGTCGACTGCCTCAGCACCTGGGCGACCGCGATGCTGGACGAGGTGGGGGCCTGGGACGCGCCGGACGCCCAGTGGCGACCCGAGGTCGGCAAGCGGATCGACGGCCTCGTCGAGGCGTGGTGCGCGCGACGGGACCTCACGGTGGCGGTCACGAACGAGGTCGGGTTCGGTGTCGTGCCCGAGCACCGCTCGGGCCGGGTGTTCCGTGACGTGCTTGGCCTCGTGAACCAGCGGGTCGCCGCCTGCTCGGACGAGGTGGCGCTGGTCGTCGCCGGGCGGGTGCTCTACCTGTAGTGAGAGGGACGCCGCTCAGGCAGCGGTCAGCGCGACGACGCACAGCGCCGCGAGCGCCAGCTCGACGGAGGCGCCGATCACGTCGCCGGTGATCCCGCCGAGGACGGAGATCGCCCGCCGGACGAGGAGGGCGACGCAGAGCGCGGCCGCGACGACCGCGAGGGGCCCGAGCCACCACGGCTCCCCGGTCGCCGCGACCGCCCCGGCGAGCGCGGCGGCGACGAAGCAGCCGACCGCGACTGCCCCGGCGAGCGGTACCGACCCGGCCACGGCCGCTCCGAGACCCGTCGGCGCCGCGGCCGGGACCGGACGTGCGCAGACGATCGCGCACGCCGCCCGGGACGCGCAGACGAGGACGCCGGCGAGCAGCCACCCGTACGGGCGGGCGGCGAGCGCGCCGAGGGCGGCGGCCTGCAGGACCAGCACGAGGACCAGCGCGGCCACTCCGGCAGGTCCGACGTCCCCGGACTTCATGATCGCGAGGCGCCGCTCCCGGTCGTACGGGGCGCTGAGCCCGTCGGCGGTGTCGGCCAGGCCGTCCAGGTGCAGCACCCGCGTGCCGACTGCGAGCACGCCGACCGCGAGCGCGCCGGTGAGCATGCCGGGCCACCCGAGCACGGACCCGAGGGCGACGACCGCGCAGACCCCGAGCGCGAGCGGCGTCACCGCGAGCGGAGCGAGCAGCATCGCCGTGCGCGCACGGGCGGCGTCGACGGTCGACGGTGGCGCGACCGGGAGGACGGTGAACGTCCCTGCCGCGAGCAGGACGCCGTCGGGGACGACGCCGCGCCCTGCCTCGACGGTCACGACCCGAGGACGTCCGCGAGGAGCGACATGTCGGTGAGCAGCGCGCCCGCCGAGCGCAGCACCGGCAGGGCGGCGACGGCGCCGCTGCCCTCCCCGAGGCGCATGCCGAGGTCGAGGAGCGGCTCGAGGCCGAGCTTGCTCAGGGCGAGCGCCTGCGCCGGTTCGGGGGAGCGGTGGCCGGCAGCGAACCACGCTGCTGAGCCCGGGGCGTAGTCCTCGGCCACCAGCGCGCACGCGACCGAGATGACACCGTCGAGCAGCACCGGGACACCGCGTCGCGCCGCCTCGGCGAGGAACCCGACCTGAGCCGCCAGGTCGGCCGAACCGAGCGCGGTGAGGCGCTCGACGGGATCGGACACGCGCTCACCCGCCCGTACGAGCGCCTGTGCGACGACCTGCTCCTTGTGTGCGAGCGTCGCCTCGTCCACGCCCGACCCACGGCCGGTGACGTCACGGGCGTCGAGCCCCAGCGAGGCGGCGATCAGCGCGGCCGACGGTGTCGTGTTGCCGATGCCCATGTCGCCGGGAATCAGCAGGTCCGCGCCGGAGGCGATCTCCTCGGCCGCCACGTCGGCACCGACGGCGAGCGCCCGGCGCGTCTCGTCCGTGCTCAGCGCGTCCTCAAGGTGGATCGCCCCGGAGCCGCGACGGATCTTGTGCGTGCTCACCTCGGCGGGGAGCACGCCAGGGTCGATGTCGACACCGAGGTCGAGCACGCGCAGCGCCGCTCCGTGCTGGCGGGCGAGGACGGCGACCCCGGCTCCTCCGGAAAGGAACTGGCGGACCATCAGCGCGGTGATCTCCTTCGGGTAGGCGGAGACCCCGTGCGACGTCACGCCGTGGTCGCCGGCGAACACCACGACGCGTACGTCCTCGAGCGGCCGCGGCGGGCACGCGTCCTGGACGGCCGACAGCCACACCGCCGTCTCGCCGAGACGACCCAGTGCACCCGCAGGGGTCGCGAGCCCGGCGAGGCGTTCGGCGGCCAGCGTACGGGCGCGGTCGGACGGGCAAGCGACGCGGCCGGGGGCGTCAGGACGGGTCATCAGGTCGGTCCTCGAGGTCGACGGAAGAGCACTCCAGCGTACGCCCGCGTCCGCCCGACCGGCCGACGCGACCGCCCACCGCGTCGTACCGACCGCTCACCGACGCGACCGCGCCGTGCGTGGACCCGGGTGCGGGCCAGTGCCAGCCTGTGTGACCGCAGTCACACCGCCTCGAGAGAGTGAGACCCGCGATGACCACCGGCAACGACGAGGTCGACGACCCGACCTTGCACGACACCCCGCCTCCCGCCAACCGCGCGCTGCTGACGGTCGCGGCCGTGCTGCTCGCGATCCCCGTGATCGCGCTGCTGTGGGTGGACTCGTACGCACGCGTCGACCCGAAGCTGGGCCCCTGGCCGTTCTTCTTCTGGTACCAGTTCCTCTGGGTCTTCCTCACCGCCGGCCTGACCTACACCTCGTACCGGATCGTCCTCGTGGCCCGCCCGCACCGCCCGATGCGACCCCACGCGTCCGAGGAGGTCGAGCGATGAGCGACGTCAACGGGGTCGCCCTCACCGTCCTGATCCTGCTCTTCGCGCTCGTCACGGTGATGGGCTTCCTGGCCGCGCGCTGGCGCCGCCCGCCGTCGATGGAGTCCCTGGACGAGTGGGGCCTCGGCGGGCGAGGCTTCGGGACCTGGGTGACCTGGTTCCTGCTCGGCGGCGACCTCTACACCGCGTACACGTTCGTGGCGGTCCCGGCCGCGATGTTCGCCACCGGTGCCGTGGCCGGCTTCTTCGCGGTGCCGTACACGATCGTGCTCTACCCGATCATCTTCGTCTTCATGGCGCGGCTGTGGTCGGTGAGCCACCGGCACGGGTACGTGACGCCGGCCGACTTCGTGCGCGGGCGCTACAGCAGCCGAGGGCTGACGCTCGCCGTCGCCATCACCGGCTTCCTCGCGACCATGCCGTACATCGCGCTCCAGCTCGTCGGCATCCAGGCGGTGCTCGAGGTGGCGGGTCTCGGCGGCGGCTCCAACTGGATCGCCAAGGACGCGCCGCTGTTCATCGCGTTCGCGCTGCTCGCGGCGTACACGTACTCGTCGGGCCTGCGTGCGCCGGCCGTGATCGCGTTCGTGAAGGACACGCTGATCTACCTCGTCATCATCGTCGCGATCGTCTACCTCCCGTCGAAGGTCGGGGGCTGGGACGCCGTGTTCGGCGCGGCCGAAAAGAAGATGTCCACCCCGAACCCGGCGACGGGCGCGCCCACCGGCTCGTTCATCCCGACCGGCCTCGACAACCACTGGGCCTACGCGACGCTCGCGCTGGGCTCGGCGCTCGCGCTGTTCATGTACCCGCACTCGATCACGGCGACGCTGTCGAGCCAGTCGCGCCAAACGATCCGGCGCAACGCGTCGATCCTGCCGGCGTACTCGTTCATCCTCGGCCTGCTCGCGCTGCTCGGCTGGGTCGCGATCGCGGCGGGGACGAAGCCGGTCGGGCTCGACGGCGAGCCGAACGCACAGCTGGTGATCCCGCAGCTGTTCGAGGACATGTTCCCGTCGTGGTTCGCCGGCGTCGCGTGGGCGGCGATCGCGATCGGAGCGCTGGTCCCGGCGGCGATCATGTCGATCGCGGCGGCGAACACGTTCACCCGCAACGTCTACAAGGAGTACCTGAAACCGGATGCGACGCCACAGCAGGAGGCCAAGGTCTCGAAGCTGTCGTCGCTGGTCGTGAAGGTCTTCGCGCTGGTCTTCGTCCTGACGCTCGACAAGCAGAACGCGATCAACTTCCAGCTCCTCGGCGGCATCTGGATCCTCCAGACGCTCCCCGCGATCGTGTTCAGCCTCTACACGCGGTGGTTCCACCGGTGGGGCCTGCTCGCCGGCTGGGCCGTCGGCATGGTGTACGGCACGGTCAGTGCGTACAACGTCGTCAACCCCGTCACCGGGGCGCACTTCGGGGGGTCGCTCGACCCGATCCCGGTCATCGGGCACCTCGGCTACATCGGGCTGACGGCGTTCGCGATCAACCTCGTCGTGGCCGCCCTCGTCACGCTCGCGCTGCGGGCCGGCAAGGTGTCGAACGGGACGGACGAGACGATCGCGGGCGACTACTTCGCGGACGAGGGTGATCCGCGGGTCATGAAGACCCTCCCCGGTCTCGACGAGCCGGCCGGCGGTCTCTCAGAGACGCGTTGAGTCCGGCTGCAGCGGAGGAGTGGAGTCACCGGCGCCTTCACGGGCGCCGGTGACCATCTCCGCGAGGGCCTCGGCGGCGCCGTGGCGCGGCTGCCAGCCGAGCTCCGTCTTCGCGCGGGCGGTCGCCAGCACGGGGACCCGGAGGAGGGCGTCGAACAGGTAGCCGGGGGCCCCGGCCAGCCGCACGCGCCACGCTCCCTCCAACGCGGCGCGTGCGACGCTCTGAGGTGCCTCGACCGTGCGGGCACCGAAGATCTCGCCGAGCTCGTCGCGCCGCAGGACGCCGTCCGCGGCGACGTTGAACGCGCCGCGGACCGGCCGCTCGACCGTCTCGGCGTAGACACGTGCGAGGTCGTCGGCGTGGACGGTCTGCAGGCGCAGGCCCGCAGGGACGGGCAGCACGGGCAGCAGGCGGCGGTCGAGCATCCAGGGACGCAAGCCGGGGGCGCCGAAGATCCGTCGCTGCTCGGACGCGGCCGAGCGCTGGAACACGAACGCCGGCCGGACGCGGACCACGCGGACGTCGGGGTGCGTGGCCTCGAAGGCGTCGAGCGCGCGCTCGACGTACGCCTTCTCACGGCAGTACGACGCGGGGGACGGGCCGTCGGTCGGCCACGACTCGTCGACCGGCTCGTCGTCGAGGCTCGGCGAGTACGCGGCGACCGAGGACGCGCAGACGACGACGCCGACTCCCGCACGCGAGGCCGCGGCGAGCACGTTCCGCGTGCCGACCGCGTTCGCCCGCCAGGTCGTGTCCGGGTCGTGGGTCGGCTGGAACATCCACGCGAGGTGCACGAGAGCGTCGGCGCCGGCGAGGACGGAGTCGAGCGGGTCCGTCCCGACGTCGGCGGTGTGCCACCGGACGTCGACGGGGACGCCGTCGGGGCCGCGGTCGCCGGGGCCGCTGCGGGGATCACGACGGGCGACGCCGACCAGCGTGTGGTGCCGGCGTGCGAGCTCGCGCAGCAGGGCGGTCCCGACATTGCCTGTGGCTCCCGTGACGACGACGCGCATCGCTGCTCCTTCCGTCCCTGCACGGGTACCCGCAGGGACGAGCCGTCAAACGACGAGCCGTCAGACCGGGCGCGCCGCGACGTCGCCGACGACGGTGATCGCGGGGGCACCGATGCCCTCGGCAGCCACCCGCGCGGCGATCGTCGCGACGTCGGCACGGACGCTGCGCTGCGTCGGCAGCGTGGCGTCGGCGATCGTCGCCGCGGGAGTCGCAGGGTCGAGGCCCGCGGCGACGAGGGTCTCCGTGATCGCCGGGAGGGTCGCGACCGCCATGAGGAGGACGAGGTTCGTGCCCGAGCGGGCGAGCGCGTCCCAGTCGAGGGTGGAGCGCGGGTCGCCCGGGGGGACGTGCCCGGAGACGACGGTGAAGCCCTGGCTCAGGCCGCGGTGCGTGACCGGGATCCCGGCGAGCGCGGGGCCCGCGATCGCGGAGGTGACCCCGGGGACGACGTCGACCGGGATGCCCGCCGCGACGCAGGCCTCGACCTCCTCGCCGCCGCGCCCGAACACGAACGGGTCGCCACCCTTGAGGCGTACGACGCGCTTGCCGGCCGCAGCATGCGTGACCAGGACGCGGTTGATCTCCTCCTGCGGCGTCGAGCGCCCCCGGGGGATCTTGCCGACGTCGACGACCTCCGCGTCGAGCCCGTCTAGGACGCCCAGGGGAGCGAGCCGGTCCGTGACGACGACGTCAGCCGACCGTACGGCCTCGAGCCCGGCGACCGTGATCAGCCCCGGGTCGCCCGGTCCGCCACCCACCAGCACGACCCGTCCCCGATTCGGACAGTTCCCCACGTCTTCGCCCCCTTCGGAACGTGGGGAACTGCCCGAATCGGGGACGGTGCACCAGGTGCCGGCGTCGGCGGCCTCGGCGGCGACCCGGGCGTCCAGCAGGGGGTCGCCGCTCGCGGGCACCACCAGGTCATGACCGACGACGTCGCCACGGTCGTACGCACGGGTGTGCCAGGTCACGACGCCCCGCTCGGCGAGGTCCTCGATCGACGGCACCGAGTGCGCGGCCACGACGGTGACCCGTGCTCCGCCGTCGCGCAGGGACGCGACCTGCGCGAGCGCGGCGGTGCCGCCGCCGACCACGAGGACGCGGCGGCCGGAGACCGGGAAGGTGGCGCGGAATCCCGCGTCGCGTGCCATCAGCGCGGCCGTCCTCTCGTTCACGGAATGAGCCCCGATGGTAGGCACGGATGCCTCCCGCCGTTCGGACGCTCCGCATCGCGGACAAAACTGCCCGATCTCCTGCTCCCCGGGCTTGGGCTAGAGGCCCGCAGGCGACTACCGTCAGCACCCATGCAGCGGATCACGGTCGTAGGCATCGGTGCGGACGGCTGGGAAGGTCTCGCCATGGAGTCGCGCCGCCTCGTCCGCGAGGCCGAGGTGGTCATGGGCGGCAAGCGACACCTCGAGACCGTCCCGTGGGCGTGGTGGCAGGTCCGGGTGGAGTGGCCGCCCAACCTCGACGAGGCGCTGCCCGCGCTCCTCGACGAGTACGAAGGCAAGCGGGTCGTCGTCCTGTCCGCGGGAGACCCGCTCGTCGCCGGCATCGGGACGACGCTCATCCGGCTGCTGGGGGCCGACTACGTGGAGATCGTGCCGACGATCTCGACCGAGTCGCTCGCGCGTGCGCGGATGCACTGGTCGTACGAGGAGACGTCGCTGGTGTCGCTCATCGGCCGCGACGTCCGCCAGCTCGTCCCGCACCTCGCCCCGGGCCGACGGCTGATCGTGCTGTCGAACGACGGGGGCACGCCCGCGTCGGTGGCCGCCCTGCTGGTCGCCCAGGGGTACGGCGACACGACGATGACCGTCCTCGGCGACCTCGGGGGCCTGGCGGAGTCGCGGGCCGAGGCGACGGCGGCGACGTGGAACGTCCGGGTCGCACCCGAGCTCAACGTCGTCTGCCTCGACTGCGTCGCGGACGCCTCGCGCCGCTCGGCGATGTCGAGCGTGCCCGGTCTGCCCGACAGCGTGTTCGGAGAGGGCGGCGGCGTGGTGTCACGTGACGTCCGGGCCGCCACGCTGGCGCGTCTCGCCCCGGCCGCCGGCGACCTGCTCTGGGGACTCGGCCCGGGCGCTGCCACCCTCGCCGTCGAGTGGCTGCGCGCGGAGCCGTTGGCGTTCGGGGTCGTCGTCGAGGACGACCGCGACGGCGTCGCCCGGACGAAGGAGATGGCGGCCGACCTCGGGGTGCCGGAGCTGCGGGTCACCGAGGGCACGTTGCCGGAGGCGCTCGAGAGCCTCGCCGCGCCCGACGCCGTCTTCCTCGGCGCCCGCGCCGCCGACACCGCCCTTGTCGACCTCGCGTGGGAGGCGCTGCGTCCCGGAGGCCGGCTCGTCGCCCACGCCGTCACGCTCGACGACGAGGCCGCCTTGATCGACCGCTTCCGCAAGCACGGGGGCGAGCTCGTCCGTCTCGGCGTCGACACCGTCAGCGCGGGGGAGGGCCAGATCGTCTGGCGTCCCGGCCGGCCGGTCACGCAGTGGAGCGCGACTCGCTGACGCTGCCGAGCGGGCATCGGGTGCGGGGCCGTCCAGGCGGACGTGCACGGTGAGGAGCTCGCTTCCGAGCACCCGTACGGTCATCGCGTTGAACGCGCGCAGCGGGTGCCACCGGAGCAGGCTGCGCTGGCGGGCGATCGGGTCGTCGTACGGCAGGATGCGGGCGGTCCCGTCGAACCACTCGTAGCGCAGCAGCCCGGTCCGCAGCCGCACGCGTACGCGCGGGTGGCGGGCGATGTTGCGGACGTAGCCGGCCCGCTCGCCGTGCTCAGCGATGATCCAGAACGACGTGCCCTCGTGCCCGTTGCCGACGGGGGTGCGGCGGGGTCGTCCGGTCCGGCGTCCCGTCGTCTCCAGCAGCGCCAGGCCGAGCGGGTTGACGCCGAGCGCGAATCCGCCGCGGACGATCGGGTTCACCACCCAGCGCTGGAGCCGCTTGACGAGCGCGACCTTCAGGGACGGGCTCGCGGCGGTCAGGACGAGGAGTGCCAGCAGGACCAGGGTCTGGCCCACGGCGAAGGTGAGGTCGTGGGCCGGGTCGATGGCCCAGACCACCCAGCCGAGCGCGATCGCGACGACGAAGCCGCCGGTGATCCCACGGCTCGGTGTCATACGACTGTATGAAAGGTTCATACAGTCGTATGATCCTCTTCATGGACAGGAAGTCAACCCCCGCCGACCGCCGGGAGGCCGTCGTCGACGCCTTCCTCGCGGTCGTGGCGAGCCGCGGCGTCGAGAGCGCGTCGTTCCGCACCGTCGCCGACGAGGCGGGCGTCTCGCTCGGCACGGTGCAGCACTACTTCCGTACGCGCGAGGGCCTCCTGGCCGCGACGTACGAGGAGGTCCTGCGGCGCATCCGCGCCCGGCTCGAGGCGATCGAGGACGTGCCGGAACCGCGTGAACGCCTGCGCCGGATGCTGCTCGAGCTGCTCCCGCTCGACGCCCGGCGGCACGACGAGTGCGTCATCCACCTCGCGTTCGCGGCGGTCGCGCCCTCGCGCCCCGCGCTCCAGCAGATCCAGGCGGCGGCGCTGGGCGACCTGCACGAAGCGCTCGCGCAGCTGGTCGCCGAGAGCGGCGCGCAGGCCGAGGGCTCCGACGAGGCGAGGCTGCTCGCCCGGACCCTGGCCGCGACGGCCGACGGCCTCGCCCTGCACGCGGTGAGCACGGGCGACGCTGCGCCGGAGACCCTGACGGCATCCGTCGAGGTCGTGCTCGACCGGCTCCTCGGCCCCGCGCCCGTGTCGTCGAGCGGGACCTAAGGGACGACCCGGTCGAGGACCCGGCGCGACAGCTCGAGGGCCACGCCGTACACCGCGTGGCTCGCGGTCTCCCAGATCACCGCCGACGCCGGCAGCGTCCAGGGCGGCTCCTGGATGCCCGCCGCGGGCAGGCTCGTCCCGTGCGTGCCCGCGTACAACGCGATCCCCGCAGGCGCGCCGGCGCCGCGCGTCACGACGGGGAAGCGGGCGGCGAGCGCGCCGTACAACGTGCCGGCCACCGCCCCGAAGACGTAGTGGATCGCCCGGCTCGCGCGGACCTTCTGCGCGGGGTCGAGCACGGTCCCGTCCCGGAGCTCGGCGACCTCGGCGGCGACGACCGCGGGCGGCATGTTCTCCGGGTGGCCGCTCGGGTCGGTCCCGACCAGGCGCTTCTGCCACGTCTGCGGCGGCACCACCCGCTCGGCAGTGCGCTGGAGGGCGGGCTCGGTGACGGCCTTGACGTACGACGCGGGCAGCGACGCGAGGGCGCCGACGACCGCGCCGCGGAGCATCCGGTGTGCGCTCATCCGGCCACGGTACGCGCGTCAGTCGCGCGGCGTGAGGGTCACCGAGATCGGCAGATGGTCCGACGCCTGCGAGCCGCCCACCGTCGGTGACGACGCGACGAGGTCGGGCGTCGTCAGGAGGTGGTCGATCCGGGCCGTCGGCCGGTCCGCAGGCGACGTCGGCCCTGCCCCGTCGAGCGCGTCGACGAGTCCGAGCCCCGTCAGCTGGAGGAACGCGCTGCTCCCGGGCTGCGTGTTGAGGTCGCCGCCGAGGACGAGCGGGTGCCCGTCGGCGAGCCGGTCGTGGAGCATCTCGACGAGGTCGGCGGTCTGGGCGTCGACGCCCTCGTCGCCGTCGTGAGGCTGCAGGTGGGTCGAGACGAACCACGTCGAGGTCCCACCGGCGTCGAGGCGCACCGACAGCGCCTGCGCGCCGGTGACGGCGCCGTGCGAGGGCAGCGGTGTCCCGACGACCTCCCTGACCGGGAGGTCCGTGAGCACGGCGTCGCCCCAGACCGGATCGGCGGCCGGGGCGAAGACGGCCTCGCGGCGGAGCATCCGCTCGAGGATCGCGAGCTCGTCCTGGCCGCCGTTGAGGTACCACCCGCGGTCGACCTCGCTGAGCAGCGCCACGTCGGACCCGTGCAGCGTCTCGGCCACCAGGTCCGGGCGGAACGTGCCGTCCATGCCGTAGCCCATCCGCACGTTGTACGCGCTCACCCGCAGGCCGGACTCCGGCGTGGGGTCGGTCTCGGCCTCGAGATCCAGCGCCGTGACGGTCATCGCCGGGCCGCCCCACGCGACGACGGCGGCGAGGACGGCGGCCACGCCGAGGAGGGCGGGCTGCACGGCCACCGGCCCCGTACCCTCGGTGGCCGCGGGCACGCCCGCGGACGCGACCACGCCCAGCACCGCTGCCGCGAGGACGACGACGAGGTCGGCGCGGTAGCCGAGGTCGTAGCCCGCGTAGTAGACGAACAGCAGCACGACCCACACCAGGCCGCCCAGCGCCAGCGTCGCGGCGCGTGCCGGGCGACCGTGGTCGGAGGCGGCCCACAGGAGGGTGAGCGCGGGCATCCCGAGCGCGTACGCCACGAGCGTCCACGTCGGGGAGACCGCCGGGACGCCGCCGACGTCGGCGGTCACGAGGAGCGCCAGCGCGGTGGCGCCCGCGAGGACCGCCGCGGCTGCCCACGTGGCCGTGCGGGGCGGTCGCAGGGTGGCCGTCGCGACCGAGGCGACCGCCGCCAGGGCGATCACGACGAGGCCGGCCGTGCCCGCCGCCGCGGACGCACGCCCCGCGTTCGCGAAGACCAGGCCGCCGAGCAGCAGGCCGGGCATCACGAGCCACGCCGTCCGGGCGGCGACGGGCTGCGGACGGTGACCGCGTGCCGCCCGCCAGGCGAGCGCGGCGCCGACGACCTGCGCCACGAGCAGCACCCACGCCCAGCCGTCGTCACGCCACACTGCGCCCCAGGTTCCCAGCGCAGCATGGGTGACGGTGCCGAGCGCGGTGCCCATGGCGACACCGACGACCAGCACGTCCCCGGACGTGGTCGCTGTCAGCGACAGCCAGGTGATCCCGGCAGCGAGGCCGAGCGAGGCCACGAGCAGCTGCGGCTGGCCGCCGTCGGTCAGCTGCAGGGCGACCCGGCACACGAGCGCGACGCCGAGCGCCACCCAGGCGGCACCCGCGGCGCGCCGACGCACCAGGAACGCGGCCGCCACGCCGACGGCGGCACAGCCGAGCGCGTACGCCCCCATCAGCTCGGGTGGCGTCGACGCTGCCTGTCCGAAGATCGTGATCAGCGACGGCGCCCACGCACGGACGAGGTCGCCGAGGACCCAGACCCCGACGGCGACGGCGAGCAGGGCGGCGGTGCGGGACCGGGGTGGCGTCATGGACGAGTTCTACCGGTCCAGGGGGCCGCGCACTAGTGTCGGCGCGGTGAGCACCCGAGGCAGGCACGTCCCCGAACCCGGCGAGGAGACCCCGGAGCCGTACCACCTGCTGGCGGCGTGGCTCGACGTCGCCCCGGACGGCGACCCGCCCTTGATGACGCTGGCGAGCCGCGACCTCGACGGCGCGCCCGACGCCCGTACGGTCATGGTCAACGGGTTCGACGGCGAGCGGCTCTCGTTCCACACCGACAGCCGCGCCCGCAAGGCCGACCAGCTCGACGCCTTCCCGTACGCGGTCGCCGTCCTCGCCTGGCCGCAGGAGGCGCGCCAGCTCGTCGCCGCTGGTGAGGTCGCGCCCGCGACGGACACGGAGGCGGCCCAGCTCTTCGACGCGTGCCCGCGCGACCTCCAGCTGCTCGCATGGCTCAACGACCCCGAGATGGCGCAGCTGCCGCGCGAGGAGCGGGTCGAGCGGTGGCGCCGCTTCGACGAGAAGCACCCCCTCCTGACCCCGCCGCGGACCTGGAGGTGCTTCCACCTCGTGCCGCGGCGCCTCACGTTCTGGGGCGGTGACGACGAAGGGCCGAGCAGGCGTCTGGAGTACGAGCGGACCCCCGAGGGGTGGACGGCGCGCCGGCTCCCGGGCTGACCGGATATCCTGAGCGCGGCATCAGGGGAAGCCGGTCGAAGTCCGGCGCTGACCCGCAACCGTAGGCACCTCGTACGAGGGGCGAGCCGGAGCACCTGCTGCCAGCTCCGCGATCCACACCGCGATCCGGAGTCCCTACCTCCATGTGCTGCCGAGGAAAACGGGCTCGCCCGTCGCAGCAGGAAGGAACCGTTCGCATGCGTATGCACGCAGCCGCCGCCGCACTTCTCCTGGGTGCCGCTCTCCCCGTCCTGGGTTCCGCACCCGCTCACGCCGCCGACGGCGTCTGCGCGGACGCCACGGGCACCACCGTCGTCGTCGACTTCACCGACCTCGGGGGCGACGTCGAGGTCGGGTGCGCCGAGGACTCCGACGGCATGACCGGCCTCCAGGCGCTGGAGGCCGCGGGATTCGACGCGGCGACCGTCGCCTCGAGCGATGTCCCGGCCGTGTGCCGGATCGACGACGAGCCGTCGGCGTCGGAGGCGATCGACGTCGGCGGCCGCGACTACACCGAGAAGTGCCAGGAGTTCCCGCCCGCGGGTGCGTACTGGTCCTACTACGTGGCTCCCGCCGACGGCGCCTGGGCGTACGCGACGACCGGCGCCGACACCAACAAGGCGGTGCCCGGAGGGTTCGAGGGCTGGCGCTTCCAGCTCGACCAGCCGGCGGACGCAGCACCCACGCCTGCGTTCGACCCGGCGAACCCGCCGACCGCGACCGCCGACGACTCCGTCGACAAAGCGGACAACGCGGCCGACACCAGCGACGAGGCCGCCGACGACGAGAACGACGGCACCTCGATCGTGTGGATCGGCATCGCCGTCGCGGTGCTGCTCGCCGTCGCCATCGCCGTCACCCTCGTGCGACGCCGCAGCAGCGAGGACGCCTGAGCCGTGGCCGAGCCCCGCGCTCGGCGTGACCTGCACCCTGGAGCCTGGTGGGTGTGGGCGCTGGGACTCGCGGTCGCGGCCACCCGGACGTACGACGTGCTCCTGCTCGGCCTCGTGATCGGCGTGGCCTCGCTGGTCGTGCTCGCACGCCGGCCGGTCGCGCCGTGGGCGATGTCGTTCCGGCTCTACCTCGGCCTCGGTGCCCTGGTGATCGTGATCCGGGTGCTGTTCGGCGTCGTGTTCGGCGCGTCGTCGACCGGCACCGTGATCCTCGACCTGCCGGAGGTGCCGCTGCCGTCGTGGGCGGACGGGGTGCGGGTGCTCGGCCCCATCACGTCCGACACGCTGCAGCGGTCGTTCGCGGCCGGGCTCCAGCTCGCCGCCCTGATCATCTGCGTGGGGGCCGCGAACTCCCTGGCGAACCCGCGCCGTCTCCTCAAGTCGCTGCCCGCGGCGCTGTACGAGGTCGGTGCGGCCGTGGTGGTCGCCATGACCCTGTTCCCGCAGCTCGCCGAGTCCGTCGGGCGGGTCCGGCGTGCGCGGCGGCTGCGCGGTGACGCGTCGCGCAACGTCCGCGCCCTGCGCTCGATCGTCATCCCGGTGATGGAGGACGCCCTCGACCGCTCGATGCAGCTCGCCGCGTCGATGGACGCGCGCGGGTACGGCCGCAAGGGCGCCGCAGACCCTCGGACGAGCAGGCTCACCGGGGCGCTGCTCGTCGGAGGCCTCCTCGGGGTATGCGTCGGGGCGTACGCGACGGCCGACCTGACCGCGCCCCGGATCCTCGCGGCGCCGATGCTCGCGGCAGGCTTCGCCGTGGCCGGCATCGGGTTCTGGCTGTCCGGACGCAAGGTCGGCCAGACGCGTTACCGGCCCGACCCGTGGCGGGGGTGGGAGTGGTTCACCGCGCTGTGCGGTGTCGCGGTCGCCGTGACGTTCTTCCTCGACTTCGCTCTGTCACCGGTCACGCTCACCGGGCTCGTGGTCGCCGCGCTGCCGGCGCTGCTCACCCCCGAGCCGACCTCGCCGTACGCCGCGCTGCGCAGCGCGGCGGCCACCCGTACGGCCGCGGGGATGGCGGCATGATCACGGTCGACGGCGTCACGATGACCTACGACGGCGCCGCGCGTCCGGTGCTCCGTGACGTCGACCTGCACGTCGACGAAGGTGAGCTGGTGGTGGTCACGGGGCCCACGGGTGCCGGCAAGTCCTCGCTGCTCGGCCTGCTCAACGGTCTGGTCCCGCACTTCACCGGTGGTCACCTCGAGGGAAGCGTGACCGTGGCGGGCCTGCGGACCGAGGACCACCCGCCCAGGGAGCTTGCGGCGACGGTCGGCTGGGTCGGCCAGGACCCTCAGGCGGGGTTCGTCACGGACACGGTCGAGGAGGAGCTCGCCTACGGGATGGAGCAGCTCGGCGTGGATCCGCAGGCGATGCGGCGACGCGTCGAGGAGACGCTGGACCTGCTCGGCATCGCCGACCTGCGGGCGCGGTCGCTGCGCTCGCTGTCGGGTGGACAGCAGCAGCGTGTGGCGATCGGCGCCGTGCTGACGATGCACCCTCCGGTGCTCGTCCTCGACGAACCGACCTCCGCGCTCGACCCGACCTCGGCCGAGGACGTCCTCGCCACGCTGGCGCGGCTCGTGCACGATCTCGGCACGACCGTCGTCCTCGCGGAGCACCGGCTCGAGCGGGTGGTGCCCTTCGCCGACGTGCTCGTGCACGTCGGGACCGACGGCTCGGTGACGGCGGGGGCACCTGCCACGCTGCTCGCGACCAGCCCGATCGCGCCTCCGATCGTGGAGCTGGGCCGGCTGGCCGGGTGGGAGCCGCTGCCGCTGACCGTACGTGAGGCTCGCCGCGCGTCCCAGACGCTCCGCAAGGAGCTCGCCGGGCTCCCCGTTCCGGCCCGCCCGCAGCCCGGACGGGACGGCGTCCTGCTCTCGGCGCGCGGGGTGGAGGTGCGCTACGGCCCGCTGCCGGCCGTACGAGGGGTGGACATCGACCTCCCGGCGGGGACGGTGACGGCGCTGATGGGTCGCAACGGCTCCGGCAAGTCGACCCTGCTCTGGGCCCTGCAAGGGTCGGGGCCCCGCCACGGCGGCGACGTACGGGTGGAGGGGGAGGACCCCGCACGGCTCTCCCGTACGCAGGCGCGCCGGCGGGTCGGCATGGTCCCGCAGACCGCCAGCGACCTGCTGTACCTCGAGTCCGTCGCCGCGGAGTGCGCGGCAGCCGACGCCGAGGCCGACGCGGCGGAGGGCACGTGCACCGCGCTGCTCACCCGCCTCGCCGGCACCGTCGACCCGGCGACCAACCCGCGCGACCTCTCCGAGGGCCAGAAGCTTGCGCTGGTCCTCGCCGTCCAGCTCACCGCCGCGCCGCGGGTGATGCTGCTCGACGAGCCGACGCGCGGACTCGACTACACGGCGAAGGAGGCGCTCGCCGAGATCCTGCGCGAGCTGGCGGCCGACGGCGCAGCGGTGCTCGTCGCCACGCACGACGTCGAGTTCGTCGCGACGGTGGCGGACCGGGCTGCGGTCATGGCGCAGGGCGAGGTGATCACCGCAGGCGACGTCCACGAGGTGCTGGCGACCTCGCCGGCGTTCGCGCCACAGGTCACGAAGGTCCTCGGTGACCCGTGGCTGACGGTCCGCGACGTGCGGGTGGCGTTGGAGGAGCGGCAGTGAACGCGATCACGCTCCGCCCACGGTCGACCGCCGTGCTCGCCCTCGCGACCGTCGCCGGGCTCGCGATGTTCTGCTGGCCGCTGCTCTTCGAGCCCGCCGGGTCGAGCCAGCAGGAGGCCCAGGCGCCGATGTACTTCGTGCTGCTCCTGCCGCTGCTGATCCTCGTCGTCGCGGCGGAGCTGTCCGAGGGCGGCATGGACGCCAAGGCCCTGGCGATGCTCGGGGTGCTGGCGGCGATCCAGTGCGGCCTGCGGGCACTCAGTGCGGGGACGGCCGGGATCGACCTCGTGTTCTTCCTGCTGGTCCTCGCGGGGCGGGTCTTCGGCGCGGGGTTCGGTTTCCTGCTGGGGTGCACGTCGTTGTTCGCGTCAGCGCTGCTGACCGCCGGGGTCGGGCCGTGGCTGCCGTTCCAGATGATGTGCGCGGCCTGGCTGGGGATGGGGGCGGGGATGCTCCCGCGCCGCGTCACCGGTCGTGCGGAGATCGCGATGCTCGCGGCGTACGGGGTGTTCGCGGCGTACTTCTACGGCGCGCTGCTCAACCTCTCCTTCTGGCCGTACCTCGCCGGCGTCGACGCGAGCGGCGAGCAGGGGCTGGCGTTCGTGCCCGGCGCCTCGCTCGCGGAGAACCTGGAGCGCTTCTTCTGGTTCACCCTGCTGACGTCCACCGGGTCGTGGGACACCGGCCGCGCGATCACCAACGCCGTTCTGATCGTCGTCCTCGGACCGGCGGTGCTGCTCACGCTGCGGCGCGCCGCGCGTCGGGCGTCGTTCGGGCGGACGCCGACCTTCGCCAGCCGCCCGCTCGACGCCACGCCCTCCGACTAGCCGCGGCGCGTCAGGGGACGAGCACGACCTTGCCGAGCGCCTCGCGGCTGTCGATCACCTCGAGCGCCCGCGCCGCGTCCTCCAGCGGGAAGCGCCCGCCGATGGGGGCGGTGAGCTTGCCCGCCTCGAGCAGCGGGGTGAGCTCCTCCCACTGCGCCGCGACGTATCCGGGACGCTTGAGCGCGTACGCTCCCCAGCCGACGCCACGGACGTCGATGTTGTTGAGGAGCAGGCGGTTGACCTTGACCTCGGGGATCGTCCCCGCGGTGAAGCCGATGACGAGCAGACGGCCGTCGTCGGTGAGGCTGCGCAGCGAGTCGGTGAAGCGGTCACCGCCGACCGGGTCCACCACGAGGTCGACCCCGTGGCCGCCGGTGAGCTCCTTGACGGTGTCCCGGAAGCCTTCGGCGAGCACGTACGCGTCCGCGCCGGCCGCTACCGCGATCTCGCCCTTGGCGTCGGTGGAGACGACGGCGATCACCTGGCCCGCGCCGTACGCCTTGGCCATCTGGATCGACGCGGTGCCGACACCGCCCGCAGCGCCGTGGACCAGCACCGACTCCCCGCTGCGCAGCTGGCCGCGCTTGAGAAGGGCGAAGTGAGCCGTGAGGTAGTTGAGCGGCACGGCGGCACCCTGTTCGTACGACAGGTTGTCGGGGAGGTGGAACGTCATGTCGGTCGCGGCGACGACCCGCTCGGCGAACCCGCCGAGGGCGGGGAACGCCGCGACGCGGTCGCCGATCGAGAAGCCCGAGCCCGATGGTGCGGTGACGACCTCGCCGGCGACCTCCGAGCCGGGGATGAACGGCAGGGGAGGGTTGATCTGGTACTGCCCGCGGGTCTGGAGGACCTCCGGGAACGAGACCCCTGAGGCCCTGACGTCGATGACGACCTGGTCGGGGCCCGGCTCGGGGGCGTCGGTCTCGACGAGCTCGACGGCGGACGGTCCTTCGAGCGAGGTGATCTGCACGGCACGCATGCCTGGACCCTACCTAAGCGGGCGCTTAGTTGTCAGCCAGCACAGCGTTGTCAGCCAGCACAGCGTTGTCAGTCAGCACAGCGTTGTCAGCCAGCACAGCGTTGTCAGCGTGCGTGCAACGTCACGACCGCCTTGCCCTTCGGCACGTGCGTGATGTTGCGCACCGTCGAGACCTCCTCGGTGTCGACGGTGACCCGGTAGCGCGTGAGGATCTCCTTCAGCACGACCGTCCCTTCCATCAGCGAGAACCCCGCACCGATGCAGCGCCGTACGCCTCCGCCGAACGGCAGCCACGTGTGGGCGGCGATGTCGTCGTCGAGGAAGCGGCGCGGCCGGAAGCGGCTCGGCTCGGGGAAGTTCGCGGGGGTGAAGTGAGCGCCCGCGATCGACGGTGAGACGACCGTCCCCGCCGGGAGGTCCCACGGCCCGACGCGCTGAGGCGTCGTGAGGCGGCGTACGACGGAGTCGATGACGGGATGCCGCCGCATCCCCTCCTTGAGGCACGCCTCCACAAACTCGTCGTCCCCGGCGTCGGCGGCGCGCAGCGCCTCCTCCTGGACGTCGGGGTTCGCGCCGAGCTCGTACAGCGTCCACGACAGGGCTGACGCGGTGGTCTCGTGACCGGCGAGCAGGAGCGTGACCAGCTGGTCGCGGAGCTCCTCGTCGGTCAGGGGCGGCAGGTCGCCGTCGCCGCCTGCCTGCAGCAGGCGTGACAGCACGTCCGTACGCGTGGCGAGGTCGCTGACCTCTCGGCGTGCGGCGATCTCGGCATACATCAGGCGGTCCACCGCGGCCTGGTTGTCGAAGTAGCGCCGCCACGGCCCGTACGACCGCAGCCTGGGGAAGATCCACCCGACGAACATCACCGGGCCGATCTCGACCATGCGGCGGATCCGCGGGCGCAGGGCGCCGAGCGTGCGTGCGTCGGTGACCCCGAAGACGACCTGCAGGATCACCTCGAGGGTGAGGGCGTTCATCCGGTCGTGGGTGACGAGCCGCTGCCCGTCGTGCCAGCGGTCGACCTCCTCCTTGGCGAGGGTCTCGACCAGCCCGCGATAGCTGCGCAGCGACGCACCGTTGAATGCCGGCATGAGCAGCTTGCGCGCCCGCATGTGCTCGTCCTCGTCGGTGAGCAGCACCGAGTGGTCGCCCATGACCGGGCGCAGCACCTGGTTGCCCTCACCCGCGTGGAAGTCGCGAGGGCTGCCGCCGAAGACCTGCCTGATCTGCTCGGGCGCGCTGATCGTCGCGATCGTGCGCGGCCCGGGGTGGATCCGGATCGTGTACGCCGCGCCGTAGCGCCGGACGAGCATGCGGGCGAACCGTTCCTGGAACGCGAGGAACGCGACGGTCTGCACCGCAGCCGGCCAGCGAGGCCCGGGCGGCAAGGTCATGCCACAGCCTCCTCCGGCAACGCTCGTGCCTCGCGGGGCGCGCGGGTGAACACGTAGTCAGCCTCGCGCACCGTCCGCGTCTCCCACCAGTACTGGAAGGTGAACTTCGGCCAGATCGTCCGGTTGTTGCCCTGCGAGTCGAGGTACCAGGACGTGCAGCCGCCCTGCGTCCAGATGCCCTTCTTCACGCGCCGCTGGATGTCGGCGTTGTACGCGTCCTGGGCGAGCTTGGTCGGCTCCATCGTCGTCGCGCGCAGACGGTCCATCTCGTCGAGCGCGCGCACGATGTACTTCGCCTGCTGCTCGATCATGAAGACCACGGAGTTGTGGCCGAGGGCGGTGTTGGGGCCGAGCATGAAGAAGAGGTTCGGGAAGCGGTGCACCGTGATGCCGAGATACGTCTCGACGCCCTCCTCGGCGAACATCCGACCGAGGTCGATCCCGCCGCGCCCCGTGAAGTTGAGGTGGTCGAACGCGTCCACGACGTGGAAGCCCGTCCCGTACACGATGACGTCGGCCTCGTGGAGGACGCCTTCGCGGTCGACGACACCCTCGGGCACGATCTTGGCGATGCCGCTCGTCTCGAGCGCGACGTTGTCCCTGTTGAAGGTCTTGTAGAAGTCGTTCGACTGGAGCACCCGCTTGCACCCCAGGCGGTAGTCGGGGGTGAGCTTCGCGCGCGTCTCCGGGTCCTCGACCTGGCGCGCGATGTGTGCGTGGACGATCTTCTCGGCCAGCCGCAGGAATGCGGGCACGTGGCCGTTGAACGTGATCGCCCGCGACTCCAACGCCCAGTAGAGCGCGTCGCGGTACGCGCGTTGCGCGCCCGGGACCTTCTCGAAGATCGTCTGCCTGACGGGGCCGATCTCGCGGTCGTTCTTCGGCAGCACCCACGGGGGCGTGCGCTGGAAGAGCGTGAGCTGCGACGCCTGCTCGGCGATGATCGGGACGAACTGGATCGCGCTCGCGCCGGTGCCGATGACGGCGATCCGCTTACCGGTCAGGTCGACGTCGTGGTCCCACTCGGCGGAGTGGAAGCGCGGTCCCGCGAACGACTCCGCGCCCTCGATCGGGGGGATGTTGGGGATGTGCAGGCCGCCGACCCCCGCGACGAGCACCCGCGCGTCGTACGTGTCGCCGTCGGCGGTGTCGATCGTCCAGCGCTCGCGGGTCTCGTCCCAGTGCGCCCCGACGACCTCCTTGCCGAAGTGGATGCGCTTGCGGATGCCGCGCTCGTCGGCGACCTTGCGCATGTACTCCCAGATCTCGGCCTGGCCGGAGAACGAGCGCGACCAGTTCGGGTTGAGCTCGTACGAGAACGAGTACATGTGGCTCGGGACGTCGCACGCGCATCCGGGGTACGTGTTGTCGCGCCACGTGCCGCCGACCTCGTCGGCCTTTTCCAGGATCACGAAGTCGTCGCGCCCTGCCTCTTCGAGCTTCATGGCCATGCCCATGCCCGAGAAGCCGGTACCGATGATCACGATATCTTGGGTCATCACCGTTCAGATACTAGTGGTATCTGAACCGAATGCAACACTCTTGATGTCATATTCTTCTCGGAGGAGGTTCGATGTCCACTCGGGCGGAGCGCCAGGCGAGGACGCGGGAGGCGTTGGTGTCGACCGCGCGCACGCTGTTCCTCGACGACGGGTACGGCGCGACGAGCCTCGACCGGGTGGCGCTGGAGGCCGGCTTCTCCAAGGGCGCCGTCTACTCCAACTTCAAGAGCAAGGAGGAGCTCGGCCTCGCGGTGCTCGACGAGATCCACCGCGAGATGGTGGCCGAGGTGGTTGACGCGGTCGGCGTCGCCAGCACGTACGACGACGCGATCAACGCCTTCGAGGGCTGGCTCAAGGTCCGTCTCGGGCAGCCGCGCTGGACTGCGCTCGAGGTCGAGTTCGCCGCGGTCGTGCGGACCAGCCCGTTCGTCGCCACCGAGCTGGCGGCGCGGCACACGCAGATCCGCGAGGCGATCGCGGCCATGCTGCACGACATCGCGGAGCGGACCGGCATGCGGATGGCGCTGCCGGCCGACCAGGTCGCGCTGGCCCTGCTCAGCCTCGGCATCGGGATGGGCGCGCAACGTTCGCTCGACCCCGGGCTCGACGTGCACGCGTTCACCGCAACCATCCGCTCGCTGCTGCTGCCCCCGGTGGTCGAGTAGGGCCGCCCCCTGGCTGGTCGAGTAGGGCCGCCCCCTGGCTGGTCGAGTAGGGCCGCCCCCTGGCTGGTCGAGTAGGGCCGAGGAACGAGGCCCGTATCGAGACCACCCCGCCCGCGCTCTTGCGGCCCTACGCTGGCCTCATGACCGCCCGCGCGCTGATGATCGCTGGCACGACGTCCGATGCGGGCAAGTCCGTGGTGACGACCGGGCTGTGTCGTCTGCTGGCGCGCCGGGGCGTGAAGGTGGCGCCGTTCAAGGCGCAGAACATGTCCAACAACTCGATGGTCGTGACCGGCTCGGACGGGGCGGGCGCGGAGATCGGGAGAGCGCAGTGGATCCAGGCGGTGGCCGCCGGCGCAGTGCCGGAGCCCGCGATGAACCCGGTGCTCCTCAAGCCCGAGGGCGACCGGCGTAGCCACGTCGTGGTCATGGGCCGCCCCGCAGGGACGCTGGACGCGCGTGACTTCACCCGCGGGCGCGACCACCTCGCCGAGGCGGCGTTCGCCGCGTACGACGACCTGGCCGTCCGCTACGACGTGATCGTCTGCGAGGGCGCAGGGAGCCCGACGGAGATCAACCTGCGCGAGGGCGACTTCGTCAACATGGGCCTCGCCCGTCACGTGTCGATGCCCGTAGTCATCGTCGGCGACATCGACCGCGGCGGCGTGTACGCGGCGCTGCACGGCACTCTCGCCTTGCTGTCGCCTGCGGACCAGGCGTTGGTCGCGGGATTCGTGATCAACAAGTTCCGCGGCGACGAGGCGCTGCTCGCGCCCGCGAACGACGCGATCGCCCGTACGACCGGGCGTCCGGTGCTCGGCGTGGTCCCGTGGAGCCCGCGCGTGTGGCTCGACTCCGAGGACGGGATGGACGTCGAGGGGCGGCGCGCCTCGACCGGCGACCCCCTGCGTGTCGCGGTTGTCCGCCTGCCGCGGATCAGCAACTTCACCGACGTCGACGCGCTGGGCCTCGAGCCGGGCGTCGACGTGAGCTTCGTGAGCGACGCGCGCCGCGTCGGGGAGGCGGACCTCGTGGTCGTGCCCGGCACCCGCGCGACGCTGGCCGACCTCGCCTGGATGCGCGAGCGGGGTCTCGACGCCGCGGTCGTCGCGCACGCGCGGGCGGGGCGGCCGGTGCTCGGCATCTGCGGCGGGTTCCAGCTCCTCGGCCGGACGATCAACGATCCCGAGGGTGTCGAGGGTGCTGCTGGAGCAGCCGCCGACGGGCTCGGGCTGCTCGACGTCGCGACGACGTTCGGCGAGGAGAAGGTGCTCCGGCTGCCCAGCGGCACCGCGCTCGGCGCCGACGCGAGCGGGTACGAGATCCATCACGGGCGTCTCGCGCGAGGCGGCGACGAGGAGTTCCTCGGGGGAGCGCGGCGGGCAGCGGTGTTCGGCACGATGTGGCACGGCAGTCTCGAGTCGGACGCGCTGCGTCACGCGTTCCTCGGTGAGGTCGCCGCGACGACCGGGCGGCGGTGGGAGCCGTCGGGCGTGCGGTTCGCCGACGCCCGTACCGCGCGGCTCGACCTGCTCGCCGACCTCCTCGAGCAGCACGTCGACGTCGACGTGCTGCTCACCCTCGTCGAACGCGGCGCGCCTCTCGACCTGCCCCTCGTCCCACCGGGGGCGGTCTGAGCGACGGCGCGCGGCAGGATGGAGGCATGACCTCGACCCCGCGCTGGTTCTCCGAGACGTCCGACGGCCACTCGCAGTGGTACATCGAGCGCTTCCGCACCATGGAGCTCGAGGGCGTCGACCTCGGTGGAGAGGCCAGGCTCGTCAACGCGCTCGTGCCCCCGCGGTCGCGGATCCTCGACGCCGGGTGCGGTCCTGGCCGCGTCGGCGCGCGCCTGTACGCGGCGGGGCACGACGTGGTCGGTGTCGACGTCGACCCCGCGCTGATCGAGGCCGCCGAGGAAGACCACCCCGGCCCGCAGTGGCGCGTCGGCGACCTCGCGGCGCTGGAGCTCGACGGCGACCCGTTCGACCTCGCGGTCTGCGCCGGCAACGTCATGGTGTTCCTCGCGCCTGGCTCCGAGCAGACGGTGCTCGAACGCCTCAAGGCCCACGTCCGCCCCGGCGGCCGGATCGTGATCGGCTTCCGGACCGACCGGCCGTACGGGCCCGCGGACCTGGACACCGACGCCGCGGCCGCGGGCCTGCTCCTCGAGCAGCGCTTCGCGACTTGGGACCTCGTGCCGTACGACGACTCCGCGGACTTCTCGGTCACCTTCCTGCGCGTGCCGTCCGACCCCGAGACCCGATGAGCCCTCGCGCCCTGACGTCGTGCGTCCTCCTCGGCGTGGTCGCCGCCGGGTTGGCGGCGCGGGCCTTCCTCCCCGCGGCGGTCGCGGGACCGGTCGGGGACATGCTCTACGCGACGCTCGTCGTCCTGCTCGTCGCGGTGGTGCGTCCGCGCACAGGGCCGGTCACCGTCGCGCTGGTCGGCTTCGCGGTGTGCGCGGCGGTCGAGCTCTTCCAGCTCACCGGTGTGCCGGCCGCTCTGGCAGAGCGCGTCCCGGCGGTACGGCTCGTGCTGGGAACGACGTTCTGGGCGCCGGACCTGCTCCTGTACGCCGTCGGCGCGGTGGTCGGGGGCGCCCTCTGCATCGCCGTCGCTCGCGCCGGTCGCGGGAGGAGGCGGTGAACGAGGCGCTCGACGCGCTCGGGTCGTACTTCGCGCTCGAGGCGTTGCCCGACGATCCGGTCGCCGCCGGCTGGCGCCCGCTCGCGGACCTGCTCGAGCCGGGCCCGCTGGAGGAGCGGGTCGCGTACACGGCGGCGTACCTCTCCCGTCTCGGTGGCGCGCCGGTCGAGGAGCGGGTCGCGGCGTCGACGGTGTCGCTCGGTCTGTTCTCGCGGCTGCGGTCGCCGGTGGTCGGCGCGGCCGTGCTCGGGGTACGGCTGCCGCCGCTGACGCTGACCACGATCTGGTGGCGGGCGTTCGAGAGCGGACCGTGGCCCCTCGCCGTGCAGCAGGCGTCTGCGACGACGGCGGACGAGGTGCCGCTCGGCCCGCTGGTCGAACGCTTCGCCACCGGCTTCTCGCTGTCACGCACGGTCCTGTGGGGAAACGCGACGTCGGCGTTGTTCGGGGCGGGCGCAGCGCTCCGGACGACGCGGCCCGACCTCGTGCCCGCCGCCGCCGCGTACGCGCGCGCCGCGCTCGCGCGTGAGTCGTTCGCCGGCACCGGTGACCTCGTCGACGGTCAGTTCGTACGACGCTCGTGCTGCCTCTACTACCGCGTGCCGGGCGGCGGCTACTGCGGCGACTGCGTGCTCGCCCACTGACGAAGCCACGGTTTCTGGGACGAAGCGCGCCTTGTAGGGATGGCTTCGTCCCAGAAACCATGGCTTCGTGCGCTCAGCGGGTGCGCTCAGCGGCGCCGCGCACGCAGCCGTGCCGCCTTGTCCAGCTCGCGGCGTACGTACGCAGCGGTCCGCGCGCGGTTCTCCGGCGCGAGGTCGGCCCAGGTGATCCGGATGACCGACCATCCGACGTCGCGCAGGGCGCGTTCACGTCGCTTCTCCGCTGACGCCCTCGTCCTCGCCGCGCCGGGGCGGTCCGGGTCGTCGGCGTACTTCAGCATCCCGTCGACCTCGACGACCAGCCCGGCCTCGGGCCATGCGAAGTCCGCCTCCGCGTACGCGTCGGGACCGAACGCGATCTCGTGCTGCGTGCTCGGGCGGGGGAGGTCGTGCTCCCAGCACAGGACGAGGAAGCGCACCTCGGCGACGCTCCCGCACCGGGCGTCGGCGATGGCGATCCCGTCGGCGGCCCGTCGGGCCCCCCGTCGTCGGCCGAGTGCGTGGAGCGCAGACCGCAGCCCGGCCTTGGTCGACTCCTCGTCGAACAGCTCGACCATGCCGCGACGCCGGGCGTCCCACCGTTCGTGCGCCAGCCAGCTGGAAGCGAGGACGGTCGCGGCGTCGAGCGAGACGGTGGTCATCGTCTCGACGACGGCGCGGACCGGTTCCACGCACCGGATGCCGTCCACCACCACGATCGAGGAGGGCTCGACCGGACCGCGGTGGTACGCGACCGAGGGCGTCCGGCGACTCGTCGTCCCGACGACGCGGGCGACGTGAGCGACGTCCAGATCGAGCCCGTACGTCCCGCGACCGCCGTAGTCGCCCAACCCGTGCGCGACCACCGCGGAGTCGTGAGTGGCGACGACGTCGTCCTCGCGCGTCGCGAGCACGCTGCGGAGCAGCAGCAGGTGCCGTGCGCGCTGGTCGAGAGTGTCGTAGAGCGCCTTCGGTGCGTAGACGCCCCGTCGTACGGACGTCCACAGGGCGGCATCCGCCACGTCGTGGTCGTCGTGTCCGGCGGCGAGCACCTCGCTGCGGGTCACGAAGCCACCGTTCGCGCGGGCGATCCGTTCCAGTCGGTGCATGGCGTCAGGGTGGCGTACGCGAGCCGTCGGGCGCCGCGGCGGAGGAAGCTGCCTGTGGACAACCGCCGTCAGGCGACGCCCTTCTCGTAGCGGCGGCACGGCACGGGGAACCGTCCACCGGCGACCTCGGCGTCGTACGTGAGGCCGCCGGCGTCGACCCACCCCTGCCGTTCGTAGAAGCGGCGTGCCCGGTCGTTGCCCGGCGCGACGGCGAGCCACGCGCGCTGATGACCCGCTGCGGCCACCTGACGCTCGGCCTCCGCGAGCAGCGTCGGGGCGACGGCACCGCCGCGGTGTCCGCGGTCCACGTAGACCTGCTCGACCTCGTCGCCCGTCACCATCACGAAGCCGGCGACCTCGTCCCCGACGAGCGCGACGGTCGTGTCGGCCAGGCGGGCGAGCGCCCGCTGTTCGAACGACTCCCGCGACCGGGCAGCGACCAGCGCCTCCGGGACCTGACCGAGATGGCCGTCGCCCCACCCCTCGTGCCAGATCGCGGCGACCGCCGCCGCGTCCTCGCTCCGCGCCGGACGCAGCTGCGGAGTGGGGCTCATGGGCGTCAGGCTAGTCCAGCCGAAGCGCGCGAGACCGCCTCGCGTACGTTCGGAGGATGAGCGACTTCACTCCTCGTACCCCCACGCCCATGGACCAGCTGGCCGACGCCTGGCTCGTCGAGATGATGGAGCTCAGCCCCGAGCTGCACGTCGAGCTCGGGCGGCCGGGGCGGGAGGGGGACTACACCGACTTCTCGCCCGAGGGTGCCCAGGCACGAGCGGACGCGGCGCGCCGCGCGCTCGCCCGCGTCGGCGACACGGAGGTCCGCGACCAGGCCGACGAGATCACCCGCGACGAGCTCGTCCGTACGCTCGAGCTCGAGCTGGAGCAGCACGACGCCGGGTTCTGGCGCCGCGACCTCAACGTGATCGCGTCACCGGCGCAGGGCATCCGCGAGATCTTCGACCTGATGCCGACCGAGACCGAGGCCGACTGGGAGCACGTCGCGAAGCGGCTCGCGCAGGTGCCGACCGCGGTCGAGGGGTACGTCGCGTCGTTGCGCGCGGGCATCGCCGCCAAGGACGCCCCGGCCGTACGCCAGGCGCAGGAGGTGGCCGAGCAGGCGCGCGGCCACGCGGCACCGGACGGGTTCTTCGGCACGCTCGCCGGCCACCCGGCCGCGCCCGAGGGCCTGCGTGCCGACCTCGAGCGAGGCGCGCGTGCCGCCGCCGAGGCGTACGGGGCGCTGGCGCTGTTCCTCTCCGACGAGCTCGCCCCTGCGGCGCCGACGGGTGACGCCGCGGGTCGCGAGCGGTACGCGCTGGCGTCGCGCGGTTTCGTCGGGGTCGAGATCGACCTCGACGAGACGTACGAGTGGGGCGTCGAGGAGCTTGCGCGGATGGTCGCCGAGCAGGAGAAGGTCGCGGACCAGGTCTTCCCCGGCGCCAGCGTCCTGGAGGCGGTCGCCTACCTCGAGGCCGACGAGTCGCGGCGCCTGCACGGCACCGACGCGCTGCAGGAGTGGATGCAGGCAGCCAGTGACCGCGCCGTCCGCGAGCTGGCGGCGACCCACTTCGACATCCCCGACCCGCTGCGCACCCTGGAGTGCCGGATCGCGCCGACGCAGGACGGCGGGATCTACTACACGGGTCCGACGGAGGACTTCTCGCGTCCCGGCCGGATGTGGTGGGCGGTCCCCGAGGGAGTCACCGACTTCGACACGTGGCGCGAGCTGACGACCGTCTACCACGAGGGCGTTCCCGGCCACCACCTCCAGGTCGGGCTGGCGACGTACAACAGCGCCGAGCTCAACGGGTGGCGTCGACTCAACTGGAACTCGGGTCACGGCGAGGGGTGGGCGCTGTACGCCGAGCGCCTGATGGCCGACCTCGGCTACCTCGACGACCCGGCGGACCGGCTCGGCATGCTCGACGGGCAGCGGATGCGTGCCGCGCGCGTCGTCGTCGACCTGGGAGTGCACCTCGGCCTGCAGAAGCCGGACGGCTCGGGTCGCTGGACGGGCGACGACGCCCTGCCGTTCATGCTCGAGCACGTGAACATGGACGAGGCGTTCGTGCGTTTCGAGGTCAACCGCTACCTCGGCTGGCCGGGGCAGGCGCCGTCGTACAAGGTCGGGCAGCGCCTCTGGGAGCAGCTGCGCGACGACTGGGTCGCTGCCAACGGCGGAGCGGGCGCGGACCTCAAGGAGTTCCACCGCCGTGCGCTCGCCGTGGGCAGCATCGGGCTCGGCACGCTTCGCCGGGCGCTGCTCGCCCCCGAGCGCGGCTGATATTTCGGGGACGCTGGATCGGCTGGCGGGATAGTCTCCCGCCAGCCCGATCCGCGAGGAGCCCCATGCCCGACGTCAGTACTCTCGACCCCGTCCCGCTGCGCCGGCGCGTCGTGGCCGCGTCGGTCGCCGCTGTCGCGGTCGCCGCCCTCCTCCTCGCAGCCCTCGCTGCTCTCGTCTACAACGGGGTGTGGACGCAGGCACGGGCAGAGGCGCTGGTGGGCGGCGAGCGGTACGTCTACGGCACGTACGCGTGGTGGGATGAGGAGGTCGACCTCCACGACGGACCGACCCTCCCGCTGTGGCGCTCACAGAACGCGTACTGGAGTCCGGACGACGGCTCCGAGGTGGCGGTCGTGGTGTTCCCCGGCGAGGAACGCGCGTTCCTCGTGTCCGACGTGCCGATCGGCGAGGGAGCGATCGCCTGGCGCTCGTTCGACTGGGTGATCCTGTCGTTCTCGGGGACGGGGATGGCGATGACCTTCCTCCTCCTCTGGTACGGCGCGGTGCGGCTCGTGCTCGGCTTCACCCCGCTCGCTCTGCCGTCGCTGCTGCGGCAGCGCACGCCGGGGCCCGCCATGGTCGTCTCGTACGGGCCCGAGATCGGACGCACCTCGACGGTCGTGGTCCGCGTAGGAGCGGACACGTACACGTGGGAGGTGCGCCGCGACCTCGCGTCCCCGCAGCCAGGTGAGTCGGTGATGCTCGCCGGCGACCCGGCCGGGAGCGGGTGGGCCGTCGTCTGGGGGCCGACCGCGCGGCTGCGCCCCCGCACACCGGTGCGCCCGCTCGTCAGCGCGGACGTCCCGACGACGCTCGGCGAGCCCTCATGACCACGGTGCGAATCGGCGTCACCGAGGATCGGGGCGGGGTGCTCGACCTGCTGCGCACGGCGCTCGCCGAGGAGGCGGGTGACGACGTGGTCGGCCTGGAGCACCTCCTGTGGGGCGACCCGCACCGTGACCTGTCCGTCGTGGCCGAACGCGACGGCGAGCTCGTCGGAGCAGCGTCCGGCACCGTCGCCGAGCGCGACGGGACGCGCAGGGCGTACGTCACGGTGGTGGCCGTCGCCGACGGGCACCGGCGGCACGGGCTGGGCCGGCATCTCCTCTCGGCGCTCGAGGACGCGGTCCTCGCCCGCGGCGCCACGAGCATCCAGGCCGGCGGGAGCGCGCCGCGGTACTGGTGGCCAGGGGTCGACACCGCGGACCGTGACGCGTCCGCCTTCTTCGAGGGGTGCGGGTACGCCCGCCCGGACGACGCGGTCGCGACGAACCTCGACGTCGACCTCGCCGCGCACCGCGACCTCGTCCGTGTGCCACCGCCGGCGCAGGTGCCGATGCGCCGCCTCACCGCCGAGGAGTGGCCGGCGTTCGAAGCCTGGATGCGGGAGACGTGGGGCGACACCTGGGCCTCCGAGGCGGGCGCGGCGCTGCGCCGTCGACCGGTCAGCTGCTTCGTCGCGGTGGAGGACCAGACCTACCTCGGCTTCGCCGCGTACGACACCAACCGCGCGGGCTGGTTCGGGCCGATGGGGTCGTCGCCTGCGGAGCGCGGGCGCGGCGTCGGGTCGGCCCTGCTGCGGGCCTGCCTGTCGTCGTACCTCGACGCGGGGCGTACGGACTGCGAGATCGCGTGGGTGGGGCCGGTCGACTTCTACGCGCGGACGGTCGGCGCCGTGCCCGGGCGTACGTTCGCCGCCCTCCGCAAGCCGCTGACGCCGGCCGCCGACGCGTCAGCGTAGCCCGGCCAGGCTCTGCTGCACCCGCGCGAAGACGGCGTCGTCGACCTCTGTGCCCGCGTGGCGGAGCGCGAGGACGGCGGCGCCCGTCGTGCCCTCGGCGACCAGGCGGACAGGACCGGTACGGCCGTGGTCGCGCCAGGCGGACTCCACCGCCTTCGCGGTCGCCTCCTGGCGGATCAGCACGCTCCCGCCGAGCACCAACGGTCCGTCGACGTCGGGGGCGATCGCGGCGGCGACGGTGTGCGCGAGCGCGGCAGCGGTGTCGTCGACGATCGCGCGCGCGACGACGTCGTCGGGGTAGGCGAAGGCGAGCGGCGCGAACTCGGCGACCCGGACGGGAGGCCGTTCGTACAGGAGCTCCACCATGGCGTCGAGCAACGGGTGGCGCGGGCCCGTGGAGGTAGCCGTCTCCGCTGACAGCCCCAGCATGTCGAGCATCCCGGCAGTCATCGCGGTGGCAGGCCCGCGTCCGTCGAGCGCGGCGACGACGGCGCGCGCGACCGCGTGGCCGACCGAGAACCCCGATCCCGCGTCGCCGAGCAGCCAGCCCATCCCGTCGACCACGTGCTCGATCGCGCCTGCGCGCACCCGGATCGCCGCCGCGCCGGTGCCCGCCCCGAGGGCGTATCCGTCGAGCGCGGGCGTCCCCGCGCAGAACATCGCGAGGAGGTCGGAGCGCAGGGCGAACGCCGTGGTGACGCCGCAGCCGGCGAGGGTCTCGCCGATCACGCGGTTGCGCGCCTGTGACGGAGGGAGGTGGGTCGCCGCCCCGGCCATGGCGATCGTGGCCGAGGCGATCGTCGCGGCGTCGGTGCGCGCCTGCGCGAGCGCGTCACGGACCGCGGTGCCGAGCGACTGCGCGGCGACGGCTGGACCCGACGAGAGAGGGTTGCCGCCACCACCTCGGCCGTAGCCCAGCGCCCGGCCGGAGGGGTCGACCACGACGGCCCGCGTCGAGGTCCCGCCGGCGTCCACGGCGAGGATCAGCGACATCGTTACCGATCCGAGACCGCATGTGATATTGACCACACGCTCGCTCTGGGAATAGTTTTCAACGAATTTCCGAGTCTTTGAGATGGATTTTCACGGAGTGGGGCCATGGGCGAACGGATCGACGCCACAGCGGTCGCTCCGAGCGCGCTCGGCGTGGCCGAGCGGATCCAGGCTAGACGCCCGCAGATGTCGAGCGCCATGGCCAAGATCGCCGCGCTCCTGCTCGAGCAGCCCACGGCGCCGCTGGAGCTCTCCATCACCGAGCTCGCCGCGCGTGCAGGGACGTCGCCGGCCACCGTCACGCGGTTCTGCCGCCTCATCGGCTACTCCGGCTACGTGCCGTTGCGCGTGGGCGTCGCCGCAGACGTCGGTCGAGGAGACGTCCACGCCTCCTGGCACACCGACATCGGCCGCGCCTTCGATCCCGAGGACTCCTCCCGCGACGTGCTCCACGCGCTGCTCCACGCCCACACGCGCTCCGTGCAGGCGACCGCCAGCTCGGTGGACCTCGAGCAGATGGACCGCATCGCCACGGCCGTCGCCGGATGTCGGCACCTCGACATCTACGGCATCGGGGGCAGCGGGTTCATGGCCGACGAGCTGCAGTCGCGCCTCTACCGGATCGGCATCAACGTGCACGCGTGGTCGGAGGTGCACTCGGGCCTGGCCAGCGCCTCCATCCAGGACGAGAGCAGCGTCGCCATCGGGATCTCCAACACCGGGCGTACCCGCGAGACGATCCAGATGCTGAGCCAGGCCAACTCCTCCGGCGCCTACACGGTCGCCCTGACCAACAGCCCAGACTCGCCGTTGGCCGCGGTCGCCCACGATCACGTCGTCGCCGCAGCGCCGGAGGAGTACCTCCAGCCCGACGACCTGTCGGCGAAGCACTCGCAGCTCTTCCTCCTGGACCTCCTCTACCTCCTCGTGGCCCAACGGGACTTCGCGCGTACGACGACCAAGCTCGCCGCCTCGGCGATGGCCGTCCTCCCGCACCGGACGTCCCTGCGGTCGCGCCCGCGCCGTACCGCCACCGCCCCCGCAACCGCCACCGACACAGCCTCCGAACGCCCAGAGAGCGAGCCGCATGTCTGAGACCACGAACGACTTCCTCCACGAGACCACCCGCCGCCTGGAGAAGCTGGCCGCCTTCGCCGACGAGGGCGGCCTGGAGCCTGCCGTCGACCTGCTGGCCGCCGCGCTGGAGTCGGGCGGGATCATCCAGGCCTTCGGCACGGGTCACTCGCAGGCGTTCGCGATGGAGATCGCCGGACGCGCCGGTGGTCTCATCCCCACCAACAACATCGCGCTGCGCGACGTGGCGATGTTCGGCAGCCAGGACGTGTCGATCCTGTCCGACCCCAAGCTCGAGCGGGACCCGTCGACCGTCGAGGAGCTGTGGGAGATCACGTCGCCCAGTCCCGAGGACGTCTTCGTGATCGCCTCCAACTCCGGCGTCAACGGCTCGATCGTCGGGATGGCGCTGGCGGCCAAGGACCACGGCAACCCGGTCATCGCGGTGACGAGCCTCGCCCACACGAGCCGCGTCACGCCCAAGCACCCGAGCGGGAAGCGGCTCAGCGAGGTCGCCGACGTCGTGATCGACAACCTCGCTCCGTACGGGGACACCACCCTCACCACGGGAGACGACATCGGCATCGGCGCCGTGTCGTCGCTGACAGCGGCCTTCATCGCGCAGCTGCTGACGATCGGGGTGGCCGAGCGCCTGGCGGCCGCCGGCACGGTCCCGCCGATCTACCTCTCCGCCAACATCCCCGGCGGCGACGACCACAACCACGAGCTCGAGGCCAGGTACGGCGACCGCATCCGCCGCCACGCCTGACACGACCCCACCACCATCACCACCACAGGGAAGGCACTTCAGATGAGTATCGAGAGGAAGACGGTCGACCGGCGCACCCTGCTCCGCGGTGCGCTGGCCGCCGCGGCAGTCATTCCGCTCAGCAGCACGCTGGCGGCATGCGCCGGGAGCAACAGCGACTCCGACGACGACTCGAGCAAGGGCGGCGAGAAGAGCGCGGACAACCCCTTCGGCATGGCCGCGGACTCCACCACCGACGCCGTCATCTTCGACGGCGGCTACGGCACCGACTACGTCGCGTTCGCCGCCACGATCATGCAGAAGAACCACAAGGGCTCCACGGTCAAGGTCTCGCCGACGACCGAGATCTCCCAGGAGCTCCAGCCCCGCTTCGTCGCGGGCGACCCGCCGGACCTCATCGACAACTCCGGCGAGAACTCGATCGGGTTCGCCACGATCCTCGACCAGGTGGAGGACCTCTCCGACGTCCTGGACGCGGAGAACCTGGAGGGGACGAAGATCCGGGACACCCTGTACGAGGGCGTCGAGGCTCCCGGCACGTTCGACGGCAAGCTCGCCGCCCTGAACTACGTGATGACGGTGTACGCGGTCTGGTACTCCTCGAGCCTCTTCGAGGAGAACGGGTGGACCCCGCCCAAGACCTGGGACGAAGCCATCGCGCTCGGCGCGGAGGCGAAGAAGGCGGGCAAGTACCTCTTCCTGTGGGGCAAGGAGGCGGCGACCTACTACCAGACGCTCGCCATCGCCTCGGCCATCAAGCAGGGCGGCGACGAGGTCCGGCTGGCGCTGGGCAACCTCGAGCCGAACTGCTGGTCCATGCCGGCGGTGCAGGCGGTCTTCGAGGCCATGGGCACGATCGTGGACCGCGGCTACATGAAGCCTGGCGGCGCGGGCACGCAGTTCACCGCCGCACAGGCCCAGTGGAGCAACAACCAGGACGCGCTCCTCTACCCGTCCGGGTCCTGGATCGAGAACGAGATGAAGGACCAGACCAAGGCCGGCTTCGACATGAAGGGCTTCCCCGAGATGATCGTCGACGACAGCTCGGCGATGCCCTGGGAGGCCTTGCACGCCGCGGCAGGCGAGCCGTTCCAGGTGCCGTCGAAGGGCAAGAACGTCCCCGGCGGCAAGGAGCTGCTCCGGACGATGCTCTCGAAGGAGGCGGCGACCAACTTCGCCAAGACGAAGCTGGCGCCGACGATCGTCAAGGACACCGTGCCCGCGGACGGCTTCGGCTCCACCGCCCTCGTGTCGCAGACAGACATGCTCAAGGCGGCCGGACCGAACGTCTTCACCTGGACGTTCGTCGACCTCTACGGCACCAACGTCGACCAGCTCGTCGTCTGGAACAGCTTCCTCGCGGGCAAGTCGAGCGTGAAGGAGCTGACGTCGCGCCTGCAGGACATCACGGACAAGGTGCGTGAGGACGACTCGATCAAGAAGATCCCCGTCACGTGATCGAGTCCCCCCTCGTCCCCACGGACACCGAGAAGGCGCCGCCACGCAAGAAGTCGCGGCGGTCGTGGACGTTCGACCGCATCAGCTTCGTGCTGGTGTTCCTCGTGCTGCCGCTGGCGCTCTTCTCGGTGTTCGTGGTGTGGCCGTTCGTGCAGGCCTTCTGGTATTCCCTCACCGACTGGTCGGGCTTCACCGCCGACATGAACTTCATCGGCGTGGAGAACTACCAGAAGCTGTTCGAGGACGACATCTTCATGACCGCGCTGCGCAACAACGTGCTGCTCGCGCTCGTCGTCCCGTTCGTGACCGTCGTGCTCGCGTTCGCGCTGGCCACGATGATCACGGTCGGCGGCTCCACCTACGGGGCCACCCGCGGTCTCAAGGGATCGAGCTTCTACCGCGTCGTGTCGTTCTTCCCGTACACGATCCCGGCGATCGTCATCGGCCTCATCTGGCTCCAGATGTTCGACCCGTCCAACGGCCTCCTCAACGGGGTCCTGACGGCGGTCGGCCTCGACGGGTTCGACTCGTTCCCGTGGCTCGGTGACGAGCGGACGGCGATGCCCGCCTCGATGTTCGTCATCATCTGGGGCTTCGTCGGGTTCTACATGGTGCTGTTCGTCGCCGCGATCAAGAGCGTCCCGGGCGAGCTGTACGACGCGGCGCGCATCGACGGCGCCGGCAGGTTCCGTACGGCCTTCTCCGTGACGCTGCCGCTGATCCGCGACAACGTCCAGACGGCGTACATCTACCTCGGCATCCTCGCGCTCGACGCGTTCGTCTACATGGTCGCCCTCAACCCCGGCGGCGGCCCGGAGAACTCGACGCTCGTCATGCCGCAGCGCCTGCTCGTCACGGCGTTCGAGAAGGGACAGTTCGGCCTCGCGAGCGCGATGGGCGTCGTGATGGCGGTCGCGACGCTCGTCTTCGCCGCGCTCGTGTTCACCGTCAACCGCCTCGTCGGCGGCCGACCGGAAGGGGTACGCGGATGACCGCGAGCACCAGCCACAGCACGGACGCGAGCGAAGAGGCGGCGGTGAGCAGCGAGGTTCACGCCCCGCGCGAGAAGACCGGGCGTGCCGGGGACCGGGCGGTCACGTCGATCTCGCACGTCGTCCTCGGCCTCTGGGCGGCGCTGGTCATCGTCCCGCTGCTGTGGACGCTGCTGTCCTCGTTCAAGACCAGCAGCGAGATCTTCTCCTCGCCGTTCACGCTGCCGGCGAGCTGGAGCTTCGACAACTACGTCTCTGCGTGGACGTCGGAGGGCATCGGCCGCTACTTCGTCAACACCGTCTTGGTGGTCGGGACCGCGCTCGTCCTCGTCATGCTCCTGGGGTCGATGTGCGCGTACGTCCTGGCGCGGTTCTCGTTCCCGGGGAACCGGTTGATCTACTACCTGATGCTCGTCGGCCTGACGTTCCCGATCTTCCTCGCGATCGTCCCGCTCTTCTTCGTCCTCAAGGGCTTCGGGATCCTCAACACGCTGCCGGGCCTGATCATCACCTACGTCGCGTTCGCGCTGCCGTTCACCGTCTTCTTCCTCTACCCGTTCTTCCGGGTGCTGCCGCAAGACGTGTCGGAGGCGGCGGAGATCGACGGCGCGGGGGAGTGGCGCAAGTTCTTCCAGGTGATGCTGCCGATGGCCAAGCCCGGCATCGCCTCCGTGGCGATCTTCAACTTCCTCGGGCTGTGGAACCAGTTCCTGCTCCCTGTCGCGCTCAACACCAACAGGGACAACTACGTGCTGTCGCAGGGCATGGCCGCCTTCGCCTCGCGGGCGGGCTACAACACCGACTACGGCCGGCTGTTCGCCGCGGTCGTCATCACGATCGTGCCGGTGCTGATCGTGTACGTCATCTTCCAGCGCCAGCTCCAGGGGTCGGTGTCGCAGGGCGCAGGGAAGTAGTGGCACGCGCTCTCCCGGAGGTGTCGCGTCCTCGGGTGGTGCTGGGCGCGGCCGTCGCGGCGGTGGTGGGCGTCGGTGCTCTCGGGGCCGCCGCTGTCGGCGTCCACCACAGCGTCTGGATGCAGGCGCGCGCGGAGCGCCTGGCCGTGACCGAGCCGCACGAGACGGCCACGTACCTGGGTTCCGCCGACTCGGGGACAGGCGCGGGGATCACCTTCTCTCTCGCCGACGACGAGCACGCGCGCCTGGGCGACGGGCGGGTGGTGTCGTTGTGGCAGCCGGAGTTCCCGGTCACCGAGGTCGATCCGGACCTCGGCGAGAAGGTCGAGGTCGTGGTGTTCCCCGGCCAGGACCGGGCGTTCCTCGCCGCCGAGCTCCGCGGCGCCGACGATGCGGTCTGGCAGCGCGTCGTGGACTGGGTCAGCCGGGTCCCGCGGGCGTCGTTGTTCCTCGGGGGCCTCCTCGGCATCTGGTTCGCCTCGGTCCGGCTCGCCCTCGGCGCCACTCCGCGCGCGCTGCCCTCGCTGCTGCGCGGCTCACGCCACGCCTAGAGTTCTTCCATGGTGGACCCACGGGCCGGTACGCCGGCAGAGCCTCAGGACCTCGTCGACCTCGACGCCCTCGCCGCGGCCTACTACGACCGCGTGCCCGACCCCGAGGACCCCGCCCAGCAGGTGTCGTTCGGGACGAGCGGCCACCGCGGATCGAGCCTCGACACCGCGTTCAACGAGGCGCACATCCTCGCCACCACGCAGGCCATCGTGGAGTACCGCGCGCAGGCCGGCATCGACGGTCCGCTGCTCCTCGCCCGCGACACGCACGCGCTCTCCCTGCCCGCGTGGCAGTCCGCGCTGGAGGTGCTGATCGGCAACGACGTCGTGACGCTCGTCGACACCGAGGACGGCTTCACCCCGACGCCGGCGGTGTCCCACGCGATCCTGCGCCTCAACGGGCTCGGCGCGCACGGCCAGGTCGACGGCATCGTCGTCACGCCGTCGCACAACCCGCCGCGCGACGGCGGCTTCAAGTACAACCCGCCCAACGGCGGCCCTGCCGGCTCGGACGTGACCGGGTGGGTCCAGGACCGCGCCAACACGCTGCTGCGCGACGGCCTGCGCGGCGTCCGGCGCGCGACCACGGGCGAGGCGCGCGGCCGGGCGCAGACGTACGACTTCCTTACGCACTACGTCAACGACCTCGGCTCGGTGCTCGACATGGAGGCGATCGCGCGGGCGGGCGTCCGCATCGGCGCGGACCCGCTCGGCGGCGCGTCCGTCGCGTACTGGGGGCGCATCGGCGAGCAGTACGGCCTGGACCTCACCGTCGTGAACCCGGCGGTCGACCCGCAGTGGGGGTTCATGACGCTGGACCACGACGCCAAGATCCGGATGGACTGCTCCTCCCCGTACGCGATGGCGTCCCTCGTCTCGCAGCGCGACCACTTCGACATCGCCACGGGCAACGACGCCGACGCCGACCGCCACGGGATCGTCACCCCGGACGCCGGCCTGATGAACCCCAACCACTTCCTGGCCGTGGCGATCGCCTACCTCACGGAGCACCGCGGCTGGGACGCGGCCGCGGGCGTGGGCAAGACGGTCGTCTCGTCGAGCATGATCGACCGCGTCGTGGCCGATGCCGGGCGCGCGCTGTACGAGGTGCCGGTCGGGTTCAAGTGGTTCGTCGACCCGCTGATCTCGGGCTCGGTCGTCTTCGGCGGCGAGGAGAGCGCGGGCGCGTCGTTCCTGCGGCGCGACGGCAGCGTGTGGACCACCGACAAGGACGGCATCATCCTCGCGCTGCTCGCCTCGGAGATCCAGGCGGTGACCGGGCGCAGCCCCAGCCAGCACTACGTCGGACTGACCGCGCGCCACGGCGACCCCGCGTACGCCCGTGTCGACTCACCCGCGACGCGGGACCAGAAGGCGCGGCTCGGCGCGCTCGACCCGTCCGCGATCACCGCGACGGAGCTGGCGGGTGACCCCATCACGCGCATCCTGTCCCACGCGCCCGGCAACGACGCCCCGCTCGGCGGCATCAAGGTCGAGACGGCCGACGCGTGGTTCGCTGCACGGCCGTCGGGCACCGAGGACGTCTACAAGATCTACGCCGAGTCGTTCCGCGGCGCCGACCACCTGGCGGAGGTCCAAGAGGCCGCAAGGGCCACGGTCGACGCCGCCCTGACGTAGAGTGCGAGAGGAGCGGGCCAGGACGCTGACCTGCGACGACGGGGGGAACGACGTGAGGCTCGCGACGGACCGCAGAGCGCGCAGGGCAGCGCCCCTGCTCGCCGCGGTCGCGCTGCTGCTCGCGGGCGCCCCGGCCGTCCACGCCGACGAGACGCCGACCGCCCAGGACGTCCGCTCCGCCCAGGCGGCAGCCGCCGTCAAGGCAGACGGCGTGAACGACATCCGAGGCCGGATCGCTGCGGCCACCGCGCGCGTCGAGGCGCTCGAGGTCGAGGCAGCGCAGGCCGCCGAGACCTACAACGGTGCCGAGTACGCGCTCCAGAAGGCCAAGGCGGCCGAGCACGCGGCGGAGAAGGCCGCGAAGTCCGCCGAGTCCGCCGCCGAGGCCCAGCGGCTGGTCATCGAGCGGTTCACGGTGGCGGGCGTGACCGCCCGTGCCCCCTACAACCGCATGCGCAGCCTCTTCTCCGAGGGCGGCCCGAGCTCGCTGCTGGGCCAGATGAGCACCTACAACGCGGTCGGCGACGCCAGCCGCGCCGCTCTCGCGACGTACGAGTCCAAGCGGACGGTCGCCACGACACGCAGGCGCGAGGCGCAGGCCGCGGTCGCGCGCCGCGAGAAGCTCGCCGCGGCCGCGGCGAAGGCCAAGCAGGACGCGGAGAAGGCCGTCGCTGGTGCGGCAGACGCACGGGCCGACCTGCGGCGCGAGCGCGACCAGCTCATCCGCGACCTCGCCCACGCCGAGGGCATCTCCGTACGGCTGGCGGCCCGTCGGCAGAAGGCGCTCGAGCAGCTGGCGCAGCGGGCCCAGGAGGCGGCGAACCGCCCGCAGACCGGGGCCCCCACGCTTCCGCCGACCGAGACTCCCGCCCCACCGCCGGCTCCTGCCCCCGCCCCTGCGCCGCCGCCGGGTGGTACGCCGCCGAAGCAGGCCAAGGGCGTCGAGGCCGCCGTTCGTTTCGCCCTGGAGCAGGTGGGGGAGCCGTACGTGTGGGCGGGCGCCGGCCCGGACGTCTGGGACTGCTCCGGGCTCACGATGCGGGCCTGGCAGGCCGCCGGCAGGGGACTCCCTCATTTCAGCGGCGCCCAGTACGCGGTGTCGGCTGCGATCCCGGTCGCCGAGGCCCGCCGGGGCGACCTGCTGTTCTGGAGCCGCGGTGGCCCCGACTCGATCTTCCACGTCGCGCTCTACCTCGGTGACGGCTGGATGGTCGAGGCGCCGAGGCCGGGCAAGAACGTCCAGGTCGTGTCGGTCTACTCGTGGACCGCACCCGACCTCGCCGCGCGCGTGCGCTGAGAGGCGGACACGCTCCGCGCCGAGGACGACGAAGGCCGCTGCCCTCAGGGCAGCGGCCTTCGTACGGTGTCAGTGCGGGCTCAGTGCTCGTCGCCCTCGACGGTGTAGCGCTTGAACGACGCCTCGACCTCGTCCTCGGCCTCGCGGCGGCCGACCCACTCGGCGCCCTCGACCGACTTGCCGGGCTCGAGGTCCTTGTAGACCTCGAAGAAGTGCTGGATCTCGAGGCGGTCGAACTCCGGCACGTGGCGGATGTCCTGGAGGTGCTCCTGACGCGGGTCGTCGACCGGGACGCACAGGACCTTGTCGTCGCCACCGGCCTCGTCGGTCATGCGGAACATGCCGATCGCGCGGCAGCGGATCAGGCAGCCGGGGAACGTGGGCTCGGACAGGAGGACCAGCGCGTCGAGCGGGTCGCCGTCCTGGCCGAGGGTGTCCTCGATGAAGCCGTAGTCGGCGGGGTACTGGGTGGAGGTGAACAGGGTGCGGTCGAGTCGGATCCGGCCCGTCTTGTGATCCACCTCGTACTTGTTGCGTACGCCCTTGGGGATCTCGACCGTCACGTCGAATTCCAGCACTGTTCCTCCATTGGTTCGTGCGAGTGGTCCGAGCAGCGCGCTCAGGGCACGTCCACCCGGCACGCAAAGACCTGTCTAGTCTCTCGTACGTGGGCAAGGACGACGGACACGGGGTTGGACACTGTGACGTACGCAACAGCGTACGCCTGCGGTGAGCGCGCGCTTGACCGTGCTCGCCACCACCGACCTGCACGGGCACGTACGCGACCACGACTACGGGACGGACCGCCCGTACGAGGACGACTACGGCAACCGGATCGGCCTCGCACGCGTGGCCGACGTCGTACGGCGCCTCCGGGGGAGCGCGCCGCACGCGCTGCTCGTCGACGCCGGTGACGTTCTCGAGGGAAGCCCTCTGTCGCACCACTTCGCGCGCCGGCTCGCCGAGAGCGACGACGACACCGTGCCGCCGCACCCGATGGCGACGGTGATGAACCATCTCGGGTACGACGCGGTGGCACTGGGCAACCACGAGCTCGACTACGGCCTGCGCGCCCTGGAGCGCTTCCGCACCCAGCTCGACGCCCCGCTGCTCGCGGGCAACGTCGACGACACCGTGACCGGCGCGCCGGCTCTGGAGGGGACCCTGCTGCGCGACGTCGTGGTCGCGGACGGAGCACCACCGGTGCGGGTGGGGATCATCGGGCTGACCACCCCCCAGGTCACCACCTGGAACCGGGACGTGCGCGAGCACCTCAGGTTCACCGACCTCGTCGCCGCGGCTCCGCCGCTGGTCGCCCAGGTCCGGGCCGAGGGTGCCGACGTCGTCGTCGCCGTCGTGCACTCCGGTGCCGTGGATCCCGCGACCCCGGAGAACGCGGCGCTCGACCTGGCCCGTGAGGTCGCGGGTCTCGACGTCGTGGTGGCGGGGCACGCGCACGTCGAGCTCCCCGAGCGCCACGTCACCGGGCCCGACGGGCGGCGCGTCCTCCTCACCGAGCCGTTGTGCTGGGGCATGCGGGTGGCGGTCGTCGAGGTCGACCTCGTGCGTACGGACGGGGTGTGGACGGTGGCCGAGACGTCGTCCCGTCTCGTCGACACCGCCGACGCCGAGGAGGACCCGGAGGTCGTGGCGCTGGTCGCGTCCGCGCACGACGAGGTCCGCGCGCTCGGCGAGCGGGTGGTCGGCCACGCGGCGACCCCGATCGAGACCGAGCCGGCGCGGTACCGCCCGACGTCCGCGCTCGCACTGGTCGCGGCGGCGCAGGCCGCGGGTCTGCGCGACGTGCTGCCGGAGGGTTGGCCCGTGCTCAGCATCGTGTGCCCGACGAACCGGTACGCCGCGATCCCGGCAGGCCCGGTCCGGCACCGGCAGGTCGCGGCCCTGTGCCAGTTCGACAGCGGGCTGGTCGTCGTCGAGATGACCGGCGCCCAGCTGCGCGCGCACCTCGAGCACGCGGCGGCGTTCTTCTTCGGCACCACGGGCCCGGGGCCCCATGATCCGGACGTCCTCACCAACGCGCCGACCCCGAGGACCCCGCACGGCACCGCGGACTTCGACTACGACGTCGTCTACGGGGTCGACGCCCCGCTCACGTACGACGTCGACCTCGCGCGTCCGGTCGGCTCCCGCATCACCGGGCTCGGCTACGACGGGCAGCCGCTCCTCGACGCCCAGCGCTTCCACGTCGTCGTCAGCCGCTACCGTGCCGCCGGATCGGCTGCGTACCCGCACATCGGTGCGGCACCGGTCGTCCACGAGGTCGCCGAGCCGCTGCGCGCACGTGTCGCACGCCACCTGGCCGAAGGCCGTCCGTACGAGCAGGACCCGCACTGGCGGCTCGTCCACGACGGGCAGCCGATCACGGTCGGTGGCCTTCGCCCGCCCGGATAGGCTCGAAGCATGCCTCTCCGCGCCCCCGAGCACGGCCGTGCCTGGCCGTACCTGCTCCTCGCGGTCGTCCTCCTGCTGACCGGCGGGGGCGTCGCCGCGTACAGCACGGGTGCCCTCGACCGCTGGGTCTGCGACGGCGGGACGTGCGAGCCCGCAGAGCCGGCGGCTGCGGCGGTCCCCGACACCCCGGACGCGCCCGCGCTCGCCCCGGTCCTCGCGGCGCCGGCCTCGCGTCCCCTCGACGCCGCCAAGGTGCAGCAGGCGATCGCTCCGCTCCTCGGCCGTCCCGCGCTCGGCCGGCACGTCGGTTTCGCGGTCTCCGACCTGACGACGGGCGAGCAGGTGTGGAGCTCGGGTACGGGCACGTTCGTACCGGCGTCCACGCTGAAGCTCTTCACGTCGCTGGCGGCCATGGAGACCCTCGGGCCCGAGCACCGGTTCCGTACGACCGTGGTGCGCGACACGACCGGCGAGGAGCCGTCGGCGACCGACGCCGCACCGACGACCGGTGCGCCGGCGCCCGGCCCGGCACGACTGGTGCTCGTCGGCGGCGGGGACCCGTACCTCGCGAAGACGTCCGACGCCGACGCCCGAGCCGCCTACCCGAAGCAGTCCTCGCTCGCCCAGCTCGCCCGCAAGACGGCCGCCACCCTCAAGGCCGAGGGCGTCACCGAGGTGTCGCTCGGCTACGACGCCTCGTTGTTCACCGGCCCGGCGGCCAACCCCACGTGGGAGCCCACCTACATCTCGGGCGAGGTCACGTCGCCGGTCAGCGCCCTGTGGATCGACCAGGGGACGGACGGCGACGACCGGGTCAAGGACCCGGCGCGCCACGCCGCCGCGACGTTCGCCGCCCAGCTGCGTGCGCGCGGCCTCACGGTGACCGGCGGCGTCACGAGCACGGGGCGTCCGGTCGAGTCCGAGGAGATCGCTGCGGTGTCCAGCGGCACGGTCGCCCAGATCGCGCAGTCGGTGATCGAGCACAGCGACAACCAGGCCGCCGAGGTGCTGCTGCGCCACGTCGCGATCGCCGAGAAGCAGCCCGCGTCGTTCGAGGGCGGCACGATCGCCGTCCGCGACGTGCTCACCGGCCTCGGGGTCGGGTGGGACGGCAACCGCGTCTACGACGGCTCCGGCCTCTCGCGCGCCAACCGGGTGACGCTCGCGTCCATGCTGCAGGTCGTCACCATCGCCTCCGAGCTCTTCGACCGCTACCCGGTGGCGGGCTTCAACGGCTCCCTGACGACGCGCTTCGTCGCCGACGGCACGGAGCCTGCGCTCGGTGTCGTACGGGCGAAGACGGGCACGCTGACCGGCGTGCACTCCTACGCCGGCACGACCGTCACCCGCGACGGGACGCCGGTCGGCTTCGTGATCTTCACCGACCGTGTGCCCGAGCGTCGGACGCTCGACGCCCGCGCCATGCTCGACCGGATCGCGGCGCGGCTGTCCGCCTGCTCCTGCGCCACCGGCTGAGCGGCGCACGAGCAGGCGGACCGCTCAGCCCTTGACCTGCGCCGTGACGGCAGCGGCGACCTCCGTCGTCCGCGCCGTACCACCGAGGTCGGGCGTGCGGGTGGCGGACGAGCGGACCGTCGCGCGGACCGCGGACAGCAGGTCGTCGCCGGCCTCGGCGTGCCCGAGGTGGTCGAGCATCAAGGCGGCCGACCACAGCGTGCCGATCGGGTTGGCCTTCCCCTGGCCGGCGATGTCGGGTGCCGACCCGTGCACCGGCTCGAACATCGACGGGTAGGTCCGCGTCGGGTCGAGGTTCGCCGACGGCGCGACGCCGATGCTGCCGGCGACCGCTGCCGCGAGGTCGCTGAGGATGTCGCCGAAGAGGTTCGAGCCGACGATCACGTCGAACCGGCCCGGGTCGAGCACGAGCTTGGCCGCGAGCGCGTCGATGTGCTCGGCGTCCCAGTCCACGTCCGGGAACTCCGCCGCGCGCTCGGCCACGACCTCGTCCCAGAACGGCAGCGTGTGGACGATCCCGTTGCTCTTGGTCGCCGACGTGAGCGAGCCGCCGCGGGCTCGGGCGAGGGCGAACGCGTAGTCGACCACGCGCGTGACGCCGGCGCGGGTGAACACCGACTCCTGGACCGCCATCTCGTCGGGGAAGCCGCGGTTGAGGCGGCCGCCGATCTCGCTGTACTCGCCCTCGACGTTCTCCCGGACGACGACGAGGTCGACCTCGCCGGGGCGGGCGTCGCGCAGGGGGCTCGCGACACCCTCGAGGACCGCCACCGGGCGGAGGTTCACGTACTGCCGGAACGCCCGTCGGATCGGGATCAGCAGACCCCAGAGCGACACGTGGTCCGGCACGCCGGGCCATCCGACCGCGCCCAGCAGGATCGCGTCGTACGGCCGCAGCACGTCGAGGCCGTCCTCCGGCATCATCGCCCCGTGCTCCAGGTAGCGGCGGCACGACCAGTCGTACGTGTCGTACGCGAGGTCGAGGCCGTGGGCCTCCGCGACCGCGTCGAGCACGGTGCGGGTCGCCTCCACGACCTCCGGTCCGATCCCGTCCCCGGGGACGACGGCGATGCGTTGAGTCATGGCGCTACCCGCCCAGGCCGAGGATCGAGACCATCACCGGCAGCAGGATCACGATGAGGATCGCGCCCAGCACGTCGAAGGAGATGCCCGAGCGGATCATGCGGGTGATCGGGACGACACCGGAGCCGTAGACGATCGCGTTCTGCGGCGTCGACACGGGCAGCATGAAGCCGAACGACGCGGCGAACGTGGCCGCCAGCGCGGGGACGAACGGGTTCACGTCGGCTGCCATCGCGATCGGGATGATGATCGGGACGACGACCGCGGCGGACGCAGTGTTGCTCGTCGTCTCCGAGACCGCGATCGCGAGCACGACCGCGAAGATCGTCAGCAGCAGCGCGCTGCTCAGGCCGAGCCAGTTGTACGCGCCCTTGCCGATCGTCTCCGCCAGTCCGGTCGAGGCGAGCAGCGAACCGAAGATGATGCCGGTGCCGAAGAGGACGACCGTCCCCCAGTCGATCTTCGTGGCGTCGCTCCAGCGCAAGGTGAACTCGCGTCGCTCCCAGTCGATCGGGAGGAGGAACAGCAGCGAGGCCCCGAGCACGGCGACGACGCCCTCGTCGAGGCGACCGGACACCGACTCGTACGTCCCCGACTCGGGCCCGGCGACCAGCGCCACGACGCCCGGCAGGATCCACAGCGTCACGGTGAACACGAACGCGACCAGCGTGTTCTTCTCTGCTCGCGAGATGCGGCCGAGCTCACGCTTCTCGGTGTCGACCCACTCCTCGACACCCTCCAGCCGCTTGATCTCTGGCCGGTTCACCAGCAGCAGGACCACCGCGAGCGCGACGAACATCAGGGCACAGACGGGGAGCGCGAGCAGCATCCAGTCGAGGAACGGGATCGTCTCACCGGTCGCCTCCTCGATCAGCCCTCGTCCGATGAGGTTCGGGGGAGACCCGACCGGGGTGAGGAGGCCGCCGACGCTCGCGCCGTACGCGAGCATGAGCATCAGCGCGGCGCCGACGCGGAGCCTCAGGGGGTCGAAGTCCTCCTCGACGACGCCCTGGCTCTGCATGAGCTTGGCGATCACGGTGAGGATCCCGATCGCGGTCGGCAGCAGCATGGCGACGGTCGCGGTGTTCGAGACGAACGCCGAGAGCAGGCAGGTGATGGCACCGAACGCGACGATCACCCGTGTCGTGGAGGTGCCGACTCCGGGCAGGTCGAGCACGAACATCGCGAAGCGCTTGGCGAGCCCGTGCTTGAGCATCGCCTGGGCGAGGATGAACGCGCCGATGAAGGTGAAGACGGTCGACGAGCCGAAGGGCGCGAGCGCCTCGTCGGCGGGGACCACGTCGAGCAGCACGATGGCGGCGATCCCGAGGAAGCCGCCGACCGGGATGGGCACCGCCTCGGTCACCCACAGGACCACGACGCCGACGAGGACCGCGGCGAGGGTGTGCTGCTGCTGCGGGAGGTCGAAGGGGATGAGGAGCATCACGACCGTCGCGAGCGGCGCGAGGAAGAGTCCCGAGGTGCGCCGCGCCTTCTCGAAGCGCTCCTCTCGGGGGGACAACCTCTGCTCCCCGAGGCTGCGGTAGGTGGCGCTGCCGAGGAACGCCTTGTCGACATCGGTGGGACCGGGTTCTCGTTCGACCGTGCTCATGAGGGCCTCCGGGGCTGGAACGGGGACACGCTTGCCCTCACGGTGTCCTGGATCACCCCCTTCCACACGCGCGCAGCGTGCCGTCGTCCACCCTCCGCGTAGGCTCGACGGCATGACGGACAGCATGATCGACTGGGACTTCGCGCTGACCACCGCTTCGCGGATGACGAAGCCGGGCCCCGAGATCGCCAGTGCCGAGGCTGACCAGGTCGTGGCCGAGCTGCGTGAGGGCGCCGCGCGCTCGGAAGGCCCCGTGCGCGAGTTCACCGGGCTGTCTGCCGAGTCCGCCACCGCCCCGGTGCTCGTCGTCGACCGGCCCGGGTGGGTCGCGGCCAACGTCTCGTCGTTCGAGGTCGTGCTCCGACCGATGCTCGAGAAGGTCCAGGAGTCCGCCCGCGCGAAGGGACAGTCGCCGGGACGGCTCGGACGCACCATCGGCGCCCGCGTGACCGGCGCCGAGGTCGGAGCCGCGCTGGCGTTCATGTCGACCAAGGTCCTCGGGCAGTTCGACCCGTTCTTCACCGCGCCGGGGCCGGAGGGCGGCCTGCCGGTCGGTGGTCGCCTCCTGCTCGTCGCCCCGAACGTCGTCCACGTCGAGCGAGAGCTCGGGGTGGACACCCACGACTTCCGGCTCTGGGTCTGCCTCCACGAGGAGACTCACCGCGTGCAGTTCACGGCGGTGCCGTGGATGCGGGCGCACGTCCAAGGGCTCGTCGACCAGCTCGTCGACGCCACCGACACCGATCCGGAGGGCATCTCGCGCTCGCTGGGCGAGGCGTCGAAGGCGGCGGGCCGGTTCGTCCGCGGTGAGCGGGTGTCGTTGATGGACGTGCTCCAGAACGACCGCCAGCGCGAGATCATCGGCCAGGTCACCGGCGTCATGTCGCTGCTCGAGGGGCACGCGGACGTCGTGATGGACGGCGTCGGCCCGTCGGTCATCCCGAGCGTGCGGCAGATCCGCCGCCGCTTCGACAAGCGCCGCCAAGGCGGCGGGCTGCTGGACAGGTTCGTCCGCCAGGTGCTCGGGCTCGACGCGAAGATCCGCCAGTACCGCGACGGCGCCGCCTTCGTCCGCGCGGTCGAGAAGTCGGTCGGCCGCGAGGGGTTCGACGCTGTGTGGAGCTCACCGGACAACCTGCCGTCGGCAGAGGAGATCGAGAAGCCCGACCAGTGGGTCGCGCGCGTGCACGGATGACGTCGACGCCGTGACCACCCGCCGCACGCCACCGCTCGACCCGGTGGTCGCGCGCGGGCGCCGTGCGGTCTCCGAGGCGCTCGCCGACCTCCCCGCGGACGCCACGGTCGTGCTCGGCGTCTCCGGCGGGGCCGACTCCCTGGCGCTCGCCGCGCTGACGTGCTTCGTCGTCGACGCCCGTGGAGGGCGCGTGGAGGCGCTCGTCGTCGACCACGGGCTCCAGGAGGGCTCCGCTGAGGTCGCGCAGCGCGCGGCGGAGCAGGCACGCGCCCTCGGGGCCGCGGCGCAGGTCGTACGCGTCGAGGTCGGTGCCCGGGGCGGACCGGAGGCCGCGGCTCGAGACGCCCGTCGGGAGGCGCTGCGCGCGTACGCCGAGGAGGTCGGAGCCGCTGCCGTGCTCCTCGGTCACACCCGAGACGACCAGGCGGAGACGGTGCTGCTCGGCCTGGCGCGCGGTTCGGGTGCCCGCTCGCTGGCCGGCATGGCGGCGCGTTCCGGCCTGTGGCGACGCCCGCTGCTCGCGCTCACCCGCGCCGAGACCGAACAGGTGTGCCGGGCGCTCGGTGTGACGTGGTGGGACGACCCGCACAACGACGATCCGCGTTACGCCCGGGTGCGGGTACGGCGCACCGTCCTCCCGGTCCTCGAGCGCGAGCTCGGCCCAGGGGTGGGCGCCGCCCTCGCCCGTACGGCAGCCGCGCTGCGCGACGACGCCGACGCGCTCGACGACCTCGCTCGTACGGCGACGCGGAAGGCGACGCTCGACGACGGGTCGCTCGACGTCGAGGTGCTGGCCGCGCTTCCTCGCGCCGTCCGTACGCGGGTCCTGAGGGCGTCCGCGCTCGCGGCCGGAGCGCCCGCGGGTGACCTCACCGCCGCGCACGTGGCCGGGATCGACCGCCTGGTGACCGCCTGGTGCGGACAGGGCGGCCCGACACTGCCCGGCGGCTTGAGCGTCCGCCGGCGGGGCCGGGCGCTGGTGTTCGGAGCCGCCTGACGGCGAGGCCCCCGCAGCGCCGCCCAGGCCGCTGTGCGAGGCTGGTTCCGTGGACGCGAAGCAGATCGAGGGTGACCTCGCGCTGGACCAGACGTACATCTCCGAGGCCGACATCCAGGCCCGCCTCCGGGAGCTCGCCGCGCAGATCGCGCGCGACTACGAGGGCGAGGACCTGCTGCTCGTCGGGGTCCTCAAGGGCGCGGTGATGGTCATGGCCGACCTCGCCCGTGCGCTCGAGCGCGACGTCGAGATGGACTGGATGGCCGTGTCGTCGTACGGCTCCGGCACGACGTCGTCCGGCGTGGTGCGGATCCTCAAGGACCTCGACACCGACCTCACCGGCCGTCACGTCCTCATCGTCGAAGACATCATCGACTCCGGTCTCACGCTGTCGTGGCTGACGTCCAACCTGCGCTCCCGCAAGCCGGCCTCGGTCGAGATCTGCACCCTCCTGCGCAAGCCCGAGGCGCTGAAGATGGCCGTCGACGTGAAGTACGTCGGGTTCGACATCCCCAACGCGTTCGTGGTCGGCTACGGGCTCGACTACGACGAGCGCTACCGCAACCTGCGCGACATCGCGACGCTCGCTCCGCACGTCTACTCCTGAGTCCGGGCGGACGCCCGCACGAGATCCGTGCGGATCCTGGGAACATGTTCGCGGGTGCCGATCGTTGAAGCACCAGGGGACAAGACTCGTCCTGCCCTCGTGGCGCGGACGTGTACCGTCGGTTCCCGTACCCATTCCTACGCAGGAGGAGCGAGGCGCGGCCTCGGATCATGGACGTCAAACGCATCTTCAAGGGCCCGTGGCTCTGGATCATCATCAGTGTCATCGCGGTTCTGGCCCTGCTCCAGCTGGTGTCGTCCAACAACGGCTACCAAGAGGTCAAGACCGCCACGATGGTGCGGTACTTCGAGCAGGGCAAGGTGGCCGAGGCCACGTTCGTCGGCGCCGGTGACAACGAGATCCGCGCCACGCTCGACGATGACAAGAAGGTGCGCGCCAACTGGCTGGGCGACCAGGGCAACCAGCTCCGCAAGCTCGCCGACAAGAGCGTCTCCGACAAGGAGATGAAGTCGTACGACGTCCAGATCCCCAAGCCCAGCTTCCTCGGCAACCTGCTCGGGCTCCTGCTGCCCTTCGCGCTGATCTTCCTGCTGTTCATCTTCCTCATGAACTCGATGCAGGGCGGCGGCGGCCGCGTCATGCAGTTCGCGAAGTCCAAGGCCAAGCTGATCGCCAAGGACACGCCGCAGACCACGTTCGCCGACGTCGCGGGTGCCGACGAGGCCGTCGAGGAGCTCGGTGAGATCAAGGAGTTCCTCGCCGACCCGCAGAAGTTCCAGGCCGTCGGGGCCAAGATCCCGAAGGGCGTCCTGCTGTACGGCCCTCCGGGCACCGGCAAGACGCTGCTCGCGCGTGCCGTCGCAGGCGAGGCGGGCGTCCCGTTCTACTCGATCTCCGGCTCCGACTTCGTCGAGATGTTCGTGGGTGTCGGCGCGAGCCGTGTGCGCGACCTCTTCGAGCAGGCCAAGGAGAACGCTCCCGCGATCGTCTTCATCGACGAGATCGACGCGGTCGGCCGGCACCGCGGTGCGGGCCTCGGCGGCGGCCACGACGAGCGCGAGCAGACGCTCAACCAGCTGCTGGTCGAGATGGACGGCTTCGACGTCCGCGGCGGTGTGATCCTCATCGCCGCGACCAACCGTCCCGACGTCCTCGATCCCGCGCTGCTGCGTCCTGGCCGCTTCGACCGCCAGATCGCCGTGGAGGCGCCCGACCTCAAGGGGCGCCTGCAGATCCTCCAGGTGCACTCGCGTGGCAAGCCGCTGGCCGCCGACGTCGACCTCGAGTCGGTCGCGCGCCGTACGCCCGGCTTCTCCGGTGCCGACCTCGCCAACGTGCTCAACGAGGCTGCGCTCCTCACCGCGCGCAGCAGCCAGGCGCTGATCGACAACCGTACGCTCGACGAGGCGATCGACCGCGTCGTCGCCGGTCCGCAGAAGCGCACGCGTCTCATGAGCGAGCACGAGCGCAAGATCACCGCGTACCACGAGGGCGGCCACGCGCTCGTCGCCGCCGCGCTGCCCGGCAGCGACCCCGTGCACAAGATCACGATCCTGCCGCGCGGTCGCGCCCTCGGTTACACGATGGTCCTGCCGGACGAGGACAAGTACAGCCAGACCCGCGCGGAGATGCTCGACAAGCTGGCGTACATGCTGGGCGGTCGCGCCGCCGAGGAGCTGGTCTTCCACAACCCGACGACCGGCGCCGCCAACGACATCGAGAAGGCGACCAACCTCGCGCGCGCGATGGTCACCCAGTACGGCATGACCGAGCGCATCGGTGCCGTGCGACTGGGCGAGAACGGCTCCGAGCCGTTCCTCGGCCGTGACATCGGCCACTCGCGCAACTACTCCGAGGAGCTCGCGGCGATCGTCGACGAGGAGGTGACGAAGTTCATCGGGTACGCCCACCAGGAGGCGTTCGACATCCTCGCCGAGAACCGCGCCGTCCTCGACGACCTGGTGCTCGCGCTGCTCGAGAAGGAGACGCTCGACAAGGCCGAGGTCGCTGCGATCTTCGAGCCGCTCAAGCGCCGCTCTCCGCGTCCGGCGTGGACCGGGTCGGAGACCCGCAAGCCGTCGTCGCTGCCGCCGGTCCTCTCCCCGAAGGAGATCAACGGGCACGAGCCCGAGCGTGACGAGGACGAGGGAACGATCGTCCTCGCGCCGGGCCAGGGTGGGACCGACCTCCACGGACCCAGCTCGGGCCCCACCGGTGGGACCCCCGAGCCGCCCTCTCCTGGGGCTCGCTGACGTGGCGCAAGCCCAGGGCAAGGCGCTGCCCGAGTTCGACACGCCGCGTGCCGAGGCCGCTGTCCGTGAGCTGCTGATCGCAATCGGCGAGGACCCGGACCGCGACGGGCTCCGGGACACCCCGGAGCGGGTCGCGCGCGCGTACAAGGAGATCTTCGCCGGGATGCGTCACGACCCGCAGGAGGCGCTCTCGCGCACCTTCGAGGTCGACCACGACGAGATGATCCTGGTGAAGGACATCGAGCTGTGGTCCATGTGCGAGCACCACCTCGTGCCGTTCACCGGTGTCGCGCACGTCGGTTACATCCCTGCCGAGGACGGACGCGTCGTCGGGCTGTCGAAGCTCGCCCGGCTGGTCGACGTGTACGCCCGGAGGCCGCAGGTGCAGGAGCGCCTGACGACGCAGATCGCCGACGCGCTGATCGAGACGCTCCGTCCGCTCGGCGTGATCGTCCAGATCGAGGCCGAGCACCTGTGCATGACCATGCGCGGCGTGCGCAAGCCTGGCGCGAAGACGGTCACCAGCGCGGTGCGAGGCCAGCTGCGCGACCCTGCGACGCGGGCCGAGGCGATGGCCCTGATCACGGGGCGCTGATGTTCACGCGTCGCGGGGTGCCGCTGCTCCCCGACGCGGGCCGGTGCCAGGTGATGGGTGTCGTCAACGTCACGCCCGACTCCTTCTCAGACGGCGGACGCTGGCTCGACGTCGACGACGCCGTTCGTCATGGCTTCGCGCTCGTCGACGACGGCGCCGACATCGTCGACGTCGGAGGTGAGTCGACGCGTCCGGGCGCTCAGCGGGTGGACGCCGCCACCGAGCTGGCGCGCGTCGAGCCCGTCGTCCGCGCACTGGCCGACCGCGGTGTCGTCGTCTCGGTCGACACCATGCGCGCCGAGGTCGCCGAGCGTGCCGTCGCCGCAGGCGCCCGGGTCATCAACGACGTCTCGGGCGGTCTCGCCGACCCCGACATCCTCGAGGTGGCGGCACGCACGGGCGTGCCGTACGTCGTCATGCACTGGCGGGGCCACTCCGCGTCGATGCTCGGCGACGACGCGACCCGCTACGACGACCTCGTGCCCGACGTCGTCACCGAGCTGGGCAGGTCCGTCGACCTCGCCCTCGCGAAGGGCGTGCGGCCCGAGCAGATCGTCGTCGACCCCGGCATCGGGTTCTCCAAGCGCGGCCCTCAGAACTGGTCCGTCCTCGCCCACCTCGAGGCCTTCGCGTCGCTGGGCTACCCGCTGCTGGTCGCGGCGAGCCGCAAGCGGTTCCTCGGCGAGCTGCTCGCCGACGACGACGGCACCCTGCGTCCGCCGAGGGAGCGTGACGACGCGACCGTCGCGATCACGGCGCTCGCCGCGACGGCCGGCGCGTGGTGCGTACGGGTCCACGACGTCGCAGCGAACGCCGACGCCGTACGCGTGGCGGAGCGGTGGCGCGATGGTTGAGCGGCGCGACCCGGTCCTCGCGACCCACCAGGCGTTCTACGACGCGATCGAGCACGGTGACCTCGACCTCATGTCGTCGCTGTGGCTGCCCGGCGACGACACGGTGTGCGTGCACCCGGGCGCGGAGCCGATCCTCGGGCACGGTGCGATCCTGCGCTCGTTCGCGATGCTCATGGCCAACGTCGGCTACATCCAGTTCATCCTCACCGACGTCGAGGTGACGCGCCGCGACGGCGTCGCGGTCGTGTCGTGCGTCGAGAACGTGCTCGCCGAGGCCGAGGGCGAGGCGCCGACCGTGTTCGCCGGCGGACGCGGCGTCGCGACCGACGTCCTGGTCGAGACCGCGTCCGGCTGGAAGCTCTGGTCACACCACTCGGGTCCGGTGATGGACGGATGAGCGCGCCGGAAGGACTCGACCGGATCACCGTGACGGGGATCGAGGCGTACGGCTACCACGGCCTCCTCGCGTTCGAGCGCGAGCAGGGGCAACGGTTCGTCGTCGACGTGGTACTGGGGCTCGACCTGGAGCGGGCGGCTCAGACAGGGGACTTAGACGCGTCGGTTCATTACGGTACGTTGTCGGAGAGGGTCGCGGACGCCGTGGCGTCGGACCCCGTGGACCTGATCGAGACGCTCGCGCTCCGCATCCTCGGGATCTGCTTCGGTTTCGCGCCGGTGCAGTGGGCGAGCGTCACGGTCCACAAGCCGGAAGCACCGATACCGGTGGCGTTCTCGGACGTCGCCGTGACGATAGAGCGGAGTCGTACGTGACCGAGACGCCCAACCCGCACATCCCTGACGCGGACACGATGACCGGCGGCATGCGCCCGATCCGGCAGGCCGTGATCGCGATCGGGTCCAACCTGGGGGAGCGGCTCAACAACGTGCAGGGGGCTGTCGCCGCGCTCGCCGACACTCCTGAGGTCACCGTGGTGGCCGTGTCGTCGGTGTACGAGACGGCTCCGGTCGGTGCGCCTGCCGGCTCGCGCGACTTCCTCAACGCGGTCGTCCTCATCGACACGACGCTGACCGTCCACACGCTCCTCGACCGCTGCCTCGCGATCGAGGACGCCTTCGGCCGCGAGCGCGGCGAGAAGAACGCTCCGCGCACGCTCGACGTCGACCTCATCGTCGTGGGCAACCGAGTCGCGCACGACGAGCGCCTGACGCTGCCGCACCCGCGGGCGCACGAGCGCGCGTTCGTGCTCATCCCGTGGCTCGAGCTCGACCTCGAGGGCGAGATCCCCGGCCACGGCTACGTCGTCGACCTCGCGCAGGGTCTCGACACCTCCGGCGTCACGCGGCGCGAGGACCTCGAGATCCTCGTCTGATCTCCATGGGTCACCGTCCGCTCCGCCGGTCGTCAGCCGTCCAGCTCGCCATCCTCGGCGTCGTCGGGCTGGCTGTCGGACGCGCGGTGCGTCCGTTCCTCGAGTGGCGCGACGCCGTGGTTCCCACGGTGTCCTGGGTCGCTGCCGGCACGATGCTCTTCCTTGCCGCGATCCTCGGCGTGCTCGCGTGGACGACATTCCAGGCGCTGCACCGGCAGCGTCGGACGATGCACCCGTCGCGGGCGCTGAGGTTGCTCGCGCTGGCCAAGGCGTCGGCGATCGTGACCGCGCTGATCGCCGGCTACTACGTCGGTTTCGCGCTGTCCTTCGCAGGAGATCTCGAGCTCGCGCTGCCTCGCGAGCGCGTCGTCCGGTCGGTGGCCGCGGCCGTGGCCGCCCTCCTCGCGATGGCCGCCGCGCTGGCCCTCGAACGCGCCTGCGAGGTGCCCCACGACGAGGACGATCCGGACGAGGCCGCGAAGGCTTGAACGCCTGGTGTCGGTCAGCGGGAACGCGTTCGCCGTAGCGTAGGGTTCTCTCCATGTCGAACGATCGCCGCCGCCAGCGCTCCGTGCGCCTCCTCGTCGCCAGCGCCATGCTGGCGGCTTCTGCAGTCTTCGTCGCCGTCGCAGTCGCCACGGCTTCGCAGGGAGTGCTCGTAGCGGCGTCGGTGACAGCGGTGGTCGTGGGCGTCGCGGCGGCGCGGGTGATCGCCGACGAGGTGCTCGCCACCCGTCGTGCGTGGTACAAGGACCGCGCCGAGCAGGCCCAGGCGTACCGCGACATGACGGTCGACCGGACCCGCGAGAACATGGAGTTCATCGAGGCGGTCAACGAGACGCTCTCGATCACCACCCGTCGCATCACCGAGCTCAACGGGACGCTGCGTCTCGCCGAGGCGCGTGCCGACGAGTCCGACGCGCGGCGCGAGGAGCTGCAGCGCGAGGTCGAGGCGCTCCGCTCCGAGACCGACGACGAGGACGCACCCAGCACCATGACCCTGTGGGACGGTGCGGACGTGCCCACGATCGTCGACCTGCTCAGCTGGGAGGCCACGGCGGCCGCGCGGGCGCAGGCGGCCGACGAGGCTGCCGCGGACGCCAAGGACGCCGACTCCGGCGACGACGAGGAGCTCCCCGAGGCGAAGCAGGCCTGAGCCCGCTCACCCGATGCTGGACGGCTCCGTCGTGCGCACCGACCGGCGCAGTGCCGCGTGGAGCGACTCCGGCGTGAGGACGCCGAGGAAGCGCCGGTCGTCGTCGAGGACGGCGACCCAGCCGGCGTCGTAGCGCAGCATGACCGACCATGCGTCCTTGAGCGTGGCGGTGCGGTGCAGCGTGGCCTCCATGGGGCGCGCACGCAGCGTGTCGGCCGAGGCCAGGTGCTCGGCGCCGATCCAGCCGACGAGACGGTCGGACGCGTCGACGACGATCGCCCAGGGCACGTCGGAGGCGGCGGCGCGGCGCCGGACCTCGTCGAGCGGCGTGTCCTCGCGGACCACAGGAGCCGTCTCGAGCTCGTCGACGTCGATCGGCGTGACGGCGAGACGTCGCAGACCGCGGTCGGCGCCGACGAACTCCGCGACGAAGTCGTCGGCCGGTGCTCCGAGGACCGCGGCAGGGGAGTCGTACTGACGCAGGTCGCCGCCGTTGGCGAGCACCGCGACGCGGTCACCGAGACGTACGGCCTCGTCGATGTCGTGGGTGACCAGCAGGACGGTCTTGCCGAGCTCCTGCTGCAGGCGGAGGAACTCGTCCTGGAGCCGCCCGCGGACGATCGGGTCGACCGCGCCGAACGGCTCGTCCATGAGGAGGACCGGCGGGTCGGCGGCGAGCGCCCGGGCCACGCCCACACGCTGGCGCTGGCCGCCCGAGAGCTGGTGCGGATAGCGGTCGGCGTACGAGGCAGGGTCGAGACCGACCAGGTCGAGCAGCTCATCGGCACGGGCCCGCGCCTTCTTGCGTTCCCAGTGCAGCAGCGTCGGCACCGTTGCCACGTTCTCGCGGACGCTCTGGTGGGGGAACAGCCCGACCTGCTGGATGACGTAGCCGATCCCGCGCCGCAACGAGACCGGGTCGGCCTTGAGGATGTCCTGCCCGTCGAGGAGGATGCGGCCCGACGTCGGCTCGATGAGCCGGTTGACCATCTTCAGGGTCGTGGACTTGCCACAGCCGGAGGGGCCGACGAGAGCGACGAGCGACCCCCGCGGGACTGACAGCGAGAGGTCGCGCACGGCGACGGACCCGTCCTCGTAGCGCTTGCCCACGCCCTCGAGCACGATCATGGCGTCCTCGGTACGGTGCATGTCGTGAGCCTAGCCGCCGGCGTGACCCCGTCCCCACTCCTCGCGGCCGACCCTCCGTGCTACGCGCGCAGCGTGAACGCGTGGATCTGCCCCGAGTACGTGGAGAAGTACGCGCCGGAGCTGGTCGACGCGACGGTGCAGCACGTCTACCTCACGGTGACCTCGGTCGCGCTCGGACTCGTGCTGGCTGTCGCTCTGGCGCTGTTCGCCCGCAACCGCCCGCGGATGCGTTCGCTGCTGATGGGCAGCACCACCATCGTGTACACGATCCCGTCGCTCGCGATGTTCTCGCTCCTCGCCCAGGCAACGGGGCTGAGCCCGACCACGGTGATCGTCGGCCTGGGGCTCTACTCGCTCGCGATCCTCGTCCGCAACGTCCTGGCCGGGCTCGATGCCGTGCCCGACGAGGTGATCGAGGCAGCGACCGGTCTCGGGTACGGACGGCTGCGGCTGCTGACGCGAGTCGAGGCGCCCTTGGCGACCCCGATCGTCATGGCCGGCCTGCGCGTCGCGACCGTCTCGACCGTCGCCATGGTGACGCTCGGCACGATCGTGGCGTACGGAGGGCTCGGCAACATGCTCGCCAACGGGATCGACGACAGCTTCAAGGCGCAGGTCCTCACGACCAGCGTCTTGTGCGTGGTGCTCGCGGTGCTGCTGGACCTGGTCCTGGTGGCGTTCACCCGGCTCGTGACACCGTGGACGCGGGGGGTGGCCACATGAACGAGCTCGGCGAGGCGGTCGCCTTCCTCCTCGACCCTGCGAGCTGGTCCGGCAACGACGGCCTCGGCAAGCAGCTGGTCGAGCAGGCGCTGCTCACCGTCACCGCGCTGCTCGTCGTCGCCCTCGTGGGGCTCCCGCTCGGCCTGTGGCTGGGGCACCGGGGGCGCGGCGGCACCTTCGCCATCAACGTCTCCAACGTCGGGCGTGCGATCCCGGTCTTCGCGGTGCTCGCGCTCTTGTCGCTCGGACCGGTCGGGACCGACGTCCTGGGCCCGTACGGGCGTGCGGGGATGGCCACGCTGATCGCGCTCGTCCTCTTCGGACTTCCGCCGGTGATCACGAACGCGTACGTGGGTGTCCGCGAGGTGGACCCGGAGGTCGTCGAGGCCGCACGCGGCACGGGGATGAGCGAGTGGCAGGTGTTCGGCAAGGTGGAGCTGCCCCTCGCTGCGCGCCTGGTCGCCAACGGTGTCCGGCTGGCGGTCGTCCAGCTGTGGGCGACCGCGACGATCGCCGCACTCGTCGCCGGTCCGGGACTCGGCAACACCATCACGTACGGGTTCAGCAACAACACGTACCGCTACGTCATCGGGGGCGCGATCCTCGTCGCGCTGGGTGCCCTTGTGCTCGAGGGGATCGCGGCGCTCGTGGAGCGCGCCGTCGACCCGATGCGCCGTGTCAGCGGGAGCGGCCATGATGGTCTGGTCCACACACCGCAGATCGCGTCACCGTCGACAGACACCGCGACCACCGGGTCGTGACAACGAAAGGGACTCCATGGACAGCACGACACTGCGCCGCGTCCGCCGCGTAGCAGCCACTCTCGCCTGCGGGGTCGCGCTGGTCGCGCTGCCCGCCTGTGGCGGCGACGATCCCAACCCGCAGTCGGGTGACCGGGCAAAGGGACCGGTGACCGTGTCCGGCCAGAACTTCACCGAGATGCAGATCTTGGCCGAGCTCTACGGCCAGATGCTCGAGGACGAGGGCTACGACGTCACCCAGAAGCTCGTCGACACCCGGGCGGTCTACATGGACCAGCTGTCGAGCAACAAGGTGCAGGTCGTCCCCGAGTATCTCGCCGGGATCGGCGACTACCTCAACACCCAGGCCAACGGCCCCACGGCCAAGCCGGTGACGAGCAACAACGTCGAGCAGACCCTCGACGCGGTCAACACCCTGGCCGAGAGCGTGGGCGTCACCCTCCTCGAGCCTGCCGCAGCGACCGACCAGAACGCCTACGCGGTCACCAAGGAGTTCGCCGAGAAGAACGACCTGACCACGCTCTCCGACCTCGGTGCCGCCAAGCTTCCGGTGAAGCTGGCTGCTGCCCCGGACTGCAAGGACCGGCAGGACTGCGCCAAGGGGCTGCGCGAGGTCTACGGGATCGACATCACCGAGGTCCTCCCGCTCGGCTTCGGCAGCCGTGAGGGCAAGGACGCCGCGACCGGCGGCGAGGTTCAGCTGGTGCAGGTCGCCACGACCGACGGCGCGTTGGAGGACGATGGGCTCGTGCTCCTCGAGGACGACAAGGGCCTGCAGCCCGCCCAGAACCTCATCCCTGCGGTGAACTCGCAGTGGCTGGAGGACAACCCGGACGTCTCGACCGCGCTCAACGAGCTCTCGACCGCCCTCACCACCGAGGACCTTGCCGAGCTCAACGCGAAGGTCGACGTCGATCGGGAGAAGCCGGCCGACGTCGCCAAGGAGTACCTCGAGGACCAGGGCCTGCTGGGCTGACGGGACGGATCAGTCCTGCTCGTCCAGGCGGACGAGCTGGCACGGTCCGCCCAGGTAGATGCCGCCGTCGATGTCGAGGGCGAGCCCGTCCGCGTAGAGCACGGGCTCGTCCTCGGGCGTCACCGAGCCGCCGCGGATGAGCGCGCCGATCGTGTGGCCGTGCACGATGCGACGGCCGCCGAGGGTGTCGAGCATGCGCGTCGCCGTCTCGACACCGTCCTCGCGCGCGAAGGCGTAGCGCGAGGTCAGGCGACGCCACATCTCCCACCACGTCGTCAGGTCGGGCATCTGAAGCTCGGCCCGCACCGCGTCGTTGATGTCGTCGACCTGCTCGCCCCACAGCAGGTAGGCGCTGGTGTCGGAGTGGAGCAGGAGGTGGTCCGCGTCGCTGCCGACCGCCGGAAGCGACGTCAGCCAGTCGAGGTGGCGCTGCTCCAGCCGCTCGAGGTCGCGGACGACGCCGCCGTTGCCGATCCAGTTCACCTCGAAGCTGTAGCGGGAGTCGCTCGGCACCGGCGTCGGTCCGTACCGCTGCATGCCGAGCATGAGGATCTCGTGGTTCCCGAGCAAGGCGGAGACCTGACCGCCGGATCGCGGAGCCTCTTCTTGGAGCTGCATCGCCAGCTCGATCACGCCGATTCCGTCGGGGCCCCGGTCGACGTAGTCGCCGAGGAACCACAGCCGCGCCTCACCGCCGGCCCAGTGCCCGTCGTCGAGGAGACCGGCGGCCGTCAGCGTCGCCTCCAGCTCCTTGCGGTGTCCATGGATGTCGCTTACGGCCCACACGCTTTCCACCCCCCGACCTTAGGGGGATCCGTGCCGGGCGGCCCGCCGAACACGCAGGCGACGGCCGAGATGGCGGGGGCGGAGCGCCGTCCACAGGCAACAACGTGCGGGTTTGGTGCCGGATATGAGCACTGAACCCGCACCGAGCACCGCCACGGATGCCACACTCACTTGTCGATGTCGCCGACGACGAAGAACATCGAGCCGAGGATCGAGATGAGGTCCGCCACGACGCATCCGCGGACGACCTCGGGCAGGACCGCGATGTTGTTGAACGAGGCCGAGCGCAGCTTGAGCCGCCACGGCGTCTTCTCTCCGCGCGACACGAGGTAGTAGCCGTTGATGCCGAGCGGGTTCTCGGTCCAGGCGTACGTCGACCCCTCGGGCGCTTTGAGGATCTTGGGCAGCTTGACGTTGACGGGCCCGACCGGCAGGTCGTGCATCCGCGCGACGCACGCGTCGGCGAGGTCGAGCGAGACCCGCACCTGCTCGAGCAGGCACGCGAACCGCGCGTAGCTGTCGCCCTCGGTCCGCGTCACGACGCGCAGGTGCTTGTCGGCGGCCAGCTCGGCGTACGCGAGGTACGGCTCGTCCCGGCGCAGGTCGAAGTCGACGCCCGAGGCACGGGCGATGGGCCCCGACACCCCGTACGCGTGGACCAGCTCCGGGCTCAGCACACCCACACCCTTGGTCCGGGCGGCGAAGATCTCGTTGTCGAGGAGCATGTCCTCGATCTGGCCGAGCCGCCCGCGTACGGCGCCGACGGCGGAGGTGACCCGCCCGAGCCATCCGGCGGGGAGATCCTCCTTGAGGCCGCCCACACGGTTGAACATGTAGTGCATCCGGCCGCCGGAGACCTCCTCCATGACCTCCTGGATCGTCTCGCGCTCGCGGGTGGCGTAGAACAGCGGCGTGATCGCGCCGAGCTCCAGCGGATAGGAGCCGAGGAACAGCAGGTGGTTGAGGACGCGGTTGAGCTCGGCCAGCAGCGTACGGGCCCAGGTGGCGCGCTCGGGCACCTCCAGTCCGAGCATCCGCTCGACAGCGAGCACGACACCGAGCTCGGAGGAGAACGCGGACAACCAGTCGTGCCGGTTCGCAAGGACGATGATCTGGCGGTAGTCGCGGACCTCGAAGAGCTTCTCGACGCCGCGGTGCATGTAGCCGACGATCGGCTCGCACCCGACGATCCGTTCTCCGTCCAGGGTCAGGCGCAGACGGAGCACGCCGTGGGTCGCCGGGTGCTGCGGGCCGACGTTGAGCACCATGTCGGTGGTGTCGAGGTCGACGCCACCGCCACGCTCGTGCCCGAACCCGGCAGCCCCCGCGCCGACACCGACGGTGAGCCGGGTCGGGGTGCTGGGCTGGTCGCCTCCGGCCTCGCTCGCGGACATGCCGATCAGCCTAGCGGCGTACCGCCCGCCAGCGAGGCCGCCTGGGCTGACCCATGGGGTGACACAATGACGACGCGGTCGGGGGACGCGCAACCTACACCTGTCTGGAGGGTCTGTGCTGTCTCTTGTCTCCACGTCGTCTCGGCGCCTGCTCGCGCTGCTGACGTCTGCGCTTCTCGCCCTCGGCGTCCTCGTCGCGGCCCCGCCGGCGAACGCCGCGACGACCCTGACGTACAACGGCTGGAGCGAGATCTTCTCCGACGGCGACCTGTGGATCTCCTTCACCGTGGGCGGTGACGAGGCATCGGGGACCATGACCGCCTCCGTGGCCGGCAAGACGGTCGCTCTCGAGGCCGTCGCCGGCTCCAAGCCTCAGCAGTACGCGGGGAGCCTGCGTGGTCCCTTTCCCACGGGGACCCTCACGGTGACGGGGAAGCTCGTCGCGGGCGGAACCACCGTGACCGGCACAGGGCGGGTCGCGGTCCTCCCGGCACGTCGCTACGCCGCCGTCGGCTCGTCGCTGACCTGGGGTGCAGACCCGCTCCGCGCGGCCGTGGTCGCCGAAGGAGGGACCGTCACGCCGTCGGCCGGTGCGGTGGTCGATCCCAGTGATCCGGCCAAGGTGCGATACCCGCTCACCGATCTTGTGAAGGGGGTCGGCCACGTCCAGACGGGAGGCACGGTCCGGTACGCCAGCCCGCGCCGGGACGTCACGCTCTCCGACGTGAGCTGGATCCGGAGCGGAGACGGTGGCTCGCTGCGCGCCGACGCAACCTATCGGCACCCAGGACAGCCCGCCCGGACCGAGCGCGGCGTCGTGATCGCCACCGCCCCTGTCATCTACGGCGGCGGTGACCACCTCTCCTTCTTCAGCTCGGTCGAGCTCGCGGCCACCTCTGCAGGGTCTCGGGTGCTCGGGGTTCCGGCGAAGGCGGCGCTGGGGACCGCCCGCTGGCAGGTCACCCTGGCGGAGCAGCCGCAGGCCGTGGGTGGCCGGCTGACCCTCAGCCCGGCACGCACGACGTACGGGAGGCAGTCGCGCGTGACGGTGGCGATGACCCGCGGAGGGACGTACGCCGGGGGCAGCGTGACCTTCCGTGCGGGTTCGCGCGCGCTCGGCACGGTCCGCCTGTCTCGCGGCGGGGCGGCGGTGACCGTCCCGGCCGGCCTCGCCGTGGGCACCCACGCGATCACGGCGTCGTACAAGGCGGACTACTCGCCCACCACCGCCGCGGCGCGGGCGAGCCTGCGGATCACCAAGGCGAGCACGGTCACGAAGGCGCGCCTGGCGAAGAAGACGGTGACGCGCACGCAGCGGGCGAAGCTGACCGCCACGGTGACGCCCCGAGGCACGTCGCTGCGCCCGACCGGACGCGTGACCGTCTTCGACGGGAAGAAGCGTCTCGTGAACGCGACGCTGACGGTGAGCAAGCGTGGCCGGGTGACGGTGCGCCTGCCGAAGCTGAAGAAGCGCGGTAAGCACGTGATCCGGGTGGTGTACGCCGGCTCGTCGTCGTACGGCGGGTCGCGCGCGAAGGTGGTCCTGCGGGTCCGCTGACCGACTGCGCCCGCGTCCACCACGACGGTGGACGCGGGCGCCGCGCTGTGTCAGCAGCTCTCGAGCGGAGTGCCCTGGGCGAGGCGGTACTCCGACCGCTCGTCGAACATCAGCGGCACGAGCGCGCGGTTGGGCTGCGCGAGGCTCACCACGTACGAGCCCGCGCTGCGGGTCCACGCGAGGTCGTGCAGGTTGAGCGCCCGACGGACCTGCTGGAAGACCTCCGGCGTGATCCGGTAGCCGCACATCGGCTCCGGCTCGACCTGGTCCGGGTCGGTCGGGATCATGTCGTCCTGACCGCCGAAGTAGACGACGCCGCCCTGCGACGCGCCCAGCTCGGCCTGCCGCTCCGCGGCCGCAGCGGTCTCCCGGATCAGCGTCTCGCGGTTCTCTGCGACCATCTGCGTGGATCCGACCGCGCTGGCGTAGTTCGTGTCGACCCGGCGGTTGTTGAGCACGCGGACGTCGGCCGCCTCGTCGTCGTTCAGGGGTCGGGTCGCCGTCTCGCTCAGCATCCCGACTACGTTCACGAGCCCGGCGTAGTTGCGCAGGATGCGGACCTGCTCGTCACCGGCGACCTGGAGGAACGGCTCGCCGTCCTTGACGTAGTGGCCGTAGATGCCTGCTGTGAAGCCCTCGCCGCGAGCCTGCGCCGCGGAGTACTCCTCGCTCATCTCCTGGCTGAGGCTGTGGATGGTGTCGTCGACGTTGCGGTTGCGGGGCCACAGGTGGAGGAGGTCGGTCCGGTAGTACTGGCTCGGGCCGTACTCGTGGAGGTCGTTGAGGATGTCCGGGTTCCAGTCGCGGATCACCTTGGTCACCGCGCGCGCCTCCGGCGTCTCGAGTGCGAGGTAGTCGCGGTTGACGTCGACACCGTCGGCGTTGCCGCGCGTGTTGGCGACCCATCCGTCGGGGTTGGCGTTGAGGAACAGCACCGTGGTGCGGGACAGGAACCGGGTGACGGCGGCGTCCTTGCTGGTCGCGAGGTCGCGGGCGAGCTTCATGCACGCCTCGCGGCCGGACGGTTCGTTGCCGTGCACCGAGCAGACGAACATGGCGACCGAGCCGTCGGCGGCCTCGGTCTGGCTCTTCGGGGCAGGCTGCCCGACCGAGACGAGCTGGAGCGGGCGGTCCTGCGTCGTACGGCCGATGTTGCGGACCACGACGCGGTCGCTGGACCGGTCGAGCTGGCGGTAGAACGTCAAGGACTCAGGGTGGGTCGTCCAGCGGGCTCCGCCGGCGGCCTCGAACGGGGTCTGGAGTGCCGCGGGCGCGTCGTCCGCGGCGGCGGCGAGCGCCTTCTCGAGGGCGTCGTCGCGCTGGTCGGCGCCTGCTGACGTCCCGCTCGCGGCGAGGAGGGACCCGGCCAGTGCTGCCCCTGCGGCAGCGGCCAGGATCTTGGACCAGGGGGTGAGGCGATTCGAGCGCAAGGGATCTTCCTTTCGCTGGTGGTCAACCGTTCTCGAGCGACGTCGGGTCGTCGGGTCGCCACGTGAGGTGTCCCTCACGTTCGCGGACGCGCCGGGAGGCGGCAACCTGAGTTCGTGAAAATCGCAGACAAGTCGAAGGTGGACGTGTTAAGGGAGCGCCGAGCGACGCGTTGGTGCGTGAGTGGTCACCGACGTCGCGCGCGTGACCACTGAGGAACCAACGCGCGGGCCTGGTCGACCCCGGGCCACCTCAGGCACACTGTGCTCCAGGCCACACGCTTGGAGGTCGCGATGCGCAGCACGATGCAGGACGTCCCGCTCGGACTCGGGCGGATCATGCAGTACGGCACGACGGCCCACGCCGAGGCGGTGGTGGTGACGGCGACTGCCGACGGGACGCGGTCGCGCACGTACGGGGAGGTCGGCCGGCGGGCGGCGCGCCTCGCGAACGCGCTGCGCCGCCTGGGCGTGGACGGCGACCAGCGCGTCGGCACCTTCATGTGGAACAACGCCGAGCACCTGGAGGCGTACCTCGCGGTGCCGTCCATGGGGGCGGTCCTCCACACGATCAACATCCGGCTCTTCCCGGAGCAGGTCACCTACGTCGTCAACCACGCCGAGGACACGGTCGTGATCGTCGATGCCTCGTTGCTGACGCCGTTCGCCGCGCTGCTACCGACCTTCGAGACCGTCACGCACGTGCTGGTGGCCGGGCCCGGCTCGGAGTCCGTCGACCTCGGTCCATTGGAGTCCTCGGGCAAGCAGGTCGTCCGGTACGAGGAGGCGCTCGCGGTGGAGCCGGACTCGTTCGCATGGCCCGAGATCGACGAGCGTGACGCCGCCGCCATGTGCTACACCAGCGGCACCACCGGCAACCCCAAGGGCGTCGTCTACAGCCACCGCTCGGCGTACCTCCACTCGATGTCCATGGCGATGGGCGACAACGCGGGCATCGGGCCGTCCGACCGGGTGCTGCCGGTCGTGCCGATGTTCCACGCGAACGCGTGGGGGCTCCCGTACGCGGCGGTCCTCGTCGGTGCGTCGCTCGTGATGCCGGACCGGTGGCTGCAGGCAGAGCCGCTCGTACGGCTCATCGAGGAGACACGGCCGACTCTCGCTGGCGGAGTCCCGACGATCTTCAACGACCTCCTTGGGTGGGTCGACGAGCATCCGTCGGACCTGTCGTCGATCCGGCTCGCGCTGTGCGGAGGCTCCGCGGTGCCGTTGGCGCTGCAGCAGGCGCTGTGGGAACGCCACGGCGTCCGCGTCCAGCAGGCCTGGGGGATGACCGAGACCTCACCGGTCGCGACGTCGGGAATCCCGCCGGTGGGCGTCGACGAGGACGAGGCATGGCGCTACCGCGCGTGCCAGGGCAGGGTGCTCGGCGGCGTCGAGGCGCGGATCGTCGGCGACCAGGCCGAGCCGCTCGCGCAGGACGGTGTGGCGGTCGGGGAGCTGGAGGTGCGGGGGCCGTGGATCACCGGCGCGTACTACCGCGACGACGACCCCGAGAAGTTTCGTGACGGGTGGCTGCACACCGGCGACGTCGGCACGATCGACCCGCGCGGCTACGTCACGCTCACCGACCGGGCGAAGGACGTCATCAAGTCCGGCGGCGAGTGGATATCGTCGGTCGATCTCGAGAACGCCTTGATGGCCCACCCCGACGTCGTCGAGGCCGCCGTCGTCGGCATCCCTGACGAGAAGTGGCAGGAGCGTCCGCTGGCAACCGTGGTGGTCCGCCCTGGCGCGACCGTCACGCCGGAGGAGCTGCGCGAGCACCTGTCGGGCTCCGTGGCGAAGTGGCAGCTGCCTGACGCGTGGACGTTCATCGAGGCCGTCCCGCGGACCTCGGTCGGCAAGTTCGACAAGAAGGTGCTGCGCCGGGCGTACGCGGACGGCGACCTGGACGTCGTCCGGGCGCCGTGACGTGTCCGAGCGTCACCCGACGCGCGTCTCGATCCACCAGAAGTCGCCGAGGCCGCCCGAGGCGGTGAGCTCGGCCGCCTCCGAGGCCGCAGCGAGGGCGCGGAGGTAGCCCTGAGGATCGGTCGACGCGAGGGAGAGCGGGGGACGGCTCCCGTCGACGCCCAGATCGCGCAGGACGCCGCCTTGTCGTGCGAGCGTCCCACCGACCGCGGCGGCCACGGCGTCGACGGCGACGTGCGCGGTGACGTCGCACGTGCCGTCGAGGCGGACCTCGACCTCCGTGCCGCCTCGGTAGGCGCGCAGGCTTCCGTACGGGGGGCGGTCCTGCCGGAGGTGCCCGTAGTCCACCGCCAGCGCCGCGCCGTGCTCGAGGCGCGACACCGCCTCACGCCAGACCGCGTCCCGGCTGAGCCCGACCTCGGCTCGCTCGCCGGGCTCGTCGAGCGGCCACCAGGCCGCCAGCCACTCGAGGACCTCCGGGTCGCGCACGGGAGCGCCCAGCTCCTCGGCACCGCTCGCCGGGTCGACCAGCACCGTCCGGAGAGCTCCGTCCTGGTCGCGCTCGACGACCTCGCACGGGACGTTGTCGAGCAGCTCGTTGGCGAACAGCAGGCCGTCGACGTGCGCGGGCATCTCGGCGCTCCAGCCGATCGGCTCGGGCAGCTCCGCAGGGCGGGGACGCAGGTCGACCCCGAGCAGGGCCAGCTCGCCCGGCGCGGCCGCGTCCAGGGCCGTCAGCAGCTCGCCGCGGCCGGCGCCGAGGTCCACCACGGCGTGCAGGTCGTGGCGACGCGCGTACGCGAGGACGGCGGCTGCGAAGGCGGTCGACGCGTGCACCGACGTGCGGAAGTGCGCGGCAGGCGACTCGGTCCGGTAGAACCCTGCGTCGCCGTACAGCGCCTGGTCCCATGCCGTACGCCAGTCGATCACCCGTCGGCGTACCGGCTCTTGAGGATGGCGCGACGGCGGGTGCCCTCGCGGTTGTCGCCCTTCTCGATGATCACGAGGTTGTGGTAGCAGTGGACGGCCACGACGTGCAGGTCGGTGTACGTCGGCTCGTACGACTCGTCCACGAACTCCTCGTGGTGGAGGCCGTCGACGAGCGACTTGACCAGCGCCATCGTCGTCGTGGGGTCGTCGAGGTCCTCGCTGCCGCCGCGCTCGGGCCAGTAGGAGGTCTGGGTGTCCTCGATCGCGTAGATGCCGCCGTGGGCGAGCCGGGGGAAGAGGTACGCGAAGGTGTCGCGGATGTGGTCCGAGCGGTGGCTGCCGTCGTCGATGACGATCGTCAGCTCCCCGGTCTCGTCGATGATCCGCTGCAGGACCTCCGGGTCGGTCTGGCTGCCCTGGTACGTCCTGATCCGCGGGGCGTCGACGAACGACTTGTCCTGGATGTCGAGGCCGACGATCTGCGCGTGGCGGAAGAAGTGCTTCCACATGCGCAGCGACTTGCCGCCCCGGCCCTCGCGGGCGTAACCGCCGATGCCGATCTCGAGGACGTTGATCGCCTCGTCGCGCCACGGCGCGAAGTGGCGCTCGTAGTGCGGGGTGTAGCGGTGGCTGCCCCACTTGTCCGTCTTGAAGTGCTGCGCCAGCTGCGTGAGGTCCATGTCCGAGAGCCGCGCGGCCGGCGAGGACGGCGGGGGAGCACCTCGACGCCCCAGCGGGTCGCGCAGCCACGCCCAGGCGGTGTCGCTGAGCAACGGTTTGACCCGGGCGACGGCGAACGACTTCACCGACGGGCTCACGTGGTCCCCCTCTCCGTGGCCGGGCTGTCCTTCACTCTAACCAGACGTGCTGCCCGATCCCCGGGTCACGCGAGGTAGGAGTCGAGCGACTCGCTCACCGGGCGCGGCACGAACCCGGTGGCCTCGATCTTGGTCAGGTCGAGCACCGAGTGCCTCGGTCGGGGAGCGAGGTCCTTGCCCTCGCCGTACGCCTCGGTCGACGTCGGCGTGACGTCCTCCGGGTCGCGGCCGCACCGGGCGAACACGTCGCGCGCGATCTCGTACCAGGACGTGGGGGTGCCCGCGCCGCTGAGGTTGTAGGTCCCGTACGGAGCGCGGCTCGTGAGGAGGTGGACGATGCCTCGGGCGAGCTCGTCGGTGAACGTGAGGCGCCCGTACTGGTCGTCGACGACCGACGGGCTGACCCCGTCCTTGGCCAGGCGCGCCATCGTCCGGACGAAGTTGCCGCCGTCGCCGATGACCCAGCTCGTGCGGACGACGTAGTGCCGCGCGATCGTCGAGACCACGGCGTCACCGGCCGCCTTGCTCTGACCGTAGACGCCGAGCGGCGAGAACGGCTCGGTCTCGTCGTGGACCTCTCGCGTGCCGTCGAAGACGTAGTCGCTCGAGACGTGGACGACGGTCAGCCGGTGCCGCGCCGCGGTCGTCGCGAGGTGCACGAGCGCGGTGGCGTTGGCCGCCCACGCGGCGACCCGCCCCTCCTCGGTCTCTGCGACGTCGACCGCCGTGTAGGCGGCCGCGTTGACGACGGTGTCGTACCGCGTCCAGTCCACCGCTTCGTACGCGGCCGGGTCGGTCATGTCGAAGGTGTCGAGGTCGACGGCGTCGGCGTCGGGAAGCACCGCGCGCAGCGCCCGCCCCAGCTGGCCGTACGCCCCGAGGATCAGCGTGCGCCGTGGCTCCATCGGGGTGACGTCGGCGAGGAGCGGGTTGGCGCGGTCCTTGTCGGAGACCTCCGCGTCGGAGATCGGGATCGGCCAGTCGATGCCGAGCGCCGGGTCGTCGAGCGCCACCGCCGTGTAGACGACGTCCGGACGCCAGTGCTCGTTGACCAGGTACGCGTAGGTCGTCCCGTCCTCGAGCGCTTGGTAGGAGTTGCCGACGCCGCGCGGCACGAAGACCGCGACTCCCGGGTCGAGCTCGACGGTGACGGTGGTCCCGAAGCCGGGGCCGGGCCGTAGGTCGACCCACGCGCCGAACGCCTTGCCGGTCATCAGCGAGACGAACTTGTCCCACGGCTCGGCGTGGATCCCGCGTGTGGCGCCGGCGCTGGCGTTGTAGGAGACGTTGTTCTGGACAGGTCCGAAGTCGGGCAGCCCGAGCGCCAGCATCTTCTCGCGCTGCCAGTTCTCCTTGAACCACCCACGGGTGTCGCCGTGGAGGGGGAGCTCGACGACGAGCAGGCCCTCGATGGACGTCGGACGGACGGTCAGGCCCGAGCTCACTGTCCAGCCTCGGCGTAGCGCGCCTCGACGGAGTCCTTCATCGGACGCCACCACTCTTCGTGGTCGCGGTACCACGCGACGGTGGCCTCCAGGCCTGCGCGGAAGTCGGTGAACCGCGGCTCCCAGCCCAGCTCGGTCCGGAGCTTGGTGGAGTCGATCGCGTACCGCAGGTCGTGCCCGGGCCGGTCGGTGACGAGGTCGTACGCGTCGGTCGGCTGCCCCATGATCTCCAGGATCGTCTCGACGACCTCCCGGTTGTTCTTCTCGCCGTCCGCGCCGATGAGGTAGGTCTCGCCGATCTTGCCGTCCTCCAGGATCGTGCGCACCGCCCGCGAGTGGTCCTCGGTGTGGATCCAGTCACGGACGTTGAGGCCCTGGCCGTACAGCTTGGGGCGACGCCCGTCGAGGACGTTGGTGATCTGGCGGGGGATGAACTTCTCGACGTGCTGGTACGGGCCGTAGTTGTTGGAGCAGTTGCTCAGGGTGGCCGCCACGCCGAACGACCGCACCCACGCGCGTACGAGGAGGTCGGAGCCGGCCTTCGTGGAGGAGTACGGGCTGGACGGGTTGTACGGCGTCGACTCGGTGAAGCGCTCGGGATCGTCGAGCGCGAGGTCGCCGTAGACCTCGTCGGTGGAGACGTGGTGGAAGCGGGTGCCGTGGCGCCGCACCGCCTCCAGGAGGGTGAAGGTGCCGACGAGGTTCGTGTGCACGAAGGGGCTCGGATCGTTCAACGAGTTGTCGTTGTGCGACTCCGCGGCGAAGTGGACGACGGCGTCGTGCTCGGCCACCAGCGGGTCGACGGTGCCGGCATCGGCGACGTCACCGACGACGAGACGCACCCGTCCCTCGGGCAGGGCGTCGATGGCCTCGCGGTTGGCGGCGTAGGTGAGCTTGTCGAGCACGCTGACCGAGGCATCGGTCTCGCGGACGAGGTGCTCCACGAAGTTGGACCCGATGAACCCGGCGCCACCGGTCACGAGAATCTTGTGCATCGAGTCAGGATAGCGAGGCAGCGAACCTACTTGAGAAGTCGTCGCAGCGCCCGGCGGTAGCGTCGCAGGTTGAAGGTGAAGTCGTCTCCGAACGGGATGCGTCGCTGGTTGGGGTCCGGCTCGGTCCGCTGCGTCTTCCCCCAGAAGTAGTGCACGTCGTTTCCGTTCACCGCCGCGATGAGCGCCTCGTTCTGCGCGGAGTAGCCGTCGCCGGAGATGAGGATCACCCGGGCGTCGGGAGCGTGCATCATCGTGAACATCCCGCTGCCGCCGTAGCCCGCGACGATGCGGGCCTGGGCGAACAGCTGGACCTGCTCGCCGTAGGAGTACTTCTCCGGACTGACGATGGCGAACCCGTGGTCGGCGAAGAACTTCTCGACCTGCGGCGCCTGCAGGCACAGGCGCTTCGACCGCCGCGTGACGAAGATCCGCTCCGCTCGTACGGGCGGCTCCACCGAGGCGAACGAGGCGCGGATCCGCTCCCAGGTCTGGGCGATGGCGGGGGCGGCGTACAGCGGGTTCTCGAACTCGGGGTCGGCCGTGACCACGTCCGCGAGCTCGAGCGCCTCGTCTCCCTGCTGCACGACCAGCGACGACGAGGGGATGCCGTAGGCGTCGAAGAGCGCACGCACGAACGACGGGACTGCCGTCTGCTCGTCCCGCAGACTGACGAGCGGACGGATGTCGGGGAACTCCTCACGGGCGCGCTCCCACCCCCACATCCGGGAGATGACCTCGGTGCCCACGTGGCCGAAGTGCCCGGGGAACTCGGTGTCGAGGTAGTACACCGGCCCGTCCCAACGACGCGTCTGCGACGGCCGCCAGGTCTCGCGCTCCAGCGCCAGGTCGGGGTTGGCGCGCAGCAGACCGCGGTGCTTCAGCCGAGGAGCGTGCTGGTGACGGAAGCTGTCGGGGAGCCAGTAGTCGTCGTAGGAGAGCAGCTGCCGCGGGTACGAGAGCGCGCGCGTGTAGTGCCGAATCTCGAGCGGGGGGATCGCGAAGGGGCCGTGCGCGATCGCGGGGCCCCGCCCGTGGGAGGTGACGACCGCCGTGCTCTCGAAGGTGAACCCCGGCCTGGAGTCCAGCACGGCCAGCGGGCTGTCGTCCCCATAACGTGCCTCCAGCACCCCAGCGGTCTCGGCGGTGTGCAGCATGCGCCGCACCGTCTCGCGCTTGGTCACCAGCGCGAGCTGCCCGTGGTAGCTGACGTCCTCCAGGGACTGGGCCAGCGCGTCGATCCAGGTGACCCAGCCGTGCTTCGCCGGGGGACGCGTCGAGCGGCGGGCTGCTTCCTCGAGCACGGCCCGCACCGAGTCCCCGTACCTCGCTGTGGAGGTGTCCTTGCGAGAGCGGTCGATGTGCTCGACAGCGAGGACCCCGCCGGCAACGACGTACCCGTGCACCTGGTGGAGCGCGCCCACCTTGCCCGCCGTCCTGCGTCGCAGCGACAGGACGAGCAGCTGCGGACGGGGCAGCGCGGAGAGGATCGGGGGAAGGTCGTCCGTGCGATGCCAGCGGTGGACGTGCACGTTCGGCAGCGGTTCCTGCTCCGTGGTGTCGTCGGGCGGCTTCCCGTTGGCGAGCACCTGCACGGTCGCGTCCGGGTACCGCTCGGCGAACGTGTTGCCGAGCGCCGTCGCGTCCGCACGGCCGACGACGACCACGTCGGTCAGCGCGACGGCCAGCGCAGCCACGGCTGCTTCGTAGGCGGACAGGTAGTCGAGGCGGTCGGAGGCCTGAGGCACCTCGCGCCGCAGGCCGATCGTGTCCAGAGTGTCCCCCGTCATGCAGCCATCCTGCACGTCGGCGGGTTCTCCGCCACCCGTCACGCAGTCAGCCCGCGCGCGTGCTCCTGCGGCCGGTGCCAGGCGGTGCGTCGTCCTCGTCGCGGAGGAGCCACCGCGCACGTGGATGGGTGAATGGTCCGAACACGACGTCGACCGCTCGTGTGGAGAGCACCGCCGACCACACGATCGCGATGACGACGAGCCCGACGATCGTCTCGACGCTGTCACGGTCCACCGAGATGAGGCCCATGTCGGTGGCGACGACGATCGGGAAGAGGTGCAGCAGGTAGACGTTCATGGTGCGCGCGCCCCAGGGCGTGAAGAACGTCTGGCGGCGTGGCACGAGCGCGAGGACAGCGGCGATCATGACGAAGGACACCGCCATCACGGCGGCCCGCTCGAAGCCGGCCCACCACTCCTCGTTGCCCAGGCGGGCGTAGTTCCACTCGCCCTGGAACCACTTGCGGAGCATCAGCTCGCGCATCAGGTCGGCCCTCGTGACCGCCAGCACGGTGACCAGCACCACCAGCACCCCCGCCAGGCAGCGGACCCACCACTTCGACAGCACGTGAAGCAGCGTGGTCAGTCCGCCGCGCTCGTGGAGGCACCAGCCGGCGACGAAGAACGGGAGGAACACGAGCGTACGGCTGGTCGCCGCAAGCGTGCCGGCGCCGGGGGAGTAGCCCGCGACGCACGCCACCAGCACGCTGACGAGGAACGGGTGCCTCATCAGCGCGAAGAGCGGCAGTGTCAGCCGCCAGAGCGCGAGCGCCAGCAGGAACCACAGAATCCACCGAGGCGTGATGAAGTCGATCTGCAGCACGCCGAGCCGCCACCACGCGAAGAGCGTCCACACGCACTGGAAGATGACCAGCGGGAGGACGATGTGCGTCAGGATCCCGCGGGTCTCGCGGGAGGTCAGTGCCCCGCCGTGCGAGAAGCGCCCCGAGATGAAGGCGAACAACGGCATGTGGAACGAGTAGATGGCCAAGTACAGCCCGAACGCGAGGTCGCTGCGGTTCGGCACCTCGATCGCGTGCCCGACCACGACCAGGGTGATCGCGATCCACCGGGCGTTGTCCCACAGCGGCACCCTGACGGGCCGCGCCGGCGCCGTCGTCGCGTCCGCGGATCCGGTCTGGCGTGCCGCGTCGGTCATCGCTCGAAGAACGCCTCGACGACGCGCTCGGTGGCGTGGCCGTCCTGGAGCCGGTTGAACCGTACGTTGAACGCCTCGATGGCCTCGGTGTACTCCATGCGGACGCCGTCGGCGTCGCGGACGGCATCGACGACCTCGGCCGTGGTCTGCAGGAGCGGACCCGGTGCCGTGGGGGCGAAGTCGAACAGCGGAGGACGGCCCTCGAAGTACGTGTCGAGGTCGGGGACGAAGAACACCGCGGGCTTGCCCGTGAGCGCCCACTCGAAGCGCAGCGACGAGTAGTCGAGGATCGCCACGTCGGCCGCGAGGACGAGGTCGTTGATCTCCGGGTAGTCGGTGACGTCGACCACCTGACCGAAGCGACGCTCGCGGTCGAGCTCGCGCTGGTTGTTGTTGTGGCCCCGCAGGAGGAGCACGACGTCCTCGCCGACACCGGCGCAGAACTGCGCGAGGTCGAGCTCGTCGAAGAGCTTCGCGGCGAAGACGCGCGTCGTGAGGGCGTCACGGTACGTCGGCGCGTAGAGGACGACCTTCTTGGCCGGGTCGATGCCCAGCCGGGCGAGGACCTCGGTCCGACGGGCCGGGGCGTCGGCGTTGACGAGCGCGTCGGAGCGCGGGTAGCCGGTCACCAGGATCTCGCCCGCGTAGTCGTACTCGCGGCGGTAGAACTCGGCGCACTCCTCGCTGGGCACGAGGATCGCGTCCCACTCGGCGTTGCGGCGGTCGATCTCGCGGCGGATCCGGCCGGCCGAGAGGTTCTTGCCCTCCCAGAACGTGCGGCCCATGGACTTGAAGGGGTAGCCGTGGAACGTCTCGAGGAACCGCTGGTGCGCGCCCTTGCGGAAGAACGAGTCGAAGTCGATGTTGTTGCAGAGGTAGCGCGAGCGGCCGAGCGCCTCGAACCACGCCCGCGACCCGATCAGCAACGGGACCGCGCCCTCGGGCACCTCGGTGGACCAGCTCGCCACACCCCAGTACAGCGTGAGGTCGGGCCTCACCTCGCGGAGCCGCTCGTGGATCGCGCGCTGGCTGTCGGTGGCGAACTCGCCGCGGTAGCACTGCAGGAGGACGCTGTCCTCCGGCTCGTGGGGGGTCTCCTGGTACCAGGTGCGCAGCTGACGCTGCCCGTACTTCGAGCGCTCGAGGTCGGTCAGAGGCGCGAAGACCGTGGCACGGGCGCCGCCGTCCTTGGCGACCGTGAACCGGACGCCGAGAGCGTCCGTGCGGGTCTCGACGGGACAGGACTCGAGGTACGCGGCGGTGGCCGACACCTTGGCCTCGCGTCCGTCGTCCAAGGTCAGCAGGAGCGCGTAGTGCCCCGGGTCGAGCGGCACCGCAGCGCCCCCGAAGGGCCGGTAGGAGGCGGGGATGCGCACGGTGAAGGCGTCCGCGCCCGCCGGCGTGACGTCGTCGGCGTGGAAGAGGATGCGGTCGTTGGCGAGTCTCAGCGTCGCGAGCTCGGCGGCGGACACGCCCTCGGTCTCGACGACGAGCGTGAGCGCGTCCTCGGTGAGCTCGGCGCTGCGGACGTCGGCGCGCGGGCTGTCGGCGCGCAGCAGGGTCTCGCCCCGGCTCGAGCGCTCGGCGGCGACCGAGCCCGTCGCGCGCGCTCCGACACGGGCCGGCAGGTGCTGCGCCCAGACGAGCGGCTTGCGCCCACCGGGGGTGACGACGCGCAGAGACCAGGTCGCGGCGAACGGGATCCCGTCGGCGGTCGTCGGCGGGAGCTCCAGCGAGAACGCGTAGCCCGACCCTGTCTCCGAGACGCGGGTCTGCACGTCCTTGGCAGCACCGGGCGACGACGCGACGACGTGGGTGAGCGGCGCGTCGCTGGCCACGGTCCCCACGACCGTGCGGCCGTCGACCAACACGTCGACGAGCTCGCCCACAGGCGGCTCGGCGGTGAGGACGAAGCCGTCGGTCGGGTCCCACTGCGCGACCACGAGCAGGTCGCCGAGGCGCCGGGCCGACAAGGCGTGTCCGGCGGCCGACGATCCCGGCACCGGCTGGTGGACCGGGCCGGAGCGGACGACGCCGCGGGCGTCGACCGTGATCTGGAGCGTCCACCGGCTGCCGGAGGGCAGTGCTGCTGCATCCACGACGGCACGGAAGGCCGAGGTGTCGTACGACGCGTTGAAGGTGTCGGCGGTCCGTGTGGCCTCGACGTCGACCAGCGGCTCGACGGGGAGGGGGATCTCGTCTCCGGTCTCGGAGCGCAGCACGACGCGGACGGTCGGGACGGCGTCGGCGAGGTCGACGCCGGGCACGTACGCCCACCCCTCGAGCACGAGGGAGTCTCCCTCCCACCGGGCGCGCTTGAGACGGGCGTGGAGCGCCGTCTCGTTCGCTCCGAGCTCCCTCAGGTGGAGGGGGACGTCACGGCCGACGATCTCGGCGAGGGGCACGTCCGCGAAGACCCGGCCGTCCACGACCTTCGTCGGCGGGACGTTGCCCCACTCGCGCAGGTACGCGGCGAAGTCCTCGATCGCGTCCCAGGCGCCGTCCGCGGCCAGCCACGTCCGGACCTTCTGGTGGAAACGCACCAGCGCCCACGCCTCCGGCGTCGCCTCGTCGACGTAGATGCGCATCGCGTCCTGGAGCACACGTCGGTACTCCTCGGTGGCGGCGTCGGCGTGGGAGATGAAGAGCGACAGGTCGGTGTCGAGGACGCGGGCGACCCAGCTGGCGTACACCGACGCCGAGGCCTCCTGCGAGACGATCGCCTGGGCCTGCGCCTTGACCGTGATCCGGTCGGTGAGGTTCTTGAGGACGTGCTTCTGCTGGCTGGTGGACGTGCGGTTCTCGCGCATCCGCCAGTGGTAGGTCGGGCGCTTGAGGATGTCGAAGGTCGAGGCGCGGACGTACGCGGCGACCATCGGGACGTGGTCCTCGTAGGCGATCCCAGCCTCGAAGCCGCCGACCTTGTCGAGCCAGAACTCCCGACGGAACATCCGGTTGGCGGCGATGACGTCCAGCAACGCCTCGGGGAAGTCGTCGATCGTCACGCCGATCCGGTCCTGGCCGTGCACGATCTTGACCCACCAGGGGTTGCTGAGGCGGCCGTTCTTCGTACGGCGGACAGACCCCACCGAGAAGTCCGAGCCCGACTTCTCGAGCGAGCGCACCATGTACGCGAATGCGCCCGGGGGAATGGTGTCGTCGGCGTCGACGAAGGTCAGGAAAGTCCCCCGCGCGCGCGTCACCCCGTGGTTGCGGGCCGAGCCCTGGCCCTCGTTCTGCTGGTGGAGCACGCTCAGGCGCGGCTCCCGGGTGGCGTACTCGCGCAGGATCTTGAGGCTCGAGTCGGTCGAGCCGTCGTCGACCGCGATCACCTCGAGGTCGGTCAGCGACTGCCCGAAGACGCTGTCGAGGCACTCCTCGACGTACTCCTCGACGTTGTAGACCGGGATGACGACGCTCAGGCGCGGCGGCTTGAGCCCACCCGCCCGTCCGCGTACCCCGCTGGGAAGCCAGTGCCAGGCTCTGCGTGCCGCGCGCGACAAGGCGGTGTCTCGGGCCATGGTGTGGAGAGGCTCCTTCGTACCAGAACAGGAGGGGATCGCGCCGAGGAAAGACTGTACCCGGTGGGCGACCCCGTCCTGGCGTCAGCGCACCTCAGGCCGAGGTGGCGGCCCGCCAGCGACCGGCCCACTCGATCGCGCTGCGCAGCGCGTCGTCGAGGGAGGAGGTGGCCCGCCATCCGAGGAGCTTCTGGGCCTTGTCGACGTTGGCGTAGGCGCCGACGGCGTCACCGGGACGCGGTGCACCCTCCCGGACGGGCAGGGGGCGTCCGCTCACCCGCTCGAAGGTGTCCACGAGCTCGCGCACCGAGACTCCCGAGCCCGTGCCGAGGTTGAGGACCGCGGAGGGGGCGCCCTCGGCCTCGAGCACCGCGTCGAAGCGCTCGACGGCGGCGACGTGGGCGCGGGCCAGGTCCCAGACGTGCAGGTAGTCGCGGATGCCGGTGCCGTCGGGGGTCGGAAGGTCCGTCCCGGTGATCACGAACTCGGGCAGGTCGCCCTGCGCCACCGCGAGCATCCGGCCCAGGACGTGGGTCGGACGCGGGTCGTACGGTCCGGTCCGGCCGGTGGGGTCGGCGCCGACGGGGTTGAAGTACCGCAGCGAGATCGCCCGGAGAGCGGTCGCCGCGGCCACGTCGGTGAGCATCTGCTCGGTCATCCGCTTGGTCCACGCGTACGGCGAGGCCGGAGCCAGCGGCGACTCCTCCGTGACCTCGAACGTCTCGTTCGGCGCGTAGACCGAGGCAGAGGAGGAGAAGATCACCGAGGGCCGGCCGACCTCGAGGAGCGTCTCGAAGAACCGCAGCGACGCCGTGACGTTGCTCTCGTAGTAGGAGATCGGGTCGCTGACGCTCTCGCCCACCACGGCGAGGGCCGCGCAGTGCACCGTGCACGCGATGTCGGGGTGCTCGGAGAAGACGCGGCGGACGGTCTGCGGATCGCCCACGTCGCCCACGTACAGCGGGAGACCCGACGCGAACTCGCGGCGGCCGCGTACGAGGCTGTCGAGCAGCACGGGGGCGTGGCCGGCCTCGATCAGCGCTGTCGCGATCGTCGAGCCGATGTAGCCGGCGCCACCGGTGATGAGGACCTTCATGGTGGCGCCAGGCTACTCGCCGGGCCTGCGGGCGGGGGCGGGCGAGGTCGCCGCAGGGGGAGACGGGCTCCGGTTGGTACCCTCGCCGAGTCGTTCGACACCGAGGTGGGGAAGAGATTGAGAGTCGTCAGCGTCGTGGGCGCACGTCCACAGCTCGTCAAGCTGGCACCCGTGGCGAAGGCGTTCGCCGCGTCCGACCACGAGCACCTCGTCGTCCACACGGGTCAGCACTACGACCCCAACCTGTCGGACGTCTTCTTCCAGGAGCTCGGCATCCCCGCGCCGGACCGTCATCTGGGCGTCGGCTCCGGCTCGCACGCCGAGCAGACTGCCGCGGCGCTCACCGGTCTCGAGGCCTTCCTGCAGGAGACGCGCCCCGACTGGGTGCTCGTGTACGGCGACACCAACTCCACCCTGGCGGCGGCCCTCGCGGCCGTGAAGCTCCAGCTGCCCCTCGCCCACCTCGAGGCGGGCCTGCGCTCCTTCAACCGTGCGATGCCCGAGGAGCACAACCGCGTCCTCACCGATCACGCGGCCGACCTCCTGCTCGCGCCCACCGAGCTCGCCATGAAGCACCTGGCAGGCGAAGGGCTGGCCGAGCGCTCGGTGCTCGTCGGTGACGTGATGGTCGACGTCTGCCTCGGCATCCGCGACGACGTGCTCGCCGGGCGCATCCCCACGCTCACCGACGTCGCGGGCCTCGACCGCGACCAGCCGTACGTCGTCGCGACGCTCCACCGGCCGGCCAACACCGACGACCCGGCGCGGCTCGACCAGATCCTGGACGCCCTCGCCGCTCTCCCCGTCCCCGTCGCCCTGCTCGCCCACCCGCGGCTCGTCGCCGCCGCGCAGCGCCACGGCCTCGCCCTCGCCCGCGGCTCGGTGAGCGTCGGTGAGCCGCTGGCGTACGCCGCGCTCGTGCAGGCGGTCCTCGGGTCGCGTGCCGTCGTGACCGACTCGGGCGGTCTCCAGAAGGAGGCCTTCCTCCTCGGCACCCCGTGCACGACGGTCCGGACGGAGACGGAGTGGGTGGAGACGCTCGACGACGGGTGGAACGCCCTGGTCCCCGACCCGCACCTCCTCGACCGCAAGGAGTGGGCGGACCTGGTCCTGCGTGAGCCGGGCGCTGCGCCGACCTCGATGCCGTACGGCGACGGTCGGGCCGCTCGACGCGTCGTCGACGTCCTGGCGTCGACGGCCTCGGACACGACCGCATGACGGCGCCTCACCTGCTCTTCTTCGCGATCGGCTTCCCGCCGGCCGCCAAGAGCTCGACCTACCGGCTCCGTGAGACGGCGAACCAGTTCGCCGCGCTCGGGTGGCGGGTGACCGTGGTGAACGCCGACGAGGCGATGTGGCGGCAGGACTTCGGAGTCGACCCCTCGTTGCTCGAGGGCCTCCACCCGGGGGTCCGTCGTGTCGAGCTGCCGCTGCGGCGCCCGGACCTCGAGACCGACGTGCGGAGCTTCTCCGAGGAGCGGGCGCTCGACCCCGCGAAGTGGCTCAACGCCTACCGGAAGCGGTCCATGAAGCCCTTCCCCGAGCCGATCTACGGGCGCTGGAAGAAGGCTTTGGCCGCCGCGGCGGACGAGATCCATGCCGAGGACCCCGTCGACCTGGTGCTCGCCAGCTGTGCCCCGTACGTCCTGCTCTCGGCCGCACGGCACCTGTACGAGACGCACGGCGTGCCGTACGCGATCGACTTCCGCGACGGGTGGTCCATCGACGTCGTCGAGGGCGAGGTGGCGTTCGACGAGGACTCGCGTCGCGGGCGCATCGAGCGGGAGACGCTCGGGGACGCGCTGTCCGTCTGGGTCGTCAACGAGCCGATCGCCGGCCACTACCGCACGCGCTACCCCGCGCTCGCCGACAGGATCCACGTCGTTCGCAACGGGTTCGACGCGCAGAGCCGCCCGGTGCCGTCGACAGAGGCCTCGACGGTCCCCCTCACCTTCGGCTACCTCGGCACCCTCAACTTCGGCGCCGCGATGCTGAAGACCGTCCTCGACGCGTGGCGTGAGGCGCGTGCGTCCGAGCCGCTGCTGAGCGGCGCGACTTTCGAGGTCCGCGGCCACGTCTCCTCGGGGGCGCGGCGCGAGACCAACGCCGTGGCCCAGGTGCTCTCGGAGTCCGCCGAGGACGGCGTCGTCTTCGGGGGTCCCGTCGCCAAGGGCGACGTCGCGTCCACGTACGAGCGCTGGGACGCGCTCACCCTGATCCTGATCGGCGGCGGCTACGTGACCTCCGGCAAGGTCTACGAGTACGCCGCGACCGGTCTCCCGATCGTCCCCGCCCACGACCGCGACCACGACGCGGCGCACGTCCTGCGCGGCTACCCGCTCCTCGCAGGGACGCCGTCGCTGGACGTCGAGGAGCTCGCCGAGAGCTTCCGTCAGGCCGCACGACTCGCCGTCGGTGCCTCCGAGAGCCTCCGCGCGCAGGCCCGGGCGCACGCCGCGCCGTTCGAGCGGCCTCACCAGATGGAGCCTGCGGTGAGGGCGCTGGCCGCCCTCGTGCAGCGCGAGGAGGCCACCGCATGAGCACGGTCGTCCTCCTCGCCGGCTACACGCCCGGCCGGGAGTCCCTGGGCCGCGTCATCGCCAAGCTCCAGGCCGAGGGCGCGCAGGTGGTGCTCGCCGGAATGACAGACGTCGAGGCCACCCACGCCGACCTGGGTGCGGACAGCGTCCGGTCCCTCCGGCGGCACGTCGAGTCCGACCCCGAGTTCTTCCGCACCTGTCGTACGGTCTCGGCTCCTGTCGAGACCTGGATGCACGTCGAGCGCGACGACGAGCTGATCGCGCGGTGCCGCGAGGCCGACGTCGTGGTCGCCCTGGACACCGCCGCGGTCTACTCCGCGTGGCGGATCTCCCGCCTCAATCCGAGCGCCGACGTACGCCACGGGGCGATGCCCGGCTACGAGGCCCTCCTCGCCCGGAAGGCCGCGCCGGACGCCGGACGACAGGGACGTGACGACACGGGCCGGCCCGGTCGGGCGCGAGCCCGCGCTGCCGTCGCCCGGCGTGCGCGCGCCACCGCCGCGTCGTCGGCCGTCCTGAGCCGACCCGTACGCCCGGTATGGACCCGGTTCGTCGCCTCGCGGCGCCTGTCGCCGGGGCGCCGCGCGGCGCTCGCTGCTCCGGCGGTGACCTCGCTGTACGCCTCTGGGGAGACCGAGCAGGCGCGTGCGCTCGCCGACGCCGTCCTCGCGACGCTCCCGGTCCGTCACCGCGCGAACCTGCTCGGCACGGTGGCCGAGCGGCTCATCGACCGCGGGATCACGCCGCCGATGCTTCGCGACGCGGTCGCCACCGAGCTCGACTACGCAGACAAGCTCCACCGCGCCGGGGACGCCGAGGGCGCGGCCGCCTCGGTGCTGCAAGCCGTGCGTCTGGGCTTCCACCGTGCCGTGCACCTCGACACCACGACGTCGCCTCTCGCCGAGAACCCGCGCGAGTTCACCGCTCCGCTCCGGTCGAGCGCGGCGGTCGCCGCCGTGTCCCGACGTCGTGGCCGGCAGCTGCCGGCTGCTCCGCCGCCCGCCGGACGTCCTGCGCGCATCATCGTGGCGACGCACGGCAACACCAACTTCGTCGGGCAGCTGAGCGACCACCTCGTCGAGCACCCGGACGCTGAGATCCGCGAGCTGGACCTCGCCACCGTCGGCAAGGCCGCCACCCTGCCTCGCGACCCTCGCCGCATGCTCGCCGCCCTGCTCGCGGACGAGGGGCCGGCGTTCGCGCTCGCCGAGAAGTCGCTGAGGGAGCACCTCGACTGGGCGGACGTGGTCTTCATCGACTGGGTCACGCCGTTGGTCCGGCTCCTGACGATGGTGGACCCGGGGACGACGCGGATCGTCGTCCGCCTCCACAGCTACGAGGCGTTCACCCCCTGGCCGCACCTGCTCGACCTGTCAAGGATCGACGACTTCATCTTCGTGAGCGACCACCTCAAGGACCTGACGATCGCCCAGGTGCCCGCTCTCGAGGCACCCGGCGGTCCGCGCGTGCACGTCGTCCCCAACGCCATGGACCTCAAGCGCTTCGTACGCCCGAAGGCCGACGACGCGCGGTTCACCGTCGGGTTGATCGGCTACCAGGTGGTGGCGAAGGACCCCCGCTGGGCCCTCGCGGTGCTGCGCGAGCTGCGCGCTCACGACCCGCGCTACCGCCTGCGGCTGGTGGGTCACCCCTTCGACCGTCGCCTGAGCGCGGCGGCGGACGCGTACGGCGAGGCGTTCGAGCGCGAGCTCGAGGCCCTGCGCGCCGAGGGCGCCATCGAGGACTACGGCTTCACCACCGACCTGCCGGAGGCGGCGGTCGGGATCGGCTCGATCCTCTGCTCGTCGGTGCGGGAGGGCTCCCCGGTGGCGCTGATCGAGGCGGCTGCGAGCGGCGCGGTCCCGGTCGTCCGCGACTGGCCGTTCTTCGCCGCGACCGAGCACGGCCCCCGCACGCTCTACCCGTCCGAGTGGGTCGTCGAGACCCCGGCCGAGGCGGCAGCACGCATCCTCGCCGCCACGAAGGACCTGCCCTCGTGGCGTGCGACGTCGGCGGCAGTCTCCGCCGAGGTCGTCGCGCGGTGGGACATCGCCGCCACCGGTGATGCGTACGAGGCCCTTCTGCTCGGTTGATAGCATCAACCCGCTCGCGTCGCTGCGGGCAGCCCGATGAGCAAGGAGGCTCAACCCATGGTGGATCCGGCTTCTGCGGTGATCCCGCCGGCCAGGCCCGAGATCTCTGAGGAGGACATCGAGGCCGCGGTCCGGGTCCTCCGATCGGGGATGGTCGTCCAGGGTCCGGAGGTCGCCGCCTTCGAGGACGAGTTCTCCAAGGTCGTCGACGGTCGGCACTGCGTCGCGGTGAACTCGGGGACCTCGGCTCTGCAGGTCGCGCTGATGGCGATGGGCGTCGGCCCGGGAGACGAGGTCGTCGTCCCGTCCTTCTCGTTCGCCGCGAGCGCCAACGCCGTACGCCTGGTCGGTGCCGAGCCGGTCTTCGCCGACATCGACCCCGTCACCTTCACGCTCGATCCCGACGCGGTCGCCGCAGCGCTCGGTCCGAGGACGGCGGCGATCATGCCCGTGCACCTCTACGGGCTTCCCGCCGACATGGCCGGCCTCGGCGCGCTGGCCGACCGGCACGGCCTCGCGATCATCGAGGACGCGGCACAGGCCCACGGCGCGCAGGTCGACGGCCAAGCCGTCGGCTCCTTCGGTGCGACCGGCTGCTTCAGCTTCTACCCGACCAAGAACATGCACTCCCTCGAGGGCGGGATGGTCACGACGGGCGACGCCGAGATCGCGCGCACGCTCCGGCTCCTGCGCAACCAGGGCATGGAGCAGCGCTATGCCAACGAGATCGTCGGCGCGAACGTCCGCCTCACCGACGTCGCCGCAGCGGTGGGCCGGTCGCAGCTGACCCGGCTCGCGGAGTGGACCGAGCGGCGTCGCTCGAACGCGGCGCGCCTGTCCGCTGAGCTCGAGGGCGTCGTCGTCCCGACCGAGCCGTCCGGCTACCGGCACGTCTACCACCAGTACACGGTGCGGGTGGACGGCGACCGCGACGCCTTCCAGGAAGCGCTGCGCAGCCACGGCGTCGGCAGCGCGGTGTACTACCCGACGCCGATCCACCGGCTGCGGCCTTTCCTCGACGCCGACGGACGCCCGGACAGCCGCTGGGAGCTGCCCGAGACCGAGCGCGCCGCCCGTGAGGTCGTCTCGCTCCCGGTCTTCCCGAGCCTGACCGACGACGACCTCGGTCGCATCGTCGCCGCCGTGAACGAGGCGGCGCGATGAGTGCCGCCCTGCTCCGCGCCGGTCTCGTCGGGCTCGGGGCGATGGGGCGCAACCACGCCCGAGTCCTGTCCGGTCTCGCCGAGGTCGAGCTGGTCGGCATCGTCGACCCGGTGCCGGGCGCACGCGGCCCGAGCGGCGTGCCGGTAGTGCCTTCTCTCGACGCGCTGCTGGAGCTCGGGGTCGACTACGTCGTCGTGGCGTGCCCGACGGCCGAGCACGAGACGGTGGGCCTCGCCCTCGCCGGCGCCGGGGTGGCCGCGCTGATCGAGAAGCCGCTCGCGCACTCGGCCGACGCTGCGGCGCGCCTCGTCGAGGCGTTCGAGGCGAAGGGCCTCGTGGCCGGCGTCGGTCACATCGAGCGCTACAACCCCGCCCTGCAGAGTCTGCGGGCCAGGCTGGAGGCCGGCGAGCTCGGCGAGATCTACCAGGTCGTGACCCGGCGGCAGGGGCCGTTCCCCGCCCGTATCGCCGACGTAGGCGTCGTGAAGGACCTCGCGACCCACGACATCGACCTCACCGGTTGGGTCACTCAGCAGGACTACCGGTCCGTCGCCGCGCACACGTCGCGGCGCAGCGGGCGCGAGCACGAGGACATGGTGGTCGTGGTCGCCGAGCTGGAGGGCCAGACGATGGCGAACCACATCGTCAATTGGCTCAGCCCGCTCAAGGAACGCTGCACCATCGTGACCGGTGACCTCGGGTGCTTCGTCGCCGACACGCTCACCGCCGACCTGACGTTCTACGCGAACGGTGCCGTCGCGTCGGAGTGGGAGATCTCGCGCAACTTCAGGGGTGTGTCCGAGGGGGACATGACCCGGTACGCGATCCCGCGCCGCGAGCCTCTCCTCGTCGAGCACGAGGCGTTCCGCGACGCGGTCCTCGGTCGCTCGGCAGACATCGTCACGCTCCGCGAAGGGCTGCGCACCGTGGAGATCTCCGAGGCGGTGCTGCGCTCGGCCGAGACCGGGTCCACGACGAAGGTCGACGGCGCGAGACGACCATGAGCACCCCCGACGTGACGGTCGTCGTACCGGTCTTCAACACCATGCCGTACCTCGAGCGCTGCATGGACTCGCTCCTGGGGCAGACCCTCGGCACGGACCGCCTCCAGATCGTCGCCGTCGACGACGGGTCGACCGACGGGTCGGGGGAGCTGCTCGACCGGTGCGCGGCCGCGCACCCCGGCACCGTCGTCGTCGTGCACCAGGAGAACTCCGGCGGGCCGGCTGCGCCCTGCAACGCCGGGCTCGACCTCGCGACCGGTCGCTACGTCTACTTCATCGGCGCCGACGACTACCTGGGGGAGGAGGCGCTCGAGCGTCTCGTCGAGGCGGCAGACGCCTGGGACGCCGACGTCGTCTTCGGTCGCATGGTCGGGGTCGGCGGCCGCTACGTCCACCAGGACGTCTTCGCCGAGACCCGCAAGGACCTCGACCTGTACGGCGAGGAGCTCCCGTTCGCTCTCTCGAACACGAAGCTCTTCCGCCGCAGCCTCCTCGAGGAGCACGGGATCCGGTACCCGCTCGGTCTGCGGATCGGGAGCGACCAGCCGTTCACCGTCGCCGCGATGGCCCGCGCGCGCAGGATCTCGGTCCTCGCCGACTACGACTACTACTTCGCCGTCAAGCGTGAGACCGCGAGCAACATCTCGTACGCGACGCCGTGGCAGGAGCGGCTGAGTGGCACGGGCGCCCTGATGGACCGCATCGCCGACATCCTCCCGGCGGGCGAGCGTCGCGACGCCGTCCTCCGCCGCCACTTCGTCTGGGAGCTCAATAAGCTCCTGCGCGCCGACTTCCTCGCCCTGTCCGAGGAGGACCAGGTGAGCCTGGCCGCCGGCGTCGGCGAGCTGTGCGACCGCTACCTGACCGAGGGCATCGCGCGGTCGCTCTGGGCGAGCGCGCGCAGCCGGATGCGGCTCGCGCAGGCCGGGGACGTGGCGCGGCTCCGCCAGGTGATCGCGCTGCAGCGCGACGAGGCCGTCGTGCCGCTCCACCTCGAGCCCGAGGTCGCCTACTCCGCGTGGCCGGGCTTCCGTGACAGCGAGGTCTCCTACCCCGACTCCTGGTACGAGGTGACGCGCGAGTCCACCTGGGACCGCATCGTCCGCGGCACCTCGGTCGAAGCTGTCGCGTGGAAGGAGGGGCGGCTCCAGATCCGCGGCACCCTCAAGGTCACTCCGGGCAGCGCCCCCCAGGTCAGCGTCGTCGTCGCCGACCTCGGCGCGGACGGCTCTCCGAGGGCTTCCCGCCGCGTCGACGCCTCGACGCCGCTCGACGGCGAGGAGGCCCAGGTGTCGCTGAGCGCGAGCGACGGCGGGGCCCGCTTCGAGGCGGTCGTGGACCCGTCGAGGTTCGCGTCGCGTGCCCTCCCGTACCGCGCCGAGGTCTTCCTCCGCCTGCGGGTCGGGTCCTTCGTCTACGACCGGCCCGTCTACCCGCCGGAGCCGCGGCAGGTCGCCGACGTCCGACGACGCCTGCGTCGGCTCCGTTACGTCGCGAAGCGACAGGGTGGCGCCCTCGTCCTCGTGGTTCGACGTCCCCCCTCCGGGAAGGCGGCTGCGCGCAAGCGCTCGACCGTCCTCCCCAACGAGAAGTAAGAAGGAGCAAGCGATGCAGATCTGTGTCGTCGCGCTGGGCAAGATCGGCCTGCCGCTCGCGGTGCAGTTCGCCTCGAAGGGCCACCGTGTCGTCGGAGCCGACGTCGACGAGCGCGTCGTCGACCTGGTGAACCGCGGTGTCGTGCCGTTCCCGGGTGAGGCCAACCTCGACGTCCTGCTGCAGAAGGTCGTCGCCGACGGCCTCCTCACGGCGACCACCGACACGCCGTCGGCCGTCGCCGAGTCGGACGCGGTGGTGCTGGTCGTGCCTCTGTTCGTCGACGGCGACGGCGTCCCCGACTTCGCGTGGATGGACGCCGCCACCAGGTCGGTCGCCGAGGGTCTGCGCCCCGGCACGCTCGTGAGCTACGAGACCACGCTCCCCGTCGGCACGACGCGCAACCGTTGGGCGCCGATGCTCGAGGAGGTCTCGGGGCTGCGTGCGGGCGAGGACTTCTCGCTCGTCTTCAGCCCGGAGCGCGTGCTCACCGGTCGGGTGTTCGCCGACCTGCGCCGCTACCCCAAGCTGGTCGGCGGCATCGACGAGGCGTCGGCGCGCGCGGGGGTCACCTTCTACGGCGAGGTCCTCGACTTCGACGAGCGCCCGGACCTCGACCGCCCGAACGGCGTGTGGGACCTCGGCTCTGCCGAGGCGGCCGAGCTGGCGAAGCTCGCCGAGACGACCTACCGCGACGTCAACATCGGGCTCGCCAACCAGTTCGCGCGCTACGCCGACACGATCGGCGTGGACGTGGAGGCCGTCATCGAGGCCTGCAACACGCAGCCCTACAGCCACATCCACCGGCCGGGGATCGCCGTCGGCGGCCACTGCATCCCGGTCTACCCCCGGCTCTACCTGTGGAACGACCCGTCCGCGACGGTCGTGCGGTCGGCCCGTGAGGCGAACGCGGCGATGCCGGCGTACGCCGTCGACCTCCTCGCGGCGGCGTACGGCGACCTCGACGGCCTGGCCGTCCTCGTGCTCGGGGCGGCGTACCGCGGCGGGGTGAAGGAGACCGCGTTCTCGGGGGTGTTCGGCACGGTCGAGGAGCTGCGTGCGCGCGGCGCGGTGCCGTACGTCTCCGACCCGCTCTACATCGCCGACGAGCTGGCGGCGCTCGGCCTTCCGCCGCACCGCGGCGAGGCCGTGGGCGCGGCGGTCGTCCAGGCCGACCACGACGAGTACCGACGTCTCGCCCCTGCGGACCTGCCGGGCGTGACCGTCCTCGTCGACGGACGCCGGGTCACCGATCCCGACCTCTGGCAGGGCGTACGCCGGGTCGTCATCGGCGGCTGAGCCGCGCCAGGCTCAGGCGTCCTGCTCCTCGAGCACCTGTGTGCCGTCCGGCAAGGTGACCTCCACGTACGTCCGATGGTCGTGCGCGGAGCGGAGCACGCCGTCGGCGTCGGGCTCGAGGCGTCGGCCCGTCCGGTCGACCCAGCCGATCCGGCGGGCGGGGACGCCGACGACGAGCGCGTGGTCGGGGACGTCGGTCGTGACGACCGCGCCTGCGGCGACCATCGCCCACCGGCCGATCCGGACGGGAGCGACGCAGACCGCGCGAGCCCCGATCGAGGCGCCTGTCTCGACCGTCACGCCGACCGGCTCCCAGTCGCTCGCACGCTTCAGCGCCCCGTCGGGGTCGACGGCGCGGGGCAGGTGGTCGTTGGTGAAGACCGCCGCGGGTCCGACGAAGACACCGTCACCGAGCTGCGCCGGCTCGTACACGAGCGCATGGTTCTGGAGCTTGCACCGGTCGCCGATCCGGACACCGCTGCCGACGTACGCGCCGCGGCCGACGATGCACTGCTCGCCGAGGACCGCGTCCTCCCGGATCTGCGCGAGCTCCCAGACCGTCGTGCCGTCGCCGAGCCTGGCGGAGTCGGCGACCTGGGCGGTCGCCTTGACGGTAGCGGACAACGTGTGCCTCCTCGGCAGACCGGTGGGGGTGCCTGCGCATCCTAACCGCTCGTCCCACGGCGTCAGGCGGCTGAGATAGTCTCCGGCGAGATGGAGAAGATGCCGTGATGACGGGTGGACGGTTCCGCTCGCGCCTGCAGCGTGTCAGAGACCGGCTGCGCAGTCCCGCGACCGACGACGCGCAGGCGGACGGCGCGGGAGGTCCCCTCCTCACGGTCGTCGTCGCCATCAAGGAGACCCAGGCTGCGTTCCTGCCCGAGGTGGTCGGTCGTGCCCTCGACCAGCCGGGGATCGACGTCGAGGTGGTCCTCGCCCCGTACGGGCCGTCGTCCACGCTCCACGACGTCGCAGCCCGGGCGGCGGCAGAGGATCCCCGCGTCCGGCAGGTGGCGGGGGAGGCCAGCGCCGCCGAGGCGTGGGAGGCCGCCGTCGCTGCGACCTCCACCCCGTACGTCGTGCTGACCGCCGGGGGCGGCCTCCCACGCGCCGGGGGTTACGCGGCGCTCGTCGCGTCGCTGGAGAAGTCCGGTGCGGGGCTCGCGGTCGGTCGTCTCGTCGGTCGCCGTGGCGTGCGCTACCCCGCGACGACGGGTCCTCGCGAGGGGTCGGCGGTCCAGGTCGCCGACGTTCCGCGGCTCCTCCACGACGACGCGCTCGAGAACAAGGTCGTCCGGACGACTGCCTGGCGTGCCGCCAGCCCGTTCCTCGACGGCGCTCTCGACCCCGAGCTGCAGACCGCCGCGCTGGAGCTTCTGTGCGGCGACGCGCCGATCGACCTCGTCGACCGCGTCGTCTACGAGCGCCACGGACGCGAGATCGGGGCGCCGATCGGCACCCAGCCGCGCTACGCCCGCCACGCGGCCCGCTGGAGCGCGGCGGTCGACCGGGTGGCCGCGTCGGCCCCCGCCCCCCTCCGCGCGCAGCTGTGCGCCGCGGTCCTCGCGGTCGGTCTGCCCCGGCTCCTCGAGGACGTCGAGAACGCGGACGAGGAAGGGTGGGACGCCCTCGTGGCGGCCGTGGCCCGCTGGTCCGAAGCCCTGGCTGAGACGCAGCGGGCGGCGCTGCCGGTGGAGAGCCGCGCGAAGGCGTGGCTGGTCGCGCACGACCGGCGGAGCGACCTCGAGGCCTTCGTCGCGAGCCGCTGGTACGACCGGGGTCAGATCCCGACCACCGTCGTCGACGGTGAGGTGCTGGCGATCCTGGAGCTGCCCGAGGACCTGCCGGACGACGTCCGCCGCCTCTCCCCGGAGGAGATCGTGCTGAGATCCGTGGTCCGGCGGTGCGCCTGGGACGAGGACGGCCGGCTGCTGGTCCACCTCTGGGCGTGGATCCCCTACGTCGCGACGGAGCGCGACGTCCCCCGGCTCGACGCCTGGCTCGAAGCGCCCGACGGCGACACGGTCCTGCTCCCGGTCACGCCGTACGACGACCCGGGAGTCACCCGCCTCGCCGCCCAGCGCTACCAGAACCATGACCGTGGAGCGTTCCAGCTCACGATCGACCCGTCGACGCTCGGGGAGGCGAAGGGGCGGTACACGCTGCGCATCCGGATGGAGATCGGTGGCGTGGTCCGCGAGGACCACGTGCGTGACACCTACGCCGCCGGCTCGGCGGCCCGGATCCGCGCGCGGCGCCTCGACGAGCGCTGGGTCCGCGTCCCCCGGACGCCGGCGGGCAGCCCGTGGGCGGTCGAGCTGTGGCGTCCTGCCGCGCAGGCCGCCGCCTGCCGGGTCGTGGGGCGCGCGGTCACCGTCGAGGTCACGGGCAGGCCGCTCGAGCGCCTCCTCGCGAGCGTGGACGGGACCGAGGTGTCGGCGCCGGTGGTCGACGGGCGAGCCACGCTGGAGCTCCCGCCGCAGCCCCAGCCCGAAGGAGCCGTCGCCCCGCTCACATGGACCGTCCGCGGCGCCGACCGCTCGGGCCGCTCGGTGCCGCTGGCGTTCGCGCCGGAGGGTCCCACGGGCTGGTCCGAAGGCGCCGACGTCGCCGCGGTCTCCACGGACGCAGGCAATCTCGGGCTCCAGGAGGTGGGCGGCCGCTTCTGCGTGACGGACGTCGAGGTGGGCGCGGGCGCGCTCGCCGTACGGGGACGCTGGCTCGCGACGGCGCCCGAGGACGCCGCGTTCTCGCTGGAGTCGGACACGACGGTCCTGCGGCCTCGGACGCAGGCCGCCGAGGGCGACGAGGTGGTCGCCACGTTCGACCGTACGAGTGGGCCGGACGGGGCACGTGCCGTTCCGTCGGGGGCCTACCGCCTCGTCGTCCGGGCCAGCGGCACCACCTCCGTCGCGCTGGCGTCCGACGCTCTGCTCGCCCGTACGCCTTGGGTCGAGGTCGACAGCCAGCACCGGGTGGAGCTCCGCAAGGGCGCGGCACGCACCGCCTCGGTGGTGCTCGGGCCGCCGCTCGACGACGCGACGGACTCGCCGTACGGTCAGGAGCGCCTGCGGCGACGCTACGAGGACGAGGCGACGGAGGTCGACCCCGACGTCTTCTACCTGCAGTCGTACGACGGGTCCGTCGCGACCGACACGCCGCTGGCCGTCCACGAGGAGCTCACCCGCCGCGGGGCGCCGCAGGCCCGCTACTGGGGGGTCCCCGACCTCGCGGCGAGCGTGCCGGAGGGGGGTGTCCCGCTGGTCCGCCGCAGCGAGGCCTGGCACCGGGTCCTGGCCACCGCGGGGCACCTGGTCCTCAACGTCGACCTCGACCGCGAGTTCCGCAAGCGCCCCGAGCAGCACTTCCTGCAGACCTTCCACGGCTATCCGTCGAAGGCGATGGGTCTCGGCCTCTGGCGGGCCAAGCACTACACCCCCCGTCGTGTCGCCGCCGAGCTCGCGCGGACGATGCGTGACTGGGACCTCATCCTCACGCCGACACCGGAGATGAACCGCTACTACCGCGAGTCGTACGGCTACGAAGGCCCGATCTTCGACCAGGGCCTGCCACGTGACGACGCCCTCGTCGGCCCGTCTGCCGCCCTCCGGCGAGAGGAGGTACGCCGGTCCCTCGGGATCGAGGGCGGCCAGACCGCGGTCCTCTACGCCCCGACGTGGCGTGACGACGTCGCGACCGGGTACGAGTCCGCGCCGGCGGTGACCCACCTCGACCCCGCGTCGGCCGCTCGCGAGCTCGGCGAGGACTTCGTGCTGCTCCTGCGCGGCCACCGCTTCCACGTGCCCGTGGCGGGGGCGGCCGGTGCCCAGGTGATCGACGTCAGCGACCACCCGCAGGTCAACGACCTGATCCTGGCGGCCGACGTGGGGGTGTTCGACTACTCGTCGATCCGCTTCGACTTCGCCCTGACCGGTCGGCCGATGCTCTTCCTGGTCCCCGACCTCGAGGAGTACACCGCGGGCGGCCGCGGCTTCCTCTTCCCGTTCGAGGAGTCCGCGCCGGGCCCGCTGCTCGGGTCCGCCGACGAGGTCGTCGCCGCGCTGCACGACCTCGACGGCGTCCGCAAGGCGTACGCCGAGGAGTACGACGCGTTCAACCGTCGGTTCAACGACCGCGCCGACGGGCGTGCCGCCGAGCGCCTGGTCGACCTGTTGCTGGACGCGAGCGGCCAGAGCGGCGGCGGGGAGGCTCGGTGAGCGGGTTCGCGGCGACAGCGCCGGGCCGGCGACGTCAGGGCGAGGCTCCTGGTGCTGCGGCGATGCCACGTCTGGACATCCAGGGTCTTCGCGCGATCGCGGTGGGCCTGGTCCTCGTCTATCACCTGTGGCCCGGGACGGTCCGCGGAGGTTTCGTCGGCGTCGACGTCTTCTTCGTCATCTCCGGGTTCCTGATCACGAGCCACCTGCTGCGGCGGCCGCCCTCCTCGGCGCGCGATCTCGCGACGTTCTGGAGCCGGCGGATCCGCCGACTCCTCCCGGCGTCGCTGCTCGTCCTCCTGGTCACGCTCGTGGCGTCGCGTCTCCTCGCGCCCGAGACGGCGTGGGAGGCGACCGCCCGTCAGGTCCGGGCTTCCGCGCTGTACGTCGTCAACTGGGTGCTCGCGTCGGACTCCGTCGACTACCTGGCGTCGGCTGCCGACCCCACTCCGGTCCAGCACTTCTGGTCCCTCTCCGTGGAGGAGCAGTTCTACGCGTTCTGGCCGGTGCTGCTCCTCGCGCTGGCGTGGGTCGCCCGTCGCCGGCGGTCGTCGATGATCGCGGTCGCGGCGATCGGCCTGTCGGCGGTCGTCGTCGCCTCGTTCACGTGGTCGGTCGTGGCGACCGCGCAGGAGCCGGCGCGCGCGTACTTCGTGACCACCACCAGGGTCTGGGAGCTGGGGATCGGCGCCCTCGCGGCGGTCCTCGTGGCGTCGCGCGCGGCTTCGCGCTCGCCGCACCCTGCTCATCCGGTCCGCGCCGTCGTGGCGTGGGGCGGACTCGCCGCCGTCGCCTGGGCCGGCCTCACCTATTCCGCGGCCACGCCCTTCCCCGGGTGGCAGGCCGCGCTCCCGGTGCTGGGAGCGGCGATGGTGATCGTCGCGGACGCGCCCCGTACGGGCGGCTCCCCGGTGCGCCTGCTCGCGACCCGCCCCGTGCAGTGGCTCGGAGACGTCTCCTACTCGGTCTACCTCTGGCACTGGCCGTTGATCGTGCTCGCCCCTGCCGCTCTCGGTCGCGGCCTGGGCCCCACCGACAAGCTCGCGATCCTCGCGACCACGCTCGTGCTTGCCGCTGCGACCAAGCGGTGGGTCGAGGACCGCTTCCGCCGTCCGGGAGCAGGATCGTCCCTCGTGCGGGTGTACGCCGTCGCCGCCGTCGCGATGGCGGTCGTCGTCGCCCTCTCGACGCTCCAGCTGCGCGAGGTCGAGGATCGACGTGCGGAGTCCCGCGCCGCGCTGGAGAGCGCGCTGGCAGGCGACCGCCCCTGCTTCGGTGCCGCTGCCTTCGCCGACGACTCCTGCGACGTCGTCACGCGGTCGGATGAGCTCCTCCCGGCACCGGCGGATGCTCTGCACGACGTGTCGGAGATCTACACGGTCGTGTCCGGCAGACCTGACTGCCGTGCGTCGGGGCCGGAGTACGTCGTCGTCGAGTGCGGGTTCGGTGTCGACGACGCGTCGTTCTCCGTCGCCCTTCTCGGCAACTCGCACGCCGCCCAGTGGCTGCCGGCGCTGGAGGAGGTCGCCGACAAGAGGCGCTGGAGCATCACGACGTTCGTCGCCTCGACGTGCGCGGCCACGTCGACGTACCAGGATGTGGCGAGCGACGAGGTGAACAAGGCGTGCCAGGCGTGGGGCGACGAGGTCGTCGACCGCATCGTCGAGGGCGGCTTCGACCTCGTGGTCACCAGCAACTACATCTCCGGTCCGGCCGGCGGACGCACGATGGCCACCAGCGGTCCGGCGTACGAGCGTGGGTACGCCGACGTGATCCGTCGGCTCGTCGACGGCGGGACGAAGGTGGTCGGGATCGCGGACAACCCGGGTCTGGGCCACAACGTCCCGCGTTGTCTTGCGGAGAACCCTGACGACTACCGGCCGTGCGGGCGCGCCCGCAGCAAGGTCGAACCGGATGACCCGTTCGTCGCCGCTGTGGCGCGGGTGAGCGATCGGCGTGCGCAGAGCATCGACATGAACGACTGGATCTGTCGCCCTAAGCGCTGTCCTGCCGCGGTCGGAGGTGTCACGGTCTACAGCGACCACCACCACCTCACCGCGACCTATGTGGAGACCCTGTGGCCGGTCCTCGACCAGGCTCTCGCGACAGCGCTCGCCCGAGCGGGCCGCTGACCTTCAGCGAAGCGCGCGGACGGCGGTGCGCCGAAGGCGTCCCACGACGATCTGGACGGGAACCGTGACCGCCTTGCGGCGACCGGGCGTACGGACACGCAGCTCGTGGTGTCCGCGCGGCGGGTCCAGGAGCGCCCGCAGCAGGATGCCGTCACCGTCGACGCGGACGGTGCTCGGCGTCCGACGCGTCTCGGACCCGTCGCGCGGGCGCAGGACCGCGGTGGCGGAAAGCTCGGCCTCGCCGGTGACGACGGCACCGTCGAACGGCACCTCGAGCTGGACGCCGCGCCCGCGCCGTGTGGTGGCCGCAGCCTCCCTGTCGCACGTCGTGAACGACAGCACGGAGACGGCGTCGCCGCCCACGTCGACCGACAGACGCCCGGAGGCGGTGGAGTAGGCGGTCGTGACGGTCGCGCCCCGGCCGAGCACGCGGGGCTTCCCCTCGTGCACCACGTGGACGTGGCCGCCGTAGCCCATGACGGCCGCACGGCAGGCGATGTCCCAGATCCCGGGCTCGAGCGGGCGCCCGAGCTCCGGCCCGTCGAACCGTACGGTCCCGCTGACCTGGGTCTCGACGGTGACGTGGTCCTCGTCGAGCGGGACGACGCTGCTCTGCGCCGTCGAGGCGACCGGCCAGCCCACCTTGCCCTTGCGGCTCGTGATCGTGAGGTGGGCCGTAGCGGCACCGACGGCGTCGGTGACGTCGAGCAGCGACTCCGGGAGGTGCGCCGGGGGCCCGTCGGGGAACGTGCGGAGCAGGCGGTCGCCGTCGCGTCTCAGACGAAGCGCGCCGGCGTCCCCGTCCTCCCACCGGACCCGCACGTCGACGTGCAGCACGCCGTCGTCGTCCCACCGGACCTCGGTCGTCACCGGCTTGGGACGAACTCCCTGGTCGGCGCGCGCGAGCGCCACGACGTCGTCGGCCGTGCCGCCTCGGGCGAGCGCAGCGCGGGCCGCCGCCACCGGCGCGAGGCCCACGTCGAAGGCGGGCGGGACCCGGTCGGCGATCAGTCGCTGGACCAGCGCCACCACCTCGTCGCGGTCCTCGTCCTCACGGCGCAGGAGTGCGGGTCCGAGCAGCTGGCCCAGCACGCGTACGCGGTACTGGTAGCGCGCCACCCACTCCGCGAAGTCGGTGCCCCCTGCCTCTGCCTCGGCGTGGTCGAACATCGCCTCGATCGACCGGACGTACTCGGCGCCGTCGGTGCCGTACGTGCCTGAGTGGTTGTGCCCGGGCACGTGCACCCACTGGTAGAACGGCACTGACGACAGCACCGCGACGCGCTCGGCGTGCGTATAGGCCGAGATGCCGACGAGGACGTCCTCGAACAGCACCCGCACGCCCTCGCGGAAGCGGATGCCGTGCTCGACCAGGAACGCACGCCGGAACAGCTTGTGGGTGGTCCACGGACCGTAGTGCGCCGGGGTCTTGGGACGGTCGGCCGGCACGTCGGCGCCGAAGACGCCCTCGTACGCGAACCAGTCGGAGGTCCGTGTCTCCTTCGCGCTGAGCACGTCGGCACGCTGTGCGACGGCGTACGCGTGCGCGGCGCGGAGGCCGTCGGGGTAGAGGTAGTCGTCGTGGTCCATGAACACGACGTCCTCGCCTCGGGCGAGGTCGAGGCCGACGTTGCGTGGCCGGCTGGGCCACCCCGAGTTGTCGATCTGACGGACGACGTAGTTCGGGCGCTCGGACGCGAGCTCCTGCAACCGGGCGAACGTGTTGTCCGGCGAGCCGTCGTCGACGAGGACGACCTCGAAGTCGGCCTGGTCCATCGTCTGGGCGTCGAGGGAGCCCACGACGCGGTCGAGGCCTTCACCGGGCGAGTAGGTCGGGACGATGACGCTGACCTTCATGACCAGGTCCTCCAGGGGATGGCTGCTCAGGCACGCTGAGATCGAGCGTAGACCCGCGGCGCCGTGCGGGCACGACGGTCGGCGGCGCGCGCCGTCCTCGGGATGGACCAGCCGTGTGGTTACATCGAGCCGAGCGAACCGGCAGCGAGACGCGGAGGCCCGGGTGGCGTCGGAACAGCGGAGGAGACCCTCGGTCGGCCTCGTCCTCTCGGGCGTCGTGACCGTCGTCTCCTGGGCTGCTGTCGTCACCACCATGCTGGTCGTGATGACCGCAAGGGGCGCCGATCTCGACGAAGCCGCACGCTATCTCGCGGTGTGGGTGCTCGTGTCGACCCTGCCGGGAGTGCTGCTCTGGCGGGCCGTGGCCGGCGTGTCCACCCTCTCCCAAGAGCTCGGCTTCGGGGCAGTCCTGGGGATCGTCGCCCAGCTGGTGTGCTGGGCGGCCGCCACCGCCGTCGGTGCGCCGCGGCTCGTCTTCCTCCTACCGGTCGGCGTCGCGATCGCGTTCGTCGTGTCGCCGCGGCTGCGGCCGCTGTGGTTCCCGAGACGGCGCCGCAGCCGGGGGACCCCGGCCGCCTGGCACCTCGCCATGGCGGCGGTCGTCGCGCTGGCGACGGCGAGGGTCTGGCTCCTGTACCTCCGCGCGATGCCGACGCCCCCCGAGGGCGGCTCCTACACCCGTGACCTCTGGTACAACACCGCGATCTCGTACGAGCTGCGGCGCACGATCCTTCCCGACGACCCGTTCGCGGTGGGCGAGCCGCTGCGCTACCACTGGTTCGCCGACGCCCACATCACGTCCACCTCGGGGCTCGCCGGACTGCCGATCGCGGGCGTCATGCACGGCCTCTGGATGGTGCCGGCGCTGGTCGTCCTCCTGCTGGCGTCCGCCGCTGCGACCCACCGGTTCCTCGACGGTCCGGTCCTGCGCCTGCGCGACGGTGCGGTCACGAGCGACGTACGCCGGTGGTGGGCAGGACCGGTTGCGGCGTTCTTCGTGATGGTGGCCCCGTCGGCGTGGATGTTCGGCAAGCTCTGGGGCCAGCGCATCGGTGACGGCTTCGTGGTCACGAGCCCGTCGGGAGTACTCGCGATGATCGTGCTGGTGGGGCTGGTCGGCCCGGTCCTCGACGTCCTTCAGGGACGTGCGCGGTGGCCGCTGTGGGTCGCCCTCCTGCTGACCCTCCTCGTCGGGGTCGGGACGAAGCCGAGCGTCCTGCCGATCGTGGTGAGCGGAGCCCTGCTCGTCGTGCTGGGGGACCTCGTGGGGAGGCGGCGGGTGCGCTGGTCGATGCTCGTCGTGGTCGCGGTGTCGGCCGTCCTCGTCCTGGTGGCCGGGCGCTTCGTCATCGGCAGCACGAGCGGGAGCCGGATCCGGTTGTTCGCCGTCACCGCGCTGGACCCGCTCTACCAGCAGGTCTTCGGCAACCAGACCTCCGTGTACGGCGAGCAGAGGTGGATCGTCCCGGCACTGCAGGAGGGGCTTCCCTGGGCCACGCTCGTCGTCCCGGCGCTGATCGGCCTCCGGCTGCTCGCAGAGCTGCCACGTCTTCTCGTCCTCGTCGGGCCGCTCCATCCGGTCCTGCGCCAGGACCCGGGCGTGGTGTGGGTCGGGGGCGCGTGCGCGGGAGGGTTCGCCGTCTCGTGGATCCTCGCCCACCCGGCGTACGGCCAGCACTACTTCTGGACCGTCGCCCTCCCGCTGGCCACGACCGGTGTCGTCGCCGGCGCCGTGCGTCTCGTGCCGGCGCGCGCACGCGTGGGCCGCCTGCTGGGACCGCTCGTGGTCCTCGTCGTGGCCGGTGCCTCCGCCGGGTGGGTCGCCTCGCAGATCGCGCCGTGGGACTTCGTGGGCACGGTCCCCGAGAGGGTGTGGGACCGGTTGCGCCCGTACGCGCTCGTGGTCGGCGTCGGTGTGGTCGTCGTGCCGCTGGTCTGGGTGGCCTGGCGGAAGCGGGCGACGTCTCGTCTGTCCCTCCTGACGGCCATCACGGTGTTCGCGTACGCCGCGGTCGTCCCCGGGGCGGCCGTCTTCGTGGACCAGAACCAGCGTGTCCCCGGCTCGCCGAACCCAGTCGCCTCGTACTACGTCGAGGGCGACCAGCTCGCTGCCGCGACGTGGTTGCGCGAGGAGGCTGACCTCGACGACGTCCTCGTCACCAACATCTTCTGCGGGCCGCCGTCCGCGTACGGTCCGGACTGCCCGGTGAACTCGATGTGGATCGCAGGGGCGACCGGCCTGCGGATGGTGCTGGGGGACTGGGCCTTCGCGCCGGCCAACCTCGCGGAGGACTCGACCGTCCCCCTCACGCGACGACCGGCTCCCTGGCCGGAGCGTCTGGCGCTGAGCCGGGCGCTGGTCGAGAAACCCACGCGCGCGGTCGTGGACGAGCTGTGCGACGACTTCGGCGCCCGGTGGGCGCTCGTCGACGACCGGGCGAGCGACGTCTCGCCGCAGATCGACGACTACCTCCGTCTGGTCCACCGCGAGGGCCATGTGTCCGTGTACCGGCTCAGGTGCACTGACAGCGACCCTGACCGCCGCTAGCGTGGCCGCTGTGACCCCGACCCAGCTCGGCGATCTCGGGAGCCATCAGATCTCTGTCGTCATCCCCGTCTACCAGGGGGAGCGGCACCTCCCGGCCGTGGTCGAGGAGCTCGCCGGACTCGTCGACGGGTTCGTCACGCCCGACGGCCACCACGCCCAGGTGAGCGAGGTCCTCCTCGTCCACGACGTGGGTCCGGACGACTCGCCACGCGTGATGCGCGAGCTCGCGCAGCGCTATCCGTTCGTCCGCACCCTCTGGCTGAGCCGCAACTTCGGTCAGCACGCGGCGACCCTCGCGGGGATGTCGTCCTCGGGGGGCGACTGGGTCGTCACCATCGACGAGGACGGGCAGCAGGACCCGGACGACTTCGGCGTGCTGCTCGACACGGCTCTCGCCGAGCAGGCGTCGGTGGTCTACGGACGTCCTACGAACCAGCCGCCGCACGGGTTCGCCCGCAACGGCGCCTCCCGCGGGGCGAAGTGGATGATCGCTCACCTCGCCGGAGCGCGCGAGGTCACGCTCTACAACAGCTACCGGCTCGTCCTCGGCGAGATCGCCCGCAGCGTGGCGGCCTACGCCGGCTCCGGGGTCTATCTCGACGTGGCCCTCGGATGGGTCGCGGGTCCCGTGGCCACGGCACCCGTGACGCTGCGCGACGAAGGCGAGCGGAGGTCCGGCTACCGGCTGCGCACCCTCGTCTCGCACTTCTGGCGGATGGTCCTGACCAGCGGGACTCGAGGACTGCGCGTGGTGAGCCTCTTGGGCGCGGCGTTCGCGCTGGTCGGCGTCCTCTTCGCCGCCGCGGTCGTGATCGGGCGCCTCTTCGGCAACCACGTCGAGCCGGGGTGGTCCTCGATCATCACCGTCGTCCTCATCTCCTCCGGAGCGATCCTCTTCTCGCTGGGGACGCTCGCCGAGTACCTCGGCGTCGCGGTCAACATGGCGATGGGGCGCCCGACCTACCTGCTCACCTCCGACCCCGCCGAAGGACCGCTGGGCCGACGAGCGCCCAGGACGCCGGTGGACGATGCCTGAGGCGCCCGTCACCTGGGTGGTCGGGGCCTCCGGCCTTCTCGGCGGGCACGTGTGCCGGGCCGCCGGAGGGCGAGGGCACCGGGTCCAGCGCGTCGCTATCCCGTGGGGCGGGGACGTCGACCAGGTCCGCGCCGCGTTCCGCGAAGGCGTCCGCTCGATGGTTGCCTCTGCGGGCGGGGGCAGCTGGAACGTCGTCTGGACGGCGGGGGCGGCGGTCGTCGGAACCTCGGCCGCCGACGTCGACGCCGAGGTCACGGCGTACGCAGCCCTGCTCGAGGAGCTGCGCCCGGCCTTGGCCGACGGCGGGACCGGGCGCGGCGCGATGTTCGTGGCGTCGTCTGCCGGGGCGGTGTACGCGGGCGCGAGCGGCGCACCCTTCACCGAGGGGTCCCCCGTGCGTGCGCTGGCGCCGTACGGGTTCGGCAAGCTCGCGATCGAGGAGCTCACCGGGCGGGCGTGCGCCGAGGACGGCCTGCGTGCGATGGTCGGCCGCATCGCCAACCTGTACGGCCCGGGTCAGGACCTCGGCAAGCAGCAGGGGCTCGTCTCCCAGCTCGCACGGTCGTACCTGCGCCGGGAGCCGCTGCCTCTCTACGTCTCCCTCGACACCGCTCGTGACTATCTGTACGTGGGCGACTGCGCCGACGTCGTCGTGCGCGCGGTCGAGGCGACCGTACGGGATACCGAGCCGGGGACCTCGACCGTCAAGATCCTCGCATCGGGCCGGCCGACGACCATCGGGGCGCTGCTCGGCGAGTTCAACCGGATCGTGCGGCGGAGGGTCCCGTTCGTGACCGCCTCGTCGCCCGGCGCCCGCTTCCAAGTCCGGGACCTGCGGATGCGGTCGACCGTCGCTCGCGAGCTGGACCGGCAGATCCGGACGCCGCTCCCCGTCGGCATCGCCGCGACGGTCGCCGACGTCGCCCAGCGGATGCGCGCCGGTCTGACCGCCCCAGGAACTAGGGTCTGATCCGTGGAGAGCGCGCAGATTCGCAACATGGCCGACCTCGAGGACCGGCACTGGTGGTTCCGCGAGCGCCGGCACCTGATCGGGCGGGCGATCCGAGGGCTGACCCCGGGCCGGGCGCTCGACATCGGCGCCGGTGCGGGTGGCAACACGCGCGTCGTCGAAGCGGCTGGGTGGCAGGCGACGGCCCTCGAGTACTCCGACGAGGGCGTCGCGCTCGCGAAGGAGCGCGGCCTCGACGTGGTCCAGGGCGATGCGCGCGACATCCCGTTCCCTGACGACCACTTCGGGCTCGTCGTCGCCTACGACGTCCTCGAGCACATCGAGGAGGACGAACGGGTCGTCGAGGAGATCGCGCGGGTGGCCGGTCCCGGCGCGAAGGTGCTCATCGCGGTCCCCGCCGACCCGCGCCTGTGGAGTGCCCACGACGAGGCCGTCGGGCACGTCCGGCGCTACACGCGGGCGACGCTCGTCGGGCTGTTCGACAGCCCACGCTTCACCATCGACGACGTCCGGTCGTGGAACGTGCTGCTGCGCCCCGTCGTCGCGCTGCGTCGGCGCTCGGTGGAGGACAACGACCTGACCGCCCTGTCGCCGGTGGTCAACGCCGGGCTGAGCGCGATCATCCGCGCCGAGCGTCATCTCCCGGTCAGATCGCGCTCTGGCGTCTCCCTCCTCCTGGAGGCGACCGTCCGCTGATGCGTGTCCCGAATCCGCACGCCCCCTACGATGTGCGGATGCGCGGCATCATCCTCGCCGGAGGCACCGGCTCCCGCCTGCATCCGATCACCCTCGGTGTGAGCAAGCAGCTCGTCCCTGTCTACGACAAGCCGATGGTCTACTACCCGCTGTCGACCCTGATCCTCGCGGGCATCCGCGACATCCTCATCATCACCACACCCGAGGACAGCGCGCAGTTCCGCCGGCTGCTCGGTGACGGGAGCCGCTTCGGCGTCAGCCTGTCGTACGTGGTGCAGCCGAGTCCCGACGGCCTCGCGCAGGCGTTCCTGCTCGGGTCCGAGCACATCGGGGACGACTCGGTCGCGCTCGTGCTGGGCGACAACATCTTCTACGGGCCGGGCATGGGCACCGACCTCGCGCGCTTCGCGTCGGTCGAGGGTGCCGCGGTGTTCGGCTACTGGGTGAGCGACCCCACCGCGTACGGCGTGGTGGAGTTCGACGAGAGCGGACGGGCGCTGTCGCTGGAGGAGAAGCCGGCCGCGCCGAAGAGCCGCTACGCCGTGCCGGGCCTCTACTTCTACGACAACGACGTGGTCGAGATCGCCTCGTCGCTGCGTCCGTCGGCGCGCGGAGAGCTCGAGATCACCGATCTCAACCGCCGTTATCTGGAGCAGGGCAGGCTGTATGTCGAGGTACTGCCGCGGGGCACCGCCTGGCTCGACACCGGGACGTTCGACTCGCTCAACGACGCCTCCAACTTCGTCCGGACGCTCGAGAGCCGGCAGGGCCTCAAGGTCGGGTGCCCCGAGGAGGTGGCGTGGCGCGTCGGCTTCCTCAGCGACGACGAGCTGCGCGAGAGGGCCGAGCCGTTGGTGAAGAGCGGTTACGGCGACTACCTCCTCGGGTTGCTGGAGGAGTGAGCACCGACGCGAGCGGTCCGCTGCTCACGCTCGTGTCGGCCCGATGGACGTCTCCCCGCACGGTGGAGATCGAGGGCCGCGCGGGTGCCGGCGTGACCGTGGAAGAGCTGGTCGTCGTCGACGGCGACGGGATCGTCGTCACACGGGTCGGTGTCGACCGAGGCGCAGAGGACGCGTTCACCGCGAGGCTCGATCTCGAGCCGCTCGTCCCTGCCGCCGGGGGCGGTCGGCGGCGTGCGCGCTGGGCGGTGTCCCGACCGGCAAGGCGGCGCCGTCCGGTGCCGACGGCGTCTCGTGCGCGGGTGGAGGTGCGCGCCCTCGTCGACGGGGAGACCGTCGTGGCGCCGTGGAACGACCGCCCGGCCGGTGGGGCCAGTCGCCGCCTCGGCACGGCGGGGGCGTGCGACGGCTGGCTCGTCCGCCTGAGCTGGGAGGAGTCCGGGCTGGAGGTCGCCGCGGAGCCCGTCGTGGCCGTCCTGGGCCACCAAGCCGTCGACGAAGGCGGCCTCGCACTGTCGATCGACGCCGTGGAGACGGCCGACGTCGGGCTCCGGTACGGCGGGTCCGGGGGAGAGGTCGTCCCCTGTCCACGGACGAGGGGCGGGGCCTGGTTGGTGCGCCTCGACGAGGCCCGCGCCGAGGACGCCGACCTGGTGGTGTCCTCCGGAGGCCGTCGCTCGCCCGTCGTCTGGGGTCCCGCGACGGGTGAGGCCGTCGGCGACCCCGCCACCGGCGTCCGGACCGTGCGGCGACGCAACGGGCGAGTCGGCGTCACGAGGGCCCCGGCCGCGGTCGTGGAGGACGTCCACGTCTCGGACGACGCCGTCGTCCTCGAAGGCACCGCCTGGGGGCTCGCGCCCGGCGGCGCGCGGGTGGTCGCTCGTGGTCCGCGGCGGGTGGCCGAGGTGAGCGTGCACGCGCGCGGCGCGCGGTTCACCGCTGCGGTCCCGCTCGCGGTGACCGGCTGGTACGGCGAGGACTCGGTGCTGCCGTCGGGGCGCTACGAGCTCGCGTGGGCCTCGGGCGATCTCGAGGTCCCGGTCGTGTGCGAGCCGACAGGCCTTCCCGACCTGCCGCTCTCCGTCGACGGTGCGCGCTGCCGCACCGAGGTCGTCGCGACGAGCGGCAACCGGCTCGCGGTCGTGACGTCGCCGCCCCTGCGCCCCGACGAGCGCGGTCCTGCGGCGCAGGAGAGGCTCCGCCGCCGCTACGACGAGACGCCCTCCGCACCGGCGCGGATGGCGTACTTCGAGTGCTACTACGGCGCCAGCACGACCGACAGCGCTCGCGCGATCCACGACGAGCTGCTCGCGCGCGGCACCGGAGTCGACCTCGTCTGGGGCCTCGCCGACCTCTCGGTCCCGGTGCCCGAGGGAGGCCGAGGTGTCCTGATCGGCTCGCGGGAGTGGTGGGACGTCGTCGCCCACGCCCGTTACCTCACGTTCAACGCCGGGGTCCCGCCGATGCTGCGCCGCCGCCCCGGTCAGACCATCGTCCAGACCTGGCACGGGACGCCGTTCAAGCGGCTCGGGAGCGACCGCGGTACGGTCCGGGCGGACCAGGAGCGCTTCCTCCCGGCGCTCAAGCGGTCCGTCGCGCGATGGGACGTCCTCCTGGCGGGCAACCCGCACAGTGCGGAGGTCTTCGGGCGGGTCTGGGGGTACGAGGGCGAGATCCTCCAGCTCGGGTACCCGCGCAACGACGCCCTGGCCCGCGCGGACGACGGCGCGCGGCGCGAGGCACGTGCCCGCCTCGGACTGCCGGCGGACGCGCACGTCGTGCTGTACGCGCCGACCTGGCGGGACCGGCAGCGCCTGATGCCGCAGCTCCTCGATGTCGAACGCGTCGCCGACGCGCTCGGACCGGGCGGCGTCGTCCTCCAGCGGGGACATATGAACATCCGCCGCTGGGAGAGCGCCTCGAGCCACGCGCGCGTACGCGACGTCACGGACTACCCGGAGATCAACGACCTCTTCCTGGCCGCGGACGTCGCGATCACCGACTACTCCTCGATCATGTTCGACTTCTCCGTCACCGGGCGTCCACTGGTCTTCTACGCTCCCGACCTGGACGACTACCGCGACCGACGCCGAGGGACGTACTTCGACCTCGAGGAGTGCGCTCCGGGGCCCGTCGTCTCGACCACCGACGAGGTCGTCGAGGTCCTGCGTGACCTCGAGGGGACGGCCACCAGGTACGCCGAGCGCTACCGGACGTGGTGCGAGACGTACAACCCGCTCGACGACGGGCGTGCGGCCGAACGCGTCGTGGACGCGGTCTACCGGGACGTCTGAGACGGGCGGGTCCTCAGAGCAGGTCCGTGCGTCCGGCGTCGCGCCAGTGCTCGACGGCGTCCTTGACCTCCTGCGCCCGGTCGCGCGTCGTCACGAGGACGGCGTCCGGGGTGTCGACGACGACCACGTCGGTCAGCCCGACGACCGAGACCGCCCGTCCGGACGTGACGACGAGGCCGCTGCCGTCGACCACCACGGCGTCGTCGGCGGCACCCACGACCCCGCTCTCACCGCGGCCGACGCCGAGCGCGTCCGCGACGGCGTCGAAGTCCCCGACGTCCGTCCAGCCGAAGCCGCCTCGCAGCATCGCGATCCCGCCCTGGGCCGCGACGGGCTCGGCGATCGCGTGGTCGATGGCGATCTTGGTCAACGTCGGCCACACCCTGCTGAGCGTGCTGTCGCGCGCAGCGGTGTCCCACGCGGCGGCGATCTCGTCGAGGCCCTCCCGCATGCGTGGCAGCTGGGCGCCGAGGTGGTCGAGAAGCACGTCGGCGCGAGAGACGAACATGCCCGCGTTCCACCGGAAGTCGCCGCTGCGCAGGTAGTCGCGCGCCACGTCGGCGGGCGGCTTCTCGACGAACCGCCGGACCGTCGTCGCGTCGGGTGCGCCAGGCACCTCGGACAGCGGCGCTCCAGCCTCGACGTAGCCGTACGCCGTGGAGGGAGACGTCGGCTCGATCCCGATCGTCGCCACGAACCCCGCCTGGGCGACCTGGACGGCCTGCTCGACGGCGGAGGCGAAGGCGGGCTGGTCGTGCACGAGGTGGTCGGCGGCGAAGGAGCCGACGACGGCGTCCGGCTCACGGTCTCGGATGAGCGCGGTCATCAGGCCGATCGCCGCCATCGAGTCGCGCGGCGACGGCTCCGCGACGACGTTGCGGGAGGGGACGTCGGGCAGCTGCGCCACCACGGCCTCGTGGTGCTGGCGCCCTGTGACGACGGTGATGCGGTCGGCCCCGACGAGCGGCACGAGGCGGTCCCGCGTCTGCTGGAGCAGCGACCGGCCGCTCCCGTCGAGGTCGAGGAGGAACTTCGGACGTGCCGCCCGAGACAGCGGCCAGAGCCGGGTCCCTGCCCCGCCGGCCGGGATGATGGCGTGCAGCGAGGGAACGTGGGCGCTCATCGGTGTCCTTCCGGGGCCAGCAGGTCGCGGTGCCTCAGCGTAGCCGGGCCCGCCAGGTACGATCCGGAGGCGCGATCGCTCCCGACCGACAGGTACCGCAGATGGACAGCACCTCCGACCCGCGTTCGGTCGCGGTTTTCGGCTCCTGCATCACCCGAGACAACTTCAACACGCGGTTCAACCCGACGTACAAGGCGTCGTACCGCTGCGACCTGATGCAGAACCAGATGTCGGTGATCAGCCTCGTCTCGGATCCCGTCACGGAGGCGTGGGAGCCCACCAAGGCGATGTCCGACTACGACCTGTGGAACGTCCGTACCGAGTTCGACAAGTCGTTCCTGACCGGGCTGGTCGAGACCCGCCCCGACTATCTCCTGCTCGACTTCTTCGGGGACGCCCACTTCGGGGTCGTCCGACTCGACGACGGACGGTTCCTCACCGACAACCGGTGGAAGGTCCGACACACCGACCTCTACCAGCGCCTGCGCGAGGAGGGGAGGCTGACCCCTCTGCGTGGTGTGGACGACCCCGACGCGTACTTCGCCCTGTGGACGGAGGCGCTCGACACGTTCGCGGCGCAGGTTCGTTCAACGCTCCCAGAGACACGTGTCGTGGTGCACCACGGACACCACACCGACCAGCTCACCGTCCCTGACCGCCCGCGCCCTGTCAGCCTGCGCAAGCACAGGAACAACGTACGTATCGACGTCGAAGCCGCCAACGCGCTCTGGCGACGGATGGACCGCTACGCGGTCGACGCCTTCGGTGCCGCGTCGATCGACCTCACCGGGGAGTCCTTCCCGACCTACGACGAGCACCCGTGGGGACCGTTCTACGTGCACTACCGGATGGACTACTACCACCGGTTCCTGGCCGAGCTGCACAAGATCGTCCTCGCTGACGGGGCAGAGCCGACTCGCCAGATGGTCGCCGACATCGAGCGCGCCGCGGGCGAGACGCCCGCCTTGGCGCTCGCCGCCCGCGAGGCGGAGCTCGCGGCGGTGAAGGCGCGTCTCGCGGCGCGCAAGGAGGAGGTCGCACGGCTGCGGGCCCGGGTCGAGCGCCTCGAGCAGACCCCCGTCCGCCGGGTCGTCTCCCGCCTCCGTCGCGACCGGGCCTCCTAGCCCGGCGAGAGCTGACCACCGCTGCGTGTGACCCGGCCCACAACCGAGTTACAGCAGGGTTTCGCGCACGTAGACTGAATGAGTCCGTTTGTCTGGTACCCCGCCCGGGGACTGGAACGAAAGGCACTTCCATGAAGTCCCACCACGCCGTCGGCGTGGTCGGCGCAGGTCGCGTCGGAGCGGTGCTCGCCGCCCGGCTGCGCGAAGCCGGCCACGAGATCGTCGCCGTCAGCGGCCGGTCCGCCGCCTCGCGCACCCGTACCGACACCCTTCTCCCCGGTGTCCCTGTGCTCTCGCCCGCCCAGGTCGCCGCACGCGCGGACCTCCTCGTGCTGGCCGTCCCCGACGATGCCCTCCCCGGCCTCGTCGCCGAGCTCGCTCTCGACGGGCACCTGCGGGCGGGTCAGGTCGTCGTCCACACCAGCGGGCGCCACGGCCTCGGGGTGCTGGCAGCTGCCACCCACGTCGGAGCCCGCCCGGTCGCGTTCCACCCCGCGATGACCTTCACCGGCACCGACCTCGACCTCGACCGCCTCTCCGGCTGCGTCTTCGGGCTGACGGCCGGCGACGGAGAGCGCGAGGTGGCGGAGGGCCTGGTCGCCGACCTCGGCGGCCGGCCGATGTGGATCCGCGACGAGGACCGCACCACCTATCACGCCGCGCTCGCACACGGCGCGAACCACCTCGTCACCCTCGTCTCCCAGGCGATGCAGATCCTGCGCCGCGCCGGTGCCGAGGACCCCGCTGCCGTGCTGCGCCCGCTGCTCACGGCCGCGCTCGAGAACGCGCTCTCGTACGAGGACGCCGCTCTCACCGGGCCGGTCGTCCGCGGTGACGTCGAGACCGTACGCGCGCACGTGGCCGCGATGGCCGAGCAGCCGGTGCCGACGATGGACGCGTACGTGGCGATGGCACGTGCGACGTCCGCGCACGCGGTGGCCGACGGACGCCTCGACCCGCAGGGCGCCGTCGAGATCCGCCGCGTCCTCCGCGAGTCCGAGTGGGACGTCCTGGCGACGCTGGTCGCCGACGAGGGCACTCGGACCGGCGCGTGAGCGCGCCGGTCGTCGCGACGACGCGCGCTGCCCTCGACGACGCCCTCTCCGCCGCCCGCCGTGACGGGAAGACGGTGGCTCTCGTCCCGACGATGGGGGCGCTGCACGCGGGGCACCTCAGCCTCGTCTCGTACGCACGCGAGCGCGCCGACCTCGTCGTGGTCTCGATCTTCGTCAACCCGACGCAGTTCGGCGCAGGTGAGGACCTGGCCCGCTATCCGCGGACGTTCGAGCGCGACCTCGCCGGGCTGACGACCGCGGGAGCCGCCGTCGTCTTCCACCCGGAGGTCGAGGAGATGTACCCCGACGGGCCCGACGCGAGCGGGGTGACGGTCGACCCGGGTCCGCTCGGCGCCGAGCTCGAGGGCGCGGTCCGGCCCACGCACTTCCGCGGGGTGCTGACCGTGGTGGCGAAGCTCTTGGGACTGGTGCGGCCCGACGTCGCCGTGTTCGGTGAGAAGGACTACCAGCAGCTGGTGCTGATCAGCCAGATGGTGCGCTCCCTCTGCCTGCCGGTCACCGTGGTGGGCTGCCCGACCGTGCGCGAGGAGGACGGGCTCGCGATGTCGTCCCGCAACCGCTACCTCGACCCTGAGCAGCGCGCGCTCGCCGTGACCCTGTCCAAGGCGCTGACGGCAGGCCGCGACGCTGCGGTGCGCGGCGAAGATGCCGCGCTGGCGGCCGCGGCGAAGGTCCTCGACGCCGAGAGTGCCGTCGCGGTCGACTACCTGGCGCTGCGATCGCCCGACCTCAGCCCGCCCGTCTCAGGCCGCGAAGTGCGGCTGCTGGTCGCCGCCCGGATCGGGCAGACCCGCCTCATCGACAACGTCGCCGTCACCCTCGGGTCGCAGGAGGACCGCTGATGCTCCGCACGATGATGAAGTCCAAGATCCACCGCGCGACCGTGACGCAGGCCGACCTGCACTACGTCGGCTCGGTCACCGTCGACGCCGACCTCCTCGACGCCGCCGACATCCTCCCCGGGGAGCTCGTGCACATCGTCGACATCGACAACGGGGCGCGGCTCGAGACGTACACGATCGCGGGAGAACGGGGCTCGGGCGTTCTCGGCATCAACGGTGCCGCCGCGCGCCTCGTGCACCCGGGCGACCTCGTGATCCTCATCGCGTACGCCCAGATGGACGACGCGGAGGCCCGCGCCCTGGAGCCGCGGGTCGTCTTCGTCGACCGCGAGAACCAGATCGTCGCCACCGGGTCGGACGCTGCCGCGCCTGTCCCCGGGTCGGGCGACGTCCGTGGCGACGTGACGGCAGCCGCAGCGGACTGAGAGGGCGATTGCGCCATGATGGAGCGGTGAGCCTGCTCTGTCTCGACGTCCGCAACAGCCAGACCGTGGTCGGTGTGTTCGACGGGTCGCGGCTGGTGGCGAGCTGGCGGGTCGCCTCGGTCGACACCCGTACGGCGGACGAGTGGCACCTCATGATCCGTGGGCTCCTCGCCGAGCGGGACATCGCCGGTGTCGACGCGGTCGCCCTGTCCTGCACGGTCCCGGCGATCCTGCACGAGATGCGGACGCTCCTGGGACGCCACTACGACGACTGCACCGTCTCGATCGTGGAGCCCGGCACCCGTACGGGAGTCTCGATCCTCATGGACAACCCCCGCGAGGTCGGGGCGGACAGGATCGTCAACGCCGTGGCGGCTGGAGAGCTGTACGGCGGCCCGTGCATCGTCGTCGACCTGGGCACCGCGACGACGTTCGACGTCATCGACGAGCGGGGCCGCTACGTCGGCGGCTCGATCGCGGCGGGCGTCGGGATCTCTCTCGACGCGCTGGCGCGTCGCGGGGCCCAGCTCCGCTCCGTCGAGCTCACCCGTCCGCGTGGGGTGATCGCCAAGAACACGGTCGAGGCGATCCAGTCGGGCATGGTGTTCGGCTTCGCCGGCCTCGTCGACGGGATCGTGACGCGGATGGCCCGTGCGCTCGACCGTGACGACGTGACGGTCGTCGCGACCGGCAGCCACGCCGACGTCGTCTTGGGGGAGTGCACGACGATCACCCACCACGAGCCCGACCTCACCCTGATCGGCCTGCGCATCGTGGCCGCACGCAACGCCTAGCCGCGAAGGCGCGCCGTCTACCCTTGGACGCATGACCGACGCCCTTTCCGCCGTGCCCGCCGACGACCTCCCGGAGCAGATGCGCGTCCGGCGCGAGAAGCGTCAGCGGATGCTCGACAAGGGTGTCTCCCCGTACCCGCTCACCGTCCCGTACACCCACACGATCCGTGAGATCGTCGCCGCGCACGACGCCGAGGTGCTCGGCCCGGACGCCCACACCGGTGAGACCGTCGCGACCGCGGGACGCGTGATCTTCCTCCGCAACACCGGCAAGCTGTGCTTCGTCCGGCTGCGCGAGGGCGACGGCTCGGAGATCCAGGCGATGCTCTCGCTCGCCGAGGTGGGGGAGGAGTCGCTCGCCGACTTCAAGGGACTCGTCGACATCGGCGACCACCTCGCCGTCGAGGGTGAGGTCGTGACCAGCCGTCGCGGTGAGCTGTCCATCCAGGTGCGCTCGTGGCAGGTCGCCGCGAAGACTCTGCGACCGCTCCCCAACGAGCACAACCCGCTGTCCGAGGAGCTGCGGGCGACGATGCGCTACGTGGATCTCGTCGTGCGGCCCGAGGCGCGCGAGGTCGTCCGTGCAAAGGCGAAGATTCTGCAGTCGCTGCGTCGCACGCTCGATTCGCGCGGATTCATCGAGGTCGAGACGCCGGTTCTGCAGTTCACCAACGGCGGCGCGGCAGCCCGTCCATTTGCGACCCACATGAATGCATTCGACCAGGAGATGCTTCTGCGCATCGCGCTCGAGCTTCATCTCAAGCGCGCGCTGGTCGGTGGTGTCGACCGCGTCTACGAGATCGCCAAGACCTTCCGTAACGAAGGCGTCGACAACACGCACAATGTCGAGTTCGCGATGCTCGAGGCTTATCAGGCGTACGGCGACTACCACACCATGGCCGACCTGCTCCGCGACCTGGTCCGCGACGCCGCCCGTGCGGTCGGCCGCACGGTCGTCACCGGACGGGACGGGAGCGAGATCGACCTGGAGGCCGAGTGGCGGTGGGCGAGCATCCACGAGCTCGTCTCCGAGGCCGTGGGTGCGGAGGTCACGCTCGAGACCGACGAGGAGACGCTGCGCAAGATCGCGGCCGAGCACGAGGTGGCCCTGCGCGACGGGTGGGGCGCCGGTGAGATCGTGCTCGAGCTCTTCGAGAAGCTCGTCGAGCACACGCTCATCCAGCCCACTTTCGTCGCCGACTACCCGCAGTCGGTGCGCCCGCTCGCCAAGCCGCACCGCAGCAAGCCGGGTCTGGCCGAGGCGTTCGACCTGATCATCAACGGTGTCGAGCTCGCCCCCGCCTACTCCGAGCTGAACGACCCGGTCCTCCAGCGCGAGCTGCTGACCGAGCAGGCGGCACTCGCGGCGGCAGGAGACCCCGAGGCGATGGAGGTCGACGAGGACTTCCTGCGGGCGCTGGAGTTCGGGATGCCGCCGGCCGGTGGCATGGGCCTGGGCGTCGACCGCCTGGTGATGCTTCTGATGGGCGTCGGTATTCGCGAGGCAATTCTTTTCCCGGCGTCGCGCGAGGCCTGACAAGAATTCCCGACCCCGATATTGTCGGGAATTCATGCAGGGCGTATTGTGCCTGCCATGGCGCAAAAAATTCAGGTGATCCTCGTCGACGATATCGACGGAGGAACGGCGGACGAGACCGTTTCGTTCGCGCTCGACGGCGTTTCGTACGAGATCGACCTCTCAACGAAGAATGCCAAGAAGCTGCGCGACGCATTTGCGCCGTACGTGGCTGAGGCGCGCAAGGCTCGCGGCGGCCGCCGCAAGGCGTCGACGGGCGGCGGTTCGGGTCGTCGCCGCAGCGCCGGTGCAGGCAGCGCGTCCGAGATCCGGGCGTGGGCACGCGACAACGGCTACGAGGTGTCCGAGCGCGGGCGCGTGTCGGAGGAGATCCGGTCCGCCTACGAAGCCGCACGCTGAGCCCGAGACGCCCGGTCACGACAGGGGGCCGTGACCGGGCCGTCTATCATCGCTGAATCCTCTTCTCGTCGAGCCCCCGAGGTCAGTCGCGCGTGTCCACTCCCACGATCCTCGGTGGACCGACCTCGCCCGGCGTGACGAAGCCCAGCACCGGGCTCCGCGCCGACATCCAGGCTCTGCGCGCGGTCGCCGTCTCGTTGGTCCTCGTCTACCACCTGTGGCCCGGACGTCTGACCGGCGGATTCATCGGCGTCGACGTCTTCTTCGTGATCTCCGGCTACCTGATCACGACCCACCTCCTCCGTCGGCCGCCCCGGTCGGGGCGTGACCTCGCTGAGTTCTGGGCCCGACGCGCGCGGAGGCTCCTCCCGGCCTCGCTCCTCGTCCTGGGGGTGACCCTCGTCGCGGCGCGGCTCATCGCCCCCGAGACGGTGTGGGCCAGCACCGCCACGCAGGTGCGGGCGGCGACCCTCTACGTCGTCAACTGGGTCCTCGCAGCCGACTCCGTCGACTACCTCGCCTCGGAGAACGCCCCGACGGCCGTCCAGCACTACTGGTCGCTGTCGGTCGAGGAGCAGTTCTACCTCGTGTGGCCGATCGTGATCCTCCTGCTGATCGTCCTCGCACGAGGTCTCCGGCTCCCGCGCAACGCGGTGCTGCTCGCGGGGTTGGGGCTCGGGGTGGCTGCCTCGTTCGTCTACTCGGTCCACCTGACCGCGACCGAGCCGGCGCGGGCGTACTTCGTCACGCCGACGAGGATGTGGGAGCTCGGGGCCGGGGCGCTGCTCGCCGTGCTCGTGGCGATGCTCGCGACCCGGGACCGGCGTGAGGACGGCGCGGCGTTCTCGGTGCCGGTCGGCGTTCGTGCGGTGCTCGCGTGGGCCGGCCTGGCAGCGGTCCTCTGGGCCGCGATCTCCTACGACGGCTCCACGCCGTTCCCGGGATGGCAGGCGGCTCTTCCCGTGCTCGGCACCGTGGCGGTCATCGCGGCCCGCGCACCTCGTGGCCGGCTCTCACCTGCCGGCCCGATGGCGGCGCGGCCCGTGCAGTGGCTGGGCGACGTGTCGTACTCGGTCTACCTCTGGCACTGGCCGCTGGTCGTCCTCGTGCCGTACGCCAGCGGGGGAGAGCTGGGCCTCTTGGACAAGGCGGCCGTCCTCGTCGCCAGCCTCGTGCTCGCCGCGTGGACGAAGAGGTTCGTCGAGGACCCCTTCCGGCGGACCTCGTGGGCGCGCGCGCTCTGGCCGACCTATCTGGCGTCGGCCGCGGGGATGGCGGTCGTCGTCGCCCTCGCCACTGCCCAGCTCGCCGAGGTCGACCATCGCGAAGGCGTCTCCCGCGAAGCCCGGGAACGCGCGCTGGCCGAGGGGGCCCCGTGCTTCGGTGCGGCGGCCCTCACCGATCCGACGTGCGAGGTCGCCACCCGTTCAGGTCCGATCGTTCCCACACCTGCCGATGCGCCGAACGACAAGGCGAACGCGTACGCGTCGGTGTCCGGCGGGAAGGAGTGCTTCGCCAACCTCCCGGACTACGAGGTGATCCGCTGCGAGTTCGGCTCGCCGGACCCGCGGCGGACGATCGCGCTGGTCGGCAACTCCCACGCAGGCCAGTGGCTGCCCGCGCTCGAACGCATCGCCGAGAAGCGGGAGTGGCGGATCGTCACCTTCCTCGCCTCGCGGTGCGCGCTCACGAACACCCGTCTGCACTTCGACACCGAGGCGCAGTCGCAGGCGTGCTTCGACTGGGGTGACGAGGTCGCCCGGCGTGCTTCGTCGGAGGAGTTCGACGCCGTGGTGATGAGCAACATGATGGCCGCCTCCGCCGAGGGGCGCTCGCGCGAGGACAGTGTCGGCCCCTACGCCGACGGCTACTCCCGCGTGCTCAAGCGCCTGACGCGCGCCGGTGCTCGCGTCGCGGTGGTCCGCGACAACCCCGCCCTCGGCTACGCGGTCCCGGAGTGCCTCGCCACCGAGAGCGACTACCGCCGGTGCGGACGCTCGAGGGAGGCGGCCGAGCGCCCCGACCCCACCGTCGAGGCGCTCACGCGGATCCCGCGCCGAAGGGTCGCGCTGATCGACATGGCAGACCAGATCTGCCGCGAGCGGCGCTGTCCCGCGGTGGTCGGAGGCGTCACCGTCTACTTCGACGCCAGCCACCTGACCGCCACGTACGTGGCCACGACGACCGACGCGTTCGACCAGAGGCTTCGCCGGGCCTTCGCTCGCTGGTGGTGAGCCCCGGGACCTGCTCACCCACCTGGTTCAATGTCCCCATGATCAATGCGCTCCGTCGGCTCCAGCGGTCGCGCGCGAAAATCCCGGCCGCCGCGGCGCGGCGACCGTTCGCGGACGAGTTCCGCGAGGTGCGCCGGGCCCTCGAAGAGCGCCCCCGACAGCAGATCCTCGTCTGCGGCGGTGACGACGCCGAGGTCTTGGCCGACCTCTTCCGCGCACGCTGGCCGAAGCGGGGCGTCGTCGTGACGCCGGGCGGCACGCAGAGCCTTGCCGAGCACACGCGGCTGACCGCAGCCGGCCCGTTCGCCGTCGTCGTCGATCTCTCGTCGCCGGCCGAGCAGCCGACGACCTTTCTGCGCACCTTCCCGCTGCTGCGGCGCGACGCGACGTACGTGGCCTCCGTCCCGGAGGACGCCGGCACGGAGGGCCTGCCGTCGCTGCTCGCGCAGCTCGAGGCCGTGCGCGATGGTGCGGAGGAGGAGACCGCGGGCGCACCGCGGGGCCTCGCTGCCGCCGTCAGCGGGTGGGAGCGGCGTGACGGGCTCGTCGTCGCGACGACCGGCCGCAGGTTCCGCTCCAAGATCCGCGAGAGCCAGGTCGGGAACCTTCTCGCGTCGAGGCCGGACCTCGGCCGGGTCGTCGCCGAGCTCCCCGCGACGACGCTCGTGTCGCGGTGCGAGTACCACGACAACGCGTCGACGCCCGACCCTCGCATCCGGCCGGAGTACGCCGTCCCGATCCACCAGCTGCGCACGTACCACCGGCCGACCTGCCGCCGCGGCCAGATCGTGGAGAGCCACGGTGTTCTCCTCCCCGACACCTACCGTCACTTCCCGGCCACCCGGACGACGAACACCTACGTCGACGAGGTCCTCCCTGACTTCGCCACGCCGAAGCGGCTCGGGGGCACCCCGGTCGATCTTCCCGGTGCGTACTTCTACCTCGACTCGGAGTGGCCCGGTCACTACGGCCACCTGATGACCGAGCAGATCTCGCGGCTGTGGGCGTACGACCGCGCGAGGGAGCTCGAGCCCGACCTCAAGGTCCTGCTGACGCTGCAGCGGGGCCGAAAGCCGCAGGAGCTGCTGCCCTTCGAGGTCGACATCCTCGGGGCGATGGGGATCGAGCCGCGAGACGTCCACGTCTTCGATGCGCCCGTACGCCCCGAACGCCTCTACGCCGCGACCCCGATGCTGTCGGGCTCGTACTACGTCAACCCGGCGATCACCGAGGTGTGGGACCGGATCGGTCGCGGGCTCCTCGAGCACGCCGAGGAGCGTGAGCGTCCTCGCCGGATCTTCTGCTCGCGTCGGCCGACGCTCAAGCGGTCGTGCCGCAACGCCGACGAGGTCGAGCGGCTGTTCGCCGAGTACGGCTTCGAGGTGATCTTCCCCGAGGAGCACTCCGTCCCCGAGCAGACCGCGCTCTTCCGTGCCGCCGACGTCGTCGCAGGGTTCGCGGGGAGCGCGCTGTTCACCCTCGCCTTCTGCGACGAGCCGAAGAAGGGCATCATCATCTCGCCCGAGGCCTACACGGCTCGCAACGAGTTCTTCATCGCCGCGGCGCGGGGCCACTCCCTCGACGTCATCTGGAGCCGCTCCGAGATCGAGCACCCCGACGGGGGTTGGTCGGCGGCGGCGTTCGGGTCGGGCTTCACCTTCGACCTGGACGCCGAGGGCGCGGACCTGCGGAAGGTGCTCGACGCGCTGTGAGCGCGCGGGCGCTCACCGCCCCGTCGCGAGCCCTCGCAGCTGCTCCCAGAGGTCGTCGAGGGCCGGCTCGCTGTCGTCGCGCCGCTTCGCCAGCTCTTCCCAGACGCTGAGCCCGAGGAGCTCCTTCGCGTTCACGGCCTCGGACCGGTCCAGGTAGCCCTGCGGCACCTCCTGGGGGTCGGGGGCGAGGCAGTACGCGACCTCCGCCTCGTAGACGGCGTCCTTGACGGCGCTGGCGGGATCGAGCCCGACGATGACGACCGTCCCCGTCGGAGAGGTGTTGACGAGGAGGACGAGCAGGTCGGGGCGGTTGCGCCGCAGGATCTCGGCGACCTTGTAGACGTCGCCCGCCCACGAGCTCGTGAGGCGGTCCCGTGCGGCCTCGGTCGCGTTGCGGGGAAGCATGTCGTCGAGGACGACGACACCGGTCCGCGCCATGTGAGGCTCGGTGTTGAGGAAGTCGCGAAGCGCGAACTCCGACAGGTGCATGCCGTCGATGAAGGCGAGGTCGACGGGTACGCCGCTGAAGTGGGCGAGCGGGTCCTCCCGCGCGAAGAACTCGTCGCTCGTCGTGCGGACGAGCTGGACGTCGGCCTGGATCTCGCGATCGACGTTGTACGCCGGGTCCACGCCGATCGAGCGCGTGGACGACAGCGCGAGGCTCTCACCGTTGCGGACCCCGATCTCGAGGTACGTACGGGGCTGGAGGCGCTCGTGCAGCCCGGCGAGCAGCTGGTGCCGCGACATGGTCGGCGTCGGGTGCGGCGTGTACGGCTCGTTCGGCCGCGGGACGGCGGCGGCCGGCTTCGGGCGCTTCTTTTTCTTCTTCTTCGGCGGGGGCGGCGCGATCGCGCGCGCGAGGCGCGTGCGGACGGCGCGCTCGGTACGTGCCGCCGAGCGGGCGCGCTCCTCTCCGACTACCGATTCGAGACGGGAACGAACGGTGCTTCGGATGCTCATCTGCAACTCCACCTGGGGGACGGACGCCGAGAGGTCTCCGCCTTCTGGCGGAACGGCGCTCACGCTACCAGCGATTTGTTCGCCCTCGGCGAACAGCGCCGCCGGTGGTGTTCGCCCTGCGTGAACAACGGAAGGGTCAGGGCCCGAGATCCCTTGTAATCAGGGAAATCCCGCGTGCTCAGGCGTGCCACCGCCGTTGGCGGTCACGACTAGCATGGAACGGACTGAGAGACCCGACCTGGAGAAGGGTCTCGGATCAAGGGGAGTTGCATGTTCGAGAGGTTCACCGACCGCGCCCGTCGTGTTGTCGTGCTCGCCCAGGAAGAGGCGCGCATGCTCAGCCACAACTACATCGGCACCGAGCACATCCTTCTTGGTCTCATCCACGAGGGTGAGGGCGTTGCGGCCAAGGCGCTGGAGAACCTCGGCATCTCGCTCGAAGCCGTCCGCGAGCAGGTCGAGGAGATCATCGGCCAGGGCCAGCAGGCGCCGAGCGGCCACATCCCGTTCACTCCGCGTGCCAAGAAGGTCCTCGAGCTCAGCCTCCGCGAGGCGCTGCAGCTCGGCCACAGCTACATCGGCACCGAGCACATCCTGCTCGGCCTGATCCGCGAGGGCGAGGGCGTCGCCGCCCAGGTGCTCGTGAAGCTCGGCGCCGACCTCAACCGCGTGCGCCAGCAGGTCATCCAGCTGCTGTCGGGCTACCAGGGCAAGGAGACCGCCTCCTCCGGTGCACCGGCCGGCGAGTCCGCCCCGAGCAGCTCGCTGGTCCTCGACCAGTTCGGTCGCAACCTCACGCAGGCTGCCCGCGAGGGCAAGCTCGACCCGGTCATCGGGCGTGAGAAGGAGATCGAGCGCGTGATGCAGGTGCTGTCGCGCCGTACCAAGAACAACCCCGTCCTCATCGGCGAGCCCGGCGTCGGCAAGACGACGGTCGTCGAGGGCCTCGCTCAGGACATCGTCCGTGGCGACGTCCCCGAGACCCTGCGCGACAAGCAGATCTACACGCTCGACCTCGGTGCGCTCGTCGCCGGGTCGCGCTACCGCGGTGACTTCGAGGAGCGCCTCAAGAAGGTCCTCAAGGAGATCCGCACCCGCGGCGACATCGTGCTGTTCATCGACGAGATCCACACCCTCGTCGGAGCCGGCGCGGCCGAGGGCGCGATCGACGCGGCGAGCATCCTCAAGCCGATGCTGGCCCGCGGTGAGCTGCAGACCATCGGCGCGACGACGCTCGACGAGTACCGCAAGCACTTCGAGAAGGACGCCGCGCTGGAACGCCGCTTCCAGCCGATCCAGGTCGCCGAGCCGTCGATCGCGCACACGATCGAGATGCTCAAGGGCCTGCGTGACCGCTACGAGGCGCACCACCGGGTGACGATCACCGACGAGGCGCTCGTCTCCGCGGCGACGCTGGCCGACCGCTACATCTCGGACCGGTTCCTGCCCGACAAGGCCATCGACCTCGTTGACGAGGCCGGCTCGCGGCTGCGCATCCGTCGGATGACCGCTCCGCCGGACCTGCGCGACTTCGACGACAAGATCGCCGACGTCCGCCGCCGCAAGGAGAACGCAATCGACGTCCAGGACTTCGAGTCCGCCGCGTCGCTGCGCAACGAGGAGCGCGAGCTCCTGTCGGCCAAGACCGACCGCGAGAAGCAGTGGCGTGCCGGTGACATGGACGAGGTCGCGGAGGTCGACGAGGAGCTCATCGCCGAGGTTCTCGCGCTCGCGACCGGCATCCCGATCGTCAAGCTGTCCGAGGACGAGTCGGCGCGTCTGCTCAACATGGAGCAGGAGCTGCACAAGCGCGTCATCGGCCAGGACGAGGCCATCAAGGCCCTGTCGCGGGCGATCCGGCGTACGCGTGCGGGCCTCAAGGACCCGCGCCGCCCCGGCGGGTCGTTCATCTTCGCCGGCCCCTCGGGCGTCGGCAAGACGTGGCTGTCCAAGGCACTGGCGAACTTCCTCTTCGGTGACGACGATGCGCTGATCCAGCTCGACATGAGCGAGTTCTCCGAGAAGCACACCGTCTCGCGGCTGTTCGGCTCGCCTCCGGGCTACGTCGGCTACGAAGAGGGTGGCCAGCTCACCGAGAAGGTGCGCCGCAAGCCGTTCTCGGTCGTGCTGTTCGACGAGGTCGAGAAGGCCCACCCGGACATCTTCAACTCGCTCCTGCAGATCCTGGAGGAGGGTCGGCTCACCGACTCGCAGGGCCGGGTCGTCGACTTCAAGAACACCGTCATCATCATGACGACCAACCTGGGCACGCGTGACATCGCGAAGGGTGTCAACCTCGGCTTCAGCCAGGCCAGCGACGTCCAGGGCTCGTACGACAAGATGAAGGCCAAGGTGTCGGAGGAGCTCAAGCAGCACTTCCGTCCCGAGTTCCTCAACCGTGTCGACGAGATCGTGGTGTTCCCGCCGCTCACGCAGGACGAGATCATCGACATGGTCGACATGATGCTCGACTCGGTCGAGAAGCGGCTCAAGGACAAGGACATGGCGCTCGAGCTCACGCCGGCCGCCAAGAACCTCCTTGCGGCCCGTGGGTTCGACCCGGTGCTCGGTGCCCGTCCGCTGCGCCGTACGGTCCAGCGCGAGATCGAGGACACCCTCGCCGAGAAGCTGCTCTTCGGCGAGGTCCGGCCGGGCCAGATCGTGCTGGTCGACGTCGAGGGCGAGGGCCCGAGCGCGACGTTCACGTTCAAGGGCGAGGCCAAGGCCGAGCTGCCCGACACGCCGCTCGAGGCGGCTGCCGGCAGCGGCAACGGTGGCACCAACGGTGGTGCCGCGGCCAGCTGAGTCACGCACGACTCGACGAAGGGGATCCCGAGAGGGGTCCCCTTCGTCATGTCGGGGCCGAGGGTGGCTCAGCCGGGCAGTGCGTAGACGTCGTCGCCGGCGAGCACGACGAGCCCGTCGTCCAGCAGCCCGTCGAGGGCGCGCTCACGCTGCGTCGCGTCGTCCCAGACCGCCCGCAAGGCCCCACCTGCGACCGGTCCTTCCGACTCGCGCAGCACCGCGAGGAGCCGGCCCCGGCACTGGCGGTCGGTCCCCGCGTAGGCCTGGGCCCGTCTCGCCGGCCCCTCGTACGCCGGCCGGCCCGCCTCGTGCCATCGGCACCACGTGCGTACGGGGCAGTCGCCGCAGCGGGGCGAGCGCGCGGTGCAGACCAGCGCACCGAGCTCCATGAGACCGATCGACCACTGCGCGGCGGTCGCCTCGTCCTCCGGCAGGACGGCGACCGCACGGGCGCGCTCGCCGGCGGTGATCGCCGGCGCAGGGAGCGCATCCCCGCCGAGGAGCCGCCCGAGGACCCGTCGGACGTTCGTGTCGAGCACGGCGTGACGGTGGCCGTAGGCGAACACGGCGACGGCTGCGGCGGTGTACTCGCCGATCCCCGGCAGCGACCGCAGGGTGTCGAGGTCGTCGGGGACGACGCCGTCGTGGTGGTCGCGGATCGCCGTCGCCGCTGCGTGGAGGCGCAACGCCCGGCGCGGATAGCCCAGGCGGCCCCACGCGCGGACGGCCTCGCCGCTTGGTTCGGCTGCGAGGTCGGCCGGGGTCGGCCATCGGCGTACCCACGCGTCGTAGACCGGGGCGACGCGCTCGACCGGCGTCTGCTGCAGCATGATCTCCGAGACCAGCACGTGCCACGCGGTGGTCGACGGTCGACGCCAGGGCAGCTCGCGGGCGTGCGCGGCGAACCAGTCGACGACGGCGGTGTGCAGTGGTGAGGAGCTCGGGGCGACCATGGCGAGTCGATCCTGTCACGAGGGCGGTGACGGTTAGCGTGTGGGCGTGAGCTCCGTGATGCGGCCTGCGGGCAAGCTGCCCCCCGGCGTCTACTGGCGTCGGCGGGTCGTCGTGGCCGTCGTCGTCCTGCTGCTCGTCTGGCTGGCCGCCCGGGTGATCGGCGGGGGAGACGACGCCGACGCGGACGCGCCCGAGCCGACCCCGACGCCTACGCCGACCGCAGCCGGTGCCACCCCTACCCCGACGACGCCTCCGCCTCGCGACCGCAAGGCCAAGGACGTCGAGGTCGCCGTCCAGCTCGGCGCGGTCGCCGGACCCTGCGCCCCGGAGTCGGTCCAGGTCGTGCCGTCGGTCGCCGCAGGGACGCTGGCGGGGCGCGCGGTCCCGGTGACGCTCCGTGTGGTCAGCTCCTCCAAGGACCCGTGCACCGTGCGGATCGACCCGACGACGTTCGTCCTCGCCGTCACCGACGCCGACGGCAAGGTGTGGGACACGCAGAACTGCGACCGCGTCGAGGGCCGTACGGTCGACGTGCACCCGACGTGGGCCACGGTGGTGGACATCGGGTGGAGCGGACGCGCCGACGGAGACACGTGCGACGAGCCGGGAGCCTTTGCGAAGCCCGGGGAGTACAAGGCGAAGGCCGCGCTGCTCGGTGGTGAGGCCGCGATCGGTGCGTTCACCCTCACCGCGCCCCCGACGCCGACCCCTACGCCCACAGCAACGGCGACGACACCGGGCGCCAAGCCCTCCGCGAGCCCGACCACCGCGCCGACTCCCTGAGGCGAGAGCGGCTCCGGGCGGTCAGACGTAGCGCTCGAGGATGCTCGACTCGGCGAGGCGCGAGAGCCCTTCGCGGACGCTGCGGGCGCGCAGCTCCCCGACCCCGTCCACGGCCTGGAGGTCCTCGATGCTCGCCGCGAGGAGCTTCTGGAGGGTGCCGAAGTGCTCGACGAGCCGCTCGATGACGCTGTTGGGCAGCCGTGGGACCTTCGCGAGCAGGCGGTAGCCGCGCGGGGACACCGCCGACTCCAGGTGCTCGCCGGTGCCGAGGCCGAGGGCGCGCGCGATCGCCGAGAGGTCGACCAGGTCGCCGGAGACGATCGCCGAGAGGTCGGCGAGGACCTCGACCGGCGGCTTGCCGCGGCGCCCGGAGGGGGCGTAGTCGCGGACGATCAGCTCACGCTCGGCCTCGACGCCGGTCACGAGCTCGTCGAGCTGGAGGGACAGCAGGCGGCCGTCGGTCCCGAGCTCGAGCACGTAGTCCTCGATCTCGACGGCGATGCGGGTCACCATCTCGAGGCGCTGCGCGACCGCGGCCACGTCGCGTACGGTCACGAGGTCTTCGATCTCCAGGGCCGAGAGCGCACCGGAGACCTCGTCCAGACGCAGCTTGTAGCGCTCGAGCGTGGCGAGCGCCTGGTTGGCGCGGCCGAGGATCGCCCCGGCCTCCTCGAGCACCCGGCGGGTGCCGTCGACGTAGAGCGCGATGATGTGCATCGACGCCGAGACGGAGATGACGGGGACGTTGGTCTGTCGAGCGACACGGTCGGCCGTGCGGTGGCGGGTGCCGGTCTCGTGGGTCGGGATCGAGGGGTCGGGCATCAGGTGGACGCCGGCCTGGAGGATCCGGGTGGCGCCCTTGTCGAGGATGATGGCGCCGTCCATCTTGGCGAGCTCGCGCAGGGCCGTCGGCGTGAAGGGCACGTCCAGGACGAAGCCGCCGGTCGACAGCGCCTCGATGTCGCGATCCTGACCGAGGACGATCAGCGCGCCGGTGCGTCCCCGCAGGATGCGCTCGAGGCCCTCGCGCAGCGCCGTGCCGGGAGCCACCGAGGCCAGGGTCGCCCGAAGGATCGACGGCGTACCGCCGGCCCGATCGTTGATCGACACAGTTCCCCCGCGAGATTGGTTCAATGACTGCGATCAGTGTAGTGGCTGGTGCCTGCACCGATGCCGAGCTCGCGCAACGCGCCCGCCAGGTCGTCGACCGCGACGACGGCGAGGCCTGGCACCTTCCGTGCGTCCGCGGTCGCGTCCGCGCCGTCGCGGGGCACGAGGGCGCGGCGGAAGCCCAGCCGGGCGGCTTCACGGAGCCGGTGGCCGAGGTGGGTGACGCGGCGGACCTCGCCGGCCAGCCCGACCTCGCCGAGCGCGACGAGGTCGCTGGGGACGATCGTGTCGGTGGCGGCAGAGGCGACCGCGACGGCGGTCGCGAGGTCGGCAGAGGGCTCGCTCAGTCGGGCGCCGCCGACGGTGGCCGCGTAGACGTCGCTGCGGCCGAGGACGAGGCCGCAGCGACGCGACAGCACCGCGAGGATCATGGCCATGCGGGAGCTGTCGAGGCCGCTGGTCGCCCGTCGCGGCTGGGGGAGCTCGGTCGGGGAGACGAGGGACTGGACCTCGGCCAGCAGCGGTCGCCGTCCCTCCATCGTCACCGTGATGCAGGTGCCGGAGACCGGCTGGTGGTGCCGCGAGACGAAGAGGCCCGTCGGGTCGGGGACCTCGACGATGCCCTCCTCGGACAGGTCGAAGCAGCCGATCTCGTCGACCGGGCCGAAGCGGTTCTTGACCGCCCGGACGAGCCTGAGCCTGGTGTTGCGGTCGCCCTCGAACTGGAGGACGACGTCCACGAGGTGCTCCAGCACCCGGGGTCCGGCGATCGCGCCGTCCTTGGTGACGTGCCCCACGAGGACGGTCGGGATGTTGCGGGTCTTCGCGACCTGGATGAGCGTCGAGGCCACCTCGCGGACCTGGGTGACGCCGCCCGGGACGCCGTCGATGCTGCTCGACCCGATGGTCTGCACGGAGTCGAGCACCAGGAGCGAGGGCTTCACCTCGTCGATGTGCGCGAGCACCGCGCCGAGGTCGGTCTCGGCCGCGAGGTAGAGGCTGTCGTGGATCGCCTTGGTGCGGTCGGCCCGCAGGCGGATCTGCGCGGTGGACTCCTCTCCGGAGACGTAGAGCGTGGTCGCGAGCCCGCGGGCCCATCGCGCGGCGACCTCGAGGAGCAGGGTGGACTTGCCGACTCCCGGCTCGCCCGCGAGAAGGACGACCGCGCCGGGGACGAACCCGCCGCCGAGGACCCGGTCGAGCTCGGCGATCCCGCTCGGCCGAGAGCGCGACGTCTCGACGTCGATCTGGGCGATCGGCTGCGCGGCACGGGTGACGGAGGTCGACGCCGTCCGCTGGGCCGTAGCGCCGCCGACCTCGTCTACGGTGCCCCAGGCCTGACACTCGCCGCACCGTCCGACCCACTTCGCGCTCGTCCAGCCGCACTCGCTGCAGCGGAACGTCGTCGTGCTCCTCGCCATGGGCGACACGCTAGGCGAGAGGGCTGACACGCCGGCAGCGGCTCGCCCGAACCCTGTGGATCACAGTCGCCCGCGCCACGAACGGGCGCTGACGTCCTCGCGGCGCGTCTCGAGGTGGGCGCGGACCGCGGCGTAGATCGGCAACCAGGTCGACGGGACGAGCAGGAGCAGAAGGCCCAGCAGGGGAGAGACGGCGCCCTCGGCCGCCCGGACGCTTCCCTCGCTGACGAGCAGGCCCGCGGTGAGCACGGCGAGCAGACCCGGCAGGTAGCCCCACAGCGCAGGACGGAGCCGTCCCGTCTGCCGCATCAGCGCCAGCGCGCCGGCGAAGCAGCACAGCGCCACGACCGTTGCCATCACCGCTGCCGAGTCGTACCCCGCGGCATCGGCGTTCTGCGAGACGAGCAGGTTGATCCCGACGGCACCGAGCACCGACGTGACGGCCATCGACACCACGACGGTCGTGGCCGCACCGAGGTGACCGGTGAATCCGAGGACACTGCTCATGCATTCCAGAGTGTGACCCGGTTGAGCCGTGGACCATCCGCTGTCGTACTCAGTTCAACCAGGTCAGATCCGGACCTCGCCGCCCGGGGTGACGAAGGTCGCCGCCACGATGCCGGGCATGCCGTTCGGGGCGACCCACCGCACGTCGACGTCGGTGAGAGCGTCGAGGACGGACTCGCCCAGGTACTGGGTGACGCGGTCGGGCGAGCCGGCGATCTCGAGCGAGGAGAGCGCGACCGTCGCCGGGCCGCTGCGCGAGGGGTGCTCCTCGTCGGGGACCTCCCACTGGACGACGAACGGCAGCTGGGGGTCGGACTGGGTGCCGCGCACCCCGATCTGCCTCCACTCCAGGTTGAACCCGTCAGGACGGCGGCGGTTGCCCGGGACCGCGTGCCGTCCCATCCGCCGCTCGACCGGTGCCATGTCGTCGACGCGGACGACCCAGCCGAGCCAGCCGCCGCCGAGATCGGTCCGAGCGCGCACGGCCTGACCGAACGGGGCCTTGTCCGACGCCGGGTGGTCGAGCACCGCGACGACCTCGACGTACTGGTCGCCGGCCAGCGGCAAGATCATGTTGCGGGTGCCGAAGCGGGGGTGGTTGCCGCCGTCGAGGAACTGCGCGCCGAGAAGCGCCCCGAGCCGGTCGGTGGTCGCGGCCAGGCCGTCCGGGCCGGCGGCGAACGAGAGGTGGTCCAGTCGCATGTGCGCCATTGTGACCCGGGACACATTCCGGACAGGCAGGGGGTCAGGGGCGAGGGTCGGCGCGGTGTCGTGTACGGCGGTGGTCGCCCGCGAGGTGCTCCTCGCAGAGCGCGACGAGCTTCTTGTAGCCCTTCGGGCCCATCAGTGCGGTGAGCTCGTCGGCGTTGCTCACGTAGACCGGCTCGCGGCCGACGTGAGCCTCGGTGTTGGCCGAGCAGTACCAGTCGAGGTCGTGACCGCCGGGTCCCCAGCCCGCGCGGGTGTACTCCCCGATCGCCACCTCGGTGTACGAGGTGCCGTCGCCGCGGTCGACCTCGCGGAACTGCCGGCGGATCGGCAGCTGCCAGCAGACGTCGGGCTTCACCGCGACCGGTGACTCGCCATGGTCGAGCGCCCACTTGTGCAGGGCGCAGCCGATCCCGCCCTCGAAGCCCTCGCGGTTGTGGAAGATGCAGGCGCCCTCGTACGTACGTGTCTTGAGCTCGCCGTCCTCGTCGCGCTCGGTCCACCCGTGGGCGAGACCCTCCTTGCGGTGCTGCCAGTCCCTGCGGCCGAGCTTCGCGACGTACGGGGCGACGCGCTCGTAGTCCTCGTCGTCGGCGAAGTGCGCGCCGAGCGTGCAGCAGCCCACGTCGGGCGCGTCGGCGTAGATCCCGCGGCACCCGTTGCCGAAGATGCAGGTCCAGCGTGACGTGAGCCACGTGAGGTCGCAGCGGAACACCTGGTCGTCGTCCGCGGGGTCGGCGAACTCGACCCACGTACGGGGGAAGTCGAGCATCACCTCGGGCACGTCTCCACCATAGAACGATTCACCAGCTCTGGTCGGTACGCTCGAAGCATGCGCATCGGAGTCCTCGACATCGGCTCGAACACGGGCCACCTGCTCGTGGTCGACGCCTACCGCGGTGCGCCTCCGCTGCCCGCCTTCACCTACAAGGAGCCGTTGAGGCTCGCCGAGCACCTCGACGACGACGGCGCGGTCGACGCCCGTGGGGTCAAGGCGCTCGTGCGGTTCGTGGACGAGGCACGTGCCGTCGCCGCCGAGAAGGGGTGCGCCGAGGTGATCGCGTTCGCGACGTCCGCCGTGCGCGACGCGGTCAACGCCGACGCCGTCCTCGCCAAGGTCGAGTCGGAGTCGGGTGTGAGGCTCGACGTGCTCTCGGGCGACGAGGAGGCGCGGCTGACGTTCCTCGCCGTACGACGGTGGTTCGGCTGGTCGTCCGGGCGGCTCGGGGTCTTCGACATCGGCGGAGGCTCCCTCGAGATCGCCACGGGGCGCGACGAGACCCCTGAGGTGTGCACATCGCTGCCGCTGGGGGCCGGACGGATGACGCGCGAGTGGTTCCCCGAGGGTGTGCCGACCGACGACCAGTACGAGGCGCTGCGGCTGTTCGTCCGCCAGCAGATCGCCGAGTCCGCCGGGACCTTGCGCCGGGGCGGCGGGTTCGACCACGTGGTCGCGACCAGCAAGACCTTCCGCTCGCTGGCCCGGCTCTCCGGTGCCGCGCCCTCGGAGGCCGGCCCGTACGCCCGGCGGGTGCTGCGCCACGACGTGCTGCGGGCGCAGCTCGAGGAGCTGCGGACGATGTCCTTGGCCGAGATCGCGCAGCAGCCCGGCGTCTCCGCGAACCGCGCCCACCAGATGGTGGCGGGGGCCGTCGTGGCCGACGCGGTGATGGATCTGTTCGAGCTCCCCGAGCTCGAGATCTGCCCGTGGGCACTGCGCGAAGGTGTCCTGCTCGAGCGTCACGACCACATGTGAGTCCGTGGTGACACCGCGTAACCTGGAGCCGTGACGGACCCCGCACCACTCGTCTCCGTGCCGTCCGCACGGGTGACGCTCTCGACCTCGTCGGTCTACCCGGAGTCGACCGAGGTCGGCTTCGAGATCGCCGGGCGGCTCGGCTACGACGGCGTCGAGGTGATGGTGGGGACCGACGCGACCAGCGCGGACATCGACGCGGTCGTCGGGCTCCAGGAGCAGTACGAGGTCCCTGTCCTCTCCGTCCATGCCCCTTGCCTGCTCATCACCCAGCGCGTCTGGGGGACCGACCACTGGGTCAAGCTGGAGAAGAGCGCGGAGATGGCGCGCGCGTGCGGTGCCGGCCTCGTCGTCGTCCACCCTCCGTTCCGCTGGCAGCGCGAGTACGCGCGGGCGTTCGAGGAGGGCGTGGCCCGGCTCGAGGAGAGCACCGGCGTCGTGTTCGCCGTCGAGAACATGTACCCCTGGCGCACGGGCCGTCGAGAGTTCCAGGCGTACGCCCCGGGCTGGGACCCGGTCGTGCTGGGGTACGAGAACGTCACGCTGGACGTCTCGCACTGCGCCACCTCGGGTACAGACCCGCTGGAGATGGCCGCCGATCTCGGGCGCAGGCTCGCGCACGTCCATCTGGGCGACGGCACCGGATCCGCGCGTGACGAGCACCTGGTGCCCGGCCGTGGTCATCAGCCCGTCGGGGAGCTGCTCGGCCGTCTCGCCGAGCAGGGGTACGCCGGTGACGTGGCCGTCGAGGTCACGACGCGCAAGGCCGCCGACCGCGCCCAGCGCGAGGCCGATCTGGCCGAGGCGCTCGCGTTCACCCGGCTCCACCTGGCGTCCGCCGTGGTGTCTACCGATCCCTGACCGGTGCATTTCGTCGCGAAGGTGACCGCGTCGAGTCGTACGCTTCGCGCATGGCGGGTAGGCGGCCGGGCGCTCCGGACACGCGTGGCGAGATCGTCGCGGCTGCGCGAGCAGAGCTTGCGCAGCGTGGGTACGACGGGACGTCGATCCGCGCCGTCGCGCGGCGCGCGCGCGTCGACCCGGCGCTGGTGCACCACTACTTCAAAGACAAGCAGCGGCTGGTTGCCGCCGCGCTCGCGCTCCCGCGCGGGATGAGCGACGTGATGGAGCCGGTGCTCGAGGCTCCGTACGACGAGGTCGGGCGCACCTTCGTCCACGCGCTGCTGTCGTGCTGGGACGATCCCGCCAACCGGGAGGCCGTGGTCGCGGCCACCCGCAGCGGGCTCGGCAGCGTCGAGCAGGGAGAGATCGCCCGCGACCTGGTCCTCAAGGGACAGGTCGCCGCCCTGGTCGAGAAGCACTGCCCGGACGCTCCGCCGCTGACCTCCGCCTTGCTGCTGACGCAGATGCTGGGCCTGCTCACGGCCCGTTACCTGCTGGAGGTCGAGCCCGTCGCCTCCCTGCCGGTCGACACGATCGCAGAGGTCGTGGGTCCGACGGTGCAGGGCTACCTCGCCCTGACCGGGGACGAAGGCCAGTAGGCGCGATGACCGAGGCCCCGGCCGGGCAGCGCGACGCCGTCGTCATCGACGGTCTCCACGTCGTCCGGCGGGGACGAGACGTCCTGCCCGGACTGTCGTGCACCGTCCCGGAGGGGGCTGTGACGGGGCTGCTCGGGCCGTCGGGCTCCGGCAAGTCCACGCTCATGCGGGCGGTCGTCGGCGTGCAGCGCGTCGCAGGCGGTCGTGTCGAGGTCCTGGGGGAGCCCGCAGGGTCGCCGTCGCTGCGCGACCGCGTCGGCTACATGACGCAGAGCCCGAGCGTCTACGGCGGCATCACCGTCGCCGACAACCTCCGCTTCTTCTCGCGGGTCCTCGGGTGCTCCGCCGACGAGGTCGACCGCGTGCTGAGCCTGGTCGACCTCGACCGGTACGCCGGGACGCCGGTCGACCACCTCTCCGGTGGTGAGCGCAGCAGGGTGTCGCTCGCCATCGCGCTGCTCGGGTCTCCGAGGCTGCTCGTGCTGGACGAGCCGACGGTAGGCCTCGACCCCGTGCTCCGCGTACGCCTGTGGGACCTCTTCGCCCGCCTCGCCGAGGACGGGACCGCGCTCCTGGTCTCGAGCCACGTCATGGACGAGGCGCAGCGGTGCGACGGGCTGCTCCTGCTGCGCGACGGCGCGCTGCTGGCCACCGACACCCCGGCCGGGCTGCTGAGCCGTACGGGCACGACCGACGTCGAGGCCGCGTTCCTCGCCCTCGTCGCCGAGGCGCAGAGGTGACGCCCCGATGACCGGCCGCGTCACCGCCGCTGTCGCTGTGCGGGTGCTCACCCAGCTGCGGCACGACCGCCGCACGATGGCGCTCATGCTGGTGGTGCCGTGCGTCCTCATGACGCTGCTGTGGTGGGTCTACTCCGACGCGGGCGCGCTGTTCGACCGGATCGGCCCGCAGCTGCTCGGGGTCTTCGGCTTCGTCGTCATGTTCCTCGTCACCTCGATCACGACGCTGGGGGAGCGGGCGTCGGGGACGCTCGAGAGGCTGTTCACGCTGCCGATGGCCAAGCTCGACTTCCTGGTCGGCTACGGGCTCGCCTTCGGGCTCGTCGCGCTCCTGCAGGGCACGCTGGTCGCGGGTCTGTCGGTGTGGCTCCTCGGGCTCGACGTCGAGGGCGGCATGGGTCGCCTCGTCGGCGTCGCGGTGCTCTCGGGGCTGCTGGGGACGGCGCTCGGGCTGTCGCTGTCGGCGTTCGCGGCGACGGAGTTCCAGGCCGTCCAGTTCATGCCGGCGTTCGTCCTCCCTCAGCTGCTCGTCTGCGGGCTGCTCGTCCCGACCCACCAGCTCCCGGACGTGCTCGAGTGGGTGTCGTGGGTGACCCCGTTGACGTACGCGGTCGACGCCGCCGCGCAGGTGGCGACGCACGCCGACTGGACGGGGGACCTCACGGTCGACGTCCTGGTGCTGGTCGGCTTCGTGGTCGCAGGGCTGCTCTTCGGCGCGGCGACGCTGCGTCGGCGTACGCCCTGAGCCGAGAACGCGCCCGCGTCCGCACCCCTATCCTCAGACCATGAGCACAGTTGCGGTCGTCGGTGCCGGCGCGATGGGGGAGGCGATCGTCTCCGGGATGCTCGCACGGGGGTGGGCGCCTGCTGACCTCGTGCTGGCGGTCCGCCGTCCGGAGCACGCGGAGGCGTTGCGCTCCTCGTACGGCGTGGAGGTCACCGACGCTGTCACGGCTGCGGCGAAGGCGGACGTCGTGCTCGTCGGCGTCAAGCCGTACGACGTGCACGGGGTGCTCACCGAGATCGGCCCCCGGCTGCGGCCGGACGCGCTCGTCGTCTCGCTCGCCGTCGGGCTCACGACCGCGCGCCTGGAGTCGGCGCTCCCTGAGGGCACCCCCGTCGCGCGCGTCATGCCCAACACCCCGGCCCAGGTCGGAGCGGGCGTGTCCGTGATCTCGCCGGGTGCCTACTGCGACGACGCGCAGCTCGGTGTCGTGGAGGAGATCATGAGCGCCGTCGGGTCGGTCGTCCGCCTCCCTGAGCACCTGCAGGACGCCGCCGGGGCGATCTCGGGGTCAGGGCCTGCGTACGTCTTCCTGGCGATCGAGGCGCTGATCGAGGCGGGCGTCCACCTCGGTCTTCCGCGGACGACCTCGACCGAGCTCGCCGTCCAGACCTTCGTCGGCGCCTCGCGGCTCGCGGCCGAGACCGGCGAGCACCCGGCGGTGCTGCGCGAGCGCGTGACCTCCCCAGGCGGGACGACGGCCGCGGCGCTCGCCGAGCTCGAGGCCCGCGGCATCCGCGCGGCCTTCCTCAGCGCGACCAGGGCGGCTCGTGACCGTTCGAGCGAGATCGGCGGCTGACGCCGTCGACCCCGGGACGGGAGAGGGGCGAGACGCCGCTCACACCGGGGCTACGCTGGGTGGCATGGATCACGCACCCGGGCGCGCCAGCATCGTCTGCGACGACCGTCTGACGGGCTACAACTTCGGGCCCTCGCACCCGATGGCGCCGATCCGGGTCGACCTCGCGCTCGACCTCGCGACCGAGCTCGGCGTGATCGGCGACGACCTGGTGCGCGTGGGTGCGGAGCCGGCTGACGACGCGCTGCTCGAGACGGTGCACACGCCGCGCTACGTCGAGGCGGTGCGTGCGGTGAGCGCCGACCCTTCACACCCCGACCCGTCGGTCGGCATCGGCACCGAGGACAACCCGGCCTTCGCCGACATGCACGCTGCGAGCGCGCTGATCGTGGGCGCGTCTGTCGAGGCCGCCCGGCGAGTGTGGACCGGCGACAGCCTGCACGCGCTCAACGTGTGCGGCGGGCTGCACCACGCGATGCCCGACCGGGCCAGCGGCTTCTGCATCTACAACGATGTCGCGGTCGCGATCCGCTGGATGCTGGACAACGGCGCTCAGCGGGTGGCGTACGTCGACGTCGACGCCCACCACGGCGACGGCGTCCAGGCGGTCTTCTACGACGACCCCCGGGTCCTGACGGTCTCGCTGCACGAGACGCCGCAGACGCTCTTCCCCGGCACGGGCCTGCCCTCCGAGACCGGCAGCGGTGACGCCGTCGGCACCTCCGTCAACGTGGCGCTGCCGCCCGGCACCTCCGACGCCGGCTGGCTGCGCGCCTTCCACGCGGTCGTCCCGCAGGTCGTGCGCGAGTTCAAGCCGGACGTCCTCGTCACCCAGCAGGGGTGCGACTCCCACATGGACGACCCGCTCACCAACCTCATGCTGAGCGTCGACGGCCAGCGGGCGTCGTACGTGGCGCTGCGCGACCTCGCCGAGGAGGTCTGCGAGGGGCGCTGGGTCGCGTACGGAGGGGGCGGCTATGCCGTCCTCGACGTGGTCCCGCGTGCCTGGGCGCACCTGATGGCGATCGTCGCCGGCCACCCGATCGATCCCGACACCCCCACCCCCGAGGCGTGGCGCAAGCGCGTCGTCGAGATCAAGGGCGGCGGGAGCGCGCCGCTGCGGATGACCGACGGACGCTCGACCTCGTACCGCGACTGGGCCCAGGGCTACGACCCGGCGAGCTGGCTCGACCGGCAGATCCTCGCCACCCGCAACGAGATCTTCCCGTTCTGGGGCCTCGACCCGATGCCGTGATCCCTCGCCCGGTCAGGAGGGGCGTTTGGCGCTCGTGCCCGCGCTGCCCGTACCCTTGGCTGGTGCTGTCCCACGTCCGGGGCACGCGTGAGACTCAGAGAAGGTGAACCGTGGGTTCTGTCATCAAGAAGCGCCGCAAGCGGATGTCGAAGAAGAAGCACCGCAAGCTTCTGAAGCGCACGCGCGTCCAGCGTCGCAAGCTCGGCAAGTAGTCCTCCCCGCATCACGATGGGCCGCGTCGTCCTGGTGACCGGCGTCGCGCGCGACCTCGGCTCGAGGCTCGCGCGCCGTCTCGTCGTGACGCCTGGGGTGGACAAGGTGGTGGGACTCGACGTCTCGCCGCCCAGCGGTGACATGCACGGCATCAAGTTCGTGCGTGCCGACATCCGGACGCCGGTCGTCGGCAAGGTCCTCGCGGTCGAGGACGTGGACACCGTGGTGCACATGAACGTCGCTCCGCCGCAGCGTCAGCTGGGGTCGCGCAGCGCGGTCAAGGAGATCAACGTCATCGGGACGATGCAGCTCCTGGCCGCCTGCCAGAACTCCCGGACGGTGGAGCGGCTGGTCGTCCAGTCGTCGACCGCCGTGTACGGCACGTCGGCGCGCAACCCGGCGATGTTCACCGAGCAGATGGCGGCCCGTTCGGGCATCGCCGTCGGCTTCCCGAAGGACGCGGTCGACGTCGAGGCGTACGTCCGCGGGTTCGGGCGGCGCCGCCCCGACGTGGCGGTGTCGACGTTCCGGCTCGGCAACGTGCTCGCCGCGGACGTGCTGTCGCCGTTCAGCGAGTACCTCAAGCTGCCGGTGCTGCCGGCGATGCTGGGCTACGACCCGCGCCTGCAGTTCCTGCACCCCTACGACGCGCTCAACGTGCTGGCCCTCGCCGCGACCGGCGACGTGACCGGCGCGTTCAACGTCGTCGGCCCCGGTGTGCTGACGCTGAGCCAGATGGGTCGCCGGCTCGGCCGACCGCTGCTGCGGCTGCCGTCGGTCGGGTTTAACGGGGTCACCGAGCGCATGGTGCGGCTGATGAGCTCCGACTTCACGCCCGAGCTGTCCCGGCTGTTCATGTACGGCCGGGTGGTCGACGGCAGCAAGCTCGAGCGCGAGCTCGGCTACGAGGTCCTCTACTCCACTCCTCAGACCCTGGACGCGTTCGCCGAGGCGATCGAGCCGGGCGTCCTCTCAGCACTGGGAGGTGCGCGTGGCTGACGAGCCGAAGGACGACGCTCCCCTGGGGACCCGTGGGCGTCCTGGCCGGGGCACGGGCAAGTCGACGCCGTCGTCGGCGGCGCGCTCGCTCGCTGGTGGCTCCGCCAAGAAGGCGGCAGCGAAGAAGGCGGCGCCGGCCAAGAAGACTGCGCCGGCCAAGAAGACTGCGAAGACGGCTGCGCCGGCCAAGAAGGCGGCGAAGAAGCTCGACGTACAGCCCGCGTCGGTCGAGCCCGAGACGCCGACGGTCCAGATCGCCCCGAAGGCCGACGTGCCTCCCCTCGGGAGCCCGGTCGAGATCATCGCGGTGACGCCCCAGGAGGAGCCGACGGCGTCACCGCCGGAGCCGCCTGCGCCGACGCCGCCCGTCCCGCGCCTCGAGCTGATCCACGACGCCGACGAGCCCTCGGACGACCAGGGAGACGCTCGTCCCGGCATCCCTCTCTCCGACTGGGTCAGCGCGTTGACCGAAGGCGCCCAGACCGTTCTCGGCGACGACTGGGAGGCCAAGGCGGCGCAGCTCCTGGCGCAGCTGCGCCGGCGCCTGACCGGCGACTACGAGGTCGACACCTTCGGTCTCGACCCCCAGCTGCACGCGATCGGCATGGCCGCGCTCCGGCCGATCGCCGAGAAGTGGTTCCGGATCGAGGTCCGCGGGGCAGAGCGCATCCCGTCCGACGGGGGAGCGCTCGTCGTGGCGAACCACTCGGGCACGATCCCGGTCGACGCCGCGATGACGACGCTCATCGTCAACGACCACGCGCACCGTACGCTCCGGCTCCTCGGTGCCGACCTGGTGTTCACCCTGCCGTTCGTGGGCGAGCTCGCCCGCAAGATGGGGGCGACCCTGGCGTGCAACGAGGACGCCGAGCGCCTGCTCGCCGAGGGGCACATCGTCGGGGTGTGGCCCGAGGGCTTCAAGGGGATCGGCAAACCGTACAGCGAGCGCTACAAGCTGCAGCGCTTCGGCCGCGGCGGCTTCGTCTCCGCGGCGATGCGCGCCGGCGTGCCGATCGTGCCGGTCTCGATCGTGGGCGCGGAGGAGATCTACCCGCTCGTGGGCAACGTGCCGTCGCTGGCGCGCCTGCTCGGCCTCCCCTACATGCCGATCACCCCGTTCTTCCCGTGGCTCGGCCCGCTCGGACTGGTCCCGCTGCCGAGCAAGTGGATCATCGAGTTCGGCGACCCGATCCGTACCGACGCGTACCCACCCGAGGCCGCCGACGACCCGATGCTCGTCTTCAACGTCACCGACCAGGTGCGCGAGACGATCCAGCAGACGCTGTACGCCCTCCTGGTCGACCGCGGCCACCCCTTCATCTAACGCTCGCGAGAGACCTCGCGCGTACTCGCGAGAGACCTCGCGCGTACTCGCGAGAGACGCCTCTCGCCGGTACGGCGACACTCTCTCGCCGGTGGGGCAGAACCCTCTCGCGAGGGGGCGGGAGGTCTCTCGCGAGCGGGGGGGGGAGGCTAGGGGCGGCGGGAGCGGACGGCGCCCAGCGCGGCGCCGGTGGCAGCGCCGGCGACGGCGGCGCCGATGAGCCCTGCCCGCGCGGCTCGGCGACCCGTACGGAAGTCGCGGATCTCCCAGCCCTCGCGCCGTGCGTGGTCGCGCAGGTGGGCGTCGGGGTTGATGGCGCAGGGGCGGCCGACGAGGGAGAGCATCGGGAGGTCGTTGAAGGAGTCCGAGTACGCGGAGCAGCGTGCGAGGTCGAGTCCTTCGTCCCTGGCGAGCGCGAGGATCGCGTCCGCCTTGGCGGGACCGTGGAGCATGTCGCCCACGAGCCTGCCGGTGTAGACGCCGTCGACGGACTCGGCGACGGTGCCGAGCGCCCCGGTCAGCCCGAGGCGTCGCGCGATGATGCGCGCGATCTCGACCGGCGCGGCCGTGACCAGCCAGACCCGCTGCCCCTCGTCGAGGTGACGCTGCGCGAGCGCCCGCGTCCCGGGCCAGATGCGGCTGGCCATGGTCTCGTCGAAGATCTCGTTGCCGACCTGCTCGAGCTCGCTGACCGGATGACCGGCGATGAACGCCAGTGCCGCTGCCCGCGCGGACTCCACGTGCTCGGGGTCCTCGACACCCACGTAGCGGAAGTACGCCTGCTTCCACGCCGCGCTGGCGAGCTCGCGGGTGGTGAAGAACCGCCGCCTGTAGAGCCCGCGGGCCAGGTGGAACAGCGACGCGCCCTGCATCACGGTGTTGTCGACGTCGAAGAAGGCGGCCGCCTCCGGATCGGGCGGCACGTCGAAGGTCGACTCGACCTCGGCGGCAGCAGCAGACGCCTCACCAGCGAGCATCGAGCGCGCACGAAGATTGCGGGGCGGTCGGTAGCCGTTCGCTTCCACGGCCACGAGACTACCGATCATGCAGCCGCCGCGGACCCACCTGTCTGTGCCAGACTCGTCGCCATGACGGTGAACGTCGCGGAGATCGTGGCCCGGCAGGCGCTGGCCGACCCTCATGGCACGGCACTCGTGGAGGCGTACGGGGCAGAGCGTGCCCTGACCTGGGCCGCCTTCGACGACCACGTCACGCGTGTCGCCGCCTGGCTCTCCGCGCACGGCCTGATCGCCGGTCAACGGGTCGCGCTCGTGCTCGGCAACCGGCTCGAGCTCCCGGTCACGTACTTCGCCGCGCTCCGGCTCGGCCTGATCGTCGTCCCGGCGAACCCCCGCGCGCCACGCGACGAGGTCACCGCGCTGTGCGCCGGCACCGGCGTGCGTCTCGTCGTGTGCGAGGCGGAGTGGGCTGACGCCTTCGCGCGAGCGGGACTGCCGACGGTCGTCGCAGGGGAGTACGCCGGCGATGCGCACGTACGGCCGTACGCCGACCTGCTGCAGGTCACGCCCGTTCCGCACGGACTGCCGCCCGCGCCTCCGGACCCGGAGGCGGTGGCGTTGCTGATGGCGACCTCGGGGACCTCCACCGAGCAGCGCGTCGTGATGCTCAGCCACCGGGCGCTGCTGGCCAACCTCGAGCAGGTCGCCGCCGTCGACCCACCGCCCGTACGACCCGACGATGTGGTGGTCGTCATGCTTCCGCTCTTCCACGTCTTCGCCCTCAACGCCGTGCTCGGCCAGGCCTTTCACCAGGGGGCGTGCAGCGTCCTCGTGGACCGGTTCGATGCGGTCAGGACCCTCGACGTGGTGGTACGCCACGGGGTGACGGTCGTCCCCGTCGCCCCGCCGGTCGTCGCGGCGTGGACGGGCCGGCCCGGCGTCCAGCAGGCGCTGGCGGGCGTGCGCCTCCTGCTCAGCGGCGCCGCGCCGATCGACCCCGACCTCGTCGAAGAGTTCGCAGTGACGTCGGGCCACCCGCTCCAGCAGGGGTACGGCCTCACGGAGGCCGCGCCGGTCGTCACCACGACACTCGGCCGTCCGGACGGCAAGCCCGCCTCTGTCGGGGCCCCCGTCGAGGGTCTCGAGCTGCGCCTGGTCGAGAAGGACGGCGACGACGCCGAGCTGGGGGATCCGGGCGAGATCTGGCTGCGGGGGCCGAACCTGCTGAGCGGGTTCTGGCCCGACGGGACCGGTGGGCCCGACGCGGACGGCTGGTTCGCGACCGGCGACGTCGGCATCCTCGACGCGGACGGTGACCTGACGTTGGTCGACCGCCTCCGCGAGATCGTCATCGTCTCCGGGTTCAACGTCTTCCCCCGTGAGGTGGAGGAGGTCCTCGCCGATGCCCCGGGTGTCGCCGAGGTCGCCGCCGTGGGTGTCGAGGACCGCGAGACCGGTGAGGCCGTCAGGGCGTACGTCGTCCCGTCGAGCCCGGGAGCGGACGCCGAAGCGCTCGCCACCGCCGTCCGCGAGCACGCCGAGGGCCGCCTCGCCCGCTTCAAGGTGCCGCGTGAGATCGTGGTCGTGGACTCGCTGCCGCACACGACGACGGGCGAGATCTCCAAGAGCCGTCTGCGGGCGGCCGAGGCGCGACGAGGGGTGCTGGGACTGCCGTGAGCACGGAGCCGACACACGAGGCGACCGGGACGACGCGGGTCGTCGTGTACTCCAAGCCGGGGTGTCACCTGTGCGAGGACGCCGTGGCCCTCGTGGAGCAGGTGTGCGCCGACCTCGGGACCACCTGGCGCGAGGTCGACATCAGCGGCGACCCCGAGCTGATGCGTGTCTACGGCGAGCAGATCCCGGTGACCTTCGTCGACGGCCGCCAGCACGACTTCTGGCGCGTGGATCCGGACCGCCTGCGCGCGGCGCTGACCGCCTGAGACCCGCGAACGACGGGGCGTGACCCGTCTCACGGTGTCAGGAGGTGGTCCTCAATTTTGTTCTCACGTTCACAAGCTCTTACAGTGGAGCAGCCGGTGTTCACCGGCGTTAACCCGCCGGCAACATTCCGATCCCTTCCGCGGTGCCAGGAGCGATGTGAACCAGCTGCGAGCGCAGGCCAACGGCCGGCCGGTCTCGGGAATCCCCGAGGCGACGGTCGCACGGCTCCCGGTCTATCTGCGGGCTCTGACCGGTCTCGGTGAGACCGGACTCCGTACGGTGTCGTCCGAGCAGCTGGCCGCAGCGGCGGGGGTCAACTCCGCCAAGCTCCGCAAGGACTTGTCGTATCTCGGATCCTATGGCACCCGTGGTGTCGGCTATGACGTGGAGTACCTCCGCTACCAGATCGCGCGCGAGATCGGCGTCAACCAGGACTGGGCCGTCGTGATCGTCGGCATCGGCAACCTGGGCCAGGCGCTGTCGAACTATGGCGGCTTCCGCTCGCGCGGGTTCCGCATCGTCGCGCTCGTCGACGGAGATCGCGCCCGGGTCGGTGAGGTCCACGGTGACCTCCCGATCCACCACACCGACGACCTCGACCGCGTCGTCACCGAGCACGCCTGCTCGATCGGCGTCATCGCGACCCCGGGCGACGCCGCGCAGGGTGTCGCCGACCGCCTGGTCGCGGCGGGTGTGACGAGCATCCTCAACTTCGCGCCGGCCGTCCTCACCGTCCCCGAGGGCGTCGACGTCCGCAAGGTCGACCTGTCGATCGAGCTCCAGATCCTCGCGTACCACGAGCAGCGCAAGCGGGCTCCCGGTGTGGAGGTCGAGGCATGAGCGTCCTCGTCGTCGGCGTCTCGCACCGCAGCGCCCCCGTCTCCGTGCTGGAGCAGGTGGCGCTCGACGGTGACGAGGTCGCCAAGGTCGCCCAGCAGGCCCTCGAGGCGAGCCACGTCAGCGAGTCGCTGGTCGTGTCGACGTGCAACCGCGTGGAGATCTACGTCGAGGCCGAGCGCTTCCACGGGTCCGTCGAGGACATCTCCGACCTGCTGGTCGCGCGTTCGGGCCTGACCCGCAACGACCTGCTGCGCCACATCTACGTGCACTACGACGACGCTGCCGTCGCCCACCTGTTCTCGGTCGCCGCGGGGCTCGACTCGATGGTCGTCGGAGAGAGCCAGATCCTGGGCCAGGTCCGGGCAGCGCTCCAGCGCGGCCAGGACGACGCGACCGTCGGCCCTGCGCTGAACGTCCTCTTCCAGCAGGCGCTGCGCATCGCCAAGCGGGGCCACGCCGAGACCGAGATCGACCGGGCGGGCCCGTCGCTGGTCGCCGCGTCCCTCGAGCTCGTCGCCAAGGCCGGCCACCGCCTGGAGGACATGCGCGTCCTCGTCGTAGGTGCCGGTGCGATGGCGTCCCTCGCCGCGGCCACTGCGGCCCGGCGCGGGGTCGCGAGCGTGCACGTCGCCAACCGCACCCACGCCAGCGCCGAGCGTCTCGCCGAGAGCATCGGTGGCACGGCGGTCGCGTGGGAGGACCTGGACGACGCGCTCGTCGGCGCGGACCTCGTGGTCTCGTGCACCGGCGCGACCGGGACGGTCATCGGTGCCGACCAGGTGCGTCGCGCCACCCAGGGCCGCACGACCCCGTACGTGATGATCGACCTCGCGCTCCCGCGCGACCTCGACGACGACGTGAGCGAGCTCCCCGGCGTCATGGTGCTCGGGCTCGCCGCGCTGCAGGAGATGCTCGCCGACGAGAAGGGCGCCGCCGACATCGACGCCGTCCGCGCGATCGTCTCGAGCGAGGTCTCTGCCTTCCTCGCGGCGCGTCACGCGGCGAAGGTCACCCCGACCGTGGTGGCGCTGCGCTCGATGGCGACCGCGGTCGTCGACGCCGAGGTCGAACGCCTCGAAGGTCGGCTCCGCGACGTCGACCCGGAGGTCGTCGCCGAGCTGCGCCAGACGGTGCGCCGCGTGGCCGACAAGCTGCTGCACCAGCCGACCGTACGCATCAAGGAGATGGCAGGGCGGCCCGACGCCCTGGCGTACGCCAATGCGCTGGCGGATCTCTTCGCTCTCGACCCGGCGGTCATCGAGGCCGTCAGCTCGGTCGACAAGCCGCTCTCGAACGGAGGTGGGCGGGTATGACGCTCCGTGTCGGTACGAGGGCGAGCGCCCTGGCGACCACGCAGTCCGCGCAGGTCGCCGAACGCCTCGCCGAGCTCACCGGGGTCGAGACCGAGCTCGTCACGATCTCCACCGAGGGAGACCGCAACAGTCGGCCGCTGACCGACTTCGGTGGTCAGGGCGTGTTCGTCTCGGCGCTGCGCGACGCCCTGCTCGAGGGTGCGGTGGACGTGGCCGTGCACTCCCTGAAAGACATCCCGACGGCGCCCGCCGAGGGCATCACCCTCGCGGCGGTCCCGTCTCGCGTCGACCCGCGCGACGCCGTCGTCGCGCGCGACGGTCTGACGCTCGGTGAGCTCCCGCCCGGCTCACGGGTCGGTACGGGCTCCCCGCGGCGTGCCGCTCAGCTCAACGCGCTGGGCCTCGGCATCGAGGTGGTCGGCCTGCGTGGCAACGTCGACACCCGCCTCGGCAAGGTCCGCAACGGCGAGCTGGACGCCGTCGTCCTCGCCGCGGCCGGTTTGCGTCGGCTGGGCAGGATCGAAGAGGCGACCGAGCTCCTCGATCCGCTGCAAGTTCTCCCCGCACCCGGGCAGGGTGCACTGGCGTGCGAGTGCCGTGCCGACGACACCGAGGTCGCCGGCCTGCTCGCCCGCCTCGACGACGACGCGACCCGCGCCGCCGTCACCGCAGAGCGCAGTCTGCTCGCCTCCTTGGAGGCGGGTTGCTCGGCCCCCGTGGGGGCGTGGGCCGAGGTCGTCGACGACGACGGGACACCCCAGCTGTGGCTCCGCGCCTTCGTCGGAGATCCCTCCGGCGCACCGTCCATACGACTGTCCGCGACCGGATCCGTCCAGGACCCGGTCGGGATCGGTGAGCGCCTCGCTGCCGAGATGCTCGCCGAGGGCGCCGACTCGCTGGTGCGAGTCGTGGCCCCATGAACCCACACCCCCGTGAGTCAGTCACCCAGAGGCAGACGAGGAAAGAGAACCGTGAGCACCTCCACCGCCACCCGTAAGCGCAAGGCGAGCGAGCCGGAGCAGGCCGTGCCTGCCGGCAGTGCCGCCGCCGACGCGACCCCGGACGCCGTGAGGCGTCCCGTCGGCCACGTGAGCTTCGTCGGGGCAGGACCGGGTGACGCCGACCTCCTCACGCTCCGCGCCAAGGAGCTGATCGACGCCGCTGACGTCGTCATCATCGAGTCGCCGGAGCAGGCCGCCCTCGCGCCCGAGGGTGCCGAGGTCGTCGACGGCGGCCACGGCGAGGACGGCGGGGTGCTGACCCCGTCGGCGCGCGGCCGCCTGGTGGTCAAGCACGCCAAGAGCGGCAAGAACGTCGTCCGTCTCCTCGTCGGCGACCCGTTCACCTTCGCGACGGGACCCGAAGAGGCCCAGGCCTGCGACAAGGCCAACATCTCGTTCGAGATCGTCCCCGGCATCTCGTCGGCGACCGCCGTCCCGGCGTACGCGGGGATCCCGCTGACGAGCCGCTCGCACCGCGAGGTGGCTGTCGTGCGGATGGGGGAGACCAAGGTCGACTGGACCCCGTACGCGGGCGACCAGACCGTCGTCATCCTCAGCGCAGTCAACACGATCAAGGACGTCGCGAACGGCCTCATGGAGGCCGGCCGTGCCCCCGAGACCCCGGTCGCGATGACGCGGGTCGGGACGACCACGGAGCAGTCGACGCTGGTCTCCACGCTCGAGAAGGTCGCCGCTGACGCCAAGGCCGCGAAGATGGCGCCGCCCGCGGTGACCGTCGTGGGTGACGTCGTCAACCTGCGCGAGACCCTGTCGTGGTTCGAGACGAAGCCGCTCTTCGGCTGGCGCGTCCTGGTGCCGCGGACGAAGGAGCAGGCCGCGACGCTGGCGAACCGTCTGCGCAGCTACGGCGCGGTCTCCGAGGAGGTCCCCACGATCTCCGTCGAGCCGCCGCGCAACCCGCAGCAGATGGACAAGGCCGTGCGCGGTCTCGTCGAGGGCCGCTACGAGTGGGTCGCGTTCACCAGCGTCAACGCGGTGAAGGCCGTGCGAGAGAAGTTCGACGAGTACGGCCTGGACGCCCGGGCGTTCTCCGGCCTGAAGGTCGCGGCCGTCGGTGAGAAGACGGCCGAGGCGATCACGGCCTGGGGCATCCGTCCCGACCTGGTCCCCAGCGGCGAGCAGTCGGCACGCGGCCTCCTCGAGGACTGGCCGCCGTACGACGAGCTGCTCGACCCGATCAACCGCGTGTTCCTGCCGCGCGCCGACATCGCCACCGAGGCGCTCGTCGCGGGCCTGGTCGAGCTCGGCTGGGAGGTCGACGACGTGACGGCCTACCGCACCGTGCGCGCCGCGCCGCCGCCGGCGCCGACCCGCGAGGCGATCAAGACCGGCAAGTTCGACGCGGTGGTCTTCACCTCGAGCTCGACCGTCCGCAACCTCGTCGGCATCGCCGGCAAGCCGCACGCGACCACCGTGATCGCCTGCATCGGTCCCGCGACCGCGCAGACGGCGGAGGAGCACGGCCTGCGCGTGGACGTGGTCGCGCCGACGCCGTCGGCCGAGGTCCTCGCCGACGCCCTCGCCGACTTCGGCGCGAAGCGTCGCCTCGCGATGATCGAGGCAGGCGACCCGGTCACCAAGCCGTCGCAGCGCACCAAGGGCTCGCGCCGCAGGAGCTGATGATGGCCACGCGTGACGGCTCCTTCCCCGAGGTCCGACCCCGACGCCTCCGCACCACTTCGGCCATGCGCCGGATGGTGTCGGAGACGTCGGTGGAGCCGCGCCAGCTCGTGCTGCCCATGTTCGTGGCGGAGGGGCTGTCTGAGCCGCGCGCGATCTCGAGCATGCCGGGCGTCGTCCAGCACTCCCGCGAGTCCGCGCGCAAGGCCGTCGCCGAGGCGGCCGAGCTCGGCCTCGGTGGCGTCATGCTCTTCGGCGTGCCCGAGCACAAGGACGCCACCGGCTCCGGGGCGGTCGCCGACGAGGGCATCCTCAACGTGGCCATCCGCGACGCCCGCGCGGAGGTCGGGGACGCCTTGGTCGTGATGTCGGACCTCTGCCTCGACGAGTTCACCGACCACGGCCACTGCGGCGTCCTCACCGCGGACGGTCGGGTCGACAACGACGCGACGCTCGAGATCTACGCCGAGATGGCGCGCGCGCAGGCACGCGCGGGCGCCCACCTGCTCGGGCCGAGCGGCATGATGGACGGCCAGGTCGGGGTGGTCCGACGGGCGCTCGACGCCGAAGGGCTCACCGACACCGGCATCCTCGCGTACGCGGCGAAGTACGCGTCCGCCTTCTACGGCCCGTTCCGCGAGGCCGTCTCGTCGTCGCTGCAGGGCGACCGGCGGACGTACCAGCAAGACCCGGCCAACGGGCGCGAGGCGCTCCGCGAGGTCGCGCTCGACGTCGCCGAGGGGGCCGACCTCGTGATGGTGAAGCCCGCCATGGGGTTCCTCGACGTCGTCGCGTCCGTAAGGGCAGCGGTCGACGTTCCCGTGGCGGCGTACAACATCTCCGGCGAGTACGCGATGGTCGAGGCGGCCGCCGCCAAGGGGTGGATCGACCGGGACGCGGCGATCGCCGAGACGCTGCTCTCGATCCGCCGTGCGGGCGCCGACATCGTCCTCACCTACTGGGCGAGCGAGTACGCCGCCCGGCTCGCGCGCTGAGGCGCTGCCGGGTCAGCGGTTGGCGACAGCCGTGGCCGCCGCCTCGGCGGCTTCCTTGCCGTTCGGCCTGGCCTCGACGTAGGCGTTGACGCACGCGTCGAGCGTGTCGCCCGAGACGTTCAGACCGGCGCAGAACGCCTGCGCGAGCTCGGTCACCGTCGGCTCCGGCGCCGGCTGGGTGGTCGGCGGGTCGGTCGGGTCCGGCTGCGTCGGCGTGCTGGGCTCGCTCGGCGGCGGCGTGGTCGGGTCCGGCTGGGTCGGCGGGTCCGTCGGAGGCGTCGTCGGGTCCGTCGGAGCGGGATCCGTCGGCTTGGTCGGCGGAGGCGTCGTCGGGTCCGTCGGAGGCGTCGTCGGGTCGGTCGGCGGAGGCGTCGTCGGGTCCGTCGGCGGGTCCGTCGGAGGCGTCTTCGGCGGGTTGGTCGGCGGAAGCGTGAGCCCGCCCTTCGGCGGCTCGACCGGCTTCGGAGGCTTGACGGTCAGCGCGACGATCGTGGGGGTCGGCTGTGACGACCCGGCCTCCGGGCCGCCCGGCAGCGGTGACAGCGGCGCCGGACCCAGCGGGCCGAGCGGCAGCGACGGGGCGCCGGGGAACGGCGCGTTGGGAAGCAGCCCGAGCGGGTTGGCGGAGCTGTAGCTGCGGGCGATCGCGAGGACCTGGTCGGCGTACGCCGTGGAGCGGTTGTACGACATCAGGGCCGCCCGGGCGCCTGCCTCCGTGCTGAGGTCGTGGCCGCCCACGCACAGGTACACAGCCGCGCCGAGCGCCGCGTCGTTGATGTTGTTGGGGTCGGCCTTGCCGTCGCCGTCGGCGTCGACACCGACGGACTGCCAGGTGGACGGGATGAACTGCATCGGACCGACGGCGCGGTCCCAGGTGGCGTCACCGTCCCAGGCACCCTTGTCGGTGTCGGGGATGCGGGCGGTGTTGTTGGTGCCGTTCAGCGGGATGCCGATGATGGCCCGCGTCGTCGCGCCCGTGCTGGTGACGGTCGCACCGCCGAACTGGCCGTGGTTGGACTCCACGCGGCCGATGGCGGCGAGCAGCTCCCACGAGAGCTTGCACTCGGGCTTGGTCGCGGCCATCACGCTGGCGGCTCGCTGGTAGGCAGCGAGCGCGGGGCCGGGGATGCCGGCTGCGGGGGCCGCGACGCCCAGCGGGGCGGCGACCTGGCTCAGCGACTGCTGCTCGACGGGGTCCTGGCCAGGAGTGATCTGGAGGTTGGGACCGCTGACGGGGACCTCGGGAGCACCCTCGTCGTACGCGGTGTACGCCGCGGCGTCGACAGGGCCGGCTTGACCGGGCATCGCGACGGCAGCACCCCAGGCGCCGGCGATGAGCGCGCAGGGGAGGAGCGCGGCGGTCGTCTGCCACCAGCTGCTGCTCTTGTCGCCCTTCGCGTTGCGCTCCTCGCGTCCCGCCATGCGTCCCCTCAACTCCTCGTGAGCCCGATCTCGCGATCTCTCCGAACATCCGGTGTCACCCTGTGTCCGAAGTCCACCCTAGAGAAGTGCTGGTGATCTGGCTAACACTCGCCAGGATATTCAGCACTTCCTCAGCCTCCAGCCTAGACCGGACTCGGGCCGTCTACGCCTGTCGTCCGAAGGCCAGAAGCCCATCGCACCACATCTCGCGGTCGCTGGCGAGAGAAGGACCGATTTGACCACCCACCTGGGATCCTTGTCCTGGTCGGGGACAATGGCGGGGTGGCTGGCTCCGACATCTCGCAGATCCTGTTCGACCGTGCCCGCGCCGTCTCTCCTGGCGGGGTGAACTCGCCCGTCCGGGCATTCCGCGCCGTGGGTGGCACCCCGCGCTTCATGCGCGAGGGCAAGGGAGCGCGGCTCACCGACGTCGACGGCAACACGTACGTCGATCTCGTTGCGTCGTGGGGTCCGATGCTGTTGGGCCACGCCCGCCCCGAGGTCATCGAGGCGGTGCGCGAGGCAGCGGCCCGCGGCACCTCGTTCGGCACGCCCAGCGAGCCGGAGGTCGCGCTCGCCGAGGAGATCGTCGCGCGGACGCCGGTCGACCTCGTCCGCATGGTCTCCTCGGGTACGGAGGCGACCATGTCGGCGATCCGGCTGGCCCGCGGCTGGACCGGTCGCGACCTGGTCGTGAAGTTCGCCGGCTGCTACCACGGGCACGTGGACGCGCTGCTCGTCGAGGCCGGCTCGGGCGTCGTCACCTTCGGCCTTCCCGGCACCCCCGGCATCCCGTCCGCGTCGACGGCGCAGACCCTCGTCCTCCCGTACAACGACCGCGAGGCGGTTGCCGCCGCGTTCGCCGAGCACGGCGCCCAGATCGCGTGCGTGATCACCGAGGCGGCGCCCGGCAACATGGGCGCGGTCCCGCCCCTGCCGGGGTTCAACGAATTCCTCGCGCACACCTGCCGCGAGCACGGGGCGCTCTTCATCTCCGACGAGGTGATGACGGGCTTCCGGGTGAGCCGCAGCGGGCACTGGGGGCTCGACGGCGCCCGGGAGGGCTGGGCTCCCGACCTCATGACGTTCGGCAAGGTGATGGGCGGCGGGTTCCCCGCGGCGGCGTTCGGCGGCCGCGAGGAGATCATGCGCCAGCTCGCGCCCGAGGGGCCGGTCTACCAGGCCGGCACCCTCTCGGGGAACCCGGTCGCGACGACGGCCGGGCTCACCACCCTGCGCCTCGCCACCGACGCGGTGTACGCCCACCTCGACGAGGTCGCGGTCACCGTCCAGGGGCTCGCGGCAAAGGCCCTCGACGCCGCGGGAGTCCCGCACGTGGTGCAGGCCGCGGGCAACCTCTTCAGCGTCTTCCTCGGGCGTACCGAGCCCGTCGTCGACTTCGCCGACGCGCAGGCGCAGAGCCAACCCGCGTACAAGGCGTTCTTCCACGCGATGCTCGACCACGGCGTCTACCTCCCGCCGAGCGCGTTCGAGGCGTGGTTCGTCTCCGACGCGCTCGACGACGACGCCCTCGCGGACATCGAGCGGGCCCTGGAGCCCGCGGCCCGCGCTGCTGCGGCGACAATGGCCGCATGACCAGCAGCGACCGTACGACCGTGCACCTGATGCGGCACGGCGAGGTGCACAATCCCGCAGGCGTCCTCTACGGCCGGCTTCCCGACTACCACCTCTCCGACCTCGGGCGGCAGATGGCCGAGCGCGGCGCCGAGTACTTCGAGGGCGAGGACATCACGCACCTCGTCGCCTCCCCGCTGGAGCGGGCACAGGAGACGATGGCGCCGATCGCCAAGACGCTCGGCCTCGAGGTGACCACCGACCCCCGCGTCATCGAGGCTGGCAACCAGTTCGAGGGCAGGACCTTCGGGGTCGGCGACGGCTCGCTGCGCCACCCCAGCGTGTGGTGGATGCTGCGCAACCCGAACAAGCCGTCGTGGGGCGAGCCGTACAAGCAGATCGCCGCCCGCATGCTCGAGGCGATGGCCGACGCGCGCGACGCCGCCCGCGGTCACGAGGCCGTCATCGTCTCGCACCAGCTGCCGATCTGGGTGGCGCGGCTGACGGTCGAGCGTCGCCGCTACCTGCACGACCCGCGCAAGCGCCAGTGCTCGCTGGCCAGCGTCACCTCGGTCACGTACGAGGGCGACGTGCCGGTTGCCGTCGCGTACAACGAGCCGGCGGGCGACCTCATCCCTGCCAAGCTCCGCAAGAAGTTCGTCGGAGGGGCGTGACCGTGCGCCTCGTCCGCCTCGCCGCCACCGCCGCCGCGCTGGCGTTGCTCGCCGGTTGCTCGTCGTCCACCCAGGCCGACGAGACGACGGGCGGCTTCGTCGCCGGAGACGGTTCGATCACGGCGCCGAAGGCGGACGAGCGCAAGCCCGCACCCGCGCTCGAGGGCGAGACCCTCGACGGGGACCCGATCAAGCTGGCTGACTTCGCCGGCAAGACGGTGGTCGTGAACGTGTGGGGGTCGTGGTGCGCCGAGTGCCGCGTGGAGGCCCCGGCGTTCGCGGCGGTCGCCGCCGAGACCGGTGACGACGTGCAGTTCCTCGGGATCAACATCCGGGACTCGCGCGCGGCGGCGAAGGCCTACGACGAGAACTTCGGGATCACCTACCCCTCGCTCTTCGACCCGGCCGGCACGACCGTGCTCGGCTTCCGCGACAGCCTGCCCTCGATGGCGGTGCCGACGACCTGGGTGATCGCGCCCGACGGGACCGTCGCCGCACGCATGCTCGGCTCGGTCTCCGAGCCGACGCTGCGAGGGCTGATCGAGGACGCCTCCGATGGGTGACTGGGCGTACGACACGGTGCTGTCGGGGTCGCTGATCATGGCAACGGCCGTGGCGCTCCTCGCGGGACTCGTGTCGTTCTTCTCGCCGTGCGTGGTGCCGCTGCTGCCGGGCTACCTCTCGTACGTCTCCGGCATGACGGCGGCCGAGGTCGCCGCCGACGGCAAGTCGGCGCGCCAGCGTGGCCGCCTCGTGCTCGGGGCCGGGTTGTTCGTGCTCGGCTTCAGCGCCGTCTTCGTGTCGTACGGGGTGCTGTTCGGCTCGGTCGGGATGCAGCTGCGCGAGTACGAGCGGCCGCTCACGATCGTCATGGGCATCGTCGTGATCCTGCTCGGCCTGGCCTTCATGGGATTCGTGCCGTGGCTGCAGCGTGACGTCCGCGTCCACGCCGTGCCGTCGGTCGGGCTCGCGGTGGCGCCCCTGCTCGGGGTGCTCTTCGCGATCGGCTGGACCCCGTGCATCGGCCCGGCGCTCGGCGCGGTGCTCGGCTTGGCGTACAACGAGGGGACGGCGGGGCGTGGCGCCTTCCTCACCGCCGCGTACTGCGTGGGCCTCGGCGTGCCGTTCCTGCTGGCGGCGTTCGCGTTCAGCCGCTTCGCGCGTGCGACGGCGTGGGTGCGCCGTCACCAGCGGGGGATCGCACTCGTCGGCGGCGGGCTGCTCGTCGTCGTCGGTGTGCTGCTCTTGACCGGGCTGTGGGGGCAGCTGATGACCGAGCTGACCTCGTGGGTCGGCAGCTTCGAACCGGTGGTGTGATGGCCGACAAGAATCGCGGACCGAAGGCCAGGGGTGCGGCGCCCGCCCTCTCGTTCGTCGAGACCCTGCGTTGGGCGTGGCGTCAGCTGACGTCGATGCGGACGGCGCTGTTCCTCCTCCTGCTGCTGGCCCTCGCGGCGGTGCCGGGCTCGATCGTCCCGCAGCGCGGCGTGGACCCGCGTGCCGTGGCCGCGTACTTCGAGCGTCACCCGGACCTCGCGCCGGTGCTCGACAAGCTCGGCGCCTTCCACGTCTACACGTCGGTGTGGTTCAGCGCGATCTACATCCTGCTGATGATCTCGCTCATCGGCTGCATCGTGCCGCGCATCGGCGTGTACGCCCGCGCGCTGCGGGCTCGCCCGCCGAAGGCCCCCCGCAACTTCTCGCGGCTGCCCGCGTCGGCGTCGTACGAGACGACGGCCGACGTCGAGTCGGTCCTGGCCGACGCGGCGAAGTCCCTCGGGATGGCCCGCAAGGACACCGTCACCGAGACCGACGACTCCGGTGCGGTCGTCGGGGGCGAGGTGCGGGCCGAGAAGGGGTACCTGCGCGAGCTCGGCAACCTCGTCTTCCACATCAGCCTGGTGGTCGTCCTCGTCGGCGTCGCGTCCATGAATCTTCTCGGCTACCGCGGCAACGCGATCGTCGCCGAGGGCGGGGGCTACTCCAACACGCTCACGCAGTTCGACGAGTTCACTGCCGGCGGGCTCTTCGACACCGACGACCTGCCGCCGTTCTCGATGACGCTCGACGAGTTCGACTCGCGCTTCGAGCTCGAGGGGCCGCAGCGGGGCGCGCCGCGCAGCTTCGTCGCGTACGGGACGGTCACCGACAAGCCGGGCGACGAGCCCCGTCCGTACGAGCTCAAGGTGAACCACCCGCTGCGGGTCGACGGCGCCTCGGTGTACCTCGTCGGCCAGGGCTACGCGCCGGTGATCCGGGTGACCGACGGCAAGGGCCGCGTGGTCTTCGACGACGCCGTGCCGTTCCTGCCGGCCGACCCCACGTACACGTCGAACGGTGTCGTGAAGGTCCCCGACGCCCGTCCTTCGCAGCTGGGCTTCCAGGGCTTCTTCCTGCCGACCGCGGTCTCGACGGGCGAGGACGAGATCCCGGTGTCGGCGCACCCGGCCGCCGCCAACCCGATCCTCGGGCTGTTCGCCTACTACGGCGACCTCGGGCTCGACGACGGCGAGGCGCAGTCGGTCTACGTGCTGGACAAGGACGAGCTCACGCAGTTCATGGGCGACGACGGCGAGCCGCTGCGCATCATGCTGACCCCGGGCGAGGCAGTCACCCTGCCGGACGGCAAGGGCACGATCGAGTTCGTCGAGCTGCGCCAGTTCGCGCGGTTCCAGTTCAGTGCGCAGCCGGGCGTGATGGTGCCGCTGTGGGGCGTCTCGATCGGCGCGCTCGGGCTCGTGCTGTCGCTGATGATCCGTCCCCGCCGTACGTGGGTGCGGGCGCGGCGTCGCGAGGACGGCACGACGCTCGTCGAGATCGCGGCGCTGGACCGGGTCCCGCGCAGCGACGTCGAGCAGAGCGTCGACGACCTCGCGGAGCGGCTCAGGGAGCGCACGGGGCATACTGAGGCTGACTACGACACGGCGTCGGAGGGCACGACGCCCGAATCGACCAAGGGCGAGACATGACACTCGAGGACTACGCGAACTTCTCCAACTACGCGATCGCGTCGGCGACAGCGGTGCTCGCCCTCGCCTGGCTGGCGTCCGTGGCGCAGTGGGCGTTCGGGTCGAAGGCCGTGCGCGCCGAGCAGTCCGCCTCGGTCGCCGAGCCGGCGCTGGTCGGTGCCGGAGTCGGTGGCGGTGCTGGGGCGTCGGCCGAGGCGTCGGACGACGTGCCCGAGGAGGCCGTCGTCGCCGAGGAGCGCAGCGACCTCGCCGGTCGGATCTCGCTCTCGCTGACCGTCCTCGGGCTCGGCATCCTCCTGGCCGGGGTCGTCACACGCGGCCTGGCGGCGGAGCGGGTGCCGTGGGGCAACATGTACGAGTTCGCCATGACGGGCATCTCCGTCGTACTCGTCGGCTACCTCGCGATGGTCGTCTGGATGAAGGTCCAGTGGCTCGCCCCGCTCGTCCTCGGCTTCTCCGTGGTGATGCTCGGCCTGTCGATGACGGTCTACGTGCCGGCCGGTCCGCTGGTGCCGGCGCTCGACTCGTACTGGCTCGTCATCCACGTCGCGTCCGCGATCGTCGCCGGCGCAGGCTTCCTGATCGGTGCGGGCGCGTCGATCCTCTACCTGGTCAAGTCGCGTGCGGAGGCGAAGGGCGGCGCGAAGGGCTATCTCTCGCGGCTCCCCAGCGCTGCGTCGATGGACCAGCTCGCGTACCGCGTCACGGCGTTCTCGTTCCCCGTGTGGACGTTCGCCGCGCTGATCTCGGGTCCGATCTGGGCCGAGCACGCCTGGGGTCGTCCGTGGGGCTGGGACCCGAAGGAGGTGTGGGCGTTCATCACGTGGGTCGCCTACGCCGGCTACCTGCACGCCCGTGCGACCGCAGGGTGGAAGGGCAAGGCCGCCGCGATCCTGGCGCTCGTCGCCTTCACGACCTTCATGTTCAGCTTCGTCGGGGTCAACCTCTTCTTCCCCGGGCTCCACTCGTACGCCAAGTAGCGGCCAGCCGCCGTCAGAGGCCGCGGAGGAAGTCCGGGTCGTCGTCCGGGCCGCGGGCGATAGGGCGCTGCGGACGCGGCGGGCCCGACGGCTTGGTCCGGGCCTTGCCGATGGTGAGCCAGAGGAGCACACCGAGCACCGGCACGAACGCGAGCAGCACCCAGACGGCCTTCGGCAGCACCCGGATGCGGTCACGCGGGGTGGCGATCACGTCGAACAGCGTGTAGACCGCGAGTGCGACGACGATGATGATCGGGATCGCCTTTGCCATGTGCCCAGCCTACTCGGGCTGTCGAGGCCGGTGCCTAGGCTGGAGCCATGAGCGCATCCCCCCACCTGGTGACCCTCTCCGACATCGAGGCCGCTGCCGGCAGGGTGGCGTCGACGTGCCTGCGGACGCCCGTCGTCCCCCTCGTCCAGCCGGACGGCGAGATGCCGCTTCACCTGAAGGCGGAGTCGCTCCAGCCGACCGGGGCCTTCAAGCTCCGCGGTGCGACGAACGCGATCGCCGTGCTCGACGAGGCGCAGCGTCACCGCGGGGTCGTGACGCACTCGTCCGGCAACCACGCCCAGGCCGTCGCGTACGCGGCGCGCGCCGCCGGGGTCCGCGCCACGATCGTGATCCCGGACAACGCGCCGACGCTGAAGGTCGAGGCCACCCGCCGGTGGGGCGCCGAGATCGTGATCGTGCCGCCGGCCGAGCGCCTCGCCCGTGCCGAGCAGATCGCGGCGCAGACCGGTGCCGTCCTCATCCCGCCGTACGACGACCCGGCCGTCATCGCCGGGCAGGGCACGGTCGGGCTCGAGCTCGTCGAGCAGGTCCCTGACCTCGGCACGGTCGTCGTCCCCGTCAGCGGCGGCGGGCTGGTGAGCGGCGTCGCCGCGGCCGTCAAGGCGCTGCGCCCCGAGGTCGCGGTGGTCGCGGTCGAGCCCGAGCTCGCCGGAGACCTCGCCGAGGGGTGGGCGGCCGGCGAGCGGCGGGTGTGGTCGGTCACCGACACCTCGCGCACCGTCGCCGACGGACTGCGGACGGACTCCGTCGGTCTCTCGAACTGGGACCACATCCAGGCCTTCGTCGACGACGTCGTCACCGTGTCGGAGGACGAGATCCTCGCTGCGGTGACCGCGGTGGTCCGAGGCGCACGGCTGGTCGTCGAGCCGAGCGGCGCGGTCGCTGCCGCTGCGGTGCTGTCGGGCACGATCGTGCCGACCCGTGGGACCACGGTCGCGATCGCCTCCGGCGGCAACGTGGCGACGGAGACGCTGGCGCCGCTCCTGCGCTGACCGACGCGAGATCAGACCGTGGTCTGATGGGCGGAGTGTCGATGGCGCCTACGCTGACCGGGTGAGATCGATGGTCAGGTGGGTCCGGGACCACCCGGGCTGGTACGACGCTGCGCTCGTGGGGATGCTCGTCCTCCCGCTGATCCCGTTCGCGGTCCTCCCCGGCAACGGGGACATCGACGCGGTCTACCAGATCCTCATCTTCCTCCCGCTCGCGTGGCGCCGTACGGCCCCGGTCGCCTCCTTCGTGGGCGTCTCGCTGCTGATGGCGGGCCAGCTGGTGCTCAACGACGTCCCGCTGTACGCCGACGTCGCGATCCTCCTGGCGATGTACGCGATCTCCGCGTACGGCCCGACGTGGGCGCGACGCGGAGCCCTGGGGGTCGGCCTCCTGGCTGCGATCACCTCGACGCTGGACTGGTACGACGGCGTCCTCACGCCGTCGCGGTTCGTCCTGACCACCGCGATGATGTTCTCCGTCCTCCTGGCGCCGTGGGCGCTGGGCGCGTACATGCGGACGCGCCGCGAGTACGTGGCCGGGCTCGTGGACCGGGCGCGCCAGCTCGAGCGCGACGCCGCACAGCAGGCGACGATCGCCGCCGCGGCCGAGCGCGCCCGCATCGCACGGGAGATGCACGACGTGGTCGCCCACAGCCTGTCGGTCATCGTGGTCCAGGCCGACGGCGCGCTGTACGCGTCGCGGACCCGTCCCGAGGTGGCGGCCGAGACGCTGCAGACCATCTCGCGAACCTCCCGGAGCTCTCTCGCCGAGATGCGGCGCCTGCTCGGCCTGCTGCGCGGCGACGAGGACGCGGTCGAGGCCGAGCGCGCGCCGATGCCCACGGCCGCCGACGTCGGGGCGCTGGTCGAGCAGGTGCGCGGCAGCGGGCTCGACGTCCGCGCGGAGCTGGTCGGCGACCCCGGGGCCGTCGACCCCGCCGCCGGGCTCACCGTCTACCGCGTCGTCCAGGAGGCGTTGACCAACACGCTCAAGCACGCGGCACCCGGCGTACGGGCGCGGGTGCAGGTCGCGGTCGCCGACGACCACGTGCTCGTCCGGGTCGAGGACGACGGCGGGTCTGCGCCGACCCCGGTCCCCGGCAGCGGCCCGAGCACCGGGTCGGTGGCGACCGCCGGAGGCGGGCACGGCATCCTCGGGATCCGTGAGCGCATCGCGCTGCACGACGGCAGCGTGGAGGCGGGGCCGCTGCTGGGCGGCGGGTTCCGGGTCGAGGCGAAGATCCCGTACGAGAAGGAGCGCAGGTGAGCGTGCTGCCAGGAGGCTCCGAGGACCGCGCGCTGCGGGTGTTCCTCGTCGACGACCAGCAGCTCGTGCGGGCGGGGTTCCGGATGCTCGTCGAGTCGCAGCCCGACATGGAGGTCGTGGGGGAGGCGGCCGACGGGCTGGAGGCCGTCGAGCGGTTGTCGGTGACGGGCGCGGACGTCGTCCTCATGGACGTCCGGATGCCGCGCCTCGACGGGGTCGCGGCCACGCGGGCGCTGACCGAGCGAGGCGTCACCGCGCGGGTCGTCGTGCTGACGACGTTCGACCTCGACGAGTACGTGTACGCGGGCCTGCGGGCGGGGGCCTCGGCGTTCCTCCTCAAGGACGCACCGCCGGAGGTCCTCCTGAGCGCGATCCGCGACGTCCACCGTGGCGACGCCGTCGTCGCGCCGAGCGCCACGCGCCGCATGCTCGACCGGTTCGCCGACCAGCTGCCTGACGAGAACGCACCCTCCGACACCCGCCTGGACGCGCTCACCGAGCGTGAGCGGGAGGTGCTGCTCCTCGTGGCCCAGGGGCTGAGCAACGGGGAGATCGCCGAGAGGCTCTTCGTCGCCGAGCCGACCGTCAAGACCCACATCGGTCGGCTGCTGTCGAAGACCGGGAGCCGCGACCGCGTCCAGCTCGTCGTGCTCGCCTACGACGCCGGTCTGGTGCGCCCCGCGCCCTGACGCGTACGACCACGGTATGACGCCGCCCGGGCACGGACGGGTCCTCGGACCGACGAGGCCGCGGGGGCGGAAAATCTAGCGTGGCAGGCATGAACTCGACATCTGCCGCACCGCTCGCGCCGCCGGCCTCCGCGGCCGGCCACCTGCCTGCCGACGCCGTCGCCGCCCGCACCCGGGACCTCGTCAAGACGTACGGGCGCGGCGACGCGCTGGTGCACGCGCTCGCCGGGGTCGACCTCGAGATCGAGCGCGCCCGGCTGACGGCGATCATGGGCCCCTCGGGGTCCGGCAAGTCCACCTTGATGCACTGCCTCGCGGGCCTCGACACCCCGACCTCGGGTGACGTGAGCGTCGCCGGGATCGCACTCGGCAGCCTCGACGACAACGCCCTCACGCGGTTCCGTCGCGAGCACGTGGGCTTCGTCTTCCAGGCCTTCAACCTGATCCCTACGCTCACGGCACGTCAGAACGTCCTCCTGCCGCTGGAGCTGGCGAACCGAGAGCCCGACTGGCGCCGCTTCGACCAGCTCGTCGACGTGCTCGGGCTGGCCGACCGGCTCACCCACCGCCCGCCTGAGCTGTCCGGAGGGCAGCAGCAGCGCGTCGCGATCGCCCGCGCGCTCCTCTCGTCGCCGGAGGTGGTGTTCGCCGACGAGCCCACCGGAAACCTCGACAGCCGCTCGAGCGCGGAGGTGCTGGGCTTCCTGCGTCGCTCGGTCGACGAGCTCGGCCAGACGGTCGTGATGGTGACGCACGAGCCGAGCGCCGCCGCGTACGCCGACCGCGTCGTCCTCCTGCGCGACGGCCGCCTCGCCGGCACGCTGGTGCGTCCGAGCGCCGACGACGTCGTGGCCGCCATCGCCGGGTTGGGAGGCTGACGTGCGGACGGTCCTGTGGGGCTCCCTGCGCGGCCACGCCCGGCGGTACGTGGCGGCGGGGGTCGCGATCGTCATGGCCGTGGCGTTCATGGTCGCGGTCAACGCCCTCAGCGGTGCGGCCCGCGACGGGGCACGGGCGGAGATCGTCACCCAGTACGCCGGTGCGGACGCGGCGGTCGACATGCGCGACGCGGGCCCGGCGGCGGCGGTGCAGGTCGCGGAGCAGGTCTCCCGGGTCGACGGGGTGGAGGCGGCGGTCGCCAACCGTCGGACGTTCCTCTACGTCGGTGTCGGTCCGGCGCGCCACCTGATGAGCGTGGGCACTGTCGCCGCAGACGAAGGGCTGCGGTGGCAGGAGGTCGTCGAGGGCCGGCCGGCCGACGGCCGGCGGGAGGCGCTGGTCTCCCGCTCGACGGCCGAGCGGTACGGGGTCGCAGTGGGCGACGTGCTGAGGATCGAGGGCGACCGCACGTCGCCGGAGGTCGTCGTCACCGGCCTGGTAGAGAGCGCGGGCGGCGCGCTCGGCGCGTCGGTGTACGTCGACGAGCAGACGGTGACGGCGCTGGGTGACCTCACGTCCGCCGTGGACGTGGCCGTCCGCACGACCGGGGGCGAGGACGTCGTCGCCGCGCTGGCCGACTCCGCCGCGGTCGAGGGTCATACCGTCATGACGCGCGACGCGTGGGTGGACGAGCAGATCAGGAGCGCCACGCGCGACATCGACATCCTCCAGCGTCTCGTCCTCGTGTTCGCCGCCGTCGCCGCGTTCGTCGGCGCGCTGGTCATCGCCAACACGCTCACGATCGTGCTCGCCCAGCGGCGGCAGGAGCTGGCGCTGCTGCGCTGCGTCGGCGCGACGCGTACGCAGGTCGTCAGGGCGTTGCGGGCCGAGTCGCTGGTGCTGGGGGTGGTGGCGTCGGCCGCCGGCCTGGTCGTCGGCTGGGGACTCGGCCTGGCGGCGGTCGCCGCCCTGAAGGCGTGGGCGAGCGATCTCAGTCTCGGGGCGGCGTCGGTGACGCCGGTCGGGATGGCGGTCCCGTTCGCGCTGGGGGTGCTGGTCGTCGTCGGCGCCACGGTGCTCCCGGCCCGCCGGGTCGCGCGGCTCGCTCCGCTGGAGGCGCTGCGGCCGCACGAGACGACCGGGCTCGACGGACGCGCAGGTCGGGTACGGGCGGCTGCGGGCGTCCTCCTCGTCGCGGCGGGCGCCGCAGGGCTGGCGGTCGGGACGGGGGACCGGCTGGTCCTCGGCCTCGGAGGCGGGATGCTGTCCTTCCTCGGTGTCGTCGTGCTGGCACCGTTGGTGATCCCGGCCGTGCTGCGGGCCGTCGGGCCTCTCGTCGGGAGGACGGGGGTCGCGGGCCGGTTGGCCGCAGGGAACGTGGTCCGCAACTCGCGTCGTACGGCGTCGTCGTCCACTGCGCTGCTCGTCGGCGTCACGCTCATCACGACGGTCGTCGTCGGCTCCGCGTCGTTGCGGACCACCGTCGACCGCGACCTGGACGAGTCGTACGCGCTCGACGTCGGCCTCGTCGCCTCGGAGAACCCGCTGCCGGCCGGCATCGACCGCGACGTCGCCGCGCTGGACGGCGTGGAGGCGGTCGCGGTCGTGACGGGAGCGCCGATCACGATGGACGGCCACACGATGCTGGCCCTGGAGGTCGACGACGCAGCGGCAGCGGTGCTGCGCGGGGACCACGCCGTACCGGCGCCGGGTGAGATCGTCATCGGGGTGGAGCTCTCGAGCGCGCGCGACCTCTCGTACGGCGAGACGGCGGCGGTCCGCGGCAGCGGCGACGTCGTGACGATGCGGCCGCGCGGCGGCGGTTCGGTGGGCGAGGTCGTGCTGGTGGCCCCGGGAACGCTCGGGGGGCTCGGCGTCTCGGGCGAGCCTCGCGCGGTCTGGGCCCGCGGTGCCGACGGCGCCCCGGCCGAGCAGGTGATGGCCGACGTGGCGACGCTGGCTCCGGCCGACGGGCAGGTCGTCGGTGGCCTGAGCCAGCGCGGTTGGGTCGCGCTCCAGCTCGACGTGCTGCTCGCGGTCACGGTCGGCCTGCTGGCCGTGGCGGTGCTCATCGCCGCGGTCGGCATGGCGGGCGCGCTGAGCCTGTCGGTGCTCGAGCGGACCCGCGAGAACGCGCTGCTTCGTGCTCTCGGGCTGAGCCGGCGCGGGCTGCGCGCCACGCTCGGTGCCGAGGCGCTGCTGATGGCCGGCGTGGGTGCCGTCCTCGGCACCGCGCTCGGCACCGCGTACGGGTGGCTGGGCGTACGCGCAGCGACCGCTGGTCTCATCGAGGACGCCGGGCTGTCGGTCCCGTGGGGGCAGGTCGCGATCGTGCTCACCGCAGCGACCCTGACCGGGCTCGCGGCGTCGGTCCTGCCGGCCCGCAGGTCCACCCGCGTCGCCCCGGCGGAAGGAATCGCCACGCTCTGAGCGGCTCGTTGGTTTCGGCCTGGCTCGCCCACCCCCCACAATGGAGACGACAGTCGCCTGTCGGAGGGCACGGCGAGCCAGGACGCGAAAGGTGGGGCCGTCGTCGATGTCGGAGCCGGCGAACGACCGGGTCGGTGAGCTCGTCGACGGGCGATACCGCCTGTTGGCGCTGGTGGGCCGGGGTGGCATGGCCGACGTCTACCGTGCCCGGGACGAGCTGCTCGGCCGTGTCGTCGCGGTCAAGATGATGCGTGCCGAGGCCGGTGTCGAGGCGGAGGACGCGCTGCGCCGCCACGAGATGGAGGCGCGGATCGGCGCCGGCGTCTCGCACCCCGGCATCGTCACCGTCTTCGACGTCCAGCCCGAGGGCGACCACCCGTACCTCGTGATGGAGTTCGTCGCCGGGCAGACCCTGAGCAGGGCCCTGCTCGGCGGCCCGCTCGCGTCCGAGGTGGTCGCCGACATCGGGGCCCAGCTGGGCGACGCGCTCGGCGCCATCCACGACGCCGGGGTGATCCACCGCGACGTCAAGCCGTCGAACGTCATGCTCGTGGAGCAGACCAACGGGTCGTACCTGGTCAAGCTCACCGACTTCGGGGTCTCCCGCTACCTCGAGGGGACCCGGCTGACCTCTCCCGACCTCCTCGTCGGGACCGCGCGCTACCTCAGCCCCGAGCAGGCGGTGCTCGACGAGGTCGGGCCTCGCGCCGACGTGTACGCCCTCGGGCTGGTGCTGCTGGAGGCGCTGACAGGTGAGGAGGCGTTCCCCGGGTCGCGGGTGGAGACGCTCTCGGCCCGCCTCCACCGTCCTCCCCGCATCCCTGCCGAGCTGGGTGCGGCGTGGGCGCTGGCGCTCGGCGCGATGACGCGTCGTGACCCGGACGACCGGCCGGACGCGCGCGGGGCCGCGTCGGCGCTGCGTGCGGTGGCGAACGGCGGTGACGTCGCGGCCGCCCTCGCGGCGGCGGGTGTCGTCGTGGGCGACCCGACGGGTGAGGACACCGTGATCGGAGGGGCGCCGGTCGAGGACGACCCGACCGAGCAGGCGTCGGCCGAGCAGGATCCGGCCGAGCAGGCGCCGACGGTCGCGGGTGCGACGGCAGTCCTCGCCGGTGCGGCCTCCGCGAAGGCGCTCGAGGACACGGCGTCCGACCAGGCGCCGGTCGAGGAGACCGCGCCGGTGCCCACGGTCGAGGATCCCGACGCTGCCGTGCCGGTCGAGGAGCCGGCCCCTGCGTCGGCGGAGGAGCCCCCGCCCACCGAGCCCCCGGGCTCCGGTGAGAAGGACGGGGCGTGGTCGCGACGTCTCCCGTGGATCCTGGCGGCCGTGGCGGTGCTCGCCGCGGCGGGCATCGCATGGTGGGCCCTGGCCTCCGGCGACGGTGACCCCGAGCAGCCGACGACGCCGACGCCCACGACGCCCACGACGACGCGGACGCCTACGGACCAGACGCCCACGGAGCCCACGCAGACGGCTACCCGGACCCAGCCGACGACCGAGTCGCCGACGCCGACGCGCACGACGCCGACCCCGACCCGGACCACGCCGCCGCAGACGACCCCGACGCAGACGACACCGGCGCCGACGACCGAGGCGCCGACGACCCCGGCGCCGACGACCCCGGCGCCCACCACTCCCTCGCCGTCCCCGCAGCCGCCGACGCCGACCGAGGACAACGACGCGCTGCCCAGCCCGAGGACCGAGGCAACTCCTCTGCATACCGGCTGACGTGCGGCAACGCCGCGCAGGTACCCTCGAAGGGTGAGTGCGTTCGTCCGTTACACCCTCGCCCGGCTCGGCTTCTTCGTCGTGGCCTTCGTCGTCATCGGTGGCCTGTCCACGATCTGGCTCGAATGGAACGCCGTGACAGGGCTGTGGGTGGCGCTGATCTCCCTCGTCATCTCGGCGATCGCGGCGCTGATCTTCCTGCGCGGCATGCGCGACGAGGTCGCCCTCTCGCTGAAGGCCCGCTCCGACAAGATGCACGAGCGGTTCGAGGCGGCACGCAGCGCCGAAGACGTGGACTGATCCCGTGCCCCGGTCGTCGCCCGCCCGCCGGGCATGGGTCGACGAGGCCGTACGCCGGGTCGACGCAGACGCCAACCGCAGCGCCGACACCCACCTGCACGTCTTTCCCCTTCCCGGACCGCCGGGCGTCGAGCTCTACCTGAAGGACGAGTCCGTGCACCCCACGGGCTCCCTCAAGCACCGCCTCGCCCGTTCGCTGTTCCTCTACGCCCTGTGCAACGGCTGGGTCGGACCCGACACGACGATCGTGGAGGCGTCCAGCGGCTCGACCGCGGTGAGCGAGGCGTACTTCGCCCGCCTCATCGGCGTCCCCTTCGTCGCCGTGATGCCGCGCAGCACCAGCGCGGCCAAGATCGAGCTGATCGAGTGGTACGGCGGCCGCTGCCACTTCGTCGACCGCCCACCGGACATGTACGCCGAGGCCGCGCGCCTGGCCGCCGAGTGCGGCGGGCACTACATGGACCAGTTCACCTTCGCCGAGCGGGCGACCGACTGGCGGGGCAACAACAACATCGCGGAGTCGGTGTTCGCCCAGATGGCGCAGGAACGTCATCCCGTCCCGCGGTGGATCGTCGTCAGCGCCGGGACGGGTGGCACGTCGGCGACGATCGGCCGCTACGTCCGCTACCAGCGGCACGCGACCCAGGTGATGGTCGCCGACCCGGAGAACTCGGCGTTCCTCGACGGCTGGGACCTCGACACCTCCGACTACACGACGGGGACACCGTCGCGCATCGAGGGCATCGGCCGTCCGCGGATCGAGCCGTCCTTCGTCGGCGGCGTCATCGACGACATGCTGCGCGTCCCCGACGCCGCCTCGGTCGCGGCGATGCGCTGGTGCACCCGCAGGCTCGGGCGCAGCGTGGGCGCCTCCACCGGCACGAACCTCTGGGGCGCGCTCACCGTCATCGAGCGGATGCGCCGCCACGGCGAGAGCGGGAGCGTGGTCACGATGCTCTGCGACTCCGGGGACCGCTACGCCTCGACGTACTACGACGACGAATGGCTCGAGCTCCACGGCCTCGACATCGCTCCGTACGAGGCCACGCTCGCGGCGTACGAGGAGACCGGCGTCTTCGAGGGCTGACTCCCGCTCACTCGGCGAGGGCCAGCGCCTCCTCGGCGAACGCGAGCGCGAGCGCGCGGTCGGCGTCCACGAGCGCCACCCGGGTACGCCGCTCCAGCAGGTCGTCGACGTCGAGGGCTCCCTCGTGGCGTACGCCGAAGGCGAGCTCGGCCGGCGTCACCGGGAGGTGCGGGGCGATCGGCGCCAGCGCTGCGGGGTCGCCGCCGCTCTCGGCCACGAGCGTGAGCGCTTCCGTCCCGTACCGGGCGACGAGCCGGCGGGGTGCGTCCAGGCCCGCCAGCGTCGTTCGGTCGGCGGCTCCGACCAGCGGCAGGCCTGCCGTGCGGCACGGGCCTGCCTCGCGGCCCGAGGTCGTCCACCCCCGTGTGGCGAGGGCGGCGTCGACGGCGTCCTGCGCCATCCGCCGGTACGTCGTGAGCTTGCCGCCCACCACGCTGACCAGCCCGTCGTCGGCGGTGAGGACGACGTGCTTGCGGGACAGGTCGGAGGTCTGGTCGTCCCCGGCGTCGAGCAGCGGACGGAGGCCTGAGAAGGTCCCGACGACGTCGGTACGGCTGAGCGGCCGTCGCAGCGCGCGCGACATCGTGTCGAGGAGGAAGTCGACCTCGGCCTCGCTCGCGGTCGGGACGTCGGGGACGTCGCCCTCGACCTCCTCGTCGGTGAGGCCGACGTAGACACGGCCGTCGTCGGTCGGCAGCGCGAGCAAGAACCGTGTGCGGTGGCCCGGGACGGGCACCGTGAGCGCGCAGGAGAGGCCGCCGAAGGTCTCGGCACGGAGGACGAGGTGCGTTCCGCGGCTCGGGCGCATCGCGATCCCCTCGGTGAGCGTGCCGGCCCAGACGCCGGTGGCGTTGACGACGGTCCGCGCGTCGAGGGCGAGCGTCTCGCCGGTGAGCTCGTCACGCAGCACCGCGCCGCTCCCGGAGACCTCCACGGCAGCGGTCCGCGTGAGGACGCGAGCGCCGAGCGCGGCGGCCGTACGGGCGATCCCGACGACCAGGCGGGCGTCGTCGGCGAGCTGCCCGTCCCAGAACGCGTAGCCGCCGCGGAGCCCGTCGGCGCGGACGGTCGGGGCGTACCGCTGGACCTCGACCCCGGACAGGCGGCGCGAGCGCGGCAGCACCGCGGCCGGGGTGCCGGCGGCGCGGCGCAGGACGTCACCGGCCACGTACCCCGCGCGCACCATCGCGGCCGCCACCGCGTCGACGGAGTCGAGCAGCGGGAAGACGTGCGGCTGCGGACGGACCAGGTGGGGCGCGGTGCGGGCGAGGAGGATGCCGCGCTCGACGGCGCTCTCGTACGCCACGCCCACGTCTCCGGTCCCCAGGTAGCGCAGCCCGCCGTGCACGAGCTTGGAGCTCCAGCGGCTCGTGCCGAAGGCGAGGTCGTGCTTCTCGACCAGGACGACCGACAGACCGCGTGCGGCCGCGTCGAGGGCGACGCCCGCTCCCGTGACGCCACCGCCGACCACGAGGAGGTCGACCGGCTCGCGCCGTGCCGCGAGGTCGCTCAGGTGCGCGAGGTCGCGGGCGCGGCGCCGGCGGTCGAGGGTGCTCGTCGGGCGGGGCGTCATGCGCGAGGCCCTTCGGGGCCGGGGGAGAGGTACTGGTCGAGCGCGAGGGCGAGCTGGGCGTCGAGGGCGTCCAGCTCAGGGCCTGCGCCGGTGCTCGACCCGACCACCGCAGGTGCGGTGACGACGAACGACCACGCCAGCAGCAGGACCGTACGGGCCTGCAGGAGCGGGTCGATCCGTTCGACGGACCCGTCGGCGTGGCCGGCGCGCAGCCCCTCTTCGAGCGTGCTGAGCATGTGGGCAGGTGCGCGACCGAGGCGCTGGAAGACGTACGGGACGAGGAGGTCGGGGTCGGACTCGACGATCGCGCGGTGGATCGGGTGGGCGCGGATCGTCGTGATCGTCGTGACGGCGCCGGCGACCAGGCGCTCGCGGGCGGTGGGCAGGTCCTGCGGCACGGACTCGGCGACGACGCGCGCCCACTCCCGGGTCAGCAGCGCGGCGACGACAGCGCGGACGTTCTCCCAGCGGCGGTAGAGGGTGCCGCGTGCGACGCCCGCGCGGACGGCGAGGTCGGCCATCGTGAGGCGGTCCGGACCGACCTCGAGCACGGCGTCGGCGGCGGCGTCGAGGATGCGGTCCTCGGGGATGGCCTTGCCCGATGCCGTGGGCTGGGCGCGGACCCGTTCAAGATCGGATCGCGCATTTAAACGTTCTGGCATGATGTGTTCAACTTAGCACCGCCGCTTGCGCGGACCTCGTCGAGATCGGAGCACGTCGAATGTCGGAGCTGAACCCACCCGTCGTGGACTTCGCCCCGGACCGCTGGGGGAATCCGGCCCACGCCGTCACGCTCCCCGACAGCCTCCAGGCCACGTTGGACGGCCTCGGCATCCACCCGGTCGCCACCCCGGTCGCGCCCGAGGACGTCGTCCTTCCGGGCTCGGCGGTGCCGCAGGAGACCCGCGAGGCGCTCGCCGGCGTGGTCGGTGCCGCGTACGTCAGCGAGGACGCGATCGACCGCCTCCGGCACACCCGCGGCTGGTCGACGCCCGACATCCTCAAGATGCGCGCGGGCGACGCGTCCGACGCCCCCGACCTCGTGCTGCGCCCCGGCGACCACGACGAGGTCGTCGAGGTCCTGCGGGTCTGCAGCGACGCCCGCGTGGCAGTCGTGCCGTACTCGGGAGGCACGTCGGTCGTGGGAGGGCTCGCGCCCGAGCGTGAGGGGTTCGACGGTGTGGTCGCGCTGGACCTGCAGCGCCTGGACGGGCTGGCTGCGCTCGACCCGGTCTCCCGGACGGCGACCCTGCGGGCCGGCACGCGCGGCCCGCGCGCGGAGGAGCTGCTGCAGGCCGACGGCTTCACGCTCGGACACTTCCCGCAGTCGTACGAGGGGGCGTCGATCGGCGGGTACGCGGCGGCGCGCTCGGCGGGGCAGTCCTCGGCGGGGTACGGGCGCTTCGACGACATGGTCGTGGGCCTGGTCGTGGCGACGCCGCGCGGCACGCTCACGCTGGGCACCGCCCCGAGGTCGGCGACCGGGCCCGACCTGCGCCAGCTGCTGCTCGGGTCGGAGGGGATCTTCGGCGTGATCACGTCGGTGACCGTCCGGGTGCGGCCGGTGCCGAGCGTCCGCGTCTTCGAGGGGTGGCGCTTCGCGTCGTTCGACGACGGGGCGCAAGCTGTGCGCCGTCTCGCGCAGGACGGGCCGCTCCCGACCGTGCTGCGCCTGTCCGACGAGGTCGAGACGGCGCTCAACCTCGCCGACCCGGCGTCCGCGGGCAGCGGCTCCGCCGGGTGCCTCGCGATCACGGGGTACGAGGGGGAGCCGACCGAGGTGGAGGCGCGCCGGGCGGCCGCGAGCGCGGTGCTCGAGGAGTGCGGCGGCGTCGCCTTGGGTGAGGAGGCGGGGGAGAAGTGGCGCGTCGGCCGGTTCCACGGGCCGTACCTGCGCGACCCCCTGCTCGACGCCGGCGCCTTCGTCGAGACCTTGGAGACCGCCACGTTCTGGTCGAACGTCGGTCCCCTCAAGCAGGCCGTCACCGAGGCGGTGCAAGCGGCGCTGCTGGCTTACGAGCTGCCGTCGCTGGTCATGTGCCACATCTCGCACGTGTACGAGACCGGTGCCTCGCTCTACTTCACGGTGGCCTGCCCGCAGCGTCCGGAGGCGCTTGCGCAGTGGGAGAGCGCCAAGGCGGCCGCGAACGCCGCGATCCGTGCCTCGGGTGCCGCGATCAGCCACCACCACGGCGTCGGTCGCGACCACCGCGAGACGTACGCCGAGGAGATCGGCCCGCTGGGCACCGAGGTGCTGCGCGCTGTGAAGTCCACCCTCGACCCGGCCGGGATCCTCAACCCCGGCGTGCTGGTGACGCGATGAGCGCCGCGGGTGCGGGAGGCGCGTTCACCGCGCTGGTCAACCCGATCTCCGGGAGCCGTGCTGCGCAGAGCCGCTGGGACCCGGTGGCCGCGCTGCTGAAGGACGGGGGAGCCGACGTCGCGACCGTGGTGACCGACAGCGCCGCGCACGCGGCCGAGATCTCTGAGTCCGTCGCTCGCGACGGCCGGGTCGCGGTCGCCGTGGGCGGCGACGGCATGGTGCGCGACGTGGCCGGTGGCGTCGTCGCCGGTGGCGGGACGATGGGGATCGTGCCGGGCGGACGCGGCAACGACTTCGCGCACAAGCTCGGACTCCCCGACGACGCGGAGACGCTCGCCGCCGTGCTCCTCGCAGGCCGCGTCCGCGCGATCGACGTGATGGACGCGGACGGCGTCATCGTGCCGGGCAACCTCTACGTCGGCGTGGACTCGCGCGCGACGCGGATCATCAACCGCCTCCGCCGGGTGCCCGCGATCCTCGCCTACCGCGCGGGCGGCCCGCTCGCGATGGTCACGTGGCGCCCGCCCACGTTCACCCTCACCAGCGACGACGGCGAGCGTACGGTGCGCGCGCACAGCGTGATCGCCGCCAACTCGGGCTGGTACGGCCACGGGCTCAAGATCGTGCCGTCGGCCGAGGTGGACGACGGCCTGATCGACGTCATGGTCGCGCGGGCCGACGGCCTCGGGCGGCGCAACATGGCCGCGTACATGGCCGAGGCGAAGACCGGCCGGCACGTCGAGCGCGCCGCCGTCGACGTCCACCGGACGACGACGGTCACCATCAGCGCGGACGCGCCCGTCCCGCTGTGCATGGACGGTGACGAGATCGGCACCCTCCCCGTGACCGTACGGCTGCGTGCGGGTGCGCTGCGAGTGGTCGTCCCCGACTAGCGTCTCCCTCGTGATGAGGCGGGTGCCGTCCCGTCCGCACCACGTTCCAGGGGACACCGCGCGACCGTCCCGCGTGACCGCCGATCGCGTACGTTGGCGGCATGCCGACTTCCGCGATCGACCTCGGTCGTCCCGTCTCGGGCGACGTCATCGACCTCATCCTCGACGACCACCGGCGCTTCGAGGACCTCCTGCGCCAGCTGCGCGACGCCAGCGCCGACCGAGACGCCGTGCGGTGGGCCTTCGCGGCCCTGCACGTCGCGCACGCGGAGGCGGAGGAGAAGGAGGTCTACCCGACCCTTCGCCGCCGCGACGCCATCGACGCGCACGAGGAGGAGCACGGCGAGGAGGAGCACGCGGAGGGCAACCAGGCCCTGCTGGCCGTCCTCGAGCTGAAGGGGACCGACACGCAGGCCTTCGACGACGCCGTCGAGGAGCTCGCGCGGGTGGTCAACCACCACCTGACCGAGGAGGAGCTGACGATCCTCAACCCGGCGCGCGAGGGTGTCGCGGAGCGGACCCGGCACGCGCTCGGCGAGGCGTTCGCCCGGGAGCGCAACGCTCAGGTCGACGCCGACTGCGGGCGCCTCGAGAACGTCCGGGCGATCGTCGAGCGCGACAAGCGCAAGGGGCTCCTCGACGACGAGGAGTGACCCGTACGGTCAGGCGCCCAGCGCCAGACCGACCGCGATCCCGACGGCGTAGACGAGCTCGGCGATGCCGGTGTCGCGCAGCGTGGGGAGCAGACCCAGCCCGCGCTCCCCGCGTGCCACCGGCGTCGCCGCCCGCAGCGCCCACGGGAACGCGAGCAGCCCGAACAACGCGGCGGGCGTGTACGAGGCGAGCCACCACACGGTGACCAGCGCGACGAGCAGCAGCACGACGAAGAAGACGCGTGCGCCGCGGTCGCCCAGCACCACGGCGAGCGTGCGCTTGCCGCTGACGGTGTCGGTGGGGATGTCGCGCAGGTTGTTGGCGACGAGGATCGCGCAGGCGAGGGCGCCGATGCCGATCGATGCCGCGAGGCTCGGCCACGTGAACGCGCCGACCTGCACGTACGTGGTCCCGAGGACCGCGACCAGGCCGAAGAAGAGGAACACGCTGACCTCGCCGAGCGCGCGGTAGCCGTACGGGCGCGAGCCGCCGGTGTAGAACCACGCGGCGGCGATCGCGGCCACGCCGACGAGGAGCAGCCACCAGCCCGAGGTCGCGGCGAGCACCAGCCCGAGGGCAGCGCCGCCGCCGAAGCACGCGAACGCCGCGCGCTTGACCGCGCCCGCGCTGGCGGCACCCGAGCCGACCAGGCGCATCGGGCCGACACGGTCGTCGTCGGTGCCCTTGACGCCGTCGGAGTAGTCGTTCGCGTAGTTCACGCCGACCTGCAGCGCGAGCGAGAGGAGGAGGCAGACGACGGCCTTCCACCAGACGGCGCCGTCGGCGAAGAGCGCGGCTCCGGTGCCGGCCACGACGGGGGCGACCGCGGCCGGGAGCGTACGGGGCCGGGCGCCTGCGATCCACTGCGATGCTGTTGCCACGACTGTCCATCTTCGCACTTCGGGCTCGGCGATAGCGTGGGGGGTGTGGAGAACGACGAGGTCGGCGGCACCCTGCGCCCGGTGAGCGGAGGCCCTCGACAGGTCGAGGCGGCCCTGCGCGGGTGGCTCGCGGCCGAGCCCGAGCCGGAGCCGTTGATCATCCGGACGTCGGGGTCCACCGGGCGCCCCAAGGACGTGCTGCTGTCGCGGCGTGCCGTCGCGGCGTCCGCGCACGCGACCCATGCACGGCTCGGGGGCCCGGGCCAGTGGCTGCTCGACCTCCCCGCCCAGTACGTCGCGGGCGTGCAGGTGATCGCGCGTTCGCTCCTCGCCGGGACGAGCCCGGTGGTGTCAGGGGAGCACCCGAGCATGGCGGAGGCGATCGAGGCGATGGACGGCCCGCGCAGGTACGCCTCGCTCGTCCCGACCCAGCTGCACCGGTTCGCGGAGTCCGGGCACCTCGGCACGCTCGCTTCGCTGGACGCCCTGCTCGTCGGGGGTGCCGCGCTCGACCCTGTGCTTCGCGCCCGTGCCGAGGACGCCGGCGTCCGGGTCGTGCGTACGTACGGGATGAGCGAGACGGCCGGCGGCTGCGTCTACGACGGTGTCCCGCTCGACGGCGTGGCGCTGCGGATCGACGTCGACCGTCGGGTGTGGCTCGCGGGGCCCGTGCTGTTCGACGGGTACGACGGCGACCCGGAGGCCACCGCCGAGGTGCTGCACGACGGCTGGTTGCGGACCTCCGACCTCGGCGAGCTCGACGCCGACGGACGCCTCCGGATCCTCGGGCGCACCGACGACGTCGTGATCTCGGGTGGCGTCAACGTGGCGCTCCCTCGCGTCTCAGAGGCACTGCGCCGTGTCGACGGGGTCGTCGACGCCGTGGCCGTCGGCGTCCCCGACCCCGAGTGGGGGCAGGCGGTCGTCGCGGTCGTGGCAGGCGACGTCCCGCTCGCCGCGCTGCGCGACGGCGTGGAGGCGGCAGGGTTGCCGCGGACGTGGGCCCCGCGACGCGCGGTCTTGGTCGACGCCCTCCCGCTGCTGGACCACGGGAAGGTCGACCGCCAGGCGGTGCAAGCCCTCGCCGCTCGTGGGTGAACGCGCCTAGCCTGGCCGGATGGTCCGACGGCTGGTCAGCGAGCAGCAGGAGGCGGGGCGTGCCGCGAGGAAGTCGGTGCCGCGGCGCGCCCACGGCCTGATCGCGACATTCGACCGCGACCCCGTCGCGCTGCTCGACTCCCAGAACGCCACCCGGATCCCCGACCTCGTCCCGGTGCGGTGGGGCCGGATGCTGGAGTCGCCGTTCGCCTTCTACCGCGGCAGCGCGGCCCTCATGGCCGCAGACCTGGCCGCGGGGCCGTCGACCGGTGTGCAGGTCGTCGCGTGCGGCGACGCGCACCTGGCCAACTTCGGGCTCTACGCGTCGCCCGAGCGCCGGCTCGTGTTCGACCTGAACGACTTCGACGAGGCAAGCAACGCCCCCTGGGAGTGGGACGTCAAGCGTCTCGCTGCGAGCCTCGTGGTCGCCGGGCGCGACCAGGGCTTCGACGACGCGCTCACGAGGGAGGCGGCGACGGCGGTGGCGGCGGAGTACCGCACGCGCCTGGCCGAGCTCTTCACGCGGTCGGCGCTCGAGCGCTACTACGCCTCCGTCGACGAGACGTGGCTCGAGGAGCACGTGGCCGACCACGGCCGGGGCCTGCTCCGCAAGACCCTCAAGAAGGCGCGACGCCGGACCTCGGAGCAGGTGCTCCACCGCCTCACGACCACCGACGAGAGCGGACGCCTCCGGATCGTCGACGACCCTCCGCTGGTCCGGCACCCGCCCCGCGAGGCTGCCGCGCTCGCCGAGCAGGTCCTGGCCGACTACGCGAGCGTCCTGCGCTCGGACGTCGCGCTGCTCCTCGGACAGTTCGTCCTCGCCGACGTCGCGATGCGGGTGGTCGGGGTCGGCAGCGTCGGCACGCAGGCGTACGTGGCGCTGCTCGAGGGCCCCGGTGGGCCTCCCTTGTTCCTGCAGATCAAGGAGGCGTCGGAGTCGGTGCTCTCCTCGTACGGGGGCGTCCCGGCGGTGCCTCCTCCGGGGACGCATCTCCCGTCCGGTGCGGGGGAGGGGGCTCGCGTCGTCGGTGCCCAGCGCATCCTGCAGGCGGTCTCCGACCCGTTCCTCGGCTGGTTCACTGGTCCACGGCGGTCGTTCTACGTCCGGCAGCTGCGGGACATGAAGGGCTCGGTCGACGTGGCGGCGCTGACGCAGACCCAGCTGGTCAACTACGGACGTCTGTGCGCCACCCAGCTGGCCCGCGGCCACGCGCAGAGCCCGAGCGCGGCGTTCGTCGCGGGCTACCTCGGCCGTTCGGACTCCTTCGACGTCGCGATCGCGGACTGGGCGGTGGCGTACGCCGACCAGGTCGAGCGCGACCACGCCGCGCTCGCGGCAGCGGCCGCGGCCGGTCGGATCCCGGCCGAGCGGGGCGTCTGAGGCAGGAATACCGTGGCGGGCGTGAGCGACCCCGACCTGACCTGGATCCCGTACACGACCCCGATGAGGACCCGCTTCCGGGGCATCACCGTGCGCGAGGGCCTGCTGCTGCAGGGTCCGGCGGGGTGGGCGGAGTTCAGCCCGTTCTGGGACTACGACGCGCCCGAGTCCCGCCCCTGGTACGACGCGGCGCTGGCCGGCGCGTCCACGGTGTGGCCCACGCCCGTACGAGACGTGGTGCCGGTCAACTGCACCGTCCCGGCGGTGGGGCCGGAGGCCGCGACGCGGATCGTGACCGCCGGGCACGGGTGCCGGACGGCCAAGGTGAAGGTCGCCGAGCCCGGTCAGAGCCTCGCTGACGACGAGGCGAGGGTCGCTGCCGTGCGGGACGCGCTCGGCCCCGGCGGCAAGGTGCGGGTCGACGCCAACGGCGCGTGGTCGGTGGCGGAGGCCATCACCGCGCTCGGGGTGCTCGACCGTGCGGCGGGCGGTCTGGAGTACGTCGAGCAGCCGTGCCGGACCGTGGAGGAGCTCGCCGAGGTCCGCCGCGCCACCACGGTCCCGGTCGCCGCGGACGAGTCGATCCGGCGCGCCGAGGACCCGTACCGCGTGGCCCAGCTGGACGCCGCCGACATCGCGGTGCTCAAGGTGCAGCCGCTCGGCGGGGTGACGGCGTGCCTGGAGATCGCCGAGCGGATCGGGCTGCCGGTCGTCGTGTCGAGCGCGCTGGAGTCGTCGATCGGCATCGCGGCGGGAGTCGCGCTGGCGGCGGCACTGCCGGAGCTGCCGTACGCGTGCGGGCTCGGCACCGTCACCTTGCTGGAGCGCGACGTCGTGGCCGAGCCGCTCGTGCCGCGCGACGGGGTGCTGCCCGTGGGGCGTCCCGAGCCGTCGGCGGCATTCCTCGCCGAGGAGCCACCACCGGACCTCTCCGTACGATGGGCGTCGCGACTCTCGGACGTACGGGCGGTGGTGTCGTGAATCCCTCGACCGCACTCGGGCGCGTGCTCGTCGACGAGCTCGCCCGCAGCGGGGTGCGCGACGTCGTGCTCTCGCCGGGGTCGCGCTCGGCCGCGCTCGCGCTCGCGCTGCACGCCGCCGACGCGCGCGGTGACCTGCGGCTGCACGTCCGCATCGACGAGCGCAGCGCCGGGTTCCTCGCGCTCGGCCTCGCGAAGGGCTCGCACCGACCGGTCGCCGTCGTCACCACCTCCGGCACCGCCGCCGCCAATCTCCACCCGGCCGTCCTCGAGGCGAGCCACGCGCGGGTGCCGCTGATCGCGATCACCGCCGACCGTCCCGCCGAGCTGCGCGGGACCGAGGCGAACCAGACCACGGACCAGGTGAAGCTGTACGGCGACGCCGTGCGGGCGTACGTGGAGCTCGCGGCGCCGGACGTGGTCCCGGCGAGCGGCGCCGCCTGGCGCGCTGCCGTCGCGCGGGTCGTCGCGGCGGCGGTCGGGCGTACGGGCGAGGGCCCGATGGCGAGGCCGCAGGGCGGGCCGGTGCATCTCAACGTGGCGTTCCGCGAGCCGCTCGTGCCCGGCCTCGACGACGTCGAGGGCGGGCTCCCGGACGCGCTCGCGGGTCGGCCCGGTGGGGCCCCGTGGCGGCGTCCGGGCCCGGTCACGCCCGAGCCTGCCTCGACGCTGCCGCTCGGTCCGCGGACGGTGGTCGTCGCGGGAGACGACGCCGGACCGGCCGCGCGGCTGCTGGCCGAGGAGGCCGGATGGCCGCTGTTCGCGGAGCCGACCTCGGGCGCGCGCAACGGGACCCAGCCGCTCGCGACGTATCGGCTGCTGCTCGGGCTGCCCGAGCTGGCGGACCGGATCGAGCGGGTCGTCGTCTTCGGGCACCCCACGCTGTCGCGTCCGATCACCCGCCTGCTCTCGCGCGACGACGTCGAGGTCCTCGGGGTCGGGGCGCCTCCCTTCACCGACCCGGGCAACCGGATCGCGGCCGCGTACCCGGCCGTGCGGGTCGAGGGCAGCGACGATCCGGCGTGGTTCGAGGAGTGGAAGCGCGCCGACGTCGCGACGCTGACGGCGGTGGAGGACATCGTGCTCGGCGACGACGCGCTCAACCCGTGGCAGGTCGCACGGGCGGTGTCGGAGGCGGTCGGACCGCGTGGCGTGCTCGTCGTCGGCTCGTCCAACCCGGTCCGAGACCTCGACGTGATGGCGGTGCCGTACCCGGTCGGCGAGCGCCGCATGGCGACGTCCAACCGGGGCCTCGCCGGCATCGACGGCGTCGTCTCCACGGCCCTCGGTGTCGCGCTGGCGCGTCCCCGCTCCCAGGCCCTCGCGTACCTCGGCGACCTCACGTTCCTCCACGACAGCAACGGCCTCGTGATCGGACCGGGCGAGCCGAGGCCCGATCTCACGTTCGTCGTCGCCTCGGACGACGGCGGCAGCATCTTCTCGACTTTGGAGCAGGGCGACGTGCCGTACGCGGCGTCGTTCGAGCGGGTCTTCGCCACGCCGACGCGGGTGGACCTCGGCCGGCTCTGCGCGGCGATGGGCGTGGAGCACCGGCTCGCGACGACGCCGGACGAGCTCGAGGCGGCGCTGTCGGCCGCGGGCGGCCTGCGCGTCGTGGAGGCTCGCGTCGACCGCAGCGACCGTCGCGCGATCGATCAGAAGATCAGGGCCGCAGCACGGTTGCATTAAGACATCGGCGATGTAACATGAAGCCCGTCACGTTCTGGCGAACCGGGAGGGCTCCATGACCGCTGCGACTCTGTTCCGCGAGCAGGCCACCATCGACGACGTCACGGCACGGCTGCTGGAGTCCTCGGCGGCGCTGTCGTACGACCCGCAGACCGAGGTGGCGTGGGACGAGCCGATCCCCGACGACCACTACGGGCTCAACCCCGAGTGGAGCACGCTCTTCGGTACGCGCCTGTGGGACGAGATGAGCGAGGAGCAGCGCGTCCTGCTCACCCGTCACGAGGTCGGCTCGATCATGCAGACCGGCATCTGGTTCGAGATGATGCTGCAGCAGCTGATCCTCCGTGACCAGTACGCGAAGAACCCGGCCAACCCCGAGTTCCGGTTCGCTCTGACCGAGATCGCGGACGAGTGCCGCCACTCGCTGATGTTCGCCCGGACCTGCGACGTCCTCGGCATCCCGCAGTACCTTCCCCCGCGCGCGACCGTCGAGCTCGCCCGCTTCCTCAAGTCGACCGCGCGCGCCGAGCAGGCGTACGGGCCGATCCTCATCGCCGAGGAGATCCTCGACGTCATGCAGCGCGACTGGATGCGCGGCGAGAACGTCGTCCACATCGTGCGCACGACGAGCAAGATCCATGTCGTGGAGGAGGCGCGGCACATGAAGTTCGCCCGCGCCGAGATCAAGGCGGGGCTCGAGAACGCCGGACGGTTCCGGAGGGAGATGTCGGCCCGCCTGTTCGCGGGCGCGGCCTGGTTCATCGCCCGCGCGATGGTCAGCCCTGAGGTGTACGTCAACGTGGGTCTCGACAAGGAGCGCGCCCTCGACGAGGCGAGGAACAACCCGCACCGCAAGGCGATGATGCGGCTGTCGTGCGTTCACCTCATGGACTTCCTCGCCGACTGCGGTCTGCTCACGCGTCGCGTGATGCCGATCTACCAGTCCGTCCACATGATCTGAGGCGCGACCTCCATGGCCTACGCCGTCACGCAGGGCTGCTGCAACGACGCCACCTGCGTCGCGGTCTGCCCCGTCAACTGCATCCACCCCACGCCCGAGGAGCGCGCTGCCGGAGGTGTCGGCGACAGCGCGTCCGAGATGGTGTTCATCGACCCGTCCGGCTGCATCGACTGCGGTGCCTGCGCCGACGCGTGCCCCACCGGCGCGATCGTCCCCGTCGACCTGCTGCGCGGGCCCGACGTCGTCTTCGCCGACCTCAACCGCGCGTACTTCGAGGCGCACCCCGAGTCGGCGACGTGGGACGCACTGACGTTCCCGACGACCGTCCCGCAGGCGTTCGGGGAGCTGCGGGTGGCCGTCGTCGGCACCGGTCCCTCGGCCGCGTACGCCGCGCGGGCGCTGCTCACCAGCTCGCCCGCGCACGTGACGATGATCGACCGCCTCCCGGTCGCCGGCGGGCTGCTGAGGTCCGGCGTCGCCCCGGACCACCCCGGCACCAAGCGCATCGAGGACACGTTCGCCTGGACGTACGACCACCTGCGGGTCGACGTCGCGCTCAACGTCGAGGTCGGTGCCGACGTCACGCACGAGGACCTCCTCGCGCACCACCACGCCGTCGTCTACGCCGTCGGAGCCGCGCAGGACAAGCGTCTCGGCATCCCCGGCGAGGAGCTCGACGGCAGCCTCTCTGCCGCCGAGGTCGTCGCCTGGTACAACGCCCAGCCCGACCGTGAGCACCGCGTCGTCGACCTGTCGTCGGAGCGCGTGGTCGTGCTCGGCAACGGCAACGTCGCGCTCGACGTCGCCCGGGTGCTGCTCGGCGACCCCGACGACCTCGCGCGCACCGACGTCGCCGACCACGCCCTCGCCGTCCTGCGCCGCAGCGCGGTGCGCGAGGTCGTCGTGGTCGGTCGCCGCGGTCCCGACGACGCCGCGTACTCGCGTGCCGAGCTCGTCGGCATGCGGACGCTGCCCGGGGTGGACCTCGTCGTCGAGGACCACCCTCGTACGGCGGCGGTCGTCGACGGCGCGCCCGTCGGGTCGAAGGCCGCCCTGCTGCGCGACATCCCTCGCGTCGCGCTCGACACCGCTGCTGCGCCCGCGCCCGGCAAACGCGTCGTGCTCGCGTTCTGGAGCACACCGGTCGCGTACGAGGGGGAGACGACGGTGACAGGGGTGCGGCTGCGCGACGGGGACGCCGAGCGCGTCCTGAGCACCGAGCTTGCGGTCCGCGCGATCGGCTACCGTGCGACGCCCGTACCCGGCCTCCCCTTCGACGAGGCGACGGCCACCGTGCCGAACGACCGGGGGCGCGTGCTCGGTCCGGACGGCGCGCCGGTCCCGGGGACGTACGTCGTGGGCTGGGTCAAGCGAGGCTCGCGCGGGGGCATCGGGGCCAACCGTGCCTGCGCCCAGGAGACCGTTGCGGCACTGGTCGAGGACGCGTCGGCCGACCGGCTGCCCGTCCCGCGACGCTCCGCACGCGACTTCGCCGCGCTCCTGAAGCGCCGTCGTCCCGACACCGTCGGGTTGCGGGGCATGCGCGCGATCGACCGCGCGGAGCGGCTGGCCGGCGCGGCGCAGGGGCGGCCCCGCCGCAAGCTCGCCACCGTGCCCGAGCTGCTGGAGGCCGCCACCGCCGCTCGTCGTCGACGGCGCCGTCGCGTCAGTTGAGACGGCGCCGTCGCGTCAGTTGACCTGACGCTCGCGGCCCTCCCAGTACGGCGCGCGCAGCTTGAACTTCTGCAGCTTGCCCGTGGCGGTGCGCGCGAGCTCGTCGCGGAACTCGATGCGCTTGGGGCACTTGTAGCCGGCGAGGTGCTGGCGGGTGTGCGCGATGAGGTCGTCCTCGCTGACCTCGCCGCCGTCGGGGTCCACGACGACCAGTGCGGTCACGAGCTCGCCCCACTTGTCGTCCGGGATGCCGATGACGGCGACCTCGCGTACGGCCGGGTGGAGCATGAGCGCGTCCTCGACCTCGATCGACGTGACGTTCTCGCCGCCGGAGATGATGACGTCCTTCTTGCGGTCGGCGATCGTGAGGTAGCCGTCCTCGAGGGTGCCGCCGTCACCGGTGTGGAACCAGCCGCCGTCGAGCGCGGTCGCGGTCGCCTCGGGGTTGTCCCAGTAGGCGTCGAGGTTGTGGTTGGACTGCGCCAGGACCTCGCCCGTGTCGTCGACCATGAGCCGGACCCCGACCGCAGGCGCACCTGCCCGGCCGAGGAGGCGCGCCTGCTCGAGAGGCTCGAAGTCCTCCCACTCCTCGCGCATCCGGCTCATCGTCAGCAGCGGGGACGTCTCGGTGAGGCCGTAGATCTGGATGAACTCCCACCCGAGCTCGCCGCGCACCCGTTCGATCGTGCGCGTCGGGGGTGGCGCGCCGGCGACGATGATGCGTACCCGGTCGCGGCCGGGGATCTCGCCGTCCCAGGTCTTCGCCGCGTCGAGCACCGCCTGGACGACGGCCGGCGCCGCGCACATGAACGTCACGCCGTGGCGCTCGACCCGGCGGAGGATCTCGGCGCCGTCGATCTTGCGGATCACGACGTGCCGGCCGCCCATCCCGGTCACCGCGTACGGCATGCCCCAGCCGTTCGCGTGGAACATCGGCAGCGTGTGGAGGTAGACGTCGCGGTCGTTCACCGACGCCTGCCAGCCGAAGATGCTCGCGTTGGTCCACAGGTTGCGGTGGGTCAGCTGCACGCCCTTGGGCCGCGCGGTCGTCCCGGACGTGTAGTTGATCGTCGCCGTGGCGTTCTCGTCCGGCTCCTCCCACGGCTGCGGGTCGCCGTGCGTGGACCACATCGGCTCGTCGCTCTCGCCGATGACCAGGACGTGCTTCGCGCTGACGGCGTCGAGCAGGCCGCGGACCTCGGGGTCGACGATCAGCACCTCCGCGCCGCTGTGGGCGACGATGTACTCCACCTCGGCAGCCGCCAGGCGGAAGTTGATCGGCACCAGGACCCGGCCCCACCCCGAGACCCCGAAGAACGACGTCAGCAGGCGGGCGGAGTTCTGCGAGACGATCGCGACGCGGCCTCCGCGCGGCACGCCCAGGTCGTCGAGGTAGGCCGCCTGGGAACGGGCGCGCCGCCCGAGCTCGGCGTACGTGATCTCGCCCCACGACGGCGCCGGCTGGTCCGGCTCGTCGACGACCGCCACCCGGTCGGGATAGACGGTCACGGCGCGGTCGAGGAAGTCGCGGACGGTCAGCGGGAAGAACATCGTGCACCTCGTACGGTCGGCGGCGGGCGCGGTCACGCGAGTGACCCTGATCACGTCCTATCACGCGACCCGGCGTACGGGGAGCCGTCGAGCGGCGAGCGGTGGACGCCGTGCGCCGGACGGTCGCCCGCCCTCCGTCAGCCGATCTCGGCGATGACGTCGCCCTCCTGGACGATCTCGCCCTCGCGCACGCGCAGGCGTACGGTCCCCGGCGCCCCGGCGACGACCGGGATCTCCATCTTCATCGTCTCGAGGACGGCGACGAGGTCACCGGCGTCGACCCGGTCGCCCTCCTTGGCGACGAGGCGCCACACGTTGCCCACGATCTCGGCCCTAGCGGCGTGCATCGGCACCGCCCTCGTAGCCGAGGGTCGCCATCGCGTCGACGAGCCGGTCGCGCGTCTCCTCGGGCAGGATCACGTCGTCGAGGATCCCGGCCTCGGCTGCGACGTACGGGCGGGCGACGTTCTCGCGGTACTCGGCGGCGAGCTCGTCGCGGACGGCCTCGGGGTCGGCGGCGTCCCGCAGCGTGCGACGGTGCAGCAGCGCGACGGCCCCTCCGGGCCCCATCACAGCGATCTCCGCGCCGGACCAGGCCCAGGAGTAGTCCGCGCCCAGCGAGCGCGAGCCCATCGCGATGTACGCGCCGCCGTACGCCTTGCGGACGACGACCGTGAGCAGCGGGGACTCCGCCTCGACGTACGCCTTGAGGAGCTTGGCGCCGTGCGTGATGACGCCGCGGGACTCCTCGACGGTGCCCGGGAGGAACCCGGGGACGTCGACGAACGTCACGACGGGCAGGCCGAAGCGGCCGCAGAACTCGATGAAGCGGGCGGCCTTGACCGACGACTTCGCGTCGAGCACGCCACCGCGCGAGGCGGGCTGGTTCGCGAGGACGCCGACGGGGCGGCCGTCGAGGTGCCCGAACAGCGTGAGGACGCTGGGCGCGTGCGCCGGCATCAGCTCCAGTCGCGGGCCGGCGTCGAGGACGCCGTCGACGACCTCGCGCATGTCGAAGACCACGCTCGCCTTGTCCGGGACCACGTACGGGAGCCGCTCGGCGGCCACCGGGTCCGGTGGGCGGGGCGCGACCAGCGGCATGGGGCCGCCGACGTGCGAGGGGAGGTAGGACAGCAGGAGGCGGGTCGCGTGGAAGGCCTCGCCCTCGTTCGTCACCTCGAGGTGCGCGACGCCGCTGGTCTCGGTGTGCATCTGCGCACCACCGATCTCCTCAGCACTCGCGTCCTCGCCGGTCGTCGCCTTCACGATGTCGGGTCCGGTGAGGAACATCTGGCCCTGTTCGCGGACCATGATCGTCCAGTCGGTGAGGGCGGGGGAGTACGCGGCTGCTCCCGCGCACGGGCCGAGGATCAGCGAGATCTGCGGCACCCGCTTCTGGGCCTTGACGTTCAGCGCGAACATCTCTCCGCAACCGTGCAGGGCGAGGATCCCGTCGTGGATCCGCGCGCCGCCGGAGTCGTTGATGTAGACGATCGGGTAGCCCTTGTCGATCGCGAAGCGCTGCGCCTTCTGGATCGTCTCGGCCATCACGGCGCCGATCGCGCCGGAGGCCACTGCCGCGTCGTGGCTCGCGACGACGACGCCACGGCCCTCCACACGACCCCACCCGATGACGACGCCCGCGCCCTTGCCGTCGCTGTCGACGCGCATCGGGGTCATCTCGACGAAGGACCCGGCGTCGACGAGCATCTCTGCCCGCTCGCGCGCCGTGAACTCACGACGCCCGCGAGGCTCGACGCGACGAAACCGCTCCTGGCGGCGGCGGGCCAGCCGGGCGCGGTGGTCGGAGGTTGCGGTCTCCGTGTTGATCGTGGTCAACTCGGTCTCCTAAAACATGAGGGAAGCCTCAGGACTGCTTACAAAGATGAGGGGTACCTCATGTTCTTGTCAACCCGTACGGCGGCGTGTCGTGGCTCTCAGCGCCTGATCGGCGCATGAGCCGCAACAGGTCTACGGTGGCGCTCACCAGTCACGGAAATCCCCCGAGACGGCACCCCGACCCACCGGTGCGGGCGTGCCCGATCGCGGGCCGACAAGCAGTGGAGGACACCACCTCATGGCCAGCTCGGCAACACCACGCCCCCTCTCCCGCCCAGGCGGCCGTTCTCGGCGCCCCTTCGCCGCGGCCGCTGCGCTCTGCGGCGTCGGCCTCGTCGCCGCCGCCCTCACCACCGGCCCCGCAGCCGCCGACGACGCCGCGAGCAGCGCCGACGGCGAGCTCATGAGCTACGTCGTCAACAGCAAGCCGAACCCCGGCCAGACCCGTCTGGCCGAGCGTGCGGTCCGCGACGCCGGCGGCACTGTCGTCCAGTCGTGGCCGCAGATCGGTGTCGTCGTCGCGCACGCGACCAGCGAGACCTTCCGCCGCGACGTCGTCGCCGAGGCCAAGGGCCACGCCGTCCAGTCGGTCGGCGCCACCCGTACCGCGGCCGTGAAGACCCCCGACGCCGTGGCGCCCAAGGCGCTCACCCGCAGCACCGAGACCCGCTCGGCGTTCGAGATCCGCCAGGGCGTGTCGGCGACCGAGGTGCTCGCCGCAGACCCGCTCGAGGCACAGCAGTGGGACATGACCCAGATCAAGGCCGACGTGGCCAGCGACGGCAGCCGCGACGTCACCGTCGGCGTCCTCGACAGCGGCATCGACGACACCCACCCCGACCTCGCGCCGAACCTCGACGCCGGCAACTCGGTCGGGTGCACCGCGTACGGGGTGCCGGACACCCGGCGCGCCGCCTGGATCCCGACGACCAGCGACCACGGCACGCACGTCGCCGGCACGATTGCTGCCGCCAAGAACGGCATCGGCATCGTCGGCGTCGCCCCGAACTCGCTCATGACCTCGATCAAGGTGGTCGACGACGACGGGTTCATCTACCCCGAGTACGCGGTCTGCGGCTTCGTCTGGGCAGCCGAGCACGGCGTCGACGTGACGAACAACAGCTACTACGTCGACCCGTGGATGTTCTGGTGCACCAACGACCCCGACCAGGCCGCCGCCAAGGAGGCCGTGCGTCGCGCCGTCGCGTACTCCGAGCGCAACGGAGTCGTCAGCGCTGCGGCCGCCGGCAACTCCAACTACGACCTCGCCAACAAGACGACCGACACGACGAGCCCCAACGACACCACGCCGGTCACGCGTCCGATCGACGAGGGTTGTGAGGACATCCCGGCCGAGCTGCCCGGAGTCGTGACGGTCGCGTCGACCGACCAGGCGGGGCTGAAGTCGTCCTTCTCCAACTACGGTGACGGCGTCATCGACGTGGCTGCCCCGGGCAGCCGGATCCTGTCGACGGTGCTGCGCGGCGGGTACGGGCTCAAGTCCGGCACCTCGATGGCTTCGCCGCACGTGGCGGGCGTGCTGGCGCTGCTGAAGGCGTCGCACCCCGACGCGTCGCCGAGCGAGCTGGTCGCGCTGGTCCGCGCGCAGGCCGACGACAAGCCGTGCCCGACCGACACCCGCTGCACCGGCACCGACGCCTACAACGGCTTCTTCGGTGACGGTCTCGTCGACGCGCTCGACGCCACAGGGGGACGCTGATCCTCTGCACGCGCGGCGTGGCCTCGTACGGGGTCGCGCCGCGCTTGCGTGGCGTGGGCAACTCGCGTTTGCACGCGCCGCCCCACTTCCCCCCAGCGGAACTTACGCATCGGTAGGGTTGGAGGCGTGAACGCGACCGTCGAGATCCTCGAGCCGAGGCGGAGGCCGACGCAGGAGCGGAGTCAGAAGAAGTTCGACCTGATCCTGCAGACCTCGCGCGACCTCCTTCTCGAGTCCGGGTTCGAGTCGTTCACGCTCGAGGAGGTCGCCAACCGGGCCGGCATCCCGATCGGCACGATCTACCAGTTCTTCCAGAACAAGTACGTCGTCGTCTGCGAGCTCGACCGGCAGGACGTCGTCGCCGTCCGGGCCGAGCTCGCCCGCCTCGCCGCCGAGCTGCCCACGCTGGACTGGCTGCGGTTGCTCGACCAGCTCGTCGACCACATCGCCGCCCTGTGGGTGACCGACCCGTCGCGCCGCGCCGTCTGGCATGCCGTGCAGTCGACGCCCGCGACCCGCGCGACCGCCGCCGTCACCGAGCGCGAGCTCGCTGCCGACGTCGCGCACGTGCTCGCGCCGCTCACCCCGAAGACACCGCGGGCCCGCCGCAAGATCATCGCCGAGGTCCTCGTCCACGTCGCGTACTCGATGCTCAACTTCTCGATCCGCGACGGCCAGGAGCACTCCGAGGCCGTCATCGAGCTGAAGCGGCTCCTCAGCTCGTACCTGCTCGCCGCCGAACAGTCCGGCTGACCCCCGCGAGTCACGCCGCGCCCGCTCGCGAGAGACCCCTCTCGCGACTGCGCGGGAAGTCTCTCGCGAGGGTGCGGGGAGTCTCTCGCGGTCAGGTGGTGAGGACGGCGTAGGCGATCGCGTAGTCGCCGTCGTGCGACAGCGACACCTGCAGCCGAGCCGCGTCCAGGTGCTCCCGTACGGGGGAGTGCAGGACGATCGCCGGGCGTCCCCAGGCGTCCTTCACGACCTCGATCGCCGCGAGCGCCTTCGACTCGTCGACCACCGGCGGCTGCCCGTAGAGGGACGCCGACCACGCCTTCACGACCGCCTCCTTCGCGGCCCACCGGGCGGCGAGGTGACGCGCGCGATCGGAGGAACCATCTGACGCGTCACCTCGCTCCCCGGGGGTGAACAGCTCGGCGAACCGGCTTCCCGGCTGCGCGAGCTGTTCGGCGAACGACGGGACGTGGACCAGGTCCACGCCCACCCCGAGCACGCTCACGGCGTGCCCGGCTCGCCGTCCCCGATACCCGGCACCGACGATCCCTGGCCGTACGGAGTGCTCCCAACACCCACCGCGTACGTCCCGTCCGTGCCGAGGCGTGCCTGCGGGTCGAGGAGGACAGCAGCCTCCCGCTCCCGCACACCGGAGTCGCCGAGGCGGCGCCCGGCGGGTCGCTGGTACGGCGCGGGGCCGCCGTACATCGCGCGCACGAGCCGCAGCCGGCCCGAGACCTCGCGCGCCCGCGCCGCCCGCTCGTACGTGTCGCGCTCCTCGTCCGACAGCGTCGCGAGGAACGCCGCCGGGTGCGCGATCGCCACCAGCGCGGCGACGTGTCCGAAGCCGAGGCTCGTCACGAGACCCGCGCGCAGCGGCGCCGGTGCGGTGAGCGCCTCACGCAGCCAGACCAGGTGCGGGTTCTCGTCGAGCACGTCGTCGACGCAGTCGAGGCTGCGGTTCGGCGGCAGCACCTGGCTCCCGAGGACCTGGCAGAGCCCGATCATCTGGAACGCGGCGGCGCCACCCTTCGAGTGCCCCGTGAGCGTCTTCTGCGAGATGACGAACAGCGGGTTGCCGTCCGAGCGGCCCAGCGAGGCGGCGATGCGCTCGTGGAGCTCGGACTCGTTGGGGTCGTTGGCCGCCGTCGACGTGTCGTGCTTCGAGACGACCGCGACGTCGTCCGCGCCGAGCCCGACCGCCGCGAGTCCGCGCGCCAGCGGAGACCTCGCACCGCCGCGCGCCGCCGCGAGGGCGCCGAGCCCGGGTGCCGGGATCGACGTGTGCACGCCGTCGGCGAACGAGCCCGCGTACGCGACCACGCCGAGGACCGGGAGGCCCATCCGCGCGGCGACGTCGCCACGGGCGAGCAGCAGCGTGCCGCCGCCCTGGCTCTCCACGAACCCGCCGCGGCGCCGGTCGTTGGCCCGGCTCACGAAGCGCGCGTCGATCCCCTTGGCGAGCATCGCCTCGGAGTCGGCCGTCGCGGACATGTCGGCGAACCCGACGATGCCTTCGGTCGACAGGTCGTCGAACCCGCCGGCGACGACGAAGTCGGCCTTGCCGAGCCGGATCTTGTCCACGCCCTCCTCGACGGACACCGCGCTCGTCGCGCAGGCCGCCACCGGGTGGATCATCGCGCCGTAGCCGCCGACGTACGACTGCATGACGTGCGCAGCGATGACGTTGGGCAGCGCCTCCTGGAGGATGTCGTTCTGCTTCGCCTCGCCGAGGAGCGTGTCCACGTAGAGCGAGCGCATCGACGTCATGCCGCCCATGCCGGTGCCCTGGGTGCTGGCGACCGCCGCCGGGTGCACCCAGCGCATGAGCTCGGCCGGGCTGAACCCGGACGAGAGGAACGCGTCGACGGTGCAGACCAGGTTCCACACGGCCACGCGGTCGAGCGACTCGAGCATCTCAGCCGGGACGCCCCACACCGCGGGGTCGAAGCCGGTCGGGATCTGGCCGCCGATCGTCCGGGTGAGGGCGAGGCGTCGCGGGACGCGGATCTCGGTGCCGGCCTTGCGGGTCACCGTCCACTCGCCGTCGGCTGCCGGTGCGATGACCGTACGGTCGGGGTCGGCGTCGTACATCGCGCGCGCCGCGGCCTCGTTGCTGACCGAGAACGTGAGGTCCTCGTCGAGGTACGCCCGGGCGAGCAGGGGCGTGGAGGCGTCGACCAGCGCGCCGTCGTCGCCGTAGCGTCGGATGCCGCACCGCTCGACCACGGTGTCGTGGTAGCGCGCGTGGATCTCCGACTCGGCCACAGCGTCGCCGGACTCCACGTCGTACCAGCCGCCGTTGTCGTCCCACGCGACCAGCCCGGTGGACCAGGCGAGCTCGAGGACGCCGGCCGCCGAGAGCTCCTCGGAGACCTCGTACTCGAAGCGCGTGCGCGCCGACCCGTACGGGCCGAGCTCACCGGCGCCGACGATGACGACGAGGTCCTCGGGGCGTGCCGAGAGGCTCGGCCACGACACCTCGGGTCGTACCGGCAGCTGCGCCGGAGACGGGGCGAGGGCGTCGATGAGCGACTCTGCCGGCTCGGGCGGCGTCTTCTCCCCGACGGCCGCCGACGCCTCGCGTGCGAGCGCGGCGAGGTCGAGGTCGGCCTCGCTCAGCCCGCCGGTGAGGTCAGCGGTCAACGGGGCCTTGCGGGCCTTGTCCCGTGCCTCGGGGGTGGCGTGCTCGAGGAGCGCGTCCGCCATCTCGTCCGTCGACCAGGTGCGGACACCGACCTTCTCCACGGCCTCGACGAGCGGGTCGTTGCCACCCATCAGCCCGGTCCCGCGGACCCAGCCGATGATCGCGTGGACGAGCGTGACGCGCTCGCTCCACGTGGACTCGCTCGACCACTTCGCGACGATCGCGTCGAGCGCGGCCTTCGCCTCGCCGTACGCGCCGTCGCCGCCGAACGTGCCTCGGTTCGGGGAGCCGGGCAGGACGACGTGCAGTGTCGACGCGAGGTCGTGGTCACGGCCGTGGGTGGCGAACGCCCCGACGAGACGCTCGACCGACCACAGCAGGATGCGCATGTCGACCTCGCTGCGGCTTCCCACCTCAGTCATGTCGCCGGAGACCGGGCCCGCGGCGAACGGCAGCACCAGCGTGGGCTCGTACGCGGGCTTGGTCACGGTCGTCACGCCCGCGGCGGTTGTCGTCTGCTCCTCGACGACCCACGACGCGAGCGCGTCGACGTCGGCGAAGGACGCCAGGTTGGCGGGGACGACCCACAGGCGGGCGCCGCCGCGGGCGTACCGGCGGTAGAGCGCCTTGAACGACCGCAGCTTGCGCTGGTCGAGGCGCGACGTGGTCGCCACGACGGTCGCACCTCCGGCCAGGAGCCGGCCCACGACGGCGGACGCGATGGACCCTGCGCTCGCCCCGGTGACGACGGCGACGTCGTCGGCCCACGGCCCGGGGGCGGTGTCGAGCGCGGCGTCGGCGATCGCGGCGAGCCGGTCGGCGAGGACCGGGTCGTCGGTACGGGCAGCCCACCAGCGGGCCTGCGCGGCGACGTCCTCGCCGGTGCCCGCGAACGCGCCGTTCGCGACCGGTACGTCTTCGCCCGCGGCGATGCGCGCGACGTCCTCGCGGGCGCTGGCCCAGCGGTCGTCGAGCAGCAGCGCGCGGCGGGCGTCGAAGGCGGGGGCCGTGAGCCGTGCCCACTCGGTGCCGAGCTCGGCCTCGACCTGCGCCAGGACGGCGGCGTCGGCCTCGCTCGTGGTCGGTGCCGCCTCGGCCGTGGCTTCCAGCCCGAGCTTGCCGAGCAGGTGACGCGCCGTCGAGGCGAGGACGCCGTCGGGTCCGGTGATGCCGGCGGTGATCTCGCCCAGCGCGGCGGCGTCGACCGTGACGTCGCCGCCACCCCCGGTGCTCGGCATCGCGACCGCGACGCCGTGACGTGCGCCGACCGCCTGGACCGCGGCGTCGACCGCCGCGTCGAAGCCCGCCGCGACGTCGAGGTCGCCGAACGCACCCCCTCGTACGCTGGCACCCTCGCGGGTCGCGAGCGCGAGCTCGGCGGTGACGTGGCTGGCCCAGCCGGGACCGAGCTGCCACGCGCCGGTGACACGGTCGGTGATCGCCGACTGCCGCTTGCCGGTCGGGCCGAGCACCTTGGTCAGGTGGTCGCCGAGCGCGGTGGCGAGCACCGGACCGAACGGCTTGTACGCCCGGGCGAGGCCCTTGACCTGGCCCGAGAGCGTCGGCAGGTCGGCGTCGGCCGCACCGTCGATGGCGCCCAGCGAGAGCTCCCCGCCGAGGTCGACCAGCAGCTGGTTGCGTCGCGAGGACGCGCCGTCGCACAGCGACTCGATCGAGTCGGCCGCACCGATCTGGTCGATCCGCATCTTGGTCCACCAGGCCAGCAGGACCTTGGTGGCGTCGGCGGCGTCGAACGTGAGGTCGGCCGGCCGCTCGGCGGAGGCCGGTGCCTGAGCCGGTGCTGCGGCGGGGGAGGGAACCGCCGCAGCACCAGCGCTCGGGGCGGGAGCCGCGGACGGCTCCTCGGGTGCGTCGTCTGCGGGTGCCTGCTCCGGATCGGTGTCGGTCGCGAACACCGCGGCCGCGTCGCGCTCGATGTTGAGCACCTCGATCGGACGGTCCGGCGAGGTCGGGAGCTTGAGCGTGGACGAGGCGAGGTTGGCGACCGTCGGCGCGTTGCCGACGCCCACCTCGACGAACCGCTCGACGCCGAGGTCGCCGAACATCAGGTCCTGCGTCTCGATCCAGCGCACCGGGCTCGCGAACTGCCAGGCGAGCAGCTCGACGAGCAGGCGTCGCGCCAGCCGGCCGGGCGTCGCGGCCCACGCGTCGTAGTCGTCGAGCACCTCGTCGAGGGGCTCGGACGGCACGGTCGCGGCGATCTCGGCGATGAACGCGCGGTCCAGCGTGAACGGGCGAGGGACGAGGTTCGGGACGTAGCGGCCGAGCAGGATCGACGGGTCGATCGTCTCCGGCAGCAGCTCCTCGAGGCGCTGACGGAAGTCCGGCACACCGCCGCGCAGCACGCGGGAGTGGAACGGCACGTCGATGCCCGGGACGAGGATGAACGCGGCCTTGCCCCCGAACTCGGCGCGGCGCTTCGCGATGTCGGCCTCGAGCGCCTCGAGGCCCTTCACGGTGCCGGCGATCGCGTACTGGGAGCCGCGCAGGTTGTAGTTCGCGATCTCCAGGAACTCGCCGGTCTCGTCGGAGATCCGCGCGACGTACGCGGTGACCTCGTCGTCGGCGAGGCCGATCTGGCTCGGGCGGATCGCCGCGAGGCGGTAGTCGCTGCGGCCGTCGGCGTCGCGCGGCACGAGGGTGTGCATGACCGAGCCGCGCTGGAACACGACCTCGATCACGGCCTCGAGGCTGATCACGCCCGACACGGCCGAGAGCGCGTTGTACTCGCCGACGGAGTGGCCGGCCAGCACCGCGTCCTCGACGAACGCGCCGGCCTCACGGAGCTCGGCGATCTGCGCCGACCCGAGGACGGCCATCGCGACCTGCGTGAACTGCGTGAGGAACAGGACGCCGTCGGGGTGCTTGTGCGTGACGCCGTTCGCGACGACGACGGTCGGGTTGTCACGGACGACGGTGAGGATGGAGAACCCGAGCACCTCACGCGTGTGCGCGTCGGCCCGGTCCCAGATCTCTCGGGCGGCCTTGCTGCGCTGGTAGCCCGCCATCCCCATGCCGGCGTGCTGGATGCCCTGGCCCGGGAACGCGTACGCGGTGCGCGGCGCGAAGGCCCGTGCCGTGGCGGCGAGGACGAGCTCGCCCTCGCTGCGGCCGGTGACCTCGAGGATCTCGGCCCCCTGGTCCAGCCCCGTACGGACGGCACGCAGCTCGACCTCGGCACCCGGGCGTACGGGGGCGAGGAAGCGCGTCGTCCAGCCGTCGATGCGACGCGGTGCGACGAGGTGCTGCGCGGCCGCCGACAGCCACATGCCGTGGACGATCGGCTCGCCGAGCCCGGCCAGGCGGGCGGCGGCGGTGCTGGTGTGGATCGGGTTGTGGTCGCCGGTGACGGCGGCGAACGCCCGCAGGTCGCTCGGGGCGACGACGGTCTTCTCGGCGCGCGTGCGGCGTGGGGTGTCGGCCACGGGGCCGCGTGCCGCGCCTCCCGCGACGGCGGGATCGGTGAGGTCGACGTCCCCGGTCCGCCCGCGGATCGCGAAGCGCTCGCGCAGCGTGGCGACGGGTGCCCCCGCCTCGGTGGTCAGCTCCACGTCGATCGTCACGACGCGGCCGACACCGGTGTCGGTGACGTCGTGGCGGGGCGCCCCGCCGGCCCGCGCGGGCGGGGGCCCCGGCCGCGCGCCGGCGCGCGCGCGCGCGTGGTCGAGGTGGACGAGGTCGAGCATGCCCTCGACGAGCGGGACCGCGCCCTCGACGTGGGCGTGCGACAGCACGGCGAACACGGCCGGCCAGGCGAGACCGACCAGCGCGTCGGGCGCCGGACGGGCGCCCGGGACGAGCGGGCCGGTGCTCACCGCGGCGTGGTCGCAGCCGAGGTCGGCCGACCACTGCACGGTCGTACGGGCGACGTCGCCGTCGACCTCGGGCAGGGCATCACCGGCGGCGAGCCCGGCGAGGCTGCGCATGGCGGCGACGGCGTCGTCGGCGCTGACGAGCGGGGCTCCGCCGTCGGCGGCGTCGGCGACCTGCAGACGGAGCGTGAGCGTACGGCCGCCGCCGAGGCCGACCTCGAGCACCGCGTCGGTGCCCTCGGTACGCAGCACGGCGCCGGTCTCGGCGTGCTCGGCGCGCGACGGCTCGACGATCACCCAGTCGGTGCCGAGGCGGTGGACGGGGTTGCGCACCGTCCGGCCGGCCCACGACACGTCGGGGGCGGCGAGCACGAGCCCGAGCACGTCGTCGGCGGCGTCGACCCGGCGTCGGCCGGCGACGCGCGTCGTGAGCGCACCGGCGGTGAGCAGGTCGTCGACGGTCTCGTCCTCGAAGCGGCGCAGCAGCTCGGCGACCGGCTCGTCGACCTGCGTGATGCCGGCGACCGCCACCGGGCCGGGGATGATGCACACGGCCTCGGCGTCGTACCGGGGGTCGTGCGCCTGCCAGAGCGAGTCGGAGCGGTACCAGCGGCGGACGTCGCCGTCCAGCACCGGCACGAACGGCACCGGCTTGCCGGGGCGGCGGCACACGTCGACGAAGATCCGGACGTCGGCGGGGTGCAGGATCACGTCGCTCGCGTGCGGGTACGACGCCAGCAGCGTCGCGAGGGCGGCGTGCGGGTCCTCGACGCTGGTGCCGTCGGCGAACAGCGTCGGGATCTCGCCGCGGTCGGCGGTGTGCAGGCGGGCCTCGGCACGCTGGATCATCGCGTGGAAGCGGTCGCGCAGCGAGACGTCCAGCCACGCGTCGCTGTACGCGAGGTCGGCGAAGCGCGTCAGCCACGCGGCGTACGTCATGGCGTCGACGTCGCCGAAGTACGGCTTGGCCGTCGGCGCGATCGCGGCGATGATCTCCTCGCGCCGCTCCTGCACGGCCTCGGCGTCGCCGGCGACCTCGTCGAGGAGCCGGCCCGCACGCGACGCAGCGTTGTCGATCTCGTGGATGTCGGCGCCGAGCTGGCTGCGCCCCGACGCCATCCCGGCGGCGGCACGGCCTGCGCCGACCCAGTCCGGGGTGCCCGGCGTCTCGACGAGCATCTGCTTGACCTGCGGCGACGTGGTCGCCTCGCGCGTCGCCATCGCGGCGGTGCCGACCAGGATGCCGTCGAGCGGCATGGCCGGGTAGCCGTGGCGGCGCGCCCAGGCGCCGGACAGGTACGCCGACGCCGCGTCGGGCGTGCCGATGCCGCCACCGACGCAGACGACGACGTTGTCCTGCTCGCGCAGCTGCGCGTACGTGGTGAGGAGGAGGTCGTCGAGGTCCTCCCAGGAGTGGTGGCCGCCGGCCTTGCCGCCCTCGACGTGGACGACGACCGGGACCGGCGCGACCTCGCGGGCGATCGCGAGCACCTCGCGGATCTGCTTGACGGTGCCGGGCTTGAAGACGACGTACGAGATCCCGGCTTCGCGCAGCTCGTCGACGAGGGCGACGGCGTCCTCGAGCTCGGGGATGCCGGCGCTGACGACGACCGCGTCGACGGCTGAGCCGGCGGCACGGGCGCGCTGGACGAGGCGCTGCTGGCCGAGTTGCATCTTCCAGAGGTAGGGGTCGAGGTACAGCGCGTTGAACGCGTACGTCCGTCCCTCGTCGAGCAGGTCGTCGAGGCGTCCCACGTTCTCGGCGAAGATGCCCTCGGTGACCTGTCCGCCGCCGGCGAGCTCGGCCCAGAAGCCGGCGTTGGCCGCGGCGGCGACGATGGCGGGGTCGACGGTGGTCGGCGTCATGCCCGCGAGCAGGATCGGCGAGCGGCCGGTCAGGCGGGTGAAGCGGGTCTCGACGACCGTACGGCCGTCGGGGAGCGTGACGGGCTTCGGCGCGTACGCCGTCCACGCCTCGCGGCGGCGCGGCGCAGCCCCCGGCGTGGTCAGGGCGCGGTGGCCCTCGCGGGTCGTCGGTGCGACGAGGCCGACACCGCGGGCGGTCGCCTCGTACGACGCGAGGAGCGAGGCCAGGTTGCCGGGCCCGAGGTCGAGGATCCACTCCGGGCCGGAGTCGAGCGCGGACTCGAGCGTGGCCACCCAGTCCCCGGGTGCGATGACGGCGCGGACCGCAACGTCGCGCGCCCACTCCGGGTCGAGGCCGCAGCGCTCGGCCCACCCGGCGACCAGGTCGCCGGCGGGGCGCATCCCGTGGTGGTGGAAGGCGGCGCGGGGGTCGAGGGTCTCGAAGACGGGGGAGAACGGCGTCCCGCCCGTCACCTTGCGCTCGCGCAGCGCAGCCTGCGCGGCGGCCTCGGCCTCGAGGCGGCGCTGGACGGTGGCGAGGTCGGCGGCGGGGCCGGACAGGACGACGGTACGGCGGCCGTTGCGCAGCGCCACCGCGACGTCGACGCCGTCGATCGTGGCGAGCAACCGCTCGACCTCGGCCGGATCGACCCGTCGTACGGCGAGCATCGTGTCGCCGAGCAGACCCCCGCGCTGCCCGGCGAGCTGGATGCCCGCACCGACGAGCCGCGCGAGCGCGAGGACGTCGGCCGGGTCGCGTCCGGCCAGGACCTCCGCGGCGAGCACGCCCTGCGAGTGGCTCGCGACCGCGGTCGGCGGAGTCGTCGCGGGGTCGAGGCCCTGCAGCGCCAGCGCCTGGAGGCCGGCGAGCTGGGCGAGGAGGATGCCGGGGACGGAGACCGCGGGCTGCGCGAGCAGGTCGGCGTCCGGCGTCGCGGGCGCGTCCTCCGAGGCCGCCGACTCGGCGACGGCGAGGGAGTCGGCCCAGGCCAGCGGCGTGAACGCGTACGGGAGCCGGTCGAGATCGCCTCGTACGGGCTCGAGGCGGGACTCGGCGTCCGCGCAGAGGGCCTGCATCGAGGAGCCGAGGGCGAACGTGCGGAGCAGGTCGCTCAGCGGCTCGAGCCACGGGCTTCCCTGGCCGCCGAAGGCGACGGCGTACGGCGTGCCGTCGTTCAAAGCGTCGACCAGCCGCGAACGGTGGTCGACGTGCGTCGTCCGGGTGGTCGGGGTGTCGATGATCGTCACGTGGCCCTCGAACTTCCTCAGGTGGATGTGCGGAAGTCCTCATGATGACCCGAACATGAGGGAAACCTCAACATTTTCGTGAGGCAAACCTCATGTTTTCCCGGGGTATGTGAGGCATGCCACACTTCGGCCATGACGTCGTACGACTACGTGGTGGTGGGAGCCGGCAGCGCCGGAGCGGTGGTCGCAGCAAGACTCACGGAGGACCCGTCGGTGTCTGTCCTCCTGCTGGAGGCCGGGCCGGTCGACGACGCGGACGAGATCGCGATCCCGGCCGCCTTCTCGCAGCTCATCAAGACCCGGTGGGACTGGGGCTACACCACCGTCGCTCAGAAGCAGCTCAACGGCCGCACCGCCTACTGGCCCCGGATGAAGGCGCTCGGCGGCTGCTCCTCGATGAACGCGATGATCTACATCCGCGGCAACCGGGTCGACTACGACACGTGGCGCGACGCGTACGGGGCGACGGGCTGGGGGTACGACGACGTCCTCCCGTACTTCCTGCGGTCGGAGGGCAACACCCGCCTCGGCGGTCCGTACCACGGCCAGCACGGTCCGCTGCACGTCGAGGACCGCACCTACACCCACCCGCTGACCGCGGCGTGGGTCGAGTCGGCGGTCGCGTCGGGCCTGAAGGCGACCGACGACTTCAACGGCGCGTCGCAGGACGGGGCAGGGCAGTACCAGGTGACGTGCCGCAAGGGACGGCGCTGGTCCGTCGTCGACGCGTACCTGCGTCCGGCCCTCGACCGTCCCAACCTCACGGTGCTCACCGACGCCCTGGTCACGCGCGTCGTGATCGAGGGCGGCCGGGCGACCGGCGTCGCGTACCGTGCGGCCGGCGCCGAGCAGGTGGCGCGGGTTGAGCGCGAGGTCGTCCTCTCCGGCGGCGCCGTCAACAGCCCGCAGCTGCTCATGCTCTCCGGCATCGGGCCGGCCGCCCACCTGCGCGAGCACGGCATCGACGTGGTCGCGGACGTGCCCGGGGTCGGCGCGAACCTCCACGACCACCCGGCGCTGCCGCTGGTGTGGGCGACCCGGGACACGACGGACCTCGCGGAGGCGTCGTCGCTCGGCAACCTGCTGCGGTGGAAGGCCACCGGCAAGGGGCCGCTCGCGTCGAACGTCGGGGAGGCGGGCGCGTTCTTCGCCACCCGCGACGGGTTGGCGGCGCCGGACTTCCAGGCGCACGTCGCGCCGAGCGCGTTCTACGACAACGGCATGCACGAGCCCAAGGTCCGGTCGATGACCATCGCGCCGACGCTGGTGAGCGTGGCGAGCCGCGGGTCGCTGCGGCTGCGGTCGGCCGACCCGACGTGGCACCCGGAGATCGACGCGGCCTACTACGACGACCAGACCGACCTCGACGCGATGGTCGCCGGGACGCAGCGGTTGCTCGACACCGTGTCGACCGGCCCGCTCGCGCGGCTGCTCAAGGACCTGTGGCTGCCGAACGCACGGCGCGCCGTCCCGACCGAGGCCGAGCTCGTCGCGCACGCGCGGGCGCAGACCCAGACGTTGTTCCACCCGGTCGGCACCTGCGCGATGGGGTCCGGCGAGGGTGCGGTGGTCGATCCGGAGCTGCGGGTGCGGGGTGTCGAAGGGCTGCGGGTCGCGGACGCGTCGGTCATGCCGGTCGTCCCGCGAGGCAACACCAACGCCCCGACGATCATGGTGGGGGAGAAGGCGGCGGATCTCCTGCGTGGCCGGGTGCTCCCGCCGGCGCGGGTCGGGTCCGGTGCCGCGTTGGTGCGCTAGTGGTCACGTGATCGCCGTCGGTGACCACTGAGGCACCAACGCGTCGCGCGCGGGTCGGAGGTCAGGCGAAGAACGCGGCAAGCGCGGGCGCGAGGGCGTTCGGGTCGACGTCGTGCGTCTGGTCGGGGAGCGAGCGGTACGCGGCCGCGCGGACGACGCACGCGACGATCCGCGACGGACGGCGCAGCAGCTCCGGACTGGCGGCGCCGTCGAGCACGAGCGTCGGTACGTCGATCGCCTCGAACCGCGTGCGCGGCACGATCCCGTCGCCGAGGAGCGCGAGGTCGTACGCGAGGGTGGGCGCCAGCGCCGCGTACTCCCGCCACACCGGGGTGTGCCGTACGAGCGTGACGACCTCTTGGGGCATGCCGGTGAGCGTCATGAGCGCGGCGACCGCGTCGTCGAACCGGACCGGCCCGCGCGCGTCGTCGGCGAGGATCGCCTCGAGCTCCTTGCGGGTGCGGCGCACGTCTGCGGGGCCGGTGACCTCGGCCGTGTACGGCGGCTCGTAGACGGCGAGGCGTCGTACGGTCACGCCCGCGGCGACGGCCTCGAGCGCCAGCGCGGCGCCGGAGGACATGCCGAAGAGGCACGCGTCGCCGCCGGCGAGGGCGACCACGGCCGTGAGGTCCTCGACCTCGCGCGCCGGCGCGTACGGGTGGGTGTCGGTGCTCCCGCCGCGCCCGCGGCGGTCGTAGTCGAAGACCGTGAAGCGCGTCGCCAGCGCCGCCGCGAGTGGGCGCCCCGGATCCGTGCGCGCGCACGTGAGCGCCCCGTCGACGAGCACGACCGGCGGTCCGCTCCCGCGCCGCGTCACGGCGATCACGGTGCCGTCGGCGGACGCGACGCAACCGCGCATCGGCTGGGGAGCGCTCATGCCCGTACGACCGTAGGTGCAGGCCGAACTCATCGCGGCAGGGTGCTGTGTCAGAACATGAACAAGGTTCGGTCACAAACCGGCGGGCGGGCTTGCCGGGGATGGCCACAAGCCAGGATGGTGTGCTTCGGCGGCTCGCCTTTCGGGTGAACGGGGACGTCGTCGTTCGCCGGCCGCACACTCCCCAGGTCCCGATGGACTGGAGTTCGTACAGAAGCCCCCCACGTCCAATCGCGTCATGCGTAGCACGAGGCGGTTTGGCGGCCTGCTCGCGCGCAGGTAGTCACTCAATTGTCGCCGCGGAGTTTCGATGAAGTTGATACGGTTACGATTTTTCATCCAGTGCATCTTTCTCCTCCCTGTATCGATCGTTCTGTTTTTCAGTCCATATCCGGTAATCGGGCTGGTCCCGCTGATGGTGCTTATCTCCATCACCTTATTGATTATTCAGGAGCATCGACGCGGCGGAGACAGTGCATCGCGACGCGGTGGATGGGAGTTTGACCTGGCGTTAATGCCCGCTATTGGCGCGGCCCCGGCCCTTTGGGTTGCATTCGTAGTAACCGGCGAATCGATATATAGGTCAATAGCGCTCATATGCGCAATTGCACTCACGGCGCCGGGTCTACTCGCCATCCTCCTGGGGCATCGAGTGGCCGCGGCCGATACCCAGTGAGGTCTTCTCGCCGGGTCAGTCGTGCGGGGACGGCGTTGGATGGGCGCTTGCCATGATGACCTCGGCGCTCTTCGCCACCGACGCGGTGCTCGCCGTCGTCGGCAGCGCCTGGTTACCGTCTGTGATCGCGCGCTACCGCGCAGTAGGCTTCGAGGGCACCGCCTGTGCCGCACGTCACAACCGGAGGATCCGATGACGACCACCAGCTCGACGCCGAAGAAGCGCTCCCGCTCCCGCAAGTCCGCCGACACGAGCGCGAACGAGGAGCAGACGGCTGCGGCGCCGCAGACGTTCGACTCGCTGAGCCCGGTGACGGGCGACGTCGTCGGCACCTACCCGGCGATGTCGCGCGAGGAGGTCGACGCCGCTGTCGAGCGTGCGCGCCCGGCGGCGGCATGGTGGGGGTCGCTCGACTTCGCCGACCGCAAGGAGATCCTCAACCGCTGGAAGGGCGTCATCACGCGCCGCATCCACCAGCTCGCCGACGTCGTCCACGCCGAGACCGGCAAGCCGCACAGCGACGCCGTCCTCGAGATCGGGCTCGCGATCGACCACCTCGCGTGGGCCGCGGGCCACGCCAAGAAGCTGCTCGGCCGCCGTACGGTCAACCCTGGCCTGCTCATGGTCAACCAGAAGGCCACCATCGAGTACAAGCCGCTCGGGGTCGTCGGCGTCATCGGCCCCTGGAACTACCCGGTCTTCACGCCGATGGGCTCGATCGCGTACGCCCTGGCGGCCGGCAACGCGGTCGTGTTCAAGCCCAGCGAGTACACGCCGGGCGTCGGCCAGTGGCTCGTCGACTCGTTCACCGAGGTCGTGAGTGAACACCCAGTGCTCCAGCTCGTCACCGGGCTCGGCGAGACCGGAGCGGCGCTGGCGTCGGCGAAGGTGGACAAGGTCGCCTTCACCGGGTCGCCGGGCACGGGCCGCAAGGTCATGGAGGCGGCCGCCAAGAACCTCACGCCCGTCGTCATCGAGGCCGGCGGCAAGGACGCGATGATCGTCGACGAGGACGCCGACCTCGCTGCCGCAGCCGACGCCGCCCTGTGGGCCGGCATGTCCAACGCGGGCCAGACGTGCATCGGCATGGAGCGCGTGTACGTCCACCAGAAGGTCTTCGACGACTTCGTCGCCGAGCTGACCGCGCAGGCCTCGAACGTACGGGCGGGCAGCGACGCCGACGCCAAGTTCGGGCCGATCACCATGCCTGGCCAGCTCCCGATCATCAAGCGCCACATCGACGACGCGCTCGAGCGTGGCGGCCGTGCCGTCGTCGGCGGCGCGGACGCGGTGGGGGACCGGTACGTGCAGCCGACGGTCCTCGTCGACGTTCCGGAGGACTCGGTCGCCGTCACCGAGGAGACCTTCGGCCCGACGCTCGTCGTCAACAGCGTGCCGTCGATGGAGGACGCCATCCGCCGCACCAACGCGACCTCGTACGGGCTCGGCGGGGCGGTCTTCGGCAAGGAGCGTGCCGAGGCGATCGCCCACCGGATCCGGTCGGGCATGACGTCGGTCAATTCGGTCACGTCGTTCGCGGGCGTGCCGTCGCTGCCGTTCGGCGGGGTCGGCGAGTCCGGCTTCGGACGCATCCACGGCGAGGACGGGCTCAAGGAGTTCACGTACGCCCACGCCGTGACCGTGCCGCGGTTCAAGCCGGCGATGGTGCTCACCAGCTTCAAGCGGACCGCCGCTCAGGACAAGACGCTCACGACGCTGCTGTCCGTGCTGCACGGCGGCAAGCAGCTCAAGGGCTGACCCCGCCCACACTTTCCGTTGGCCCCAACGGAGAGTGGCCGGCCAGCGCGCCCGCGGTCAGCCGGCGGTGAGCTGCTGGGCCTGGATCGCGGTGATAGCCACGGTGTTGACGATGTCGCGCACCGTGGCGCCGCGTGACAGGTCGTTGACCGGCTTGCGCAGCCCCTGCAGCACCGGCCCGACGGCCACCGCGCCCGCCGACCGCTGCACGGCCTTGTACGTGTTGTTGCCGGTGTTGAGGTCCGGGAAGACGAACACGGTCGCGCGCCCCGCCACCTCGGACTCGGGCAGCTTCGTGCGGGCGACCGCGAGGTCGATCGCGGCGTCGTACTGGATCGGCCCTTCGATCATCAGCTCCGGCGCCCGCTCCTGAGCGAGGCCGGTCGCGTTCAGGACCTTCTCGACGTCGGCGCCGCTGCCGGAGCTGCCGGTCGAGTACGACAGCATCGCGACGCGCGGCTCGATGCCGAACGCCTGCGCGGTGTACGCCGACGAGATCGCGATGTCGGCGAGCTGGGTCGCGTCGGGGTCGACGACGACGGCGCAGTCGCCGTAGACCAGGACCTGGTTCTCGAGGCACATGAAGAACACCGACGACACGGTCGACACCCCGGGCACCGTCTTCACGACCTCCAGCGCCGGGCGGATCGTGTGGGCCGTGGTGTGCACGGCACCGGAGACCATGCCGTCGGCGTGGCCGAGCTCGACCATCATCGTGCCGAAGTACGACACGTCGGTGACCGTCGTACGCGCGTCGTCGAGGTCGACGCCACGGTGCTTGCGCCGCCGGTAGTACTCCTGGGCGAAGTGCTCGCGGTCGTCCGACGTCCGTGGGTCGATCACCTTTGCCGCGGAGACGTCGACGCCGAGACTCGCGGCGCGCCCGGTCACCGCGATCGGGTCGCCGAGCAGCGTCAGGTCGGCGACGCCGCGCCGCAGCAGGATGTCGGCGGCGCGCAGGATGCGCTCGTCCTCACCCTCCGGCAGGACGATGTGCCGTCGGTCGGCCGTCGCCCGGTCGAGGATCGTGTGCTCGAACATCAGCGGGGTCACCGCCGTCGTCCGCGACACCTCCAGCCGGTCGAGGAGGGCGTCGCCGTCCACGTGCTCGGCGAACACCGCAAGGGCCGTCGCGATCTTGCGCGGCGACTCGCGCGTCAGCCGACCACGGCGACCGGTCAGCGCCTGCGACGTCGCGTGAGTGCCGAGCTCGGTGGCGATGATCGGCATCGTCGAGCCGATGCCCTGCAGAAGTCGGTCGACCTGCTCCGGCAGGGCGATGCCGCCGTTGAGCACGATGCCGGCGATCTGCGGGAACTCCGTCGACGCGTGCGCCGTCAGAACCCCGAGCACGATCTCCGGCCGGTCGCCCGGCACGATCACGACGGCGCTCTCAAAGAGCCGGTCGAGGACGTTCGGGAGGGTCATCGCCGCCACGACGAAGCCGCTGGCCTCGCGACCCAGCAGCCGCTCGTCACCCCGTACGAGGGTGCCGTCGCAGGCGGCCATCAGGTCGGCGACGGTCGGGGCCGAGAGCACCGGCTCGTCCGGCACGGCGTACACGAGCACGTCGCGGTCCACGAGCGACGCAGGATCAGCGGAGACCTCGGGGTCGGTCACGCGGTTGACGACCACGGCGAACAGCTCGGCGTGGTTCGCCTCGAGCTCGGCCACGGCGACGTCGGAGATGCTCGCGACCTCCGCGCGCGTACGGTCGGCGCCGTTGAGCACCAGCAGCACGGGGGAGGCGAGGTTGGCCGCGACGCGGGCGTTGTAGACGAACTCGGTCGGCGCGGCGACGTCCGTGTAGTCGGTGCCGACCACCACGACGACGTCGCACGTGGCCGCGACGGCGGCGTGCCGGTCGATGATCCGCTCCATCGCCGCGACGGGATCGGCGTGGATCTCCTCGTACGTGGTCCCGACCGCGTCCTCGTACGACGTCGTCACCGCGTCGTGCGCGACCAGCATGTCGAGCACGTAGTCCCGACCCCCCGTGGCGGCGACGTCGCCCCGCACGATCGGCCGGAAGACGCCCACGCGTCGTACGCGCCGTGACAGCTGCTCGACCACGCCGAGCGCCACGGTGGACTTGCCGGTGAACCCCTCGACGGACGCGATGTAGACGCTGCTTCCCACGGGCACGAGCCTAGGCGCGAGCGGCGTTCACAGCGACAGCAGCATCGTGATGTCGTCGCGGTCGTCGTGAGGGCCGACGCGGATCGCGCCCGGCACCCGTCCGACCTCCTTGTAGCCGCACCGCGCGTAGAAGTCCTCCAGCCCGAGCCCGCCGCGGCAGCTGAGCCGTACGGCCTCGATGCCGGGCATGCTGCGCGCCAGCGACGCGAGCGAGAGCATCAGCGCGAAGCCCGCCCCGCGCCCCTGCGCCTTCGGGTGGACCATGACCGTCTTCGCCCAGACCCAGTGCTGCATGAGCCGGTGGGTGTTGGTCTCCAGGAAGCCCGCGGCGCGGACCCGCTCGCCGTCGAGGCCGACGACCAGCCGCATCCGCCCCTCCTCGACCGCGCGCAGCTGCTCGTCGAGGACCGGCTCGACGTCGAGCGGCGAGACGGGCGGGACGAAACCGATCGCACCCCCGGCGTTCGAGGCGTCGGTCCAGGTCTTGAGCAGGCCGGCGCGCAGCGTCCGGGTGACGGTCGGGTCAGCGACGAAGAAGAGAGCCACGCGGAGACGGTACGAGACGCGTTCGCGGCCTCAGGCGCCGACGTCCGTCTGGGGGCCCACGTCCGTGATCTGCACGACTGCCTCGCCGGCCTCGTCGGAGGCGTCGAGGTGCACCGTCGCGAAGATCGCCCAGTCGCGGTCGCCCTCGGGGTCGTCGAGGATCTGACGCACGTGCCAGACGCGACTCTCCGCGCCCTCGGGGTCGGTGTCCACCACGAGCATCGCGGGCCCGCGTGCGTCCGGGCCCGTGCCGAGCGTGTCGTACTCGGCGAAGTAGTCCTGGATCGCCTCCTGCCACACGTCGGCGTTCCACCCGGCCGCCCCGTCCATCGCCCCGAGGTCGATCCACCGGCGCAGCGCCATCAGCTCGACCCGGCGGAACAGCGCGTTGCGCACCAGCACCCGGAACGCCCGCTCGTTGGACGTCACCGGCGGCGGCCCGGCGTCGACGGCGTCGTGCTGCGCGATGACGACGTCGACCGAGCCGCCCTCGCCGGCAGCCAGCGCCTCCCACTCGTCGAGGAGGCTCGAGTCGGTCTGACGCACGACCTCGCCGAGCCAGTAGGTGATGTCGTCGATCTCGTCGGTGACGTAGGAGTCAGGAACGGTGTGCCGCAGCGTGCGGTAGACGTCGGACAGGTAGCGCAGGACGAGCCCCTCCGAGCGCGCGAGCTGGTACATGCTCACGTACTCGGCGAACGTCATCGACCGCTCCCACATCTCGCGGGCGACCGACTTCGGCTTGAGCTGGTAGTCGGAGACCCACGGGTGGCCCGAGCGGTACGCCTCGTACGCGACCTCGAGCTCGTCGCGCAGCGGCTGCGGGTGCTCGACGTCCTCGAGGAGCTCCATGCGCTCCTCGTACTCCAGGCCCTCCGCCTTCATCTCGGCGACCGCCTCGCCCTTCGCGCGGTTGCGCTGGGCGGTGATGATCGGACGCGGGTCCTCGAGGATCGCCTCGAACACCGACACGACCTCGAGCGCGTACGTGGGGGAGTCGGGGTCGAGGATCTCCAGCGCGGCCACCGCGAACGGTGCCAGCGGCTGGTTGAGCGCGAAGTCCTCCTGCAGGTCGACCGTGAGCCGCACCGAACGGCCCTCGGCGTCGGGCTCGGCGAGCTCCTCGACGACGCCGCCCTCGATCAGGGTCTCGAAGATCGACTCCGCCTCGGCGAGCATCCGCTCCTGGTCGGCCTCGCTGGCGTGGGAGTCGGTGACCAGCGAGCGTACGGCGGCCCGCGCGTCGCCGGGACGGGCGACGAGGTTGAGCACCATCGCGTGCGTCATCCGCATCCGTGACGCGAGCGGCTCCGGCTGGCCGGTGGAGAGCTTGTCGAACGTCCGGTCGGACCAGTTGACGAAGCCCTCGGGCGGCTTCTTGCGCTGGATCTTGCGCAGCTTCTTGGGGTCGTCGCCGGCCTTGCGGACCATCTTGGCGTTCTCGACCTCGTGCTCGGGCGCCTGCACGACCACGCGGCCGATCGTGTCGTACCCGGCCCGTCCGGCACGCCCGGCGATCTGCTGGAACTCGCGCACGTGCAGGTGTCGCTGGCGGATGCCGTCGTACTTGGACAGACCCGAGAACAGGACCGTACGGATGGGGACGTTGATGCCGACGCCGAGCGTGTCGGTGCCGCAGACGACCTTGAGCAGGCCCTTCTGGGTGAGCCGCTCGACGAGGCGGCGGTAGCGCGGAAGCATCCCCGCGTGGTGCACGCCGATGCCCATCCGCACCAGCCGCGACAGCGTCTTGCCGAAGCCGGTCTGGAACCGGAAGTCGCCCAGCTCGCGCGCGATCGTGTCCTTCTCCGCCCGCGTCGTCACGTTGATGCTCGACAGGGCCTGCGCACGCTCGATGGCCGAGGCCTGGGTGAAGTGGACGATGTAGATCGGCGCCTGCCCGGTCGCCAGGAGCTCCTCGACCGTCTCGTGCACCGGCGAGGTCACGTACTCGTGGACGAGCGGGACCGGTCGCTCGGTGCCGGCGACGAGGGTCGTCTCGCGGCCCGTACGACGGGTGAGGTCCTGCTCGAAGCGCGTGGTGTCGCCGAGCGTCGCGGACATCAGCAGGAACTGCGCGTGCGGCAGCTCGAGCAGCGGCACCTCCCACGCCCAGCCGCGGTCCGGCTCGGAGTAGAAGTGGAACTCGTCCATCACGACGAGTCCGACCTCGGCCGTCGCGCCCTCGCGCAGGGCCTTGTTGGCGAGGATCTCCGCGGTTGCGGCGATGATCGGCGCGTCGGCGTTCACTGAGGCGTCGCCGGTCATCATCCCGACGTTGTCGGCGCCGAACATGTCCACCAGCGCGAAGAACTTCTCCGAGACCAGCGCCTTGATGGGGGCCGTGTAGAAGCTGCGCCGCCCCTTCGCGAGCGCGGCGAACTGCGCGCCCGCTGCGACGAGGCTCTTGCCCGAGCCGGTCGGTGTCGCGAGGATCACGTTCGAGCCGGAGACGATCTCGATGAGGGCGTCCTCCTGGGCGGGGTAGAGGGTCAGGCCCTCGCCCTCGGCCCAGCTGCTGAACGCGTCGAAGACGACGTCGGCGTCGTCGGACTCCTCGGCGGCGGGAAGGTGGTCGACGAGGCGCATGATGCAGCCATCATCGCACCCAGACACCACCGTCGGACGCCACCTCCACGGTCCTCAGGTCCCCCGGTGCGAGAATCGGCCCATGGCCAGCGAACCCCTGTACCACCGCTACGTCGCGCTGGGCGACTCGTTCACCGAGGGCGTCGGCGACCCTGACAAGCGCCGTCCCAACGGCCTGCGCGGCTGGGCCGACCGGGTGGCCGAGGTGCTGGCGACGAAGTCCGACGACTTCGGGTACGCCAACCTCGCGGTCCGCGGACGGCTGCTCAAGCCGGTGATCGCCGAGCAGCTGGAGCCGGCGCTGCGGCTCTCGCCGGACCTCGTCACGATCTACGCCGGCGGCAACGACATCCTGCGGCCGAAGGTCGACCTCGACCTCCTCGGCGAGCTGTACGACGCCGCGATCGGGCGCCTCGCTGTCTGCGGAGGGCGCGTCGTGATGTTCACCGGGTACGACCTCGGGTACGCGCCGGTGTTCGGCAAGCTGCGCGGCCGGGTGGCGATCTACAACGAGATCGTGCGCGAGATCGCCGACACCCACGGCGCGACGCTCGTCGACTTCTGGCGCTTCCGCGAGTTCCGTGACGACCGCTACTGGGACACCGACCGGCTCCACCTCTCGAGCTACGGCCACAAGCAGATGGCGATCCACGTCCTCGACACCCTCGGCATCAGCCACGACCTCAAGAAGCCGCGCCTGCCCAAGGCCGAGCCGCCCAGCAAGAAGCAGAAGCGCGACGCCGACCTCCAGTGGGCGAAGGAGTTCGCGGTGCCGTGGGTCCAGCGGCGAATCAACGGCACCTCCTCGGGCGACTCGGTCAAGCCCAAGCGCCCCACGCTCGAGCGCATCTGAGGCGACAGCGCGGTCCCTTGGTGTCATCAGGTGGCACCGAGGGACCGCACTGCGCACTCGGGTGACGCGCACGGGCGAGGAGCACCGTCCCAGCCGTGGTGCTGGAGCAGGCGCGCAAGCTTGACCGCGGTGCTGCAGGGCCGTCGGAACACCTGTCCCCACCCGAGCCGTGCCGTCGTACGCGCCGCGACGAGGACGTCGAGATCGCGCTCGAGGTCGGCGTCGCGGCGCTCGCTCGACTCGTGGTAGATCCGCCCGTCCAGCTCGACGACGACGCGGCCGTGCTCGACGTCGCGGTAGACCGAGGTCCCGCCGCCCGCGCTGGCGACCTGGCGCCGTCCGCGCGGGAGCCCGTGTGGTCGCTCGACACGGTGGAGGTAGCCGTGCTCGAGTACGGAGTGGGTTCCGTCCGCGATGTCCTGCAGCACAGCCTGCACCCACCGCCGGCCCGTGACGCGGGACCGCGCGGCGAGCGCCTCCGCGAGCCGTCGTGCCGTCGTCCGTCGGGACGCACACGCTGCGGCGAGCGCGGCGACCGCGCCCACCTCGTCGGTCGCTGCGAGGGCGACGTCGAGCACCGCCTCGTCGTACCTCAGACGCGGAGGAGACTGGTGCCACTGCACGCGATCCTCCACGCGCGCACACCTGGAGATCGCGACGTGCTCGGGAGCAGCTTTGAGATGGCGGTCGCGCGAGACGACGATCGTCACGGTCTCCGGGACCGTGGTCTCGAGTGCCCGCCGCTCGGCTGCTCGTATCGCCGACTCGCCACCGAGTGCCGCCGGCCACGCGTAGAGAACGGCACCCCACGCGCGCTGGATCCACGTCGGGTGTCCGGTGTGGTTCACGTAGACGCCCGCGAAGAGCGGCACGAGGTCCTTGCGGCGGATGAGCCGACGGATGTCATGAGACTCGAGGCCGAGCTCCAGGAGCTGTCGCCGGGCGACGACGCCCCGCTGTGTGGACAGGAGGTCGGCGAGTGCGAGAGCGTCCACGACGGAAGGGTCGCGTAATCCGACGCTCGCTCGCTGGCGTCGTCCACAGGCGGGCTCACCGGCGCCGCGAGGGGTTGCGCGCTGCGGCAGGCCCTGAGACCGTCGAGCGATGAGGCTTCCGAGCATCACCCTCGCCGCTGCCCTGACCCTCACCGCGACCGGACTCGTCGGCGCCGCCCCCGCGCAGGCGCACCGACCCTCGCCGCCTCCTCAACCCACGCCCACGTCGTACGGCACGGGCGGGGCCGTCTCCTCGGTCGACGCGACCGCGAGCCGGGTCGGACGCGACGTGCTGGCGCGCGGCGGCAACGCGGCGGACGCCGCGGTCGCGATGGCGGCCACGCTCGGCGTCACCGAGCCGTACAGCGCGGGCATCGGGGGCGGAGGCTACTTCGTCTTCTACGACGCGAAGAAGCGCAAGGTCTCCACGATCGACGGCCGCGAGACCGCGCCGGCCGGGATCACGCCCGACGCGTTCATCGACCCGGCGACCGGTCAGCCGTACCGGTTCTCCCCGGAGCTCGTCTCCTCCGGCGTCGCTGTCGGCGTCCCCGGCACGGTCGCGACGTGGGACGCGGCGCTGAAGCGCTTCGGCAAGCGCAGCCTCGCCCGTTCGCTCGCCCCGGCGATCGAGGTCGCCCGCAAGGGCTTCCCGGTCGACCAGACGTTCCGGAGCCAGACCCTGGACAACAAGGCGCGGTTCGCGGCGTTCCCGGACACCGCCGCGCTCTTCCTGCCCGGCGGTGACGCGCCGCAGGTCGGCACCACCTTCCGCAACGCCGATCTCGCCCGTACGTACGCCGCGATCGCCCAGCGTGGTCCCAGGGCGTTCTACCAGGGGGCGCTCGCCGGCGAGATCGCCGAGACCGTCCAGGCTCCGCCGAAGGACCCGGCCTCGGCCCTCCCCGCCCCGCCCGGGTCGATGACCACCGACGACCTCGCGTCGTACCGCGTCCGGCACCAGGCGCCGTCGAAGGTGAGCTACCGCGGGCACGACGTCTACTCGATGGCGCCGTCGAGCTCGGGCGGCACCACGGTCGGCGAGGCGCTGAACATCCTCGAGAACTACCGCCTCCGCGGCGGCTCCGGCACCGCGCAGAGCCTCCACCTCTTCCTGGAGGCCAGCGCGCACGCGTTCGCCGACCGCAACGCGTACGTCGGCGACCCGGCGTTCGTGGACGTCCCGACCAAGACGCTGCTGAGCCAGCGTTTCGCCGACTCGCGCGCCTGCGTGATCGACCCGACGAAGGCCGCGGTACGCCCGGTGGCGCCGGGTGCGCTCGACGGGCGCGGCTGCGGCACCGCCGCCCGTACGGAGAAGCCGGACACGGAGAACGTCTCGACCACCCACCTCTCGGTCGTCGACAAGTGGGGCAACGCCGTCGCGTACACGCTGACGATCGAGCAGACCGGCGGCTCCGGCATCACGGTCCCCGGCCGCGGGTTCCTGCTGAACAACGAGCTGACCGACTTCAGCACGGTCTACGACGCGAACGACCCGAACCGCATCCAGCCCGGCAAGCGCCCGCGCTCGTCGATGGCGCCGACGATCGTGGTCGACGGCGGCAAGGTGAAGTACGTCCTCGGCTCGCCCGGCGGTGCGACGATCATCACGACGGTGCTGCAGATCCTCGTCAACCGGATCGACCTGGGGATGACGCTTCCCGAGGCGGTCGCCGCCCCGCGCGCGTCGAGCCGCAACGCACCGACGACTCCTGCCGAGCCGTCCTTCATCGAGGCGTACGGGGCGGCGCTCGCGCCGTACCAGCAGCGTCTGGTGCCCTCCGGCGACGCGTTCACGTCCGCGGCGGAGATCGGTGCCGCGGCGACGATCGAGGTCGGGCGGCGCGGCACGATGATCGCGGCGGCCGAGCCCGTACGACGTGGAGGTGGGACAGGGCTGGTGGTGCGTCCCCACCGCGGCCGGTAGGGGCGCGCCCGCCTGGGGACGAACGCCGCGGGCCGTCAGCGGCGCGACCTAGGCTTGACGGGTGCTGACCCTCGCCGACCTCGCCGACCGGGCCCTCCTGCGTCTGCACGTGGACGAGGGCACGATCGACCGCGGTGCGGCGTACGCCCGCCAGGGGTACGTGATCGACCTCGACGTGGCGCGCAACCGGGACGGCTACGTGCTCCAGAGCAGCGTGGTCGGCAGCGGCGCGGCGACGTACCAGACGGTCGTCTCCGCCCGCCGCGACCACGACGCGCCGGTCGAGCTCTACACGGCCTGCTCGTGCCCGGTCGGCCGGTTCTGCAAGCACGCGGTCGCGACCGTCCTGGTGGCGCACGCCCGCGAGGCCGCGCCGACGACGGTCGCGTCGGCGGCCTCCGGACCGACGTGGGAGCGGATCTTGGACGAGCTCGTCGCCGACGTCGGCGACGACGCAGGCGCTGCCCCAGCGCCCCGTACGGCCGTCGGCGCGCTGGCGCTGCGCTTCGAGGTGACGCCGCCGCGCTTCGAGGAGCGGCGGTTCGGACGGGCCGCGCCCACGTCGCGCCGGCCGTCGCTGCGGCTGCGCCCGGTGACCCGCGGCCGACGAGGCGACTGGATCAAGTCGGGAGTCGGGTGGCGGGACCTCATCGTCGCCGATCCGCGAGACGGCCGGTTCGTGCCCGAGCACGTCGACGTGCTGCGGGCGATCCACGGCACGCACCGCGCGCGGATGTCGTACGGGTTCGGCTCGGAGGACACGCTCGCCCTCGGCAAGCTGGGCGCGTCGCTGTGGCGGCTGCTGCGCGAGGCCCACGAGGTCGGGCTGCCGCTGGTCGCCTCCGGGTTCGCCGACGTCCGGGTCGCCGCCCAGCCCGCCCGGCTCTCGATGGACGCGCAGTCCGACGGCGACGGGGGAGCGGTGCTCCTCGCGGGTGCCGGGGTCGGCGGGGCCTGGGTGCCTGCGGAGGACGCGACCCTGCTCGGCTCGCCCGAGCACGGGGTCGCGCTCTGGGAGGGCGACGGCGACGAGGCCGTGGTGACGCTCGCTCCCCTCGACCGGACGCCGACGCCTGCCGTGCGCGAGCTCTTCACCACGGGCCGCCAGGTCGCGGTGCCGCGCGAGGGCATGGACGACCTGCTCCACACGTACCTTCCGCGGGTACGCCGGCTCGTCGAGGTGACCTCGCGCGACGACTCGGTGGCGGTCCCCGACCCGCCCGTGCCTCACCTCGTCCTCGCCGTGTCGTGGGTGGGCGGCCACGAGGTGCGCCTGGCGTGGTCGTGGCACTACCGGACGCCGGGGACCGGCCAGACCGTCCGGGTCTTCGGGCTGGACGAGGAGCCGGCCCCGTACGGCGTGCGTGACGAGAGCCTCGAGCGCGACGCCCTCGACCGGCTGGTGCTCGACGACGCCGCCTCGGTGCTGCTGCTGCGCGCGGGCACCGCGGGGCCCCGCCCGTACGCGGAGCTGGTGCTGCGCGAGATGGACGCGGTCCGGTTCGCCGAGGAGATCCTCCCCGCGCTGCAGCGCCACCCCGCGTTCGAGGTCCACGCCGACGGTCAGCCGCAGTTCCGCGAGGTGCTCGGCAAGCCCGAGATCCAGTTCACCGCGGCGCCGGCCCCGTCAGGCCGTACGGACTGGCTCGACCTCGAGGTCGTCGTCACCATCGGCGGCCGCCAGGTCGGGCTCGCGACCATCATCGAGGCGATCGCGACGGGCCAGGACAAGATCCTGCTGCACCAGACAGAGCGCAAGGGCACGTACCTCTACGTCTCGGTCGACCACCCCGAGCTCGATGCGCTCGCCCGGATGCTCGCGGACGCGCGCGCCCTCGACGACCGCCCCCGTGACGAGTCGACGATGAGCGTCGCCACGCAGGCCTTCGACCTGTGGGAGGAGCTGGACGAGCTCGGCGTCGTGGACGTGGAGGCGGCGCGCTGGGTCGCGCTCGCGCGCCGGCTCGCCGGTCGAGACGGCGTCCCCGAGGCGGCCGTGCCGGTCGGCCTGAAAGCAACCCTGCGCCCGTACCAGCGCGACGGGTTCTCGTGGCTCGCCTTCCTCGCCGAGCACAGCCTCGGCGGCATCCTGGCCGACGACATGGGCCTCGGCAAGACGCTGCAGGCGCTCGCGCTGATTGCCCACGTCCGCGAGCGTGAGCCCGACGCGCCGCCGTTCCTCGTGGTCGCCCCGACCAGCGTCGTCGGGACGTGGGCGAACGAGGCCGCCGCCTTCGCGCCCGACCTCGACGTGCGGACGGTGACCGAGTCCGCGGCACGCCGCCGGCAGCCGCTCGACGAGGTGGCCGCAGGCGCCGACGTCGTCGTGACCTCGTACACGCTGCTGCGGCTCGAGGCCGACGCGTACGCGCGCCTGTCGTGGTCGGGTCGCATCCTCGACGAGGCGCAGGCGGTCAAGAACCACCGCGGCAAGACCTACCAGGCCGTACGCCGGGTCGAGGCGCCGTTCAGCCTCGCCATCACCGGCACCCCGGTCGAGAACGACCTCATGGAGCTGTGGTCCCTACTGTCGCTGACGGCGCCCGGGCTCTTCCCGTACCCGCTCCAGTTCGCCCAGACGGTCGCTCAGCCGATCGAGAAGGGCGGTGACGCCGAGCAGCTCGCGCGGTTGCGGCGGCGGATCCGCCCGATCGTGCTGCGGCGCACCAAGGAGCTCGTCGCCTCCGACCTGCCGCCCAAGCAGGAGCAGGTGCTCGCGGTCGCGCTCTCGGCGCGGCACCGCAAGGTCTACGACACGCATCTCCAGCGCGAGCGCCAGCGGATCCTCGGCCTGCTCGCCGACGCCGGCGACGACGAGGTGGCGTTGCGGCGGCACCGGGTCACGATCTTCGCGGCGCTCACCCGTCTGCGGCAGCTCGCTCTCGACGCGGGCCTCGTCGACCCGGCGTACGACGCGATCGGGTCCGCCAAGGTCGACCTGCTCGTCGAGCACGTGCGCGAGCTCGCCGCCGAGGGCCACCGGGCGCTGGTCTTCAGCCAGTTCACGACGTTCCTGCGACGTGTCCAGGACCGGCTCGAGCACGAAGGCTTCACGACGTCCTACCTCGACGGCAGCACGCGCGACCGCGGTGCGGTGATCGACGGCTTCAAGAACGGCGACGACCCCGTCTTCCTGATCAGCCTCAAGGCGGGAGGAGTCGGGCTCACGCTGACCGAGGCCGACTACGTCTTCGTGCTCGACCCCTGGTGGAACCCTGCCGTCGAGGCCCAGGCCGTGGACCGCGCCCACCGGATCGGGCAGGAGTCACCGGTGATGGTCTACCGGCTCGTCGCGACCGGCACGATCGAGGAGAAGGTCGTCGAGCTCAAGGACCGCAAGGCCGAGCTGGTCGCGAGCGTGCTGGACGGCGGCGCGTCGGCGGGCAGGCTGAGCGCCGACGACCTCGCGGCGCTGCTGGGCGACGACGGCGGCGACGACGGGGTCAGCGGTCGTCGGTCGCCGTGAGCGCGTCGCGGACCGGCACGAGCTTGGCCTGCGACTCCGCGAGCTCGGCCTCCGGGTCGGAGTCGGCGACGATCCCGCATCCGGCGAACAGGCGGACGCGCGCGCCCTCGTACTCCGCCGAGCGCAGCGCGATGCCCCACTCGCCGTCACCGGCGGCGTCGATCCAGCCAACCGGCGCGGCGTAGCGGCCCCGGTCCAGCTCCTCGATCTCGTCGATGAGCGCGAGCGCCTCTGCGCGGGGCGTCCCGCCGACCGCCGCCGACGGGTGCAGCGCGGCGGCGAGGTCGAGCGCAGACGCCGACTCGTGCTCGGCGTCCACGACCCCCGCGACGTCGGTGGCGAGGTGCATGACGTTGGGGAGGTGGAGGACGAACGGCGCCTCGGGCACGTTCATCGACGAGCAGTACGGCTCCAGCGCGTCGGCGACCGAGCGCACCGCGTACTCGTGCTCCTCGAGGTCCTTGCTCGACCGCGCGAGCGAGCCGGCGAGGGCGAGGTCGCGGGAGTCGTCGCCCGTACGCCGGATCGTCCCGGCGAGCACGCGAGAGGTGACGAGGCCGCGCTCGCGCCGCACCAGCATCTCCGGTGTCGCGCCGAACAGGCGGTCGACGTGGAACGTCCAGCAGTTGGGGTAGGTCGCGGCGAGCCGGCGCAGCGGCGCGCGGACGTCGAGGGGGGCGGAGAGCTCGGCGACGAGGTCACGGGCGAGGACCACCTTGTCGAGGTCGCCGGCCTCGATCCGTCGGACGGCCTCGGACACGATCGACTCCCACCGGGCGCCGGAGGTCGAGCCGTCGGCGAACGCGACGTCCTGCGGGACGACGGGGTCGTCGGTGGGGCGGACCGGAGGCGCCGGCGCAAGGGCCGACTCGCGGATCGTCGTGACCCACGTCGTGCCGCCTCGTCGTCCCACGATCACGCTCGGCACGACGAGGACGGAGCTGCCGCCTGCCCGGCCGCGGGTGGCGCCGGACGAGCTCGTGAACGCGAACGACCCGAAGGCCACCAGTCCCGTACCCGCGACCTCGACCTTGTCGCGTACGACGGCGTGCGCGGAGATCTCGCGCCACCACGCGCTGGCCTCGCGGAAGCGTCCGTCCCCGCTCGTCTCGAGCCGTGCCGCCTCGCCCCAGGCCACGAGTCCGTCGCCGTCGCGGACCCACGCCAGGCCGCCCTCGGCAGGCAGCAGATGAGTCAGGGGGACGTCCAGCGAGGAGGGGTCGAGCGGGACCGTCTGGGCCACGAGACGGAGCGGTCCCTGGAGGGGCACGACGGTGTCGGTCACGTCAGCCAGGGTACGACCCGTGACATCGTGGCCGCCGCGGTGCGTGACACAGTGGGGCTCGTGAGCCGAGCGAGCCTGGACAAGCAGCCCCACGAGGTCGCGTCGATGTTCGACGCCGTCGCACGTCGCTACGACCTGACCAACGACGTGCTGTCGTTGGGCCAGGACCGTGCGTGGCGCCGCCGCGTCCGTGCGCTCGTGGGAGCTCGTGCGGGGGAGAGAGTGCTCGATCTCGCCGCCGGCACCGGCACCTCGTCGGTGCCCTTCGCCGAGGACGGGGCGTACGTCGTCCCGTGCGACTTCAGCCTGGGCATGCTGCGTGAGGGCAAGCGCCACCACGCCGCCCTGCCGTTCACCGCCGGCGACGGGATGCGTCTCCCGTTCGCCGACGAGACCTTCGACGCGGTCACGATCTCGTTCGGGCTGCGCAACGTCTACGAGCCGGCGGTCGCGCTCGAGGAGATGCTGCGCGTCACCAAGCCGGGCGGGCGGTTGGTGGTCTGCGAGTTCAGCCACCCCACGTTCGCGCCCTTCCGGAAGGTCTACCTCGAGTACCTGATGCGGGCGCTCCCGCCGGTCGCCCGCGCCGTCTCGTCCAACCCCGACTCGTACGTGTACCTCGCCGAGTCGATCATGTCGTGGCCCGACCAGCTGGGTCTCGCGAAGGTCATCGCGGAGACCGGTTGGGGCCCCGTCCGCTGGGAGAACCTCTCCGGCGGCATCGTCGCGCTCCACACCGCCACCAAGCCCACCCCCTGACGGCGAGAGACCTCCCGCCCACCGGCGAGAGACCCCTCGCGTATCCGCGAGAGGCCTAGGTCTCTCGTGTCCACAGCGGGGGTCTCTCGCGAGCGGAATTACGCAACGCATTCTGCGCGGAAACGCTGTCTGACCAGCGTTCTCAGGGGCCCGATGTGAGGTCGGCCACCCCCTGTCGTGGACACTCCTGACGCGTGGCATAGTGACGTGAAACACAGCAACTCACTTGCCAGTGAGGGCCTGTGGACCGGCTCGTGAAGGTTTTCACGAAGGGAGGATGCGGTGACCGAGTACACCCCGATCCTGGTGCTCGCCGCCATCTCGGGAGCATTCGCGGTTTTCTCCGTGCTGATCGCTCCGTTGACGGGGCCCAAGCGCTACAACCGCGCCAAGGTCGACTCGTACGAGTGCGGCATCGAGCCGTCGCCCCAGGCGGCCGGCGGCGGACGCATCCCGGTGAAGTACTTCATCACCGCGATGCTCTTCATCATCTTCGACGTGGAGATCATCTTCCTCTACCCCTTCGCGGTCGAGTTCGATCTTCTCGGCTGGTTCGGCATCGTCGAGATGCTGCTGTTCATCGCGACGGTCTTCGTCGCGTACGTGTACGTCTGGCGCCGCGGCGGACTGGAGTGGGACTGACATGGGTCTGGAGGAGAAGCTCCCGAGCGGAGTCCTGCTGACGACCGTCGAGGGACTCGCGGGGTACTTCCGCAAGGCATCGTTCTGGCCGGCGACGTTCGGCCTCGCGTGCTGCGCGATCGAGATGATGGAGTTCGGCGCGCCGAAGTACGACTCGTCGCGCTTCGGCATGGAGGTCTTCCGCGCCTCGCCGCGCCAGGCCGACCTGATGATCGTCGCCGGCCGGGTGAGCCAGAAGATGGCGCCGGTCCTGCGGCAGATCTACGACCAGATGGCCAATCCCAAGTACGTGCTCGCGATGGGTGTCTGTGCGAGCTCGGGCGGGATGTTCAACAACTACGCGATCGTCCAGGGCGTCGACCACATCGTCCCGGTCGACATGTACCTGCCGGGCTGCCCGCCCCGTCCCGAGATGCTCATCGACGCGATCATGAAGCTCCACGACAAGATCCAGCACACCAAGCTCGGCGCCCACCGCGCGGCCGAGATCGCCTCCGACGAGAAGGTCGCCCTCGAGGCCGTCCCGACGTCGGCGATGAAGGGGCTGCTGCGATGAGCGACGTCCCCACCGGCGGCACGCAGGAGCCGAGCAGCACGGCGGTCGGCGGCGAGGAGGTCGTGCCGTCGGAGGCGCGCACCCTCGAGGTCGTCGAGGTCCGCGAGGGCATGTTCGGCGTGCACGGCACCGGCGACACGTCGGGGTACGGAGGCCTGCAGCGCCCGGTCGCGATGCCGGCGGCCTCGCGCCGTCCGTTCGGCGGCTGGTACGACGACGTCGCGGACCAGCTGGAGCGCCTCCTCGGCGAGGAGATCGGGAGCGGCGCGATCGAGTCGGTCGTCGCCGACCGTGACGAGCTGACGCTCCACGTCCGCCGCGAGCGCATCCGCGAGGTGTGCCAGCACCTGCGCGACGACCCGGCCCTGCGCTTCGAGCTGTGCAGCGGCATCTCCGGCGTGCACTTCCCGCACGAGATCGGCCGCGAGTTCCACGCCGTCTACCACCTGCTGTCGATGACCCACAACCGGCGCATCCGCCTCGAGGTCGCCGTGCCGGACTCCGACCCGCACATCGAGTCGGTGGTCTCGGTCTACCCGACCGCCGACTGGCACGAGCGCGAGACGTGGGACTTCTTCGGGATCGTCTTCGACGGCCACCCGGCCCTCACCCGCATCCTCATGCCCGACGACTGGCCGGGCCACCCTCAGCGCAAGGACTACCCGCTCGGCGGAATCCCCGTCGAGTACAAGGGCGCAACCGTCCCACCGCCGGACGAGCGGAGGTCGTACTCGTGAGCACCACTGATACCGGCACCGATCCGTACGCACAGAGCCAGGACACGACGTCCGGCCCGGTCTTCACCGTCACCGGTCAGGACTGGGACGAGGTCGTCGCCGGCGTCGACCCGGACGCCTCGGAGCGCATCGTCGTCAACATGGGTCCTCAGCACCCGTCGACGCACGGCGTGCTCCGGCTGATCCTCGAGATCGAGGGCGAGTCGGTGACCGAGGCCCGCTGCGGCATCGGCTACCTGCACACCGGCATCGAGAAGAACATGGAGTACCGCAACTGGACGCAGGGCGTGACGTTCTGCACCCGGATGGACTACCTGTCTCCGATGTACAACGAGGCGGTGTACGCCCTCGGGGTCGAGAAGCTCCTCGGCATCACCGACCAGATCCCGGAGAAGGCCGACGTCCTGCGGGTGATGATGATGGAGGTCAACCGGATCTCCTCCCACCTCGTCGCCATCGCCACGGGCGGCATGGAGATCGGCGCGCTGACCGTGATGACGGTCGGGTTCCGCGAGCGTGAGCTGTGCCTCGACCTGTTCGAGCTGTTCTCCGGTCTGCGGATGAACTCCGCCTACATCCGACCGGGCGGCGTCTCCCAGGACGTCCCGGAGGGTGGTCTCGACGCGGTCGACCGCTTCGTGAGCCTCATGCGCAAGCGGCTCCCCGAGCTCGCCGCGCTGTGCAACCAGAACCCGATCTTCAAGGGCCGCCTCAAGGACGTCGGGTACCTCGACCTCGCGGGCTGCCTCGCGCTCGGCGTGACCGGCCCCGCGCTGCGCTCGACCGGGTACGACTGGGACCTGCGCAAGAAGCAGCCGTACTGCGGCTACGAGACGTACGACTTCGACGTGATCACGCGCGACGAGCCCGACGCGTATGGGCGCTTCCGCATCCGGCTCGACGAGATGGACGAGTCGCTGCGGATCATCGAGCAGTGCGTGACGCGGCTGCGGGCCCTCGAGGGCGCTCCCGTGATGGTCGCCGACAAGAAGATCGCCTGGCCTTCGCAGCTCGCGATCGGCCCGGACGGACAGGGCAACTCCCTCGAGCACATCCGCCACATCATGGGCGAGTCGATGGAGGCGTTGATCCACCACTTCAAGCTGGTCACGGAGGGCTTCCGCGTCCCGGCCGGCCAGGTGTACACGAGCGTGGAGTCGCCGCGCGGCGAGCTCGCGTGCCACCTCGTCTCCGACGGCGGGACGCGGCCGTACCGGGCGCACTTCCGCGACCCGTCCTTCAGCAACCTGCAGGCGACGGCCGCGATGTCCGAGGGCGGCATGCTCGCCGACGTCATCGTCGCGATCGCCAGCATCGATCCGGTGATGGGAGGCGTGGACCGATGAGCGCGCTGGACTCTGCGCAGGTGCGCGACGACCTGCAGGCGATCATCGCCCGCTACCCCCAGAAGCGGTCGGCCCTCCTGCCGATGCTGCACCTGACGCAGTCGGTCGAGGGCCGGGTGACGCCGGAGGCGATCGAGCTGTGCGCCGAGCTGCTCGACATCTCGACGGCCGAGGTCAACGGCGTCGCGACCTTCTACACGATGTACAAGCGTCGCGAGGTCGGTGAGCACCACGTCGGCGTCTGCACCAACACGCTGTGCGCGGTGATGGGCGGCGACGCGATCTTCGAGCGGCTGCGCGACCACCTCGGCATCGGCAACGACGAGCGCACCGCTGACGGCAAGGTGACGCTGGAGCACATCGAGTGCAACGCCGCGTGCGACTACGCACCGGTGATGACCGTCAACTGGGAGTTCTTCGACAACCAGACCCCCGACTCCGCGGTGGAGCTCGTCGACGACCTCCGCGCGGGCAAGCCGGTGACGGCCACCCGCGGTGCGCGCATCACCTCGTGGCGCGAGGCCGAGCGGGTGCTCGCCGGGTTCCCCGACGGACGCGCGGACGAGGGACCCGCCGCGGGCGAGGCGTCCTTGGCGGGGCTGCGGCTGGCCCGTGAGAACGGGTGGACGGCGCCGGATGCGGACGCGTCTTCCTCGACGGACGCTCCCGAGGGCGCGGGACCCACCGACGCCGGCTCGGCCGAGGCCGCCGTCGCGCAGGCGGACACCCAGCGCGCCGAGTCGGAGACCAAGGTCGACGACACCAAGACGCCGCCGGCGCAGCGCGAGGAAGCGGAGGACTCCGAATGAGCGTGGCACCTCTCACTCCCGTCCTCACCCAGGACTGGGACCACGAACGCTCCTGGACTCTCGACTCGTACGGCGACTACGCCGCCCTGCGCAGCGCCTTGCGCATGGAGCCCGACGCCGTCATCGACCTCGTCAAGGGGTCGGGCCTGCGCGGACGTGGAGGCGCAGGCTTCCCGACGGGCATGAAGTGGGGCTTCATCCCGCAGGGCCCCGAGCCGGACGGCACGGTCAAGCCGCACTACCTGGTCGTCAACGCCGACGAGTCCGAGCCGGGCACGTGCAAGGACATCCCGCTCATGATGGCCACGCCGCACACCCTGGTCGAGGGCGTCGCGATCACCTGCCACGCGATCCGCGCCAAGCAGGCGTTCATCTACGTCCGCGGTGAGGTTCTGCACGTCATCCGCAGGCTCCAGGCCGCGGTCGCCGAGGCGTACGAGGCCGGCCTGCTCGGCAAGGACGTCTTCGGGTCGGGCATCGACATCGACGTCGTCGTGCACGCCGGCGCCGGTGCGTACATCTGCGGCGAGGAGACCGCGCTCCTCGACTCGCTGGAGGGCCGTCGCGGACAGCCGCGGCTGCGCCCGCCGTTCCCTGCGGTCGCGGGTCTGTACGCCGCGCCGACCGTGATCAACAACGTCGAGTCGATCGCGTCGGTGCCGTGCATCGTCGAGCGCGGTGCCGACTGGTTCGGCTCGATGGGCACCGAGAAGTCCAAGGGCATGACGATCTACTCACTGTCCGGGCACGTCAAGAACCCCGGCCAGTACGAGGCGCCGCTGGGCATCACGCTGCGCGAGCTCCTGGAGCTGTCCGGCGGCATGCGCGAGGGCTCCGAGCTGAAGTTCTGGACGCCCGGCGGCTCGTCGACCCCGCTGCTGACGGCGGCTCACCTCGACGTCCCGCTGGACTACGAAGGCGTCGCCGGCGCGGGCTCGATGCTCGGCACCAAGGCGCTGCAGATCTTCGACCAGACGACGTCGGTGGTGCGGTGCGTGCTGCGCTGGACGGAGTTCTACAAGCACGAGTCCTGCGGCAAGTGCACCCCGTGCCGTGAGGGCACGTGGTGGCTGGTGCAGACGCTCGAGCGCCTCGAGGCCGGCAAGGGCACCGAGGGTGACATCGAGCTGCTGCTGGACCAGTGCGACAACATCCTCGGCCGGGCGTTCTGCGCGCTCGGCGACGGTGCGACCAGCCCGATCACGTCGGCGATCGAGCACTTCCGGGACGAGTTCGAGGCCGGGATGCACACCCCGGCGTGGGAGCTCTTCCCGTACGAGGCGTCGGTCGCCTGGACGAAGGGAGCCTCGGCATGACGGTCACCAAGGGCAACGACTCCGGTGCGACCGAGTCGCAGGAGATCAGCGTCGATCAGAACCTGGTCACGCTGACCATCGACGACGTCGAGGTCAGCGTCCCCGAGGGCACGCTCGTGATCCGGGCCGCCGAGCTGGTCGGGGTCGAGATCCCACGCTTCTGCGACCATCCGCTGCTCTCCCCGGTGGGGGCGTGCCGCCAGTGCCTGGTCGACGTCCCCGACGCCGGCAACGGCCGCGGCTTCCCGAAGCCGCAGGCGTCGTGCACCCTCCCGGTCTCGCCGGGCATGGTCGTGAAGACGCAGGTGACGTCGCCGGTCGCGGACAAGGCGCAGACGGGGATCATGGAGTTCCTCCTGATCAACCACCCGCTCGACTGCCCGATGTGCGACAAGGGCGGTGAGTGCCCGCTCCAGAACCAGGCGCTCAGCCACGGTCGCGGAGAGACCCGCTTCACGGAGGCGAAGCGCACCTACCCCAAGCCGCTGAGCATCTCGCCGCAGATCCTGCTCGACCGCGAGCGCTGCATCCTCTGCGCACGCTGCACCCGCTTCTCTGAGCAGATCGCGGGCGACCCGTTCATCGCGATGGCCGAGCGCGGTGCGCTCCAGCAGGTCGCGATCTACGAGAACGAGCCGTACTCGTCGTACTTCTCCGGCAACACCATCCAGATCTGCCCGGTGGGTGCCTTGACCAGCAGCGCGTACCGGTTCCGTTCGCGGCCGTTCGACCTCGTGTCGACGCCGTCGGTGGCCGAGCACGACGCCTGCGGTGCCGCGATCCGTGTGGACCACCGCCGTGGCAAGGTGCTGCGCCGGCTCGCCGGTGACGACCCCGAGGTCAACGAGGAGTGGATCAGCGACAAGGACCGCTTCGCGTTCACGTACGACCGCCAGCCGGACCGCCTGACCCGCCCGCTCGTCCGCGACCCCGAGACCGGGGCGCTGGAGCCGGCCTCCTGGCCCGCCGCCTTCGCGGCCGCCGCCCGTGGGCTGCTCGCGGCCGACGGTGGGGTCGGCGTGCTGACCGGCGGCCGGCTCCCGGTCGAGGACGCGTACGCGTACGCCAAGCTCGCCCGGACGATCCTCGGCACCAACGACGTCGACTTCCGGTCGCGCCCGCACTCCGAGGAGGAGGCGGCCTTCCTGGCCCACGCCGTCGCCGGCACCGGCCTCGGGGTCACCTACTCCGACCTCGAGGCGGCCCGCAAGGTCGTGCTCGTCGGCCTGGAGCCCGAGGACGAGGCGGCCACGATCTTCCTGCGGCTGCGCAAGGCCTGGCGCCAGAACGGCACCGAGGTCGTCGCGCTCGCCAGCCACGCGACGCGCGCGCTCGACAAGATGGGCGGCCGACTGGTCCGTACGGTCCCGGGCGACGAGGCCAAGGCGCTCGGTGAGGCCGGGCTCGAGGCCGGGACGATCGTGCTGCTCGGTGAGCGGCTCGCCCGCGTCCAGGGCGCGTTCTCCAGCGCACTCGCGACCGCGCGCCGCAGCGGTGCCCGGCTGGCGTGGGTCCCTCGCCGTGCGGGCGACCGGGGTGCCGTCGAGGCGGGCTGCCTTCCCAACCTCCTGCCGGGCGGACGCCCGGTGTCGGACCCCGAGGCGCGCGCCGACGTGGCTGCCGCGTGGGGGGTCACCGCCGTGCCGTCGACGCCCGGACGCAGCACCAGCGAGATGCTCGCGGCGGCCCGTGCCGGAGAGCTCGGCGCCCTGCTCGTGGCCGGTGTCGAGGTCGACGACCTCGCTGACCCGCAGGGCGCGATCGAGGCGCTCGACGCGGCCGGTTTCGTCGTGAGCCTCGAGGTGCGTACGAGCGCGGTGACCGAGCGTGCCGACGTGGTGCTCCCGGTCGCGGCGACGGCGGAGAAGGCTGGCTCGTTCGTCTCCTGGGAGGGCCGCCGCCGGCCGTTCGGCGCCGTCTTCGAGCGGCCGCACGCGCTGTCCGACACCCGCGTCCTCGCCGGCATCGCCGAGGCCGCCGGACGCGACCTCGGGTTCCGTACGAGCGTCGCGGCCGGTGCCGAGCTCGACGAGCTCGGCCTCTGGGACGGGGCGCGCGCCCCGCAGCCGGAGGTCGTCCCCGGGCGCGCCGCCCGTACCGACCCCAGCGAGGTCGTCCTCGACACCTGGCGCCGGCTGATCGACGACGGACGCGGCCAGGACGGCGACCGTCACTACCAGGCGACGGCACGGCCTTCCGTGGCGCTCGTGTCGGCCGCGACCGCGCGTGCGGTCGGGGTGCGCGACGGCGACGAGGTCGTCCTCGGGACCGAGCGCGGGGCCGTCGCGGTCCCCGTCGCCGTGGCCGACATCGCCGACGGGGTGGTCTGGACGCCCACGAACTCCAACGGGCTGTCGTTGCCGCGCATCCTCGGCGCGGCGTACGCCGACGTCGTCACCCTGGAGCGCTCACCGCAGGCGAGGCCTGAGGGCCAGCCCGTGGTCGAGCCGGAAGCGACCGTCGACCCGTCGACGTCCCCGGGCCTGGAGAGCAAGGAGTCCGAGCTGTGAGCGAGTTCTTCGGCAACGAGCCCTGGTGGGTCGTCCTCATCAAGGCCCTGCTCATCTTCGTGGTGCTGGTCGTCTTCACGCTGTTCAACATCTGGTTCGAGCGCCGGGTCGTGGCCCGGATGCAGCACCGGGTCGGCCCCAACGTGTGGGGTCCGTTCGGGCTGCTGCAGAGCCTCGCGGACGGTGTCAAGCTCGCGCTCAAGGAAGAGATCTTCCCCAAGAACGCCCACAAGGTCGTGTACTTCCTCGCGCCGGTGATCGCGACCGTCCCGGCGTTCCTCGCCTGGGCGGTGATCCCGTTCGGACCCGAGGTGACGATCCCGTTCACCGACACGCAGACGCCGCTGCAGCTGACCGACATGCCGGTCGCGGTGCTCTACATCCTCGCCGTCACCTCGATCGGCGTGTACGGCATCGTGCTCGGCGGCTGGGCCTCCGGCTCCACGTACGCGCTGCTCGGCGGCGTCCGCTCCTCGGCGCAGATGATCTCGTACGAGGTCGCGATGGGGCTCTCGCTCGTCACGGTCTTCATCTACGCCGGCTCGATGTCGACGTCGGAGATCGTGGCGGCGCAGGCCGAGGACGGCTGGTTCGCGCTGCCGCTCCTGCCGTCGTTCATCATCTACATGATCGCCATGGTCGGAGAGACCAACCGTGCGCCGTTCGACCTCCCGGAGGCCGAGGGCGAGCTCGTCGGCGGCTTCCACACCGAGTACTCCTCGCTGAAGTTCGCGCTCTTCTTCCTCGCCGAGTACATCAACATGGTCACGGTCTCGGCGCTCGCGACGACGATGTTCCTCGGCGGCTGGCGTGCGCCGTGGGGCATCTCGCAGATCGAGGGCGCCAACGAGGGGTACTGGCCGGTGCTGTGGTTCCTCGGCAAGACCCTGCTCTTCATCTTCGTCTTCATCTGGCTGCGTGGCTCGCTCCCGCGGATGCGCTACGACCAGTTCATGAAGTTCGGCTGGAAGGTCCTGATCCCGGTCTCGCTCGCGTGGATCGTTGTGGTCTGCGTGATGCGCCGCCTCATCACCGACGGTGACCTCGACCCGACGATGATCCTCATCGTCGCCGGGGTGGTCGTCGCGGCCCTGCTGGTCGTCCAGTTCCTGCCCGAGCGCCGCGCACCCGAGGAGCCCGAGCCCTCGCGCGACGCGTTCGCGGGCGGATTCCCCGTACCCCCGATGCCGGGTGAGCAGCCGCCCACCACGACCGCTGTGCCCGCGGGCACGCGCGGCGAGAAGGAGGACTGATCGCGATGGCGACGCTGAAGGAGCAGCTCTGGGACCCGATCGCCGGCTTCGGCGTGACGTTCCGGACGATGTTCAAGAAGCCGGTCACCGTGCAGTACCCGTTCGAGAAGCGGCCGACGGCGCCGCGCTTCCACGGCCGGCACCAGCTCAACCGGTGGCCGGACGGGCTCGAGAAGTGCATCGGGTGCGAGCTGTGCGCGTGGGCCTGCCCCGCGGACGCGATCCTCGTCGAGGGCGCGTCCAACACCGAGGACGAGCGCTTCTCCCCGGGCGAGCGGTACGGCCGCGTCTACCAGATCAACTACCTCCGCTGCATCCTGTGCGGACTGTGCATCGAGGCGTGCCCGACCCGCGCGCTGACGATGACCAACGAGTACGAGCTCGCCGACGACAGCCGCGAGTCGTTGATCTACGAGAAGTCGGACCTCCTCGCCCCGCTGCTGCCGGGCATGGAGGCGCCGCCGCACCCGATGCGGCTCGGTGACACCGAGCGGGACTACTACCGCGGCGACGCCGCCGCCCGCGCGGTCGCCGACGGGTCCGCTGGGGCAGGAGGCGAGCGGTGACCGCCTTCTGGCTGCTGGCACCGATCATGGTGCTGGCCGCGCTCGGTGTCGTGCTCGCGCGCAAGGCGGTGCACTCCGCGCTGCTGCTCGCGGTCGTGATGATCTGCCTGGCGATGATGTACGCGATGCAGGACGCCCCGTTCCTCTTCGCCGTGCAGATCATCGTCTACACCGGCGCGATCATGATGCTCTTCCTCTTCGTGCTGATGCTGGTCGGCGTCGACAAGACCGACTCCCTCGTCGAGACGATCCGCGGCCAGCGCCTGGTCGCGGTCGGCGTCGGGGTGCTGTTCGGCTTCCTCCTCGTGACCGTGGTCGCGCAGACGACCGTCGGTCCCGTGATCGGGCTGGGCGAGGCCAATGCGGACGGGAACGTGCACGGCCTCGCCCGGCTCCTCTTCAACCGCTACGTGTTCGCCTTCGAGGCCACCAGCGCGCTGCTCATCACTGCGGCCCTCGGGGCGATGGTGCTGGCGCACCGCGAGCGGCTCGAGCCGAAGCGCTCGCAGCGCGACCTGGCGCTGGAGCGGATGCAGCGGTACGCCGAGCACGGCGAGCACCCCGGCAACCTGCCGACCCCGGGCGTGTACGCGCGGCACAACGCCGTCGACGTGCCGGCCCTGCTGCCGGACGGTTCGCCGGCGGAGTCGTCCACGTCGAAGACGCTGCGCGAGCGCGGGGTCGTCCGCGAGGGCGCCTTCCAGAACGACGTGGCCGTGACCTTGCGCAAGCTCGAGGCCGACGGCTCCCCGCGTGAGCGCGGCGTGATCGAGACCGGCCGGTCCAACGGAGCGGAGGAGGACCAGTGAGCGTCGAGCCCTTCATCGGGCTGTCCGCCCTGCTGTTCACGATCGGCGCCGTCGGCGTCCTCGTGCGGCGCAACGCGATCGTCGTGTTCATGTGCGTCGAGCTGATGCTCAACGCCTGCAACCTCGCGTTCGTCACCTTCGCGCGGGCGCACGGCAACCTCGACGGCCAGGTCGCCGCCTTCTTCGTGATGGTGGTCGCTGCGGCCGAGGTCGTGGTCGGCCTCGCGATCATCGTGTCGATCTTCCGTACCCGTCGCTCGGCCTCGGTCGACGACGCCAGTCTGCTGAAGCTTTAGAGGGGGCGGGAATGACGAGTCTCTCCAGCGTCGTGCTGGCGGCGAGCGAGCACGCCGAGGTCGTGCCGGTCGCTGCCGACGGCGTGTTCTCGTGGGTGTGGCTGGTGGTCGCGATCCCCGCGGTCAGCGCAGCGATCCTCCTGATCGGGGACGGGGCGGGCGACCACGGGCCGTTGGACCGCTTCGGGCACCTGCTCGGCACGGCCGCGTCGATCGCCTCGTTCGTCGTCGGCCTGGTCGCTTTCATCGCCCTCCTCGGACGTGACGCAGCGGAGCGTGCGATCACCCAGGACCTGTGGACCTGGATCCAGGTCGGCGGGTTCGACGTCACGATGAGCGTCTACTACGACCAGCTCGCGGCCCTGTTCGTCCTGCTGATCACCGGCGTCGGCTCCCTGATCCACGTCTACTCGATCGGCTACATGGCAGACGACCCGCGAAAGCGGCGCTTCTTCGGGTTCCTCAACCTGTTCGTCGCCGCGATGCTCGTGCTCGTCCTCGCCGGCGACTACCTCGTGCTGTTCCTCGGCTGGGAGGGCGTGGGTCTCGCTTCGTACCTGCTCATCGGGTTCTGGCAGGAGAAGCGCTCCGCGGCGGTGGCGGCCAAGAAGGCGTTCATCGTCAACCGCGTCGGTGACCTCGGGCTCGCGCTCGGCATCATGCTGATGTTCGCGCAGTTCGGGACGACCAACATCCATGAGGTCGGCCTCAACGTCGCGAACGCGAGCCAGTCCGTCGCGACGGCCCTCGGCCTCCTGCTCCTCCTGGGCGCCTGCGGCAAGTCGGCGCAGGTCCCGCTCCAGAGCTGGCTCCTCGACGCGATGGAGGGCCCGACCCCGGTCTCTGCCCTCATCCACGCGGCGACGATGGTCACTGCGGGCGTCTACCTCGTGGTCCGCTCGGCCGCGATCTACGACCTGTCCGAGGTCGCCCGTACGGCGGTGATGATCGTCGGTGCCGTGACGCTGCTGTTCGGTGCCTGGATCGGCTGCGCGAAGGACGACATCAAGAAGGCGCTGGCCGGCTCGACGATGAGCCAGATCGGCTACATGATGCTCGCCGCGGGCCTCGGCCCGGCCGGCTACGCGTTCGCGATCTTCCACCTGATCACGCACGGATTCTTCAAGGCCAACATGTTCCTCGGCGCCGGCTCGGTCATGCACGGCATGAACGACGACGTGGACATGCGCCACTACGGCGCGCTGCGCAAGGTGATGCCGGTGACGTTCGTGACGTTCGCGATGGGATACCTCGCGATCATCGGGTTCCCCGGCTTCTCCGGGTTCTTCTCGAAGGACAAGATCATCGAGTCGGCGTTCGCGACGAACTTCTGGGCCGGCCTGGCCGCCCTGCTCGGCGCCGGCGTCACCGCGTTCTACATGACGCGCGTGATGATCCTGACCTTCTTCGGCGAGAAGCGCTGGCGCGACGACGTCCACCCGCACGAGTCGCCGAAGATCATGACGGTCCCGCTGATCGTGCTCGCCGCGCTCTCGGTGGGTGGTGGTGCGCTCCTGTTCTCGAGCTGGATCACCGACTGGCTGGCGCCGGTGACGGGGGAGGAGCACCACGAGCTCCCCGTCCCCGCGATCGTGATCACCGCGATCATCGTGCTGGTCGTCGCCGCCGGCGTCGCCCTCGCGTACGTGCTCTTCGCCCGGCGTGAGGTGCCCGACACCGCACCTCAGAACGTCTCGGTCTTCACCCGCGCCGGCCGTGCCGACCTGTACGGCGACGCGGTCAACGAAGCGCTGTTCATGCGGCCCGGCCAGTACCTCACCCGGTCGCTGGTCTACGTCGACGGCAGCGGGATCGACGGCGCGGTCAACGGCACGGCCGAGCTCGTCGGTGACGGTGCACGCGGGCTGCGCCGGCTCCAGACCGGATTCGTCCGGACGTACGCCGCCGAGATCTTCGGCGGGTCCCTCGTCCTCGTCCTGGCCCTCCTGGCGGTGAACCTCGCGTGAACGACATCTCCTTTCCCTGGCTGACCGTCCTCCTGGTCGTCCCCCTCGTCGGTGCGGCGGTGGTCGCGCTCCTGCCGCGCAGCCGCCCCGAGATGGCGAAGTGGTCGGCGCTCGGAGTGTCCCTCCTGACGCTGGCGATCTCGCTGGCGGTCCTCTCGCAGTACGACCTCGACGGCTCGGGCTACCAGCTCGGCGAGGAGCACGCGTGGATCGCGCCGCTGGGGGTGTTCTACTCCCTCGGCGTCGACGGCATCGGGCTGACGCTCGTCCTGATGACGACGATCCTCGTGCCGATCGTGATCGTCGCGGGCTGGAACGACGCCGACGGCGCCCGCTGGAGCGTCAAGACGTTCTTCGCGCTGATGCTCGCGCTCGAGGGTCTCGTGCTCGGCGTCTTCATGGCGACCGACGTCTTCCTCTTCTACGTCCTGTTCGAGGCGGCCCTCGTCCCCGCGTACTTCCTCATCGGAGGCTTCGGGGGCGCACGGCGCTCCTACGCGGCGCTGAAGTTCCTCATGTTCTCCCTCGCCGGCGGCCTGCTCATGCTGGCCTCGGTGATCGGCATGTGGGTCATCTCCAGCAGCCAGGGCGACCCGTCGTTCCTGCTCGCGGACATGAAGGACCTCTCGGTCGGGACGGTCGAGGGCCGGTGGCTCTTCATGGGCTTCTTCCTCGCCTTCGCGGTGAAGGCCCCGATGGTGCCGCTGCACACCTGGCTCCCCGACGCCGCGTCGGCGGCCACGCCCGGCACCTCCGTCCTGCTGGTCAGCGTCCTCGACAAGCTCGGCACGTTCGGCATGATCCGCTTCTGCCTGGGCCTGTTCCCCGAGGCCTCGCAGTGGGCCAGCCCGGTCGTCATCACGCTCGCGGTCGTGAGCATCCTGTACGGCGCGCTGCTCGCGATCGGCCAGGACCACATGATGCGCCTGATCGCGTTCACCTCGGTGTCGCACTTCGGCTTCATCGTGCTCGGGATCTTCGCGCTGACCTCGCAGTCGGCGTCGGGCTCGACGTTCTACATGTTCAACCACGGGCTGTCCACGGCCGCACTGTTCCTCATCGCCGGGTTCCTGATCCAGCGGCGAGGCTCGGCTCGGATCTCCGACTTCGGCGGAGTGCAGAAGATCGCCCCGATCACCGCGGGCCTCTTCCTCATCGCCGGCCTGGCCTCGCTCTCGCTGCCGGGCCTGTCGACGTTCGTCGGAGAGTTCCTGGTGCTGGCGGGCACGTTCACGGTCTCGACGACGGCGGCGGTGTTCGCCACGCTGGGCATCGTCTTGGCCGCGCTGTACATCCTCCTCATGTACCAGCGGACCATGACGGGCCCGCTGCGTGACGACAACCGCGCGATCACCGACATGGTGCCCCGCGAGATCATCGCGATCGCGCCCGTGGTGGTGCTGCTCATCGGGTTCGGTCTCTTCCCGCAGCCGATCCTCGACGTGGTCAACCCGGCCGTGTCGGAGACGCTCGACCACGTCCAGGTCAGCGACCCCGAGCCTCAGACACCGTCCTTCCCGACCGCTGAGGGGAGCTCGAAGTGAGCGCCGTGTCCGTTCTCGCCGCGCCGATGGCGCCGTCGCCGATCGACGCGCCGGACATCGACTACGCGACGATCTCGCCGCTGCTGATCGTCCTCGGCGTCGCCGTCGCCGGCGTCCTCGTCGAGGCCTTCGTGCCGCGGGCGTACCGCTTCGTCACCCAGGTGGTCGTCGCGGTCGTGGGTCTCGTCGCGGCGTTCGGTGCGACCGTGTGGGTCGCCACCGACCTCCCCGAGGTCGGAGGCGACGTGCCGGCACGCGGCGGCCCGACCGCGATGGGCGCGCTGAGCGTCGACGGGCCGGCCGTGTTCACGTGGGGCATGCTGCTGCTGTTCGGCGTCCTCGGCGTCCTGCTGTTCGCCGAGCGTCGCCTCGACGGAGGCCTGAGCGCGTTCACGAGCCAGGCGTCGACCCCGCCGGGCAGCACCGACGAGCGTCGGGCGACCCAGCTGCGCATCGAGCACAGCGAGGTCTTCCCCCTGGCCGTCTTCGCGCTCGGCGGCATGATGTTCTTCGCCACGGCCAACGACCTCCTCGCCATGTTCGTGGCACTCGAGGTCCTGAGCCTCCCGCTCTACCTGATGTGCGGGCTCGCTCGTCGCCGTCGCCTCCTGAGCCAGGAGGCCGCGATGAAGTACTTCCTCCTGGGGGCGTTCTCCTCGGCGTTCTTCCTCTACGGCATCGCGCTCACGTACGGGTACGCGGGCTCGTTCGACCTGGGCGAGATCTCCACCGCCGTCTCGAACCGGATCGGCGGCGAGAACCTCCTCCTGGCGGGCATGGCACTGATCATGGTCGGGTTGCTCTTCAAGGTGGCGGCCGTGCCGTTCCACGCGTGGACGCCCGACGTCTACCAGGGCGCGCCGACCCCGGTGACCGCGTTCATGGCCGCCGGGACGAAGGCCGCGGCGTTCGTCGCGATGCTCCGGATCTTCTACGTGGCCTTCGACGGCGCCCGCTGGGACTGGACGCCGGTCGTCTGGGGCGTGGCGATCGTGACCATGCTGTTCGGCGCGGTCGTGTCGATCGCGCAGACCGACGTCAAGCGGATGCTGGCGTACTCGTCGATCGCCCACGCGGGCTTCGTGCTCGTGGGCCTGGCCGGTGTCGTCACGGGCACCGGGCTGACGAGCCTGTCGGCGATCCTCTTCTACCTCCTGGCGTACGGCGTCGCCGTCATCGGCGCGTTCGCGGTCGTCATGCTGGTCCGCGACGCGGGCGGCGAGACGACCCACCTCGGCAGGTGGGCGGGGCTCGGCAAGGAGTCGCCTCTCCTGGCGATCGCCTTCACGCTCTTCCTGCTGTCCTTCGCGGGCATCCCGCTGACCGGCGGCTTCATCAGCAAGTGGTCGGTGTTCGCGGCGGCCTGGGAGGGTGGCGCCTGGCCGCTCGTCGTGGTCGGTGTGGTGGCCTCGGCGATCGCGCTGTTCTTCTACGTCCGCGTGGTCGTGCTGCTGTTCTTCGCCGCCCCGCAGGGCGACGGTCCCACGGTCGCTGTGCCCAGTCCGTTGACCTCGTCGGTCGTGGTCGTCGCGGCGGCTGTCACAATCGTCCTGGGGGTTCTCCCCGGCCCGGTGCTCGAGCTCGTGCAGCAGGTCGGGGCGTTCGTCCGTTGACCTGCCGCACGACCGAGGGAGCAGCAGCCGTGGCGTCAAGCGCCTGGGGCATCGCCGAGTCCGACCCGGCCCTGGAAGCCCGTGTCCGCGACCGCATGGACGAGGTCGAGAAGCAGCTCGCTTCGGCCGTGCACGACGACGACGGGTTCGTCGGCGAGGCGGCGAGCCACCTCCTGGCGGCGGGAGGCAAACGCTTCCGTCCGCTCCTCGTCCTGCTCGCCTCCGAGTTCGGCGACAACCCGGGCTCGGACCAGATCCCTCCCGCTGCGGTCGTCATCGAGCTGACCCACCTGGCGACGCTCTACCACGACGACGTGATGGACGAGGCTGCCGTACGCCGCGGTGCGGCCTCGGCCAACGCCCGCTGGGACAACTCGATCGCCATCCTCACCGGCGACTACCTGTTCGCCGTGGCCTCTCGCGTCGTGGCCGGGCTGGGCACCGACGCCGTCCGGATCCAGGCGGAGACGTTCCAGCGTCTCGTCCACGGCCAGATCCACGAGACGATCGGCCCGCGCGAGGGCGACGACCCGCTCCAGCACTACCTCGGCGTGGTCGCCGACAAGACGGGCTCGCTGATCGCCACGGCCGCGCGCTTCGGCGGGATGATGAGCGGCGCGGACGAGGAGACGATCGCGGTCCTCACCGAGTTCGGCGAGCGGATCGGCTCGGTCTTCCAGCTCGCCGACGACGTCATCGACATCGCCAGCGACACCGACGACTCCGGCAAGACGCCTGGCACGGACCTGCGCGAGGGCGTCCCGACCCTGCCGACGTTGCTCGTCCAGCAGGCCGCTCGCGAGGAGGACGCGCGCCTCCGGGAGCTGCTCTCCGGACCGATCAGCGCCGATGCGGACGTCGAGGAGGCGCTCGCGCTGCTGCGGGTCAACCCGGCCCTGGAGGAGGCCCGCGCGCTCGTCCACCGTGACGCCGAGGCGGCGCGCGCGCTGCTCGAGCGGCTCCCGGACAACGCCGCACGGCAGGCTCTCCACGGTCTGTGCGACCGCGTGGTGACGCGCGTGGGCTGACGCCGGACGCATACTGGCATCACACGGCGTGGAGGTCCCGGGTGAGCAGGCACAGGTCGAACACAGGTCTGGCGCTGCTCTCCGTCCTGGCGCTGGTGGCGTCGGCCGGCCTGGCCGCGTACGCCGCCTTCGTCGACCTGGGGCCGGAGTCGATGCTCCCGCTCGCCTGCCTGCCCGTCCTCGTGCTCGCGGTCGCTGCTGCTGAGACGTACCAGATCGCCGTCAGCGGGCCGACGAGCCCGGCCCGGTTCACCTTGGTCACGGCGACGATCGCGCCGCTGATCTACGGCTACGACGTGGCGACGGTCGTCGGCGCCGTCGCCCTCGGGCACGTGCCGTCGCTGCTGTCTCGGTCGCACCCGAGGCTGCGCGGCCTGAGCCTGATGGCCCGGTGGACCTTCAGCGCCGCGGTCGGCGCCGTCGTGGCCGAGACCCTCGGGGTGGACGCGCGGCTCACGGGTTCCGTCGCCGGAGGGCTCGTCGTCAGCCTCGCGGTGATCACTCTGGTCAACTTCGGGTGGCTGGTCGTCGAGGGCGCGATCACCGATCCCGTGTCGTGGCCGTACGCCGTGCGCAAGCCGGTCTTCCTCGCCGTCGTGGCCGCCGCGCACTGGGCGATCAACACGCTGTTCGGGCTGCTGTTCGTCTTCGCGCTGGCGGGCAGCCCGCTTGGTGTGCTGCTCGTCCCTGTCCCGCTCCTGCTCATCTTCTTCACCGCGCGGCTCTACACCGACGCGTACGCCGACCGTGGCCGCGTCGAGACGCTCAGCGAGGCGAGCCGGATCCTGTCGGAGCCGGTCGACCCGATGACGGCGGTCCGTCCGTTCCTCGAGGAGATCCGCGAGCGCTTCGGCGCCAGCACGGCCGTGCTGGTGATGGTGAGCGAGGACAACCGTCCGACGGCTTTCCGGTGGTCCGCGGACGGGACGTACGAGGACGAGGTGCCCGTCAACCCTCTCGAGCGGCGCCTGGTCAAACGTGGCGTCCTCACCCGGGTCGGTGCCAACGACAACTCCGCGCTGGCGCGTCTGCTGCGTGAGGACGGCCGGATGTCGTGCGTCTCGGCGCCGATGCAGCTGGGTCCTCGCGTCGTCGGCGTGATCGTGCTGTACGACCTCCCGGGCCCCACGCCGTACGCCGAGCACTACCAGGTGTCGGTGCTCGAGACGCTGGCGCGGCAGACCGTGCACACGCTCAGCCGGGGCTGGGCGATCTCGAAGGTCGTCGAGAACGAGCGCTCGCTGGCCGAGATCCTCCAGAGCACCTCCGACGGCATCTTCACCATCGACGCCACCGGGGCGATCTCGACTTGGAACCCAGCGTGCGAGAGGATCACCGGGCTCTCGGCGACCGAGGTCCGTGGCCGCCGGGACGCGCTGCCGCGGCTGCGGGCCCGTACGGCGGCGGGGCGACCCGTCGACCTCGTCAACTGGCGGGAGGTCGCGGAGTTCCCGGGCGAGATGCTCATCACCGCGACCAGCGGCGAGCAGCGCCAGCTGGCCTGCTCGTTCACCCGGGCCGAGAACAGCGACGGCACACGCCGGCTGGTTGTCGTCGCCCGTGACATCACCCCCGCGACGGAGTTCCACGAGCTGCGCGAGCAGTTCGCGCGGCTGGTCGAGATGCAGGCCGCCCAGCGTCTCGTGGTGGACCACCTCCAGCAGGCGGTGGCGCCGGAGCCACCGGGGATGGAGGGCATCGACATCGCCGTCGCCTACGTCGCCTCCGACCCGACCGCGCCCACGGGCGGCGACCTGTTCGACTGGCACGAGCTGCCGACCGGTGAGCTGCACGTGGCCGTCGTCGACGTGCTGGGGCACGGCGTGACGGCCACCCGCGACGCGCTGACCGTGATCCACACCCTGCGGCACGTCGCGGTCGAGGGGACACCGCTCGAGGACGTGGTCGCCCGCGCCGACACCCTGCTCGACGCCCAGGACTCCGAGCTCGTGGCCACGGTCGTGGTCGCGCGGTTCAACCCCCGCACCGGTGACCTACGGGTGGCCTCGGGCGGTCATCCGCCGGCGATCATCGTCGCGCCCGACGGCACCGTACGCCAGGTGGCCGGCAGCGGCGGCGCGATCGGCTGGCCCGGGGTGGGGAGCAGCGGCATCGCGGTGACGCAGCTGGCCGAGGGGGAGTCGCTGATCCTCTACACCGACGGCCTCGTCGAGGCACGTCGCGACATCATCGCCGGGATGGAGCAGCTGCAGCAGATCGCGGGCGAGATCGCCGGGCTGCCCGCGCAGGAGCTCTCGGACACCCTCGTCCAGCGCTCCCTGGAGGGGGCGGAGCGTCACGACGACGCGCTCGCGCTGGTGGTGCGCAGGGCGTCGAAGCCCGCGCTGGCCTCGTTCGCGCGCTGGGAGCTGTCGCCTCAGGCCACGTACCTGCTCAGCCGCGTGCGGCGCGAGCTGCGCGAGTGGATGGCGGCGCACGAGATCGTGAGCGAGGACGCGCTCCTGGTCGCCGACGAGCTCCTCGCCAACGCCCTCGACGCCGCGCGGACCCGTGCGGTCCTCTCGGTCGAGGTCACCGACCGGACTCTCACCATCGAGGCCACCGACGACGGGCGTGGCGACCCGCTCCTCAACGAGCACGGCCGGACCCGGCCGTCTGACGGTCGTGAACGCGGCCGAGGGCTCTACATCGTGCGGCGGCTCTCGCGAGAGGTGCAGGCGCTGAGCACGACGGAGGGCTCGGTCGTACGGGCGCAGGTGGTCGCGGGGCCCCGTGCGGACGCCTCGGTGGGCTGAGGGGCCTCAGACGACGTTCTCGGCGGCGGCCTTGAGCGTACGACGGCGGTGGCGGGCGGCCTCCACGGTGATGATGACCAGCGCGAGCCAGACGAGCGCGAACCCGATCCAGCGCCCGGGGGACATCTCCTCCTTGAACAGCAGGACGCCGAACGCGAACTGCAGGATCGGGGCGAGGTACTGGAGCAGGCCGAGGGCGGTGAGCGACAGGCGGGTGGCGGCGGCGCCGAAGAGCAGCAGCGGGAGCGCGGTCACCAGTCCGGTGGAAGCGAGGAGGAGCGCGTGGCCGACACCGTCGGTGCCGAAGGTCGAGGCGCCGGTGGCCGCGAGGAAGACGAGGTAGCCGAGCGCGAACGGGGCGATGGTCGCGGTCTCGACGGCGAGTCCCTCGATCGAGCCGACGTCCGCCTTCTTCTTCATCAACCCGTACACCCCGAAGGTCAGGGCGAGCGTGAGGGCGATGAACGGCACGCGGCCGTACTCCCACGTGAGCTCCACGACGGCCGCCGCCGCGATCGCGAGGGCCAGCCACTGGACGGGACGTGGGCGCTCGCGGAGGAAGAGCACCCCGAACGCGATGGTCACGAGCGGGTTGATGAAGTAGCCGAGCGAGGACTCCACGACGTGGCCGGTGTTGACCGCATAGATGTAGGTGCCCCAGTTGAGCGCCACGACGGCGCCACCCACAGCCAGGTACGCGAGGCGGCGCCGGTCGCGTACGACCTGCAGTGCCTGGCCGACCCGCCGCGTGAGCAGGAGCAGCACGACGACGGTCAGCAGCGACCAGACGATCCGGTGCGCGAGGATCTCCGCCGGGGAGGACGGCTCGAGCAGCGGCCAGTAGAGCGGGAACAGCCCCCACAGCAGGTACGCGCCGGCGCCGAGCGCGAGCCCGTCGGCGGAGTCGGGGCGACAGTCGGTCCTCACCAGGGAAGGTTACGCGGCCCCGGGACGCGAACGGGCCCCCGGCGTGCGCCGAGGGCCCGTGCTCACGCCTGCGTCAGGCGATGGTCCAGGTGTCGCTGCCGGTGAGGAGCTTCTGGAGGTCGCCGGGGCCCTGCGCCTCGGCGGCTGCGGCGAGCTGTGCCCGCGCCTGGTCGTCGTACGTCGGCCGCTCGACCTGGCGGAAGATGCCGATCGGCGCGCGGTCGAGGTAACCGCCGTCGGTGAGGCGGCTGATCGCGAACGCGAGCGACGGGTCCTGGGCGTGGGCGTCGTGGACGAGGAGGGCGTCACGGTTCGTGTCGTCGACCTCCACCACAGAGACCGCGCCCGACGCGGGGTCGCGGACGAGACCGTGCTCGCCCTGGGGTCCGAAGGTGATCGGCTTGCCGTGCTCCAGCCGGATGACGGCGTGGTCCTTGGTCGCGGGGTCCTTGATCGCGTCGAACGCGCCGTCGTTGAAGATCGGGCAGTTCTGGTAGATCTCGACCAGCGCCGTGCCTCGGTGCGCCGCCGCCTGGCGCAGCACCTCCGTGAGGTGCTTGCGGTCGGTGTCGATGGTCCGCGCGACGAACGACGCCTCGGCGCCCAGCGCCAGGCTGATCGGGTTGAACGGCGTGTCGAGCGAGCCCATCGGCGTGGACTTGGTGACCTTGCCGGGCTCCGACGTGGGGGAGTACTGGCCCTTGGTGAGGCCGTAGATCCGGTTGTTGAACAGCAGGATCGTCATGTTCACGTTGCGGCGCAGCGCGTGGATCAGGTGGTTGCCGCCGATGGAGAGCGCGTCTCCGTCGCCGGTCACGACCCACACCGACAGGTCCTCGCGCGACGTCGCGAGGCCGGTCGCGATCGCGGGCGCGCGGCCGTGGATCGAGTGCATGCCGTACGTGTCGAGGTAGTACGGGAAGCGCGACGAGCAGCCGATGCCGGAGACGAAGACGATGTTCTCGCGCTTGAGCCCGAGGTCGGGCAGGAACCCCTGGACGGCCTTCAGGACGGCGTAGTCGCCGCAACCGGGGCACCAGCGGACCTCCTGGTCGCTCGTGAAGTCCTTGCCGGTCTGCTTGAGGTCGGTGGACGGGATCCCCGCGAGGCCGTCGCGGGCCAGCGTGGGTGCGGGAAGGTCGATGCTCATCGGTGGTTCTCCTGGCGGGGTCGGTCCAGGCTCGGCGTGTCGAGCGTCTTGACGGCTTGCGCGACGACCTCGGCGAGCTCCTCGGAGCCGAACGGCATGCCGGTCACCTTGTCGTAGCTCTGGACGTCGACGAGGTACTGGGCGCGCAGCAGCAGCGCGAGCTGGCCGAGGTTCATCTCGGGCACGATCACGCGGTCGTACGCGCGGAGCACCTCGCCGAGGTTGCGCGGGAACGGGTTGAGGTGGCGCAGGTGGGTGTGCGCGACGTCGATGCCCTGCGCGCGTGCCGCGCGGACGCCGGCGCCGATCGGTCCGTACGTCGAGCCCCACCCGAGCACGAGCACGCGTGCGTCGCCCGACGGGTCGTCGACGACGAGGTCAGGGATGGACTCGGCCACCCGGTCCACCTTGGCTGCGCGGTGACGGACCATCCGGTCGTGGTTCGCGGGGTCGTACGAGATGTTGCCGGTGCCGTCGGCCTTCTCGATGCCGCCGATGCGGTGCTCGAGGCCGGCCACGCCGGGCGGTGCCCACGCGCGGGCGAGGGTCTCGGGGTCGCGCGCGTACGGGAGGAACGTCTCGCCCTCCGCAGGTGCGGTGGCGAAGTCGGGCTCGATGCGCGGCAGCGTCGCGACGTCGGGGATCTGCCACGGCTCCGACCCGTTGGCCAGGTAGCCGTCGGAGAGCAGCATCACCGGGGTGCGGTAGGTGACGGCGATCCGCGCCGCCTCGAGCGCGGCGTCGAAGCAGTCGGCAGGCGACTGCGGGGCGATCACCGGCAGCGGCGCCTCGCCGTTGCGGCCGAACATCGCCTGGAGCAGGTCGGACTGCTCCGTCTTGGTCGGCAGGCCCGTCGACGGTCCGCCACGCTGCACGTCGACGATCACCAGCGGCAGCTCGATCATGACGGCGAGGCCGATGGTCTCCGACTTCAGCGAGATGCCGGGGCCCGAGGTCGTCGTGACGCCGAGCGCGCCGCCGAACGACGCGCCGAGCGCGGCGCCGATGCCTGCGATCTCGTCCTCGGCCTGGAACGTCGTGACGCCGAAGGCCTTGTGCTTCGACAGCTCGTGGAGGATGTCGCTGGCCGGCGTGATCGGGTACGCGCCGAGGAACACCGGCAGGCCGGACTGCTGGCCCGCGGCCACGATCCCGTACGACAGCGCGGTGTTGCCGGTGATGTTGCGGTACTGCCCCTGCGACATCGGCGCCGGCTTGATCTCGTACGAGACGGCGAACGCCTCGGTGGTCTCACCGAAGTTCCACCCGGCCTTGAACGCGGCGAGGTTGGCGTCGCGGATCGCCGGCTTGGAGGCGAACTTCTTCTCGAGGTACGCGGTTGTGCCCTCGGTCGGGCGGCCGTACATCCACGACAGCAGGCCCAGCGCGAACATGTTCTTCGCGCGGGCGGCGTCCTTGCGGCCGAGCCCGAACTCGGCGACGGCCTCGACCGTCATGCCGGTGAGGTCCACGGGGTGGACCTGGTAGTCCGCGAGCGAGTCGTCCTCCAGCGGCGAGGACGTGTAGCCCGCCTTCGCGAGGTTGCGGCTCGTGAAGTCGTAGCTGTCGACGATCACGATGCCGCCCGGTCGCAGCGCCTCGATGTTCGCGGCGAGGGCGGCCGGGTTCATCGCCACGAGGACGTCGGGGCGGTCGCCCGGGGTGAGGATGTCGTGGTCGGCGAAATGCACCTGGAACGACGAGACGCCGGGGAGCGTGCCCTGGGGGGCGCGGATCTCGGCAGGGAAGTTGGGGAGGGTCGAGAGATCGTTGCCGAAAGCTGCGGTCTCCTGGGTGAAGCGGTCACCCGTCAGCTGCATGCCGTCGCCCGAGTCGCCCGCGAACCGGATGACGACCCGGTCCAGCTGTTCGACCTTCTTGCCGTCGATCGCCAAGGCTTGGCCCTTCTGTGCGTTGATGCGTTGAATCAAGCCTAGGCGATGACTTTGGAATGCCGTTGCGACTCCGGGATTTGGACCCTCCGGCCGCCCGTGCCTGCTGCTCAGCGCACCCGCAGGCGCAAGGTCTTGGAGCTCGGGGCGAACCCGGCAGAGGGCCTGTAGCTGACCCGGATCTTGGTCCGTCCGCGCTTCTTCACCGTGAACTTCACGGTCGTCGTCCCGGTCGGCTTCAGCCCGACGCGACGGGTCTTGCCGCGGTAGGTCACCGCCGCCGTGCCCGTGGGCGTCGCTCCCGAGGCGGCGACGCGGAGCCTGACGGTCACCTTCGCGCCGCGCTTGACGGAGCGCTTCGCCTTCGCGGCCATCCAGGTGGCGGCCGGGACGACGGCCTCGGTGGGCGCCGACGCCGCGGACCCGACCTCGTGGCCCTCCTTGATCCCCGAGACACGCAGGCCGAGCCGAGCGCCGACGTCGGCGGGCGAGAGCCGGTACGACGGACCGTCCGCGCCGTCGATCGGGACGCCGTCGCGCTGCCACTCGTACGAGGCAGTCGTCCCCGGGACGTCCCAGGAGGTGGGTTCGGCGGTCAGGACGGCGCCCACCCGGGGCGACCCGCCGATGCGTGGCTCCTCGGCGGCCACCGGTGCCGGCTTGGCGGCGACCTCGACCGTTGCGGCTCCGAGGGCGGACTCGGTCGTGGAGCCGTCGTCGGTGGTGACCGCCTCGAACGACGACGCCTCGACCGCTGCGCGACCCGGCTTGAGCGTGCGGAAGGTGGCGGTCGCGAGCACAGCCTCCCCGCTGAGCGGCGCGGCGCCGGCGAGGGCGGTGTGGACCACGTGCACCCTGCCCTCGGCCGCGATGCCGAACGTCTTCCCGCCGGCCGGAGCAGAGGCGGAGTCGTCGACGTACGCCAGCTGCTCCTCGTCGTACGCGAGCGCGAGGTCGTACGCCTGGACCCCGCGAAGCCCCTGGGCGGCGACGGTCACCGTCACCGTGTCGCCGAGGGTGAGCGAGGCCGCCGACGTGGCGACCGAGTAGGCGGTCTCGTCTTCGCTGGACGCCCCCACCGCCAGGCTCGCGGCCACCAGGCTGACGGTGGCCAGTCCCGCCGCGGCGCCGAGCCACGCCTTCTTGTGGTGCGTCATGTCAGGCGGCTCCGAGAAGTGGGTGGTCGGTCCGGTCCTCGTCATTGTCCTGGACACCGCCCGGGACCGTGTCCGGTCCCGGGCGATGACCCGCGAGGATGCGTGTGCTCAGCGGATGGCGCGGTGGAACGGCCCACCGTGCCCGAGTCCGTGCCCGTGCCCCTTGCCGGGACGCGGACGCTGCGGAGGCTCGACGCCGTTGACGGTCGACGTGTCCTGCGCGAACGTCCACGTCGCCGCCGCGACGGCGTCGGCGTTCACGTCGAGCGCGTGCGTGTTGACGTTGCCCACCAGCCGGTAGTCCTGACGCAGCTGGTCGTACAGCGCCTGGTCCTGCCCGTCGCCGCGGAGGTTGTCGCAGAACTCGTGGTAGCACGGGTCGTACGAGGCGCCGGCGACGCCGCCGTAGAGCGCGGCCTCCTCCGCCGTCTTCACCCCCTCGGCCCCGGTGAACAGACCACCGGCCGGGATACCGACGGCGATGAACGGACCATAGTCGGAGCGGCCCGAGAACTCGGTGTCCTGGAAGGGCTCGCCCCGGTCGGCGTAGAACTTCTCGAACACGTCCTCGATGGCGTCGGACCCCGCCGGGATGGTGGCCGGGTCGGCCGTCCCGCTCGAGTTGTCGCCGTCGTACACGCCGAAGAAGTAGTTCGGGGAGCCGATCATGTCGAAGTTCAGGTAGAGCGCGATCTGGTCACGCTCCTCCTGCGACAGACCAGCGACGTACGCCTCGGACCCGAGCAGGCCCGACTCCTCCGCGCCCCACCACGCGAAGCGCACGGTGTTGTTCACCTTGGCGTTGCGCATCTGGATCGCGGTCTCGAGCAGCGCCGCGCTGCCGGTGCCGTTGTCGTTGATCCCCGCGCCCTCCTGCACGGAGTCGAGGTGTGCGCCCGCCATCACCACGTTGGAGTCGTCACCCCTGCGGGTCTCGGCGAGGACGTTGTACGCGGTGCGGGTCTCGGCGACGTAGTCGACGGTCACTGTGACGGTCGCTCCGGGGACCGAGGCCAGGTCCTCGCCGGCCGCCGAGGTGGCGAAGACGGTCGGGATGGTGAGGCCGGTCGCGTCACCGATCATGTTGATCAGGGCCGTACGGCCGGGCTGTCCCTCGTTCATGATGATGACGCCACCGGCGCCGGCGGCCTGGGCGTTGAGCGCCTTCTCGGCGAAGCCGCACGTGCCGCGCTGCATGAGGGCGATCGCGCCGGGCTGGAGCCCCGCGAAGTCCGCGGCCTCACACCCGCTGGTGTTGCTGTTCGGGGGGAGCCCGGCGGCCGGGACGACGAGGTCGATCGGCGTCAGCGGCCCGGTCACGGTGCCCTCGGGGCTGCCGGTGTCGAAGGCGTTGCGGAGGAAGTCCGTGCCCTCCTCGTACGTCCGCGGCTGCGGGCTGACCCGGATGAGCTCGGAGTTCTCCTCGGTGTACTCGAACGGGAACTCCTGGACCTGCGGGTCGTAGCCGGCCCGGCGCAGCTGCTTGACGACGTAGTCCACCGAGGCGGCGTAGCCGGGACGTCCGGCCGCGCGGTCGCCGTTCTCGTCGGCGACCTCCTGGAGCTCCTCGAGGTGGTCGAGCACTGCCTTGAGCTTGACGGCGTGGGTGATCTTCTTGGTCGACTGGTCGTCGTGGTGAGGTGACCCGGCGCTGGCCGGCGCGGCGCCGGCGGCGACGAGGGTCGCGATCGCGAACCCCGCGCAGATGGTCGTCATCGACTTGCGTGACACGTGAACGAGCCCTTCCTGTGAAGTGCTCGGCCCCTGCCCGAGACCGCCGAACGGCATGAGCGTATGCCGAACGTGGCCCGTCCGCTGACCGTTTGAACCCCCCTCAGGCGTGAGGGGCGGACGCCCGCGCCGTCCTGTCACGGGCGGCGATCATCGCCTGCACGCCCTCGAGCGACTCGCGGATGGTGGTGCCGTAGCCGTCGTGCGGGAGGACGTCGATGCGTGCCGCGGCGTGCTCGGCGTGGCGGCTCGCCTCGTCGAAACGGCCGAGCCTGCGCAGCACGTCGGCGAGGTTGAGGTGCAGCGACGGGAAGAAGCCGGCGATCGCCAGCGACGCGTGGTAGGACCGGGCGCGTTCGTCGGTCGTCTCGTGCGCTGCCGCGAGGGCCCGCTCGTCCCACACGAGCTCTTCCTCGGTCTCAGGCGTGACGTCGGCCAGGTAGTGGGCGATCACGCAGCGGTGGAAAGCGTCGCCGCCGTCGCCGACCTCCTCCCAGAGGGTGAGGAGCTGGGCGCGCGCCGCCTCGGGGTCGCCCTCGTGCCCTCGCGTCACCGCCTCGGTGACACGCTGCATGACGGGGTCGGGAGCGGGGGTGACATCAGCCATGCGCCGAGCGTACGAGAGGGCGCGGACACGATCGTGCGTCCGCGCCCTCGCGACGGGGCTCGCTACCGGTCAGCGGACCCGCAGCGTGATCGGCCTGGAGACCGAGCGCTTGTACGCGGGGTGCTTGGCCACGTACGTCGCCGTGATCTTGTGCTTGCCGCGCTTGAGCTTCGTGGCCGACAGCTTGAGGACGGCCTTGCCCTTCTTGACCTTGACGGTCTTGATCTTCTTCTTGCCGTCACGGAAGACGACCTTGCCCTTGAGCGGGCCGGCCGCGACCTTGACCCTGGCGACGAGCTTGGCGCCCGACCGCCCGTAGCGCGTCTTCTTCGGCGTGACCTTCAGGCGGACGCTCGTGGCGACCTTCGGGACCCGGACCCCGTTGGTGCTCCGCCAGAGCGCGGGCGAGCCGGCCCCCTTGCGTCCGGCGACCTGGGCCTGGACGAGCGCCCCGCCGTCGGCCGTGCCGATGCGGTACGACGCCGCGGTGGCGCCGGGGATCGGCTTGCCGTTGCGCAGCCAGCGGTACGAGAAGGACGTCGGGCTTCTCGTCCACGTGCCGTTCGTCGTGGTGAGCACGGCACCGCGCACGCCGGAGCCCTTCATCACCGGCGCCGCCGTGGCGAGCGACAGCTTCGACACGTCGAGGATGCCCGTGCCGCAGTCGGCGGGGACGCAGTTGGTCCGGCCGTTGGACAGGCGCGGGAACGGCTTGACGGCCCACCGCAGCGCGTGCTCGACGGTGGCTGGGCTGTAGGAGCCGTGCGACAGGATCAGCGCGGCGGCCCCGGCGACGGCGGGGGAGGCCATGCTGGTGCCTGCCTGCTCGCCCCAGGTCGCCGCGGCCGGCGTCGTCGCGCCGGTGTTGAGCGTCGAGAAGACCTGGCTGCCGACGACGGCGTCGCCGCCGGCGGCCGAGAGGTCGAGCGCCGTGCCGTAGTTCGAGTACGGCGTCCAGACGCTGCCGGAGGCGGTGTTGGCGACCTGGCCGAGCTTGTTGGTGGCACCGACGGTGATGACGCCGGCACAGTTGGCCGGGGCGAAGCCCCAGGCGTTGCGGTTGGCGTTGCCGGCGGCCACGACCACGACGGTGCCGCGGGAACGGGCCACGCGGATGGCGTCGCTGAGCACCGCCGGGCAGCTGGATGCCGCGCCGGCGATCGACAGGTTGAGGACGCGGGCAGGCGTCGCGTTGCGCGGGAGACCGGGGACCTTCGCGCCCGAGCCCCAGCGCACGGCGGCGGCGACGTCGGACATCGAGCCGCCGCAGCGCCCCAGCACCCGCAGGTGCTGGAGGCGGACACCGGGGGCGTTGCCCGCGACGCCGTAGCCGTCGTTGGCGCGGGCGCCGGCGATCCCGGCGACGTGCGTGCCGTGCCAGGTGCTGCGGTTGGCGGGGATGCCGGCCCCGCACTCGCCGGCCGCCGCCCAGTCTCCCTGGTCGGCGGGGTTGCCGTCGCGCCCGTGGCCGTCGCGGGCCCGCCACGCGCTGCTGATGAAGTCCATCCCGGCGACGGTCTTGCTGTCGAGGTCGGGGTGGCTGGTCCGGCCGGTGTCGACGATCCCGACGACGACGCTGCCCGCCGTCGACGGCCACGCCGCGAAGGACTTGGAGCCGTACTCGCCGTGGATGTTCCACTGGCGCGACCACTGCGGGTCGTTCGGCGTGGCCGCGGGCAGCACGAGCAGGTCGGGCTCGACGCCGGCGACCCCCGGCAGGGCGGCGAGCTCGGCGGCGGCCTTCTCGGCCTCGGCGAGCGTGGTCGGCTCGGCGAAGGCGAGCGCGTCGACGCCGTCGGCGACCGGCGTCGTCGTGGGGGCGGTCTCGACGCCCTCGTCCGCGACGACGCTGCGCGCCGCGGTGAGCGACGGACGGGCGCCGTCCTCGTAGGTGACGACGAGGCCGGCCGCGCGAGGCGTCGGCGAGCTCGAGGCCGGGTCGGTGGGGCCCTCGGTGCGGGGCGAGTCGGAGGCGGCGGCCGGTGCGACGGCGGCGAGCACGAGGCTGGCTCCGGCGACCAGCGCGCACGCGCGGGAAAGTCGTGACATGCGCCCTAGTCTGGAGGGTGCAGGGGTCGCGCCGTACGGGCCCCACGAAGGGGCTGGTGACCCCCTAGACTCAGCCGCATGTCCGACTACGCCGACTACCTCGCGTCGTACGCCTCGGTGGCCGCGATCCTGGTCGTCGGCGTGCTCGTCGCGGCCGGGATGCTGGGTGCCAACCGGCTCCTGCGACCCGTCGTCGCCGACCCGGCCAAGCTGCTGACGTACGAGTCCGGTGTCGACCCGGTCGGGTCAGGCTGGGCGCAGAGCAACGTGCGCTACTACGTCTACGCGTTCCTCTACGTGATCTTCGCGGTCGACGCCGTCTTCCTCTTCCCCTGGGCGGTGGTCTTCGCCGCGATCGGGTGGCAGGCCGCCGTCGAGATGGCCGTCTTCCTCGGCTTCATCGCGGTCGGGCTGGTGTACGCCTGGCGCAAGGGGGTGCTCACATGGACGTGACCCGTCCGTCGGTCGACCTGGGGGTCCCGACGATCCAGCGTCTCGACGCTCCCGAGCTCGGCGTCGGGTCCGCGCTCGCGCCGCGCCCGGTCCGCTACCTCCTCAACTGGGGCCGTCGTTACTCCCTCTGGGTGTTCAACTTTGGCCTTGCCTGCTGCGCCATCGAGTTCATGGCGGCGTCGATGGCCCGGCACGACTTCATCCGTCTCGGGGTCATCCCCTTCGCGCCGGGCCCGCGCCAGGCCGACCTGATGATCGTCTCGGGCACGGTGACCGACAAGATGGCGCCCGCGATCGAGCGGCTGTACGCCCAGATGCCGGACCCGAAGTACGTCATCTCGTTCGGTTCTTGCGCGAACTCGGGCGGCCCCTACTGGGACTCCTACTGCGTCACCAAGGGCGTCGACCAGATCATCCCCGTCGACGTGTACGTGCCGGGGTGCCCGCCGCGCCCCGAGGCACTCCTGCAAGGGATCGTCACCCTCCAGGACAAGATCGCCGGCGAGGACCTCGCGCAGCGGTACGGGCGGACGGGGCTGCGCCGTTCGCTCTCCTCGCTCCTCCGCCCGCCCGTCACGCCTGAGCAGGACGGGTAGCCGGCGTGGGATGGGCCGAGGACGTCGCCGACCTCGGGCGCGCGGTCGCGGGAGACCGGGTCACGATGGCGCAGGAGTTCGGGCAGCACACGCTCACGGTTCCCGCGGGGTGGTGGCGACCGGTCGTGACCGCGCTCCGTGACCAGGGGCAGTGCCAGTTCTTCGACTGGCTCAGCGCGGTCGACGAGGCCGGTTCGCCGAGCCCGTACCCCGACGAGCCCGACCTCGCCGGCGGGCTGCGCGTGGTGTGCCACCTCGCGTCGCTCTCGCCCGGCGTCGGCCGCACGGCCGTGCGCCACCTCCTCGTCCAGACCCACGTGCCCCGTGCCGAGCCCGTCCTCGACTCGGTCGTCGACGTGTACGCGGGCGCGGCGTGGCACGAGCGCGAGACGCACGAGATGTTCGGCGTCGACTTCCGCGGCGGCGTGCCGCTGGAGACGTTGCTGCTTCCCGACGCCTTCGAGGGTCACCCGCTGCGCAAGGAGTTCGTGCTGGCGTCGCGGGTCGTGAAGGCCTGGCCCGGGGCGAAGGAGCCGGGGGAGTCCGACCACGACGTCGCCGCCGCGGACTCCTCTCCCGGACGCCGTCGCATGCGTCCGCCGGGGGTGCCCGACGCCGAGCAGTGGGGTCCCCGCGAGCCGGGGTCGCCGGCCCCCGACCCGCTCGGCCACGCGACCGCCGGGCCAGCGGCGCGGCCCGCCCGTCCGCGGCGCAACCGGCGCGCCACACCGCCCGACAGCCCGCCGGAGGAGGGGACGTGATCGACGTCGTCGACCTCCTGCGCTGCCTGCTGGTGCTCGCGGCGTTCCTGGTGCTGCCGCTGGCCGTGGGTCAGCTCGAGCACAAGACCATGGCGCACATGCAGTCGCGTGTCGGCCCGATGTACGCCGGCGGCTTCCACGGGTGGGCCCAGCTGGTCGCCGACGGCGTGAAGTTCGCGCAGAAGGAGGACGTGGTCCCGCGGGCCGCCGACCGTCCCGTCTTCGCGCTCGCGCCGGCGGTCGCCCTCGTGCCGTACCTGGTGGTCCTCTTCGTGATCCCGCTCGGCCCGAGCATGGTCGGCGCCGACCTCGACCTGGGACTCTTCTTCGCGCTGGCGGTGATGAGCGTCGGCGTCCTCGGGACGCTCATGGGCGGCTGGGCGAGCGCCAACAAGTACTCCCTCCTGGGCGGCCTGCGCACGGCGTCGCAGCTGATGAGCTACGAGCTGCCGATGGTCCTCGCCGCGGTCTCGGCGGCGATGATGGCGGGCTCCCTCTCGCTGGTCGCGATCGTGCAGGCCTGGGAGTGGTCGTGGCTCCTCTGGCAGCTGCCCGCGCTGTGCGTGTTCGTGGTGGCGGGGCTCGCCGAGCTGCAGCGGCCTCCGTTCGACATGCCGATCGCCGACGCCGAGGTGATCCTCGGCCCCTACACCGAGTACGGAGGCATGCGCTTCGCGATGTTCCTCCTCGCGGAGTACGCCGGCATCGTCGTGCTCGCGGCGCTCACGACGACCCTCTTCCTCGGCGGGTGGCGCGGCCCGTCCTCCGAGGAGCTGGGATGGTTGTGGGCCCTCCTCAAGACGTTCGCGGTGGCGTTCTGCGTGGTGTGGTTCCGGGTCGCGTGGCCGCGGCTGCGCGAGGACCAGCTCAACGCCCTCGCCTGGAAGCTGCTGGTGCCCGTCACGCTCGGGCAGCTGGCCCTGACGACGGTGGTGGTGCTCGCATGAAGGGTCTCCTCAAGGGTCTGCGCGTCACGTGGCACAACCTCACCCGCCGTGCAGTGACCCAGCAGTATCCCGACGTCCTCCCGCAGCTGCCTCCGCGCAGCCGCGGAGTCATCGCGCTGCAGGAGGAGAACTGCACGTCCTGCATGCTGTGCGCGCGCGAGTGCCCCGCGTGGTGCATCTACATCGACTCGCACAAGGAGACGGCGCCGCCGGCGACCGAGGGCGGGCGCGAGCGGTCGTTCAACGTCCTCGACCGCTTCGACATCGACTACTCGTTGTGCATGTACTGCGGCATCTGTGTCGAGGTCTGCCCCTTCGACGCGCTGCACTGGTCGCCCGAGTTCGAGTACGCCGAGCTCGACATCCGCGACCTGACGCATGACAAGGACCGCCTCCGCGAGTGGATGTGGACCGTCCCGCCCCCTCAGCCGCTCGATCCCGCGGCCGAGCCGCCGAAGGAGATCGGGGTGGCGGAGAGGGCGGCCGAGCGTGAGGCAGCGAAGGCGCAGGATCCCCCGGAGCCTCCCGCATGACAGCCGTCACGGTGGTGTTCGCGGCCCTCGGTCTCGTCACGCTGGTGTCGGCCTTCCTGGTCGTCACCAGCGACCAGATCGTGCACGCGGCGCTCTGGCTGGTCGTGACGCTGGGCGCCCTCGCCGCGCTGTACGTCCTGCTCGCCGCGGAGCTGGTGGCGTGGGTCCAGGTGCTCATCTACGTCGGCTCGGTCGTCGTCCTCCTGCTCTTCGCGCTGATGCTGACCCGGGCTCCGACCGGCAGCGGCTCCGCCACGGCGACGGCGAACCAGCCGCTGGCCGGCGTGGTCGCCGCGGCGGTGACCGTCGCGCTCGGTGCGGTGATGTGGGCCGGGTTCGGCGGAGAGGTGATCGACGAGGACGCCATCCGGATCGGCACCGCCGAGCGCCTCGGCGACGCGGTTTTCCGTACCTGGGTGCTGCCGTTCGAGGTCCTCTCGGTCGTGCTGCTCGCGGCGCTGGTCGGCGCCATCGTGCTCACGCGCAGGGGGGATCGCTGATGCCCCTGATGCTCCCGTTGACCGTCTCCTGCGGACTGTTCGGTCTGGGCCTGTACGCGGTGCTGGCCCGCCGGCACGCCGTGATGGTGCTGCTGGGCGTCGAGCTGATGCTGAACGCCGTCAACCTCAACCTGGTCGCCTTCGACACCTGGTGGGCCGACACGCTGCACACCGGCCAGTCGCTCACCCTGTTCGTGATCGCGCTCGCCGCCGCCGAGATCGGCCTGGGCCTCGCGATCGTGCTCGTGATGTTCCGTACGGTCGGCAGCGCCGACGTCGACGGGCAGGCACGTCTGCCCGACGTGCTCCCGGACGGGGGTGACGAGCTGTGAGGCGACGCGAGTCCGCGCCTGCCGTCGCGATCACGGCGCTGCTGGCGCTCTGCGCGGCGGTCGTCGCGTTCCCGCGGCTGGGGGAGCGCACCGGGCCGTACGGGGAGCCGGCCGGCATCCGTACGACGCTCGTCGACGGCGGCGACCTGCTCGGAGTGTCGGTGACGTTCTTCGTCGACCACCTCAGCGCGGTGATGCTGCTCCTCGCCGCCGGGGTCGGACTGCTGGTCCAGATCTACTCCGTCGCCTACCTGGCCGGCGACGCGCGCTACCGCGCATACACGACGATCATCCAGCTCTTCCTCGTCGCGATGGCCACGGTCGTTGTCGCCGACAACTTGTGGATGCTCCTGGTCGGCTGGGAGGTGATGGGCCTGTGCTCGTACCTGCTCATCAGCCACCACTGGGAGCTCGGGCCGGCGCGGGCGGGGGCGGTGAAGGCCTTCCTGCTGACCCGCATCGGCGACCTCGGCCTGCTGGTCGCGATCTTCGCGATCGGGCAGACCTTCGGCACGTACGAGATCAGCGAGGTCCTCAGCGCGATGGCGTCGCCGGACGCACCCGACGGGCTCACCTGGATCGGTCTGCTGCTGGTCCTCGCGGTCGTCGGCAAGTCCGCGCAGTTCCCGCTGCACACGTGGCTGGCCGACGCGATGCCGGGCCCGACGCCGATCAGCGCCCTCATCCACGCCGCGACGATGGTGGCGGCGGGCGTCTTCCTGGTCGCGCGGCTCTACCCGGTGCTCGCGGCCTCCGCGGTGACGATGACCGTGCTCGCGGTGATCGCGTGCGTGACGATGCTGCTGGCCGCGATGTTCGCGCTGACCTCCCACGACCTCAAGCGTGTGCTCGCGTGGTCGACGGTGAGCCAGCTGGCGTACATGTTCGCGGCGTTGTCGGTCGGCGGGTACGACGCCGGCATCGACCACCTGCTGTCCCACGGCGCGTTCAAGGCGCTGCTCTTCCTCGCGGCCGGGTCGGTCGCGCACGCGGTCGGGTCCACGGCGCTCGCAGAGCTGGGAGGCCTGCGCGCGGTGATGCCGTGGACCTTCGCCACCGCGACGATCGGGTTCGCCGCGCTCGCGGGCGTCGTGCCGACCGTCGGGTTCTTCAGCAAGGACGCGGTGATCGAGGCCGCGTGGCACGGGATCGGCCACGACGCGCCCGTCGCGCCGGTCGTCGCCGCGCTCGTGCTGGTGGTCGGGCTCGTCACCGCCGTCGTGACGGTCGCGTACGCGTTCCGGACCTGGTGGAAGGTGTTCTTCGCCGCAGATCCGGCGGCCGCGGCGAGGCTCGCCGAGGCGCGCAGCGCCACCGGTCGCTCGTACGAGGCGCCGCCGCTGATGGTCGGTCCGCTGGTCGTCCTCGCGGCAGCGAGCATCCTCCTGAGCCTCGCGATGCCGCTGCACCCGCTGACCGGCCTGGTGACCACGGTCCTGGTCGCCGCTGCCGGGTGGTTCACCTGGCAGACGATGGCCGCGGGCCGCGACCCGGCCGACCTGCTCGGGCCCGCCCGCCGCGCGTTCGACCGCGAGCTCGCGATGGACGTCGCGTACGACCGCGCGGGCACCGCCGCCCGGGGGGCGGGCGACGTCGTCGTCGCGACCGACCGCGACATCCTCGGGTTCTACCCGCGCGCGACGGCCTGGGTCGCGGTGACGCTCTCGAAGGGGTTCACCAAGGCGCAGTCCGGTAACGCCCAGACGTACGTCACCGTCCTCGCGGTCGGTGCGCTCCTCCTCGCAGGCCTGGTGGTGGTCCGGTGAACGGCCTCGTCGTCGCGCTCGTCGTCCCCGCGCTCACCGCTGTGCTGCTGGGGGGCCTGCGGGGCATGGTGACCGACCGGGTCGCGGCGCGGGCCGGTGTGGCGGCCTCCGTGGTCTCGGGTGTCTTCATCCTGGCCGCCTGGCTGCTGCACGACGGCGGCGGCTACGCGGCCGAGATCGACGCCGTGTGGGTCCGGGTCCTCGGGCTGCACTTCCACCTCGGGATGGACGGAATCTCCTTCCCGCTGCTGCTGATGACGACCGTGCTCTCCGCCCTGGTCTGCTGGGCCCTCGTGGACGACCCGCCGGCGGGTGACAACGCCACACCCGCCCTGGTGGCGCTGATCATGGTGGTGCTCTCCGCGGCGCTCGGCGTCTTCGCGTCGCTCGACCTTCTCCTCTTCTTCGTGTTCTTCGAGCTGGCCCTGATCCCGATGTGGTTCGTGATCGCTCGGTGGGGCGATCCGCACGACCCGGTGGGCCGGCGCGTCGCCGCGACGCGCTTCCTGCTCTACACCGTCATCGGGTCCGCGTTCATGCTGGTCGGATTCGTCACGGTCTGGGCGTTGAGCGGCACGTTGCAGATCCCCGAGCTCGCCGCCCGCTCCGAGGTCCTCGACGGCGGGTGGGCGCTCTTCGCCGCCGCGATGATCGCCGTCGGCCTCGCGGTGAAGACGCCGATCTGGCCTTTCCACCTGTGGCTGCCCGACGCCCACGCGAAGGCGCCGACGGTGGGCTCGGTGCTGCTGGCGGCGGTCTTCCTCAAGCTCGGGACGTACGGGCTCCTGCGGGTGCTCGTCTCGGTCCTCCCCGGGCCCGCCCGCGACCTGGCCCCGTGGCTGGGCGCCCTCGGCGTGATCGGGATCGTCCTCGCGGCACTCGCGTGTCTGCGGCAGAGCGACCTCAAGCGCCTCATCGCGTACTCGAGCGTCGGCCACATGGGCTTCGTCGTCCTCGGCATCGCGACCCTCACCGAGATCGGGGTGGCCGCCGCGGTGTTCGCCAGCGTCGCCCACGGTGTCGTGACGGGGCTGCTGTTCTTCAACGCCGGATCCCTCAAGCGGCGCTTCGGCAGCGCGGAGATGGCGGTGCTCGGGCGAGGCCTCTACGCGCGGATGCCGGCGCTGGCCGTGGTGCTGGCGTTCGCCGCGTTCGCCAGCCTCGGACTTCCCGGCCTGGCGGGCTTCTGGGGAGAGATGATGGCGCTGCGCAGCGCGTACGAGTCGGCGGTGGACTCCGGTGCAGGGCTGGTCCCGGCCGTGGCGACCGTGCTGCTGGTGGCCGCGCTCGTCGGTGTGCTCCTGACCTCGGCGTACTTCCTCCGGCTCCTGCGGTGCACGCTCCAAGGCGTCCCCACCCCGCACGACGCAGACGTCGACCTCGTCGGCTCCGAGCGGGGGATCGCGGCTGTGCTCGTCGTCGCCGTGCTCCTCCTCGGGCTCGCGCCCGGCCTGGTGGTGGGGGTCGTGGAGCCGAGCATCCCCGCGATCCTGGGGAGTGCCCGATGAACCCCGAGGCGGTGGACTGGGCATCGGTCGGCGTCCCGCTCCTGGTCGCGGTCGGCGCGATCGCGGCGCTCCTCGTGGACGCGTTCTGGCCCGGGGGAGGGTGGCGCCGTCAGGGCGTCGTCGCCGTCGCAGGGCTGGTCGCTGCCGGTGCCTGGCTGGCCGAGACGGGCTCGCACGGTCCGCTCGTCGCCGGCTTCTCGTGGGTGATCCTCGTCGCCGCTCTGGTCGTGGTGGTCCTCACCCAGTCGCTGGAGGACGACCCCGCGATGCCGCCGGGGGAGTCGACGTTCCTCCTGCTGTCGGCCACCGCGGGTGCGCTGACCCTCGCCGCGGCCCGGGACTTCGTCACCCTCGTCGTCGCGCTCGAGCTGCTCTCGCTGCCCTCCATCGCGCTCGTCGCCCTGCGCCGCGACCGGCGCGAGTCCGTGAGCGCGGCATGGACGTTCTTCCTCGCCTCGGCCACCGCGACCGCCGTCACGCTGATGGGGTTGTCGCTGCTCTACGGCCTCACCGGCACGCTCACGTACGCCGGGGTCAACGAGGCGCTGCAGACGTCGGAGGCGCCCGTACGCGTGATGGCGGCCGTGGTCGTGATGGTCCTGGTCGGTCTGGTCTTCAAGGTGGGCGCCGTGCCGTTCCACCTGTGGATCCCCGACGCGTACCGCGGTGCGCCCATCCCCGTGGCGGCGTTCCTCTCGGTCGTCTCCAAGGGCGGTGCGCTCGCCGCGCTGCTGGTCGTGCTCGCGTACCCGCTGCTGCCGCTGCAGCCGCGGTGGGACGTCTTCGTGGCCGTCGTCGCCGGGTTGTCGATGACGCTCGGCAACATCGGCGCGCTGGTCCAGCGCGAGATGGTCGGGATGCTCGCCTGGTCCTCGATCGCCCAAGGTGGCTTCGTCGTGGCGCCGATGGTCGCGCTCGCCGTCCAGGCCGACCTCGTGCTGACGGCGCCGCTGCGCTACCTCGCCGTCTACGCGATGGCCAACCTGACCGTCTTCGCGGTCGCCGTCGTCGCCGCGCGCAGGTTCGGCGGCACGACGTACGCGCATCTCGCCGGCGTCGGGCGCCGCGACCCGCTCCTCGGCGCCGCGCTCGTCCTCGGGCTCCTCACCCTCGCGGGGTTCCCGCCGGCGGTGATCGGGCTCCTCGCGAAGTACCTCGTCCTCCAGCCGGTGGTCGTCGGAGGGTACGCGTGGCTGGCGGGCGTGATGGCGGTCAACGTCGCCCTGGGCCTCGTCTACTACCTGCGGCTGGTCGTCGTCGCGTACGCCCCGGCGGACCGGGTCGGCAACGGCGTGCCGCCGGTCACCAGCGTCCGCGAGGGCCGCGGAGCCCGGCTCGCGTACGCGGTGGTGGTCGTCGGCGCGGTCGCCCTCGCGGCGACCTCGGTCGCGCCGACGCTGCTGCTCGGGGCGCTGCCCTGACGCCCGACCGCGCGGTCTAGCCTTCGTCCGTGCCTGACGACGTGAGCGTGACCATCCACACCGACGGTGCCTGCCTCGGCAACCCGGGGCCGGGCGGCTGGGGCGCCGTGCTCCGGTACGGCGACCACGTGAAGGAGCTGTACGGGGGAGACCCCGCGACGACGAACAACCGCATGGAGCTGATGGCGGCCATCTCGGCGCTCGAGGCCCTGACCCGCCCTGCGGTGGTCGACCTCCACACCGACAGCAGCTACGTCCGCAACGGGATCATGAGCTGGGTCGCGAAGTGGAAGGGCAACGGCTGGCGTACCGCTGCCAAGCAGCCCGTCAAGAACGAGGACCTCTGGAGGCGCCTCGACGAGGCCGCGCAGGTGCACGAGGTCCGGTGGCACTGGGTCAAGGGCCACGCAGGCGATCCCGGCAACGAGCGCGCCGACGCCCTCGCCGGCATCGGGGCGCTCGAGGCGAAAGCCCAGCGCTAACCGCCCCTCCCGCGTCCCCCGCCCGGTCCGCGGCGGTGAGCTGGGTCCCACCGCGGCGCTTCGCGTGGGACCTGACTCACCGCCGGGCCCGCACGGCCGGCAGCCTGATTGCGACAAAACGACCAAAACGGGATGCGGTGCGTTCCAGACTGGACGGCAGCCCCCTCGCTCGTCTTGGAGGTCGGTCGCCATGAAGCTCCCTCTCGGGGTCCTTGCCGTCGTACTCGGTCTGCTCACCGCCTGCAGCGCCACCGACGCGAAGGACGCGCTCGAGTCGAGCCCAGCCTCGACCAGGACCACAGCGACGGAGGATCCGTGGGCCGAAGAGCTCGCGGACGCGACAACGGCGTCACGAAGCGCGTGCGCCGCGGTCTTCTCCGATCTGCTCAGCACCCTCGAGGAGCTCGGCTCACGGCTCGGTGTCGGCCTGCGCGTCGCGGAGTACGGCACCGAGGTGGGCGACATCCGGGTCGCCTACGACCAGGCAGCGAAGGAGGCGCCCACTCTCGATGACAGCTGTCTCGCCGCCGTCGGGCTCAAGCTCGAGCGCGCGCTGAACCACTACGTGAAGGCCAACCGCCTCTGGTCCGAGTGCGCTACCGACTTCGACTGCGACATGGACGACGTCGACCCGTTGCTGCAGGAGCGGTGGCGCAAGGCCCGCGCCGCGGTCGACGAGGCCGCGACCGCGATCGAGTCGTACGCGCTCCGCGAGGACGACCAACCCGCGCGGTCGTAGGGCGACCGGCTCGGCGGCACGGCTCAGCGGTAATTCACGAACTGCACGGCGAAGTCGAGGTCGGCGCCCTTCACCAGTGCGATGACCTCCTGCAGGTCGTCGCGCTTCTTGCCCGAGACTCGCAGCTCCTCGCCCTGGATCTGCACCTTGACGCCCTTGGGTCCCTCGTCGCGGATCAGCTTGGAGACCTTCTTGGCCTGCTCCTGGGTGATCCCTTCGGAGAACGTCCCGTTGATGACCGACTCCTTGCCGGACTGCTTCGGGTCGCTCGCCTCCAGGGTCTTGAGGGAGACCCCACGCTTGACCAGCTTGTCCTTGAGCACGTCGAGCACCGCCAGCGCCCGCTCGTCGGCGTTGGCCTTGATGACGACGGCCGTCGAGCCGCTCTTCTCGATCGAGGCGCCGGTGTTCTTGAAGTCGTAGCGGGTCGAGATCTCGCGCGCCGCCTGATTGATCGCGTTGTCGATCTCGGCGTGGTCGAGCTTGCTCACGATGTCGAACGACGAGTCCGCGGCCATGATGATCCTCTCGGTAGGTCAGCAGGGTCACCCGATTTCGGGTGCGCCGGACTGCTGCGCTAAAGTCGTGCTGTTGCTCGCGCAGAGTAACAATCCCTGGCAGGTTGCCCGAGCGGCCAATGGGAGCTGACTGTAAATCAGCCGGCAATGCCTTCGCAGGTTCGAATCCTGCACCTGCCACGTCCGACGAGCCCGGTCCCGCCTGCGCGGGGCCGGGCTCGTCCGCGTCCGGAGTACGGGGCGCGCTCAGCGCCGGGCGTCGAGCACCGCGCGTGTGAAGGTGTCGGGGGAGACCGCCTGCGGGTCGCGCGGGACGGCCCCCATCCGTACGGCCACGATCCCTTCCGACGGCACCACGGCGACGACCTGGTTGCCCAGGCCGAGCGCCCAGAAGGCGTCCTTGGGGACGCGCGGCGCGAGCCGCCCCTCGGGGGACGAGGAGGCCGCCGCGCCGCCACCGGTCGCCGTCCGCGTCCCGAGGACGGGGCCCTTGCGGTTGACCCACCACAGGAGCCCGTACGCCGCGTTGAGCCGCGACGACGAGCGTCCGGTGGCCTGCTCCACGTACGAGGGGGAGACGATCTGGCGGTCTCCCCAGCGACCGTCGCGCATCATCAGCAACCCGAGCCGTGCCAGGTCCAGGCACGAGGAGTTCACGCCCGAGAACATCGTCGTGTTGCCCGCGGGGTCCTCTCCCCAGTACGTCCGCGACATGCCGAGCGGGTCCAGGAGCTTCTCGCGGGCGTACTCCCGCGGCGTTCGACCCGTCGCGACCGTCAGCACCTCGTCGAGCGTCTGGATAGCGGCGTTGTTGTAGCGCCAGACGGTGCCGGGCCTGGCGTCCTGCGCGAGCCCGACGGCGAAGGCCGTCTTGTCGCGCGCGGCGAGCGCCATCTGCTGGTAGTCGGTGACGAAGTCCCAGTGCCGGCCGGAGACGTTGGCGAGGAGGTCGCGGATCGTGACGCGCGCCGCGGGGGTGCCCTTCCAGGCGCGGACGTACCGAGAGGCGCGGTCGTCCAGGTCGAGCAGCCCTTCGTCGGCCGCGATGCCCACCAGCACCGACGTGAGCGACTTCGTGACCGAGAACGCGGGTCCCATCGTGGTGCTGTCGGCGTCGCCGAACGATGCCTCGTGCACCAGCTCGCCGTCGCGCACCACGGCGACGCACGACGACCGGGACGCTTCGAGCTCGGCGTCGAGGGCGCGCAGCGCGGCGGGGTCGAACCCGGCGGCCTCCGGGTCCGTACGGGCCCAGTCGTCGCCAGGCACGGGCTCGGTCGGCGACACGCTGGGTGCTGCTGCGGAGGATGGTGGCGACGCCTCCGAGGTCGCGTCGTCCGCGGGCTCGCTGCCTGCGGAGCTGCAGGCGCTGAGCGCCAGGAGGCTCGCGGCCACGAGTGCCGTACGACGGGTGCGCATGGTCGTATTGTGGCGCGCAGGTGGGTGCCAGGACCGGGCCGGAGGTGACCGAGGTCACGGGGGCGACCCCCGATTTCGGTTCGTCGCAGGGGCCGTGTATCTTTGCTTCTCGGTTCGCCGATACGCCCCTTTAGCTCAGTCGGCAGAGCGTCTCCATGGTAAGGAGAAGGTCTACGGTTCGATTCCGTAAAGGGGCTCTGAGTCTCACCCGCTCCCTCCGCCCGGTGCAGAGGGCGGCGGGATGACGCATGGCGGGGTAGCTCAGGTGGTTAGAGCACACGGCTCATAATCGTGGTGTCGCGGGTTCGAGTCCCGCCCCCGCTACAAAAGACGACAGAAGCAGTTCCACCGAAGAAGAGGCAGACTCGTGGCCAGCAAGAGCTCTGACATCCGCCCCAAGATCACCTTGGCGTGCACCGAGTGCAAGCGACGCAACTACATCACCAAGAAGAACCGTCGCAACGACCCCGATCGCCTCGACCTCAAGAAGTTCTGCCCGCACGAGCGTCGTCACACGGTCCACCGCGAGACCCGCTGACCCACCTCGTACGACTTCCCACGTACACACCGTTCACCGGGGTCCCGCCGAGCAGGCGCGGACCCCGGTGTCATGTTGGGAGCCCTCTCGATGCGTGACCTGACCGTCCTCGCCCCGCTCACCACGCTGCGGATCGGCGGCCCCGCCCGCGACATCGTCGAGGTGACGGACGCCGACGACCTCGTCGACACCGTCCGCGCGCTCGACGAGGCCGGCGAGCCCGTCCTCCTCCTCGGGGGCGGCAGCAACGTCGTGGTCTCCGACGAGGGCTTCGACGGCACCGTCGTCCTCATCCGTACGCGAGGCCTGGTGGCCGACGTCGACCGCTGCAGCGGGGCGACGCTGACGGTCGCGGCCGGCGAGGTGTGGGACGACTTCGTGGCGCACGCGGTCGACGAGGAGTGGGTGGGCGTCGAGACGCTCTCCGGCATCCCGGGTCGGGTCGGGGCGACGCCGATCCAGAACGTCGGCGCGTACGGCCAGGACGTCGCTCAGACGATCGCCCGCGTCCGGACGTACGACCGGCGCGACAAGCGCGTCGTCACGTACTCCGCGGTCGACTGCCGCTTCGGCTACCGCACGAGCCGGTTCAAGGCCGAGCCTGGCCGCCACGTGGTCCTGGAGGTCACGTTCCAGCTCGAGCTCGGCTCGCTGAGCGCGCCGGTCCGCTACGCCGAGCTGGCCCGGACCCTGGGCATCTCCGTCGGTGACCGCGCTCCGCTCGGTGACGTCCGCGAGGCCGTCCTCGGCCTGCGCGCAGGCAAGGGCATGGTGCTCGACCCGGACGACCACGACACGTGGAGCGCGGGCTCGTTCTTCACCAACCCGGTGCTCTCGGCCGAGGCCGCGAGCGCGCTGCCGGCCGACGCCCCCCGTTTCGCCCAGCCCGACGGCCAGGTCAAGACGAGCGCGGCGTGGCTGATCGAGCACGCGGGCTTCGGCAAAGGGTACGGCCGGACGGCGGCGCGCGTCTCGTCCAAGCACAGCCTCGCCCTCACGAACCGTGGCGGCGCCACCGGCTACGAGCTCCTGGCCCTCGCCCGCGAGATCCGCGACGGGGTCGAGGCGAAGTTCGGCGTACGCCTCGAGAACGAGCCCGTCCTCGTCGGCGCCGAGCTCTGAGCCTGCCCTCGGCTGGGCTGGCTCGCCGCCAGCCGTCCACACTCAGCGACGGTTCGACCCTCACGACGTCCTGGACGAACCGTCGCTGAGGTGGCCGTACAGTCGCTGCGCCCGAACGAGCTCCCGCCGCAGGCGCGCTGCCGTACGCTCGGCGTTCTCGGGAGCCAGGTCAGCCCAGGTCAGTCGGAGCACGTGGTAGCCGAGATCGCGGATCTTCAGCTCGCGTGTCTTCTCGGCCCAGACGCTCGCTCCGGTCTGCTCGCCGCTGCCGTCGTACTTGACGCGACCGTCGAACTCGACGACAAGTCGCTGCTCTGGCCAGAGGAAGTCGACCTCCGCCCGACGGCCCTCAGGTAGCGCGAGCTCGTACTGCGTCTCAGGGCGAGGGAGGGAGAAGCGCCAGCACAAAACGAGGACCCGCACCTCGGCAGGGCTCTCGCACCGACCGTCCGCGATCGTCACCGCGTCCGCGGCGGTCCGGCTCCCCGGCCGGCTGCCGAGCGACGCCAGGACCTCGCGGAGCTCGGCTTTCGCGTCGTCCTGCGAGAACCACTCCAGGCAGCCCCGACGGCGTGCGTCGGACATGAGCTGGGAGATCCACGACGAGACGAGCACGGCGCCGGTGTCGATCTCGGACGTCGTCGCAGCCTGTGCGACGGCCAGGGGAGGACGAACGGTGGGGATCCCCTCGACGTCGACCACGTCGCTCGCCCGAAGGGCGTCACGGTGGCGCACGATGCCGTTGCGCGTACGGCTGGTGGTGCCGCCGACTCGGGCCACGTGAACAACGTCGAGATCCAGGCCGTACGTGCTGAGGTCGTGCGCGGCGGCCGCGCTGTCGTGGGACAGCGCGTACCCGGGCCCGAGCTGGGCGAGGACGGCGCGCGGTCACCAGATGTCTCTCCCTCGGAGACCACGTGACGTGGTCCTCCGCGAACGCGAACGCGCCGCGTCGCAGTCGGACCAGCACCTTGCGTTCGACGAGCCTGCCGAGCTCGGAGTGCGGGTAGCCGCAGTCTTTGCCGTCCTGACGCGTGAGGTAGCCGCCCTGCTCTCGCGCGACCCGCTGCAATCGTTCCACCCGAGCACTGTGGTCCACTGCGGTCGATCCCTGCAGCGAGCAGGCCGACGGCCTGTGGACAACCGACGGCGAAGTGGTGCTGAGCGGGGCTCAGTCCGGGTCGGCGGAGAGCCAGGCGTCGACCGCGGCCAGGGCGGTCTCGCGCAGGTCGTCGGGGGCGTACGAGGCGCGCAGCGACATCCGGGCGAGCTCGGCCAGCTCGGCGTCGCTGAAGTCCTGGGCGGCCCGCAGCGCGGCGTACTGGCCCGAGAGGCGTGCTCCGAACAGCAGCGGGTCGTCCGCGCCGAGGGCGACGCCGACGCCGGCCTCGGTCAGGGTGCGCACCGGCACCTCCTCGAAGGTGTCGTACACGCCCAGCGCCACGTTCGACGACGGGCAGACCTCGAGCGTCAGCCCCGCGCGGGCGACGGCGTCGAGCACGGCGGGATCCTCGACGCAGCGCACGCCGTGCCCGATCCGGTCGGGGGAGAGGTGCTCGAGGACGGCCCTGACGCTCTGCGGCCCTCGCAGCTCGCCGCCGTGCGGCATGCTGCGCAGCCCTGCGCGGCGGGCGATCGCGAAGGCCGGGGCGAACGTCGCGGTCTCACCGCGCCGCTCGTCGTTGGACAGCCCGAACCCCACGACGCCGCGGTCGGCGTACTGAGCGGCCAGACGCGCGAGCGTACGGGCGTCGAGCGGGTGCCGCGTGCGGTTCGAGGCGATGATCACCGCCATCCCGATCCCGTACGTGGCGCTGGCGTCGCGCACGCAGTCGAGCACGAGGTCGGTGAACGCCGTGATGCCCCCGAACTTCGCGGCGTAGCCGGAGGGGTCCACCTGGATCTCCGTCCAGACCGAGCCCTCGGCCGCGTCGTCCTCGGCGACCTCGTGGACCAGGCGCCGGACGTCGTCGGGGGTGCGCAGCACCGAGCGTGCGGTGTCGTACAGGCGCTGGAAGCGGAACCAGCCCTTCTCGTCGGTCGCGCGCAGCTGCGGGGGCCACTCCTCGACGAGCGCCGGCGGGAGCCGGACACCGTCGCGCTCGGCCAGCTCGACGAGCGTGGTGTGCCTCATCGACCCCGTGAAATGCAGGTGCAGATGGGCCTTCGGGAGACGATCGATCGAGCGCATCGCTTCGGCCATGCGGTCATCGTGCCAGCCGGTTCGACTCCGTGCCGGGGCACCCCGTACACTTGACGACCGGTGGATGTTTCCACTGTGTCGTCATGCCCATGAGCCACCCCAACGGCTTGCGGTGACGAGGCAGCGGAGGCGCACATCGAAGGGCAGTAGCTCAACTGGCAGAGCATCGGTCTCCAAAACCGAAGGTTGGGGGTTCAAGTCCCTCCTGCCCTGCAATGGCCTGGTCCGTCCCGACGGCGGACCGATGACAGGCACCACGATCGAAGGGAACGGTCACCATGAGCGAGACGTCAAGCGCTCCGACCGAGAGCACCCGCTCCGGCCGCACGTCTCCGATGACCTTCTACCGTCAGGTCGTCGCGGAGCTCCGCAAGGTGGTGTGGCCGACCCGTTCGCAGGTCGCCAACTACTTCGTGGTCGTGCTCTTCTTCGTGCTGGTCATGATGGCCTTCGTGGCGGGCCTGGACTACGGCTTCGGCAAGCTGATGTTCTGGGTCTTCGCCTGACCCCAGGGTCAAGACGAGACGAGGAAAGAGGCGCTGTGTCCCAGCCGTATGACGAGTTCGACGACGCCCTGCGTGACGCCGTCGCTCCTGCGGGCAACCGTGCGCCGTTGGACGACGACGAGCAGGAGCTCGAGGTCGAGGAGGTCCAGGAGGGTCTCGACGCCGCGGCCGACGAGGCCGAGCAGGACGACCCCGAGCCGCTGACGCCGTTCGAGGACCTCTCCGAGTCCGACGTGGAGCGCGCGGACGCCGAGGCGGCCGACGCCGAGGGCGAGGACGAGGCGGAGGCTGAGGTCGAGGACCTCGCCGAGCAGGTCTTCGAGGAGGCGCAGGAGATCGCCGACGCCGCCGGCACCACCGAGGACGTGCTCGAGGCGGTCGCCGCCGAGAGCGACCCGCTCGCCGAGTTCCGTGAGCAGCTCCAGAACCAGTTCGGTGACTGGTACGTCGTGCACACCTACTCCGGCATGGAGAACAGGGTCAAGTCCAACCTGGAGAACCGCATCACCTCCATGCACATGGAGGACTACATCTTCGAGGTCGTCGTCCCGACCGAAGAGGTGGCCGAGATCAAGAACGGTCAGCGCAAGCTCGTCAAGCGCACCGTGCTCCCCGGCTACGTCCTCGTCCGGATGGACCTCACCGACGAGTCCTGGTCGACGGTGCGCAACACGCCGTCGGTCACCGGCTTCGTGGGCAACGCCCACCAGCCCGTGCCGCTCACCCTGGCCGAGGTCGAGAGCATGCTCGCTCCCGCCGTCGAGGCCCAGGTCGCGGTCGAGCAGCCGGCAGCGGCCTCGTCCGCAACGGCGCAGTCGCAGGCGCCGAAGGTCGAGTTCACCGACTTCTCCGTCGGCGACTCGGTCATGGTCGTGGACGGTCCGTTCGCGACGCTGCACGCCACGATCACCGAGATCAACATCGACGCCCAGCGTGTCCGGGCGCTCGTCGAGATCTTCGGTCGGGAGACCCCCGTCGAGCTCAGCTTCGCGCAGATCCAGAGGGTCTGAGCACGCCAGGTACGCTCGACAGGGCTTCCGCGCAACACCAGTGGGAGGGCCGAGGCAGGCCCACCGAGACCACGAGAAGGAAAAGAGATATGCCTCCGAAGAAGAAGATCGCTGCCCTCGTCAAGGTGCAGCTGCAGGCCGGTGCCGCCACCCCGGCCCCGCCGGTCGGTACCGCGCTCGGTCCGCACGGCGTCAACATCATGGAGTTCTGCAAGGCGTACAACGCCTCGACGGAGTCCATGCGCGGCAACATCGTCCCGGTCGAGATCACGATCTACGAGGACCGGTCGTTCACCTTCATCACCAAGACGCCGCCGGCTGCGGAGATGATCAAGAAGGCCGCGGGCCTGCAGAAGGGCTCCGCCGTCCCGCACAAGGACAAGGTCGGATCCATCAGCAAGGACCAGGTCCGCGAGATCGCGCAGACCAAGCTCCCCGACCTCAACGCGAACGACATCGAGTCCGCGATGGAGATCATCGCCGGCACCGCCCGTTCCATGGGCGTCACCGTCGACTGACCTAGACCGACCGACCGGACCTGTGGCAGGGCCAGCTGGGCCCGACGACCACGACTGGTAGAGAGAGAAGAACCAGAATGCCTCAGCACAGCAAGGCGTACCGCAACGCCGCCCAGAAGATCGACAAGGACGCGCTCTACACGCCGCTCCAGGCGATGGAGCTGGCCAAGGAGTCGGGCTCGAAGAACTTCGACTCGACCGTCGACGTCTCGATGCGCCTCGGTGTCGACCCGCGCAAGGCCGACCAGATGGTGCGCGGCACCGTCAACCTGCCGAACGGCACCGGTAAGACCGCTCGCGTCCTCGTGTTCGCGACCGGCCCGAACGCCGACGCCGCGCGTGAGGCCGGGGCCGACTACGTCGGTGCCGACGACCTCGTCGAGAAGATCTCGGGCGGCTGGCTCGACTTCGACGCCGTCGTCGCCACGCCGGACATGATGGGCAAGGTGGGTCGCCTGGGTCGCGTGCTCGGCCCCCGCAACCTCATGCCGAACCCCAAGACCGGCACGGTGACCCCGGACGTCGCGAAGGCTGTCTCGGACATCAAGGGCGGCAAGATCGAGTTCCGCATCGATCGCCACGCCAACCTCCACTTCGTGATCGGCAAGGCCTCGTTCAGCGCTTCCGCGCTGGCCGAGAACTACGCCGCCGCGCTCGAGGAGATCCTGCGTCTGAAGCCGGCCAGCTCGAAGGGCCGCTACATCAAGAAGATCACCGTCTCCACGACGATGGGCCCGGGTGTGCCGGTCGACCCGAACCGCACCCGCAACGTCGCCTCCGACGACGAGTGACCTCGCGCGTACGCCCGTACGCGTGACGCGAGCCGACGGACGCCGTCTCCCTCCCGGGGGGCGGCGTTCGCGCGTTCGCGGACCCACCCACCGGGTAGCGTGGAGGTCATGCGCATCCGAACGATCCCGACCGCACTCGCGGCCCTTGCCCTTGCTCTCACCGCAGGCTGCGGGAGCAGTGCCGACCTCGCCGACGGCGACGGTGGCGATGCCTCGACGGCGTCGTCGCAGACCGGCGCGAAGGGCGGCACGACCGACGAGGGAGCAACGAAGCTCACCTCGTCCAACTTCGCCGAGGTGCTCGCCGGCGCCCAGGTCGAAGCACAGACCGCGCACATGACGATGTCGATCGGGGCCGGCGGCCAGAAGATCGCCGCGGAGGCCGACGTGGCCACCGACCCGGACCCCGACAAGACCGCGATGCGCATGACGATGGACATGGGCGGCCAGGACCTCGAGATGATCCTCGTCGACGGCACCATCTACACGAAGGCGCCGGGCATGTCGGGCGACAAGTGGATGAAGATCTCGCTGGACGAGGCGAAGGGCGCCGCGGCGGAGTCGTTCGCCCAGATGCGCGACTCGATGGACCCGGCCAAGAGCATCGAGAGCCTGAAGGCGGCGCTCAAGGACGTCAAGAAGACCGGTGAGACCGAGACCATCGACGGGGTGGAGGCCACCCGCTACGACGTCGTGGTCGACACCTCCAAGATCGAAGGCATGGAGGGGGCCGCTGCGGCGCAGCTGCCCAAGGAGCTCACGTACCAGTACTGGGTCGGTCCGGACGACCTCCCGCGCAAGGTCGTCGTGGACATGCCGCAGATGCCGATCGAGATGGCCTTCACCAAGTGGGGCGAGGACCTCGAGATCAAGGCGCCGCCGGCCGGCGAGGTCGTCGACGGCAGCTCGATGATGGGCTGACGCCACCCGATTTGGATCTGCGCGGGTCGTTCACGTAGTCTGGACGACGCCGAAGACCGCCGGTCGTCCGTGACCCTCTCAGGAGAGTCTCGGATCGAAGGTCCCGCACTCCGCGGGCGGCCCGCGCAGGTTCACCGAGTTCTACGCACTCTCCCGTGCGTCGCGCCCCGTGCCCTGCGCCGGGGCGTTCGTCGTTTCACGACCAGATGCGCCGGTGGCCTTCGTACGTTCCAGGTGCTCGCCGTTCGGCGGGTACGACACGAAGGAGAACCATGGCGCGACCGGACAAGGCCGCAGCGGTTGCCGAGCTGGCGGACGAGTTCCGCAGCTCGAACGGCGCTGTGCTGACCGAGTACCGCGGTCTCACCGTGAAGCAGCTGCAGGAACTGCGCCGCTCGCTCGGTGAGAACGTCAACTACGCCGTGGCCAAGAACACGCTGACCAAGATCGCGGCTCGTGACGCCGGCGTCGACGGTGTCGACGACCTGCTCAACGGGCCGACTGCCATCGCCTTCATCAAGGGCGATCCGGTCGAGGTCGCCAAGGGTCTGCGTGACTTCGCCAAGGCGAACAACAAGCTCGTCATCAAGGGTGGGTTCCTCGAGGGGAAGCCGCTCGACGCTGCCGAGATCACGAAGCTTGCCGACCTCGAGTCGCGCGAGGTCCTCCTCGCCAAGCTCGCGGGCGGCATGAAGGCGAACCTCTCGAAGGCCGCCGCTCTGTTCCAGGCACCGCTCGCTCAGGCGGCGCGTGCCGTGGGCGCCCTGCAGACCAAGGTCGAGCAGGATCCGTCCGCAGCCTCGGCTCCGGCCGAGGACACCTCGGCTCAGACCGAGACCGAAGAAGCCCCGGCCGCGGCCGAGGGCTCCGAGGGCTAGGGCCCGATCACGTATCCGACCCCCCTCGGGGTCCCCAGATAGGAAGGACGCCAACATGGCGAAGCTCAGCACCGAGGACCTGCTCGACGCTTTCAAGGAGATGACCCTCCTGGAGCTCAGCGAGTTCGTCAAGCAGTTCGAGGAGACCTTCGACGTCACCGCCGCCGCTCCGGTCGCGGTTGCCGCCGCTCCTGCCGCCGGTGGCGGCGCGGCTGACGCCGGCGCTGCCGAGGAGAAGGACGAGTTCGACGTCGTCCTCGAGTCGGCCGGCGACAAGAAGATCCAGGTCATCAAGGAGGTGCGCGGTCTCACGAGCCTCGGCCTGAAGGAGGCCAAGGACCTCGTCGAGGGCGCGCCCAAGCCGATCCTCGAGGGTGTCAACAAGGAGGCCGCGGACAAGGCCAAGGAGGCCCTCGAGGCCGCCGGCGCCACCGTCACCCTCAAGTGACGCGTCCCGCGCTCTGACGCACCCGTACGAACGGGCACTCCTCCTCCGGGAGGGGTGCCCGTTCGTCATTCCCGGGTGCCATCGGAGGAGTAGGCTGACCCTCGAACCGAGTGTGACGAGCCTCACCGTGGGTACCCCTCGCCGTGACCTGTTTGGGACCTGTTGTGGGTTGTGTCACAGTGAAAATGTGGGTTACAGTCACGTTTGTTACCTGGGAGTAGCGGACTGCTGCGCTTCCGGCCGCTGAGGTTCGCTTGGGAGGGAGAACCGTATGCGCGTGAGCGCTCTCGCACGTCTTCATGACGGTCTGGTCCACGGTGGTCTGCGTCGGGGCGTCGGCCTCGCCGCCGCCGCAGGGATGGCCGTCGGGGGAGTGCAGGTGGGTCTGGCGCCGTCGGCCAGCGCTGCGCAGTCGGCCTCGATCAACCAGGTGGGCTACACCTGCGAGTCGGACAACGAGATCATCAACACCTCTCTGGGTGGCCCGCAGCAGTTCCTCGTGAACGCGCGCACGTCGCTCCCCGACCAGGTGAACGGTGGCGACACCATCGCCGAGACGGCGGCCGAGCTCGACCTGATCCTCCCCGCCACGCTCGTCACCCGCATCCGCGACATCATGAAGGTGACGAAGGTCGGTGGCGGCGCGACCTCGACGGTGCTTCTCCAGGGCGTGGTGCCCGGGGGAGAGGTCGCCGCCACTCTCGAGCCCCAGGTCCGCGGACTCAGCTCGCCGATGGTCCCCGTGCCCTCCTCGGGCTCACTCCTCATCCCCGCCAAGGGCACGGTCGACGCCATCACGGTTCCCGCGCTGCCCGACGGGGTGACCGGCGCCCTCATCTACGTGCAGATGCCCAAGACGTTCAAGATCCAGGCGAAGCTCGACCCGCCCGTGCTGGGAGCGATCGCCGAGACCGAGCTCAACTGCGTCCGTAACCTCGACAGCCGTGCCGCGCGCGTGATCGGGACGATCCCCGTCGGCGACGGATGCGAGGAGGCCGAGTGCCCGCTGCCGGCCGCCGGCGGGTCGGGTGGTGGCGGCAACGGCGGCGGGAACGGCGGAGGCAACAACGGCGGAGGCGGCGAAGACCCGCCGGTGATCGACCCGCCCAGCAACCCCGACACCACCACGCCGGGGGGCAACGGCGGATCCGACGGCAACGGCAACGGCAACGGAGGGGGCGGCTCGGACGTCGCGCCGTACACGACGACCAGCCTGCCGGCGACCGGCTCGCCGGTCGGTGTCGGCCTCCTCGGGCTGTTCGGCCTGGTGGCTCTCGGCCGCCTCGCCCTCGCCGTCCGGACCCGTCGTCGGGCCGACAACGCCTGACGCGGGGCCTCTGGTCCCTCCGTGGCGCCTCACCGTCTGAGGCGTCTGTCCCCCCGAAGGAGTCCCGCCCATGGGAGTCGAGGTACGCGTCGAAGGTCTGACGAAGTCCTTCGGCAAGCAGACGATCTGGCGCGACGTGTCGCTCACCCTGCCCGCAGGTGAGATCAGCGTCATGCTCGGACCGTCCGGCACCGGCAAGTCCGTCTTCCTCAAGGCCCTGATCGGCCTGCTGAAGCCCGACGAGGGCCACGTGTTCATCGAGGGCACGGACATCGCGACGTGCAGCGAGCGTGACTTGTACGAGATCCGCAAGCTGTTCGGGGTGCTGTTCCAGGACGGCGCGATGTTCGGCTCGATGACGCTGTTCGACAACGTGGCGTTCCCCCTGCGCGAGCACACCCGCAAGACCGAGACCGAGATCCGCGAGATCGTCATGGAGAAGATGACGATGGTCGGTCTCGTGGGTGCCGAGGGCAAGCTGCCGGGCGAGATCTCCGGCGGCATGCGCAAGCGCGCGGGCCTCGCACGCGCGCTGGTGCTCGAGCCTGAGATCGTCCTCTTCGACGAGCCCGACTCCGGCCTGGACCCCGTACGAACGGCCTTCATCAACCAGCTGATCGTCGACCTCAACGCCCAGATCGAGGCGACCTTCCTCATCGTCACGCACGACATCAACACCGCGCGGACGGTCCCGGACAACATCGGCCTGCTGTTCCACAGGCACCTGGCGATGTTCGGCCCCCGCGAGATGCTGCTGTCGAGCGAGGAGCCCGCGGTCCGTCAGTTCCTCAACGCCCAGACTGTCGGACCGATCGGGATGAGCGAGGAGAAGGACGCCGACGAGCTGGCGCTGGAGGACCACAGCACGCTGCCTCCGCTTCCGCCGATCCCGCTCCAGCTGCTTCCGTCCGACGGACAGCCGCGGCCGACCCAGGCGCCTCCGGGTGCGTGGTGCGCCGCCAACGGTGTGGTCCCTCCGCCCGGATCCTTCCAGGACGACCCGCTCGTGCCCCGACCGCTGCGCGTTCCCGACACGTACTCGTCCGGGGGTGTTGCGTGAGCGCGGTCGCCGTCCTGACGACGCCGCTCGCGACCATCGGCAAGCTGTTCGCCTTCGGGGCGGACGTGGTGGTGGGGGTGTTCCGGCGCCCGTTCCAGGTGCGGGAGTTCATCCAGCAGGCGTGGTTCATCGCCTCGGTGACGATCATCCCGACCGCCCTGGTCGCGATCCCGTTCGGCGCGGTGATCGCACTGCAGGCGGGAAGCCTCATCCAGCAGTTCGGCGCGCAGTCGTTCACCGGGTCCGCGGCCGTGCTCGCGGTGGTCCGCGAGGCTGGCCCGATCGCCACCGCGCTGCTGGTCGCCGGCGCCGGCGGGTCTGCGATCGCCGCCGACCTCGGGGCGCGCAAGATCCGCGAAGAGCTCGACGCGATGATGGTGTTGGGCATCGACCCGATCCAACGACTCGTCGTCCCGCGGGTCCTGGCCTGCATGCTCGTGGCGGTCTTCTTGAACGGCCTGGTCAGCGTCGTCGGTGTGCTCGGCGGCTACTTCTTCAACGTGGTGCTGCAGGGCGGCACGCCGGGCGCGTACCTCGCCTCGTTCACGGCGCTGGCCCAGCTGCCCGACCTGTGGCAGGGGATGGCGAAGGCCCTCGTGTTCGGGTTCATCGCCGCGATCGTCGCCTCGTACAAGGGCATGCATGCCGACGGCGGCCCGCGCGGCGTCGGTCAGGCCGTCAACGAGTCGGTCGTCATCACGTTCCTGCTCCTGTTCCTCGCGAACTTCGTGATGAGCGCCCTCTACATCCAGCTCGTCCCGGCGAAGGCGTTGTGACATGGCGGACGTGAAGGAGCTCTACCGCCGCCCGGTCGGCGGGATCGACGCGCTCGGCCGCCATCTCGCGTTCTACCTCCGGGTCCTCGCGTGGGTCCCGCGCACGCTCGTCCACTACCCCCGCGAGATCTTGCGGCTCCTGTCCGAGGTGACGTTCGGGCAGGGCGCGCTGGCCGTCATCGGCGGGACCGTCGGCGTCATCACCGCGATGTCGTTCTTCACCGGCACGGAGGTGGGGCTCCAGGGCTTCACCGCCCTCGAGCAGCTAGACACCAGCGCGTTCGCGGGGTTCTTCTCCGCGTACTTCAACACGCGGGAGATCGCTCCGCTGGTCGCCGGGATCGCCCTCGCCGCCACGGTCGGTTGCGGCTTCACCGCCCAGCTGGGCGCCATGCGCATCTCGGAGGAGGTCGACGCCCTCGAGGTCATGGCGATCCCGTCGCTGCCGTACCTGGTGACGACCCGGGTCATCGCCGGGCTGGCGGCGATCATCCCGCTGTACGTGGTCGGCCTGCTCGCCTCGTACTTCGCGACCCGGTTGACCGTCACCTGGGTCTTCGGGCAGAGCACCGGCACGTACGACCACTACTTCACGCTGTTCCTCCCGCCCGAGGACGTGCTCTGGTCGTTCGTGAAGGTGATGGTGTTCGCGGTCGTCGTCATCCTGATCCACTGCTACTACGGCTACTACGCCTCCGGCGGCCCGGTCGGCGTCGGCGTGGCTGTGGGCCGCGCGGTACGGACGTCGATCGTCATGATCAACGTCGTCGACCTGCTGATGTCGATGGCGATCTGGGGCACCACGACGACGGTGAGGTTGGCCGGCTAATGGCGCGCACCCCGACTCTCGAACGTCCCGGCATCGTCCGTGTCCTCGGCGTCCTCATGCTCGTGCTGATGCTGGCGGCGGTCTACCTGACGTACGCGGTCTTCACCAAGAAGTTCTCCGGGGACGTCCCGGTGACCGTCCGCAGCCAGAGCGCCGGCCTCCAGCTCAACCGCAACTCCGACGTGAAGCTGCGCGGCGTGATCGTCGGCCGGGTCGAGAAGATCACCTCCGAGTCCGGCCTCGCGTCGATCCACCTGCGGATCGACCCCGACTACCAGCCGTTGATCCCCTCGGACGTGGAAGCCCTGATCGTGCCCAAGACGCTCTTCGGCGAGAAGTACGTCGACCTGCAGCCGGTCGCCGAGTCGGCGGGGACGCCGATCGAGGCCGGAGACGTCATCGCGCAGGCGGACCTGCCGACCGACGTCGAGAACCTGCTCATCGACCTCGACCCGATCCTGACCGCCCTCAACCCGGTCGACCTCTCGTACACGCTCACGGCCCTGTCGGAGGCGCTCGACGGGCAGGGCGAGGCCTTGGGCGAGAGCCTCGAGACGCTCGAGGGCTACCTGCAGAAGATCACGCCGCTGGCCCCGCGCATCGTCGAGGACATCACGCTGCTCGGCGAGGCTGCCGAGACGTACGCCGACGTCATGCCGGAGATCGGTGAGACGCTGCGCAACGCCGTCGTCACCGGGAACACGCTGACCGGCCGCAAGGCGCAGCTGCAGGCGCTCTTCACCGAGACGGCCGCATTCGCGACCACGGCCGACGCCTTCCTCGACCGCACAGGGGAGGACTTCATCACCCTGTCGCGCCAGTCGCGCCCGACGCTGGAGCTGCTCGCGGACCACGCGCCGACGATCGGTTGCGTCCTCAAGGGTGTCGACCGGCTGGTGCCCCGGCTCGACTCGGCCTTCCGCGACAACCGCGCCCACATCACCGTCGAGTTCGCGGCGCGCTCGCCGCGGGCGTACGACGGTGGTGACGCCGCCGACCTCCCGCCCGCGAGCGGGGGCGGCAGCGCGCTCGACCCCACGTGCGCGAGCCTCCCGTCGACGTCGTACGACGCGACGCGACCGGCGCCGGGCATGAGCAAGGCGCTGCTGCGCGAGCTCGGGATCGGAGGCCCGCTGGGCAAGGAGCGCCCGCTGGCGTCGCCGGCCGCGGCGAGCCCTGCGGGGTCACCGACCGAGAAGGCGCAGATCGAGGCGCTGATGGCCGCAGCGTTGGGTGTCGCGCCCGACGAGGTGCCGTCCGTCGCTCAGGCGCTGGCCGGTCCCGTCCTCCGTGGGGCGGAGGTGACGCTCGGATGACCAGGCGCCGACGCAGGCTCGACCCCCGGCTGGACCGCCGGACGGCCGGAGCGCTCAGCAAGCTGTTGCTCTTCCTCGTGGTGACCGGCACGCTCACGGCGATCCTGGCTGTCATCATCGGCAACGTCTCGTTCCTCACGACGCACACCTACAAGGCGGTCTTCTCCGACGTGACGAGCCTCGTGAAGGGCGACGACGTCCGGATCGCCGGCGTGCGCGTCGGCAACGTCTCCGACGTGCGGGTGGACTCCGACGCCACCGCGGAGGTGACGTTCACCGTCGACGCGGACGTGACACTGACCCAGAGCACGCTCGCCTCGCTGCGCTACCGGAACATGATCGGTCAGCGCTACCTGGCACTCTCCGAAGGCGCCGAGGGCTCCTCGGCGCGGCTCGAGCCCGGTGCGACGATCCCGCTGTCGCGGACGCAGCCGGCGCTCGACCTCACCGTGTTGTTCGCCGGGTTCAAGCCGCTCTTCCAGGCCCTGTCGCCGGAGGACACCAACCAGCTGGCGTACGAGCTGATCCAGGTCTTCCAGGGCGAGAGCGGCACCGTCGAGTCGCTCCTCGGTCACACCGCCTCGCTCACGCAGACCCTCGCCGACCGCGACGACCTCATCGGGTCGGTCATCTCCAACCTCACCGTGGTCCTCACGTCGTTCAACGAGCGCGACACCGAGCTGTCGTCGACGATCACGACGCTCCAGCAGCTGATCTCCGGCCTGAAGGACGACCGCGGCGTGCTGACCGGGTCGCTCGACGACATCGCCACGCTGAGCACCGAGACGGCAGGCCTGCTCACCGAGATCCGGCCCGACCTGAGCGCCGACATCGCGCACCTGCGCGAGCTCACCGCCGAGATCGGCACCAAGAAGGCACGCAAGGCCCTCGACCGGACGCTGACGATCCTGCCGATCAAGATCGACCGGATCGGGCGGACGACGGAGTACGGGTCGTTCTTCAACTTCTACGTCTGCGACGTGGGCATCGACGGGCGTCTTCCGTCGCTCAGCGGTGTCCCTGGCTGGGAGAACGCCCGGCCCTTCAAGACGACGAAGCGCGTCACCGTCATGGGGGCAGGAGTGAGCCGATGCGCACGATGAAGCCGTTCCGCGAGCGCAACCCCGTCGCCGTCGGCGCCGTCGGCGTGCTCCTCATCGCGCTCGTCATGGTGCTGGCCAGCCAGGCGAGCTCGCTCCCGCTCGTCGGCAGCGGGCCCTCGTACGCCGCTGAGTTCACCGAGGTGGGCGGGTTGGCCAAGGGCGACGACGTCCGCCTCGCCGGAGTGCGCGTCGGCGAGGTCGAGCGCCTCGAGCTGCGGGGCGACAAGGTCCGTGTCGTCTTCCGGGTCAAGGACGAGAACGAGCGTCTGGGCAAGCAGACCGGGGCGTCGGTGCGCATCAAGACGCTGCTCGGCGCGATGTACCTGAGCCTGGAGCCCGAGGGGCCTGGCACCCTCGAAGAGGGCGCGGTGATCCCGGCCTCGCGCACGACACCCCCGTACGACATCGTCCAGGCGTTCTCCGGGCTCACCGAGACGACGCAGGAGATCGACACCGACCAGCTCGCCTACGCGATGAAGACCTTGGGCGAGGTCACGGCCAAGACGCCCGAGGAGTTCCAGAAGGCGGTCAAGGGCGTCACCGAGCTCTCCGAGAACCTCGCGGCCCGCGACGCGCAGATCAAGACCCTCCTCAAGAACATCGACGGCATCTCGGGCGTCCTCGCCGACCGCAACGCCGAGGTCGTGTCGCTGTTCGAGGACGGCGGGGTCCTGTTCGACGCACTCACCGCCCGCCGCGAGGCGATCCACGACGTCCTGGTCGGGGTCACCCGGATGTCCGACGAGATCGAGACGCTCGTCGCCGACACCCGCGCGGACCTCAAGCCCGCGCTCGACAGGCTCGCCGGGGTCGTCAAGGTCCTCCAGCGCAACGAGGACAACATCCAGGCGGCGCTCGAGCAGCTCCCGGCGTACTACGCCGCCGTGGCCACCAACAGCGGCAACGGCCCCTGGCTGGAGGGCTTCGTCTACAACCTGCTGAGCATCCTCGGACTGGAGGAGGGACTGTGACCGCCCATGTCGAGCGGGGGCCGAAGGTCTCTCGCCGCGCGGCCGAGATCCTGGTCGGCGTGCTCGTCGTCGGACTCGTCGCTGCCCTCGTCGTGGTGCTGCTGCCGCGCTCGGAGAAGCACACGCTGACCGTCGACTTCGACCGTACGGTGTCGCTGTACGAGGGCTCGACGGTCCGGATCCTCGGGGTCGACGTCGGGACGGTCGACTCCATCACGCCACGGGGGACGAAGGTCCGTGTGCGGCTCTCGTGGGACGCCGAGCACCCGGTGCCGGCCGACGTCTCGGCCGTCATCGTCTCCCCGTCGGTCGTCGGAGACCGCTTCGTCCAGCTCACGCCGGCGTACTCGGGCGGCCCGAAGCTGGCCGACGGCGCGTACCTCGACCAGAGCCGGACGGCCACCCCCACCGAGCTGGACGAGACGTTCGCGGCGCTCGACCGGGTCGCGACCGCGCTCGGGCCCGACGGCGCCAACGCTGATGGTGCCCTGGGCGACCTGCTGGCGACCTCTGCGGACAACCTCGACGGCAAGGGGGCCGAGATCAGGCGCAGCATCGAGGCCCTGTCGAAGCTCACGACCACGGCCGACGAGTCCAAGGACGAGCTCTTCTCGTCGATGGACAAGATCGCGACCTTCGTCGAGGCGCTGGAAAAGAACGACGCCTCGGTGCGCGCGTTCAACAGCAGCCTCGCCTCGGTCTCCGGAGTGCTCGCCGGTGAGCGCGAGGACCTGCAGTCCGCGCTGCGTGAGCTCGCCGGCGCGCTGACGGCGGTCCAGGGCTATGTCGCCGAGAACCGGACGAGCCTGCGCAAGAACGTCGACGGGCTCGCCGAGGTGACGGAGTCGCTGGCGAAGGAGCGCAAGAACCTCGCGAAGATCCTCGACCGCGGTCCGCAGGCGCTGGCCAACCTCGCCACCGCGTACAACCCGACGACCGGCACGCTCGACACGCGCGCCACGATCAAGGGCAAGCGCGACGGCAAGTTCCGTACGCTCACCGACGCCGCGTACGTCTCGGCGTACTGCGGCCTGGCCGCCAACCAGAACCCGAAGTACCGCGAGGCTTGCTACGCGCTCGGCGAGGTCGTGTCATGGATGGAGAAGCAGGCCAAGGGGACCGGATCGGCGTCCACGCCGCCGGCCGACGGCCTCGCCTCGCTGATGGGGGTGGCGTCATGACGTCGCGCAGCCACCGGCTGACCGCCGCGGTCGCGACCTTGACCGGCTTCGCCCTCCTGACGGGGTGCGGGCGGGGCAACGTCGGAGACCTTCCGCTGCCCGGAGGGGCCGATCTCGGAGACTCTCCGTTCACGGTCGTGGTCGAGTTCGAGGACGTCATGGACCTCGTGCCGCAGAGCGCGGTGAAGGTGAACGACGTCTCCGTCGGACGTGTCACCCGCGTCTCGCTGGACGGCTGGAAGGCTAAGGTCGAGCTCCAGGTCAACGATGCCGTGGAGCTTCCCGACAACGCCCTGGCGTCCATCCGGCAGACGAGCATCCTGGGCGAGAAGTTCGTCTCGCTGGCGCCGCCGCCGACCGGCGCGACGGGCCGGCTGTCCGACGGCGACCGCATCCCGCTCGCCCGTACGGGGCATACCCCGGAGGTCGAGCAGGTGCTCGGCGCGCTCTCGCTCGTGCTCAACGGAGGCGCGGTCGACAAGGTGCAGGTCATCGCGCGCGAGCTGAACCACGCGATGTCCGGCCGCGAGGCGAACATGCGGACGCTCGTGCGTCGCCTCGACGAGTTCGTCGGGACGGCCGAGGAGTCCAAGGCGGAGATCGTTACGGCGATCGAGCAGGTCGACCGTCTCGCGAAGGCGACGAGGGTGCAGCAGAAGGCGATCGAGGGCGCGCTCGACGACATGCCGGAGGCGCTGCGGACGGTGAACGCGCAGCGGGCCAACCTCGTCCGCATGCTCGAGGCCCTCACCGACCTCGGCACCGTCGGGACGGACGTGATCGTCCGCTCCAAGAAGGCCGTCGTCGCCGACCTCGCGGCGCTGGAGCCTGTGCTGGACAACCTCGCGTCGGCAGGCGACGCCCTGGTCACCTCGCTCGAGGTGCTCCCGACCTTCCCCTTCCCCGACTCCTTGCTGGGTGACACCCCGCGGGAGGCAGCGTCCTACCAGATGGGCGACTACACCAACGTGTCGCTCGACTTCACCACCGACTTCACCAAGACGATCGGGCTGATGTCGCCGGCAGAGCTGAAGTCGCTCAAGGAGGCCCTGCGTGGAGACGGCGTCGGTGCGGTCATGGCCGAGAGCGTGGTGACGCCGTGATCACCCGACGGATGCGTGTCCAGCTGGTCCTCTTCCTCGTCCTGACCCTCGTCGGCGTGTCGTTCGTGGGCGCCAAGTACGCCCGCATCGACCGGCTCTTCGGCGGCGGTGGCTACCCGGTGGTGGTCCAGATGGCCGAGTCGGGCGGCATCTTCACCGGCGCCGACGTGACCTACCGAGGCGTCAGCGTCGGACGGGTCACCGACATGTGGCTGACCCGTGACGGTGTCGACGTCGAGGTGCAGATCGATGACTCCTCGCCCGACATCCCGGCCGACACACAGGTGGTCGTCGCCAACAAGTCGGCGGTGGGGGAGCAGTACCTCGACTTCCAGCCCGCGTCCGACGACGGGCCGTTCCTCCAGGCAGACGACGTCGTCGCCCGTGAGCGTACGCAGGTGCCGATTGACACCCGGACGCTGCTGACCGACGTCAACGCGCTCCTCACCTCCGTCGACGCCGACGACCTCAGCACGGTCATCACCGAGCTCGGCGACGCGTTCGAGGGCTCGGCGGGGGACCTCCGCACCCTCATCGACACGTCGCGCTCGTTCATCACGACGGCCGACCAGAAGTACGCGATGACCGCCGAGCTGATCAGGGACTCACGCCAGGTGCTCCAGACCCAGGTCGACTCGCAGGACGACATCGCCGAGTTCGCCACGAACCTGCGCGACCTCACGACGGCGATGCGCACCTCCGACGCCGACCTGCGCACGGTCCTCGACGTCGGCGCCCCGACGGCGGCGACGCTGCGTGCGGTCGTTGCGGAGAACGCCGACGACCTCGCGACGCTCCTCGACGCCGCGATCACGGTCAACAAGGTGGTCGTCTCGCGCCTGGACGGGGTCCGGGACGTCCTCGTCATCGCCCCGTACGGCGTTGAGAGCGCGTTCTCGATCATCGCCAGGGACGGACGCACGGGACAGTACGCCGCGCGGCTCAGCCTGTCGCTGCAGCCGGACAACGCGCCCTGCCTCAAGGGCTACGTGCCCGGCGCCCGGCAGCGGACGCCGTTCGACCGGACCCCTGAGGTGTGGGACCGGGCGCGCCGGTGCCTGGAGTCGCAGCCGCGGGGCGCCTCGGCCGCCGGCGGCGGGTCGGCAGCAGCGACGGTCTCGAGCTCCGCGGACGACGGGGGATCCGCGGTCGGAACGTACGATGTGGCGACGAAGCAGGTGTCGGTGACGGGGTCGACGATCCCGGACGCACCTGATCTCGGGAAGGAGTCCTGGAAGTGGATGCTGCTCGGACCGGCGGTCGCGCGCTGACCCGCGTGCGGCTGCTCGCGCTGGTGCTCGCCCTGGTGGCGGTCGCCGGCGTCGCGGTCGGCGCGTTCACACTCGCCCGAGGGCCCCAGGTCCCCGCGTACGCCGACGCGTCGACGCAGGCCGACGTGCGGGCCGCCGCGGAGAAGTTCGCGACCAGCGTGAACACCTACGACGTCAAGGACCTCGACCCGTACGTCGCGCGTGTGCGGCCGCTGCTCACCGACGACCTCGCCACGCAGTTCGAGGCCTCGACGAAGGACCTGCTCTCGAAGTTCGAGAAGGCCGGGATCGTGTCCAAGGGCATCGTCAAGCAGGTCGCCGTCGACAGCCTCGACGACGACAGCGCCGAGGTCCTCGCGGCGATCGACGTCGCCACGGAGCCTGCGGACGTCCAGGTCGGCCAACCCCGGCTGCGCTGGCGCATCGCGCTGGTGCGCGACGGCGACGACTGGTTGGTGGACAGCTTCGCCAACATCCCGGTGGAGGACCAGGCGCCGAAGCAGGGCGAGGAGGACGGCTCGTGAGCAACCGACGACCCCGGATCGCGGGGGAGCGGCGTCGGCCGACGGAGCCGGCGCACACGCCCGGGGCTTCCGAGCCCGAGGTTGCCGCGCCCGAGGCTGCGGAGCCCAGCGCGGAGCCCGCTCCGGAGCGCCCCACGCTGTCGCGACGGGCACGGCTCGTGCTCGCAGGACTCGCGCTGCTCGCGGTCGCCGCGGTCGCGTTCGCCGTCGTCGCGGTGCTCGCGGTCCGCCAGGTCGAGGGCGACGCCGACCGCCAGGTCGCGGCGCAGGACCAGGCGGCGAAGGAGGCGACGACCGCCCTCGACACGATGCTGAGCTACCGCCACGCCAGCGTCGCTGAGGACCTCGAGGCGGCGACCGATTTGATGACGGACGACTTCGCCGCGGAGTACGAGCAGCTCGCTCCCCAGGTCGCCTCGGCGGCCGAGCAGCGCAAGATCGACGTCACCGCGTCCGTACGCGCGATCGCTCCGCTCGGCTGCGGGCAGGAGTGCTCGACCTCGAGCGTGCGGCTCCTCGCCTTCGTCGACCAGTACCGTACGGTCGCCGGCAAGGCCGGTTCGCCTGCGGCCCTTTCCGCGGTGGTGCGGATGGAGAAGGTCGACGGCCGGTGGCTCGTCGCCGAGCTGACGACGACCTGACCGCTCAGGCGTGCTCGGTGGCGACCAGTTCGCCGAAGACGACCGAGCGGTTGTCGGTGTGGAAGATCTCCGAGCAGGTCGTCAGCGTGATGAGCGCGGTGCGAGGCTTCGACCGCGAGCGCCCGTCGCGGCGTTCCTTGGCCTCGTCCGGCACCGGTTGGATCACCCAGATGTCGGAGAAGTCGACGATCGTGTCGGTCCCGGAGCCCTTCAGCTCGTACGTGTAGACGTGGGTCCGGGTCTCCACGTACACCTTGTCGCCTGCCTGCAGGTCCGGGAAGTCCTTGAACGGCTGGCCGTTGGTGATGCGGTGGCCCGCGACGGCGAAGTTGCCCAGCTGCCCGGGACGTTGGGTGTCGGGGAAGTGGCCCACCCCGGAGGTGAGGGCCGAGTCGTCGATCCCCTCGACCACTGGGACCTCGAAGTCCTTGCCGAAGCGCGGGATCCGCAGGACGGCCATCGCCTCGCCGACCGCGATCTCGTCGTTCGTGGCGTCGCCCTGGCGGTTGCCGCGCCAGTCGTCGGCCAGGGCGACTGCCATCTCACCCTGGCGCTGCTTGGCGACGATGTTGGTGCCGACGTACTTCCAGGCCAGCCAACCCGCGCCCACGACGAGGACCAGCGTGAGCAGCGTCGCCAGCATCCGAACCGGTCGCAGGTGCGGGGTGGGCTTGAGCTCGGGGCGCTCGCGTCGCGGGGGGACGATCTGCGTCGGCACGAGTCCTCCTCTCGGGTCCAGGCCCGGGCTGGGGCGGCGTAACGAGTGTCACATCCAGGGTGGCACGGGCGCGTCGACAGGCGGCTGTCGGCCCGAGTTCTCGGGCCGACGGTGCGAGAAAACCTGTGCCGCACCGCCCGGCTGCTTGACCTGAGCCCCAGATGCCTTCATCATCGACGGCGAAGGCTTGACTCCCTGGGTTGAAATCTGCCCGGGTTGACGTCTAGACTCATTCTTTGCGCTGCCTGCACTCTGCCCACTCACCCTTGACTTGGGTGATTTGGCATGGGTTCGGTCGGTGCCGCAACCCGGGAACTGCGAGCCTTCGGAAGGACCCCTCTTGGCTTCCTCGCGCACTGCCGCCGCCTCTGCCACCACCAATCCCCGCCGTGTCTCCTTCGCCAAGATCTCTGAGCCCCTCGAGGTGCCTGAGCTTCTGTCGCTCCAGACCGACAGCTTCTCCTGGCTGATCGGAGACGAGAGCTGGAAGGCTTCCGTCGAGCAGCAGCTGGCCGCCGGGCGTACGGACGTCTCCACGAAGTCCGGTCTGGAGGAGATCTTCGAGGAGATCTCCCCGATCGAGGACTTCTCCGAGACCATGTCGCTGTCGTTCCGCGACCACCGTTTCGAGCCGCCCAAGAACTCGGTCGAGGAGTGCAAGGACCGCGACGTCACGTACGCCGCGCCGCTCTTCGTCACCGCCGAGTTCATGAACAACGAGACCGGCGAGATCAAGAGCCAGACCGTCTTCATGGGTGACTTCCCCCTGATGACGGACAAGGGCACCTTCATCATCAACGGCACCGAGCGTGTCGTCGTGTCGCAGCTCGTGCGTTCGCCCGGCGTCTACTTCGAGCGCACGCCCGACAAGACGAGCGACAAGGACATCTTCACCGCGAAGGTCATCCCCTCGCGCGGTGCCTGGCTCGAGTTCGAGATCGACAAGCGCGACCAGGTCGGTGTCCGCCTCGACCGCAAGCGCAAGCAGAGCGTCACGGTTCTGCTGAAGGCGCTCGGCTGGACCGAGGCTCAGATCCTCGAGGAGTTCGGCCAGTACGACTCGATCCGCGCGACCCTGGAGAAGGACCACACGTCCGGCCAGGACGACGCGCTGCTCGACATCTACCGCAAGCTCCGCCCGGGTGAGCCGCCGACGACCGAGGCCGCGCAGCAGCTCCTCGACAACTACTACTTCAACCCCAAGCGCTACGACCTCGCCAAGGTCGGCCGCTACAAGATCAACAAGAAGCTGGGCACGGACGAGGCGTTCGACCAGCAGACGCTGACGATCGACGACATCGTCGCGACGATCAAGTACATCGTCGCGCTGCACGCCGGTGAGACCGAGCTGGAGATGCCGGCGGGCCAGACGTTCGTCGAGGCCGACGACATCGACCACTTCGGCAACCGTCGTCTGCGCAGCGTCGGCGAGCTCATCCAGAACCAGCTCCGTACGGGCCTGGCCCGCATGGAGCGGGTCGTCCGCGAGCGGATGACGACCCAGGACGTCGAGGCGATCACGCCGCAGACCCTGATCAACATCCGCCCCGTCGTGGCGGCGCTGAAGGAGTTCTTCGGCACCTCGCAGCTGTCGCAGTTCATGGACCAGAACAACCCGCTCGCGGGCCTGACGCACAAGCGTCGTCTGTCGGCCCTCGGTCCGGGCGGTCTGTCGCGTGAGCGCGCAGGCTACGAGGTCCGCGACGTGCACCCGTCGCACTACGGCCGCATGTGCCCGATCGAGACCCCCGAAGGCCCCAACATCGGTCTGATCGGCTCGCTGGCCTCGTACGGCCGCATCAACTCCTTCGGGTTCGTCGAGACGCCGTACCGCAAGGTCGACGGCATCCGCGTCACGGACCAGATCGACTACCTGACGGCCAGCGACGAGGACCGCTACGTCATCGCGCAGGCCAACTCGCGCCTCAACGAGGACGGCACCTTCGCCGAGGACCGCGTCCTCGTCCGCCAGCGTGGCGGCGAGGCCGAGCTCGTCCCGGCCGACGAGGTCGACTACATGGACGTCTCGCCGCGCCAGATGGTGTCGGTCGCGACGGCGCTGATCCCGTTCCTGGAGCACGACGACGCCAACCGCGCGCTCATGGGGTCCAACATGCAGCGCCAGTCGGTGCCGCTGATCCGCAACGACGCCCCGCTCGTCGGCACCGGCATGGAGTTCCGTGCGGCCGTCGACGCCGGTGACGTCACCGTGGCCAAGGCTCCGGGCGTCGTGACCGAGGTCTGCGCCGACTACGTCGAGGTCATGCAGGACGACGGCACGTACAAGACGTACCGGATGTCGAAGTTCACGCGCTCCAACCAGGGCACGTGCATCAACCAGCGTCCGCTGGTCCGCGAGGGCGACCGTCTCGAGAAGGGGTCGCCGATCGCCGACGGCCCCTGCACCGACGAGGGCGAGATGGCGCTCGGCTCCAACCTCCTCGTGGCGTTCATGCCGTGGCAGGGCCACAACTACGAGGACGCGATCATCCTCTCGCAGCGTGTCGTCCAGGACGACCTGCTGACCTCGATCCACATCGAGGAGCACGAGGTCGACGCCCGCGACACCAAGCTGGGCCCCGAGGAGATCACCCGCGACATCCCGAACGTCAGCGACGAGATGCTCGCCGACCTCGACGAGCGCGGCATCATCCGCATCGGCGCCGAGGTCTCCAACGGCGACATCCTCGTCGGCAAGGTCACCCCGAAGGGCGAGACCGAGCTGACCCCCGAGGAGCGCCTGCTCCGCGCGATCTTCGGTGAGAAGGCGCGCGAGGTGCGTGACACCTCGCTGAAGGTCCCGCACGGCGAGTCCGGCACGGTCATCGGCGTCCGCGTCTTCGACCGCGAGGAGGGCGACGAGCTGCCGCCGGGCGTCAACCAGCTGGTGCGCGTCTACGTCGCGCAGAAGCGCAAGATCTCCGACGGTGACAAGCTCGCCGGCCGCCACGGCAACAAGGGCGTCATCTCGAAGATCCTGCCGCAGGAGGACATGCCGTTCCTGTCCGACGGCACCCCGGTCGACATCATCCTCAACCCGCTCGGCGTGCCGGGCCGGATGAACGTCGGCCAGGTGCTCGAGACCCACCTCGGGTGGGTCGCGAAGGCCGGCTGGGACATCGGTGACAGCAAGGACGAGTGGGCCGAGCGTCTGCGCCAGATCGGTGCCGACCGCTCCCCGATGGACTCCAACGTCGCGACGCCGGTCTTCGACGGCGCCCGCGAGGACGAGATCCAGGGCCTCCTCGAGTCGACCCTGCCTAACCGCGACGGCGAGCGCATGGTCGGTCGCGACGGCAAGGCGCGGCTGTTCGACGGACGTACGGGCGAGCCGTTCCCGGACCCGATCTCGGTCGGCTACATGTACATCCTCAAGCTGCACCACCTGGTCGACGACAAGATCCACGCCCGCTCGACCGGCCCGTACTCGATGATCACCCAGCAGCCCCTGGGTGGTAAGGCGCAGTTCGGTGGACAGCGCTTCGGTGAGATGGAGGTGTGGGCCCTCGAGGCGTACGGTGCCGCGTACGCGCTGCAGGAGCTCCTGACCATCAAGTCGGACGACATCCTCGGACGCGTCAAGGTCTACGAGGCCATCGTCAAGGGCGAGAACGTTCCCGAGCCGGGCATCCCGGAGTCGTTCAAGGTTCTCGTCAAGGAGATGCAGTCGCTCTGCCTGAACGTCGAGGTCCTCTCGTCCGACGGCACCGCGGTGGAGATGCGTGACGCCGAGGAGGACGTGTTCCGGGCTGCCGAGGAGCTCGGGATCGACCTCTCGCGCCGCGAGCCCGCCAGCGTCGAGGAGGTCTGAGCCGCGGGGGCGCGGCACTCCCTGAGTCCGCGCCCCGCCTCCGTCCTCGCCACACAGATTTTTCATCACGAAGGAAAGAAGACAACGTGCTCGACGTGAACTTCTTCGATCAGCTCAAGATCGGCCTTGCCACCGCCGACGAGATCCGTGCCTGGTCGCACGGTGAGGTGAAGAAGCCCGAGACGATCAACTACCGCACGCTCAAGCCCGAGCGTGACGGCCTGTTCTGCGAGAAGATCTTCGGTCCCACCCGGGACTGGGAGTGCTACTGCGGCAAGTACAAGCGTGTCCGCTTCAAGGGCATCATCTGCGAGCGCTGCGGCGTCGAGGTGACCCGCTCCAAGGTGCGCCGTGAGCGCATGGGACACATCGAGCTCGCCGCTCCCGTCACCCACATCTGGTACTTCAAGGGTGTGCCGAGCCGTCTCGGCTACCTGCTCGACCTCGCTCCGAAGGACCTCGAGAAGGTCATCTACTTCGCCGCGTACATGATCACCCGTGTCGACGAGGACGCGCGTCACCGCGACCTGCCCTCGCTCGAGGCCAAGATCGACGTCGAGCGCAAGAACCTCGAGGCGCGTCGCGACAACAACATCGAGCAGCGCATGACGAAGTTCGAGGAGGACCTCGCGGCGCTGGAGGCCGAGGGCGCCAAGGCCGACGCCAAGCGCAAGGTCAAGGACGCCGCCGAGCGCGAGGTCAAGCAGATCCGCGACCGCGCGCAGCGTGAGATCGACCGTCTCGACGAGGTCTGGAACCGCTTCAAGAACCTCAAGGTCCAAGACCTCGAGGGCGACGAGCTGCTCTACCGCGAGATGACGTACCGCTTCGGCAAGTACTTCGAGGGCTACATGGGCGCCGCGGCGATCCAGAAGCGCCTGCAGGACTTCGACCTCGAGGCCGAGGCCGAGAACCTCAAGACGACGATCGCGACGGGCAAGGGCCAGCGCAAGACCCGTGCCCTCAAGCGCCTCAAGGTCGTCTCGGCGTTCATGACCGGCGATAACAACCCGGCCGGCATGGTCCTCGACGCGGTCCCGGTCATCCCGCCGGAGCTGCGCCCGATGGTCCAGCTCGACGGTGGCCGCTTCGCCACCAGCGACCTGAACGACCTCTACCGTCGCGTCATCAACCGCAACAACCGGCTCAAGCGCCTGCTCGACCTCGGCGCTCCGGAGATCATCGTCAACAACGAGAAGCGGATGCTCCAGGAGGCCGTCGACTCGCTGTTCGACAACGGCCGTCGTGGCCGTCCCGTCACCGGGCCGGGCAACCGTCCGCTGAAGTCGATCTCCGACATGCTCAAGGGCAAGCAGGGTCGCTTCCGTCAGAACCTGCTCGGCAAGCGCGTCGACTACTCGGGTCGATCGGTCATCGTCGTCGGCCCGCAGCTCAAGCTGCACCAGTGCGGTCTGCCGAAGCAGATGGCGATCGAGCTGTTCAAGCCGTTCGTCATGAAGCGGCTGGTCGACCTCAACCACGCTCAGAACATCAAGTCCGCCAAGCGGATGGTGGAGCGCGGCGCCCGCGCCGAGGTGTGGGACGTCCTCGAAGAGGTCATCGCCGAGCACCCCGTGCTGCTCAACCGTGCACCCACCCTGCACCGTCTGGGCATCCAGGCGTTCGAGCCGCAGCTGATCGAGGGCAAGGCCATCCAGATCCACCCGCTCGTGTGCTCGGCGTTCAACGCCGACTTCGACGGTGACCAGATGGCCGTCCACCTGCCGCTGTCGGCAGAGGCGCAGGCCGAGGCCCGCATCCTCATGCTGTCCACGAACAACATCCTCAAGCCGGCCGACGGCCGTCCGGTCACCATGCCCACGCAGGACATGGTCATCGGGCTGTACTTCCTCACGCTCGAGCGTGACGGTCAGCCGGGCGAGGGCCGTGCGTTCGCCTCGGCCGCCGAGGCGCGGATGGCGTTCGACCGTGGCGAGATCACGCTGCAGAGCAAGGTCAAGATCCGCTTCGAGGACGTCGTGCCGCCCGAGGGCACAGAGGTCCCCGAGGGATGGGCCGCCGGTCAGCCGCTGACGCTGGAGACCACGCTGGGCCGTGTCCTCTTCAACGAGGCGCTCCCGGTCGACTACGCCTACGTGAACTACCAGGTCGGCAAGAAGCAGCTCGGCGTGATCGTCAACGACCTGGCCGAGCGCTACAGCAAGGTCGAGGTCGCCGCGTCGTTGGACGCGCTGAAGGACACCGGCTTCCACTGGGCGACCCGTTCGGGTGTCACGATCTCCATCGAGGACGTCGTCACGCCGGAGCGCAAGCAGGAGATCCTCGCCACGTACGAGGACCAGGACGCCAAGGTTCAGAAGCAGTTCCAGCGCGGCCTGATCACCGACGATGAGCGTCGTAGCGAGCTCATCGAGATCTGGACCCAGGCCACCAACGAGGTCTCCGCCGAGATGGAGAAGACCTTCAGCCAGGACAACCCGATCTGGATGATGATCCAGTCCGGCGCACGAGGCAACATGATGCAGATGCGTCAGATCGCCGCCATGCGAGGCCTGGTCGCCAACCCGAAGGGCGAGATCATCCCGCGCCCGATCAAGGCGAACTACCGCGAGGGCCTCTCGGTCGTCGAGTACTTCATCGCGACCCACGGCGCCCGCAAGGGTCTGGCCGACACCGCTCTGCGGACGGCCGACTCCGGCTACCTGACGCGTCGCCTCGTCGACGTCAGCCAGGACGTCATCATCCGTGAGGAGGACTGCGGCACCGAGCGCGGTCTGCCGAAGCGGATCGCGGAGCGCCTCGACGACGGTCGCCTGATCCTCGCCGAGAACGTCGAGACGTCGGCGTACGCCCGCAACGCCGCCACGGAGATCACCCACCCGGAGACGGGCGAGGTGCTCGTCGAGGCCGGCGGCGACCTCGGTGACCCCGAGATCGCGGCGCTGGTCGAGGCCGGGGTCGAGGAGATCAAGGTCCGTACGGTCCTCACCTGCGACGCGAAGACCGGTACCTGCGCGAAGTGCTACGGCCGCTCGCTGGCGACCGGCAAGCTCGTCGACATCGGCGAGGCCGTCGGCACCATCGCGGCCCAGTCGATTGGTGAGCCGGGCACCCAGCTCACCATGCGTACCTTCCACACCGGTGGTGTGGCCGGTGACGACATCACGCACGGTCTGCCGCGTGTCGTCGAGCTCTTCGAGGCCCGCCAGCCCAAGGGCCGTGCGCCGATCTCCGACGCGGCCGGCCGCGTCCAGATCGACGACAGCGACAAGGCGCGCAAGATCGTCGTCGTCCCGCACGACGGGTCGGAGCCGCACGAGTACCCGGTCTCCAAGCGTTCGCGTCTGCTCGTCGCGGACGGCGAGGAGGTCGAGGTCGGCCAGCAGCTCACGCACGGTACGCCGGATCCGCAGGAGGTCCTGCGCATCCTCGGTGTCCGCAAGGCCCAGGAGCACCTCGTGGACGAGGTCCAGGAGGTCTACCGCAGCCAGGGCGTGGCGATCCACGACAAGCACATCGAGATCATCGTGCGGCAGATGCTGCGTCGCGTCACGGTCATCGACCAGGGCGAGACCACGCTGCTTCCGGGTGACCTGCACGACCGTGCGACGTTCGAGGCGGAGAACCGTCGCGTCGTCGCAGAGGGCGGGCAGCCGGCGTCCGGCCGTCCGGTGCTGATGGGCATCACGAAGGCCTCGCTCGCGGTCGAGTCGTGGCTGAGCGCGGCGTCCTTCCAGGAGACGACCCGCGTCCTCACGGAGGCGGCGATCCAGGGCAAGTCGGACCAGCTCCGTGGCCTCAAGGAGAACATCATCATCGGCAAGCTGATCCCGGCGGGCACCGGCCTCGAGCGGTACCGCAACATCCGGGTGGAGCCCACCGAGGAGGCCCGCCAGGCTGCGTACGCGGTCACCGGCTACGAGACGTACGACTACGACTTCGGCAACACCGGAGGCCAGTCGGTCGCGCTCGACGACTTCGACTTCGGCAGCTTCTCGGGCTGACGGACGAGGTCTGACGAGGGCCCCGGAGCGGATCATCCCGCTCCGGGGCCCTCGTGCGTGGCACGGCAGTTCTCAGGGGTTCTCAGGCATAGTTCAGCCTCGGCTGGTTACGTCAAGAGAGATGTCTACGACGCTGACGCAGCCCCCCGCTGCGGCGACCGCCGAAACGACGACCCCGGTGGAGCGCCGCAAGGCCCGTGATCCTCTCCTCGACAACGCCCGCTACTGGGTGATGCTGCTCGTGGTGGCCGGTCACGGCCTCCAGTACCTGCTCGACGTGCCCGACGCCCGCGGCACCTACGCGTGGATCTACGCGTTCCACATGCCGGCGTTCGTGCTGATCTCGGGGTATGTCGCCCGACGCTACGAGGGGACCCCGAAGCAGGTCCGGACGATGCTGACCAGCCTCGTCCTCCCGTACGTGGGGCTCAACATCGCGCTCGACGGCTTCCGGGCGCTGCTCGACGGCAAACCGTGGGAGCTGAACCTGCTCGACCCCGCGTGGTCGACGTGGTTCCTGATCGCCTTGTTCGTGTGGCGCCTGTCGTCACCGGTGTGGCGGGTCGTCCGCGCCCCTGTGCTCGTCGCGGTGGCGGTGAGCCTGCTGTCGGGGCTGTGGCAGGTCAGCAACGTCGTGTCGATCCACCGCATCCTCGGGCTGCTGCCGTTCTACGTGGCGGGCATGTACCTGCGTCCGGAGCACTTCGCTGTCCTGCGCCGCCCGTGGGTGCGGTTCGTCTCCCTGGCCACCCTCAGCGGCACGCTCGCCTGGTGCCTCTTGCGGCACGAGGGCTGGTACGTGTCGTGGCTCTACTGGCGCGACGCGTACGCGGACGCGCCGCTGGAGGCCGATGCCGTCGGCGGGCTGACGACGCGTGCAGGGCTGCTCGTGGTCGGGTTCGTGCTGAGCGCCGCGGTGCTCGCGGTCGTCCCGGCGCGGCAGGACCGTACGAGCGAGCTCGGCCGGAACACGATGAACGCGTACGTGCTTCACGGGTTCGTCCTGATCCTGCTCGCCCACGTCGGCGTCTTCAGCGCCCTGGCGAGCTGGGGGGCTCTCTCCGTGCCGGTCGTCGTGATCGGGTCGGTGCTCCTCGGAACGGCCCTGATGTCACCGCCGGTGGCGCGCGTCGTCGGACCGGTCGTGACTCCCCAGCTGAGGTGGGCCTTCAGGGATCAGCGCGCCGGCGGCGTGTAGAACAGCGCGATGTAGTTGCCGCGTCCGGCCTGGGTGAACGTCGCCGACACCGTCGGGCCGCCCTTCGGGGTGACCGCGTGGTAGGTCGTGCTGATCTCCGTGCGGTCCTCGATGACGTCCTGGGTGGGTGCGCCCGCAGTGCTGTAGGCCAGCACGTAGCTGCGCGCGACGGCGTCGGCGTTGACCCCGCGCTCGACGAGGATGCTGGCGAACAGGGGACGGTCGCCGGAGAGGAGCAGCGCGGAGTCCTCGCGCAGCTTCCAGCGGTCGGTCCCGAGCGTGCCGCCGGTGGTCACCGGGCGCGAGACGGGGAAGTCCGGCCACTCGGCCTCCACCGGGGGAGCGGCCGGCAGTGGGGTCGTCGTCGCCGGCGCCGGGCTCGGTGCCGCGATCTCGGGGCGCTCGCCCTCAGCGGGGGTGTCCGTGTTCTCGTCGAGGGCTTCCCAGACCGGGCGCATGTCGGGCGGGTCGGTCTGGACGAGGGTCACTGTCATCACCGGCTTGCCCTGAGAGCCGGCGGGGGACTGCTTCGTACGCATGTTGCCCGGGTCGACCGTGGCGATCACGCGAACGCCGACGTCGTCGGTCGTCCGCCCGGTCACGTCGAGCGTGCACCCGGTGTAGAGGCCCTGCGCCACCGTGCAGAAGCGTGACCAGGCGTCGGGGTCCAGCTCCAGGCCCGGGACGAGGGTCGCGACCTGCTCGATCACCTCGGAGAACGCCTCGCCGGGATCACCGTCGACCCGCAGCAGCGCCGTCGTCGTGTCCGGCTCCGGGGCCTCCTCGAGGAGGGAGAACGTGTCGTCGGTGGGGAGGGGGTGCGGAGGCTCGGTCGTCGGGGTGGTCTCCTCGGGGTTCTCCGCCGCCTCCGTGGCGGCCTCGATCGCCTCGCGACGCTTCGCCTCGGCCAGCACCGGCGCGTACGCGGCCAGCAGCGGGGCGCTGCGGCGGCGGACGAGGGGGCCCATCTGGGTCGTGCCGTCGGGGACGGTCAGGGAGAGGGCGATCGGCGTGCCGGAGAACGTCTCGTGCTGGCCCACGTCGACCCGAAGACCGACGTGGGTGGTCTCGGCCGGGTCAGGCGCCGAGGGCGTGAGTGGGCTGCACGCCGACAGCCCGACAGCCACGGCCGTCGCGAGAGTCGCGACAACGACCGACCGATGCATCCGTCCACCTCCGAGTCAGAACCCGATCACCCTAGGGCAACGTGGGCGCAGGCCGAACAAGTGCCCGGCGGCGCCGTATTGTCGTCTACGCAACACCGCGCCGCCGCCGTGACCGCACCCACACCCCAGGAGCGCCGATGTCGTTCTCTGCCCCTACGACGCCCGAGAGCATCTTCACGTACGGGTCACCGCGCCTGAAGTTCGGCGCCGGCGCCAGTGCCGAGCTGGGCTACGAGCTGGCCTCGCTGGGCGTCCGCCGAGCGCTGCTCGTGACCGACCCCGGGCTGGAGGCGACGGGCATCCCGGCGCGGGTGGTCGAGCAGGTGGCGGCGGAGTCGGTCGAGCTGGTCGTCTACGCCGGCACGCACGTCGAGCCCACGGACGCGAGCCTCGAGGACGCGATCGCGTTCGCCCGCGCCCACGGGCCCTTCGACGCCGTCGTCGCACTCGGCGGTGGGTCGAGCATCGACACTGCGAAGGCCGTCAACCTCCTCACGACCAACGAGGGCGAGCTGATGGACTACATCAACGTCCCCGTCGGGGCCGGCCGGGCGCCGGCGAAAGCGCTGCTGCCCCTCATCGCCCTGCCCACGACGACCGGCACCGGCAGCGAGAGCACGACGATCTGCGTGCTCGACGTCCTCGCCCAGCACGTCAAGACCGGCATCAGCCACCCACGTCTGCGCCCCGAGCTGGCGATCATCGACCCCGATCTCACGCTAAGCCAGCCCGCCGGGGTCACCGCAGCCAGCGGGATGGACATCCTGTGCCACGCGCTCGAGAGCTACACCGCGCGGCCGTACAGCTCGTACGAGCGCAAGCGCCCCGAGGAGCGCGTGCCGTACTGCGGCGCCAACCCGATCTCGGACGTCTGGGCCGAGAAGTCGCTGAGCCTGCTCGCTGCCTCGTTCCGTACCGCCGTCCGCGAGGGCGACGACGTCGAGGCGCGGGGCCAGATGGCATTGGCGGCGACCTTCGCCGGGATGGGCTTCGGCAATGCGGGCGTCCACCTCCCGCACGCCAACGCGTACCCGATCGCCGGGCAGGTCCGTGACTTCCGTCCCACCGGGTACCCGCAGGAGGAGGCGATGGTTCCCCACGGCATGGCCGTCTCGCTCACCGCCCCCGAGGCCTTCCGCTTCACCTTCGACGCCGCACCCGAGCGTCACATCCGTGCGGCCGAGCTGCTCGACCCGACTGCGGAGCGGCCGGCCGACATGGCCGACTTCCTGCCGCAAGTCCTTATCGGTCTCATGCGCGACATCGGGATCCCCGGGGGCATCGCAGCCGTCGGGTTCGACAAGGCCGACATCGGTACGCTGGTGGAGGGCACGATGAAGCAGCAGCGGCTGCTGGCGACGGCGCCGAAGCCGGTCTCGCCCGAGGACGTCACCGGCATCTTCGAGCGTTCGCTGACCCTGTGGTGAGGCTGGGGCCCGCATATCGTCCGACCAGGCAGGACCGGTTTTGACCCCTCCCCAGGCACCCGGTAGTCTTGGACATTGTGCCGTGGACTCGCTGTTCGCGTGCACCGATTCGTGTGTCGCCACACCGTCGGTCGATTCGTACGACTGGCTCCTCGGAGTCAGGGTGCGGACGGGTGCAGGGCCACGAGAGCAACACCTACCATCGCACGTCGCGGTGGCGGCACGCCTGAGGCGCGCCGCCCGGCGACGCCTGCGGGGGAGGCCGTACGACATCCGCACGACTCAAGAGCCGGACAGCAGAAAGAAGCATGTAGTGCCAACGATCCAGCAGTTGGTCCGTAAGGGCCGTCAGGACAAGGTGGCGAAGACCAAGACGCCCGCCCTGAAGGGTTCGCCGCAGCGCCGTGGAGTGTGCACCCGCGTGTACACGACGACGCCTAAGAAGCCGAACTCCGCGCTGCGGAAGGTTGCTCGTGTTCGTCTGAGCAGCGGGATCGAGGTCACGGCCTACATCCCCGGTGAGGGTCACAACCTGCAGGAGCACTCGATCGTGCTCGTGCGTGGCGGCCGTGTGAAGGACCTCCCGGGTGTCCGATACAAGATCATCCGTGGCGCGCTGGACACCCAGGGTGTCAAGAGCCGCAAGCAGGCTCGCAGCCGTTACGGCGCGAAGAAGGAGAAGAGCTGATGCCGCGCAAGGGACCCGCGCCGAAGCGCCCCATCGAGGCCGACCCGGTCTACTCGAGCCCCCTGGTCACGCAGCTGATCAACAAGGTTCTCGAGGACGGCAAGAAGCAGGTCGCGCAGCGCATCGTCTACTCCGCGCTCGAGGGCACCCGCGAGAAGACCGGCACCGACCCGGTCATCACGCTCAAGCGTGCGCTCGACAACGTCAAGCCGACCCTCGAGGTCAAGTCCCGCCGTGTCGGCGGTGCGACCTACCAGGTTCCGATCGAGGTCCGCGCCTCCCGCGCGAACACCCTCGCCCTCCGCTGGCTCGTCCGGTTCTCCAGCGAGCGTCGCGAGAAGACCATGGCGGAGCGCCTGATGAACGAGCTCCTCGATGCCAGCAACGGCCTCGGTGGCGCCGTGAAGAAGCGTGAGGACACGCACAAGATGGCCGAGGCCAACAAGGCCTTCGCCCACTACCGCTGGTGACGATCTGCCGCCGGCCCCTCTGCGGGCCTGCGGCAGTCAACGCCTGATTCGACTCACGACAGCAAGGGAAGTCAGCCAAGGTGGCCGTAGACATCACCACCAACCTCGCCACGGTGCGCAACATCGGCATCATGGCGCACATCGACGCGGGCAAGACGACGACGACCGAGCGCATCCTGTTCTACACCGGCATCACCTACAAGATCGGTGAGGTCCACGAGGGCGCTGCCACGATGGACTGGATGGAGCAGGAGCAGGAGCGCGGCATCACCATCACGTCGGCCGCGACGACCTGCTGGTGGAAGAACCACCAGATCAACATCATCGACACGCCTGGTCACGTCGACTTCACCGTCGAGGTGGAGCGCTCGCTGCGCGTGCTCGACGGTGCGGTGGCCGTGTTCGACGGCGTCGCCGGCGTCGAGCCGCAGTCGCAGACCGTGTGGCGCCAGGCCAACAAGTACCGCGTGCCGCGGATGTGCTTCGTCAACAAGCTCGACCGCACCGGTGCCGACTTCTTCTACTGCGTCGACACGATCGTCGAGCGCCTGAACGCCAACCCGGCGGTCCTGCAGCTCCCGATCGGCGCGGAGTCGGACTTCCTCGGTGTCGTCGACCTCGTCGGCATGCGCGCCCTCACGTGGCGCGGCGAGACCCAGATCGGCGAGGACTACACGGTCGAGGAGATCCCGGCCGAGCTCGCCGACAAGGCCGCCGAGTACCGCGAGAAGCTGCTCGAGACCGTCGCGACCGCCGACGACGAGCTCATGGAGCTCTACCTCGAGGGCGAGGACATCGACGTCGACACGCTGAAGGCCGCGATCCGTCGCGCCACGCTGGCCGACAAGATCGTCCCGGTCCTGTGCGGCACCGCGTTCAAGAACAAGGGCGTCCAGCCCCTGCTCGACGCGGTCGTCGACTACCTGCCGTCGCCGGTCGACGTCGGTTCGGTCGCCGGCCACAAGGTCGGCGACGAGGAGACCGAGATCACGCGCCAGCCGAGCGAGGAGGAGCCCTTCTCCGCCCTGGCGTTCAAGATCGCGGCCGACCCACACCTCGGCAAGCTCACGTACGTCCGCGTCTACTCGGGCCGTCTGGAGGCCGGGACCCAGGTCCTGAACTCTGTGAAGGGCCGCAAGGAGCGGATCGGCAAGATCTACCAGATGCACGCCAACAAGCGCGAGGAGATCGCGTCGGTCGGTGCCGGTCAGATCGTCGCCGTGATGGGCCTCAAGGACACCACCACGGGTGAGACGCTCGCCGACCCGGGCAACCCGGTCGTGCTCGAGTCGATGACCTTCCCGGCTCCGGTGATCCAGGTGGCCATCGAGCCCAAGACCAAGAGCGACCAGGAGAAGCTCGGCGTCGCCATCCAGCGTCTCGCCGAGGAGGACCCGACGTTCACGGTCCACACCGACGAGGAGACCGGGCAGACCATCATCGCCGGCATGGGCGAGCTGCACCTGGACATCCTCGTGGACCGCATGAAGCGCGAGTTCCGCGTCGAGGCCAACGTCGGCAAGCCGCAGGTCGCGTACCGCGAGACCATCAAGCGCAAGGTCGAGAAGGTCTCGTACACCCACAAGAAGCAGACCGGTGGTTCGGGCCAGTTCGCCAAGGTCCTCATCAGCATCGAGCCCACGGGCCCGGTCGTTGGTGGCGAGGGCGGATACGAGTTCGTCAACGAGATCACCGGTGGACGCGTCCCGCGGGAGTACATCCCCGCTGTTGACGAGGGCGCCCAGGAAGCCATGGAGTTCGGCGTTCTCGCCGGATATCCCATGGTCGACGTCAAGGTCTCGCTGACCGACGGTCAGTACCACGACGTCGACTCGTCCGAGCTCGCCTTCAAGATCGCCGGTTCCATGGCGTTCAAGGAGGCGGCACGCAAGGCAGACCCGGTGCTCCTCGAGCCGATGTTCAAGGTCGAGGTCACCACCCCTGAGTCCTATCTGGGCGACGTCATCGGCGACATCAACTCTCGCCGCGGGCAGATCCAGCAGATGACGGAACGGTCCGGTGACCGGGTCGTCGAGGCACTCGTTCCGCTCTCCGAGATGTTCGGGTACGTCGGAGACCTCCGGTCGAAGACGTCGGGGCAGGCGTCGTACTCCATGGAGTTCGACTCCTACGCCGAGGTTCCGAAGAACGTCGCAGACGAGATCATCAAGAAGGCCAGGGGCGAGTGATCGCTGGCCTGACCTAGGCTTCGATCAGCTCAACCGCACGGCGCAAGCAACATTCAATCGAGGAGGAGCCCCAGTGGCTAAGGCGAAGTTCGAGCGGACTAAGCCGCACATGAACATCGGCACCATCGGTCACATCGACCACGGTAAGACGACGCTCACGGCGGCGATTACCAAGGTGCTGCACGACAAGTACCCGGATCTGAACGAGGCCTCGGCCTTCGATCAGATCGACAAGGCTCCTGAGGAGCGCCAGCGCGGTATCACGATCTCGATCGCTCACGTCGAGTACCAGACCGAGAACCGTCACTACGCGCACGTCGACTGCCCGGGTCACGCCGACTACGTGAAGAACATGATCACGGGTGCGGCTCAGATGGACGGCGCGATCCTCGTGGTCGCCGCCACCGACGGCCCGATGCCGCAGACCCGCGAGCACGTGCTGCTCGCGCGCCAGGTCGGCGTGCCGGCCATGGTCGTCGCGCTCAACAAGTGCGACATGGTCGACGACGAGGAGCTCATCGAGCTCGTCGAGCTCGAGGTCCGTGAGCTGCTCAACGACCAGGAGTTCGACGGCGACAACGTCCCCGTCGTCCGTGTGGCCGCCTTCCCGGCGCTCAACGGCGACGCCAAGTGGGGCGAGTCGATCCTCGAGCTCATGAACGCGGTCGACGAGTACATCCCCGAGCCCCCGCGTGAGACGGACAAGCCGTTCCTCATGCCGGTCGAGGACGTCTTCACGATCACCGGTCGCGGCACCGTCATCACGGGCCGTATCGAGCGCGGCATCGTCAAGCTCAACGACACCGTCGACATCGTCGGCATCCGTCCGGAGAAGCAGACCTCGACCGTCACCGGTATCGAGATGTTCCGCAAGCTCCTCGACGAGGGCCAGGCGGGCGAGAACGTCGGCCTCCTGCTTCGTGGCACGAAGCGCGAGGACGTCGAGCGCGGCATGGTCGTGATCGCACCCGGCACGACGACTCCCCACACGGAGTTCGAGGGCCAGGTCTACATCCTGTCCAAGGAGGAGGGCGGCCGTCACACGCCGTTCTTCAACAACTACCGCCCGCAGTTCTACTTCCGCACCACGGACGTCACCGGCGTCGTCACGCTGCCCGAGGGCACCGAGATGGTCATGCCGGGCGACAACACCGAGATGTCGGTTCAGCTGATCCAGCCGATCGCGATGGACGAGGGTCTTCGTTTCGCGATCCGCGAGGGCGGTCGTACGGTCGGCGCTGGTCGCGTCACCAAGATCATCAAGTGATCCGGTCCCGGGTCTGACCCGGGTCGATCTCTGAGGAGGGCCCCGTCCTGCTGACAAGCAGGGCGGGGCCCTTCGCCGTCCGCCCGGGCGACGTATCGTGAGGGCGTGGGACACGACCATGCGCACGCGACTCCGTCGGCTCGGCAACGGCCGCGGCTGGCCTTCGTCCTCGGCCTGACCGTCCTGGTCCTTCTCGTCGAGGTCGTCGTCGCGCTGCTGGCCGGGAGCCTCGCGCTGCTCGCCGACGCGGGCCACATGCTGAGCGACTCCTTCGGCCTCGTGATGGCACTCGTCGCGGTCACGGTCGCCCAGCGGCCCGGCAGCCCTCGGCGGACCTTCGGCAACCACCGCACCGAGATCCTCGCCGCCGGCGCCAACGGTGTGATCCTTCTCGGTCTGTGCGTCGGGATCGTCGTGTCTGCGGTCCGGCGCCTCGGTGAGGCCCCCCACGTCGACTCGCCTCTGATGCTCGCCGCCGGTGTCCTCGGGTTCTGCGCGAACGTCGTGGGACTGGTCGTGCTCCGCGCCGGTGCGAAGGAGAGCCTCAACGTCAAGGGTGCCTACCTGGAGGTGCTCGGCGACGCGTTCGGCTCGGTCGCGGTGATCGTCGCCGGTGTCGTGATCGCGACGACCGGGTGGTACGCCGCCGACCCTGTGGCGTCACTCGTCATCGCCGCGCTGATCCTGCCGCGCGCGCTCGGGCTCCTGCGCGAGGTCGTCGACGTCCTCCTCGAGTCGACGCCACGTGGGCTCGACCTCGAGGAGCTGCGCTCCCACATGGCCGAGGTGCCCGGTGTGGTGGACGTGCACGACCTGCACGTCTGGACGATCACGTCCGGGATGCCCGTGATGTCGGCCCACGTCGTGGTCGACGACGAGGTCCTCGGCACCGACGCCGGCCACGGCGTCCTCGACCGCCTGCGCTGCTGCCTCTCCGACCACTTCGACGTCGAGCACTCGACCTTCCAGCTCGAGCCCGCCTCGCACGCCGAGACCGAGCAGCACACTCACCGCTGAGGCGGGAGCCTCAGTACGGCCGGCGATCGTCGTAGGCCTGCCAGGCGTCGAACGGCGCCGCAGCGTCGGCGGCCGGCAGCCTGGTCACCGGAACGGACCAGGTGTCGCGCGGGGACCTCAGGAGGCGGTAGAGGGCGAGGTCGTCGAACCCGGCGCGCTCGGCGTCCTGGCTCTCGGCCGCGTAGTAGACCGCGCCTAACCGGGCCCACATCGCGGCTGTGAGGCACATGGGGCACGGCTCGCACGAGCTGTAGAGGACGGCTCCGGGCAGGGCGAACGTCGCGCGGTCCGCGCACGCGCGGCGGATCGCGACGATCTCGGCGTGCGCCGTCGGGTCGTACGTCTTCGTCACCTGGTTCACGCCGAGGCTGACCGGTTCTGCGTCCACGACGACGAGAGCGGCGAACGGACCGCCGCCAGCGGCGACGTTGCGGGTCGCCGCATGGACGACGCGCTCCAGGTAGGGGAGATGCTCGTCGTTCGGCGTCGCGTTCATCAGCTCATTCTTGCGCGACCGGGATGGGGGGTTCGTCACGATCTGTCCCGGCAGCTCGTCGCTCGCAGGCGAGGCAGGTAGCCTGGGAGTGCCCGGGTGAGGCACGTCTCGACCCCCGATTTGGCATTACGGGTCGGGTCTGTCAGACTTGGGAAGTTGCTTCGGCGCGTCCGCATGTCTCCTGAACCGGAGACGGTGGTCGCGCCTGGCCCTGAGTGGAGCAGGCACACCCCCGGGTGCGCAGCCGCTCGAGGCCCAACCATCCAACTCCAGAGGTGTGACGGATTCGCGCGTGCCATGCGCCCGCGACACGCCCGACCTCGGGGGTCGGAGGGAGCGACGCTCTTCCTCGAGCCCGAGGTGGAGAGACCGAGGCAGTACGAAGAGAAGGACGAAGCGAGAGCATGGCGGGACAGAAGATCCGCATCAGGCTCAAGGCCTATGACCACGAGGTGATCGACACCTCGGCGCGCAAGATCGTCGACACCGTCACGCGTACGGGTGCCACGGTCGCTGGCCCGGTGCCTCTGCCGACGGAAAAGAACGTCTACTGCGTCATTCGTTCGCCGCACAAGTACAAGGACAGCCGCGAACACTTCGAGATGCGCACCCACAAGCGCCTCATCGACATCATCGACCCCACGCCGAAGACCGTCGACTCGCTGATGCGCCTCGACCTCCCCGCCGGCGTCGACATCGAGATCAAGCTCTGAGGACGATCGGATGAGCAACCAGAAGGCACCCGTCGGGCTGCTCGGGCGCAAGCTCGGCATGACCCAGACGTGGGACGAGAACAACCGCGTGGTCCCCGTGACCGTGATCGCTGCCGACACCAACGTCGTGACGCAGATCCGCACGCAGGAGACCGACGGCTACACCGCCGTCCAGATCGGTTTCGGTGAGATCGATCCGCGCAAGGTGAACAAGCCCCAGGCCGGCCACTTCGGCAAGGCCAACGTCACCCCGCGCCGTCACCTCGCCGAGATCCGCACCGAGGCCATCGCCGACTACGAGATCGGCCAGGCCGTCAGCCCCGAGGTCTTCGCGGCCGGCGACTTCGTCGACGTCACCGGCACGAGCAAGGGCAAGGGCTTCGCCGGTGTCATGAAGCGTCACGGCTTCGCCGGCGTGAGCGCCTCGCACGGTGCGCACCGTAACCACCGCAAGCCGGGTTCGATCGGCGGCTGCGCGACGCCGGGCCGGGTGTTCAAGGGTCTTCGCATGGCGGGCCACATGGGCACCGACCGCGTCACCGCGCAGAGCCTCACGGTTCACGCTGTGGACGCCGAGAAGGGCCTCATCCTCATCAAGGGTGCGGTTCCCGGCCCCAAGGGCGGCATCGTCATGATCCGCACCGGCGCCAAGAAGGGAGCCGTCAAGTGACCGCGAACCTCATCGACGTCGACCTGCCGAAGGACGTCTTCGACGCGCAGGTCAACATCCCGCTGATCCACCAGGTGGTCGTCGCCCAGCTCGCCGCCGCGCGCCAGGGCACGCACGACACCAAGACCCGCGGCGAGGTCGCCGGCGGTGGGCGCAAGCCGTACCGCCAGAAGGGCACCGGCCGCGCTCGCCAGGGCTCGATCCGTGCACCCCAGTTCACCGGTGGTGGCACGGTCCACGGTCCGACGCCGCGCAGCTACGACCAGCGCACCCCCAAGAAGATGAAGGCCGCCGCGCTCCGCGGGGCCCTCACCGACCGGGCGCGCAACGGCCGTCTGCACGTGGTCGAGTCGCTCGTCACCGGGGAGACGCCTTCGACGAAGGCCGCGCTCGCCACGCTCCGCGAGATCACGGCGCGTCCGCGCACGCTGGTCGTCGTCGAGCGCACCGACGAGCTCACGGTCAAGAGCCTGCGCAACGTGACGGGCACCCACCTCATCGAGCTCGACCAGCTCAACACGTACGACGTCCTGCTCAGCGACGACGTGGTCTTCACCAAGGCCGCGTTCGACGCCTTCGTGGCACTGCGCTCCAGCGGCGACGCCGAGACGTACAAGCTGAGCGAGGCCGCTACCGCGAAGGACGGTGACAAGTGAGCACGCTGCACAAGGATCCGCGCGACGTCCTGATCGCTCCGGTCGTCAGCGAGAAGAGCTACGGGCTCCTCGACGAGAACAAGTACACGTTCATCGTCCGTCCCGACGCCAACAAGACCGAGATCAAGATCGCCGTCGAGAAGATCTTCGGTGTCACGGTCACCGCGGTGAACACCCAGAACCGCAAGGGCAAGACGCGTCGTACGCGCTTCGGCACCGGCAAGCGTGCCGACGTCAAGCGCGCGATCGTGAGCGTCGCCCCGGGCCAGAGCATCGACATCTTCGCTGCGCCGGGCGCCTGAACGAACGAGGACTGAGTACGCATGGCAATTCGTAAGTACAAGCCGACCACCCCGGGCCGTCGTGGCTCCTCGGTGGCCGACTTCAGCGAGATCACGCGCTCGACGCCTGAGAAGTCCCTGACGCGCCCGCTGCCCAAGAAGGGCGGTCGCAACAACCAGGGCCGGATCACCACCCGTCACCAGGGCGGCGGTCACAAGCGCGCCTACCGCATCATCGACTTCAAGCGGTACGACAAGGACGGTGTGCCGGCGAAGGTCGCGCACATCGAGTACGACCCGAACCGCACCGCGCGCATCGCGCTGCTGCACTACGCCGACGGCGAGAAGCGCTACATCATCGCGCCGGAGGGTCTGAAGCAGGGCATGACGGTCGAGGCCGGTCCCGGCGCCGACATCAAGCCCGGCAACAACCTGCCGCTGCGCAACATCCCGGTCGGTACCACGGTCCACGCGATCGAGCTCCGTCCCGGCGGTGGCGCCAAGATGGGTCGCTCGGCCGGTGCCAAGGTCCAGCTGGTCGCTCGTGAGGGCAACCGCGCGCAGCTGCGTCTGCCCTCGGGCGAGATGCGCTACGTGGACGTCCGCTGCCGCGCCAGCGTGGGCGAGGTCGGCAACGCCGAGCAGTCCAACATCAACTGGGGCAAGGCAGGCCGCAACCGCTGGAAGGGCAAGCGCCCGACCGTCCGCGGTGTGGCGATGAACCCGATCGACCACCCGCACGGCGGTGGCGAGGGCAAGACCTCGGGTGGACGTAACCCGGTGTCGCCGTGGGGTCAGCCCGAGGGCCGTACCCGCAAGAAGAAGGCCAGCGACAAGCTGATCGTCCGTCGCCGCAAGACCGGAAAGCGCTGAGGAAGAACCTGACATGCCACGCAGTTTGAAGAAGGGGCCGTTCGTCGACGACCACCTGCTCAAGAAGGTCGAGACTCAGAACGAGGCCGGCACGCACACCGTCATCAAGACGTGGTCGCGCCGCTCGATGATCCTCCCGTCCTTCATCGGACACACCATCGCCGTCCACGACGGGCGCAAGCACGTGCCGGTGTTCGTCACCGACGCGATGGTGGGCCACAAGCTGGGCGAGTTCGCACCGACCCGCACCTTCCGCGGACACGTCAAGGACGACCGAAAGAGCCGCCGCCGCTGACGCGGGCGACAACCAAGGGAAGAGTTCAGATGAGCACATTGGAGCGTAAGGGCGTCAGCGCCCGACGCGAGAGCCTGCTCGGCGACGAGCCCGGTGCTTTCGCGGTCGCACGCTTCGTCCGCGTCACGCCGCAGAAGGCACGCCGGGTCGTCGACCTGGTCCGCGGCCTCGACGTGGACGAGGCGCTGGCACTGCTGCAGTTCGCGCCGCAGGCCGCAGCGACCGACGTCTACAAGCTGGTGGCGAGCGCCGTCGCCAACGCCGAGACCACCGAGGGCCTCGACCGGTCGACGCTGGTCGTCTCCGCCGTCCGCGTGGACGAGGGCCCGACGATGAAGCGCTGGCGTCCGCGTGCGCGTGGTGCGGCCAACCGCATCCTCAAGCGCACCAGCCACATCACGGTCGTCGTGCAGCCGCGCGACGCGGTGGCGCCGACTCGTACACGCAAGGCCAACAAGAAGGGTGGGAACCGCTAGTGGGACAGAAGATCAACCCGCACGGCTTCCGTCTCGGGATCTCCACCGACCACAAGAGCCGCTGGTACGCCGACAAGCTCTACAAGAGCTACGTCGGTGAGGACATCAAGATCCGTCGCCTGCTCACCAAGGGCATGGATCGCGCCGGCATCAGCCGCGTCGAGATCGAGCGCACCCGCGACCGCGTCCGTGTGGACATCCACACCGCGCGTCCGGGCATCGTGATCGGTCGTCGTGGCGCCGAGGCCGACCGCATCCGCGGCGATCTCGAGAAGCTGACCGGCAAGCAGATCCAGCTCAACATCCTCGAGGTCAAGAACCCCGAGATCGATGCGCAGCTGGTCGCCCAGGGCGTCGCCGAGCAGCTCGCCGGCCGCGTGCAGTTCCGCCGTGCGATGCGCAAGGCGCTCCAGACGACGATGCGTGCAGGCGCCAAGGGTGTCCGCATCCAGTGCTCCGGCCGTCTCGGCGGCGCGGAGATGTCGCGCTCGGAGTTCTACCGCGAGGGTCGCGTGCCGCTGCACACGCTGCGCGCCGACGTCGACTACGGCTTCTACGAGGCCAAGACGACCTTCGGCCGCATCGGCGTGAAGGTCTGGATCTACAAGGGCGAGGTCGCCGGCACCCGTGCCGAGCGCGAGGCTCAGGCCGCCGCCCGCGCAGCCGCCCCCGGTGGGCGCCAGCGTCCGGGTCGTGGCGGCGGTCGCCGTCCGGCGCGCGACGGGCAGCGCGGCGAGCGTCCCGCACGTCAGCAGGAGCAGGCCGCCGAGTCGGCTCCCGCCAGCAGTGAGGCTGCTGCCGCCCCGGCGGACGCAGCGAACGGAACGGAGAGCTGAACCATGCTGATCCCGCGTAGGGTCAAGCACCGCAAGCAGCACCACCCCAAGCGTCGTGGTGCCGCCAAGGGCGGCACGTCGCTGGCGTTCGGTGACTTCGGCATCCAGGCGGTCGAGGGTCACTACGTGACCAACCGCCAGATCGAGTCGGCGCGTATCGCGATGACCCGTCACATCAAGCGTGGCGGCAAGGTGTGGATCAACATCTACCCCGACCGTCCGCTCACCAAGAAGCCTGCCGAGACCCGCATGGGTTCCGGCAAGGGTTCCCCGGAGTGGTGGATCGCCAACGTGAAGCCCGGCCGAGTGATGTTCGAGCTCTCGGGCGTCTCGGAGCCGGTGGCACGTGAGGCGCTGCGCCGTGCGATCCACAAGCTCCCGATGAAGTGCAAGATCGTGACCCGCGAGGCAGGTGAACTCTGATGGCGAACGCCACCACCGCTGCCGACCTCCGCTCGCTGAGCGCGGAGGACCTGGCCGAGAAGCTGCGTGAGGCCAAGGAGGAGCTGTTCAACCTTCGCTTCCAGGCCGCGACCGGCCAGCTCGAGAACAACGCGCGGCTGCGTACGGTGCGCAAGGACATCGCGCGCATCTACACCGTCGTCCGCGAGCGCGAGCTCGGCATCATCGAAAGTGAAGAGGCATGAGCACGAGTAACACCGCAGGCGAGCGCAACCGCCGCAAGGTACGTGAGGGCCTCGTCGTCAGCGACAAGATGGACAAGACCGTCGTCGTGAGCGTCGAGGACCGCGTCAAGCACGCCCTGTACGGCAAGGTCATGCGCCGTACGAGCAAGCTCAAGGCGCACGACGAGGCGAACGAGGCCGGCATCGGCGACCGCGTGCTGATCGCGGAGACCCGACCGCTCTCGGCCACCAAGCGCTGGCGCCTCGTCGAGATCCTCGAGAAGGCCAAGTAACCACTCGTTCCGCCAGGCTCGCGGCTGACCCCGTGAGAACCGGCGAGACAACAGGAGAGAACCGATGATCCAGCAGGAGTCGCGACTCAAGGTCGCCGACAACACCGGTGCGAAGGAGATCCTTTGCATCCGCGTGCTCGGCGGTTCCGGTCGTCGATACGCAGGGATCGGCGACACCATCGTCGCCACCGTCAAGGACGCGATCCCGGGCGGGAACGTCAAGAAGGGCGACGTGGTCAAGGCCGTCGTCGTCCGCACCGCGAAGGAGCGCCGTCGTCCGGACGGCTCCTACATCCGGTTCGACGAGAACGCCGCAGTCATCTTGAAGAACGATGGTGAGCCCCGTGGCACGCGCATCTTCGGCCCCGTGGGCCGTGAGCTGCGCGACAAGCGGTTCATGCGCATCATCTCGCTCGCCCCGGAGGTGCTGTGATGGCTGCCAAGAAGAGTCTGAACATCAAGAAGGGTGACCAGGTCCGCGTGCTGTCCGGCAAGGACCGCGGTGTCGAGGGCAAGGTCATCGCGGTGATCCCCGAGACCGAGCGCGTCATCGTCGAGGGCGTGAACCGGATCAAGCGGCACCAGAAGGCGCTGCAGCCGGGCACGACCAGCTCGATCATCACCAAGGAGGCCCCGATCCACGTCTCGAACGTGGCGCTCCTGGTCGAGGTCGACGGCGAGAAGGTCACCACCCGCGTCGGCTTCCGTCGTGACGACGTCACCAAGAAGCGCGCGGACGGCTCCACCTACACGGCGCAGCGCAGCGTGCGCGTCGCCAAGCGCACCGGAGAGGAGATCTGATGACCGCCGAGACCGCAGAGAAGGTCACGCCGCGCGTCAAGACGCGCTACCGCGAGGAGATCCTCCCGGCACTGCGTGAGGAGTTCTCGTACGAGAACGTCATGCAGGTCCCGGGCCTGACCAAGGTCGTCGTCAACATGGGCGTCGGCGAGGCAGCTCGTGACTCGAAGCTCATCGAGGGCGCGATCCGCGACCTGGCCGCGATCACCGGCCAGAAGCCGCAGGTCACCCGGGCACGCAAGTCCATCGCGCAGTTCAAGCTGCGCGAGGGCATGCCCATCGGTGCGCACGTGACGCTGCGCGGCGACCGGATGTGGGAGTTCCTCGACCGTCTGCTGACGATCGCCCTCCCGCGTATCCGCGACTTCCGCGGCCTCTCGCCGAAGCAGTTCGACGGCCGGGGCAACTACACGTTCGGTCTCACGGAGCAGGTCATGTTCCACGAGATCGATCAGGACAAGATCGACCGTACGCGTGGCATGGACATCACCATCGTCACCACGGCGACCAATGACGAGGAGGGGCGCGCGCTCCTCACCAAGCTCGGCTTCCCCTTCAAGGAGAACTGACAATGGCGAAGACCTCGCTCAAGGTGAAGGCCGCGCGCAAGCCGAAGTACGCCGTGCGCGCCTACACCCGCTGCCAGCGCTGTGGCCGTCCGAAGTCCGTCTACCGCAAGTTCGGCCTGTGCCGGATCTGCCTGCGGACCATGGCTCACCGCGGTGAGCTCCCGGGCGTCACGAAGAGCTCCTGGTAATCCCGACTCGACCCTGAACGCCGCAGGTCCGGACCGCAGGTACGGAAACCGTGGCAGGAAAGTGGAAACACACTCATGACGATGACTGATCCGATCGCGGACATGCTGACGCGTGTCCGTAACGGCAACCAGGCGTTCCACGACGAGGTGAGCATGCCTTACAGCAAGCTCAAGGCCGGCGTCGCGGACATCCTGAAGCAAGAGGGCTACATCACGGACTACTCCGTGGCGGAGCCGGCCGAGGGTGAGGTGGGCAAGACGCTCACCGTCACGCTCAAGTACGGCCAGCACCGCGAGCGCGCGATCTCCGGCATCCGGCGCATCAGCAAGCCGGGCCTGCGCGTGTACGCGAAGTCGAACAACCTGCCGAAGGTGCTCGGTGGCCTGGGCGTGGCGATCATCTCCACGAGCCAGGGCCTCCTCACCGACAAGCAGGCCAAGTACAAGCGCGTGGGCGGCGAAGTCCTCGCGTACGTCTGGTGACGGGAGGAGAAAACACATGTCACGTATTGGCAAGCAGCCGGTGACGGTTCCTTCCGGTGTCGACGTCGCGATCGACGGCCAGGTCGTCACGGTCAAGGGTCCCAAGGGCTCGCTGTCGCACACCGTGGCCGCACCGATCACCGCCAGCAAGGGCGAGGACGGCGCGATCTCGGTCGAGCGTCCGAACGACGAGCGGCAGAACCGCTCGCTCCACGGCCTGACGCGCACGCTGATCAACAACATGGTGATCGGTGTGACCCAGGGCTACGAGAAGAAGCTCGAGCTGGTCGGCGTCGGTTACCGCGTCCTGGCGAAGGGCCCTGCCGCGATCGAGCTCAACCTCGGCTTCAGCCACCCGGTGCCCTTCGAGGCTCCGGAGGGTGTGACCTTCACGGTCGAGTCGCCGACGAAGCTCACCGTGTCGGGGATCGACAAGCAGCAGGTCGGCGAGGTTGCGGCCAACATCCGCAAGCTGCGCAAGCCCGAGCCGTACAAGGGCAAGGGTGTGCGTTACGCCGGCGAGCACGTTCGCCGCAAGGCCGGGAAGGCTGGTAAGTAATGGCTATCGCTCTCAAGCACCGCAAGCACGAGGCTGCGCGTATCGCGGGGCGTCGCCGCCGCCAGGTCCGTGGCCGCAAGCGGGTCGCAGGGACGCAGGAGCGTCCCCGTCTGGTGATCACGCGGTCGAGCCGTCACATCGTCGCTCAGGTCGTCAACGACCTCGAGGGCCGTACGCTTGCGTCGGCGTCGTCGATGGAGGCCGATCTGCGCACCCTCGACGGTGACAAGACCGCCAAGGCCCGTCGCGTCGGTGAGCTGATCGCCGACCGCGCGAAGGTCGCCGGGGTCGAGTCCGTCGTGTTCGACCGCGCAGGGAACAAGTACCAGGGGCGCGTCGCCGCCCTGGCCGAGGGCGCCCGCGAGGGCGGCCTGGCCTTCTGAGCCACACGAGAGAAGAGGACAGTCGAATGAGCGGAGCCCAGCGCCGCAGTGGCGGCGGGGACCGTCGGGGTCGCGGTCGCGACTCGGCGGACAAGACCGCATACATCGAGAAGGTCGTCGGCATCAACCGCGTGGCCAAGGTCGTCAAGGGCGGACGTCGGTTCAGCTTCACGGCCCTGGTCGTCGTCGGTGACGGCGACGGCATGGTCGGCGTCGGCTACGGCAAGGCGAAGGAGGTGCCGACCGCCATCCAGAAGGGTGTCGAGGAGGCGAAGAAGTCCTTCTTCCGCGTGCCGCGCATCCAGGGGACCATCCCGCACCCCGTGCAGGGTGAGAAGGCCGCCGGCGTCGTCATGCTGCGCCCGGCCGCACCCGGTACCGGTGTGATCGCGGGTGGCCCGGTCCGCGCCGTGCTCGAGGCCGCCGGCATCCACGACGTGCTGAGCAAGTCGCTCGGTTCGTCGAACGCGATCAACATCGTGCACGCGACCATCCAGGCGCTGAAGGAGCTCGAGTCGCCCCAGGACGTGGCAGACCGCCGCGGCCTGTCGGTCGAGCACGTCACGCCGGCCGCGCTGCTCAAGTCCAGCAAGGAGCCCACGCAGGCTCCGGCGCAGGCAGGTGCGTGATGGCGAAGCTGCAGGTGACCCAGGTGCGCTCGGCCATCGGGCGCAAGCAGAACCAGCGTGAGACCCTGCGTACGCTCGGTCTCAAGCGCATCGGCGACGTCGTCGTCAAGGAGGACCGTCCCGAGATCCGCGGGATGATCGCGACGGTTCCTCACCTCGTCGACGTCAAGACTGTGGACTGAGGGGAGGAACTGACATGACGCTCAAGCTGCACCACCTCCGCCCCGCACCGGGCGCGAAGACGGCCAAGACCCGTGTGGGTCGCGGTGAGGGAAGCAAGGGCAAGACCGCGGGCCGCGGCACCAAGGGCACCAGTGCCCGTTACCAGGTGCCGGTCGGGTTCGAGGGCGGCCAGGTCCCGATCCACATGCGCCTCCCGAAGCTCGGCGGCTTCAAGAGCCCGTTCAAGGTGGAGTACCAGGTCGTGAACCTGACCCGCCTCGGCGAGCTCTTCCCCGAGGGTGGCACCGTCGACGTGGCCGCACTGGTCGCGAAGGGTGCCGTCCGCAAGGGACAGCCTGTCAAGGTGCTGGGGAACGGCGAGATCTCGGTCGCGGTCCAGGTGACCGCGAACAAGTTCTCGGCCTCGGCCAAGAGCAAGATCGAAGCAGCCGGCGGCTCGACCACCGAGCTCTGAGATCTCTTCGACATGAGACATGGCGGTCTCTGACAGCTGCCTTTTAGGTGGCTGTTAGAGTCGCCATGTTTCGCTTCACCCCATACCGCACACGCACGGGACACCGTCGCCGCTGTCCATAGGAGGGACCGGTGCTCAGCGCCTTCGCCAACGCGTTCAAGACGCCTGATCTACGTAAGAAGATCTTGTTCGTCTTGTTCATCCTCGTGCTGTTCCGGATGGGCTCCATGCTCCCGGCCCCCGGCGTCAACGTGGAGAACGTCCAGTTCTGCCTCAACGCCGCGACCTCCGGTGAGAACGCGAACAGTCTGTTCAACCTCCTCAACGTCTTCTCCGGCGGCGCGCTGCTCCAGCTGACGATCTTCGCGCTCGGCATCATGCCGTACATCACCGCGAGCATCATCCTGCAGCTGCTGACGGTGGTCATCCCGCGTCTGGAGACCCTCAAGAAGGAGGGCCAGGCGGGCCAGGCGAAGATCACGCAGTACACGCGCTACCTGACTCTCGGCCTCGCCGTCCTCCAGGGCGCCGGCATCGTGGCGATGGCACGCTCGGGTGCCCTCTTCGGCAACCAGTGCCAGCGTGACCTGCTGCACGACACCGACTCGATCGCCCTCTTCCTCCTCATCGTGCTCACGATGGTGGCCGGCACCGCGATGATCATGTGGTTCGGCGAGCTCATCACCGACCGCGGCGTCGGCAACGGCATGTCGCTGCTGATCTTCACGCAGATCGTGGCCACGTTCCCCGGCACGATGTGGCTCATCAAGGAGCAGAAGGGCTGGGGCGTCTTCGCGATCGTCGTCGCCGTCGGTCTCGCCGTCGTCGCAGCCGTCATCTTCATCGAGCAGGCGCAGCGCCGGATCCCGGTGCAGTACGCCCGCCGCATGGTGGGCCGCAAGATGTTCGGCGGCTCCTCCACGTACATCCCTCTGAAGGTGAACCAGGCCGGCGTCATCCCGGTGATCTTCGCCTCGAGCCTCCTGTACCTGCCTGCGCTGGCCGCGCAGTTCAACCAGGGCAAGGGCTGGGCCAACTGGGTCAACGAGAACTTCGTCCAGGGCGACCACCCCGTCTACATGCTCACCTTCTTCCTGCTGATCGTCTTCTTCACGTACTTCTACGTGTCGATCACGTTCAACCCGAAGGAGGTCGCCGACAACATGAAGAAGTACGGCGGCTTCATCCCCGGCATCCGTGCCGGACGCCCCACCGAGCAGTACCTCGGGTACGTGCTCTCGCGCATCACCTTCCCCGGTTCGCTGTACCTCGGTCTGGTGGCACTCATCCCGCTGCTGGCCTTCATGCTGGTCGACGCCAACCAGAACTTCCCGTTCGGCGGTACGACGCTCCTCATCATCGTGGGCGTCGGCCTCGACACGGTGAAGCAGATCGAGAGCCAGCTGCAGCAGCGCAACTACGAAGGGTTCCTCAAGTGACGCGTCTCCTGTTCATGGGTCCTCCGGGTGCCGGCAAGGGCACCCAGGCGACTCTGCTTGCCGAGAAGCTCGGCATCCCGCAGATCTCCACCGGCGACATCTTCCGCGCGAACGTCTCTGAGGGGACCGAGCTCGGTGTGCTGGCGAAGGCCTACATGGACAAGGGCGAGTACGTTCCCGACGAGGTCACGAACGCGATGGTGCGCGACCGGCTCGGGCAGGACGACGCACGCAACGGCTTCCTCCTCGACGGCTACCCGCGCACGGTGGACCAGGTCCACACCCTCGACGGGATCCTCGACGAGCTCGGTGAGAGCCTCGACGCCGTCGTCGAGCTCGTCGTCGAGCGCGAGGAGCTCATCACGCGCCTCCTCAAGCGCGCCGAGACCTCGGGCCGCACCGACGACACCGAGGACGTGATCCGTCACCGCCAGGAGGTGTACGAGGCGCAGACCTCGCCGCTGCTGGCGGTCTACGCCGACCGTGGCCTCCTCGTGAAGGTCGACGGGTTCGGTGACATCGACGAGGTGCAGAACCGCATCCTCGCCGCGCTCCCGCAGGCGGGCTAGACCCTGATGGGCCTGTTCGGCAGCGGCCTCGAGATCAAGAAGCCCGACCAGGTCGCGGTGATGCGCGAGGCCGGGATCATCGTGGGCGAGACGCTGCAGCTGCTGCGCGAGTCCGTTCGTGCCGGCATGACGACGGCCGACCTCGACGCGATCGCCGAGAAGCACATCCGCAGCCGCGGTGCTGCCCCGAACTTCAAGGGCTACCACGGGTTCCCTGCGACCATCTGCACCTCGGTGAACGACGAGGTGGTCCACGGCATCCCGGGGGAGCGGGTGATCGCCGAGGGTGACCTCGTGTCGATCGACTGCGGCTGCGTCCTCGACGGCTGGCACTCCGACGCGGCAGTGACCGTCGCGGTCGGGGAGGTGCCCCAGCGTCGACGCGAGCTGATGCGGGTCTGCGAGGAGTCGATGTGGCGGGGGATCGCCGCCGCCCATCTCGGCGGCCGGGTGAGCGACATCGGCCACGGTGTCGAGACCTACGTACGCTCCCAGCCGGACGGCGAGTCGTACGGGATCGTCGAGGACTACGTCGGTCACGGGATCGGCTCGGCGATGCACATGCCTCCGAACGTCCCCAACTTCGGTCCTCCCGGCCGCGGGCCGAAGCTCGTCAAGGGCCTCGTGCTGGCCGTCGAGCCCATGCTCACCGAGGGCACGATCGAGACCACGACGCTCGAGGACGACTGGACGGTCGTCACCGACGACGGTGGCTGGTCCGCGCACTTCGAGCACACCTTCACCCTCACCGACGCCGGCGCCTGGGTGCTGACCGCGCTCGACGGTGGACGCGCGCGGCTCGCCGAGCTCGGCGTGCCGTACGGGGGCCCGGCCGAGGCCTGAGACTCCGGGGGACCGGATTTGTCCCAGGGTTGCCGCGCACCGTACTATGGACAGTCGGCCGGAGTCTGCGTTTCTGCATGCCTCCGGCCGGTCCGAGAGACGTACGACAGATTGCGGAGGACATGGCCAAGAAGGAAGGCGTCATCGAGCTCGAGGGCTCGGTCATTGAAGCCCTGCCGAACGCGATGTTCCGAGTGGAGCTGACCAACGGCCACAAGGTTCTTGCCCACATCAGCGGCAAGATGCGCCAGCACTACATCCGGATCCTCCCTGAGGACCGCGTGGTGGTGGAGCTGTCCCCGTACGACCTCACGCGGGGTCGGATCGTCTACCGGTACAAGTGACCCCTGTCCGTACGAGATAAGAGAGCTCGATGAAGGTTCAACCGAGCGTCAAGCCGATCTGCGACAAGTGCAAGGTCATCCGTCGCCATGGCCGAGTCATGGTGATCTGCGAGAACCCTCGCCACAAGCAGCGGCAGGGCTGACCAGCCCACCACCCACACGTGGCCGCTCACCTCGTCGACGACGAGGTGCTTCCCCCGGACCGGAGGCCGGGGCCTGGCTGAGGCAGCCAGGACGCGCCACGCCCACACCTCCGCAGTGGAAGGAAACCGCCTGATGGCACGCCTCATCGGTGTCGACCTGCCGCGCGACAAGCGCGTGGTGATCGGTCTCACCTACATCTACGGCATCGGCCGTACCCGCAGCCAGCAGCTGCTCGAGCAGACCGGCATCAGCCCCGACCTGCGCGTCCACGAGCTGAGCGAAGACCAGCTGGTCGCGCTCCGTGACGCGATCGAGGGCCAGTTCCAGGTCGAGGGCGACCTTCGTCGCGAAGTGGCCGCCGACATCCGTCGCAAGATCGAGATCGGCAGCTACCAGGGCCGCCGCCACCGCGCCGGGCTCCCCGTGCGCGGTCAGCGGACCAAGACGAACGCGCGCACCCGCAAGGGTCCGAAGCGCACCGTTGCCGGCAGCAAGAAGAAGGGTAAGTAATGCCTCCGAAGGGCACGGGCGCCAAGAAGGTGCGCCGCAAGGAGAAGAAGAACGTCGCTGCGGGCCAGGCCCACATCAAGAGCACGTTCAACAACACGATCGTCACGATCACCGATCCCTCCGGTGCGGTGATCTCGTGGGCCTCTGCCGGCACGGTCGGCTTCAAGGGCTCGCGCAAGTCCACTCCGTACGCCGCGCAGATGGCCGCTGAGGCCGCCGGGCGTCGGGCGATGGAGCACGGGATGAAGAAGATCGACGTCTTCGTCAAGGGTCCGGGTTCGGGCCGCGAGACGGCGATCCGTTCCCTGGGTGCCGTCGGCCTCGAGGTCGGCACGATCCAGGACGTCACCCCCAGCCCCCACAACGGCGTGCGGCCGCCCAAGCGCCGGCGCGTCTGATCGCCCGGATCGGAGAGGAGAACACAGATGGCCCGTTACACCGGACCCCTGACCAAGAAGTCTCGCCGCCTGGGCGTCGACCTCGTCGGCGGTGACGCCGCGTTCGAGCGTCGCCCCTACCCGCCCGGCCAGCACGGCCGCGGCCGGGTCAAGGAGAGCGAGTACCGCACGCAGCTCCAGGAGAAGCAGAAGGCGCGCTACACCTACGGCGTCCTGGAGAAGCAGTTCCGCAAGTACTACGAGGAGGCGCACCGTCGTCCCGGCAAGACCGGTGACAACCTGCTGCAGATCCTCGAGTGCCGTCTCGACAACGTGATCTACCGTGCCGGCTTCGCCCGCACGCGTCGTCACGCGCGCCAGCTCGTGGTCCACGGCCACTTCCTGGTCAACGGCCACAAGGTCGACATCCCGTCGTACCAGGTCAGCCAGTACGACATCATCGACGTGCGGCCGAAGTCGCTCGAGATGACGCCGTTCATCGTGGCTCGTGAGACCTTCGACGCCGACTCCGTCCCCGCATGGCTCACCGCCGTGCCGGAGAAGGGTCGCGTCCTCGTCCACCAGCCGCCGGTGCGCGAGCAGATCGTCGTGCCGATCACCGAGCAGCTGATCGTGGAGTACTACTCCAAGATCTGACGCCTCGACGGCCTGCCCGGGCCCGCGCCCGGGCAGGTCACCACCAGCCTCATTCACCGTGTCCGTCATATAGCGGGCGACGCGGAAAGGAAACCAGAACATGCTCATTGCACAGCGGCCGACACTGTCCGAGGAAGTCGTCGACGAGTTCCGCTCGCGGTTCGTCATCGAGCCTCTCGAGCCGGGCTTCGGCTACACCCTCGGCAACTCCCTGCGCCGTACGCTCCTGTCGTCGATCCCGGGTGCCTCCGTCACCTCGATCAAGATCGACGGTGTGCTCCACGAGTTCTCGACGATCCCCGGCGTGACCGAGGACGTCACCGAGATCATCCTCAACCTCAAGAACCTCGTGGTCAGCTCGGAGCACGACGAGCCCGTCGTCATGTACCTGCGCAAGCAGGGCCCCGGCGACGTCACCGCAGCCGACATCGCGCCTCCGGCCGGTGTCGAGGTGCACAACCCTGACCTCAAGATCGCGACCCTGAACGACAAGGGCAAGATCGAGGTCGAGCTGGTGGTCGAGCGCGGACGCGGCTACGTGTCGGCGGTCCAGAACAAGACCGGCGACGAGGAGATCGGGCGCATGCCGGTCGACTCGATCTACAGCCCGGTCCTCAAGGTCACGTACAAGGTCGAGGCCACTCGTGTCGAGCAGCGCACCGACTTCGACAAGCTCATCATCGACGTCGAGACCAAGCGCTCGATCCTGCCGCGCGACGCCATGGCGTCGGCCGGCAAGACGCTGGTCGAGCTGTTCGGTCTCGCGCGCGAGCTCAACGTCGAGGCCGAGGGCATCGACATCGGCCCGTCGCCGGTCGACGAGGCGCTCGCCGCCGACCTCGCCCTGCCGGTGGAGGATCTCCACCTGACGGTCCGGTCGTACAACTGCCTCAAGCGTGAGGGCATCCACACCGTGGGTGAGCTCATCTCGCGCAGCGAGCAGGACCTGCTGGACATCCGCAACTTCGGCTCGAAGTCGATCGACGAGGTGAAGGCCAAGCTCGCCGAGATGGGTCTGGGCCTGAAGGACAGCCCGGCCGGTTTCGACCCGAGCGCAGTCGTCGACAACTTCGCCGACGACGACGAGAGCTTCGCGGAGGACGAGCAGTACTGAGCCTGCGCTCAGCTGCTCTCCGCACTACTTCCCAGGAGACAAAGCAATGCCCACGCCCACCAAGGGTCCGCGGTTCGGCGGGAGCCCGGCGCACCAGCGTCTGATCCTCGCCAACCTCGCACAGAGTCTGTTCGAGCACGGCCGCATCACCACCACCGAGGCCAAGGCCAAGCGCCTTCGCCCGTACGCCGAGTCGCTGATCACCCGCGCCAAGGTCGACACCGTCGCCAACCGGCGGCAGGTCGTCAAGGTGATCCGCGACAAGGGCATCCTGCACGAGCTGTTCACCGAGATCGCGCCGAAGTACGCGACGCGTCCCGGTGGCTACACGCGCATCACCAAGATCGGGCCGCGCAAGGGTGACAACGCCCCCATGGCCGTGATCGAGCTCGTCGAGGAGAAGGACTTCTCCGTCACGACGAAGACGCCGAAGAAGGCCAAGAAGGCCGAGACCGCTCCGGTCGAGGCTCCCGAGAGCGCCGACGAGGTCAAGGACCAGATCGCCGCTGCGGACGAGGTCGAGGCTCCCGCCGAGGAGGCGCCTGCCGCCGACGAGGCGAGCGCCGACAAGGCCGAGGGCGACGCCGACAAGGCCTGACCCTCACCGGTTCACCACGAGGGCCGGCACCAGTCCCGTACGGGGCGGGTGCCGGCCCTCGTGTCGTCCTCGTGCAACTCCTCCTGCGCGGAGGGCCCGAGCGCCCTAGGCTGCGGTCGTGCTCATCATCGCGATCATCCTCTTCGGCATGCTTGCCGGTGCCCTTGCTCAGATCATCCTCGGCAGCGGGATGTCCGGTGTCGACTGGACCGTCGCCTTCGTCGCCGGGATCGTCGGCTCCTTCGTAGGCGGCCTGCTCATCAGCCTCCTCGCCGGCGACGGGCTCGAGCTGCGCCCGAGCGGCATCATCGGCTCGATCGTCGGGGCCCTGATCGTCACCTTCGCGTGGCAGTGGTGGCGAGGACGCGAGCGGACGAGCCACTAGGCGACGGCGGGCCTGAGGAATCCACGCCCGCCTCGTGGCGTTGACCAGAGGCATGGCGTCTCCCCAGCTCTCGGTCCTCGACCTCGTCCCCGTCCGTACCGACCAGACGACCGCGGACGCGCTCGCAGCGACCACGTCGCTCGCCCAGACCGCCGACCGTCTCGGCTTCACCCGCTACTGGGTCGCCGAGCACCACAACATGCCGGCTGTCGCGGCGACCTCGCCGCCGGTCCTCATCGCGCTGCTCGCCGCGCAGACGTCGCAGATCCGTGTGGGGTCGGGCGGGGTGATGCTCCCCAACCACGCACCGCTGGCGGTCGCGGAGCAGTTCGCGCTGCTCGAGGCGGCCTTCCCTGGCCGCATCGACCTCGGGCTCGGGCGCGCGCCCGGGTCGGATCCCGTGACCTCCTGGGCGCTGCGCGGTGCGGCGGGGCGTGACGACACCGACGTCGCGAACTTCCCGCAGTACCTTGACGACGTGATGGCACTGATGGACTCGACCGTCGGCGTCCGGGTGCCGATCCGGGGCCAGGACTACCGTCTGCGCGCGACGCCGAGCGCCACCTCGACTCCGCGGCAGTGGCTGCTGGGCTCGTCGACGTACTCCGCGCACCTCGCCGCCGCCAAGGGCCTCCCGTACGTCTTCGCCCACCACTTCTCGGGGCAGGGCACTGCCGAGGCTCTGGAGATCTACCGCCGCGAGTTCCGTCCGAGCGAGGAGACCCCGACGCCGACGACCTTCCTGACCGTGAACGTGGTCGTCGCCGACACGTACGAGGAGGCCGCCGCGCTCGCGGTCCCGAACCTCCAGTCGATGGCCCGGCTGCGCACGGGTGCGCCCATGACGGCGCTCGACCTCGTTGAGGACGCGGAGAAGGCCGACCTCACCGGTCCGCAGCAGGCGATGGTCGCGGACGGGCTCGTGCGCAACGTGGTCGGCGATCCTGGGCAGGCCGCAGAACGGGTCCGGGCGCTCGCGGCGGAGTTCGACGTCGACGAGGTGATGGTCCACCCGGTCGCCTCGGCACGGAAGGGTGAGGACCCACGACGCTCGGTGGCGCGCGAGCGGACCCTGGAGCTCCTCGCCGCTGCGCTCGTCGACTGAGCGGGGACCGGCCAGGCTAGGGGGCATGGCCCTCGCCGTCTGCGCCCTCTTCGACCGCCGCACCGAGCGGCGCCTCCGTGCGTTGTGGGACCGACTCGAGGAACGCGGCGTGCACACGCTCGCCTCGCACACCCACGGCCGTCATCACCCGCACCTCTCGTACGCGGTGCTGCGGACGTGGGACCTGACCGCCGTCCGGCGCGCTCTGGAGGCGCTGCCGGACGGCGGTCCGTTCACGATGACGTGCCACGGCACGGCCTCGCGTTCCCGCGAGGCCGTGCCGCGCTGGCACCGTCGATCACCGCGGAGGTCGCGCGGCGCCAGGAAGCGGTCGCCGAGGCTGTGCAGGCGACGGGCGCCGAGCTCCACCGCAACTACGTGCACGGGTCGTGGGTGCCGCACGTCTCCCTCGCGACGCGGGCGCCCGGAACGCTTCTCCCGCTGGTCACCGACGCCGTGGCGGCGGTCCTGCCGATGCCGCTGGTCGTCGACCGAGCGGCGCTCGTCGACAGCGGCAGCGGCGAGACCTGGGTGCTCGACACGATCCCGTGACGTGCGCGCTCAGACGGTCGCGCCGTTCGCGCCGTTGGCCACCGGCGCGACCTTGCTCCCCGCCGCCTTCTCGATGGAGCGGTGCAGCAGCGCCTCGAGGTCGAGCCCGGTCGAGGTCTTGAGCATCTGCAGCGTCTGGACGACGTTGTCGTTGACCTGCTTCGGCAGGGCGCCTGCCCCATCGGTCGACAAGACGGTGAGCTGGTCGATCGCCGCGATCGGTGCGGCGACCTCGCGCGCGATCTGCGGGAGCACCTCGATGAGCATCTGGAGGACGGCTGCGTCGTTGTAGCTGGCGAAGGCGGCCGCGCGCTGGTCCATCGCCTCGGCCTCGGCACGACCGATGGCGAGCGTCGCGGCAGCCTGGGCCTCGCCCTCCGCGCGGGTGGCCTCGGCCTCGGCGACGCGCCGGGCCTTCTCCGCCTCACCACGGCGTGCGCCCTCGATGGCCTCCGCCTCGGCGAGCGCGGCACGGCGTGCCTTCTCCGCCTCGCCCGTCAGGCGGGCCTCCTCCGCGTTCGCCTCGGCCGCAGCGATCGTCGAGGCCTTGCGAGCCTCGGCGGCCGCGATCTCCGACGTGCGGCGCGCCTCGGCCTCCTGCTCGACGCGGTAGCGCTCGGCGTCGGCGGGCTTACGGACCTGCGTCTCGAGCTGCCGCTCGGTCAGCGCCGCCTGGCGGACCGCGACCTTCTCCTGCTCGGCGAGGATCGCCTGGTCACGGTCGGCCTGCGCGAGCGGGCCGGCGGAGGCTGCGTTGGCCGCAGCGGCGTCGGTCTCGGACTTGATCTCTGCCTGCTTCAGAGCGAGGGTCCGCTGGGCGATCGCGATCTCTTCCTCGGCCTTCAGGCTGGCCTGCTCCGCGGCCTGGCGCGCGGCGGCCTCGGCGATGGCGGCGGTCTGGCGGATGCGGGCCGCCTCGGGGCGTCCGAGGTCGGACAGGTAGCTGCCGTCGTCGGTGACGTCCTGGATCTGGAACGTGTCGAGGATGAGCCCCTGGCCGGTCAGCGAGTTCTCGGACTCGTCGGCGACCCGCTGGGCGAACGCCGCGCGGTCACGGATGATCTGCTCGACGGTCAGGCCACCGACGATGGAGCGCAGCGCACCGGCGAGGACCTCCTGCGTGAAGGGCTCGATGTCGGCCTGCTGCGACAGGAAGCGCTGAGCGGCCAGACGGATCTGGTCGGCGTTGCCCCCGACCTTGACGATCGCCACGCCCTCCACGTTGAGCTTGATGCCCTGGCCGGAGACGGCGCCGCGGATCTGGACCGAGATCCGGCGGCTCGAGAGGTCCATCGTCGCGAGCCGCTGGACGAACGGGATGACGAACGTGCCGCCGCCGAGGATGACCTTCTGGCCGGAGAGGTCGGTGGTGAGGGCACCGGTCTCCGGGTTGAGGACCGCCTTGCCCTTGCGGCCGGTCACGATGAACGCCTGGTTGGGGCCCGCGACCTTGTAGCGGCTGGTGACCAGCAGCACGAGGAGCACGAGGAGGGCGACGAACCCGACGACGGGTACGAGGACAGAGCTGGACACAGCGGCGGCCTTTCGGGGGGAAGGGGATTCAGGCGACGACGTCCCACACCGGGGCGACCGTGACCGCCGTCGGGGAGAGGACCTCGGTGACGTGCACCTCCTCGCCTGCGGCGAGGGGCTGCGCGGCACGGGCGTTGAGCTGGAGCGTGTGGCCGCCGACCGCGACACGGACGACGCCGTACCCGTCGGCAGGCACCTCGGACACGACCCGCCCGCTCCGGCCGAGGCAGTCGCTGGTCGAGGGCGTCGCGTCGCTCCCGCCTCCCCGGACGAGGCGGGTCAGCCACGCTGCGAACCACCCGACGACGCCACCGGCGACGACGGCGAGCGGCACGCTCACGAGCAGCGGGGCTCCGAGGCCGTCGGCCACGGCACCACCGAAGCCGAAGGCCGAGACGAAACCGCCGATGACCGCGCTCGAGAAGGCGTCCCCGGGGAGCCCGTCGGTGAGGCCGTCGAACAGGTCGCCGACCAGCAGCGAGACCGCGAGCAGCGCGAGGCCGAGCAGGCCGAGGATGACGTACACGGTCAAAGGAGGGCTCCTGGGGGAAGGACTGAGCGGATCGTACTGGAGCGAGGGGGTCGTCGTTATCGAGTTGACGGGGAGCGGACACTGGGAGGCGTGGGACACGTCGACCTGGCCGGAATCCGCTACGACCTCCCCGACGGGCGGGTCCTGCTGGACGACGTCTCGTTCCGGGTCGGCGACGGTGCGGTCGTCGCGCTGGTGGGCGCGAACGGCGCCGGCAAGACGACCCTGCTGCGGATCATCACGGGCGAGGTCGCGCCGCACGCCGGGGTGGTCGCGCGCAGCGGGGGAGTCGGCGTCATGCGTCAGATGGTGACGCGTCACCCCGACGGATCCCACCTGGAGACGGTGCGCGAGCTGCTGCTCTCGGTCGCGCCTCCGCGGGTCCGTCAGGCGGCCGCGCGCCTCGACGAGGTCGAGCTGGCGCTCATGGAGAGCGACGACGAGGCGACCCAGATGCGGTACGCGTCGGCGCTCGCCGAGTACGCGGACGCCGGCGGCTACGACGTCGAGGTCACGTGGGACGCCTGCTGCACCTCGGCGCTGGGCGTCCCGTACGAGCGCGCGAAGTGGCGCGACCTCTCGACCATGTCCGGCGGCGAGCAGAAACGCCTGGTCCTCGAAGGGCTGCTGCGCGGCCCTGACGAGGTGCTCCTGCTCGACGAGCCTGACAACTACCTCGACGTGCCGGGCAAGCAGTGGCTGGAGGCACAGCTGCACGCCACGAAGAAGACCGTTCTGTACGTGAGCCACGACCGCGCCCTGCTCGCCAACACCGCGACCCGGATCGTGGCGCTCGAGCTCGGCGCCGCGGGGAGCACCGCGTGGACGCACCCCGGCGGGTTCGCGACCTTCCACGAGGCCCGTGCCGCACGTTTCGCCCGCCTGGAGGAGCAGCGCCGCCGCTGGGACGAGGAGCACCACAAGCTGCGCGAGCTGATGCTCATGTACAAGAACAAGGCTGCCTACAACTCCGACATGGCTGCGCGCTACCGGGCGGCGCAGACGCGGCTGCGCAAGTTCGAGGAGGCGGGACCGCCCGAGGAGGTGCCGCACGACCAGAACGTCGCGATGCGCCTGACGGGCGGTCGTACGGGCAAGCGCGCGGTGGTCTGCGAGAGCCTGGAGCTGACCGGGCTCATGCGTCCGTTCGACCTCGAGGTCTGGTTCGGCGAGCGGGTCGCGGTCCTCGGGTCCAACGGCTCGGGCAAGTCGCACTTCCTCCGGCTGCTCGCCGCGGGCGGGACCCGCCCCGACGTGGAGCACGCCCCGGTCGCCGGCTCCGACGCTGCCGCGGTCGCGCTGGTCGCCCACACCGGGACGGCACGGCTCGGGGCACGCGTCCGGCCCGGGCTGTTCGTCCAGACGCACACCCACCCCGAGCTCGTCGGGCGGACGCTGCTGGACATCCTGCACCGAGGTGAGGTCGACCCGCGCGGGCTGGGACGCCGGGGCATGGGACGCGAGGAAGCCGCGCGCAAGCTCGACCGCTACGGCCTGGCCCGTTCGTCGGAGCAGACGTTCGACTCGCTCTCGGGCGGTCAGCAGGCACGGTTCCAGATCCTCCTGCTCGAGCTCTCGGGGGCCACGCTGCTCCTCCTCGACGAGCCGACCGACAACCTCGACGTGGAGTCGGCCGAGGCGCTCGAGGAAGGGCTGGAGTCCTTCGAGGGCACCGTCCTCGCCGTCACCCACGACAGGTGGTTCGCTCGTCGGTTCGACCGGTTCCTCGTGTTCGGTGAGGACGGCACCGTCTACGAGAGCGACGAGCCGGTCTGGGACGAGGGGCGGGTCGCCCGCGAGCGCTGATCAGGCGGACCGTCGCGTCGCGGCGAGGTCGTCGGGAGCCAGCGGGACGAGGACCTCGTCGGTCGCGAGGTGCAGCGGCTCGAGCGGGACACGGGTGTAGCGCCCGGCGTCGATCAGCGCCCGTGCCCACTCGCGGTCGTCGTCGGTGATCGCACCGCGTCCCGGCCGTGACAGCAGCACGGCCAGCGACCCGTCGGGGGCCTCCTCGTCGACGAACGTGCGGGCGTGCCCGAGAAGTCGGCGCACACCGGCGGGGTCCGGAGTGACGGGACACTCGTCGATCTGGACCAGCGGAGGAACCATGCGCCGGTCGACGTCGACCCGGGCGAACCACAGGGACCGGGTCGAGAACCCCAGCGGTCCCATCAGCGCGCACCACCGCTCGTGGAGCGCGCGCTGGTCCGGCATCGGGTCGTCGGGGGAGGGGAGGCAGGGGAGGCTCTGATCGCTCATGGCGCAAGCCTGCCGAGAGTCGCGTGCCTCCCGCTCCGGTCATCCACAGGTACGTCCACGCGGGGCGAGGAGGCGCGAGCATCACCCGCGGCGTACGAGGAGGACGCGGAACCCCTTGGCGCTCGCGACCTTCTCCGTCGGCCACCCCTGCTCGGTGAGCCAGCGCGCCAAGGAGTCGGCGCCGAGGTTCTTCCCTACCACCAGGCGCGCGACGCCGTCGTCGGCCAGGCGGGGGAGCCAGGTGAGGAGCAGCGCGTGGAGCGCCGCCTTGCCGATCCGGATCGGCGGGTTGGACCAGATCTCGTCGAACGTGACGTGGGCCGGCACGTCCTCGGGGAGGCTGGCGACGACGCGGTCGGCGACGCCTGCGCGCTCGGCGTTCTCGCGGGTCAGCGCGACGGCGCGGGCGTTGGTGTCCACCGCATGGACGGTGCAGGCGGGGACCTCCGCGGCGACCGCGCACGCGATCGGGCCCCATCCGCACCCGAGGTCGAGGACCGTACGCGCGTGGTCAGGCGGCTCGAAGGTCCGGAGCAGGACGGCCGTCGCCTTGTCGAGGCCGTCGCGCGCGAACACGCCGGCGGCGGTGGTGAAGACGTAGTCGTGGTCCCAGACGCGTGCCCGGACGTCGCGTCGCTCCTCGGGCCCCGAGGGCGACGCGTCGAAGTAGTGCTCAGTCATCCTCGGCGCTCTCGGCCGTGCCCCGGAACTGCCGGCTCTCCCGCGCGCGCTCGGCCAGCTGGGAGTCGGCCGGGTAGACGACCTCCTCCAGCGTCAGCCCGTGCGCGGGCATGACCTTGACGCGCGAGTCGCGCACCTTCGCCTTGAGCACCCGCGTCATCCAGGAGGGCTCGTTGCGCCCCTCGCCCACGGCGGTGAGCGCGCCCATCAACGAGCGCACCATCGAGTGGCAGAAGGCGTCCGCGACGACGGTCGTCTCGACGATGCCTGCGTCGGTACGACGGGTCGTCAGCTGGATGAGGCTGCGGACGGTGCTCGCCCCCTCCCGCCGACGGCAGAACGCGGCGAAGTCGTGCTCGCCCAGGACGCCGACGGCCGCGTCGTTCATGGCGGACACGTCGAGGGGCTTGTGGTGGTGGACGACGTGGTTGCGGTGCAGCGGGTCGGGGCCGGTCGGGCCGTCCCAGATCCGGTAGACGTAGCGGCGTCGCAGCGCCGAGAAGCGGGCGTCGAAGCCGTCTGGAGCGAGGCGGGCCGCTCGGACGACGATGTCGTCGGGGAGGACGCGGTCGAGGCGGCGCACGAGGTGGTCGGCGTCGATGTCGACGTCGTCGGGGAGGTCGACGTGGACCACCTGTCCCCGCGCGTGGACCCCGGTGTCGGTTCGGCCGGCAACGGTCAGGCGGGCCGGCTCCTCGAGCCGCAGGACCAGCGCGAGCGCGTCCTCGATCGCCTGCTGCACCGAAGGGAGGCTTGGTTGGGTGGCCCATCCGCGGTAGGCCGCACCGTCGTAGGCGAGGTCGAGTCTCCAGCGCACCTGATCAACCTATCGAGCGAGTCAACCCGGAAGGCCCGGGGTGGGGGCGTCGACCTCGAGCACGAGCTTGCCGGTGTTCACCCCGGCGTAGAGGCCGAGCAGGGCGTCGGGGAACGCCTCGACGCCGCCGGGGAGGACGGTCTCGCGCGCGACGACGGTGCCGTCGGCGATCCAGCCGGCGATCTGCTCGCGGGCCTCGGGATAGCGGTCCTCGTAGTCGAAGACGACGAACCCCGTCATCGAGGCCCGGAAGACCAGCAGCGACATGTAGCGCCGCGGCCCTGGCGGCAGCGACGTCTCGTTGTAGCCCGAGACCGCCCCGCAGAGCACGACCCGAGCCCCTCGCCGGAGGTTGGCCAGCCCGGCGTCGAGCGTGTCGCCACCGACGTTGTCGAAGAAGACGTCGACGCCGCCGGGAGCCACCTCGCGCACCCGCTTGAGCACGTTCTCGTTCTTGTAGTCGATCGCCGCGTCGAAGCCGAGCGAGGTCAGCCAGGCACACTTCTCGGGGCCACCCGCGATGCCCACGACCGTGCAGCCGAGGGCCTTGGCGATCTGCCCCGCGACGCTGCCGACCGCCCCGGCGGCACCGGAGACCAGCACGGTGTCGCCCGCTCGGACGCGGCCGACGTCGAGCAGCCCGAAGTACGCGGTCATGCCGGGGATGCCGAGGGCACCGAGCCACGTCGGATGCCCGGCGAGGCCGAGGTCGGTCCGGGCGACTCCCGTGCCGTCCGACAGCGCGTACTCGGTGACGCCGAAGGTGCCGGTCACGGTGTCGCCCACGGCGTACGAGGGGTGCTGCGAAGCGACGACAGTGCCCGCGGCGCCGGCGCGCATCACGTCGCCGACGGCGACCGGCGGCACGTACGAGCGCACGTCGTTGAGCCACCCGCGCATCGCCGGGTCGAGGGAGACGTGGCTGACGGCGACGACCAGCTCGCCCGGGCCGGGCTGCGGCACCTCGGCGGTGGTGACGTCCCAGGTCTGCGGGCCGGGGTAGCCCACCGGGCGTTCGCGCAGGCGGACCTGCCGGGTCATGTACGCGGCTTCGCTCATGGACTCCTCCTCGTCACCGGGACCAGGCCACTGTAGAGGGAAGGGTTCGCGGGTCCGCGAACGCCGAAGGGCGCCCCCGCCGTGCGGGGACGCCCTCCGTGAGGCTGTGGCTCAGGCCCAGCGCTCGCTGCTCGCGGGGAAGACCAGACCGCGCTCGCCGGTGTAGATCTGCTTGGGACGGGCGATCTTCTGCTCCGGGTCGTTCACCAGCTCAAGCCACTGCGCCAGCCAGCCGGCCGTACGCGGGATCGCGAACAGCACGGTGAACATCTCCGGCGGGAACTGCAGCGCCTCGTAGATGAGGCCGGAGTAGAAGTCGACGTTCGGGTAGAGCTTGCGCTTGACGAAGTACTCGTCCTCGAGCGCGATCTTCTCCAGCTCGACGGCGATCTTGAGCAGCGGGTTGACCCCGGTGACCTCGAAGACGTCGTCGGTGGCCTTCTTGATGATCGTGGCGCGCGGGTCGTAGTTCTTGTAGACCCGGTGGCCGAAGCCCATCAGGCGCTCGTTGCCGGCCTTGACTCCCTCGATGAACGCCGGGACGTTGCTCACGTCACCGATGCGGCGCAGCATCTTGAGGACCGCCTCGTTGGCGCCGCCGTGCAGCGGGCCGTACAGCGCCGCGATGCCGGCCGAGACCGCCGAGTACGGGTCGACCTGGCTCGAGCCGACCGAGCGCACCGCGTTGGTGGAGCAGTTCTGCTCGTGGTCGGCGTGGAGGATGAAGAGCACCTCGAGGGCCTTGACCAGACGCGGGTCGGCCTCGTACTTCGTCTCGCTCATCTTGAAGAGCATCGCGAGGAAGTTCTCGGCGTACGAGAGGTCGTTGTCCGGGTAGACGTAGGGCTTGCCCTGCGCGTGGCGGAACGACCAGGCGCCCAGCGTCGGCATCTTGGCGATCATGCGGACGATCTGGAGGTGACGCGTGTCGGCGTCGTGGATGTTGCGGGCCTCGGGGTAGAACGTCGAGAGCCCACCGACCGCCGAGAGCAGCATGCCCATCGGGTGCGCGTCGTAGCGGAAGCCCTGCATCAGGGACTTGATGTTCTCGTGCACGAACGTGTGGAAGGTGATGTCGTGCACCCAGGAGTCGTACTGCTCCTTGGACGGCAGGTCGCCGTTGATGAGCAGGTAGGCGACCTCCAGGAAGGAGGACTTCTCCGCCAGCTGCTCGATGGGGTAGCCCCGGTACTCCAGGATGCCCTTCTCGCCGTCGATGTAGGTGACGGCCGAGCGGGTGGAGGCGGTGTTGGTGAAGCCGGGGTCGTACGAGGCGATCCCGGGCTCGTCGTCGCTGACCCGGATCTTGCCGAGGTCGCTCGCCCGGATCGTCCCGTCGACGATCGGGAGCACGTACTCCTTGCCAGTCCGGTCGTCCCGGACGGTCAGGGTCTGGCCATCGGCCGAGGGCGTGGCGTCTGTCACGAGGAGGTCTCCTTGCGCCGTGGTGCGCACCCTGTGCTGGTACGCAGCTCGAGTCGGGGGTCCTCAGGGGTGTTCGGACCCACTCCAACTTATTGCTTAGCGCAAGGGTGTGTGCATCCGGGGCCCTGAGCGGCCCCTCGGCCGTCGGCCTCTTGGGGGCCGAGGGTATCCTTGCTCTGGCACGTCAGACGTACGACGTGCCGTCGTGACCGAGCCCGTTTTGACCGGGCACGTTGCGGCTGGGTATTCTTGTACGTCGTTGTGCCTCGAGCGCTCTTGTCGTTCTGAGGCACTCCATCAGTCCCCATCCATACGAAGGTAGAACTAGCGTGCGCACGTACAGCCCGAAGCCTGGTGACGTCGACCGCAAGTGGCACGTCATCGACGCAGAAGACGTGGTGCTCGGACGACTTGCCGTCCAGACAGCGACCCTGCTTCGCGGCAAGCACAAGCCCACGTTCGCTCCGCACATCGACAACGGTGACTTCGTCATCATCGTCAACGCGGAGAAGGTCGCCCTCTCGGGCAACAAGCGCGAGGACAAGCTCGCCTTCCGCCACAGCGGCTACCCGGGTGGTCTGAAGCAGGTCGCGTACGGCGACCTGCTCGACAAGGACCCGCGCAAGGCGATCGAGAAGGCCGTCTGGGGCATGCTCCCCAAGAACCGCCTGGGTCGCGCGCTCATGAAGAAGCTGAAGGTCTACGCCGGCCCGGAGCACCCGCACTCCGCACAGCAGCCGCAGACCTTCGACATCAAGCAGATCGCCCAGTAGGCCCAGGAAGCAGTGAGGATCAACGTGGCCGAGTCCAGCACCGAGACCGTCGAGACCGACGAGTTCGCCGCCAACGCCGAGGGCGTTGCCTACACCTCCGAGACCGCTCCGAGCGCGGAGTCGGCAGCACGTTCGTCGATCATCGCGCCCGCTGCTGCCACCGGCCGCCGCAAGGAGGCCGTCGCTCGCGTCCGCCTCGTGCCCGGCACCGGGGCGTGGACGGTCAACGGCAAGCCGCTCGAGGAGTACCTCCCCAACAAGCTGCACCAGCAGATCGCCAAGGAGGCCTTCGCGACGACCGGCCTCGGCGAGAGCTTCGACGTGATCGCTCGCGTCTCCGGTGGCGGCATGACCGGTCAGGCCGGTGCGCTGCGCCTCGGCGTGGCCCGCGCGCTGAACGCGGTCGACGAGGAGTCGAACCGCCCCACCCTCAAGAAGGCCGGGCTGCTCACGCGTGACGCCCGCGCCAAGGAGCGCAAGAAGGCCGGCCTCAAGAAGGCCCGCAAGGCGCCTCAGTACAGCAAGCGCTGACGGCGGCAGAGCCTTGGGTCGGATCTTCGGAACCGATGGTGTCCGGGGGGTCGCCAACACCGACCTCACCGCCGAGCTCGCTGTCGACCTCGCCGTGGCTGCAGCCCACGTGCTGGGGGAGTCGGGTGCCTTCGCCGATCAGAGGCCTACCGCAGTCGTGGCCCGCGATCCCCGCGCCTCAGGAGAGTTCCTCGAGGCCGCGGTGGTCGCGGGTCTCGCGTCTGCGGGGGTCGACGTGCACCGCCTCGGCGTGGTGCCCACACCCGGTGCCGCGTACCTGACGTCCGCGCTCGCCGCGGACATGGGCGTCATGATCTCCGCGAGCCACAACCCGATGCCGGACAACGGCATCAAGTTCTTGGCACGCGGTGGCCTCAAGCTGGACGACGCCCTCGAGGACGTGATCGAGCGGACTCTGGAGCAGCCCTGGCAGCGCCCGACCGGCGCCGGCGTCGGCCGCATCGGTGACAGCCCGACGGCGCTACGCACCTACGAGCGCCATCTCGTGGGCGCGGTCGGACAGCGTCTCGACGGCCTCCGGGTCGTCCTGGACTGTGCGAACGGCGCGGCGAGCGAGGTGGGCCCGGAGGTCTTCCGCGAGCTCGGTGCCGAGGTGGTGGCGATCCACGCCGAGCCGGACGGCCTCAACATCAACGAGGCCTGTGGGTCGACGCACCCTGAGGCGCTCCAGCAGGCCGTGATCGCCCACGGCGCCGACGCCGGCTTCGCCTTCGACGGCGACGCCGACCGCTGTCTGGCCGTCGACGGCCTCGGCGAGCTCGTCGACGGCGACCAGATCCTGGCGATCCTCGCGCTCGCGCTCAAGGAGCAGGGCCGCCTCGTCAACGACACCGTCGTGGCGACGGTCATGTCCAACCTCGGCTTCGTCCAGGCCATGAGCGCCGCGGGCGTCGCGGTGGTGCAGACGGCCGTCGGCGACCGGTACGTCCTCGAGGCGATGCGCGCCAGCGGGTTCAACCTCGGGGGCGAGCAGTCCGGCCACGTCATCATGAGCGACCACGCCACCACCGGTGACGGCGTCCTGACGGCGCTCTCGATCGCTGCCCGGATCGTCTCCTCCGGACGGACGCTCGCCGACCTCGCCTCCGTGATGACGCGGCTCCCGCAGGTCCTCGTGAACGTGCCCGGGGTCGACAAGTCCCGCGCGAGCACCGACGCCGACGTCGCGGCCGCGGTCGCCGAGGCGACGGCTGAGCTGGACGGCACCGGGCGGGTTCTCCTTCGCCCCTCGGGCACCGAGCCGCTGGTCCGCGTGATGGTCGAGGCCGCCACGAGCGCGCAGGCCGACGAGGTGGCCAGGCGGCTGGCTGCGGTCGTCGGCAAGGCGCTCGCACTCTGAGCCTGCAAAACTCGCGCGCCCTCACGGCCGCCCTGCGCCTACGGTGACGGGATGCGCATCGAGGACATCGACCCGTCGGACGACGCGGCGCTCGAGGCCTTCTGGGCCCACGAGGCACGTCTCGCCGCCGGCGACCCGTACGACGTCGTCTGGACGCGGGAGGAGCGCAAGGTCCGGGCACGCCTTAGCGACCCCTGGACGGAGCGCCAGTACGTGTGGGCGCGCGACGACGACGGCGCGATCGTCGCGACAGCCGAGCTGAACCTGTCGCTCCGGGACAACCTGGAGGTCCTGTGGGCGGACCTGAGGATCGACCCTGCGCGGCGCGCGGAGGTCGGCCCCTTCCTCGGGGACCTGAAGGACCGCACCCGCCTCTCCGGACGCACGAGGATCGCCGCCGAGGCGCGGTGGGCGTCTGGCGGCCCCGAAGGCCCTGACGCCGAGCTGCTGCGGGCGCACGGGTTCCGCCTCGGAAACGTCGAGGCGCAGCGCGTGCTCGACCTGCCGGCCGACGAGGAGCACCTCGAGCGGCTCGCGACACGCACGGCGCCGCACCACGCCTCGTACGCGCTGCGGTCGTGGGTCGGCCCCGTCCCGGAGGACGTCGTCGACGCCTACGGCGCGATGCGCTCGGTGATGGGGGCCGAGGCGCCGTCGGGGGAGATGGAGTGGGAGGCGGAGGACTTCCCGGCCGATCGGGTGCGCCACGAGGAGGAGGAGCTGGCCGCGCAGCAGCGCACGTCGGTCACCACCGTCGCGGTCCACGAGGACGGCACGATCGCCGGGCACAGCCAGATCGTCGTGCCGGGGACCGACCCGGTCAACGCGATGCAGTGGGACACCTTGGTCCTGTCGGCCCACCGGGGTCACCGCCTCGGGCTCGCGATGAAGGTGCAGAACCTTCGCACCGCCGCGCACGCCCTCGGTCAGCGCTCCCTGATCCACACCTGGAACGCGGCCGACAACGCCCCGATGATCGCGGTCAACGAGACGCTGGGGTACCGCCTCGTCGCCATCGCGGGCGTGTTCCGCTGCGACGTCTGAGCGCCCGGCTCAGGCGTCGACGGTGGTCGACGCTCGGTCGCGTACGAGGAAGCGCGTGAGCACGACGCCCCAGGCGGCGGCGATGAAGAACATCACGAGCCCGTACACCGCGCCCGGGATGGAGATCTCCGTCTCCTCGAGGATCTCGACGGCGACGTAGATCGCAAGGGTCGCGTTGTGCACGCCGATCTCGAACGACGAGGCGATGGCCTGGCGCTCGGTGACGCCCGCCCACCGCGGGACGAGGAAGCCGACGGCCAGGCTCAGCAGGCAGAACAGGACCGTGATCGCGCCGACCTTGGCGGCGTACTCGCCGACGTTCTCGCGCTGGTCGAGCAGGATGCCGATCACCAGGACGGCGAGGATCACGGCGGACGCGATGCGCACCGGCTTGTCCATCCGCTCGGCGAAGGCGGGGCGCGCCGACCGTACGGCCATGCCGAGGGCGACGGGCAGCAGCACGATCGCGAAGACCTCCAGGACCTTGCTGAACTGCAAGGACACGGTGTTGTCGGCGTCGAACCAGGCGATGGCGAGGTTGGTGATGAGGGGCAGCGACACGATCGCGACGATCGAGTTGATGGCCGTCAGCGAGACGTTCAGCGCGACGTCGCCCCGGAAGAGGTGGCTGTAGAGGTTGGCGCTCGTGCCGCCGGGGGAGGCGGCGAGCAGCATCATGCCGACGGCCAGCAGCGGCGGCAGGTCGAAGAGCAGGACCAGGCCGAAGCAGATCGCCGGCAGCAGCACGAGCTGACAGGCCAGGGCGACGATCACGGCGCGGGGCTGCCGGCCGACGCGACGGAAGTCGTCGACGGTCAGCGAGAGGCCGAGGCCGAACATGATGATGCCGAGGGCGATCGGGAGCCCGACGGTGCTGAGCGCAGAGTCCATGGCGCACACCCTAGGGGTGACGCACCTCACACCGCGAGGGTGGGGAGGGTCAGAGCTTGGGTGGGGAGGGTCAGAGCTTGCGGAGGCGGATCCAGCGCACGGAGTGGTCGGCGCCCTTGCGCAGCACGAGGGTCGCGCGGCCCCGTGTCGGCTCGATGTTCTCCTTGAGGTTCGGCCCGTTGATCGAGTCCCACAGCAGCGAGGCCTGGGCGACCGCCGCCTCCTCGTCGAGTGCGCCGTAGCGCACGAAGTACGAGTCCGGGTCGCGGAAGGCCGTCTCGCGCAGTCGCAGGAACCGCTCTGCGTACCAGCGGCGGATGTCCTTGCGCGCGGCGTCGACGTACACCGAGAAGTCGAAGAAGTCGCTGATCGCCAGGCCAGGGCGTCCGTCGCCTCGCGTGCGCGCCGGCTGGAGGACGTTGAGCCCTTCGATGAGGACGACGTCGGGCCGGCTCAGCGTGACGACCTCGTCCGTGACGTCGTAGCTGAGGTGGGAGTAGACCGGGGCCTCCACGACCTCGCGACCGGACTTCACCGCCATCACGAAGCGCAGCAGCGCCTTGCGGTCGTACGACTCCGGGAACCCTTTGCGCTCCAGGAGCCCGCGGCGCTCCAGCTCGGCGTTGGGGAGCAGGAAGCCGTCGGTGGTGACGAGCGACACGTTGCTGTGGGCGTCGTCCTTGGCCAGCAGCTCCCGCAGCAGGCGCGCCGTCGTCGACTTCCCGACGGCCACGGAGCCGGCGATCCCGATCACGTACGGGGTCCGCTGCGGCTGAGGACGGCGCAGGAACGCCTCGGTGGAGCGGTAGAGCTCGCCCGCGTACCGGACGCGCATGCTGATCAGGCGTGCCAGCGGCACGTAGACCTGGCGGACCTCCTCGAGGTCCAGCTCGTCCCCGAGACCGCGCACCTTGTCGATCTCGGCCTGGGTGAGCGGCTGAGGGGCGTCGCCGGCGAGATCGGCCCAGGCGCGTCGTTCGAGCTCGACGTACGGCGAGGTGTCGCTGGAGCCCGGCTGCGTGACCGACATGGTCCCCATTGTTGCCGTCGGCCTCGACAAGGCTGTCGGTACCCTGGAGATCATGTGTGGAATCGTGGGTTACGTCGGTGAACGCTCGGCCCTGGACGTCGTGATGGGAGGGCTTCGCCGCCTGGAGTACCGGGGGTACGACTCCACCGGGGTCGCCCTGGTCGTCGACGGCCAGATCAGCGCGGCCAAGAAGGTCGGCAAGCTGGCGAACCTCGACAAGGAGCTGGCCGAGCACCCGCTCCCGGGCTCGACGACGGGCATCGGGCACACCCGGTGGGCGACGCACGGCCCGCCGAGCGACCGCAACGCCCACCCGCACGTCTCGAACGACCACCGCGTGGCCGTCGTCCACAACGGCATCATCGAGAACTTCGCCGACCTGCGTGCCGAGCTCGAGGCCGAGGGCTACGAGTTCACGTCCGACACCGACACCGAGACCGTCACCCACCTCGTGGACCGCGAGCTGCGCGCCGACGCCCCGGACCTCACCGAGGCCGTGCGCCGCGTGTGCAACCGCCTCGAGGGTGCCTTCACCCTCGTCATCGCCGACGGAGCGGACACCGACCGTGTGGTCGGGGCGCGCCGCAACTCGCCGCTGGTGGCAGGCCGCGGCGACGGTGAGAACTTCCTCGCCTCGGACGTGTCGGCGTTCATCGAGTACACGCGCTCGGCCGTCGAGCTGGGCCAGGACCAGGTCGTGACGATCTCGCGCGACGGCATCGACGTCATCGACTTCGACGGCAACCCGGCGCCGGTCACCGAGTACCACGTCGACTGGGACGCCTCGGCCGCCGAGAAGGGCGGCTACGACTGGTTTATGCTCAAGGAGATCGAGGAGCAGCCGCGCGCCGTCGCCGACACGCTGCTCGGCCGTCACGACGCCGAGGGCCGCCTCGTGCTCGACGAGATGCGGCTGTCCGACGACGAGCTGCGTGCGATCGACAAGGTGGTCATCATCGGCTGCGGCACCGCCTCGTACGCGGGTATGGTCGCCAAGTACGCGATCGAGCACTGGACCCGCATCCCGTGCGAGGTCGAGCTCGCCTCGGAGTTCCGCTACCGCGACCCGATCGTCGGACGCTCCACGCTCGTCGTCGCGATCAGCCAGTCCGGCGAGACGGCCGACACCCTCCAGGCGATCCGCCACGCGCGCCAGCAGGGCTCGAAGGTGCTCGCCATCTGCAACACCAACGGCTCGACGATCCCGCGCGAGTCCGACGCGGTGATCTACACGCACGCCGGCCCGGAGATCGCGGTCGCCTCGACCAAGGGCTTCCTCACGCAGCTCATCGCCTGCTACGTGCTCGGCCTCTATCTCTCGCAGGTGCGCGGGACGAAGTTCGGGGACGAGATCGGCTCGACCGTCGCCGAGCTCGAGAAGCTGCCCGACGGCGTCCAGGCGCTGCTCGACCGGGCCGACGAGGTCCGTGCGCTCGCCCACGAGCTCGCCGACCACCGGACCTTCCTCTTCCTCGGGCGCCACGTCGGCTACCCCGTCGCGCTGGAGGGTGCGCTCAAGCTCAAGGAGCTGGCCTACCTCCACGCCGAGGGATTCGCGGCCGGCGAGCTGAAGCACGGCCCGATCGCCGTGATCGAGCCCGGACTGCCCGTGTTCGTGATCGTGCCGCCCAAGGGACGCGACCAGCTCCACGAGAAGGTCGTCAGCAACATCCAGGAGATCCGCGCCCGCGGCGCGCGCACCGTCGTGCTCGTCGAGGACGGCGACACGTCGGTCGACCCGTACGCCGACATCGTGATCCGGCTGCCCCAGGCGCCGACGCTGCTGCAGCCGGTCCTGGCCGCCGTCCCGCTGCAGATCTTCGCCGCGGAGCTGGCGTCGGTGCTCGGGCACGACGTCGACCAGCCCCGTAACCTCGCCAAGTCCGTCACGGTCGAGTAGCCGTCAGGGAGGTCCTGCGCCACCAGCGCACGTCCTCGTCGTGGGAGAGTGCCGACATGCTGTACGCACACACCGTCGCCGACGTCCGGGCCGCCGAGGCCGCGCTGATGGCGCAGGTCCCGCCGGGCTCCCTCATGCGCTGGGCGGCCGCGGGACTCGCGGCGTACGTCCGTGAGGTGGCGCCGGGGTCGTCGCCGGTCGTCTTCCTCGTCGGGACGGGCGACAACGGTGGCGACGCGTTGTTCGCCGCTGCCGAGCTCGCTCGGGAGCGGTACGTCGCCGTCGCGCTCGCCGACCCGGCGCGTGTCCACGTCGCAGGCGCCCAGGCGGCGCAGGCGGCGGGCTGTCGGTTCGTCGACTCGCCGCGAGGTTTCGCGGTGGTCGTCGACGGCATCGTGGGCATCGGTGGCTCGCCCGGACTGCGTCCGCCCGCCGACGCGTGGCGCGAGATCCTCCTCGCCGAGCGGCCGTTCGTCATCGCCGTCGACGTGCCGAGCGGTGTCGACGTCGACGGGGCGACGCTGCCGGACAGCTTCATCCCCGCGGACGCCACGTGCACCTTCGGCACGTACAAGAACGCCCTCCTCGTCGACCCCGCCGCCACGCAGGCCGTGCGCGGCGCGCTGCCGAGGATCGTCGACATCGGGCTCGGTCCGTTCCTGCCGCCTCCCTCGGTGGAGGCGCTGACCGCTGCCGACAACCAGGTCCTGCTGGCCGTCCTGCGAGCGACCCTGGACGGACGCGGCCCGCAGCCGACGCAGAAGTACACGCGGGGCGTCGTCGGTGTCGCCGCAGGCTCTGCCGCGTACGCCGGGGCTGCCCAGCTGTGCGTGCGCGGCGCGCAGGCAGGCGTCGCCGGCATGGTCCGGTTCGTCGGCGAGCCCGCGCTCGCCGCGCGCGTCGTCGATCGGTGCCCGGAGGTCGTCGCCCACTCCGACCCGGCGACCCGCGGGCGGGTCCAAGCCTGGGTCGTCGGCTCCGGCGGTGGCGACGACGCGGCCCAGCGGCTCGCGATGGCGCTCGAGGACGAGGTGCCCGTCGTGGTCGACGCCGACGCGCTCGCGCACCTGCCCGAGCGGTTCTCCGTTCCCGCCCTGCTGACCCCGCACGCCGGCGAGCTGGCCCAGATGCTCGACGTGGACCGCGCCGAGGTCGAGGCCGACCCGCTCGGGCACGCCACCCGCGCCGCCGAGCGCTGGGGAGCCACGGTGCTCCTCAAGGGCGCCCGTACGCTCGTCGCCCACCCGGGGGCACCCACACGGGTGAACCTCACGGGCACCCCGTGGCTGGCCACCGCCGGCGCGGGGGACGTGCTCGCCGGGCTCGCGGGGTCGTTCCTCGCCGCAGGCGCCCACCCGCGTGACGCCGGCTCGCTCGCCGCCTTCGTGCACGGCGCCGCAGCCGTCGCAGCCTCGGGCGGGGGCCCGGTCACCGCCGGCCAGGTCGCCGACGCCGTCCCCGCCACGATCGCCGCCTGGCGCAACGGGACGCTCCTCGAGACGCAGGTGCGGGACTGGAGGGACCAGTGAGCGCGCCCGCGGAGGCGGTCGTCGACCTCGACGCCTACCGAGCCAACCTCGCGCGTCTCCGCGAGGCTGCGCCGACCGCCGCGCAGATGGCGGTCGTCAAGGCGGACGCGTACGGGCACGGGGCGGTCGAGATCGGTGCCGCAGCCCGTCAGGCCGGCGCGGAGTGGCTCGGCGTCGCCACGCTTGAGGAGGCTCGGCTGCTGCGGACGGCCGGCGACAAGGGCGCCGTGCTGGCGTGGCTGAACCCGGCCGACGCCGACCTCGCCCCCGCCATCGACGCAGGCGTCGACGTCGCGGCCGGGTCCGTGGAGCAGCTCGACGCGGTGCTCGGGGCCGGCGCCGCGACACGGCCGCGCGTCCACCTCAAGGTCGACACCGGCATGGCCCGAGGCGGCGTACGGGGTGCCGAGCTGAGCGCCCTCCTCGCGGCCGCGGCGGACGCGCAGCGTGCGGGACGGATCGAGGTCGCCGGGATCTTCTCCCACCTCGCCTGCGCCGACGAGCCCGCGAGCCCCGTCAACGACGCCCAGGAGCACGCGTTCGCCGCTGCCGTCGAGGAGCTCGCGTCGTTCGGTGTCGAGCCGCCGCTGCGCCACCTCGCGAACTCGGCGGCGACCCTGACGCGTCCCAGCGTCCACCTCGACGCCGTCCGGGTCGGGATCGCCTCGTACGGGATCAGTCCCGGGCCCGCGCTCGGGACCCCGGCAGAGCTCGGCCTGACCCCGGTCATGACGTTGCGCACCGCGCTCGCGCTCGTGCGCAGGGTCCCGCCCGGCACCGGCGTCTCGTACGGCCACACGTACGTGACCAAGCGAGAGACGACGCTCGGCCTCATCCCGATCGGCTACGGCGACGGACTCCTCCGCGCCGCCTCCAACCGTGCCTCCGCGCTCGTCAACGGTGTGCTGGTGCCGGTGGCCGGACGGGTGTGCATGGACCAGGTCGTGCTCGACCTCGGCGACACCCCGGCCAAGCGCGGTGACGAGGTGGTCCTCTTCGGGCCCGGCTCGCGCGGCGAGCCGCTCGCCGAGGACTGGGCGGAGGCGGCCTCGACGATCGGCTACGAGGTCGTCACTAGGCTGGGAGGCAGGATCGTGCGCCGTCACGCGGGCACGGTCGCGACGACCAGCACCGGGGGCTGACAGGAGGCACCGATGGAGTGGCGCAGGCTCGGGACCTACGCAGCCGTCGCCGCGGGCACCCTCGCCGCCGCAGGCGCCACCGCGGCAGCGGCGCGCGTCGCCACGGATCGCAGGCGCGCGCGGCGCAGGGCCAGGCGCGGCGACGCGATGGAGTTCGGGACGTTGCACGTCCCCGCAGTGACCGTGCACGCGACGGACGGCGTTCCGCTCCACGTGGAGGTCGAGGAGCCGGAGGACCCCGAGGCGTACGAGGCGGCGGGGCTGCCTACCGTCGTCTTCGCGCACGGCTGGGTGCTCGACCTCAACTGCTGGCACTACCAGCGCGCGGCGCTGCGCGGGCGGGTCCGGATGGTCCTGTACGACCAGCGCGAGCACGGCAGCTCCGGCGACGCGACGCCCGAGTCGTGCACGCTCGACCAGCTCGGGGACGACCTGAAGTCGGTCGTCGACGCCGTCGCCCCCACCGGACCTCTCGTCCTGGTCGGGCACTCGATGGGTGCCATGACCGTGATGTCGTTCGCCGCCCAGTACGGCGAGCTGGTCCGCGACCGGGTCGCCGCCGTCGTGCTGATGGGGACGAGCGCGGGCGACCTCATGCGCCCGACCGACCCGCTGGCCCGGCTGCAGCCGTGGCTCCAGCGCTTCGGCCCGCTGCTCGCCCAGGCGCGCCGCGTCGACTCGTTCCCGGTCACGCGCGCGTTCGCGATCGGCCCCGCGTCGCCGGCGAAGTACGCCGACATGACCGATGAGATGATCACCCGCTCGCGGCCCTCCGCTCTGTGGGACTTCGCCGGCAACTTCGTCGACCTCGACCTGTACGACGCGCTGCCGGCGCTGCCCGGCAAGCACACCGTCGTCATCGGCGGCACCAAGGACAAGCTCACCCCGATGCGGCACTCGCGCCGGCTGGCCGAGCTGATCGACGGGTCGGAGCTGCTGACCCTCGAGGGAGCAGGACACATGATGATGCTCGAGCGCCACGAGGAGGTCACTGCGGTGATCGAGACCCTCTGGGAGGGTGCGTGAGCGGCACCCCGTACCCCAACTTCCACGCCCTCAACGTCTTCGACGCGCCGCCGGACCGTGCGGCGGACGTGCTGGCGGTGATCCGCCGCTCCTTCGGGGCCCGGCCCGCGCTCGACCCGCCGGGGACCGCGATGGCGGAGACCGTGGAGTCCGTCCGCGCCGCGCTGGAGGAAGCGGGTGGGCTGCTCGTCGAGCGCCGCGGCAAGCCCATCGGCGCGATGCTGTACGACATGTCGCGTCCCGGTCTGCTCGGCTTCCGGCGGGTGTCGGTCGACCCCGACCACCAGGACCGCGGCGTGGCGTCGGCGATGGTCGGTGTCGCCGAGGACACCGCCGAGGAGCGCGGGCTCGACGGCGTCTGGCTCGACGTCCGCGAAGAGCTGCCCGAGAACGTGACCTTCTGGACCCGGCGCCGCTACTTCCCCGTGCGTCGTGACGGCACGACCATCGAGTTCGGCAAGACGCTGTGGCTCGCCCGCGAGCTCGTGACACCGGAGGACGCGCACCGCTTCGGCGCGCGCCTCGCGACGCTGCTGCGCCCGGGCGATGTGATCGTCATGTCCGGCGGGCTCGGCGCCGGCAAGACGACCCTGACCCAGGGGATCGGTGACGGGCTCGGCGTCCGTGGGCCGGTCACCTCTCCGACGTTCGTCCTCGCCCGCACCCACCCCAACCTGGGTGACGGCCCTCCGCTGGTCCACGTCGACGCCTACCGCCTCGACGGTGCCGTCGAGCTCGACGACCTCGACCTCGACACCGCGACCGAGGACTCGGTCACCGTCGTCGAGTGGGGCGAAGGCATGGCAGAGGACCTGAGCGAATCGTGGCTGGAGGTGCGTCTGGAGCGCCGGACGGCCACGGTCCTCGACCCGCTCGGCGCCGAGTCGCCCGAGCGTGGCGACGCTGCCGACCACGACGTACGCCTCGTGACCGTGAAGCCGCACGGTGCCCGTTGGGCGCGGGTCCCGCTGCGTTCGACCCTCCTCGAGCCGGAGGCGATCACGCACTCGGTGCAGGCGCGCGGGCTCGGCGAGGCCACGGTCTGAGATCGGTGCGTCCTGTCGAGTGACACCCCTGTGAGACGCGCAGCCCAGGGCGTACCCTTGCCACGATGCTGATCCTCGCCCTCGACACCGCCGCCCCGGCGACGTCCGTCGCGCTGCACGACGGTTCCGTCGTCCGCGCGAGCGTGTCGCGACCCGGTGCCATGAGCCACGGTGAGCTGCTGGCTCCGGCGATCGCCGAGGTGCTCGCGACCGCGGGCGTCGACCGCCAGGACGTCACCGACGTCGCCGTCGGTGTCGGCCCCGGTCCTTTCACCGGGCTCCGCGTGGGGGTCGTGACGGCGCGGACGCTCGCCGTCTCCCTCGGCGCGCGCCTGCACGGCGTGTGCTCGCTCGACGTGATCGCAGCGGACGCGGTCGCCGCCGGTGTGGTCGGTGAGGCCTTCACCGTGGCGACCGACGCGCGTCGCAAGGAGGTCTACTGGGCGGAGTACACGCCCACCGGCGAGCGCGTCGGTGACCCCGACGTCGTGCGCCCCGCCGACCTCGCGGCGCGACTGCCCTCCTCGATGCCCGTGATCGGGCGTGGCGCCGACCTCTACGCCGACCTCCTCCACCGTGCCGACGGCCCTCTCGACCCCGACGCGGCGGTCCTCGCGTCGATGATCGCCTCGGGCGCGGCGGTCGAGATCGGGACCGAGCCCCTCTACCTCCGGCGACCGGACGCCACCCCCGCCGCCGAGCGCAAGCGCGCCTCGGTGTGATCCGTCCAGGCGCTCCGGGTGACGTCGAGGCGCTGGCGTCGCTCGAGCAGGAGGCCTTCGGCGCCGACGCCTGGTCGCGCGCGCAGGTCACCGAAGAGGTCGCCGGGCAGACCCGCCACGTCGTCGTGGCGGAGGACGAGGGGCGCGTCGTCGGGTACGCCAGCCTCATGGTCGCGGGGGACACGGCGGACGTGGCACGGATCGCGGTCGCGCCACGGACGCGCAGACGGGGAGTCGGGCGGCGGCTGCTGGCCGCGCTGCTCGACGAGTCCGCTCGACGGGGCGCAGAGCGGGTGCTGCTCGAGGTCGCGGCGGACAACGCGGCGGCCTTGGGGCTGTACGAAGCGGGAGGCTTCGTCGCGATCGCGACGCGGCCGCACTACTACCGGTCGGGCGCGGATGCCGTGGTGATGCAGCGTGCCGTGCAGACCCGGAGGGACGGCTGATGTACCGGGTGGGATCGGGTACGCCGTGGGAGGACAAGTACGGCTACGCGCGCGCGGTCGCGTACGGGCCCCATGTGGCGGTCGCGGGCACGACGGCCACCGTCAACGGGACCGTGATCGGCGTCGGTGACCCGTACGTGCAGACCATGGTCGCCTTCGGGATCGCGATGGACGCGCTGCGACGCTGCGGGCTCGACTCCCAGCACGTCGTGCGCACCCGCATGTACGTCGTCGACATCACCGATGCCGACGAGGTGGGGCGCGCGCACCGCGAGCTGTTCGGCGCCACCCCTCCGGCGGCGTCCATGCTGGAGGTCAACCGGCTCATGCACCCCGACCACCTCGTCGAGGTCGAGATCGACGCGTACGCCGAGGGGGGCTGACGCAGGGCGGGCCGAACCTACGCCACCGTAGGGTCGGTAGGGTTGGCGGATGCGAGACCTGACGTACCCGCCGATCATCCTGACGGCCAAGACCCTCTTCCGCCTCCGTGGGTGGAAGATCCAGATCACGGGCTCCGAGCACATCCCTCGGGAGGGCGGCGCCGTGCTGGCGTCGAACCACATCGGCTTCGCCGACTTCGTCCTCACCGGGTTCCCCGCTGAGCGGCAGGGCCGGCTCGTACGGTTCATGGCCAAGAAGGAAGCCTTCGACCACGGCGTCGGCGGCCCGGTCCTGCGGTCGATGCACCACATCCCGGTCGACCGGTCAGCCGGTGCCGATTCGTTGGACGCCGCCGTCGACTACTGCCGCCGCGGCGAGGTGGTCGGCATCTTCCCGGAGGCGACGATCAGCCGGTCCTTCGAGATCAAAGAGGTCAAGACGGGCGCGCCGCGCATCGCTGCTCAGGCGGGTGTGCCGCTCGTCCCCGTCGTCCTGTTCGGCACCCAGCGGATCCTGACCAAGGGTCAGAAGTTCTCGCTGCCGAGGGGACTGCCGATCCAGATCCGTGTCGGCGAGCCGCTGCACCCGACCGGCGACGACCCGGCCGCCGAGACCGCGCAGCTGCGCTCCGCCCTCCAGGCGCTGCTCGAGGAGGCGATCGCCGCCTACCCCGACCCGCTCGAGGGTCAGTGGTGGGCTCCGGCACGCTTCGGTGGCACCGCCCCGACCCTGGAGGAGGCAGAGCGCCTCGACGTCGAGGAGAAGGCCGCCCGCGCCGCACGCAAGGCCGCGAAGGCCGACGGCGCCTGACGAGGCGGGGTCAGCGACGGGGCGCGAACGTCGTGTACGACCAGCGGGCCGTGGGGCGGATCGCGTCCAGCGCTGCGAGGTCCTCGGCGGTCGGTTCCCACTGCGCCGCCTCGACGTTCGCGTGGACCTGCTCGGCGCGCGTGGCTCCGGCGATCACGCTCGCGACCGCCGGCTGCGCGGCGAGACCACCGATCGCGACGTCGAGCATCGTGCGGCCGCGCTCGCGGGCGTACGACTCCAGCGCCTCGATCTGGTCCCAGTCCGCGCCCTCCAGCCGTGCCGCCTGGCTGCTCTCGGCCAGCCGCGTGCCCTCGGGTGCCTCCTCGCCGCGCGAGTACTTGCCGGTGAGCAGGCCGTACGCGAGCGGGAAGTACGGCAGGAGCCCGATGCCGAGCGCCTCGCACGCCGGCACGAGCTCGGCCTCGGCGGAGCGGTTGTAGAGCGAGTACTCGTTCTGCGCGGACACGAACGGCGTCAGGTGGGACGTCCGTGCCGTCCAGTCGGCGTCGACGAGCTCCCAGGCCGTGAAGTTGGAGCAGCCGACGTAGCGGACCTTGCCCTCGCGGACGAAGTCGTCCATCACGCTCAGCGTCTCCTCGATCGGGGTGACGCGGTCGGGCGTGTGCAGCTGGTAGAGGTCGACGTAGTCGGTGCCGAGGCGGTTCAGGCTCGCCTCGAGGGCTCGGCGCAGGTACCGCCGGGAGGCCCGCGCTCCCCAGTCAGGGCCGTTCATCCCGCCCATGTCCATGCCGGCCTTGGTGGCGAGCACCACGTCACCACGACGCGCCCCCAGCGCCCGCCCGAGCAGCACCTCGCTGGCGCCCCGCCCGTACGTGTCCGCGGTGTCGAAGAACGTGACCCCTGCATCGAGCGCGGCGTGCACGACCTCCTTCGTACGGTCCTCGTCGATGCGCGTCCCGAAGGCGTTGCACCCGATCCCGACCACCGACACCTGCAGGCCGCTGCGGCCCAGCGCACGCGTACGCATCAGTCGCCCACCTGTCCGTCGGCGAGCTCCCGGAGCACATCGAGGTGCCCGTTGTGGCGCGCGGTCTCCTCGACGAGGTGCGCGACGACCCACCGGACGTTCGGGTGGAAGTCGCGCCGGGGCTTGGCCGCCGGGGCGTCGAGGTCGAGATCGGCGAGGACCGCGTCGCACGCCGCGATCTGCTGGCGGTAGCCCGTCAGGACCTCGTCGAGGGTCATCTGCTGGGCGACCTCGAACTCGCCGTCGGGGTGCTCCTGCGACCACGGGGCGTGGTCCTCCCCGCCGGCGAGGACGACCTCCACCCAGTAGTGCTCGTTCCAGCGCAGGTGGTTGACCACGCTCGCCACCGACATGAGCGGGGAGGTGGCGAGGGGGGTGGCGTGCGCCAGGTCGTCGGGGAGACCCTCGGCCTTCGCCAGCGCGGTCTCGCGGACGTAGCGCAGCAGGGCGAGGGCCGTGGTGCGTTCGTCAGGTGCGGTGGGGACGTCGGTGCGGCTCATGGGACCACCCTGGCACCATGGGGGAGTGAGCACTGCTGCGCCCCACGCCGACGGCCCCCTGGTCCTGGGGATCGAGTCGTCCTGCGACGAGACCGGCGTCGGGATCGTCCGTGGGACCGAGCTGCTGGCCAACGCGGTGGCGTCCAGCGTCGAGGAGCATGTCCGCTTCGGTGGTGTCGTCCCCGAGGTCGCGAGCCGTGCCCACCTCGAGGCGTTCGTCCCGATGCTCGAGAAGGCGCAGGCCGATGCCGGGGTCTCGGTCGCCGACGTCGACGCCATCGCCGTCACGAGCGGTCCCGGCCTCACGGGGGCGCTGCTGGTCGGCATCGCTGCCGCCAAGGCGCTGGCGATCGCGTACGACAAGCCGCTGTACGGCATCAACCACCTTGTGGCGCACGTCTGCGTCGACCGCCTGGAGCACGGCGAGCTGCCGGAGCCGACGGCCGCGCTGCTGGTCTCCGGGGGTCACACCAACCTTCTGCTGGTCGATGACATCACGAGCTCGGTGCGGATGCTCGGCGAGACCATCGACGACGCGGCGGGGGAGGCCTTCGACAAGGTCGCCCGGCTGCTCGGCCTTCCGTACCCCGGCGGCCCTCAGATCGACAAGGCCGCACGCGAGGGCGACCCGACCGCCATCGCCTTCCCGCGCGGCCTGACCGCGGCACGCGACATGGAGAAGCACCGGTACGACTTCTCGTTCTCCGGCCTCAAGAGCGCGGTGGCACGTCACGTGGAGCACGAGGAGCGGATGGGGCGGGAGATCTCCGTTCCCGACGTGGCGGCGTCGTTCCAGGACGCGGTGTGCGACGTGCTGTCGGCCAAGACGGTCCGCGCGTGCCTCGACCACGGCGCGAAGCACCTCGTCCTCGGAGGCGGCGTCGCGGCCAACCAGCGCCTGCGGCACTACGTGCTCGAGCGGGCGGGCGAGGCAGGCATCGACGTCCGCATCCCACCGCCGGTGCTGTGCACGGACAACGGCGCGATGGTCGCCGCGCTGGGCTCGGCGCTGGTCGCGAAGGGTGTCGCCCCGAGCTCGCTCGACCTCCCGGCGGACTCGTCGATGCCGGTGACCCAGATCGTCGCCTGAGGACCCCGCTGGGGGTCATTGCCCCTTCAACCAGGGAAAACAGAAATTGTCTCCCCCCTTGCAACCCCTGGTTACCACGGCTACGTTACTGAGCCGTAACGCTGGTTCGCCTGCGTTGGACACGGGCTCCTGGAGGGGGAGCCCGGTGAGATCTGGAGGGGATCGATGTCCATTTCCCGTCGCACAGCCGTGCGCAGACCACTATCAATCGTCGCTTCAGGGGCACTCGTCGCCGGTATGGCCGCGACCGTGACGACCCTGGGAGCGGGGGCCGCCCAGGCCGCCGACCTCAACCGCGACTTCACCTACACCTGCAACGTCGTGGCCGCCGGACTCCCGCTCGGCGATCACCAGGTCGGGGTCAACGCCCGCGTCACCGTCCCCGACCAGGTGACCCCTGGCGAGGTCATCCCGACCCGCAAGACGCAGATCACCCTGACCCTGCCGGAGACGTTGCGCAACGCGACGTACGTCCTGCTCGGCGCACGTTCGGCGAGCGGCTACTCGAACGACGCGAGCATCTCCGTCACCGCCGAAGGGGTCCCGGACACCTTCACCTACCCGATCGCCAACCTGGCGGCCGACTGGTCGCCGGTGCCGCCCGACAGCACCACCCCCTGGCGCATCCCCACCGAGGGTGACGTGCCGCCCATCACCGTCCCGAGCACGGACGACTACCCCGACCTCACGCTGCCGACCGACGCCGTCATCCACATGCCGGCGTCGTTCAACGTCATCGCGTCGCTCCGCAACGCTGCGGGCGACCTGGTCGGCGGCGAGGGTGCGGTCACGATGGCCTGCACGCTCAACGGCACCGACGACGTCTTCGGTGCGATCCCGATCGTCGCGCCGGACCCGGTCAACACGCCGCCGACGGCCGGCGACGTCTCGGCCGAGACGGCGTACGGCACCCCGGTCGACGTCACGCTCGAGGGCGCGGATGCCGACGGTGACGAGCTCACGTACACGTACGGCCAGCCGGCGAACGGCACGGTCACCGGCACGGGCGCGAACGTCACGTACACGCCCAACGACGGTTTCTCCGGCACCGACACCTTCACCTACACGGTGTCCGACGGCGAGGCCGAGGCCACCGGCACGGTGACCGTCGCGGTCGGCGAGGCGCCCAACCAGGCGCCCACGGCCAACGACGGCACCGCCGCCGCCGAGAGCGGGGAGCCGGTCGACATCACCCTGACGGCGTCCGACCCCGACGGTGACGACCTGACCTACACCTACACCCAGCCGGAGAACGGCACGGTGACCGGTGAGGGCCCGAACGTGACCTACACCTCGGACGAGGGCTTCTCCGGCACCGACACGTTCACCTTCACCGTGGACGACGGCAACGGTGGCACCGACACGGCCACGATCACCGTGACGGTCACCGACACGCCTCCGCCGAACACGCCGCCCACCGCGGGCAACGTGACGGCCACGACCGACGCCGGCTCGCCCGTCGACATCACCCTCGAGGGGGCCGACGCGGACGGTGACGACCTCACCTACACCTACGGCACGCCGGCCAACGGCACCGTGACCGGTGAGGGCGCCAACGTCACGTACACGCCGAACGAGGGCTTCTCCGGCACCGACACGTTCACCTACACCGTGGACGACGGGAACGGCGGCACCGCCACCGGCACCGTCACGGTGACGGTCAACCCCGGCGAGGAGCCCAACACGCCGCCCACCGCGGGCGACGTGGCGGTGACGACCGACCAGGGTGAGGCCGTCGAGGTCGAGCTCGCGGGTGCCGACGCCGACGGTGACGAGCTCACCTACACCTACACGCAGCCCGAGAACGGCACGGTCAGCGGCTCCGGGGCCACCGTGACCTACACGCCGGACGAGGGCTTCTCCGGGACCGACACCTTCGACTACACCGTCTCCGACGGTCAGGCCGAGGCGACGGGCACGGTGACGATCACGGTGAACGAGGACACGCCGCCGCCGAACACGCCGCCCACCGCGGGTGACGTGACGGCGACGACCGACCAGGGCAAGGCCGTGCAGATCGCGCTCAAGGGCGCCGACGCTGACGGTGACACCCTCGAGTACTCGTACGGCACGCCGGCGAACGGCACCGTGACCGGGTCCGGCGCGAACGTGACGTACACGCCGAACACCGGGTTCTCCGGGACCGACACCTTCACCTACACCGTCTCCGACGGTCAGGACGAGGCGACGGGCACGGTGACCGTGACGGTCAAGAAGGCGTCGGAGCCGCCGGCCGACAAGTGCGGTCCGATGCCGAACCCGCTGCGCGAGCCGATCAAGTGGCTCAAGTGGCTGGCGTGCAAGCTGCTGCTCCACTTCAAGGGCTGACAGCCGCACGCTGACAGCTCGATGACCGCCGGTGGCGGGGCGCCGTGAGGGGCGCCCCGCCACTGGTGCGTCACGAGGAGGCGGTGACGGGGTCGACCAGGAACGCGCGTCCTTCGCCCTGGACGCGGGTGAGGATCACGGTCGCCGTCGCCGACCCGGTGAGTCGCAGACGCTTGACGAGAACCTCGGGCACCACCGACACGCCTCTCTTCTTGATCGTGAGGGTCCCGACGTCGCGCTCCCTCAGTGCGGCGCGCAGCTGCTTCTCGCGGTACGGGAGCTCGTCGAGCACACGGAACGGCCGGGCGAACGGGGTCGCGACGTGCGTGGCGCTCGAGACGTAGGCGATGTGCGGGTCCACGAGCCGCCCACCGGTGAGTGACGCCACGGCGGCGACCAGCCCCGCGCGTACGACCGCGTCGTCCGGCTCGTACCACCACTCGGCGGGCTCACCTACCGGCACGTCCTCGGGCAGGTCCTCGTCGGTGAGGGTGGCGGTCCCGGTCGCCGACAGGACGCTGGCGCGTCGGGAGGCGCCCGCGAACGGGCGGCCCCAGAGGCACGCCTCCACGAGGTCGCCGCGCTCGCTGACCCACTCGGCCTCGACGCCCTCGGGGACGAGGTCGTGCGCGAGCCCCGGGAGCACCTTCGCGACGCCGTTCTGCTCGAGCAGCGCCTCGACGAAGGGCCACGGAGGCGTGAACGCCTGCGGGTCGAAGGTCCGCCCGCGGCCAGAGCGCCGCGCGGGGTCCACGAACGCGACGTCGTACGCGGAGGTGTCGACCGCGGTCGCGTCGGCGACCTCGACCGTCCCGCTCAGGTCGAGCGCCGCAAGGTTCTGTCGGGCCATCGCCGCCCTGACCGGGTCGAGCTCGACGCCGTGGACGTGCAGGCCCGCCCGGGCGAAGGCCGTCAGGTCGGCGCCGATGCCGCAGCCGAGGTCGACGAGCGTGCGCGGGCCGAGCGCTTGGAGGCGCGCCGCGCGGTGGGCAGCGACGGGCGTGCGCGTCGCCTGCTCGAGGGCGTCGGGAGTGAAGTACATCGACGCGGCGTCCGCGCCCATCTTCGACGCGGCGCGGCGGCGCAGCGCGACCTGGCCGATCGCGGCGGCGACCAGGTCCGGAGGGTGGCCGGCGGCCCGCAGCCGGGTCCCGAGCACGAGGTCGTCGACGCGCCCGTACGCCTCGGTCGCCTCGCGGAGCACGTGCTGTCCCTCCGGGCCGAGGAGCAGGTCGAACGTGGCGGGCTCCATGGGCCCAGTCTGGCAGCGCAACGGGCTGGCACTCTGCTTGACCGAGTGCTAGCCCCGTCCTACGGTAGGGGCTAGCACTCTCGTATCCTGGGTGCTAACGGTGCAGCGGCGCACGATCCCCGCGACGGCGTGCGTGCAAGCACCTCGCAGGACACATTCCCAGTCATGTCGTACGGGTCACCACCGCGTACGGGGTACACCGAAAGGGGAGGTCGACAAGTGTCGGTCACCATCAAGCCGCTCGAGGACCGTATCGTCGTCAAGATTCTCGAGGCGGAGCAGACGACCGCCTCGGGCCTGGTCATCCCGGACACCGCCAAGGAGAAGCCCACGGAGGGCGAGGTCCTTGCTGTCGGTCCGGGCCGTTTCAACGAAGACGGTGACGAGCGCATCCCCGTCGACGTCAAGGTCGGCGACGTCGTCGTCTTCAGCAAGTACGGCGGCACCGAGGTCAAGTACGACGGTCAGGAGTTCCTGATCCTGTCGGCGCGCGACGTCCTCGCGGTCATCGAGAAGTAATGACCCCGCTCGCCCCGGCGGCCGGTCGGTCGTTGGGGCGAGCACTGCACGTCCGCCGTACCCGGGCCCGGCTACGGGCTCGCACCAACCAGAAGGATCCCCATGCCCAAGATTCTTGAGTTCGACGAGAACGCTCGTCGGTCGCTCGAGCGCGGCGTCGACATCCTCGCCGACACCGTCAAGGTGACGCTCGGCCCCAAGGGCCGCTACGTCGTCCTCGACTCGAAGTGGGGCGCGCCGACGATCACGAACGACGGCGTGACCGTCGCGCGTGAGGTCGAGCTCGACGACCCGTTCGAGAACCTCGGCGCCCAGCTCGCCAAGGAAGTCGCCACCAAGACCAACGACATCGCCGGTGACGGCACCACGACGGCGACCGTGCTCGCCCAGGCGATGGTCCACGAGGGCCTGCGCGCCGTGGCCGCCGGCACCAACCCGATGGCGCTCAAGCGTGGCATCGACAAGGCCGTCGAAGCCGTCTCGGAGAAGCTCCTCGAGCTCGCCCGCGACGTCGACGACAAGCAGGACATGGCGCACGTCGCCAACATCTCCGCGCGCGACGCCCACATCGGCGGCCTGATCGCGGATGCCTTCGACAAGGTCGGCAAGGACGGTGTCATCACCGTCGAGGAGTCCAACACCATGGGCACCGACCTCGAGTTCACCGAGGGCATGCAGTTCGACAAGGGCTACCTGTCGCCGTACATGGTGACCGACACCGAGCGCATGGAGGCCGTCCTCGACGAGCCCTACATCCTCGTCAACCAGGGCAAGATCTCGGCCATCGCCGAGCTCCTGCCGCTGCTGGAGAAGGTCGTCCAGGCCGGCAAGTCGCTGCTCATCATCGCCGAGGACGTGGACGGCGAGGCGCTCTCGACGCTGGTCGTCAACAAGATCCGCGGCACCTTCACCTCGGTCGCGGTCAAGGCTCCGGCCTTCGGCGACCGTCGCAAGGCGATGCTGCAGGACATCGCGGTCCTCACGGGTGCGCAGGTCGTCACGCCCGACCTCGGCCTCAAGCTCGACCAGATCGGGCTGGACGACCTCGGCACCGCCCGTCGCGTCGTCATCACCAAGGACGACACCACGATCATCGACGGCGCGGGCAGCGACGACGAGGTCGCGGCACGCGTCAACCAGATCAAGGCGGAGATCGAGTCGACCGACTCCGACTGGGACCGCGAGAAGCTCCAGGAGCGTCTGGCGAAGCTCGCCGGCGGCGTCTGCGTCATCCAGGTGGGTGCCGCGACCGAGGTCGAGCTCAAGGAGAAGAAGCACCGCATCGAGGACGCGGTCTCCGCGACCCGCGCCGCGATCGAAGAGGGCATCGTCGCCGGCGGCGGCTCCGCCCTCGTCACTGCGGTCTCCGTCCTCGACGGTGACCTCGGCCTGAGCGGCGACGAGGCCGTCGGTGTCGCGATCGTCCGCAAGTCGGCCGTGGAGCCGCTGCGCTGGATCGCCGAGAACGGTGGCGAGAACGGGTACGTCGTGGTCTCCAAGGTGCGCGAGAGCGGCCAGGGCTACAACGCGGCGACCGGCGAGTACGGCGACCTGGTGGCTCAGGGTGTCCTCGACCCGGTGAAGGTCACCCGCTCCGCGCTGGCCAACGCCGGCTCGATCGCGGCCATGCTGCTCACGACCGAGACGCTGGTCGTCGAGAAGCCTGCCGACGACGAAGACGCCGCAGGCCACTCGCACTGACGCAACGAGGCCGCGCCGGCCAGGCGCGGCGCCTCACCAGCGAACGGCCCACCCCTCTCCCGGGGTGGGCCGTTCGACGTGAAAAGACACCACGACTGGCGTGTCGCGAGCATGTCGTGGGACCGTGTCCTTCGGCGCTGCGGCGCCGTCTCGGCCCTCGGACCTCGTGTCCCCTGCTCGACCCGGAGGACGACCCCCGATGCTCTCCAGCCACCTCGCCGGTGAGGAAGATCTGACCGACCTCGCTCACCGTGCGATGAGCGACCGTGACGTGATGGACGCCCTGATGCGTGACGTCCGTACGGTCTCGCACCGCTACTGCCGTGCACGGCTGTCGGGCTACCGCGACGGCGGGGCGCTGGCCGACGACGTCGCGCAGGAGATCTGCATCGCCGTCTTCCAGGCGCTGCCGACCTTCCAGGACCAGGGCGTCCCGTTCGAGGCGTTCGTGTACGCGATCGGCAGCCGCAAGGTCGCCGACGCCCAGCGCAGCGCGTACCGGTCGCGCCACATCTTCGTCGAGGCGGTGCCCGACCTCGGCGACACTGCGGCGTCCGCGGAGGCCGAGGTCCTCGACCGATTCGAGGCGAAGGACGTCCTCGCCCTCCTCGACTCGCTGCCCGAGCGGCTCCGCGAGGTGCTGGTGCTGCGCGTCGCGATGGGGCTGAGCGCCGCCGACGTCGGCGTGACGATGGGCATGACCGCAGGCGCGGTACGGATCGCCCAGCATCGCGCCCTCCAACGGCTGCGAGAGCTGCACCAGGCTCGTGAGGTCACCCGCGGGGAGGTGAGGGCATGAGCAGCAGGTACGACCCGGTCGCACGCGACGACGAGCTGCTGGACGCCCTGATCGCGGGTCGTGTGCCCGACGACCCGGTCCTCGAAGGTCTGGCCTCCTGGCGGTCGGTGCTGCTCGCAGAGGAGCGCGAGGCGACGGCGACCGCGGTGGTGACGGAGGAGCCGCTGGGCGGCAGGCACGCGAGGCGTCGTCACGTCGCGCCCGTCGCGGCCCGGCAGACTCGTCGCGCGGCGACGATGGGGACGGCCGCCGCAGTCCTGCTCTCGATGGGGGTGAGCCAGGCGGTGGCCGGCAACCCGGTCGCGCCGCTCCAGTTCGTCGTCGACCGCGCCGTCGGCCTGGGAGAGGGCATGGCCGATCCGCGCGCGTCCGACGTACGGGAGCCGCGGACGGTGCCGACCCCGTCGGCGCTCGCCTCGCCGGACGTCCTCACGGGCCGCGCGGACGCCGGTGCCCTCACCAGCCGCTCGGCGGAGGGACCACAGGCCGACCGCGACGCACCGACGCGTGACGGCGACGACACCAGCAGCGGAGGCGACGACGGGGAGAAGACTCCGCGCGAGCCTGCCCCGTCCGACCGGCCGGAGGCGTCCCCGCCGACGACGTCGCCGACCCCGCCGTGGTCCACGCAGCCGCGACCGCCCCGCGAGCACGGGGACCACCGCGACCGGGACCGGGATCGTGATCGGGGCGGTGACCGCGACGGTGACCGCGACGGGGACCGCGACCGCGATCGCGACCGTGACCGCAACCGTTGGCCCGACGCCGACGACCGTCGGGACGACCCCCGCCGGCCGTGGTGGATGTCCGGACTCACGGTCGAGGAGCCCCGCTCGTCGGAGTGATCCGTACCGCAGACCCACGCGGAAGCCTCACGACGCCCTCGTCGTTGAAGCCGTAAGGGACCTCCTCGTTAGGATGGGGAAGTCGGGCGCGCGCAAGGAAGGGCCTCATGGATCTCAACGCGGCAGGTGTGCCGGAGAAGTTCGCACCGCTGGGTCTCACGTACGACGACGTCCTCCTCGTGCCGGGGGAGACCGACGTCATCCCCAGCGAGGTCGACACCCGTACACGACTGACTCGTGGCATCTCGCTCCACATCCCCCTGATCTCGGCGGCGATGGACACCGTCACCGAGGCCCGGATGGCGATCGCGATGGCCCGCGAGGGCGGGATCGGCATCCTTCACCGCAACCTGTCGGTCGAGGACCAGGCCTACCAGGTCGACCTCGTCAAGCGGACGCAGACGGGTGTCATCTCCAACCCGATCACCATCACGCCCAAGGCGACCTTGGAGGAGCTCGACGAGATCTGCGGCGAGTACCGCGTCTCCGGCCTTCCGGTGGTCGACGGCGACGACTTGCTCCTCGGCATCGTCACCAACCGCGACCTGCGCTTCGTCCCCGTCGCCGAGTGGGCCAAGAAGACCGTCGGCGAGGTCATGACGCCGATGCCGCTGATCACCGGCCCGGTCGGCATCGACCGCGAGGACGCCGCCGAGCTGCTGCGCGCCCACAAGAAGGAGCGCCTGCCGCTGATCGACGACAGCGGCCACCTCCGCGGCCTGATCACCGTCAAGGACTTCGTGAAGTCCGAGCAGTTCCCCCACGCCAGCAAGGACGCGCAGGGCCGTCTCCTCGTCGGAGCGGCGGTCGGATTCTTCGGCGACTCCTGGGACCGCGCCACGGCGCTGGTCGAGGCCGGCGTCGACGTGCTCGTCGTCGACACGGCCCACGGTCACGCCCGGGCGCTGCTCGAGATGATCCAGCGGCTCAAGAACGACCCCGCTACCTCGCACGTCCAGATCATTGGCGGCAACGTCGCGACGTACGCCGGGGCGAAGGCGCTGGTAGACGCGGGCGTGGACGCCGTGAAGGTCGGGGTCGGCCCCGGCTCCATCTGCACCACCCGGGTCGTCGCCGGCGTCGGCGTCCCGCAGGTGACCGCGATCTACGAGGCCTCGCGCGCGACGAAGCCCGCCGGCGTGCCGCTCATCGGCGACGGCGGCCTGCAGTACTCCGGAGACATCGCGAAGGCGCTGGTCGCCGGCGCGGACACCGTCATGATCGGCTCCCTGCTCGCCGGCACCGAGGAGAGCCCCGGTGAGCTGATCTTCGTCAACGGCAAGCAGTACAAGTCCTACCGCGGCATGGGCTCGCTCGGGGCGATGTCGTCGCGCGGCAAGAAGTCGTACTCGAAGGACCGCTACTTCCAGGCCGACGTCACCAGCGACGACCAGCTCGTGCCGGAGGGCATCGAGGGCCAGGTCGCGTACCGGGGCATGCTCGGCGCCGTGGTCCGTCAGCTCGTCGGGGGCCTGCACCAGTCGATGTTCTACGTCGGCTCGCGCACCATCCCCGAGCTGCAGGAGCGCGGCCAGTTCGTCCGGATCACCGCGGCCGGCCTCAAGGAGAGCCACCCGCACGACATCCAGATGACGGTCGAGGCGCCGAACTACTCGCGGTTCTGACCGCCCGTGCGGGGTCGGCCGCCTGCGCGGCGCCTCATTAGACTGCGGTCATGGACATCGAGATCGGCGCCGCCAAGCGCGGCCGCAGGGCGTACGCGTTCGACGACATCGCGATCGTGCCGAGCCGCCGTACGCGTGACCCCGAAGAGGTCTCGACGGCCTGGCAGATCGACGCGTACCGGTTCGACATCCCGGTGGTCGCGGCGCCGATGGACTCGGTCATGTCGCCCGAGACCGCCATCATGCTCGGCAAGCTCGGCGGACTCGGCGTGATCGACCTCGAGGGTCTCTGGACGCGGTACGACGACCCGCTCCCGCTGCTGGAGGAGGTCGCCGGTCTGGACGACCGTGAGGCGACCGTACGCCTCCAGCGCATCTACGAGGAGCCGATCAAGGCCGAGCTCATCCACGAGCGGCTCAAGCAGGTCCGCGACGCCGGCGTGACGGTGGCCGGCGCCCTCTCGCCGCAGCGCACCAAGCAGTTCGCGCAGACGGTCGTCGACTCCGGGGTGGACCTCTTCGTCATCCGGGGCACCACCGTCTCCGCCGAGCACGTCTCGGGCCAGACCGAGCCGCTCAACCTCAAGGAGTTCATCTACGAGCTCGACGTCCCGGTCATCGTCGGCGGCTGCGCGACCCACCAGGCCGCGCTGCACCTGATGCGGACCGGTGCGGCAGGTGTGCTCGTCGGCTTCGGCGGGGGAGCGGCGCACACGACACGCCAGGTCCTCGGCGTCGCCGTCCCGATGGCCAGCGCGGTGGCCGACGTCGCGGCGGCGCGACGCGACTACCTCGACGAGTCCGGCGGCCGCTACGTCCACGTGATCGCGGACGGGTCGGTCGGGCACAGCGGCGACCTCGCCAAGGCGATCGCCTGCGGCGCCGACGCGGTGATGGTCGGCTCGCCGTTCGCCCGGGCCAAGGAGGCGCCGGGGCGCGGCTTCCACTGGGGCGCGGAGGCCTGGCACTCCGACCTGCCTCGCGGCCAGCGGATCGACCTCGGCACGGTGGGCTCGTTCGAGTCGGTCCTCTTCGGGCCCTCGACCGCCCCCGACGGCACGATGAACCTCATCGGTGCACTGCGCCGGGCGATGGCGACCACGGGCTACACCGAGGTCAAGGAGTTCCAGCGGGTCGAGGTCGTCGTCCAGTAGGAGCCGTTCAGCGCGACAGGCCGCCACGGCGGCACTTGGGGGAGAGTCATGGGCGAGGACGCGGACGAGGCACGCAGGGCGGCCGAGGAGGCCGAGAAGGCGGCCGCAGAAGCGGTCGAACGGGCAGAGGAGGCGCGTCGCAGGGCCGATGCGCTCGCGGCCGCGGACGCCTCCGCGGCGAGCGAGACCGCGGACGACGAGGACGGTGACGGGGACCTCGTCGCCACCGTCGCGAAGGCGTACGCGTTCGAGGGCGCCGCTCTCGACATCGGTGCGCTCGTCGACGGCGGCGAGGCTCGCCCGGAGGCGCAGGTACGCATCCCGCTGGCGATGCTGAACCGTCATGGCCTGGTCGCGGGGGCGACGGGCACCGGCAAGACGAAGACGCTGCAGGTGCTCGCCGAGCAGGTCGCCGCTCACGGTGTGCCGGTGTTCGCCGCTGACATCAAGGGCGACCTCTCGGGGATCGGTGTGGCCGGTACGCCGAGCGAGGCGCTCACCGCCCGTACCGCGAGCATCGGGCAGGACTGGAAGCCGGTGGCCACCCGGACCGAGCTCTTCAGCCTCGGCGGGGTGGGGACGGGTGTCCCGATCCGGGCGACGGTGGAGCAGTTCGGGGCGACCCTGCTCGCGAAGGTCCTCGACCTCAACGCGACGCAGGAGTCGTCGCTCGGCCTGGTGTTCCACTACGCGCGCAAGCACGAGCTCCCGCTCCTGCGGCTGGAGGACCTGCGCGCGGTCGTGCAGCACCTGACCAGCGCCGAGGGCAAGGCGGACCTCGCCGAGCTGGGCGGTCTGTCGAAGGCGACCGCCGGGGTGATCCTGCGGGAGCTGATCGCCTTCCAGGACGCCGGCGCCGGGGAGTTCTTCGGGGAACCGTCGATCGACGTCGCCGACTTCCTGCGCACCGCCGACGACGGCACGGGGATCGTGTCGCTGCTCGAGGTGCCCGGGGTGGCCGACCGGCCTGAGGTGTTCTCGACGTTCCTCATGTTCCTGCTGACGCGCCTGTTCGCCGAGCTCCCCGAGGTCGGCGACACCGACAAGCCGCGGCTCGTCTTCTTCTTCGACGAGGCGCACCTGCTGTTCAAGGACGCCTCGGACGACTTCCTCGACGTGGTCGTCCAGACCGTACGGCTGATCCGGTCGCGGGGCGTCGGCGTCTTCTTCGTCACCCAGACGCCGAAGGACCTTCCCGGTGACGTGCTGGCGCAGCTCGGGTCGCGGGTCCAGCACCAGCTGCGCGCGCACACCCCGGCCGACGCCAAGGCCCTCAAGGCGACCGTGTCGACGTACCCGATCTCCTCGTACGACCTCGCCGAGGTCCTCACCCAGCTCGCGACGGGTGAGGCGGTGGTCACCGTCATGAACGAGAAGGGGGCGCCGTCGCCGGTGGCGTGGACACGTGTCCGCGCCCCGCAGGGGTCGATGGACCCGATGCCGGTGGAGACGATGGAGGCGCTCGTCGGCAGCTCGCCGCTGAGCGCGCGGTACGCGACGACGACCCCCACGTCCGGAGCCGCCGATGTCCTGGCCCAGCGGGCGGCGCAGCCCCCCGCCCAGGAGGCGCCCGACGCGGACACGCGCAAGGGAGGGCCCGGTGAGCTGATGCCGGAGGGCTGGGACGCGCCCCCGAAGCGCCGCAAGTCACGCTCTCGTGGCAGCTCCCGGAGCACGCGCATGTCCCCGCTGGACCGCGCGGTGGGGGAGGCGAGCCGTACCTTCGCCCGTGAGGTCGCGAAGCGCATCTTCGGACGCCGGTAACCTCCCGGACCCGTACGCGCGGGGTCTCCGGCGTTATCCGCCACTGCACGTGTCACATGCGTTACCGCGGGGTAGCCACCGGTGGGGAGCGGCTCTACAGTGGCGGCATGTCACGCCCCGATCCCCACGCCCCGTCGCACGGCTCGCTCCCCGCGGATCCTGAGCACGACCCCAAGGCCGCGTTCGCCCTCGACCCCGCCCGGGTACGACGGCTGACCGCGCAGCTCCGGGCGACGTCGGGGAGCTCGGAGACCACGTACGCGCCGTTCACCGGTCAGCCGATCGCCACGCTGCCGCTGTCGGACGAGGGCGACGTGGCGGACGCGTTCGCCGCTGCGCGTGCGGCGCAGAAGGCGTGGGCACGCACCGATCTCGCCCAGCGCTCTGCGCTGCTGCTGGACCTGCACGACGCCGTTCTCGACCACGCGGACGACCTGATGGACCTCGTCCAGTGGGAGGCGGGCAAGGCGCGCAAGCACGCGTACGACGAGGTCCTGCACGTGGCCCTCACTGCGCGCTACTACGCGCGGACGCTCGAGCGTCATCTCAAGACCCGTCGGGTGCCCGGGGTCTACCCCCTGCTCACGCAGGCGCGGATCAACCGGGTCCCCAAGGGCGTCGTCGGCATCATCTCGCCTTGGAACTACCCGCTGACGCTCGCGATCTCCGACGGTCTGCCCGCCATCGGCGCCGGCAACGCCGTGGTCCACAAGCCCGACAGCCAGACGCCGCTGTCGGCCCTCGCGGCCATCGACCTGTTCCGTGAGGTCGGCTTCCCCGCCGGACTCTGGCAGGTGGTGTGCGGGCCTGGGCCGCAGATCGGCGGCGCGATCATCGATCACGCCGACTACGTGTGTTTCACGGGCTCGACGGCGACCGGCAAGGTCGTCGCCGCGCAGGCCGCGGAGCGCCTCGTCTCGTGCTCGCTGGAGCTCGGTGGCAAGAACGCGATGCTGGTGCTCGCGGACGCGCAGATCGACCGTGCGGTCGAGGGGGCTGTCCGCGGCGCCTACTCGTCGGCAGGGCAGCTGTGCGTGTCGATCGAGCGGTTGTTCGTCGCCGACGCGATCTACGACAAGTTCGTCGCCAAGCTCGTCAAGCGGATCGAGCGGATGAAGCTCTCGGCAGCGATCGGCTACGACGGTGACATGGGGTCGCTGGTCTCCCAGCGCCAGCTCGACACCGTCAGCGCCCACGTCGCCGACGCGGTGAGCAAGGGTGCACGGGTCTTGACCGGAGGCCGCCCGCGCCCCGATGTCGGCCCGTACTTCTATGAGCCCACCCTCCTCGAGGGCGTCAACCCCTCGATGGAGTGCTTCGCCGAGGAGACCTTCGGTCCGGTCGTCTCCGTCTACCGCTTCGGCGGGGAGGCCGAGGCGATCGAGCGCGCCAACGCCGGGTCGTACGGCCTCAACGCCTCGATCTTCACACGTGACATCGCGCGCGCCCGTGCGCTCGCCCCGCAGATCAAAGCCGGCACGGTGAACATCAACGAGGGATTCGCCGCCACGTTCGGCACCATCGAGGCCCCGATGGGCGGCATGCGCGAGTCGGGCATCGGGCGGCGCCACGGCGCGGAGGGGATCCTCCGCTACACCGAGACGCAGTCGGTCGCCAACCAGCGGCTGCTGCCCCTCACGGCGCCGCGGTTCGTGAGCGACGCGACGTACCAGAAGGCCGTGACGTCGGCGCTGCGCCTGCTCAAGAAGACCGGGCGCGCGTAGGCCCACCTGGAGATACGACACTCTTGATGACATATGTGTTACCCAGGGGTAGCGACGGCGTGACCGGAGTCATACGCTGACGCTGTGAACGACGACACGGCCCCCCAGCACTACGACGTCCTCGTGATCGGTTCCGGCTTCGGCGGGAGCGTCACGGCCCTTCGCCTCACCGAGAAGGGATACCGCGTGGGTGTCCTCGAGGCGGGGGCACGGTTCCGTGACGAGGACTTCGCGGCGACGTCGTGGGACCTGAGGCGCTACCTCTTCGCTCCTGAGGTCGGCTGCTACGGGATCCAGCGGATCAACCTGCTCAAGGACGTGATGATCATGTCCGGCGCAGGCGTGGGCGGGGGCTCGCTCGTGTACGCCAACACCCTGTACGAGCCGCTGGAGCCGTTCTACCGCGACCGCGCCTGGGGGCACATCACGGACTGGAAGGCCGAGCTCGCTCCGTACTACGACCAGGCGAAGCGGATGCTGGGCGTCACCACGTACCCGCACATCACGCCCGCGGACCTGGTGATGCGCGAGGTGGCCGAGGACATGGGGGTCGGCGACACCTTCCACGCCACGCCGGTCGGGGTGTTCTTCGGCGGGCCGGGTGAGAAGGCGGCCGACCCCTACTTCGGGGGCGTCGGCCCCGAGCGGACTGGCTGCACCGACTGCGGCGAGTGCATGACGGGGTGCCGCCACAACGCGAAGAACACGCTGGTCAAGAACTACCTCTACCTCGCAGAGCAGGCCGGGGCGCACGTGCACCCTCTGACGACGGTGACGCGGGTCAGCCCGCGCGCCGGCGGCGGCTACCTGGTCGAGACGCGGCGTACCGACCGTCGCCGCAAGGTCGTGCGTGCGTTCACCGCCGACCAGGTCGTCTTCGCCGCCGGGGCCCTCGGCACCCAGAAGCTGCTGCACCGGATGCGCTCCGAAGGGGTGCTCCCGCGGATCTCCGAGCGGCTCGGGGTCCTCACCCGGACCAACTCCGAGTCGCTCCTCGGAGCGATCGCCAACGGCCGCGACGTCGACTACTCCGAAGGCGTCGCGATCACGTCGTCGTTCCACCCCGACGAGGTGACGCACATCGAGCCGGTCCGCTTCGGCAAGGGGTCCAACGCGATGGCGATGCTCCAGACCGTCCTCACCGACGGCGACGGCCCGCGTCCTCGGTGGCAGACCTGGCTCCGGGAGCTGTGGGCGCAGCGTCGCAACGTGCGCACGCTCTACGACTTCAAGCACTGGTCGGAGCGGGTGATCATCATGCTGGTCATGCAGTCGGTGGACAACTCGATCACGACCTACATGAAGAGGAACCCCGTCACCGGTCGTACCCGCCTCACGTCGAAGCAAGGACTCGGCGAGCCCAACCCGTCGTGGATCCCGAAGGCGAACGAGGCGGTCCGCCGCACCGCGACCAAGATCGACGGGACGCCGGGTGGCACCATCGGCGAGCCGTTCAACATCCCGCTCACCGCGCACTTCATCGGGGGCTGCGCGATCGGTGACTCGCCCGACAGCGGCGTCATCGACCCGTACCACCGCCTCTACGGGTACGACGGCCTCCATGTCGTCGACGGTGCGGCGATCTCGGCGAACCTCGGGGTCAACCCGTCCCTCACGATCACCGCTCAGGCCGAGCGCGCGATGGCGATGTGGCCCAACAAGGGCGAGACCGACACCCGGCCCGCCATGGGTGAGCCGTACGCCCAGGTCGAGGCCGTCGCGCCCAAGAGCCCGGTCGTGCCCGCCGACGCCCCCGCCGCCCTTCGCCTGCCCATCGTCGGAGTCAGCTGACGCCTGTGTGGTCGGTCGAGTAGCCCGAGCCGCCCCACATGGTTGGTCGAGTAGTCCGAGCCGCTAGGCGAGGACGTATCGAGACCTGGTCTCGATACGCGGTCTCGGCTAGCGCCTCGCCCGCTACTCGACCGGCCGGGTTTAGTTGGTCGAGTAGTCCGAGCCGCTGGGCGAGGGCGTATCGAGACCTGGTCTCGATACGCGGTCTCGGCTAGCGCCTCGCCCGCCACTCGACCGGCCGGGTTTGGTTGGTCGAGTAGTCCGAGCCGCTGGGCGAGGACGTATCGAGACCTGGTCTCGATACGCGGTCTCGGCTAGCGCCTCGCCCGCTACTCGACCGGCTGATGTGAGGGTGGTTCGTATCGAGACTCCGTCACTTTCGCCGACGCCAGCGCTTCTTCGCCAGGCCGTGCAGCGCCTCGTAGTCACCTCGGATCAGTGCTTCCCGCTTCGCGCGGGACCACCCCTGGACCCGCTTCTCCCAGGCGTATGCCTCGACGACGGTGTCGAACTCCGCTGCATAGACGAGCTCGACCGGACGTCGTCGCTTGGTGTAGCTGGCTCCGATGCCGTTCTGGTGCTGATGTACGCGGGCGTCGAGGTCGTTGGTGCTGCCGACGTAGTAGCTGCCGTCGGCGCACTGAAGGATGTAGGTCCACGGCATGACCGTGAGTGTCGCGGTGGTGCGCTGCCCGGCGTGACGGTTGTCCACAGGGGTGGACGGGTCTCGATACGTCCTCGCCTAGCGGCTCGGACTACTCGACCAGCCGCGGAGGGGGAGTGACGGGCGTCGCTCGATAGGATCGAGGGGTGACCGAGATTCCTGACCACGACCTGGTCCTCGTCGTCGACTTCGGTGCCCAGTACGCGCAGCTCATCGCGCGCCGCGTGCGTGAGGCCAAGGTCTACTCCGAGATCGTGCCGCACACGATGCCGGTCGAGGAGATGCTCGCCAAGAACCCGAAGGCCGTCATCCTCTCCGGCGGTCCGTCGTCGGTCTACGAGGAGGGCGCCCCCCGCCTCGATCCGGCGCTCTTCGCGCAGGGCACCCCGGTCTTCGGCATCTGCTACGGCTTCCAGGCGATGGCGCAGACGCTCGGCGGCACCGTCGCCAGCACGGGCCAGCGCGAGTACGGCCGTACCGACGTCGCGATCGGTGAGCCCGGCGTCCTGCTGGCCGGCCTTCCCGACAGCCTGCGCGCCTGGATGTCGCACGGCGACGAGGTCACCCTCGCGCCGGAGGGCTTCTCGGTCACGGCCTCCTCGCCGCGCGCGACCGTCGCCGCGTTCGAGGACGTCTCCCGCGGCCTCGCGGGAGTGCAGTGGCACCCGGAGGTCCTGCACAGCGAGCACGGCCAGCAGGTCCTGGAGCGCTTCCTCGTGGAGATCGCCGGCTGCCGCCAGACGTGGACGATGGTCAACATCGTCGACGAGCAGGTCGACCGGATCCGCGAGACGGTCGGCGACGCACGTGTGATCTGCGCCCTGTCCGGCGGAGTCGACTCCTCGGTCGCCGCGGCGCTCGTCCAGCGCGCGATCGGTGACCAGCTCACGTGCGTGTTCGTCGACCACGGGCTGCTCCGCAAGGGCGAGCGCGACCAGGTGGTCCGTGACTACGTGGCGGCGACCGACGTCAACCTCAAGGTCGTCGACGCGCGCGAGCAGTTCCTCGGTCACCTCGCCGGCGTCACGGACCCGGAGGAGAAGCGCAAGATCATCGGCCGCGAGTTCATCCGTACGTTCGAGGCGGCCGAGCGCGAGATCCTCGAGACGCCCGGCACGCCGGTGAAGTTCCTGGTCCAGGGGACGCTGTACCCCGACGTGGTGGAGTCGGGCGGTGGCGAGGGCGCCGCCAACATCAAGAGCCACCACAACGTCGGCGGGCTGCCCGAGGACCTCCAGTTCAGCCTGATCGAGCCGTTGCGCACGCTGTTCAAGGACGAGGTCCGTCAGGTCGGCGAGCAGCTGGGTCTGCCGCCGGCGATGGTCTGGCGCCACCCGTTCCCCGGTCCGGGCCTGGCGATCCGCATCGTGGGTGCCGTCGACGAGGAGCGTCTCGAGATCGTGCGCGAGGCGGACGCGATCGCGCGCGAGGAGCTGACCGCAGCCGGTCTCGACCGCGACGTCTGGCAGTTCCCGGTGGTCCTGCTGGCCGACGTCCGCTCGGTGGGCGTCCAGGGCGACGGGCGTACGTACGGTCACCCGATCGTGCTGCGACCGGTCAGCAGCGAGGACGCGATGACGGCCGACTGGAGCCGCCTGCCCTACGATCTCCTCGAGCGCATCTCGACCCGCATCACCAACGAGGTGCGCGAGGTCAACCGCGTCGTCGTCGACGTGACCAGCAAGCCGCCGGGCACCATCGAGTGGGAGTGACGCATGGCGATCGTCCCCGACACCAAGGACTGGACCTGGACGGTGCGTGAGCGCTGCCCGGAGTGCGGGTTCGACCCGGCGGGCGTGGCGCCTGGCGAGGTCGGCGCGCGCGTGCGTGCGAACGCGGCGCTCTGGCCCGCCATCCTCAGGCGCGACACCGCGACCGAGCGGCCGAACGACAACACGTGGTCGCCGCTGGAGTACGCCTGCCACGTCCGCGACGTGCTCGAGCTCTTCCGGTTCCGTCTGGGGCTCATGCTCGACGAGGACGACCCGCGCTATCCCAACTGGGACCAGGACGCCACCGCCGTCGAGGCGCGCTACGGCGAGCAGGACCCCGCGGCCGTCTCCGAGGCGCTCGCCGGCGAGGCGGCCATGACCGCCGACGCGTTCGACGCCGTGCGCGGCGACCAGTGGTCGCGGACCGGGCGCCGCAGCGACGGTGCCTCGTTCACGGTGACGACGTTCGCGACGTACTTCCTGCACGACATCGAGCACCACGCGCACGACGTCGGAGCCGCCTGACCCGCCGGTCAGCCGGACCGGAGGTCGGCCAGCCGGGTCTTGAGGAACCGGCGCTGCGCGTCGTCGCCGGCGACGGCGATCGCTCGCCGGTATGCGGCGGCCGCCTCGCCGGTGCGCCCGAGCTCGGCGAGCAGGCGCGCGCGTACGGCCGGCAGGTAGGCGTACTCCCGCAGGCTCGGCTCGTCCGCGACCCCCTCGACCTCGGCCAGCGCAGCCTCCGCGCCGTCGACGTACGAGAGCGCCACCGCCCGGTTGAGCCGGACCACAGGGGTGGGCCAGACCTCGAGCAGCCGGTCGTACAGACGCACCAGCGCGGGCCAGTCGGTGGTCTCGACGCTGGCAGCCTCGAGGTGGACGCCGGCGATCGCTGCCTGAAGCGCGTACCGCCCGACCCGCTCGCCCCGCGCGAGCGCACCCTCGATCGCCCGGGTCGTGGCGGCCCGTCCGGCGGCCACCATCTGCGGGTCCCACGCGCCGCGGTCCTGTCCGTCCAGCAGGACGATGTCGGGGGCGCGCCGTGCCGCCGTGCGCGCCTGCGTGAAGAGCACGAGCCCGAGCAGCCCGAGGACCGCGGACTCCTCGGGCAGGATCTCCGCGAGGCTCGTCGCCAGGGACCGTGACGCTGCCTCCAGGGCGTCGGTCTCAGGGCTGGGCGGTCGGTCGTGCGCGGCGGTGGCGACGAGGTGGATCACCTCGAGCACCGCGGCCAGACGGTCGGGGAGGTCGTCGGCCCCGGGGACCGCGTACCGGATGCCCGCGTCGGCGATCTTGCGCTTCGCACGGGTGAGACGGGCGGCCGCCGTCGCGGGCCTCAGCAGCAGCAGACCCGCGGCCGTCGGCGTCGGCAGACCGCACACGACTCTCAACGTCAGCAGCACGCGGTCGGCTTCGGGCAGTGCGGGGTGGCAGCAGGTGAAGACGAGCCGCAGGAGGTCGTCGTTCCACCGCGCGGCCGGGTCGTCGGCACGCCGGTCCGCCTCGCGCAGCACCAGCTCCGGCTCACGGTCTCGGAACGTCCCGGCTCGCCGGTGGAGGTCGACGGCGTGGTTGCGCGCCGTCCGCACAAGCCAGCCCACGGGGTTGCGGGGTTCTTCGCCCGGCCGCCACGTCTCGAGCGCCTTCTCGAACGCCCGCTGCGCGCAGTCCTCGGCGGTGTCGAGGTCCCCGGCCGTCCCGACGGTCGCCGCGACCACCCGCCCCCAGTGGTCGCGGTGCACCGCCGCGAGGTCCGTCACGCGCCGACGTCGAGGACCGGTCGCACCTCGACGACCTGGCTCGGCGCCTGCTTCGCCAGAGCGAGTGCGGCGTCCAGCCCGTCGCACTCGATGACGTAGTAGCCGCCGAAGGCTTCCTTCGTCTCGACGAACGGCCCGTCGGTGACGACCGGCTCGGCTCCGGTACGGACGGTGGTGGCCGTCGACGTCGGCTGCAGGGCTTCACCACCGTGGTCGATCGCTCCGGCGGCCTTGATGGCGGCGCTGAACCGGTCGTGCGCGGCCATCATCGCGTCCCACTCCTCTGGGGACGCGTCGACCCACGTCGACTCGTCATCGAAGAGGAGGAAGAGGTAGCGCTCGGACATCGGGTCTCCTTCGGTCGGGTCCCGCTCTTCGGGGCCTTCACTCTGGTGACGAACGGGACGTCGCGAGATCGAACGCCAGCCTAGGCTTCTTCGAGCCTGCGCTGCCACTGTGCGCCGACGCACGAGGGCCGGTAGCCCAGCGCGACGTTGATCGCGAGCATCGGGGCGTTCTCCTCGGCGTTCCAGGTGTGGATGCGCCGGGCGTGAGGCCGTACGGCGGCGAGAGTCCTCATGAGGTGGGTCTTCACGAGCATCCCGAGGCGGTGGCCCCGGTGCTCGGGGAGCACCAGGGTGTCTTGTTGCAGGACCGCTTCGGGACGTGTGTCGGCGTACTCGGCGACGGTGTAGCCGGCGAGCTCGCCGGTGGCGACATGCTCGGCCGCGACGACGACCGCCACCCAGCCCATCTGTCGCTGACGCGCGAGCGCCTCCTGCAACCGGGGGACGTCCCACGGGTCCTCTTCCTGCTCCAGGCCCGCTGACGGAGCCGCGGTCGACATCCGAGTGAGCAGGCGGGCGTACTGCGCCTGCCGGTCCGCAGGGATGCCCCCCACCCAGGTGTGCATCCGGTACGCGGTGCCGGCGACCGCCGACGCGTCCGCGGACAAGCGGTCGAGCAGGTCTGGGGGCATCGGCATGGGGAGCGTCGACATCCGCTCGACCTGCTCCAACGTGAAGTCGTGCCTGAGCAGGAACCGGGTGGTGGCGGTGTCGGCGGGGACAGCGCCTGCGCCCGTCGGGGCCTCGAGCACCGCCGCGCCGTCGTCGACGACGGGCGCGTGGGACGTGTCTGCCTGGACGACGGTACGTCCCGCCGCACGCGCGCGGCGTGCGAGCTCCTCGGCCAGCAGGCCGCCGATCCCGTGCCCGCGCCATCGAGGGGCGACGCCCACGTCGACGAGGGCGACGTTCGTGTGCCCGACCTGCGGCAGGATGATCGACGCGTGCCCGACGACCGACTCCGGCGTACGGGAGTCGTCCAGGACGGCCACGACGCGTTCCTGCACGCGGTAGCGCCGATCGGCCAGCATCGCGGCCGACCGGGCGAGGTCGGGGACCACGTCGTGGTGCCCGCGGATCTCGCGGTCGATCGCCTCACGCACGCGGACGACGCCGCGCAGCGCCCATGCCTCCGGCGCGTCCAGCGTTCGCGGGTGGGCGACCTTCACGAGATGAGGGGGCATGTCCGCGAGTCTTGCCCCCGCGTGCGGTCCCGGCAATCGAGTATTCGCCGACCCGGTCAGCCCTCGTCGTCGCGCTGGTAGACGTCGGGGATGCCGTCGTGGTCGGCGTCGCGCGACTCCTCCTCGTACAGGCGCCGGTAGCGGCGGTTGCGCAGACGGAGGACGACGGTGGCGAGCAGGGCAGCCAGGAGGGATCCTTCCAGCACGCCGATCTTGACGTAGTCGTCCCACGTCGACGCGAGACCGTACGCGAGGTCGCCGATGAGCAGCGAGACGGTGAAGCCGATCCCGCCGAGCAGGCCGACGCCGACGACGTCGATCCACCCCAGGGTCGGGTCGAGGCGCGCGTGGGTGAAGCGCGCCATCAGCCACGTCGCCCCGACGATGCCGACCGTCTTGCCGACGACGAGGCCGAGGACGATCCCGTACGTGATCGTGCTGCGGTTCGCGTCCACGAACCCGCTGACGCCGCCGACGTCGACGCCGGCGGCGAAGAACGCGAAGATCGGTACGGCGACACCGGCGGAGACGGGCCGCCACAGGTGCTCGAAGTGCTCCGCGAGGCCGGGGCCCGCGTCGGGGCCGCCGGCCTTGGCGCTGCGGACGACCGGGACGGTGAACCCGAGCACGACGCCGGCGATCGTGGCGTGCACGCCGGAGGCGTGGACGAAGGCCCACGCGAGCAGGGCGAGGGGCAGCAGGAGCCAGGCCGAGCGGACGCGGCGCTGGACCAGCAGCGCGAACAGTCCGATCGGGACGAGCGCTGCCGCGAGCCACCCGATCGCGAGGTGGTCGGTGTAGAAGAACGCGATGACGACGATCGCCAGGAGGTCGTCGACGATCGCGAGCGTCAGCAGGAACGTGCGCAGCGCTGTTGGGAGGAACGATCCCAGGACGGCGAGCACAGCCAGGGCGAACGCGATGTCGGTCGCCGTGGGGATGGCCCACCCGCGCAGCGCGCCCTCGGTGCCGAGGTTGACCACGACGAAGATCAGGGCCGGCACCACCATGCCGCCGACGGCGGCCACGATCGGGATCGCTGCCCGTCGAGGGTCGCGAAGGTCGCCTGCCACGAGCTCCCGCTTGAGCTCGAGCCCGGCGACGAAGAAGAAGATCGCGAGGAGCCCGTCGGCCGCCCACGTCCCGAGGCTCAGGTCGAGGTGCAGGGACTCCGGGCCGACGCGGGCGTCGCGCAAGGTCGCGTACGCGTCGCCGAGACCGCTGTTGGCGAGCACGATCGCGAGGGCTGCGGCGCCGATGAGCAGGAAGCCGCCGACGGTCTCCTGCCGGAGGAGCGCGGCGATGCGGGAGGTCTCTGACCAGGAACCTCTGCCGAGGACGGTGTTGGGCACGGCGCTCCTTCAGTGGGGTCGTCGGGACGGACGCCGACCAGACTTCCCGGCACACCGGGAGCCAGTCTAACGGCCCGTCCGACGTGAGCGGTGGGGGATCAGGCATACTAGATGAAAGTTCAACTAAGGAGTCGTCATGCCGATCACCCGTCTCAACCACGCCGTGCTGTACGTCCGCGACGTCGAGCGTTCCGCGCGCTTCTACTCGGAGGTGCTCGGCTTCACGGTGGTGATGGGCTTCCCCGGAGCCGCGTTCCTCCAGGCCTCGGGGAGCACCAACGACCACGACCTCGGGCTGTTCCAGGTCGGCCCGTCCGCAGGTCCGTCGGGTGCTGGCCGTACGACCGTGGGGCTCTACCACCTCGCGTGGGAGGTCGACACCCTCGACGAGCTCGAGACGGTGATGGCGCGACTGGCCGAGGCGGACGCCCTCGTCGGGGCGAGCGACCACGGCACCACCAAGGCGTTGTACGGGCAGGACCCCGACGGGATCGAGTTCGAGGTGAGCTGGCTCGTCCCGGCGGCGCTTCTCACCCCGGAGGCGCTGGCCGCGCGCGAGCGCATCGTGCCGCTCGACCTGGGGCGCGAGAAGGACCGTTACGGGGCGCGCACCCCCGGCGGGATCGGCATCAGCTGGCCCGTCCCCGACGCCGGCTGAGCGGAGCCCCCGAGCCCGGAGACCCAGGTCACACGGGCGATATTCGTTCGCTCACGTCAGGGCCCCTGCCTAGGCTTGACGGCTGTGAAGAACCTCCCGCTCGCCGACCCCGGCACACCAGACATTCGCTCGGCGACGCGGTACATGGCGTGGATCATGCGGGAGCAGGGCTGGACCCTCGTCGGTGCGATCGGCTTCGGGATCGCCTGGATGGTCGCCCAGGCATCCGTCCCTGCCGTGATCGGCGCGGCGATCGACGCCGTCGTCGACCAGGGCGCCGGGCGTGCCCTCGTCCTCTGGTCGGCGCTGCTCCTCGTGATCGGGGCGGTACAGGCGTTCTCCGGCATCATGCGGCACCGCTACGCCGTCCAGATGTGGCTCGACTCCGCGTACCGGACGGTCCAGCTGGTCAGCACCCACACCGGCCGTCTCGGCTCCGAGCTCAACCGCCGGGTGGCGCACGGCGAGGTCGTCAGCGTCGGCGCGACCGACATCGCCAACCTCGGCAACTTCGTCGACGTCATGGGCCGGTTCATCGGCGCGATCGTCGCCTACCTGGTCGTCGCCGCGATCCTGCTCCGCAGCTCCCTCACACTCGGCCTCGTCGTGCTCGTCGGGGTTCCGCTGCTCATGGCCGTCACCGGCCCGCTGCTGCGGCGCCTCAACCGGCGCAACCAGCAGGCACGTGCCCTGCAGGGACAGCTCAACACCCTGGCCAGCGACATCGTCGCCGGGCTGCGGGTGCTGCGCGGGATCGGTGGAGAGGCGATGTTCGACCGCCGCTACCGCGCCGCCTCCCAGGACGTCCGGCGGGCCGGCGTACGGGTGGCGCGGGTCCAGTCGGTCCTCGATGCCTTCCAGGTGCTGCTGCCCGGCGCCTTCGTCGTCCTCGTCGTGTGGCTGGGCGCGCGCTTCGCGGCGAACGGCCAGATCAGCGCCGGTGACCTGGTGGCGTTCTACGGCTACGCGACCTTCCTCATGCTGCCCCTCAGGACGTTCACCGAGGCGGCCAACAAGCTGATCCGCGGGCACGTGTCGGCGCGCCACGTCGTGCGCATCCTGCGCATCCAGCCCAGCGTGAGCGATCCCGCCGACCCGGTCAGCCCGCCCGACGGCGACCTGGTCGACGCGCGTTCGGGATTCGTCGCGCGCAAGGGCGTGCTGACCGCGATCGTCAGCGACGACCCCCGTGACGCCGTCGCGCTCGCCGACCGTCTGGGCGGCTACGTCGAGCCCGGTGGGGACGTGGACGCCGTCTCGTACGGGGGAGTGCCGCTCGGCGGGGTGGCGCGCGAGGAGCTGCGCCGCCGCATCGTCGTCAACGACACCGGGTCCGCGCTCTTCAGCGGGTCGCTGCGCAGCGCACTGGACGCCCGTGGCACGGCGAGCACCGAGGAGATCGACCGCGCCGTGACCACAGCGTCGGCCGACGACATCGTCGACGGCCTGACCGAAGGGCTCGACGCGGAGATCGCCGAGCGCGGACGCTCCCTGTCCGGAGGCCAGCGGCAGCGCATCGTGCTCGCCCGCGCCCTGCTCACCGACGCCGACGTCCTCGTGCTCGTGGAGCCGACCTCGGCCGTCGACTCGCACACCGAGGCGAGGGTCGCGACCCGGCTCCGCCGGCACCGGGCCGGCCGTACCACCGTCGTCGTCTCGAGCAGCCCGCTCGTGCTCGACGTCGCCGACGAGGTGGCGTTCCTGTCCGACGGTCGCGTGGTCGCGACCGGAGACCACCACCAGCTGATGACCACCGACCCGGCGTACCGCCAGGTCGTGACCCGAGAGGAGGCCGAGGACGTTGCGTGACGCGCTGCCCATCGCCGGCACCACCCTGTTCCGTTCGTACCTCCGTCGCCTCGGGCGCGACCACCGCCGCGACCTGGTCGTCATCGTGCTCCTGCACGGCGCCGCCGCCGGAGCCGGTCTCGTCGTGCCCTGGCTCGTCGGTGACCTCGTCGAGGCCGCTACCGAAGGCAGCGGCGGGTACGGCACCATCGATCGGCTCGCGCTGTTCGTCGCGGTGTGCCTCGTCGCCCAGACCGTCCTGACCCGGTACGCCCGGCTGAGGTCGTCGGTGTTCGGTGAGACCGTGCTCGCGCGCTTGCGGGAGGACTTCGTCGACGAGGCGCTGACGCTCCCGATCGGCGTCGTGGAGAGCGCCGGCACCGGAGACCTCCTCACCCGGACGTCGCGTGACGTGGACACCCTCGGCTGGTCTGTCCGCTTCGCGGTGCCAGAGACCGTCGTCGCGCTCGTCACCGCGGTCTGCACCCTCGTCGCCGCGCTGCTGGTCGGCGGATGGGTCGCCTTGCCGCTGGTCCTCGGTGTGCCGGTGCTGTGGGTGGCGACGCGCTGGTACCTCAAGCGGGCCCGCGACGGCTACATCCGTGAGCACGCCTCGTACTCGCGGATCAACGCGACCCTCGCCGAGACCGTCGAGGGCGCACGCACGGTCGAGGCCCTCGGTCTGGGCGAGCAGCGCCGGGCGCGCATCGACGAGGACATCGCGGAGTCGTTCGCGGCGGAGTCGTACACGCGCAACCTGCGGACGGTGTTCTTCCCCGCGGTCGAGATGGGCTACGTGGTGCCCATCGTCGCCACGCTCCTGCTCGGCGGCGTCCTGCTCGACCGCGGGACGATCTCGCTCGCCGAGCTGACGGCCGCGGTGCTGTACGTCCGTTTCCTCATCGACCCGGTCGACCGCATCCTCAACTGGATGGACAGCCTCCAGGTCGGAGCGACCTCGCTGGCTCGACTGCTCGGCGTCGCCGAGGTGCCCGACGACCGGACACCCACCGGGCGTACGCCTGAGGGCGAGGACATCGAGCTCGACGACGTGCGCTTCTCGTACGTCGCGGGGCGCGAGGTCCTGCACGGCGTCGACCTCGAGCTCGCGGCGGGCGAGCGTCTGGCGGTCGTCGGCCCGTCGGGTGCGGGCAAGTCGACGATCGGGCGCCTCATCGCCGGCATCCAGGGGCCGACCGAGGGTGCCGTCACGGTCGGCGGCGTGGGCGTGACCGAGCTGGAGCTCGACGACCTGCGGCGCAGGGTCGCCCTGCTGACCCAGGAGCACCACGTGTTCGTCGGCACGCTGCGCGACAACCTCCAGCTCGCGCTCGACGAGCCGGGCACTGCCGACGACGACCGCCTGTGGGCCGCGCTCGACGCGGTCGACGCGCGCGAGTGGGTCGAGCACCTCCCGCACGGTCTCGACACGCCGGTCGGCTCCGGCGGGCACCGGCTCACGGACGCGCAGGCCCAGCACCTCGCGCTCGCGCGCGTCGTGCTGACCGACCCCCACACGCTCGTGCTGGACGAGGCCACGTCGCTCATCGACCCGCGTGCCGCGCGGGCGCTCGAACGCTCGCTGAGCGCCGTCCTCGAGGGGCGGACCGTGGTCGCGATCGCGCACCGGCTGTACACCGCGCACGACGCCGACCGTGTGGCCGTCGTCGAGGACGGGGAGATCAGCGAGCTGGGGAGCCACGACGAGCTGGTCGAGCGCGGCGGGTCGTACGCGGCCTTGTGGAAGTCGTGGCAGAGCTGAGGCACCGGACTGTCAGAGGTCTCGGGCAGGCTGGCGCGATGGATGCTGTGGAGACCGTCAGGGCGCTGGAGGAGCGCATGGAGGCGCGCGACTGGGAGGGGGTCGCGGCGCTCGTGCACCCCGACGCCGTGATCGAGTGGCCGAGGACCGGGGAGACGTTCACGGGGTCGGCGTACGTCGCGATGAACCAGGCCTATCCCGAGGGCTGGTCGATCACCGTGCGTGACGTCGTCGGCGCCGGCGACCGGGCCGCGACAGACCTGGAGGTGTCGCAGGAAGGCGTCGACGGCGTGTTCGTCGCCGCCGGCTTCTGGACCGTCCGCGACGGGCAGGTCGTCGCCGGCCGCGAGTACTGGTCCGGGCCCGCGCTCGACGAGGCGCCGGCGTGGCGCGCGCCGTACGTCTCCGAGGGCCGGCGGCCCTAGGCTTGCTCGCACGCCGTGAGGCGAGAGACGAGAAGGGGCACGAGCCGACATGGACGCGGTCGACCGGGAGATCATCGGGCACCTGATGCGCGACGGACGTGCGACGTTCGCCGAGATCGGCGCTGGTGTCGGCCTGTCCGCCCCTGCGGTCAAGCGGCGGGTCGACCGGATGCGGGCGAGCGGTCAGATCACGGGGTTCACGGCGCTCATCGACCCGGCGGCCCTGGGGTGGACGACCGAGGCGTACGTCGAGATCTACTACGACGGCAACGTGTCGGCGGCCGAGCTCAAGCGCAACCTCGAGGCCATCCCGCAGGTCGTCGGGGCGTGGACCGTGGCCGGCAACCCCGACGCGATCGTGCACGTGATGGCGACCAACATGGCCGAGATCGAGCAGGTGGTCGAGCGGATGCGGGAGCATGCCCGGGTCGAGCGCACGCGCAGCGCGATCGTCATGTCGCGCCTGTTCGAACGTCCCCGCTCGCGCTGACGCCCCCAGGACCCCGATGTGGGCGGTTCTCCACCTTCTGAGTCGCCTCGGAGGTGGAGAACCGCCCACATCGGGACTGGATCAGGCGTCCTTCGGCATCAGGAGCCAGGCCGCGAGGTAGACGAGGATCATCGACCCCAGGCCGAGCACGGTGAGGACGACGAACCCGAGACGGACGATCGTCGGGTCGACGCCGAGGTAGCGGGCGAGGCCGCCGCACACTCCGGCGACCCACTGGTCGTTGGTGGTACGGACGAGCTTCTTGGAGCGGTTCATCGCTTGTCTTCTCCTTCGTCGGAGGACCCGGGCAGGTCCTCCAGGGTGAGGGTGCGGGTCGGGTCGGACGGGGTGTCGTCCGGCAGGGTGTCGTCCGGCGTGCCGTCCTGGAGGGTGCCGTCCTGGAGGGCCTGCTCGCGGGTGCGACGGCTGGTCTGACGCGCGGACACGATCGTGGCGACGAGGCCGGCGACGCCGAGCGCCACCAGGAGCAGCGGCCCGGCGACGGCGATCGAGACGGGGTCCCAGCCGGCGTACCACATCGCCCAGACGGCGCCTGCGACGGCGACGAACGTCAGACTGACGAGGGTGAGGGCGTCGAGCGGATGGCGCTTCACGAGCGGGTCACCTCCACGGTGCCGAGTCGGACGTCGATGTCGAGGGTGAGGTCGGGTCGGGCGGTGTCGACATGGCGTGCGACGTGCGTCCTGAGCCCGCCCCGTTCCGAGCCGAACGCGAGGACCGCGCCCGCGCCGACGTTGGCGTCCAGGTCGATGTCGAGGCTGGGCGGGACGATCACGCGTACGGTGCCGACGCCGTTCTCGATCTGGATCCGCCGACCGTCGAGCGCCTGCGGGTCGGTGACGCCGGTGAGATCGACGACGACCTCGCCGAAGCCGATGCCGTACGCGGCGCGGACGCCCGAAGCCGTCGACGGCGTCGCCTCGACACGGCCGGCGTCCCAGCGCGGCACGACGACCGACACCGCCAGCACCGCCACGGCGACCAGCGCCGGGAAGATCAGCGGACGCGCGTTGCCGTACATCGTGCCGACGAGCATGCCGAGTGCCAGGGTGCCCGTGGCGACCGCGACGTACACCGACGAGTGCAGGTCGCCGTCGGTGGCGATGATCATGACGCCGGTGGCGATCAACGCCACCGAGAGCGTGAGGATCGTGAGCAGCCCGCCGTCGTGCCGCGGGTTCGGCGGCTTGGGCGGTCGCGGCGCCGGGACCGGCGGGGGGACGACCGGCGGAGACGGCGGCCGCGGGGGAGCGGGCGGAACCGGGGCGTACGTGCGGGTCGGTGGACCCTGCGCGGCGAGCGGCTGCCCGTACGGGGAGGTGGCGGCGTGCGGCGGCGCCTGCGGTGAGGGGGGCGCTGGGGGGACGACCGGGGCGGCGTTGCGCCGGCTGCGCTCGCGGTACTCGCGGAGCGCGACCCAGGCGACCACCGCGACGGCGGCGAACCACAACGGGCCGAGCGCCCAGCCCCATCCCCACCCCCACTGCCAGGTGAGGGCGATCAACGCCGCGGCGCCGAGTCCCACGAGCCGGATCTGAGGCTCGTTGTCACCCAGGCCGAGCCAGCGCTTGAGGTAGCTCTCACCCGTCTGCTCGTCCGGCAGGAGGATCCATGCCGCCGCGTAGGCGAGCACGCCACCGAAGCCGACGACCGTGAGCACCGCGAAGATGATCCGCGGGATGACAGGGTCGATGCCGAGGTGGCGTCCGATCCCCGCGCACACGCCGGCGACCACGCGCCCGTCCTCGGTACGTCGGATGTCGGTGAGCGCGCCCGTGCTGGGGCGTGGAGCGTCCGGGGGTGAGGTCTCGCCGGTGCCTCCTGGGGCGGGAGCGCCCAGCGGCGGGGTCGTGTCGTCCATGCCTCCATCCTGCGGTGCGCGGTCCCTCCGGAGTATGGGGGAGAGCCCTGATCTGTGCCGGGTCGGCTGCCGTCGGGCCCAGGGTCGCGTCGGGGACGATCCGGCTGGTCCGCGGCACCGTCAGCGTGTGACGATCGGTACCGTGACGACGACTGCGACGCCGGTGCGCCGGCTCTACCGCTCTGCGAGCCCTCGGGTGCTCGGCGGGGTCGCGCAGGGACTCGCCGACCATCTCGGCGTCCCTGTGCTCTGGGTCCGCCTGGCGTTCGTCGTGACGACGCTCTTCCAGCTTGCCGGGATCCTGGCGTACGCGGCGTTCTGGGTCTGCGTGCCCCTGGGCAGCGCGGAGGACTCGCCGGGCCTGGCGAGCGCGTCGCGGCGCGGGCTGCGCAAGGACGGGCTCCGCGGTGAGGAGGAGGACGAGGCCACCTCGAACCGCGGCGCCCTCCAGACGGCCGCACTCATCGTGCTCGGGCTGGGGATCGTCTGGTTCGTGCTCGGCACCGACCGGGTCTCGAGCCTGCTGTTCCCCGCGGTGCTCGCCATCGCCGGCTTCGGGCTGATCTGGCGTCAGGCCGACGACCGTTCGCTCCGCAGGTGGGTGCGCGAGACCTCCGGGTGGCACGCGGTGCTCCGGATCGCCGCTGGTTCGGTGCTCGTCCTCATCGCGTACGCCGTGTTCGTCGCGCAGTTCGGTGGCGGACGACAGATCGCAGAGCTCGTCGGGGCGCTTATCGTCGCGGTGGCCGGTGCGGGACTCGTGCTGGGGCCGTGGATCATCCGCCTCGTCACCGCGCTGGGAGAGGAGCGGCGCGAGCGGGTGAGGTCGCAGGAACGTGCCGACGTCGCCGCCCACCTCCACGACTCCGTGCTCCAGACGCTCGCCCTGCTGCAGAAGAACGCCAACGATCCCGCGCAGGTCGCGACGCTCGCCCGGCGCCAGGAGCGCGAGCTGCGCGACTGGCTGTACGGCGAGCCGTCCAACGACGGGACGACCCTGCGCAAGGGCCTCGTGGCCGACGCCGCAGAGATCGAGACGACGTACCGGATCCCGATCGAGGTGGTGGGTGTCGGAGACGCCGACCCTGATCCCGACGTCGACGCGCTGCGCGCCGCGGCCCGCGAGGCGATGACCAACGCGGCCAAGCACTCAGGAGCTGACCGCATCGACGTCTACGTCGAGGTGGGCGGAGCCACGGCGGAGGTCTTCGTACGAGATCGTGGGCGTGGTTTCGACCCGACCCGGGTCCCGGAGGACAGGCTGGGGGTACGGCGCTCGCTGGTCGCACGGATGGAGCGGCACGGCGGCCGCGCCGTCGTACGCTCGAGCCCGGGAGACGGCACTGAGGTGCGGCTGACGCTGCCCCTCGTACGCGACCGGTCGCCGAACGGCGGCCGTGACAGTGCGCCCGAGGGCGCGGACGGAGGATCAGACAGGTGAGCACCACGCCCAGCCAGCCCGGCGGCACGGGACCCACGGGCGGTCGTGACCTGACGGTCCTGCTCGTCGACGACCACGCGATGTTCCGGACCGGGGTGCGCGCCGAGCTCGGCTCCGCCGTCCAGGTCGTCGCGGAGGCGGGCGATGTCGACGAGGCGGTCGCCGCCGTCGAGACGTACCGCCCGGCCGTCGTGCTCCTCGACGTGCACCTGCCGGGCGGCGGTGGAGCGGAGGTCCTGCGGCGGGTGGCGACGCGTCACCCGGAGACGAAGTTCCTCGCCCTCTCCGTCAGCGACGCCGCGGAGGACGTGATCGGCGTGATCCGGGCGGGTGCGCGTGGCTACGTCACCAAGAACATCACCGGCGACGAGCTGATCGACGCGATCCGGCGGGTCGCGGGAGGCGACGCGGTGTTCTCGCCGCGGTTGGCGGGCTTCGTCCTCGACGCGTTCGCGGGCACGATCGAGGTGGCGCAGGTCGACTCCGACCTCGACCGGCTCACGGAGCGCGAGCGGGAGGTCATGCGGCTGATCGCGCGCGGCTATGCGTACAAGGAGGTCGCGAAGGAGCTCTTCATCTCGGTGAAGACCGTCGAGACCCACGTGTCCTCCGTGCTGCGCAAGCTCCAGCTGTCCAGCCGCCACGAGCTGACACGGTGGGCGAGCGACCGTCGGCTGATCTGACGGGTCGCCGGTGTCGGTGGCGCGCGGTACGACTGGGAGATGAGCTGCTCCTTCGTCCCGCCCTACCTGCTCGCCCGCATCGCGCAGAGCACCGCGCATCCCCAGGCGTCCCGGTGCTCGGCCCAGACGCGAGAGCTCGACTCCGGGCTGCGCGCCCGTCGTCGCGCCGCGTCGACGACCGACCTCGCGGTCCCCGAGGACGCCGACGGCACCAAGACCGTCTTCACCGCCGCGGGGACGACCCGGCTTCCCGGTGACAAGGCGCGCGGGGACGACGAGCCGCCGACCGGCGACGTCGCCGTGGACGAGGCGTACGACAGCACGGGGGCGGTCCACAGCCTCTTCGCCACGGAGTTCGGCCGGGACGGGATCGACGGTGCCGGCAGCCCGGTGACCGTGACCGTGCACTACGGCCAGCGTTACGACAACGCGTTCTGGGACGGCCAGCAGCTCGTCTTCGGTGACGGTGACGGCGAGGTGTTCGAGCGGTTCACCAAGCCGCCGGACGTGCTCTTCCACGAGTTCACCCACGGCGTCACCCAGTTCACCGCCGACCTCGTCTACGCCGACCAGCCGGGCGCGCTCAACGAGTCGATGTCCGACTGCTTCGCGGCGATGGCCAAGCAGCAGCTGCTCGGCCAGACCGCGCAGGAGGCCGACTGGCTGATCGGCGAGGGGCTCTTCGTGCCGGGCGTCGACGCGGTAGCGCTGAGGTCGATGCTCGAGCCCGGGACGGCGTACGACGACCCTGTCCTCGGTAAGGACCCTCAGGTCGGGTCGATGAGCGACTACGTCGAGACCCGGGCCGACAACGGCGGCGTGCACCTCAACTCGGGCATCCCCAACCGGGCGTTCGCGCTGCTGGCGCTCTCGCTGGGCGGGCACAGCTGGGAGGTCGCGGGGCAGATCTGGTACGCGGCGCTGACCGGGGGATCGGTGGGGCCGAGGACCCAGTTCGCGGGGTTCGGTGCGGCGACCGTCGAGGCCGCCGAGCGGCTCTTCGGGTCTCGCGAGTCGAAGCTGGTGCGCGACGCGTGGGGCGAGGTCGGGATCGTCCCTGGTGTGGACGTGCCGACGCCCCCACGCGTGGAGACGCCCGCCGGCGCCGTACGGGTCGTGCGCTCGGGCGGCTTCGCCGGGATCGTCCGCGAGGGGGTCCTCGCGCTCGACGGGCCGGGCGGTGCCGAGGTGGCCGACCTGCTCGACCGCACCGACTTCGCAGGTCTGGGGGAGCAGCGGCCGGATCCTGACCGGTTCTCCTACACGTTCGTCTACGGCGACGACGAGGTCACGGTGCCCGAGTCGGCCCTGACGCCGGAGCTCGCGCGCGTCGTGTCGCTGGTCCTGGGCGGGGGCGACTCAAAAGCCTTGTCAGATACCCCCTAGGGGTATACGTTCGGCCTCATGAGCACTCACGATCCTCACGGGCACGCGACGGCGACGGAGCACGCTGCGCACAGCGAGCACATGTCCCACGGCGAGCATGGCGGGCACATGACCCACGGCGGTCACGGGGACCACGTCGCGCAGTTCCGGCGGCTCTTCTGGGTCATGCTGGTCCTCGCCGTCCCGGTGGTGCTCTGCTCGGCGATGTTCGCGTCGATCCTCGGCTCCGACCTGCCGGACGCGACCTGGGTCGAGTGGGTCTCCCCGCTGCTCGGCACCGTCATGTACGTGTGGGGTGGCCGTCCGTTCCTCACGGGAGCGGTGAGCGAGATCCGGTCCCGTCAGCCGGGGATGATGCTGCTCATCGGGCTCGCGATCACGGTCGCGTTCGTGTCGTCGTGGGGTGCGAGCCTGGGGCTGCTGCACCACGACCTGGACTTCTGGTGGGAGCTCGCGCTCCTTATCGTGATCATGCTGCTCGGCCACTGGATCGAGATGCGCTCGCTCGCGCAGACCACGTCGGCGCTGGACTCGCTGGCGGCGCTGCTGCCCGACGAGGCTGAGCGCGTCGACGGCGACGACATCGTCACCGTGGCGCCGGCCGACCTGCGCGTCGGCGATCTCGTCGTGGTGCGTCCAGGCGCCAGCGTCCCTGCCGACGGGGTGGTGACCGAGGGTGCCGCCGACGTCGACGAGTCGATGGTGACGGGTGAGTCACGGCCGGTCCGCCGTACCGTCGGCGACGCCGTCGTCGCCGGGACCGTCGCCACCGACTCCGGTCTCCGGGTGCGGGTGGACGCCGTCGGTGACGACACCGCGCTTGCCGGCATCCAGCGCCTGGTCGCCGACGCCCAGGCCTCGTCGTCTCGCGCGCAGCGCATCGCCGACACCGCCGCAGCCTGGCTGTTCTGGTTCGCGCTCAGCGCGGCGGCACTCACCGCACTGGTGTGGTCGCTGATCGGGCAGTCCGACGAGGCCGTCATCCGGGCCATCACCGTGCTCGTCATCGCCTGCCCGCACGCACTCGGTCTGGCGATCCCGCTCGTCGTGTCGATCGCGACCGAGCGTGCCGCACGGGGTGGCGTCCTCGTGAAGGATCGGTTGGCGCTGGAGAGCATGCGGACCGTGGACACCGTCCTGTTCGACAAGACGGGGACGCTCACCAAGGGCGAGCCCGCAGTCTCGGCGGTCGAGCCGGCCGAGCCGGCCGAGGGTGAGGGGGTCGACCAGGTCCTCGCGCTCGCCGCGGCGGCGGAGTCCGACAGCGAGCACCCGCTGGCCAAGGCGATCGTCGAGGCCGCCCGTCATCGTAGGCTCTCCGTGCCGCAGGCGTCGGACTTCTCGTCGTCGCCTGCGGTCGGGGTCACCGCGACGGTAGACGGCAGGCGTGTCCAGGTCGGCGGCCCCGCGCTCCTCGAGCAGGAGGGCGCCGACGAGCTCGACGTCGCGCAGGACTGGCGCGCTGGGGGCGCGATCATCCTCCACGTCCTCGTCGACGGTCGTACGGTCGGGGCGCTGTCGCTCGCCGACGAGGTGCGGCAGGAGTCGCGCGAGGCCGTGGACGCTCTCCACCGGGACGGTATCCAGGTCGTGATGATCACCGGGGACGCCGAGGCGGTGGCGCGGTCGGTGGCCGACGAGCTGGGGATCGACCGCTACTTCGCCGGCGTACGTCCCGAGGACAAGGCCGCGACCGTGGCGTCGTTGCAGGACGAGGGGCGCAAGGTCGCGATGGTGGGTGACGGGGTGAACGACGCGCCCGCGCTCGCCCAGGCCGACGTCGGCATCGCGATCGGCGCGGGCACCGACGTCGCGATCGCCTCGGCCGGGGTGATCCTGGCCAGCGACGACCCGCGTTCGGTCCTCTCGGTGCGTGAGCTGTCGCGGGCGAGCTATCGCAAGATGAAGCAGAACCTCTGGTGGGCTGCCGGCTACAACCTGATCTCGGTCCCGCTCGCCGCAGGCGTCCTGGCGCCGGTGGGGTTCGTGATGCCGATGTCGGTGGGGGCGTTGCTGATGTCGGCCTCCACGGTCGTCGTCGCGCTCAACGCCCAGACGCTGCGCCGGCTCGACCTCAGCCCGGAGGCCTCCGTACGCGCACGGGTCGCAGCCGACGCCTGACACACGAACCCCTCGGGACGTCATACCGATCGAGGGCCAGAGGCCTCCGTTCGTATGACGTGCCGAGGGGTGGGTGTCGGTCGGTCGTACGGTCAGGCGTTGGCCATCGCCTCGCGGGCGGCCTTCTCGGCCTCGCGCTTGGCGCGGCGCAGCGCCTTCGACTCCGGGGAGTTGCCGACCTTGTACGGGTCGGACGGCTTCTTGCCGAGTACGGCGAGCTGCCGGGCGACGCTGCCGATCTGCTTCGAGAGGCGGCCGGTGTTGTAGCGCAGCCCGTACTTCTCGACGAGACGGTGCACGTCCTCGGCGACCTCCGGGTAGCGGCGGGCCGGGATGTCCGGGAAGAGGTGGTGCTCGATCTGGTACGACAGGTTGCCCGACATGACGTGGAACCACGGGCGACCGGTGATGTTGGCCGAGCCGAGGAGCTGGCGCAGGTACCACTGGCCGCGCGTCTCGTTGAGCGCCTCCTCCTCGGTGAAGGTCTCGACCTCGGCGGGGAAGTGGCCGCAGAAGATGATGATGAACGTCCAGATGTTGCGGATGATGTTCGCGACGAAGTTGCCGCCGAGCACCGCGAGCGGCACCCACCACGAGGTGAACGGCACCAGCGCGACAGCGGCGAGGGGGAAGGCGACGTAGTCCTTGACGACCTGGCGGCGGACCTTCTGCCACGCGCGCTTCTTGCGGGCCTTGAACTCCGACTTGCTCATCCGGCCGCCGAGGTACTCGTCGAGCTCGATGCCGTGGTACATCACGCCCCACTCGAAGAAGAGCATGAGCAGGCTGGCGAGCGGCAGGTTGAAGCGGTGGCTCGGGTACCACGGCTGCTCGTCGTCGATCCGGAACAGGTTGTAGCCGATGTCCCGGTCCATGCCGTGGATGTTCGTGTACGTGTGGTGGATGTAGTTGTGGCCGTGCTTCCAGTCCTCGGCCGGCGCCACGTTGTCCCACTCGTACTTCTTGCCGTCGACGAGTGGATCGTTCATCCAGTCGTACTGGCCGTGCATCACGTTGTGGCCGATCTCCATGTTCTCGAGGATCTTGGAGATTCCGAGGAAGACGATGCCGACGACGAAGACGGGCGGGAAGAACGGCATGAAGATGCCGATCCGGCCGAGCACGTCGAAGATGCGCTGGGTCTTGATGACGCGGCGGATGTAGTCGGCATCGGCCTGCCCGAGATCGTCGAGGACGCGCTGGCGGACCGTGTCGAGCTCGCGCCCGAACTCCTCCAGCTGCTCGTACGTCATGAGGTCGAGGCCGATGGTGGCGCGGGTCGTGGTGTCCTCGCCGACGAGGGGGACCGGCGCCTTGTTGTGGTTCGACGCGCTGAGCGGCTCGATCGGAGCGCGCTTCTTGCGGTGGTGGGACATGGCGTTCCTCTCAGAGAGCGACGTTCACGTCGCCGACGGGGACTTGGACGCAGATCTTGACGGTCTCGTCGGTGTTGGCGGTGACCTCGCCGCTGATGACGTGGCGTACGGCGCCGTGGTTCTTCTTGGTGGCGCAGGTGTTGCAGACGCCCATGCGGCACCCGTACGCGGGCTTGAGGCCAGCGGCCTCGGCCTGCTCGAGGATGGTCGCGCCGGAGTTGTCGGCCGCCAGACCGGAGTCCTCGAAGGTCAGCGTGCCGGTGGCGTCGGCGGCGTCGAGGTCGACGGTCGGGACCTTGAAGTACTCCATGCGCAGCTGGTCGGCGGCGCCGAGCTCCTCGTACGCGGCGCGGACCGTCGCGATCAGGCCGGCGGGGCCGCACACGTACGAGAGGGTGCTCGCGGGGTCGACGCCGAGGTGCTTGAGGTGGTCGAGGGTGAAGCGGCCGGAGAGCTCGGCGCCTTCGACGGGCTCACGGGTGTAGACGCGTGTCATCTGGACGAAGTCCAGCGAGTCGGCGAGCGCGTCGAGCTCGGCGGAGAACATCTCGTCCTCGCGGCTGCGCGCGTAGTGCAGGAAGGTCACCCGTCCGCGGTGCCCCGAGTCACGCATCGTGCGCAGCATCGACATCACGGGCGTGATCCCCGAGCCACCCGACAGCAGCAGGAGGTCGTCCGGGATGCGGTCGGGGAGAACGAACTCTCCGTCGGCCTGCGAGAGGTGGACGAGCGTGCGGGGAGCGAGCTCGTGGTGGAGGTACTGCGAGACGTAGCCGTCCGGGTGGGCTTTCACCGAGACGCTGAACAGCCCGTCCTTGCGGCGTGCCGAGCTGGACACGGAGAACACCCGCACGCGTCGCTTGCCGTCGACCTCGACCCCGAACTCGACGTGCTGGCCGGGCTTGAAGCCCTCCCAGGTGCCGTTGGGGCGCAGCACGACGGTGCTGGCGACGCCGGTCTCGCGGATCACCTCCACGACCCGGGCGCGTACGTGGTGGACCGCCAGCATCGGGTGCACCTGGTCGAGGTAGTGGTCGACCGTGTGCGGGGACGTGAAGGCGGCGACCGGTCGCGAGGCGAGTGCCTTGCGGACGAATCCCATGAACGCTCCGAACCGAATTGAGTGAACGTCTGTGCACCCACAACCTACGCAACCGTAGGTTGTCGGTGCAACCCGACTCGCGTGTGAGCCAGGTCACGCCTTGCTGCGCGCTCGGCGCACGACCGGCGGCGCACCGCACTAGGCTGAGCCGCATGGAGTCGCAGCCGTACGTCATCGTGCTCTTCGGTGCGACGGGTGACCTCGCCCGACGCAAGCTGCTGCCGGGGCTGCTGCACCTGTGGCAGGCGGGGTTGCTCCCGAACGCGCGGATCGTCGGCACGTCGCTCGACGAGATGGATCTCGACAAGTTCCGTACGCTCGCCCGCGACGCGGTGGCGGAGTTCAGCACGCCCGCTCCGACGGACGAGGCGTGGGACGACTTCGCCGAGCTGCTGCGCTGGGCGCCCGGGGACGGCGGAGCCGACGCGCTCGCGACGGCGGTCCACCGCGCGGAGGCCGAGGTCGGTGGGCAGCCGCAGATCCTGCACTACCTGAGCGTGCCGCCCAAGGCCGCACTGGCAGTCGTCCACGAGATCGACGAGGCGGGCCTCGCCCCGAGGTCGCGGATCGTCATGGAGAAGCCGTTCGGCACCGACCTCGCGTCCGCCCGCCGGCTCAACGCCGCGCTGCACGAGGTGTTCCGCGAGGACCAGATCTTCCGGATCGACCACTTCCTCGGCAAAGAGGCGGCGCAGAACATCCTCGCGTTCCGGTTCGCCAACGGCCTCTTCGAGCCCATCTGGAACCGCAACCACATCGACCACGTCCAGATCGACGTGCCGGAGACGCTCGGGCTCGGGGGGCGGATCGGGTTCTACGAGGAGACCGGCGCATACAGGGACATGGTGGTCACACACCTCTTCCAGGTGCTCGGGTTCGTCGCGATGGAGCCGCCGACCGAGCTCGCGCCGTACGCGATCACGGAGGAGAAGAACAAGGTCTTCCGCTCGATGCTGCCGATCGAGCCCGCCGACGTCGTGCGCGGCCAGTACGCGGGCTACCGCGAGGAGCCCGACGTCAACGACGACTCCGACACCGAGACGTTCATCGCGCTGCGGTGCTGGATCGACAACTGGAGGTGGGCCGGCGTCCCGTTCTACCTCCGCACGGGCAAGAAGCTGGCCGAGGGGGCGCGCATCATCTCGATCGCGTTCCGCGAGCCGCCCAAGAGCATGTTCCCCGAAGGGTCGGGGGTCGGCGCCCAGGGCCCGGACCACCTGACGTTCGACCTGGCGGACCGGGCGCGGCTGTCGCTCTCGTTCTACGGCAAGAAGCCGGGCCACGGGATGCGGATGGACAAGTACTCGATGCAGTTCTCGTTCCACGAGGACCCGGGCGCGGTCTCGGCGCTGGAGGCGTACGAGCGGCTCATCTACGACGCCATGCGCGGTGACCACACGCTGTTCACGACCGCCGACGGGATCGAGCAGCTGTGGGGCCTCTCCCAGAAGCTCCTCGACCACCCGCCGCCCGTGCGCGTCTACCCGGCCGGGTCGTGGGGGCCGAACGCCATCCACCAGCTGATCGCGCCGCACGCGTGGCGGCTGCCGTTCGAGCGGCCGTGGCGGGAGAAGCCGGTCTGAGCGGCTGCGGTCGGGCGACCGGGCTCAGCGCCAGCGGTCCTCGACCATGCGGACGGCCTCGCTGCGAGCGAGGCCGAGGCGACGGAGCTGCGCCACATAGGCGTCGGCCGCGGCGCCCGCCTGCTGCGCGGCGTCGGATTCGAGGTCACGGGGCTTGATGAACGTCCCGCGCCGCCCGAGCGTCTCCACGACACCTTCGGACTCGAGCACCCGGTACGCCTTGGCGACCGTGTTGACGGCGAGCCCCAGCGAGTCGGCGAGCGCCCGTACGGTGGGGATCCGGGCACCCGGGCCGAGCGTCCCGTCGGCGGCCTGGGCAGCGACCTGGCGCCTGACCTGCTCGTACGGGGGTTCGCCAGTGGTGGGATCGATGACGATCCGCATACGGGGCGCAGGTTCGGTGGTGGTGTTCACGTCCCGCTCCTTCACCCTCGCGTACGTCTCCTCCACCAGGGTAAGTTCCGTGCCGGAGATCCACAGGTGTCACGCGCCTGCCGCCGCTGTCCGAGCGCACCCGTAGGCTGGGACCACGATGAGCTTCTCGTTCCCCGTGCCCCCTGATCGGATGCCGTCCGAGCGTCGCTCCGGCGACCTCCGTACGGCCCATGCCTTCTCCGACGCCGGGGGAGGTGGCGGTCACGACCGCCCGAGTGACGAGGAGATCGAGGCACGCCGCCAGGCCGACGCCGAGCGCCTGCTCGCCGGTCTCAACGAGCCACAGCGCGCCGCGGTGACGCACACGGGCGGTCCGCTGCTGGTCGTCGCCGGCGCAGGGTCGGGCAAGACGCGGGTGCTCACCCGCCGGATCGCCTGGATGATCTCCCAGCACCGCGTCCACCCGGGCTCGATCCTGGCGATCACGTTCACCAACAAGGCCGCTGCCGAGATGCGCAGCCGCGTCGAGGAGTACGTCGGCGGGCGCTCCCGGCTGATGTGGGTGAGCACGTTCCACTCGGCGTGCGTGCGGATCCTCCGCAAGGAGGCCCAGCGATTCGGCTTCACCTCGACGTTCACGATCTACGACGCGGCCGACTCCAAGCGGCTGATGACGCAGGTGTGCCGCGACCTCGAGCTCGACCCCAAGCGGTTCCCGCCGCGCGGCGTCCTCAACTGGGTGTCCAACCTCAAGAACGAGCTGGTCGACCACGAGCAGGCCGCCACCAAGGCGCACAACGACACCGAGCGGGCGTACGCGTCGGCCTATACGGCGTACCAGGAGCGTCTGCGGGCCTCCAACGCGATGGACTTCGACGACCTCATCATGACGACGGTGCACCTGTTCCAGGCGTTCCCCGACGTCGCTGACGTCTACCGCCGGCGGTTCCGGCACGTGCTCGTCGACGAGTACCAGGACACCAACCACGCCCAGTACGTCCTCATCCGCGAGCTGTGCACCGAGCCGGACTCCGACCTCCTCGTGGTCGGTGACTCCGACCAGTCGATCTACGCGTTCCGCGGTGCCAACATCCGCAACATCCTCGAGTTCGAGGCCGACTTCCCGACCGCGACGACGATCCTGCTCGAGCAGAACTACCGCTCGACGCAGTCGATCCTCGACGCCGCCAACGCCGTGATCGCGCGCAACGAGGGCCGCAAGAAGAAGAACCTCTGGTCGGCTCAGGGCAAGGGCGAGCTCATCGTCGGCTACGTGGCCGACGACGAGCACGCCGAGGCGCAGTACGTCGCCGACGAGGTGGACCGGCTCACCGACGAGGGCCTCGCCAAGCCGGGCGAGGTGGCGGTGTTCTACCGCACCAACGCGCAGTCACGTGTGTTCGAGGAGGTGTTCATCCGCGTCGGCATGCCGTACCGCGTCGTCGGGGGCGTCCGCTTCTACGAGCGCAAGGAGGTCAAGGACGCCATCGCGTACCTGAGGGTCCTCGTGAACCCTGCCGACGCCGTCTCGCTGCGGCGGATCCTCAACACGCCCAAGCGCGGCATCGGGGAGCGTGCCGAGGCCGTCGTCGGTGCGCACGCCGACCGCCTCCGCATCTCCTTCTGGGAGGCGCTCCAGCGCGCCCACGAGGCCCCCGGCATCGCGACCCGCTCGCTGAAGCAGATCAGCGCGTTCGTCGAGACGATGACCGGGCTGCAGGAGCTCGCCGCCTCGGGCGAGCCTGTCGACGCCGTGCTCGAGGCGACGCTGGCGCGCTCGGGCTACCTCGACGAGCTCGAGAACAGCACCGACCCGCAGGACGAGGCGCGCGTCGAGAACCTCTCCGAGCTCGTGGCCGTCGCGCGCGAGTTCGTGTCCGACGCGGCGACGCTGGCTGACGCGCCGGTGGCGGCCGACGACGAGCCGGTAGACGACGACGTGCTCGCTCCCGGATCGGTCGCCGCCTTCCTCGAGCGGGTCTCGCTCGTCGCCGACGCCGACTCCATCCCGGACGCGGGTGAGGGCATGGTGACGCTGATGACGTTGCACTCGGCCAAGGGCCTGGAGTTCCCCGTCGTCTTCCTCACCGGTCTGGAGGAGTCCGTCTTCCCGCACATGCGCTCGATGGGCGACCCGAAGGAGATGGAAGAGGAGCGCCGCATCGCGTACGTCGGGCTCACCCGTGCCGAGGAGCGGCTCTACGTCACGCGCGCCCTCGTACGGTCGGCGTGGGGCGCGCCCTCGCACAACCCGCCGTCCCGGTTCCTCGACGAAATCCCGGCCGAGCTCGTCGACTGGAAGCGCACCGAGTCCGACACGACGACCTGGTCCGGCGGCTACCTGCCCCGCCGCACGACGACGCCGATCCGGGCGGCGAGCGCCGACCGGGCGAGCAAGGAGAAGCGCGACGTCCCGAGCCTGTCGCCGGGCGACCGCGTGTCGCACGACGCGTTCGGGCTGGGCACGGTGGTGGCGCTCGAGGGAGCAGGGGACCGCGCGGTGGCGTCGGTCGACTTCGGCTCCGAAGGCGTCAAGCGACTCCTGCTGCGCTACGCCCCCGTCGAGAAGATCTGACGCTCGCGAGCCACTCGCGGGTGGGCGCGGAGTGACTTGCGGGATCAGGGGTTGACGTTGTGCGCGCGGAGCGCGGCCAGCGGATCGACTGGGTTGCCGCCTCCTGGGCGGACCTCGAGGTGAAGGTGCGGGCCGGTGGAGTTGCCCGTCGTCCCCACATAGCCGATCACGGTGCCGGGATCCACCTTGGTGCCGGGGCTGACCTTGACCGACGACTGGTGGCAGTACCAGATCTCGGTGCCGTCCTCGAGCGTCAGCACGGTCTTGTTGCCGTACGAGCCGTCGTAGCCGGTGCTCTTGACCGTGCCGCGCGCGATGGCGACGAGCGGGGTGCCCGACGGCGCCGCGAAGTCGAGGCCGGTGTGGACGGTGGACCAGAGCGAGCTCGACTGGCCGAAGCGAGCGGTGAGTCGGTAGCCGGTGAGCGGCAGGACCCACTGCTTCTTCTTGATCTCCTGCGAGCGTGCCTCGGTACGGTCGGCGAGCGCGGCCAGCGATGCCGAGAGCTGGGCGGCCTGCTGTTCGGCCTGCTTGTCGAGGAGAGCGCGGTCGAAGTCGCGGGTGACGTCGACGTTGTTCGGGTCGTACCGCTTGGCGGACGAGCCGCTCACGTCGGCGGAGAGTGCCTGGAAGTCGGCCGTCTCCATCACCGGAGGCTTGGCCGAGGAGACCGCGACGGCACCGATCCCGGCGACGACGAGGGCGGCGGCACCGATGACGGCCGGGGTCGGGAGGCGACGCGACTTGCCCGTACGGGTGCGTGCGGAGCGCGAGCCCGGGGGCGTGGCACGGCGGGCGGGGCGGAGCTCACCCGAGCGCCGCTCGGTGATCGTGGTGTGCTCGGAAACCGCATCGATCTGCGCGGTCGCGTCGGCCGGGATCGGCGGAAGCTCGGCGACGCGCTTGCCGCGGCTGGGGCTCGGCGGCGGGGTGCTGGGGGAGGAGGTCCGAGGGGCGCTCTCACGTGGGGCGCTCGCCGTCGGCTCGGGGGAGGTGCGTGCAGCGCGGCGGCCGCCGGAGCGCCGCTCGTCGGCTGCGGACGAGGAGGGGGAGTACGAGGGGGAAGCGGGGGAGGAGGGGACGGGGGAGGAGCGGAACGGTGCCGCCTCGGCTGCGGGGAGGGCGGTCAGCGGGGGGCTGACCTCCATATGCGAGGTGATCTCGGTCTGCGCCTCGGTGATCTCGGTCCGGATCAGCGTCGTCTCGGCGGGCGACGGAGGTGCCATCGGTGTGGCGGAGACCTGCGGGGAGCGGGTCGCTTCACCAGCGGGCGGGACCGTCCTCCCGGCTACTCGACGGCCGGTGCCGGCGCTGCCGGCGGAGGCGCTGGAGCCGGACGATCGCGAGAGGCCCTTCTTGGGCTTCTCGGCGCGGCGCTTGGGGGCGGGGCGCGACGTCACGAAACGAGACCTCCAGATGTGGACTGACGGCTGTCGACACTAGCGGAAGCGCCCCCGTTACCGAAGAGTGACAACCGGACCACTGTCCAGCATCTTGGACAGATGGTCAAGGTTGGCGTCGCGATCCCTGTCATGCCGGGCGAGGACGTGTGCAGGTGTGAAGCCCGCCTCATTGCGGCTCCCGCGCGGTGTGCACCGCGGACCGGACGGTCTCAGCGACCAGGACGGGTTCGGTCCAGGGAATCCAGTGGCCGGCATCGACCTCCCTGCGGGTCAGATCGGGGACGAAGCGGGAGAGGCCCTCGTACATCGCGGGGGAGAGGAAGGGGTCGCGCATCGCGACGACGAGGGTGACCGGAACGGGGGTGGGCGTCGGCGGAGGCGTCCGTACGGCGCGGAACGCGTTCGCCCGGTAGAGGTTGACGCCGTGCGCGGCGTCGCGCGCCAACGCTTCCGACCAGTGGGTGTCGTCCGTGCCCTCCGCGCGCGCCAGCACGCGACGGACGAGGCGCGTCGCACGGCGCATCACCAGCTCGGGGACCAAAGGCACCTGGAACGCCCCGATGTACCAGGACCTCGCGAGCTGGTTGGCGAGCACGCCGAGCTGCCGCCGTGCGAACGCCGTACGGAGGAAGTCGCCGTACAGGCGGAGGTCGGGCCCGCTCATCGACACGTACGAGGCGATGCGGCCACGCAGGCGCTCGTCTGTGCCGGCGGCGAACACCGCAGTCCACAGCTGGACCGAGCCCCAGTCGTGGCCGACGAGGTGGACGGGCCCGCCGTCGGGGCGCACGGCGTCGAGCACGGCGACGAGGTCGTCGACCAGCCGCTCGACGCGATATCCCTCGACACCGGTCGGGGTCGTCGAGCCGCCGGCGCCGCGGACGTCGTACGTGACGACGTCGAAGTCGTCGAGGAGCGGGGCGACCCGGTCCCACACGTGGTGGTTGTCGGGGTAGCCGTGGACGAGCACGACGGTGGGCCCCGTCTGGGTGCCCGAGCGTCTGACCGCGAGCGTCACGTCGTCGGAAGGCACACTGAGAGCAGTGCTTTCACCGGCCATGCGTGGATCCTAGTCCGCGTACCCCGTCCCGCTGTGACGAGGCTCACGGGGCTAGAGTCGCGAAGGTTGTACGGCAGCGTACCTGTACCAAAGGACGGCATCACCGTGGATCTGATGGAGTACCAGGCGAAGGAGCTCTTCGCCAAGCACGGTGTTCCCGTGACGCTCGGCGTCGTGGCGAACACTCCCGAAGAGGCGCGCAAGGGCGCCGAAGACCTGGGTGGCGCAGTCGTCGTCAAGGCCCAGGTCAAGGCCGGCGGCCGCGGCAAGGCAGGCGGCGTCAAGTTCGCGCCGACGCCTCAGGACGCCTTCGACCGTGCCAGCGACATCCTCGGCATGGAGATCAAGGGCCTGACGGTCAACCGCGTGCTCATCGCGCCCGCTGCCACCATCGAGGAGGAGTACTACTTCTCCTTCCTGCTCGATCGCGCGAACCGGCAGTACCTCTGCATCGCGTCGGTCGAGGGCGGCGTCGAGATCGAGGAGGTCGCCAAGACCAACCCCGACGCTGTCAAGCAGATCCCGATCGATCCCGGCACCGGAGTCGACGAGGCGATGGCTCGCGCGATCGCGACCGAGGCCGCCTTCCCGGAGCCGATCTTCGAGCAGGCCGTCGAGATGATCCAGGCGCTGTGGAAGGTCTTCGTCGAAGAGGACGCCACGCTCGTCGAGGTCAACCCGCTGGCGCGTCTGGCCGGCGACAAGCTCGAGGCGCTGGACGGCAAGGTCTCGCTCGACGAGAACGCCGAGTTCCGTCACCCCGAGCACGAGGCGTTCGTCGACAAGAGCGCGGAGAACCCGCTCGAGGCGAAGGCCAAGGCGCTCAACCTCAACTACGTCAAGCTCGAGGGCCAGGTCGGCATCATCGGCAACGGCGCGGGCCTCGTCATGTCGACGCTCGACGTCGTCGCGTACGCCGGTGAGGCGCACGGCGGCGTGAAGCCCGCCAACTTCCTCGACATCGGTGGCGGCGCCAACGCCGAGGTGATGGCGAACGGACTCGACGTGATCCTCGGCGATCCCGACGTGAAGTCCGTCTTCGTCAACGTCTTCGGCGGTATCACCGCCTGCGACGAGGTCGCCAACGGCATCGTGGGCGCGCTCGACCTGCTCGGCGACACGGCCACCAAGCCGCTCGTCGTCCGCCTCGACGGCAACAACGTCGAGCTGGGCCGGCAGATCCTCAACGAGCGCAACCACCCGCTGGTCACCCTCGTCGACACCATGGACGGCGCGGCCGACAAGGCCGCCGAGCTGGCGAACGCCTGAGAGGGGACGAGGACATGTCCATCTACCTGAACAAGGACTCCAAGATCATCGTCCAGGGCATCACCGGCGGGATGGGTGCCAAGCACACCGCTCTGATGCTCGACGCCGGCTCCAACATCGTCGGTGGCGTGAACGCGCGCAAGGCCGGCACGACGGTGACCCACACGAAGGACGGCGCTGAGGTCCAGCTGCCCGTCTTCGGGACCGTCAAGGAGGCCATGGCCGAGACCGGCGCCGACGTGTCGGTCGTGTTCGTGCCGCCGGCCTTCACCAAGGACGCCTGCGTCGAGGCGATCGACGCGGGCATCGGCCTGCTGGTCGTCATCACCGAGGGTGTGCCGGTCCAGGACACCGCCGAGGTGTGGTCGTACCTGCAGGGCAAGCACACCCGCATGATCGGCCCGAACTGCCCCGGCATCATCACGCCGGGGGAGTCGCTGGCCGGCATCACGCCGCACACCATCGCCGGCAAGGGCCCCGTCGGGCTCGTGTCGAAGTCGGGCACGCTGACGTACCAGATGATGTACGAGCTGTCGGACTACGGCTTCTCGACCGCCATCGGCATCGGCGGCGACCCGGTCATCGGCACCACGCACATCGACGCGCTCGAGGCGTTCGAGAACGACCCCGAGACCAAGGCGATCGTGATGATCGGCGAGATCGGCGGCGACGCCGAGGAGCGCGCCGCGGCCTACATCAAGGAGCACGTCACCAAGCCGGTCGTCGGCTACGTGGCGGGCTTCACCGCTCCCGAGGGCAAGACGATGGGCCACGCCGGCGCGATCGTCTCCGGCTCGTCGGGCACGGCGGAGGCCAAGAAGGAGGCCCTCGAGGCCGCCGGTGTCAAGGTCGGCAAGACGCCGTCCGAGACCGCTGAGCTCATGCGCGAGATCCTCAAGTCGCTCTGACCTGAGCCCGCGTCGTACGAAAGGCGCCCCGACCCTCGCGGGTCGGGGCGCCTTCGTCGTTCGCGCGGCGGAGCCGGTCAGCGCCAGTACGCGAGGCGCTGCGCGGCGCGGCTCGCGACGGTGGCGAACTGGCCGGCGCTCAGGTCGGCACGCTTGTTGCCCGACTGGGCGACCTGCGTCACCGTGGCTCCTCGCCGTACGAGAGCGAGGCGGTACGTCACGGTCGACTTCGGGCCGGTCTCGAACGACATCCGCCAGGTCTTGCCCACGTAGCCGCTCCCGCGCACCGCGCCGCCCGCACGGACGGTCGCGGCCTGGTTGCGGTCCTCGCACTTGGCGATGCGCTTCTCGACCTTCCTGACGAACGCGGCAGCCTGACGGGGCGAGCGGAACGTCGCGATCGTCTGGCCGATCCCGAACTGCTTCGGGACGGCCTTGTCGTTCGGCACGACGTACACGCGGGCGCGGGTCTTGGCGACGGTGCGGTTGAGGAAGTCGGCCTTGTCGCACATCGTGGCGGCCGGGTTAGGGCTCGGCGGCTCGGGCTCGGTGGCGCCCCACGGCTTGGTCTGGCGTCCCACCGGAGGCAGGTCGGCCGCAGCCAGGAACCCCGGGTTGCTCGACGTCCGGGGGAGCGGGGCTCCGGCGGTCTTCGTGGAGGTCGTGCACGGCCCGCCGGACGCGGCGCAGGCCAGGCGCATGCTCTCGACGAGCGCGTTGCCGAAGGCGGCGACCGACGGGGCGGACGTCCCGTCCGTACGGTGCACGAGGACCGAGTTGACGACTCCGGACTGCATGAACCCGACGGTGAGGGTCCGCGCCGGCGAGCCGCTCTCGCGCATCCGCAGGATCGTGACCGGCGAGGAGGCGCCCGCGATCGTCGCCGCGCTGGCCATCTGGATGCGGGGGACCGAGCAGTCGGCGTACCACTGGAGTCGCCGCTTGAACGCCGCCTGGGCCGCGTCCGCGTTGCGAGCGACCTCGAGCACCTGGATGGCGAGCTCGGGCTCGCCGTACGCCTCGAACTCGCGCACGTAGGTCTTGCGGGGGTCGTCGGTCGCGAAGCGCCGTGGCGTGCACGCCGTGAGGGGCTCGCCGGCGGTGGAGGCCCGCTCGGCGGCCTCGTCGGCGCTCTCGAACTCCTTCGGCTCGTCGGCGGCCGTGGAGACCGTGGTCCAGTCGTGGGAGGGGTCGATCCGTCCGGCTTCAACGGCGGTCATCAGGGAGCGGGCGGTCACCGCGTCGCCGGGCCGGGCGGCGCTGACGGGACGCTCACCCACGCGGGTGCGCTCCTGGGCCTCGGCCTGGCTCAGCGGCGCGCTGGGGGCGACGACGAGCCCGGCGGCGATCACCCCGACGCAGGCGGCGGCGACCGAGACGAGGGTGTGGCGACGGCTGCGGCCCCGCGCCTTGTAGCGCACCCGCGACGCGCTCGGGAGCATGATCTGCTCGGAGATCTCCGAGAGCCCCAGCAGGCGGCTCTCGATCTGCCCGATGCTCTGGCCGAGGGCCTGCTCGAGCTCGGTGACGGCGTGCTGGGTCTCGGCGACGGCCTCGTTGTCCGCGATGCCGACGTCTCGGGCGGCGGCGGAGAGGTCGAGCTCGCCGAGGGTCTGCAGGATGATCAGGCGCCGCGAGCGGCTGTTGAGCTCCTGGAGAGCCTCGATCAGCGCGAGGTCGCTGTCCTCCTCGTGCCGCCGGCGCCACGGGCGGGTGCCGCGCGACAGCCGGGCCTGGCGGAACGCCTCGCTGCGCACGTACGACAGCGGGTCGCGTGCGCGCTGCTTCGCCCACGCCTGCCAGGCCTTCTCGTACGCCTCGGCGACGGCTTCTGCCGTCACGGAGCGGTCGCCACACTCGGCGTACGTGAGGTGCGTCACGTACCGGCTCGTGGAGTCGTAGAAGGTGTCGAACTCATCCACCTTCGGCATGACTCGGGTCTCCCTACGGTCGCGGTCGGGGTCGGTGCTCGTGGACGGCCCCCCCAGGCGGCACACGTCGGCGTGCCTCCGTCTCGGCGACCCAGGCTACAGGGACGATGGTGACGATGATCGAGACCTTGGAAACCTCTATGCGCCCGCTCCGGAACCGTCTCGGCGGCTCCGGTCGACCCGGTTGGGCGGCGGGCGCGACGGCCGCTGTCGCGGCCGCCCTGCTGGGCCTGCTCGTGTGCGGTGGGCTGACCGTCGTCGTGTGGCTCGCCGCCGACACCGGGACGGCCGGCGGCGCCCTGCGGGGCGGTGCGATCGCGTGGCTCGCGGCCCACGGGAGCGGGGTGACGGTCGGCCAGACCGTGATCAACGCCATTCCGCTCGGTCTCTTCCTCCTGGCGGTGCTCACCCTCCACTCGACCGTCGCCCGCGTCAGCGCGGGCTGGGGTGTCGCCAACGGCGTCCGCGAGGTCGGGGTGGTCGCGTCCTCCTGCGCGGTGACGTACGCGGCGGTGCTCGCGGTCGTGGCGTGGTGGTCCCCGCTCGACGGTGCTGCCGTCCAACCGTGGCGTGCGGCCGTCGCCGGCCTCCTCGTCGGGGCGGTCTTCGGAGCCAGCGGCGCCGCGCACGGCTCGGGCGTGCTGCGCCGCCAGTACCGCTCGCTCCCGCCGACCGGACGCTCCGCGCTGCGCGGGGGGATCGTCGGCGCGGTGGCGCTCGTCGCGCTCGCCGGCGTTCTCGTCGTCGGCGGTCTCGTGGCCCGGGCGGACGCCGTCGGCGCGCTCTGGTCCGGTCTGCGGCCGGGTCTCCTCGGGGGGATCGGTCTGCTCCTCGTGTGCCTCCTGGTGCTGCCCAACCTCGTCCTCTGGACCGTGGCGGCGATGCTCGGACCCGGGTACGCCCTCGGCGCCGGGACGTCGGTCACCCTGACGTCCAGCACGCTGGGTGCGGTCCCGGCGCTCCCCGTCCTCGCGGCCGTCCCGCCGGCGGGTCCTCGGCCGGGCTGGCTCATCGCGTTCGCCGCGGCCCCGCTCCTCGCCGGAGCGCTCGCGGGCTACCTCGCGGTGGAGGGGGCTGAGCGGCGCGCGCTCGGCGAGCTCCGTACCGACGTCGTGGCCGGTGCCGGTGCCGGGGTCTTCGCCGGATCGCTGGTCGGGCTCGGCCTGCTGCTCTCCGGAGGCAGCCTCGGCCCCGGCCGACTTGGCACCAGCGGCCCCGACCTGCCGCTCTCGGTGCTCCTCGCGATCAGCGTCCTGGCCGTGGGCGGCGCGGTCGGTGCGGCGGCGGCGCACTATCGTGGTCGCCGTGGAGCAGACGACGACGCCACCTCGGACCCAGCCTCGCAGGACTCCACCTCCAGCGTCTGAGCGGCCGGCGCGGCTGGTCGTCCTGGTCTCAGGGTCCGGGAGCAACCTGCAGGCGCTGCTCGACGCGTGCGCCGACCCGGCGTACGGGGCCGAGGTCGTGGCCGTCGGCGCCGACCGTGACGGGATCGAGGGCCTGGCCCGCGGTGAGCGTGCCGGAGCGGCGACGTTCGTGCACCGGGTCCGCGACTACGCCGAGCGTGCCGAGTGGGACGCCGCCCTCACCGCCACCGTCGCCTCGTACGAGCCGGACCTCGTCGTGTCGGCGGGGTTCCTCAAGCTCGTCGGGTCGTCGTTCCTCACGGCGTTCGCCGACCGCTACGTCAACACCCACAATTCCCTCCTCCCGAGCTTCGTCGGCATCCACGGCCCGCGCGACGCGCTGGCGTACGGGGTGAAGCTCGCGGGAGCCACGCTGTTCTTCGTCGACGACGGGGTCGACACCGGGCCGATCATCGCCCAGGTCGCCGTCCCCGTCCTCGACGACGACGACGAGGACGCGCTCACCGAGCGCATCAAGGAAGCGGAGCGTCGGCAGCTCGTCGACGCCGTCGGAGCGATGGTCCGCGAGGGCTGGACCATCGACGGAAGAAAGGTCACGATCGGATGAGCGACGTCGAGCGCGAGGTGCCGGCCGACGAGGCGGGGCACGACGACGGGAAGCGGCCGATCAAGCGGGCGCTGATCTCGGTCTACGACAAGACCGGCCTGGAGGCGCTGGCGTCCGGGCTGCAGCTCGCAGGTGTCGAGATCGTGTCCACCGGGTCCACGGCCGCGCGGATCGCCGACGCCGGCGTCCCGGTGACCAAGGTCGAGGACCTCACCGGGTTCCCGGAGACGCTGGACGGACGCGTCAAGACGCTCCACCCGAAGGTCCACGCGGGCATCCTCGCCGACCTGCGTCTCGACGCGCACGTGGAGCAGCTGACCGAGCTCGAGATCGAGCCGTTCGACCTCGTCGTGGTCAACCTCTACCCGTTCCGGCAGACGGTCGCCTCCGGCGCGACCCCGGACGAGGTGGTCGAGCAGATCGACATCGGCGGACCCTCGATGGTGCGTGCGGCCGCCAAGAACCACCCGTCGGTCGCGGTGGTGGTGGACCCGCGCCGCTACGACGTGCTGCTCGACGCCGTGCGCGAGGGCGGGTTCACGCTGGCGCAGCGCAAGCGGCTCGCCGCGGAGGCGTTCGCGCACACCGCCTCGTACGACATCGCCGTCGCCTCGTGGTTCGAGAGCGTGTACGCGCCGCAGTCCGCGCAGCAGTTCCCCGCGTGGGTCGGTGGCGACTGGGCGTTGTCGGCGACGCTGCGCTACGGCGAGAACCCGCACCAGCCGGCCGCGCTGTACCACGGGGACCGTCCCGGCATCGCCAACGCGACGCAGCTGCACGGCAAGGAGATGTCGTACAACAACTACGTCGACGCCGACGCGGCCCGCCGTGCGGCCAACGACTTCGCCGAGCCCGCCGTCGCGATCATCAAGCACGCCAACCCGTGCGGCATCGCGGTCGGTGACGACATCGTCACGGCGTACGAGAAGGCGCACGCGACCGATCCGGTCTCGGCGTACGGCGGCGTGATCGCGGCCAACCGCCCGGTGACGGTGGAGATGGCCGAGAAGGTCGCGAAGGTGTTCACCGAGGTGATCGTGGCGCCGGAGTTCGAGCCGCGGGCGGTCGAGGTGCTGACGCGCAAGAAGAACATCCGCATCCTGGTCGCGCCGCTCGACGAGCACCCGCAGCGGATCGAGATGCGGCCGATCTCCGGCGGTCTCCTGGTGCAGTCGCGCGACCACGTGGACGCCCCGGGCGACGATCCGGCGAGCTGGACGCTCGCGGCGGGTGAGGCGGCGGACGACGCGACGCTGGCCGAGCTGGCGTTCGCGTGGACGGCGTGCCGCTCGGTGAAGTCGAACGCCATCCTGCTCGCCAAGGACGGCGGTGCTGTCGGCGTCGGCATGGGCCAGGTCAACCGTGTGGACTCGTGCCGCCTGGCCGTGGAGCGGGCGGGGGCCGACCGCGCTCGCGGATCGGTCGGCGCGTCGGACGCGTTCTTCCCGTTCGCCGATGGGCTGCAGGTGCTGATCGACGCCGGTGTCCGTGCCGTGGTCCAGCCCGGCGGGTCCGTGCGCGACGACGAGGTCGTCGCCGCTGCGAACGCTGCGGGCCTCACGATGTACTTCACGGGGTCGCGGCACTTCTTCCACTGACGGACGTCGTGACGCTCGTCGTCTGCGTCAGCGGGCGTACGGGCCGACCTCGGCGGAGGGGAGCGCGGCGAGCAGGGTGCCGGGGACGACCAGCTTCGACCCGCGGATCCCCGAGCCGATCACCGCCCGCTCCAGAGCGGCGGCGTGCTCGTCGACGAGCACGGGCCAGGTCGCCGGCACACCGACGGGCGTGATCCCGCCGTACTCCATGCCCGTCGTCTCCGTCGCCCACTCCATCGGGGCGAACGACAGCTTGCGGACGTCGAGCCGCCTGCGGATCGTGGCGTTCACGTCGGCCCGCGTGTCGGCACGGACCACGCACGCGGCGGCCCGCTCCTCCCCGGCGCGCCGACCGAGGACCACGACGCAGTTCGCCGAGACCTCGAGCGGCACCTCGTACGCCTCCGAGAAGGCGGCCGTGTCGGCGAGGGCGGGGTCGATCGCGCACACCCACGCGTCGCCGGCGGCCGGTCCGAGGGCGTCGAGCGCTGCCGCGACCGGGGCGGCGAGGAGGTCGGGTCGATCGAGTGCGGGGACGAGGTCGAGGGTTCCGAGGCGCGGGATCACCTCCGAAGTCTGGCATGGGAGACTTCGAGGGTGAGCGCACAGATTCTCGACGGCAAGGCCACCGCGGCCGCCATCAAGGCCGACCTCACCACGCGGGTCGCCGCCCTCGCCGAGCGTGGCGTCAGGCCGGGTCTCGGCACGCTGCTCGTGGGCGACGACCCCGGCAGCCAGATCTACGTCGCGGGCAAGCACCGCGACTGCGCCCAGGTCGGGATCGAGTCGATCCGCGTCGACCTTCCGGACACCGCGACGCAGCGCGAGATCCTCGACGCCGTCGCGGCGCTGAACGCCGACCCCGCCTGCACGGGCTACATCGTCCAGCTCCCGCTCCCCAAGGGCATCGACGAGAACGCCGTCATCGGCGCCATCGACCCCGCCAAGGATGCCGACGGGCTGCAGCCGACCAACCTCGGGTGGCTCGTCCTCAACGAGCCCGCTCCGCTCCCGTGCACCCCGCGCGGCATCGTGGAGCTGCTGCGCGCCGGCGGCGTCCCGATCGCCGGTCAGCACGTGGTCGTCGTCGGCCGTGGCGTGACGGTCGGGCGCCCGCTCGGTCTGCTCCTGACGCGCCGTACGGAGAACGCCACCGTGACGCTGTGCCACACGGGCACCCGCGACCTTGCCGCCGAGGTCGCCCGCGCCGACATCGTGGTCGCAGCCGCGGGCGTGCCCTCGATCATCACCGCCGACATGGTCAAGCCCGGCGCAGCCGTCCTCGACGTCGGCGTCAGCCGTGGTGCCGACGGCAAGATCGCCGGCGACGTCGACGCCGGTGTCGCCGAGGTGGCGGGCTGGGTCTCGCCCAACCCCGGCGGAGTCGGGCCGATGACACGGGCGATGCTCCTCCAGAACGTCGTGGAGGCCGCTGAGCGCGCCGCCGGCCTGGCATGACCCGCGGGACGGGCGGGATCGGCGGGACGCAGATGTACGCGGCGCTGGTCGCCGCGCTCGTCGTGGGGCTCGCCCTGGTCGCGTTCGGCGCGTGGCGAGAAGGGATCGCGCTCATCGGCGCCAGCCTGGTCCTCGGCGCCGCGGTGCGCGCGATGCTCCCCGAGGCGCGTGCCGGCCTGCTGCGCGTACGAGGCAAGGCGTTCGACTGCGGCTGGATGCTGATCCTCGGGTCCGCGCTCGTCACGCTCGCGTTCATCGTGCCGCGCGCATTCACCGGCTAACCCCGGTCCGGGCCGCTACGCTGCGGGCATGATCCGCCTGCTGCTCAACGTCGCGATCGCGCTCGGGTCCAGCGCTGTCGGCATCCTGGTGGCGACCTGGCTCCTCGAGGACATGACGGTGAAGGCGAGCGGTTTCGTCGTCGCGGTCGTCGTCTTCACGCTGGCGCAGGCCGTCCTGTCGCCCTTCATCACGAAGGTCGCTGCGCGCAACGCGCCTGCGTTCCTCGGCGGCATCGGCCTGGTCTCGACGCTGGTGGCGCTCGTCATCGCGAACGTCTTCACCGACGGCCTCTCGATCTCCGGCGTCTCCACGTGGGTGCTGGCCTCGCTCATCGTGTGGCTCGTGACGGCCGTGGCCGCGTTCTTCCTGCCGTTCCTGGTCCTGCGCAACCGCCGCGAGGGCGACCAGCCGCGGCGCGGGCGTACGACGTAGGACCCGACAAGAGGACCCGACGTCTCACCCCGGATCCGGGGTGAGACAGTCGGGTCCTGATGTCGGGAGGTGCGTCAGGCGCTCAGATCAGGCCGAGCTTGGTGACGGCGTCGCGCTCCTCGACGAGCTCGGCGACCGACGCGTCGATCTTGGCGCGCGAGAAGTCGTCGATGTCGAGGCCCTGGACGATCTCCCAGTCGCCGCCCTTGGTGATGACGGGGAAGGACGAGATCAGGCCCTCGGGCACGCCGTAGGAGCCGTCGGACGAGACCGCCATCGACACCCAGTCGCCCTCGGGCGAGCCGAGCAGCCAGTCGCGGGCGGCGTCGATCGTGGCCGACGCGGCGGAGGCGGCCGACGACGCACCGCGCGCCTCGATGATGGCGGCGCCGCGCTTGGCGACGGTCGGGATGAAGTCGTCGACGATCCACGACTGGTCGTTGACGACCTCGGCGGCGTTACGGCCGGCGATCTCGGCGTGGAAGATGTCGGGGTACTGGGTGGCCGAGTGGTTGCCCCAGATCGTCATCTTGGTGATGTCGGTGACCTTGGCGCCGGTCTTGGCCGCCAGCTGCGAGATCGCGCGGTTGTGGTCGAGACGCGTCAGCGCGGAGAAGCGCTCGGCCGGGATGTCGGGGGCGTTCGTCTTGGCGATGAGCGCGTTGGTGTTGGCCGGGTTGCCGGTCACGCCGATGCGGATGTCGTTGGCGGCGTGGTCGTTGAGCGCCTTGCCCTGAGCCGTGAAGATGGCGCCGTTGGCCTCGAGGAGGTCGCCGCGCTCCATGCCCTTCGTACGCGGGCGGGCGCCGACGAGGAGGGCGAGGTTGGCGCCGTCGAAGATGGTGTTGGCGTCGTCGCCGATCTCGACCGAGTCGAGCAGCGGGAACGCGCAGTCGTCGAGCTCCATCACGACGCCCTCGAGCGCTTTGAGGGCGGGCGTGATCTCGAGCAGACGCAGCTGGACCGGGGTGTCCGGGCCGAGCAGATCGCCGGCGGCGATACGGAAGAGCAGGCTGTAGCCGATCTGACCGGCGGCGCCGGTGACGGCCACCTTCACGGGTGTTGCGCTCACGACATCTCCTTGGAGTACAGGGCGTACGACACGTACGTCCTCACGACGCTAGCAAGCCCGCCCGCCGCCGCCGTGACGGGGTGCGGGCCCGCCGCTGCGGCTCAGCGGTCGCTGTCGCCGACGACGTCGATGTCGCTGCGGTCGACCCCGGTGATGAAGACGAACGTCGCCCCGGCGATGGCGGCACCGATCAGCGGTGCGAGCAGGAACACCCAGACCTGGGCCAGCGCGTCGACGCCGGCGAACCAGGCGACGCCCAGCGACCGGGCGGGGTTGACGGAGGTGTTGCTGACCGGGATCGAGATGAGGTGGATGAGCGTCAGCATCAGGCCGATCGCCAGTGGGGCGAACCCGACCGGCGCACGCTTCGACGTCACGCCCAAGATCACGTACAGGAACATCGCCGTCATCACGACCTCGCAGAGGAAGACGGACCACAGCGCGTACCCGCCCGGCGAGCGGTCGCCGTAACCGTTCGTCGCGAAGCCGCTGTCGACCGCCGAGAACCCGTCGACGCCGTTGGCGATGGCGAGCAGCACGGCGCCGGCGAGCGTCGCGCCGATGATCTGGACGATCCAGTACGGGCCGACGTCCTTCCACGGGAAGCGCTTGGCGACCGCCAGGCCGAAGGTGACCGCGGGGTTGAAGTGCGCCCCGGAGATGTGGCCGACGGCGTACGCTCCGGTGAGGACCGTCAGGCCGAAGGCGAACGCCACACCGAGGTGACCGACTCCGAGGTTGCCCGCGTCGGTGAGGAAGACGGCGGCGAGGACTGCCGTGCCGCAGCCGCCGAGCACCAGCCAGAAGGAGCCGAGCAGCTCGGCGCCGAGTCGAGAGCGAAGATCGGGTGTCATGCAGGCCCCTTCGTACGAGGCGCCCCCCTGACGCCCGTCCGTCTCGCATTGTGCTCGCGTCGGCGCCGATGCGCGCGCGGACACGCACGACGGGGGAGCGGGGTGAGCGAGTTCACCCCGCAAGGCCGAGAATTGTTCTGTCCAACAACTTATGCTGGGAACGGTGACCTTCTCCACCGCATCCCGTCGTACGAGCACCTCCTCTTCGCGACCCCAGAACCTCTTCCTGGCCCTGATCGCGCTGGCGCTGGGCGGGTTCGCGATCGGCACGACCGAGTACGTCACGATGGGCCTGCTGCCCGAGATCGCCGACGGCATCGACGTCTCGATCCCGAGCGCGGGCCACGTGATCTCCGCGTACGCGGTCGGTGTCGTCGTCGGCGCCCCGGTCATCGTCTCGCTCACGGCCAGACTTCCGAAGCACGCGCTGGCCATCGGGCTCGTGGCCGCGCTCGCGCTCGGCAACCTCCTCACCGCGATCGCGCCCTCGTACGAGACGCTGCTCGGCGCCCGGTTCCTCGCCGGGCTGCCGCACGGCGCCTACTTCGGCGTCGCGTCGCTGATCGCGGCCTCGATGGTCTCGCCGCTGCGTCGCGGACGGGCCGTCGCGACCGTCATGCTCGGTCTCGCCGCCGCCAACCTGGTCGGCGTCCCCGCGAGCACCTTCCTCGGGCAGCTGCTCGGCTGGCGCTCGGCGTACTGGGTCGTCGTCGCGCTCGCCGTGGTGACGATGGGCTTCATCGGCGCCTTCGTCCCGCAGCAGCAGCGCGACACCTCCGCGACCGTACGCCGAGAGCTGAAGGCGCTGCGGCAGCCGCAGGTGCTGCTGACCGCCGGCGTCGGTGCGATCGGGTTCGGCGGGCTCTTCGCCGTCTACAGCTACATCGCGCCGATCACGACCGACGTGACGATGATGAGCGCCGGCTTCGTGCCGTGGGTGCTGCTCGTCTACGGCGTCGGGTCTGTCGTCGGCACCGCGCTCGGCGGACGCCTCGCCGACCATGCGCTCTTCGCCTGGCTGTCCGCGATGCTGGTGGCGATGGCGCTGCTGCTGGCGGTGTTCGCCTACACCGCCGAGCACGGACTGCTCCTGCTGCTCGGCGTCTTCCTGCTCTCGGCCGCGGCGGCGGCGCTGGGGCTGCTGCTCCAGATGCGCCTCATGGAGGTCTCCGGCAGCGCGCAGATGCTCGGCGCCGCCCTCAACCACTCCGCGCTCAACGCCGCCAACGCCCTTGGGGCGTGGCTGGGCGGAGCCTCGATCGCTGCGGGCTTCGGCTACCTGTCGACGGCATGGGTCGGGGTCGGCCTGTCGCTCGCGGGACTGGCCGTCCTCGTGGTCTCGGCATGGCTCTACCGCGGCGAACGCCTCTCGCTCTCGCTCGCGCACTGATCCCACGGTCCACTCTCCGTGGGGCCCCCGCTCGGGTGGGCCCCACGGAGAGTGTCAGGTCAGGCCGGTACGGGGGAGTGGGCGCCGTTGACCCCGGCGGTCTCCCGCAGCCACACGGCGGCACCGTCGGAGACGCCTCGCTGTACCGCCTCGGAGCGCGTGAGCTGCACCAGGATCGGCTCGCCCCCGTCGGTCGGCGTCACCTCGAGCCGCACCTCGTACCCGATCCGCGTCCATCGCGTGACCGTCCCCGGTACGGCGTCCGGGACGGGTGCGGTGGTGACCTCGATGTCGTGCGGGCGTACGAGCCGTCCGCCGAGCGTGGTCACCGGGCCGAGGAACGACAGCACGAAGTCCGACGCCGGCTGGTCGTACAGCTCGTCGGGCGTGCCGATCTGCTCGATCCGCCCCTGGTTGATCACCACGATCTGGTCGGCGACCTCGAGGGCCTCCTCCTGGTCGTGGGTCACGAACACGGTCGTCACGTGGACGTCGTCGTGCAGGCGGCGCAGCCAGTCGCGCAGCTCCTTGCGGACCTTCGCGTCGAGGGCGCCGAACGGCTCGTCGAGCAGCAGCACGCTGGGCTCGATCGCGAGGGCGCGGGCGAGCGCCATGCGCTGACGCTGCCCGCCGGACAGCTGTGACGGGTAGCGGTCGGCGAACTGCTCGAGGTGCACCAGGCGGAGCATCTCGGCGACCCGCTCGGCGACCTGCTGCTTCGGCTGCTTGCGGATCTCGAGGCCGAACGCGACGTTGCGCGCGACCGTCATGTGCTTGAACGCGGCGTAGTGCTGGAACACGAACCCGACGTTGCGCTTGCGCGCCGGCAGGCGCGTCGCGTCCGTCCCCTCGATCTCGACGGTGCCGGAGTCGGCGTTCTCCAGCCCCGCGATGATGCGCAGCAGCGTCGACTTGCCGCCGCCGCTGGGCCCGAGGAGCGCCGTGAGCTTGCCGGTCGGGACGGAGAGGTTGATGTCTTCGAGGGCCACGAAGTCGCCGAAGCGGCGGCTGACCCCTGCGATCTCGATGCTCATGCTGGGTCCTTCTCGGTACGGAGGGGGGTGGCGGTGGCGCCGGCGGTCTCGGCCGACTCGCTGTGGCCGGGCCGCAGCAGCGTGACGACGATCAGCGCGAGGACGGCCGCGGCCGCGAGGACGAACGACGAGGCGTACGCGGCGGTCTGCTCGAAGTTCTGGTACTTCTCCTCGACCACCAGGGTCGCCGTCTGCGTCTGGCCGACGACGTTGCCGGAGACGATCTTGACCGCGCCGAACTCACCCAGCGAACGAGCGAGGCTCAGCACGACGCCGTAGACGAGCGCCCAGCGGATCGCCGGGATCGTGATGCGGCGGAAGGTCTGCCAGGCGTTGGCGCCGAGGCTGCGCGCAGCCTGCTCCTGCTCGGTCCCGATCTCGGTGAGGACGGGCACGATCTCGCGGATCACCAGCGGCAGCGACACGAACGCCGTCGCCATGATGATCCCTGGCGTCGCGTAGATGACCTGGAGCCCGGCGCCCTCGAGCGCGGGGCCGAACCAGCCGTTCGTGCCGCCGTACGCGAGGAGCAGTGCCAGGCCGACGACGACCGGCGACACCGAGAGCGGAAGGTCGATCAGCGCCGAGAGCGCCCTCCGCCCGGGGAAGGTGTAGCGCACCAGCAGGAGCGAGATCAGAATGCCGAAGACGGTGTTGATGACCACGGCCCACACGGCCACGATCAGCGTGAGCTGGAACGCGTACGCGGTGGTCTCCTCGGTCAGCGCGTCGAAGAAGGTCCCGAAGCCGTCGGCGAACGCGTTCTTCGCGACCAGCGAGACCGGCCACACGATGAGCAGCCCGAGGTAGACGAGCACGATCGTCCGGAGCGTGTAGCGGGTGAGGCGGTTCCCGGTCATCGTCGCGCCACCCTTCGTGCGATGACGTCGAGGACGACGATCGCGAAGAGGGCCACCAGGAGAAGCAGCGACGCGACGGAGGCGGCGGCCGCCATGTTGCCGTTCTCGATGTAGGTGAGGATGCGGACCGACGTGACCTCCGTACGCATCGGGAGGTTGCCCGACAGCAGGACCAGCGAGCCGTACTCGCTGATCGCCCGTGCGAACGACAGCGCCGCCCCTGCCGTGATGGCGGGCGCGAGCGCGGGGATGAGGATGCGGCGGAAGGTCGTGAACCTGCTGGCGCCGAGCGACGCGGCGGCCTGCTCCGTCTCCGGGTCGAGCTCGAGGAGGACGGGCTGGACCGTACGGACGACGAACGGGGTGGTCACGAACAGCAGGGCCAGGAAGACGGCGATGCGCGTGTTGGCGACGTCGACGCCGATCGGGCTGTTCGGGCCGTACAGGCTGAGCAGCACCAGGCCGGCGACGATCGTCGGCAGCGCGAACGGGATGTCGATGATGACCTCCAGGGCGCGCTTGCCCCAGAAGCGGTCACGGACGAGCACCCAGGCGATCAAGGTGCCGAAGACGATGTTGGTGAGGGTGACGAGGAACGCCTCGCCGACCGTGAGCTTGATCGCCGCCCACGTCTGCGGCTGGCGGACGGTGTCGACGAAGGTCGCCCACCCGCCTTCCGTCGTGGTGAGGACGACCGCCGATAGGGGCAGCAGCACGAGGATGCTGAACCAGATCAGCGCGATCCCCAGCCCTACCCCGGCAGCGGGGGTGAGGGCGGTTGCCGCGCGGGCGGGGGGGGGGGGGGGCCCCCCCCCCCCCCCCCCGGGGGGGGGGGGGGGGGGGGCCCGCGGGGGGGCGGGGGGGGGGCCCCGGGCGCCGCGCCTGCGTGAGTGCCGGAGAGGTCACGACTTGCCCGTCTCCTGCTGGATCTTCGTGACGATGCCGGTGTTCTCGTCGAAGAACTTCTTGTTGATGGCCTCCCAGCCGCCGAGGTCACCGTCGATGGTGAACAGCTTGGCCGGCGTGGGGAACGGGTTCTCGGGATCGTTCGCGCCCTCGACCTTGCCGACCTCGACGCTGTCGCTGATCGGACGGAAGCCCTTCGAGACGTACTGCTCCTGGCCCTCGTCGCTCAGCACGAACTCCAGGAACGCCTCGGCCTTGGGGTCGGCGTCCTTGAGCACCGCGCCCGGGTTCTCGATGAGCAGCGTCTCGTCCGGGACGACGTAGTCGAACTTCTCGCCCTGCTGGCGGGCGAGGATGGCCTCGTTCTCGTACGAGATGAGGACGTCGCCGGTGCCGGCCTGGAAGGCGGCGGTCGCGTCGCGGCCCGAGCCGGGGAGCGCGGCGACGTTCTTGAAGAACTTCGTCAGGTACGCGGTGCCCGCGGCGTCACCGCCGTCGGCGGCGGCCTGCTGCCAGCCGGCGAGGATGTTCCAGCGCGCGGCGCCGGACGAGCCCGGGTTGGGGGTGACGATCGAGACGCCCGGCTTCACCAGGTCGTCCCAGGTCTGGATGTTCTTCGGGTTGCCCTCGCGGACCACCAGCACGACGACGGAGTCGGTGACGATGCCCTTGTGCTCGCCGTCGTCCCAGGTGTCCTCGACGAGGCCGGCGTCGACGAGGCGGGTCACGTCGGGGGTGACCGAGAAGTGCACGTAGTCGGCCTTCAGCCCGCCGGCCACGGCCCGGCTCTGGTCGCCGGACGCGCCGTACGACTCCTTCCAGACCACGCCCTTGCCCTCGTCAGTCTTGGCGAACTCCTTCTGGGCGGCGTTGTTGCCCGCCTTCGGCACCGCGAACCCCACGAGCGACAGCGTCGTCTTGGAGCTGTCAGCGTCGGCGCCACCGCACGCCGACAGCCCCAGCGCGGCGGCGAGCGCGGTGGTCGCGGCAATCAGGCGGGTCGACCGCTTGCGTGTGAACATGTCGTGCCTTTCGGAACGAGCGCATCATGCGCTGTTGGTAGTGACTTACTAATCCCGAGCAGATTACTCGACTATAGCGAGAGAAAAGACCCGTGTCGCGGATTCTCACGATGTGGGCGGGGCGCCGTCAGGCGTGCTCAGGGCACCGCGACGCCGGTGTCGTCAGGGGAAGACGACGGTCCGGGCGCCGTTGAGAAGCACCCGCTGCTCCGCGTGGAGGCCGACGGCACGCGAGAGCACGCGGGTCTCGACGTCGCGACCGGCCTGGACGAGCGCGGCCGGGTCCTGCTGGTGACCGACGCGGGTCACGTCCTGCTCGATGATCGGGCCTTCGTCCAGGTCGGCGGTCACGTAGTGCGCGGTCGCGCCGATCAGCTTGACGCCGCGGGTGTGGGCCTGGTGGTACGGGCGGGCGCCCTTGAAGCTCGGGAGGAAGCTGTGGTGGATGTTGATCGCACGGCCCTGGAGGCGACGGCACGCGTCGTCGGACAGGATCTGCATGTAGCGCGCGAGCACGACGAGGTCGATGTCGAGCTCGTCGACCAGTGCGAACATCCGCGCCTCCGCCTCGGCCTTCGCGCCGGACACGACCGGGACGTGGTGGAACGGCACGTCGTACGAGCGGGCGAGCCGCTCGAGGGTGGTGTGGTTGGAGACGACCGCGCCGATCTCGATGTTGAGCGCGCCGATGCTCTGCCGGAACAGCAGGTCGTTGAGGCAGTGCCCTTCCTTGGACACCATGACGAGCGTGCGGCACGGCGCCTCGGCGACACCGAGGTCCCACGCCATCGCGTGCTGGTCGGCCACGGGCACGAACGCGTCGCGCAGCGCCTCCAGGTCGTACGGCTCGGTGACGCTCTCGAAGTGCACCCGCAGGAAGAAGCGGCCGGCGCCGGCGTCGGTGAACTGCTGGGCGTCCAGGATGTTGCCGCCGCGGTCCACGATCCACGAGGAGATCGCGTGCACCAGGCCCGGTCGGTCGGGGCAGGTGAGGGTCAGGACGTACGTGGCGGCGGCGCTGGACATGATCGCTAGGGTACGGCGCGCTCCGTACGGAGATGACGGGGGCGCTGGTACAGCGCGACGGCGACCAGCCCGACCACCAGGATCGCGGCGGGGAGCAGGAGCGACTGCGACATCGCCGCGCTGAACCCGTCGCGTGCGGCGTCGGGGACGGCGGCCGTGCCCGCACCGGTGACGGCGCCTTCGACGCGCAGCTCGGCGGTGAGCCGGGCCTCCATGAGGGCGGCGATGGCCGCGCTGCCGAGCACGCCGCCCACCTGGCGTGCCGTGTTGTAGACGCCCGCCCCGGCTCCGGCGCTGCTCATGGGGAGATTGCGGGTCGCGGTCGAGCTGATCGGCGCCCACATGAAGCCGTTCGCGACGCCGAGCAGGGCGATCGGCAGCAGGATCTGCCAGACCGGGACGTCGGGAGACATCACGAGGGACAGCCACACCAGCGCCACGACGAACGCCGTGAGTCCGGTGGACGCGAGGATCCGGGGGTGCACCCGGTCGGCCATCGTGCCGACCCACGGGGCGAGTGCGGAGGCGAGGACCGCCATCGGCACGAGCAGCAGGCCTGCCTGCGTCGGCGACCAGCCGCGTACGGCCTGCGCCCACAGCATCAGCGGGAACGCCATCGCGGTGATCGCGAAGCCCACGCTGGTGATCGCGACGTTCGACAGGGAGAAGTTGCGGTCTTTGAACAGGCCGAGCGGCACCAGCGGCTCGGCGCGGTTGACCGCCTGCCACGCCACGAACAGGCCCAGGACGAGCACGCCGAGCCCGATCAGCCCCCACACGGTCACGACACCGGTGATCGTGCCCCAGTCGTACGTCTCGCCCTCCTGGATGCCGAACACCAGCAGGAACATGCCGACGGCGCTGAGCGCGACGCCGAGGAGGTCGAAGCGGTGGGACAGCGTCGGGAGGTCGGGGACGAGCCGCAGCGCGAGGACGAAGCCGACCACGCCGACGGGGACGTTGATGAAGAAGATCCACTCCCAGCCCAGCGAGTCGACCAGGACGCCGCCCAGGATGGGGCCGACGAGCATCGCCACGCCCGAGACCGCACCCCACAGGCTCATCGCGCGGCCGCGCTTGTCGGCCGGGAAGGTCCGGGTGATGACCGCCATCGTCTGCGGGGTCATCATCGAGGCACCGAGGCCCTGGAACACTCGGGCCAGGATCAGCTGCTCGATCGTGCCGGTGAGACCGCACCACAGAGACGAGGCGGTGAAGAGGACCAGGCCCGTGAGGTAGACGCGCTTCGGGCCGAACCGGTCACCGAGCCGGCCCGTGATGAGCAGCGGCACCGCGTACGCCAGCAGGTAGGCCGACGTCACCCACACCACGGCTGTGACGTCGGCGTCGAAGCTCGCGATCAGGGTCGGCGTCGCGACCGAGACGATCGTCGAGTCGACCAGGATCATGAAGAACCCGATCACCAGCGCCCACAGCGCCGGCCAAGGGCTGCGGGTCGAGGTGTCGGGCCGGGTCGTTCCGGGTGCGGTCACGGCAGAGACCGTACTCCCGGACGACGACGCCCTCTCGCCCGGTGCGGGCGAGAGGGCGTCGTCGGAGCGGAGGGGCGCGTCAGCCCTGGGCGGAACCCTGCTCGGCCTGCTGCTTGGCGACCTCGGCACGGACCTCGTCCATGTCGACCTCGCGCACGGCGTCGATCACCTGGTCGAGCGCCTGCGCCGGCAGCGCGCCGGGCTGGTTGAACAGGAGGATGCCGTCGCGGAACGCCATCAGCGTGGGGATCGACGTGATCTGAAGGGCACCAGCGAGCTCCTGCTCGGCCTCGGTGTCCACCTTGGTGAAGGCGATGTCGTCGTTCTTCTCCGACGCCGCCTCGAAGACGGGCGCGAACTGGCGGCACGGGCCACACCAGGAGGCCCAGAAGTCCACCAGGACGATGCCGTCGCCGGAGATGGTGTCCATGAAGGTGTCGGCGGTCAGGGCAGTGGTTGCCATGTCACGTCCATTTCGGTCGGGTACGTCTGTGCTTCTGAAGGCTGCAACAGCGGACGGGCCCGCAGGATTCCCGCCCGTACGTCCACCCTAGGCAGACGCCCGGTCCAGGCGCTGGGCGGCGAACCGGATTGGGGTACCCGAGCCAAGCTCATCCGACCCGACCGTGCACGGTCGGGTCAGTGGGGGTTCGTCGGGGTACCCGAGCCGATTTCCCAGACCTTGTGGCGGCGATAGGGTCCAGCCATGTCTCGTCGGGGCGATCGACGGCTCGCACGTGCGGGACGACCTAGACGTACGCGAGTCGAGGTCGCGATCCTCGCCCTCGTGACGTCGGGGACAGGGTTGATCGTCCTGGTGATGCTGCCGATCGGCTGGACGCGAGCGCATGATCGTGCCGTCCTGAGGAGACGCGCTGGTCGTTCGGCCTGCGGCGAGGCGGGCTGGTGCTGAGCCACGGCGGGTTCATCGTCTTCGTCACCGGCGCGGCGTTGACGACGGTCTCGTCTGACCCTCCGCTCTGGCTGTGGATGCTCCACCTCGTCGGCGTCGCCGTCTTCGTCGCCGGTGAGTTCGTCGAGGGCGGAGAGACCCGGGCGGAACGTGCGCAGGGCCGCTGGCGAGACCGGGAGCGATGGGCCTTCGAGCAGCGGCGATGGGAGGCGGCTCGCGTTGCCGCGGCTGAGGCCGAGCTGGCTGCCGAGACTGCCCGTACGAGGGCCGCCCTCATCGCCGTGGAGAAGCTTCGGCGGTGACTGTGCGTCCGGTAGGGTACCCGCCCGTGGTCACGCGAGGCGCCCGCCGTTCGCTGGTGCGTCCGCCTCGACCGAGGTCCGCACCGACGAAGACTGCCGCGTGGGCCTCGCTGCTGGTGAGCCTGGCCCTGGTGGTGGCCGCGCTGCTGCCGATCGGCGTGGTCGACGAGTACGACCTCGGGCTCCTCGCGGGCGGACTGGCGCTGGTCGTCGTGTGGAGCGTCGTCGCGGGCTGGACGCTTCCCGCCCGTCCCGGTGAATCGTCCTCGGCTCACGCGGCGCGGCGTGCAGCGTTGTCCCTGAGCCTCGGCGGCAGCATGGCATTCGCCGTCGCCCTCTTCGGGATGATCACCCTGAAGGTTTCGGCGCTCCTCGCGGTGGGCGTCGTCGCGCTCTCCGCGCGGGTGGCCGGCCAGATGATGGAGGTGTACCTGACCCGGGGGGAGCGGCGCCTCCAGCGCCTGCGGGATGCCGAGTGGCGGGGCTGATCGTCAGGCGTCGGCGAAGCGGTGCGGGTGGGCGGGGTAGACGCCCATGATCTGCACGTCGGTCGAGAAGAACGCCAGCTCCTCCAGCGCACGCGCCAGCGGCGGGTCGTCCGGGTGGCCGTCGACCTCCACGAGGAACATCGTCGCGGCGAACGTGCCGCCGACCATGTAGCTCTCGAGCTTCGTCATGTTGATCCCGTTGGTGGCGAAGCCTCCGAGCGCCTTGTAGAGCGCCGCCGGGATGTTGCGGACGTGGAACACGAACGTCGTCACGGTCGGCCAGTCGCCCGGCGGCGGCACCTCCGGCTGACGCGAGAGTACGACGAACCGCGTCGTGTTGTGCTCCTCGTCCTCGACGGTGCTCGCCAGCGTCTCGAGCCCGTACGTCCGGGCGGCCAGCGGCGTCGCCAGCGCGGCCTTCGTCGGGTCGCCCCACTCCGCGACCTCGCGTGCTGCGCCGGCGGTGTCGCCGGCGATGACCGGGGTGAGCCCGTGCTCGCGGATGATGCGCCGGCACTGGCCGAGGGCGTGGACGTGGCTGTGGACCTCGGTGATCTGGTCCAGCGTCGCCCCGGGGACGGCGAGCAGGTCGAAGTGGATCGGGAGGAAGTACTCGCCGACGATGTGCAGCCCGGACGTCGGCAGGAAGTGGTGGATGTCGGCGACGCGGCCGGCGAGCGTGTTGTCGATCGGGATCATCGCGAGCCCCGCGCTCCCGTCGGTCACCGCCGCGAACGCGTCCTCGAACGACGCGCACGCCATCGGCTCCCAGTCGGGGTACGCGTCGGCGCAGGCGATGTGCGAGTTGGCGCCGGGCTCGCCCTGGTAGGCGATGCGGCGGGGGAGGTCGAGGTCGAGGCTCACGGCGCCCATCATCGCATCGCGACCGTACGCGCGGTCTCTCGCGAGGGGGCCCAGGGTCTCTCGCGAGGGGGCCCAGGGTCTCTCGCGAGGGTCAGGAGAGGCGGGTCGCGCCGTCGGCGGGCGCGACCACGAACGTCCGCGGCGCCGTGAAGTCGACCCGCGCGAAGGCGGCGGCCACGGCCTCGCCCACGGCCTCGACACGATCGGCCTCGACGAGCGCGATCGCCGACCCGCCGAACCCGCCGCCGGTCATCCGGGCGCCGAGCGCGCCGTTCTCCATCGCGGTCTCCACGGTGAGGTCGAGCTCGGGCGCGCTCACCTCGTAGTCGTCGCGCAAGGACGCGTGCGACGCGGACATCAGCTGCCCGAACTGTGCCCAGTCGCGGGACGACAGCGCCCGCGCGGCAGACCGTACGCGCTGGGTCTCGGTGATGACGTGGCGCAGCCGCGCCTTGAGCACCGGGTCGTCGACCTTCAGCACCGCGTCCGGCGGCGCGCTCGCCAGCCGGTCGACGCCCAGCAGCTCGCCCAGCTCCTCGGTCTGCGCGCGCCGCACGCCGTACTCGCCGGTGGCCAGGCTGTGCTTCGCCTGCGTGTCGACGACGACCAGGGCGTAGCCGTCCTCGACCCAGTGCGCGGGCACCGCGCGTACCGACGGTGGCGTCGGCGCGGTCTCGATCATGAGCGCGTGGCCCTTCTCGCCGCACAGCGACGCGAGCTGGTCCATCGACCCGGTCGGCGCGCCGACGTACTCGTTCTCGCCCCGCTGGCAGGTCAGCGCCAGCGTGATCGGGTCGATCTCCCAGCCCTCGGCGCCGGCGAGCGCGACGGCCACGCCGCACTCGAGCGCGGCCGAGCTCGACAAGCCAGCGCCGAGCGGGACGTCGGAGGAGACGACGAGGTCGGCACCGCCCGTACGGTGCCCGGACTGCGCCAGCGCCCACACGGTCCCGGCGACGTAGCGGGCCCAGCCCTTGACGTCGCCCGGCGTCGTGTCGGCGCCGAACTCCACCGAGCGGTCCGAGATCCCCGACCAGACGCGCACCCGCCCGTCGTCGCGCCTGCGGACCTTCACCGTGGTGCGCAGGTCGAGCGCGATCGGCATCACGGGGCCACCCACGTAGTCGAGGTGCTCACCGATGAGGTTGACGCGGCCAGGTGCGGCCCACGTGCCGATCTCGCCAGGGGCCAGGGGCTGCGGTGCCGTCATGCGGCCATCCTCGCGCATGCCCTCTGGCTACGCTGGAGGGGTGGACGAGACCCTGTGGAACATCGCCCTCGTACTCGTGTTCATCCTCCTCGGCGGCGTGTTCGCGGCGGCGGAGATGGCGCTGGTGTCGTTGCGCGACTCCCAGCTTCCCGAGATCGCGAGCCGCGGCAAGCGTGGAGCGACGGTCGCCCGCCTGGCCTCCGACCCCAACCGCTTCCTGTCCGCGGTGCAGATCGGCGTCACCCTGTCCGGCTTCCTGTCGGCGGCCTTCGGCGGCGCCACCCTCGCGAACGACCTGAGCCCGCTCTTCGTGGAGGCCGGGATGTCGAGCGGTGTCGCCTCCGCCCTCGCGCTGGTCCTCGTGACGGTCTTCATCTCCTACCTGTCCATCGTGTTCTCCGAGCTCACCGCGAAGCGCCTCGCGATGCAGCACGCGGTCTCGTTCTCCCTCGCTCTGGCCCCGGGGGTGGACGCCATCGCCAAAGTCGCGACCCCGGTGATCTGGCTGCTGTCGGTCTCGACGAACTTCGTGGTCCGGATGCTCGGGGGCGATCCCTCCGCCGCGCGCGAGGAGATCACCGACGTCGAGCTGCGAGGTCTCGTGCAGACCACGCACGGCTTGTCCGACGAGGAGCGCCGCATCGTCGAGGACGTCTTCGCCGCCGGCGACCTGCAGGTGCGCGAGGTGATGCTGCCGCGCACCGAGGTCGACTTCATGGACGTCGCGACCCCCGTCTACAAGGCGGTCCAGCTGGCTCGGGAGAAGCCGCACTCCCGCTACCCGGTCATCCGCAGCAGCGCCGACGAGGTCGAGGGGTTCGTGCACGTGCGCGACCTGTTCGACCCCGGCATGCGCGACCGCTCCGTACGAGTCGGCGACCTCGTCCGCGAGGTCATGCGGATCCCGGGCACCCGCAACGTGCTGGCGGCGATCACGGACATGCGGCGCGCCAAGATCCACCTCGCGATCGTCCTCGACGAGTACGGCGGCACGGATGGGATCGTCACCCTCGAGGACCTCGTCGAGGAGCTGGTCGGCGACATCCGTGACGAGTACGACACCGCCGACGCCGAGACCACCCGCCTCCACGGCGGGGCGATGGAGGTCGACGGGCTGCTCAACCGCGACGCGTTCGCCGACGAGACCGGCATCGAGCTCCCCGAGGGCCCGTTCGAGACGATCGCCGGGTACGTCGTGGCGCGGCTGGGTCGGATCCCGGCCGTCGGCGACTCCGTCCGTCTCGACGGCCACCGCCTCACCGTCTCGGCGATGGACGGGCGACGCGCGTCGCGCCTGCGCGTGGAGGCCGAGCCGGACGTCGACGCGGAGCGCGAGAGCGGGCTGGCAGAATCGGACCATGCCTGACGCGACCACCCGCCCCCGTGTGCTCTCCGGTATCCAGCCGACCGCGGACTCGTTCCACCTCGGCAACTACCTCGGAGCGCTGCGGCACTGGGTGGCGCTCCAGGAGGACTACGACGCCTACTACTTCATCCCCGACCTGCACGCGATCACGGTCGCGTTCGACCCGGCGACCGTGCACGACCGCACGTACCGCGCCGCGGCCCAGCTGCTCGCGCTGGGGCTGGACCCGAAGCGCAGCACGCTCTTCGTCCAGAGCCACGTCCCCGAGCACGCCGAGCTCGCCTGGGTCCTGAACTGCCTCACCGGCTTCGGCGAGGCGCGGCGCATGACGCAGTTCAAGGACAAGTCGGCCAAGGGCGGCGTCGAGGCGGCGTCGGTCGGCCTCTTCACGTACCCCGTCCTCATGGCGGCGGACGTGCTGCTCTACCAGGCCGACGGCGTGCCCGTCGGCGAGGACCAGCGCCAGCACCTCGAGCTCACCCGCGACCTCGCGCAGCGCTTCAACGCACGCTACGGCGACACGTTCACCGTGCCGGAGCCGTTCATCGTGTCCGACACCGCCAAGATCCTGGACCTCCAGGACCCGACGATCAAGATGAGCAAGTCGGCGTCGTCGCCCAAGGGCATCCTGGAGATCCTCGAGGAGCCGAAGTCGGCCGCGAAGAAGATCCGCTCCGCCGTCACCGACTCCGACGGTGAGGTGCGCTTCGACCGCGAGAACAAGCCCGGCGTCTCCAACCTGCTCTCGATCTACGCCGCCCTCACCGGACGCCCGGTCGACGAGATCGTCGCGCAGTACGAAGGGCAGGGCTACGGCGCGTTCAAGGTCGACCTCGGGGAGGTCGTGTCCGAGTTCGTGACGCCCCTGCGTGAGCGCACCAACGAGCTGCTCGACGACAAGGCAGAGCTGGACGCGATCCTGCGCGACGGCGCCCAGCAGGCCCGGGAGGTCGCGTCCAAGACGCTGCGCGACGTCTACGACCGGGTGGGCTTCGTACGCGCGTCGTAGGCCTCGACCGGGACGTGCCTGCGGACGCTAGGGTGGTCGCCATGCCCACGATCGGCGTCGCTATTCCCGTTCCTGACCCTTGGGGCAGCGAGTTGCGCGAGCGCCGAGCCGAGTTCGGCGACCCGCAGGCGGTGCTCGTCCCCTCGCACGTGACGCTGCTGCCGCCGACCGAGGTCGCCGACCACGCCTTGGAGCAGATCTACGCCAAGCTCACGGTGGACGCGACGAACGTGGAGCCGTTCACGATGCGGCTGCGCGGCACCGGCACGTTCCGTCCGATCTCGCCGGTGGTGTTCGTCGCGGTGAGCGAGGGCATCTCCAGCACCGAGCAGCTCGCCAAGCACGTCCGCGACGGATTGCTGGAGGGGGAGCTGGAGTTCCCGTTCCACCCGCACGTCACCGTCGCCCACCGGCTGAGCGACGACGCGCTCGACCACGCGTACGAGGCGTTGGCCGACTTCGAGTGCGAGTTCGAGGTGCAGGCGTTCGCGGTGTACCTGCACGATGACGAGGCAGGCTGGGTGCCGTTCCGGGAGTTCGAGCTCGGCTGACGGCCCTGCACGGGCCGAGACGGGGGAACGGCTGGTGGGAAGGCTCATCGCGCGGCTGAAGGCGTGGTTCGCAGGTGTACGGCGCCGGTGGCCGTTCGTCGACCACGTCGTCCGCACCGTGCAGCACTTCGGGCGGGTCCGGGGCAGCATCCTCTCCGGCGGCATCACGTACTTCGGCTTCTTGTCGGTCTTCCCGATCCTCGCGCTCGCGTTCTTCGTGGTGGGCTACGTCGCCGAGTACTTCCCCGGGGTGCAGGACGCCCTCGAGACGGCGATCAACCAGATCCTGCCCGGGATCGTGACCACGCAGGACCCGCCGCCCGCCGGCAAGATCTCGTTCGACCAGATCGCGGCCACCCGCAACATCGCCGGCGTCCTCGGCGCCCTGGGTGTGCTGTACACCGGTCTCGGGTTCGTCTCCAACCTGCGCACGTCGCTCGAGGGAGCCTTCGAGGTGCCGCCGCAGAGGTCGTACGGGTTCCTGCCGGGCAAGCTGCGCGACCTCGCCACGCTGGTGCTCGTGGGGCTGATCCTGCTGGTCACCGTCGGCATCTCGGGCGCCGTCACCCAGTACACAGGGGACCTGCTGCGCGCGATCGGAGTCGACAGCACGCCGGTCGACCTCGCCGTGAAGGTCCTGAGCGTCGTCCTCGGCGTCGCCTCGGGTGCGCTGCTGTTCTTCGCCCTCTACAAGATCCTTCCGCACACCGACGTGCCCGACCACGCGCTCTGGCGCGGCGCGATCGTGGCAGCCGTGGGCTTCGAGGTCGTCAAGCAGCTCGCGTCACTCATCCTGGGTGCGGCCGCCGGTGGTGCGCTCGCGTCGCTGGCGTTGTCGGTGACGCTGCTGGTCTGGATCTACTACTTCGCCCAGCTCACGATCTACGGCGCGTCGTGGGCCGTGACCGCTCCTGAGGCGCGGCGTCGCGGGGTCGAGGTGGTCCCGCACGTCGTCCCGGCCTTCGACGGCGTCGAGGCGGGAGGTGTGGCCCCGGTGGCGGCGCCCGCCGAGCGTCGCGAGGTGCTCGCTCCGTCTCGTACGTTGCTGGTAGCGGGGGCGCTCGCCGCCGCGGCGTGGGCCTGGGTACGGCACGACAAGGCGAGGAGCAGGCAGTGACGGTGGTGTTGCCCGAGCGCGAACAGATCGAGGAGACGTACGCGCGGCTGCGGTCGATGGTGCGCCGGACGCCGGTCGTCGAGATCGCCGGCGGGGACCTGGGAGTCGGTGGGCGCGTGCTGCTGAAGCTCGAGCTCCTCCAGCACACCGGCTCGTTCAAGGCCCGCGGCGCCCTCAACACCGTCCTCGGCATGCCGGAGGGGACGACGGGCGCCGTGGCGGCGTCGGGCGGCAACCACGGCGCGGCCGTGGCCTGGGCGTGCGGCATCGCGGGGATCGAGGCCGACGTCTTCGTCCCGGCGACGTCGCCGGTCGAGAAGGTGCGCCGGATCGAGCGGTACGGCGCGACGGCGCACGTGGTCGACGGGTACTACGCCAACGCGTACGAGGCGTCGCTGGAGTGGGCGCAGGGCCGCGCCGTCGTCCCCGTCCACGCCTACGACGCGGACGCGATCGTCGCGGGCGCGGCCGGGGTGGGGATCGAGATCGGCGACCAGGCCCCGTACGCCCGCCGGGTGCTGGTCCCGTGCGGTGGCGGCGGGCTGTACAGCGGCACGGCGCTCGCGCTGCGTGACCAGATGCCCGTGGTGCCGGTCGAGCCGGAGCGATGCCCGTCGCTGGCCGCGTCGCTGGAGGCCGGTGAGCGTGTCGACGTCGAGGTCTCGGGCGTGGCGGCGGACTCACTCGGCGCGGGGCGCGTGGGCGAGCGTGCCTTCGCCGTGGCGCGCGCGCTCGAGGCGGAGCCGCTGCTGGTGAGCGACGACCAGATCCTGGCTGCGCGGCGGCTGCTCTGGGAGGAGTGCCGGGTCCTCGCGGAGCCGGGCGGCGTGACCGCGCTGGCCGCGCTGGTGGCGGGCAAGGTCGACGTCCGTGACGGCGAGACCGTGGTCGTCGTGATCTCGGGGGCCAACCACCCGACGGTCCCGGAGGACGTCGTCGCGCCGGTGTCGGCCTGAGAGCGTCAGCCGATGAGGTCCACGTCGCCCAGCTGGTCGGCGGCGAGGCCGTGCAGGTGCTCCACGAGCTGGTCCCGGAACGCCTGCGAGGCCAGGGGCATCGCGAGGGTCCGCCGGTGGGCGAGCGCGATGGTCCGGGTGAGCTCGGGCGAGACGATGGGCGTCGCTCGCAGGCCGGGCCGCGAGGCGAGCACCATGCTGGGCACGACGGCGTAGCCGAGCCCCGCCTCCACGAACCGCAGGACGGCGTTCATCTCGCCGCCCTCGATCGCCATCGTCGGCTCGAACCCGGCGTCGAGGCACGCGTTGGTCGTCGTGTCGCGCAGGTCGTAGCCCTCGCGGAACATGACGAGCGGCACGCCCTCGAGGTCACTGACGGTGACCGGTCCCGGACCGAGCCCCGGCCCGTCGGCGGGCCCCGCGACGACCAGGCGCTCGCGCAGCAGCGGCGTCGCCACCAGGTCGGGGTCGTCCCCCCGCAACGGCACGATGACGAGGGCCAGGTCGAGCGCGCCACGTCCCAGGTCACGGGTGAGCAGCCGTGAGCCGCCTTCGGTGACCTCGAGCTCGATGCCCGGGTACGCCGACCGGAACGCCACCATGGCGTCGGCCATCAGTCCGTCCCACATCGACGGCGTCGCGCCGACGCGTACGCGCCCGCGCTGGAGGCCGCTGACCTCGCGCACCGCCCGCTGCCCCTCGTCGACCTCGATGAGGATCTCCTGGGCGTGGGGGAGGAGCGCCTCGCCCGCGGGTGTCAGGCGGACGTCCCCGCGCTCGCGGGCGAACAGCGCCGTACCGAGGGAGTTCTCGAGCACGCGGATCTGCTTGGACAGGGTGGGCTGGGAGACGCCGCACTCCTCGGCGGCCTGGGTGAAGTGCCGGGTCCGGGCCACGGCGACGAAGTATCCGAGCTGGTGGATCTGCACCCCTCCAGTGTTCCATAGCCATCGGCTATGAAAGTGAGCCTTAGTATGACTTGGCGCACTCGCCATCCTCCGGCCTATCGTGATCAGGTGGCGACAACCGAGATGACCAAGCAGCGGGTGGGCGCACGGCGTTCCACCGTCGCGCTCAAAGCGCTCATGGCGGTCAGCGGCCTCCTCATGGTCGGCTACCTCCTGCTTCACATGTACGGCAACCTCAAGGTCTTCAGCGGCCAGGTGAAGTTCGACGAGTACTCGCACCACCTCCGCACCCTGGGCGAGCCGATCCTTCCGTACGAGGGCGCGCTCTGGATCATCCGCGTGGTCCTGCTGGCCGCGATCATCGCGCACGTCTACTCGGCGGTGGTGCTGACGATCCGCGACCGCAAGGCGACGCGGGTGGGTTCGGGGCCGCGCTACAAGTCGAAGCAGAACAAGCGCGGCTTCCAGCGCACCTACGCGTCGTTCACCCTGCGCTGGGGCGGCGTCATCATCTTCCTGTTCATCATCTTCCACCTGCTCAACCTGACGACGAACGACATCGCTCCCGGCGGCGCGTCGCCGAGCCCGTACGTGCGGGTGATGAACACGTTCAGCGAGTGGTACATGGTGCTCGCGTACACGCTCGCGCTGCTCGCGGTCGGGTTCCACCTCCGGCACGGCGTGTGGGCCGCCGGCATGACCCTCGGCGCCAACACCAGCGTGAAGGCGCGCCGCAACCTCAACGTCCTCGCGTACGCCGTGGCCGGGATCATCACCCTCGGGTTCCTCGTGCCGCCGTTCGCCATCTTCTTCGGATGGGTGGGCTGAACCCCATGACCGTGACCGTCAACACTGAAGCACGCACCGACGACTTCACCGACCTGTACGACCTCGGTGCGCCGATCGCCGACACGAAGGCGCCCGACGTCGACGTGACGAAGCGCTGGGACACCCGTCGCTTCGAGGCGAAGCTCGTCAACCCGGCCAACCGCCGCAAGCTCAAGGTGATCATCGTCGGCACCGGCCTCGCCGGCGCCTCGGCCGCCGCCACGCTGGGCGAGGCCGGCTACCAGGTCACGAGCTTCTGCTACCAGGACAGCCCCCGTCGCGCGCACTCGATCGCCGCGCAGGGTGGCATCAACGCCGCGAAGAACTACCGCAACGACGGCGACTCGATCTACCGCCTCTTCTACGACACGGTGAAGGGCGGCGACTTCCGCAGCCGCGAGTCGAACGTCTACCGCCTGGCGCAGGTCTCGGTCGAGATCATCGACCAGTGCGTCGCGCAGGGCGTGCCGTTCGCGCGCGAGTACGGCGGCCTGCTCGACAACCGCTCCTTCGGCGGCGTCCAGGTGTCGCGCACGTTCTACGCCCGCGGCCAGACGGGCCAGCAGCTGCTGCTCGGCGCCTACCAGGCGCTGGAGCGTCAGGTCGCGGCCGGCACGGTCGTCAACCACACACGGCACGAGATGCTCGAGGTGATCGTCGCCGACGGGCGTGCCCGCGGCGTGATCGTCCGCGACATGGTGACCGGCGAGATCGAGACCCACTTCGCCGACGCCGTGGTGCTGGCCACCGGCGGCTACGGCAACGTCTTCTTCCTGTCGACGAACGCGATGGGCTGCAACGTCACCGCCAACTGGCGTGCGCACCGCAAGGGCGCCTACTTCGGCAACCCCTGCTACACGCAGATCCACCCGACCTGCATCCCCGTCTCGGGCGACTACCAGTCCAAGCTCACGCTGATGAGCGAGTCGCTGCGCAACGACGGCCGCATCTGGGTCCCGAAGAAGGCCGGCGACGACCGTCCTGCCTCGCAGATCCCCGAGGAGGACCGCGACTACTACCTGGAGCGGCAGTACCCCTCCTTCGGCAACCTGGTGCCCCGCGACATCGCCTCGCGTGCCGCCAAGTACGTCTGCGACGAGGGACGTGGCGTCGGTCCCGGCGGCCTCGGCGTCTACCTGGACTTCGCGGACGCGATCACGCGTCTGGGGCGCGACACCGTCGAGGCGAAGTACGGCAACCTCTTCGACATGTACGCCCAGATCACCGGCGAGAACCCGTACGAGACGCCGATGCGGATCTACCCGGCGGTCCACTACACGATGGGCGGGCTCTGGGTCGACTACGACCTGCAGAGCTCGATCACCGGCCTGTTCGTGACCGGCGAGGCGAACTTCTCCGACCACGGCGCGAACCGCCTCGGCGCCAGCGCGCTGATGCAGGGTCTGGCCGACGGCTACTTCGTGCTCCCGTACACGCTGGCGAACTACCTCGCCGACGGGCCGTTCGACGCCATCGACGAGACCCACCCGGCCGCCGTCGAGGCCAAGAAGCAGGTCACCGACCGCATCGAGAAGCTGCTGTCGGTCAACGGCACCCGTACGGTCGACTCGTTCCACCGCGAGCTCGGCAACATCATGTGGGAGTACTGCGGCATGGCCCGCAGCGAGGGCGGCCTGCTCAAGGCGATCGAGCTCATCCGTGAGCTGCGCACCGAGTTCTGGCGCAACGTCAAGGTGACCGGTGTCAACGAGGACCTCAACCAGACCCTCGAGCGCGCCGGCCGCGTGGCCGACTTCATCGACCTCGGCGAGCTGATGTGCATCGACGCGCTGCACCGTCGCGAGTCGTGCGGCGGTCACTTCCGCGTCGAGAGCCAGACCGAGGACGGCGAGGCGCTGCGTCACGACGACGAGTTCGCCTACGTGGCCGCCTGGGAGTTCGGAGGGGACGGCGGCAAGCCGATCCTCCACAAGGAAGCCCTGATCTACCAGAACGTCGAGATGAAGCAGCGGAGCTACAAGTGAAGATCACCGTTCGTGTGTGGCGTCAGGCCAACCCGTCCGCCGAGGGCAAGATGGTCGCCTACGACCTCGACCACGTCTCGGAGCACATGTCGTTCCTCGAGATGCTCGACGTGCTCAACGAGCGCCTCACCCTCGAGGGCGAGGAGCCGATCGCGTTCGACAGCGACTGCCGCGAGGGCATCTGCGGCATGTGCGGCCTGGTGATCAACGGCCTCGCCCACGGTCCTGAGCGCACGACCACGTGCCAGCTGCACATGCGTTCGTTCAAGGACGGCGACGTCATCGACATCGAGCCCTGGCGCTCCTCGTCGTTCCCGGTCGTGAAGGACCTGGTCGTCGACCGCGGCGCGTTCGACCGCATCATCGCGGCCGGCGGCTACATCAGCGCCCCGACGGGTTCGGCCCCGGAGGCCAACAACCTGCCGGTCCCGAAGGCCGACGCCGACCACGCGTTCGAGGCGGCGACGTGCATCGGCTGCGGCGCCTGCGTGGCCGCGTGCCCCAACGGCTCCGCGATGCTCTTCACCGCGGCGAAGATCACCCACCTCGGTCTGCTCCCTCAGGGACAGCCGGAGCGGACCTCGCGGGTCATCGGCATGGTGGAGCAGCACGACGCCGAGGGCTTCGGCAACTGCACCAACATCGGTGAGTGCACGGCGGCCTGCCCCAAGGGCATCCCGCTGGACACGATCTCGCGCCTCAACCGCGACCTGCTCGGCGCCCTCGCGAAGGGCAAGGCCTGACGGTCTCCCGTACGACGGCCCCGCGGCTGCCTCACGGCGGCTGCGGGGCCGTCGTCTCGTCCGGCATCGCCCGGGCCCGCCTGCCGAACGCCGGGCGTTAGCCTGGGGGCATGCCCACCCCTGCAGACCTCGTCTCGGCTGTCGATGCGCTCGTTCCCGACCTGCTCGACGTCCGACGCGACCTGCACGCCCACCCCGAGCTTTCCTGGCAGGAGCACCGCACCACCGAGGTCGTCGCCCGGTGGCTGGACAAGTTCGGCATCGAGTCGAAGCGGCTCGACCCGACCGGCCTGGTCGCCGACATCGGTGAGCACGACGGGATGATCGTGGCGCTGCGGGCAGACCTCGACGCGCTCCCGGTCGCCGACAAGACCTCGGACCCGTGGCGCTCGACCGTCCCGGGTGTGGCGCACGCGTGCGGGCACGACGTGCACACCGCCGCCCTGCTCGGGGCCGCCGGCGCGCTCGCCCGCTTCTCCCGCGACGGCGGTCTTCCGGTCCGCGTGCGGCTGGTGTTCCAGCCCGCGGAGGAGGTCATGCCCGGCGGCGCCCTCGCCGTCCTGGCCGCCGGCGCCCTGTCCGGGGTCTCGCGGACGTTCGCGCTGCACTGCGACCCGTCGCTCGACGTCGGCCTCGTCGGGCTGCGCGAGGGTTCGATCACCGGCGCGGCCGACCGGGTCCGTATCCAGCTGACCGGCCGCGGCGGGCACACGTCGCGCCCGCACCTGACCCAGGACCTCACCTTCGCCCTGGCGACGCTGTGCACCCAGCTGCCGGCCGCGCTCTCGCGACGTCTCGACCCGCGCGCCGGTGCGAGCCTGGTCTGGGGCAGCATCAACGCCGGCAGCGCACCCAACGTCATCCCCGCGACCGGCGAGGCCACCGGGACCCTGCGCATGCTCGACGCGACCGCTTGGCACGAGGCCGAGCACCTCGTACGGGCGCTGGTGCGCGAGATCGTCTCCCCGTACGGGGTCGACGCCGAGGTCACCTACACGCAGGGGGTGCCGCCGGTGGTCAACGACGTCGAGTCGACCGAGATCCTGCGCGACGCGGCCGCGGTGGCGCTGGGCCCGAGCGCGGTGACGACGACGAGCCAGAGCCTCGGGGGAGAGGACTTCGCGTGGTTCGTGGAGTCGGTCCCCGGATCGATGGGCCGCCTCGGGACACGCACGCCCGGCGGCCCCACGTACGACCTCCACCAGGGCAACCTGCGCGTCGACGAGCGGGCGGTCGCGATCGGTGCGAAGGTGCTCGCGATGGCGGCGCTGGCCAGCGCGGCGGTCGTCTGACAGAGTGCCCGGAGGCCGCGACTACGGCAACCTTCGACAGCGTCCAGGCGGCGCGCCTGTGGGCAATCACCTGGCTCCGCCCCGGCTGGAGGCAAAGGTCGCCCACCAGGGTAACAAGTGAGTATCGGGTCTCCTTACGGCGAGGGGTTCGCCCTTGTGTCAAGGGGCGGCGGGGTTATGGTTCGAAAATCCTCCGGGGCTGGCCCGGAGTGAGGAAACAAACTCGTGACTGAGGAGTCCTCTTGCGTCGAATGGGCAAGATCACCGCGCTGGCCGCGGTGGCCGTGCTGGCTCTGGCCGGCTGCGGCAGCGACGATGACAACGGCGACGACAAGAACGCCGGCAGCAGCAACACGCTGGACTGCGGCGTCGCCGATGGTGACGGCCCGAAGGTCGGCATCGCTTACGACGTGGGCGGACAGGGCGACAAGTCGTTCAACGACGCCGCCGCTGTCGGTGTGAAGAAGGCCGTCGACGAGCTCGGTGCGCAGTGCACCGAGGCCGAGGCGCAGGACGGCGAGGCCGAGTCGGCCCGCGAGGACCGCCTCCGTCAGCTCGCCGACGGTGGGCACAACCCGATCGTCGCGGTCGGATTCCTCTACAGCGAGGCCGTCAACAAGGTCGCTCCGGACTACCCGGAGATCAACTTCGACGTCGTCGACGGCTTCGACCCCGACGACCAGCCGAACGAGAACGTCGCCTACCTCACCTTCGCCGAGGAGCAGGGCTCCTTCCTCGTCGGTGCTGCGGCCGCGCTGAAGTCGAAGTCCGGCAACGTCGGCTTCGTCGGTGGCGTGAACTCCGACCTCATCAAGAAGTTCGAGGCCGGCTACACCGCGGGCGCCAAGGCCGTGAAGTCGGACATCGAGGTCCAGGTCAAGTACATCGAGGAGTCGGACGCGAGCGGCTTCAACGACCCGGCCGGCGGCAAGGCTGCGGCGACCGGCATGTTCGACCAGGGTGCTGACGTGGTCTACCACGCGTCGGGCGGCTCGGGTGCGGGCGTGTTCCAGGCCGCGGTCGAGGCCGGCGACGGCATGTGGGCCATCGGCGTCGACTCCGACCAGTGGCAGACCGCCTCGGAGTCGGAGAAGCCGCACATCCTGACCTCGATGCTCAAGCGCGTCGACGTCGCGGCCTTCGACGCGATCAGCGCCGTGGCCGAGGGTTCGCCGCTGTCGGGCTACCAGACGTACGATCTGGCCAAGGACGGCGTCGGCTACGCCACCTCCGGCGGCTTCGTCGACGACATCATCGGCGACCTCGACGGCTACGCCGATCAGATCAAGAGCGGCGAGATCAAGGTTCCGACCGCGCCGTGATCGCCTCGGAGGGCTCGCTGAGCAGCCCTCCACGGTGGTCGAGATGGGCCCGGGGTGGCGTGCTGCCGCCCCGGGCCTGTGCCGCTTGACCGGTACTCAGAAGGAGCACGATGACGACCTCCGCGGTGGAGCTCGAGGGGATCGAGAAGCGATTCCCCGGTGTGATCGCGAACCACGACGTCAACCTGCGCATCGCCCCCGGCACGGTCCACGCGCTGGTCGGCGAGAACGGCGCCGGCAAGTCGACGCTGATGAAGATCCTGTACGGCGTGCAGAAGCCCGACGCGGGGACGATCACGGTCAACGGCCAGAAGGTCGAGTTCTCGAGCCCGTCGGACGCGATCGCCCAGGGCATCGGGATGGTCTTCCAGCACTTCATGCTGGCCGACAACCTCACCGTCCTCGAGAACGTCGTCCTCGGTGCCGAGAAGCTGTACGGCACCGGCGCCAAGGCGCGCGAGCAGGTTCGCGCGATCTCGCACCGCTTCGGGTTCGACCTGGACCCCGACGTGCTGGTGGAGACGCTGGGCGTCGCCGCGCGGCAGCGGCTGGAGATCCTCAAGGTCCTCTACCGCGGCGCCAAGATCATCATCCTCGACGAGCCGACCGCGGTGCTGGTGCCGCAGGAGGTCGACGCCCTCTTCGCCAACCTCGAGGGCCTCAAGTCCCAGGGGCACACGCTGCTGTTCATCTCGCACAAGCTCGACGAGGTGCTCCACGTCGCCGACGCGATCACGGTGATGCGCCGCGGGACGACGGTCGGCAGCCCCGACCCGAAGCAGGTCACCAAGCGTCAGCTCGCCGAGCTCATGGTCGGCTCGGAGCTGCCGTCGCCGGAGACCGAGGAGTCGACCGTCACCGAGACGGTCGAGCTGCGTGTCCGCGACCTCACGATGGTCGACGACTTCGGGCGCACCGTGCTCGACAGCATCGACCTCGAGATCCACCGCGGCGAGGTGCTGGGCATCGCCGGTGTCGAGGGCAACGGCCAGACCGAGCTGGTCGAGGGCATCCTCGCGATGCGCCACACCACCGGGCAGGTCGAGCTCGGCGACACCGACATCTCGCGCTGGGGCACGCGGCGCCGCCGCGCGGCCGGGATCGGCTACATCCCCGAGGACCGTCACCGGCACGGCCTCCTCCTCGACTCGCCCCTCTGGGAGAACCGCGTCCTCGGCCACACGTACGAGGACGTCGCCGTCAAGCGCGGCTGGATCAACCGCGGCGGAGCTCGCGGCGACGCCGAGCGGATCGTCTCCGAGTACGACGTCCGCACCCCGGGCATCGACACGATGGCCCGCGCGCTGTCGGGCGGCAACCAGCAGAAGTTCATCGTCGGCCGCGAGCTCTCGGGCAAGCCGAGCCTGCTCATCGCCGCACACCCGACCCGCGGCGTCGACGTCGGAGCGCAGGCCGCGATCTGGGACCAGATCAAGGACGCGCGTCGCGTCGGCCTCGCCGTGCTGCTCATCTCTGCCGACCTCGACGAGCTGATCGGTCTGTCCGACCGCATCGAGGTCCTCCTGCGCGGCAGGATCGTCGGCAGCTTCGACCCGCGTACCGTCACCCCTCAGGACCTCGGCGAGGCCATGACGGGCGGACAGGAGGAAGCATGAACCGCCTGCGCAACGCCGGCGTGGCGATCGCTGCGCCACTCCTCGCGATCGCCTTCTCGCTCGCCGTCACGAGCATCGTCATCGAGATCTCCGGCGGCTCGGCCGGGGACTTCATCGGGATCATCTTCTCGTGGCCGGCCGACCGCATCCTGGTCAACATCGCGAACCAGACGTCGCTGATCTACCTGTCCGCGCTCGCGGCCGCGGTCGGCTTCCGGATGAACCTCTTCAACATCGGCGTCGAGGGTCAGTACCGCATGGCGGCCTACGCGGGCGCGCTGTTCGCCGGCGCTGCGCTGCTGCCGGGCGCCCTCAACGTCATCGGCTCGTTGCTCGTCGCGGTCGCCGCCGGCGCCGCGTGGGCCGGCATCGCCGGACTCCTCAAGGTCACGCGCGGCGTCAGCGAGGTCATCTCGACGATCATGCTGAACGCGATCGCCGTGACGATCACGGGCTACCTGCTCAGCACGTACGGGTTCAAGGCCGGCGACTCGCGCCGCACCACGGTGATCCCCGAGTCCAGCCAGGTCCCCGGCTGGCAGCCGTTCGACAAGTCGGCCGGCGAGGTCTGGACACTGGGCCTGCTGGCGGTCATCGCCGGTGTCGCGTTCTGGCTGGTGCTCAACAAGACCCGCTTCGGCTTCGACCTCCGCACGACGGGTCAGTCGGAGACCGCCGCCGTGGCGAGCGGCGTGAACACCAAGAAGATGACGCTGCTGACGCTGCTCATCTCCGGCGGCATCGCCGGCCTGATCTGGATGCCGTCGCTGTTCGGCAGCGCCCACTACTACGGCACCACCTTCCAGGTCGGTCTCGGCTTCACCGGCATCGCGGTCGCCCTGCTCGGACGCAACCGAGCGCTGCCGATCGCGTTCGCCGCGCTGCTGTTCGCCTTCCTCAACGAGCAGTCGAACCGCCTCACGATCGAGGCCGGCATCTCCGTCGAGGTCATCCAGATCACCCAGGGCATCATCGTCCTCGCGGTCGTCATCGCCTACGAGCTCGTACGCCGCTACCGGCTGCGCGCCGAGGAGAAGCAGGTGGCCGAGGCGCCCCGTCCCGACGCGACCCCCGAGGAGGTCTCGGCATGAGCACCCTCGCCACCGAGACGGCACCCCCGCCGCCGCCGACTCCGTCCGCGTCGCTCGGACGCTCGTACCGCTGGCTCCTGGTCACGGTCGGCTTCATCGCGATCGTGTCCTCCGTCCGCGTCATCAGCGGTGCCAACGAGATCGACTCGGTCGGCACCATCCAGGCGGCGCTGATCGCGACCTGCCCGATCCTGCTCGCCGCTCTCGGTGGCGTGTGGGCCGAGCGGGCGGGCATCGTCAACATCGGCCTCGAGGGCCAGATGATCCTCGGCACCTGGGGCGCGGCCTACTTCACGTACTTCTACGGCCCGTGGGTCGGTCTGATCGGCGCGGCGCTCCTCGGCGCCGTCGGCGGCATCCTGCACGCGATCGCGACGGTCACCTTCGGCGTCGACCACATCGTCTCCGGTGTGGCGCTCAACATCATCGGCGCCGGCGCGGTCGCGTTCCTGGCGGAGGCCTACTTCCGCGACCTCGACGGCGGCGGCATCAAGCAGCTCACCGGGCTGCCGACGCCACCGCGGGTCGAGGTCCCGTGGCTCGGGGACGCCGCCGCGGAGCTGGCCGGCAAGCACTGGTTCGTGATCTCCGACGTCGCGGCCGTGGTCGCGGCGCTGACGCGCAACATGTCGATCATGGTCTACCTCGTCGCGGCCCTGGTCGTGTTCACCTCGTGGGTGCTCTGGAAGACGACCTTCGGTCTGCGGCTGCGCTCGTGCGGCGAGAACCCGCAGGCGGCGGAGACGCTGGGCGTCAACGTCTACCTCTTCAAGTACATCGCCGTGATCATCTCGGGCGTCTTCGCCGGCCTCGGCGGCTACATGCTCGTCCTGGTCTCCTCCAGCGGCTTCGTCACGGGCCAGACCGGCGGCCGCGGCTACATCGGCCTGGCCGCGATGATCTTCGGCAACTGGCGACCGTTCGGTGCGGCCGGTGCGGCGACGATGTTCGGCTACACCGACGCGATGCAGCTGCGCAACGCCGCAGCGGTGCACGCGCTGCTGCTGCTCGTCGCGCTCCTGCTGTTCGTCTTCGCCTTCCTGCGGATGCGCAAGGGCGACCGCAAGAACGGGATCCTGTTCGCGGTGCTGGGCGTGGCGTTCCTCGTCTGGTACCTGCTCAGCGACGAGGTCCCGCGCGAGTTCGCCGGCATGACCCCGTACGTCGCGACGCTCCTGGCACTCGCGCTCGCCACCCAACGGCTACGGATGCCCGCGGCCGACGGCAAGCCGTACCGCAAGGGACAAGCCGGATGACCGACGTCGACTGGGATCGCCTGCACGACGCCGCGGTCGAGGTCATGCGCCGCGCCTACGCGCCGTACTCGCACTATCCCGTGGGTGCTGCTGGGTTGACCGACGACGGCCGCCTCGTCGTGGGCTGCAACGTCGAGAACGCCGCGTACGGCGTCGGTCTGTGCGCGGAGTGCGGCATGGTGTCGTCGCTGCACGCCACGGGCGGGGGCCGGCTCGTCGCCGTCGCGTGCGTCGACGGCTCGGAGGAGCCGGTGATGCCCTGCGGGCGCTGCCGCCAGCTGCTCTGGGAGAACGGCGGTCCGACGATGCTCCTGCGCACCCCGCGAGGTGTCGTGCCGATGACCGAGGTGCTGCCCGACGCGTTCGACGACGGCGACCTCGGAGCACGGTCCTGAGGCTCGCGGGCGATGATGATGCCGTGAAGACCGACGTCGACCTGAACGATCCTGCCTTCGTCGCCGACCCGTACCCGGTGCTCGCCGAGCTGCGCGCCGCCGGCCCCGTGCTGTGGCACGAGCCGAGCGGCCGCTGGCTGGCGACGACGCACGACGCGGTGAGCCAGACCCTGCGCAACCGCAGGCTCGGGCGGATCTGGACCGACTGGGAGCCGGTCGACGAGATGGAGCCGTTCAACGCGCTCCACCGCAACCAGATGATGGAGAACGAGCCGCCCGCCCACACCCGGTTGCGACGCCTCGTCGCCGGTGCGTTCGGGCGCGGCCACGTCGAGCGGATGCGCCCGCGCGTGGAGGAGCTGACGGCACGCCTGCTCGACGGGCTGTCCGGCACGGTCGACATCCTGGGCGACTACGCCGAGCCGCTGCCTGTGTACGTGATCTGCGACCTGCTCGGTGTCCCCGGAGACGACCACGCCCAGCTGCGGACGTGGTCGCAGGGCATCGTCCACATGTACGAGCAGGGAGTGGGTGAGGAGACCAAGCGCGAGGCCATCGCCGCCAGCGTGGCGTTCAGCGAGTACGTCGCCGCGCTGGTCGCGGAGCGCAAGGCGCAGATGGCCCGCGGCATCCGGGGCGACGACCTGCTCACCGACCTGATCGCCGAGCGGGACCCCGAGTCCGGCGGCGCCGCACGCCTGAGCGAGGACGAGCTGGTGGCGACGGTCGTGCTGCTGCTCAACGCCGGGCACGAGGCCTCGGTGAACGTCTTCGGCAACGGCGTGCACGCGCTGCTGTCCCACCCGGCGCAGCGCGACCGCGTGCTGTCCGGCGAGGTCTCGGTCGCGACCGCGCTCGAGGAGCTCATCCGCTACGACGCGCCGCTGCAGCTGTTCGAGCGCACGGCGACCGAGGACGTGGACGTCGCCGGCACGACCGTCCGCGCCGGCCAGAAGGTCGCGTGCCTGATGGGCTCGGCCAACCGGGACGCCGCGGTCTTCGCCGACGCGGACGCGTTCGACGTGTCGCGCGACCCCAACCCCCACGTCGGGTTCGGGATGGGGCTGCACTTCTGCCTGGGCGCACCGCTGGCGCGCATGGAGCTCGAGATCTCGCTCAGCCGGCTTCTCGAGCGTTTCCCGCGCCTGGAGCTCACCGGTGTCGCGCCGCGACGCCCCACGTGGGTCCTGCGCGGGTTCGAAGGTGTCGAGATCGATCTTGGGGAGGCCGCATGACCATCGGCAGGCACGACGCCGTCGAGGTGATCGCGGTGAAGCGGGACGGGAACGTCCTGACGGACTCGCAGATCGACTGGGTCGTCGACGGGTTCACGTCGGGCGAGGTCGCCGACGTGCAGATGGCGTCGCTGGCGATGGCGATCGTCCTCAACGGCATGGAGTTCGGCGAGATCGCACGCTGGACGGACGCGATGATCCGCAGCGGGGAGCGGATGGACTTCTCCGGGCTGTCGTGGCCGACGGCCGACAAGCACTCGACGGGAGGGGTCGGCGACAAGATCACGCTGCCGCTCGCACCGCTGGTCGCCGCGTGCGGCGTCGCGGTGCCCCAGCTGTCGGGCCGTGGGCTCGGGCACACCGGCGGGACGCTGGACAAGCTCGAGTCGATCCCCGGCTGGCGTGCCGACCTCACGAACGACGAGATGATGCGCCAGCTCGAGGACGTGGGTGCGGTCATCTGCGCCGCGGGCGCGGGTCTGGCCCCGGCGGACAAGAAGCTCTACGCGCTGCGCGACGTGACCGGGACGGTCGAGTCGATCCCGCTGATCGCGAGCTCGATCATGAGCAAGAAGATCGCCGAGGGCACGGGGGCGCTCGTGCTCGACGTGAAGGTCGGGTCCGGTGCCTTCATGAAGGACCTCGACGCGGCACGCGAGCTCGCTCGTACGATGGTCGCCCTCGGCAAGGACGCCGGTGTCGACACCCGCGCGCTCGTCACCGACATGTCGACCCCTCTCGGGATGACCGCCGGCAACGCGCTCGAGGTCGCGGAGTCCGTCGAGGTGCTCGCAGGCGGGGGACCGGCCGACGTCGTCGAGCTGACCGTGGCGCTCGCGCGCGAGATGCTCTCGGCCGCGGGCCGCGAGGACGTCGACCCTGCGGACGTGCTCGCCTCCGGGCGTGCGATGGACGTGTGGCGTCGCATGATCGCCGCGCAGGGCGGCGACCCCGACGCCGAGCTGCCGCACGCCTCCGACATCCAGGTCGTCGCCGCCGACCGTGACGGCTACGTCGGCCGGGTCGACGCGATGGCGGTCGGGCTCGCCGCGTGGCGCCTCGGAGCCGGTCGCTCGCGCCCGGGGGAGTCGGTGCAGGCCGGTGCCGGCGTCGAGCTGCACGTACGCCCGGGTGACCGCGTCCGTACGGGCCAGCCGCTGATGACGCTGCACACCGACGAGCCCGCGCGCTTCTCGCGCGCGCTGGCGGCGCTGGAGGGCGGTTACGACGTCGTGGACACCGCACCGGCTCCGCGGACGAACCCGGTGCTCGAGCGCATCGCCTAGAGGTCGGTGCCCGGATCGCGGGCGGGGGTGCGCAGATAGGCTGGTCCGATGGTCAGCCCAGAGCAGATTGCGCGCGTCCCGAAGGTCCTCCTGCACGATCACCTGGACGGCGGTCTGCGGCCCGAGACGGTTGCGGACATCGCCGAGCGCACGGGCCACGAGCTGCCGGTCGCCGACCCGGCCGACCTGGGGGACTGGTTCGCGTCGGCCGCGACCTCGGGCAGCCTGGTTCGCTACCTGGAGACGTTCGCGCACACCGTCGGCGTCATGCAGACCACCGAGGACCTGGTCCGCGTCGCGCGCGAGTGCGTCGAGGACCTCGCCGACGACGGTGTCCTCTACGCCGAGGTCCGCTGGGCTCCCGAGCAGCACCTTCGCGACGGACTCACGCTCACCGGTGCCGTCGACGCCGTCCGTGAGGGCTTCGCCCAGGGCACGGCAGAGGCGGCCAGGCGGGGACGGACGATCCACGCGCGCCAGATCCTCACGGCGATGCGGCACCAGGCGCGCTCGCTGGAGATCGCCGAGCTCGCCGTCGCCTACCGCGACCGGGGAGTCGTCGGCTTCGACATCGCCGGGGCCGAGGCGGGCTACCCGCCCACCCGGCACCTCGACGCGTTCGAGTACCTCCATCGCGAGAACGCGCACTTCACGATCCACGCGGGCGAGGCGTTCGGTCTCCCGTCCATCTGGCAGGCGATCCAGTGGTGCGGCACCGACCGGCTCGGCCACGGTGTGCGCATCATCGACGACATCGACCTCAGCGACCCCGACGAGCCGCGCCTCGGTCGGCTCGCCGCGTACGTGCGCGACAAGCGCATCCCGCTCGAGCTGTGCCCGTCGTCGAACGTCCAGACGGGAGCGGCCCCCTCGATCGCCGAGCACCCCATCGGCACGCTTGCCTCGCTCGGCTTCCGCGTCACCGTCAACACCGACAACCGGCTGATGAGCCAGACGTCCATGACGCGCGAGATGACGCTGCTCGTCGAGGCGTTCGACTACGACCTCGACGACCTCCGGTGGTTCACCGTGAACGCGATGAAGAGCGCGTTCCTCCCCTTCGACCAGCGCCTCGCGCTCATTCAAGATGCGATCAAGCCGGGCTATGCTATATAGCCCCTTTCTGGACTCTGCTACCTTGTGCGCAGCCGCGTGTGAAACATGCCACGAAGTAGGGAGAATCCATGGGTGGGCGTCACACCTTGGCGAAGGAGAACGAAGCCGGCCGCAAGTGGCAGTACGGAATCGGTCTCGTCGTCGTCGCCACGATCCTGACGGGGGTCTTCGTCCTCAGGGACCCGGACACCCCGGCCGTTGCGTCATGCTCGACGACGCACGACGTCTCGGTCGCCGCAGCACCTGAGATCGCGCCGGTCATCGAGGCCGCGGTCGAGCGCGTCGGAGACGACGCGTGCGCGGCGTACACGGTCGAGGCACAGGCCCCCGCGCTCGTGGCACAGTCCCTCGCGATCGGTGAGGGCACGCCGGACCTGTGGATCCCGGACTCCTCGCTGTGGCTCGCCCGCGTCACCGCCCAGCAGCCGGAGGGAGCCGCGGGCCCTGAGGTCGTCACGAAGTCGGTCGCGACCTCTCCCGTGGTCCTCGCGCTCCCCAAGGACGGACCCGGACGGCCCGACACGTGGCTCCAGGCGATGACCGACCCCAAGTTCACCAACGGTGACGCGCTGGCGACGACGCCGGCGACGGTGCCGCTGCTGGCCGCCCAGGCCGAGGCCGCGAAGGGCCTGACCAGCGCGGAGACCGTCGGCGCGACTCTCGTGACCCTCGCCCAGCGGCAGTCCGTCGCGGCGCCGAAGACCAACCCCGCCGAGCTCCTCGCCGAGGTCGCGAAGTCGGGTGGCAGCACCGTCGTGAGCGAGCAGGTCTTCCAGGCCGTGCCGGGCAGCGCCGAGTTCGTCGCCGTCGTGCCCAAGACCGGCAGCCTCGTGCTCGACTACCCGCTCGCCACCGCCTCCGACAACCCGGGCAACGAGCGCGCCGCGAAGGCGCTCGCCGCCGCTCTCGGATCGGCCGCCGGTGTCGAGACGTTGAGCGAGGCGGGCTTCCGCACGCCGTCCGGAGACCCGCTGCCCGAGGGCAAGGGCGTCGGCCAGTTCACCCCGATCGCGCTCGACAACCCGCAGCTCGTGGCGCAGACCCTGCGCAAGTGGTCGGTCATCGCACTCCCGGCCCAGACCGTCGCGGTGATCGACGTGTCGGGCTCGATGGAGGCCCAGGCCGGCGACTCGACCCGCATGGGGCTCACGATCGAGGCCGCGCTCACCGGGCTCTCGCTCATGCCCGACTCCTGGGCCGTGGGCTCGTGGGCCTTCTCGCACAAGCTGGACGGCGAGCAGGACTGGAAGAAGCTCGCCCCGATCCGCAAGCTCGGCTCCGTCAACGGCGGCGTCAAGCACCGCGACGTGGTCGTCCAGAAGACCCGCGAGATGGCGACGCTCGTCGGCGGCGGCACCGGTCTCTACGACACGGTGCTCGCGGCGTGGCGGACCGTCCAGGCGCAGTACGACCCGAAGGCGATCAACTCGGTCATCATCCTCACCGACGGCAAGAACGAGGACTCCGACAGCCTGTCGCTGTCCGAGCTCCTTGCCACGATCCAGCGCGAGCGTGACCCGGCACGTCCGGTGATGGTCGTCGCGATCGGTATCACCGAGGACGCCGACGAGGACGCGCTCAACAAGATTGCCAAGGCCACGGGGGGCCAGGCCTATATCGCTCGGGAGGCTTCAGAGATCCCGAAGGTGTTCGTCAACGCCCTCGAGTCTCGAGGGTGATCCACTCCGCTCGCTCCGTGTCGCGCCGCCCTTTCGCAGGGGCGGCGCGGCGCTGTCAGCGTGGCGCCTAGCTCTCGGCAGGAGCTCCACCATGGGAGGACGTCATGCGGGCGACAAGGACGCCGCCCGCTTAGGACCGACCACGTACGCGGTCGGATTCGCGGTGGTCGTCGCTCTGCTCGTCGGGCTGCTGGCGCTGCGCGACGACGACGGCTCTGCGGAGGCGCAGTGCGGCACGTCCGAGCCGGTCACGGTCGCTGTCGCGCCCGAGCTCGCGCCTCTGGTCGAGTCGGCGACCGACCGGGCGGCCACCGCCCGGTGCGTGACCTTCGAGATTCTCGCCGAGCCACCGGCCCTCACGTCGCAGGCAGTCGCGCTCGACGACGGCGCGCCTGACCTCTGGATCCCGGACTCGGCCGTCTGGCTCACCCGGGTCGCGGGGCAGCTGGTGGAGGGTGTCGAGGCTCCGCGCACCCTCGTCCGCTCCGTCGCGACCTCGCCGGTCGTGCTCGCCTGGCCCAAGAACGGCGGTGAGCCGCCTGCGAAGTGGCTCCAGGTGCTCACCAACCCGAGGTTCACCATCGGCGACCCCTTGTCGACGGCCACCGCGACCGCGCCCCTGCTGGCCGCGCACGCCGAGGCCGGCAGCAGCCTGACGCCCGCGGTCTTCGACACCGTCAGCAGGGCGCAGGTGACGCTGGCGCAGCGCCAGTCCGCCAGCACGGCGTCGGCCGACCCCGCGGCGCTGCTCGTGGAGACCGCGAAGACCGGCGGGAGCACCGTCGTGAGCGAGCAGGTCTTCAACGCGTCCCCGGCCGCCGACTCCTTCGTGCCGGTCCTGCCGGGCGACGGCAGCTTCGCGCTGGGCTATCCGCTGGCGCTGGTCTCCGACGACGAGGGGCACGAGAAGGCGGCGACCGCGCTGGCCGACGCCCTGACCTCTGCGGACGGGGTCGCCGCCCTGGAGAAGGCCGGCTTCCGTCGCCCCTCCGGCGAGCCTCTCAGCAAGGGCGGCGCGATCGGCCGCTTCGCCTCGATGACGATCGAGGATCCGGCGGTCATCGGCGACACGCTGCGGCGCTGGTCGTTGATCGCGCTGCCGGCGCAGGCGCTCGCGGTCATCGACGTCTCCGAGCCGATGGGGGAGCGCGCAGGCGGCTCGACGCGTATGAAGCTCACGATGGAGGCGGCGATGACCGGGCTCGGGCTCATGCCCGACTCGTGGTCCCTCGGCATGTGGGCCTTCGCGCGCAAGGTCGACGGCAAGAAGGACTGGAAGGAGCTCGTCCCCATCCGTCCGCTGTCCACCAGCACCGGAGGCGTGAACCAGCGCGAGCTGGTGATCCGTCAGACGAAGTCCCTCAACAAGCGCGTCGAGGGCCGCACGGGCCTCTACGACACGACGCTCGCCGCGTTCCGCGAGGTCCAGGCACGGTACGACCCGAAGGCCGTCAACTCGGTCATCCTCGTCACCGGCGGGCGTAACGACGACCCGGGCAGCATCTCGCGCGGGGAGCTCGTCGAGACGCTCAAGCGTGAGCGAGACCCCGCACGGCCGGTCGTGATCATCGCGCTGGGGATCACCGAGGACGCCGACGCGTTCTCCCTGCAGGAGATCGCGAAGGCCACCGGCGGCCAGGTGTACCTCGCCCGTCAGCCCAGCGAGATCGCGAACGTGTTCATCAACGCCCTGCGCTCGCGTCACTGACGCGGGCGCGGGCGGCGATGCGCCGCTCAGCCTGGCGGGGCGTGACGGGTCGGCACCCGTGACGCTCCGCCAGGGCCACGACGGCAGGCTCCTCACGCATCAGGTGCCAGCCACGGCGCAGCAGCACGGGCAGCGACTTCCGCTTCTCGCGCAGGTCGCGGGCCAGCCGCAGGACGAACGTGACAAGCCGGTGGTGGCGTACGCACATCGCGTCGGCGAGCAGCCCGCGACGCTCCAGCTCCGCAACCACCACGTGCGCGAAGAGACCTTCGGCGACGACGGTCGCGGCGTCGGCGAGGACGAGGGTGTGCGCGCCCGTACGCCGGCTCAGCGCGATGTCGTAGACGGGGACCTCGACGGTGCCGACGGTGCAGAGGACCTCCAAGGCGTCGCACGCCGCCACGACGTCCCACGATCGCTCGTCGTCCCAGTCGACGACCTCGGTGTCGCCGAAGGTGATGGTCGGCAACCCGGGGTCGCCCGCCTCGCGGTAGAAGTCGTCCAGCCGTACGACGGGCAGGCCGCTGCGCGCGGCGACCCGCGACTTGCCCGAGCCCGACGGTCCGGACAGGACGACCACTCCGACGCGGCCGCTCACACGCCCACGGGGTGCCAGACGGTCTTCGTCTCGAGGAAGGCCGTCATGCGGGCGATCGACGGCTCTGCCGTCCAGTCGGGGGCGCTCGGGCGCAGGACGCGCTTGAGGTTCACCGCGGCCTCGGCCTCGAGCGTGGTGGCGAGGTCGGCGTCGGTCACGCCGGTCAGGTCGAGCGCGTTGACGTCCAGGTGGGCCGCGAGCCACGGCCCGAGCTCGGCGACGTCACCGGTGAGGACGTTGACGACACCGCCCGGGACGTCGGAGGTCGCGAGGACCTCGGAGAGCGTGACGGCGGCGAGCGGACGCTCGTAGGAGGTGACGACCACCGCGGTGTTGCCCGACACGATCACCGGGGCGAGCACCGACACGAGGCCCAGGAGGCTGTCGTCGGCGGGTGCGGCGACCGCGACCACCCCGGTCGGCTCCGGCGAGGAGAGGTTGAAGAACGGGCCGGCGACCTGGTTGGCGTTGCCGGTGACCTGCGCCAGCTTGTCGGCCCACCCGGCGTACCAGACCCACCGGTCGATCGCGGCGTCGACGACCTTGGCGGCCTGCGCCTTGGTGAGCCCCTCGGCGGCGACGACGTCGGCGGTGAACTGCTCGTGACGCCCCTCGATCATCTCCGCGACGCGGTAGAGGATCTGGCCGCGGTTGTACGGGGTGCGCCCCGCCCACCCGCCGAACGCCTTGCGGGCGGCGACGACGGCGTCGCGCGCGTCCTTGCGCGAGGCCTTGGCGGCGTTGGCGAGGAAGCGGCCCTTGGTGTCGCTCACCTCGTACGTGTGGCCCGACTCGGAGCGGGGGAACGCCCCGCCGATGTAGAGCTTGTAGGTCTTGCGCACGTCGAGCCGGCTCATGCGGTCTCGCCCTCCTGCAGGTCCGAGCTGGTGAGGTAGGCGGCGAGGCCCTGACGGCCACCCTCGCGGCCGTAGCCCGACTCCTTGTAGCCGCCGAACGGCGAGGCGGGGTCGAACTTGTTGAAGGTGTTGGCCCAGACCACGCCGGCGCGCAGTCGGTCGGCGATGGCGAGGATGCGCGACCCCTTTTCGGTCCACACGCCGGCCGACAGTCCGTACGGGGTGTTGTTGGCCTTGGCGACCGCCTCGTCCGGCGTGCGGAACGTGAGCACGGAGAGCACGGGGCCGAAGATCTCCTCGCGGGCGATCCGGTGCGCCTGGGTGACGCCGGTGAAGACCGTCGGCGCGTACCAGTAGCCCGAGGACGGCAGCTCGCACGGCGGCGACCACCGCTCGGCGCCCTCCTCGTCGCCGGTGCTCGCCAGCGCGGTGATGCGGTCGAGCTGCTCGCGCGAGTTGATCGCACCGATGTCGGTGTTCTTGTCGAGCGGGTCGCCGACGCGCAGCGTGGTCATGCGGCGCTTGAGGCGCTCCATGACCTCGTCGTACACGTTCTCCTGCACCAGCAGCCGCGAGCCTGCGCAGCACACGTGGCCCTGGTTGAAGAAGATCCCGGAGACGATGCCCTCGACCGCCTGGTCCATCGGGGCGTCCTCGAACACGATGTTGGCGGCCTTGCCGCCGAGCTCGAGGGTCAGCCGCTTGTCGGTGCCGGCGACGGCGCGCGCGATCTGGCGGCCGACGTCGGTCGACCCCGTGAACGCGACCTTGTCGACGTCGGGGTGCGACACGAGTGTCTGCCCGGTGGCGCCGGCACCGGTGACGATGTTGACGACGCCCGGCGGGAGGTCGGCCTGCTGGCAGATCTCGGCGAACAGCAGCGCCGTCAGCGGCGTCGTCTCGGCGGGCTTGAGGACGACGGTGTTGCCGGCGGCGAGCGCGGGAGCGATCTTCCAGGCGAGCATGAGCAGCGGGAAGTTCCACGGGATCACCTGGGCCGCGACACCGAGCGGGCGCGGCGTGGCGCCCAGGCCCGCGTACGCGAGCTTGTCCGCCCAGCCGGCGTAGTAGAAGAACCACTGCGAGACGAGCGGGATGTCGACGTCGCGCGACTCCTTGATCGGCTTGCCGTTGTCGAGCGACTCCAGCACGGCGAGCTCGCGGCTGCGCTCGGCGAGGATGCGGGCGATGCGGTAGAGGTACTTCGCGCGCTCGCGGCCCGGCATCCGCGACCAGGTGCAGAAGGCCCGGCGGGCGGCGGCGACCGCGGCGTCGACGTCGGCGTCGGTCGCCTCGGTGACCTCGGCGAGCACCTCCTCGGTCGCCGGGTTGACGGTCTTGAACGTCCTGCCGTCGGCGCCCTCGGTGAAGGCGCCGTCGATGAAGAGCCCGTACGAGGGCTGGAGGTCGACGATCGAGCGCGACTCGGGCGCGGGCGCGTAGTCGAGCGGGGTGGGGGGTACGGCGTGGTCGGCCATGTCGCTGCCTTCAGTCGATCGTCACGTAGTCGGGGCCGGCGTAGCGGCCGGTCTCGAGCTTCTGGCGCTGCATGAGCAGGTCGTTGAGCAGGCTCGATGCCCCGAAGCGGAACCACGTCGGGGTCATCCAGTCGACGCCGGCGGTCTCGTTGACCGTGACGAGGTACTTGATGGCGTCCTTGGTGGTGCGGATGCCGCCGGCGGGCTTGACGCCCACCTGCACGCCGAAGGTGTCGCGGAAGTCACGCACTGCCTCCAGCATGAGCAGCGTCACCGGCAGCGTCGCCGCGGGCGCGACCTTGCCGGTGCTGGTCTTGATGAAGTCGGCGCCGGCCAGCATCGCCAGCCAGGAGGCGCGACGGACGTTGTCGTACGTCGCGAGCTCGCCGGTCTCGAGGATCACCTTGAGGTGGGCGCGGGTGCCGTCGCGGCGCTCGCAGGCGGCGCGGACGGCGACGATCTCCTCGTAGACCTTGAGGAGGTCGCCGGCGAGGAAGGCGCCACGGTCGATGACCATGTCGATCTCGCTCGCGCCCGCGGCTACGGCGTTCTCGGTGTCGGCGATCTTGATCGGGAGGGCGGCGCGGCCGGACGGGAAGGCGGTGGCGACGCTCGCCACGCCGACCGGGGCGTCGCCGAGCGCCTCACGGGCGGTGGCGACGAGGTCGGGGTAGACGCACACGGCGGCGACCTGCGGGCAGGTCGCGTCGGACGGGTCGGGTCGCAGCGCCTTCGCGGCGAGCGAGCGGACCTTGCCGGGGGTGTCTGCCCCCTCCAGCGTCGTCAGGTCGACCATCGAGATCGCGAGGTCGATCGCCGTGCGTTTGGCGTCCTTCTTGATGGATCGGGTCGCGAGAGCGGCGGCGCGCGCCTCCAGCCCGACCTGGTCGACCCCTGAGAGGTCGCCCAGCACGGTCCGGACGTCGGCGGCGCTGCCGAGCACGGTCGGTGTCGTGGTCACTTGGACAGTCTAGTTTGGGGGGACTGGGCGGCGTACCCGTCCTGCAGGCATGCTGGGGCCATGAGTGACACAAACGGACCCGTGGTGGTCGGCATCGATGGATCGGACGACGCGACACGTGCGCTGAGGTGGGCCAGCGCGTACGCGGTGGCGACCGGCTCGGCGGTGAGGGCGGTGGCCGTGCTGGGTCGCGACCTGGCCGGCTCCGACGCCGCAGAGGAGGTCGAGACGACGCTGGTCCAGGAGGCCCAGTCCGTGCTGGCGGAGTCGGGGGCGACGACGTACGAGGTCGAGACCCGCGTCGGCAAGGCGTCCGAGGAGCTCATCGGTCTGTCGTCGGAGGCGTCCGTCGTCGTCCTGGGCAGCCAGGGGCACGGGGCGATCCAGGGCCTGGTGGTCGGCTCGGTCAGCCAGCACGTCGCTCGCCACGCCGCGTGCCCGGTGGTCGTCGTCCGCGAGCCCGCACGCGCCGCGGCGACCCAGGTGGTCGTCGGGACCGACGGTTCGGACGAGGCCGCCCCCGCGCTGGAGTGGGCCTTCGCGTACGCGGCGGCGACCGGCGCGGAGCTGACCGCGATCTACGGCTTCCAGACCTCCGCCTCGAGCCCCGCGGTGCTCTCGGGCTACATCCCGACCAACGTGGGCGACGAGATCGCCGTGGCCGAGGGGATGCTGGCAGAGGCGGTGGCGCCGCTGTCTGCACGCTATCCCGGGGTGGCCGTGCGGCAGGAGGCGATCACCGTGCCCGCCTCCGTCGCCCTGACGGACGCGTCGGACGCGGCGGCGCTGGTCGTGGTGGGTTCGCGGGGTAGGGGAGCGTTCGAGGGCATGCTGCTCGGTTCGGTGAGCCAGAGCCTGCTGCACCGCGCCCGGTGCAGCGTGGCCGTCGTCCGCTGACGGTCTCCAGGGACCACATTCTGATCGCGCTTTGTACTATTTGTCCGAATTGGGCAGGTATGTCACTCTCGGTCTAGGAGTACGGCCCTTCAGTGGCCATGCGTAGCGTCCCCCGCACCCCCGGGCGGGCGTGGACGCTGGGATGACGAGCATCCGCTCCTGTGCGTCCGGTGGCGGCGGTGTCCGCCGCCGCTGCCGGATGCCGTACGTGCGACCCCCGGCGCGTCAACGGCAGTCCTGTGAAGGACGCCCTGCCCGAGCCTTGTGCTCGGTCGGTCCTGCCTGCTCCGGTCCGGTCGCGAACGACCTACCGGTACAGGAGCAGCATCGTGAACACCCCCTTCAGCAACCCCTTCCGCCATCCCCGACGAGTCCGCCGCGCCGGCGCGACCGTCCTCGCCGTGGGTGCCTCCCTCGTAGGCGCCACCCTCGCCACCTCGGCTCCCGCCTCCGCCGCCCAGACGCCCGCGACGGCGTCGACGGCCCAGGTCGACACCCAGGTCGAGGCCGTGCGGTCGGCCGACAAGCCCGGCGGCCGCCTCGCCCGCGGCGTCGACGTCTCGGGTCACCAGCACCCGAAGGGCCGTGCGATCAACTTCGGCAAGATCCGCAAGGCCGGCTACACGTACGCCTTCATCAAGGCGACCGAGGGCCGCGGCTTCGTCAACGAGTACGTCAAGACCGACGGGCGCGCGAGCGAGCGTGCCGGGCTCGCCACCGGCTTCTACCACTTCGCCCGGCCCGGCACCCCGGCCGTCCCGCAGGCGCGCCACTTCGTCAACCAGGTCCGTCGCACCGGTGTCCACAAGCCGATGCTCGTCCTCGACCTCGAGGCGAACGACGGTCGCGGCCCCGTGTACATGCGGGCGTGGACCAAGCAGTGGCTCCGGACCGTCGAGCGCATGACCGGCACCCGCCCCATCCTCTACACCGGGCCGGGCTTCTGGAAGGGGTCGGTCGCGGACGATGCGGCCTTCGCCAAGTACCCGCTGTGGGTCGCCCACTACGGGACCAGCCGTCCGACCGTCCCGGGCCCGTGGCGCGGCTACACGATCTGGCAGCACACCAGCACCAAGCGCGTCCCTGGGATCCCCGGTCGCGCCGATGCGAACGTCGGCTCTCGCTCGCTCGCCGAGCGTCTGGCGCCGCCGAAGTCGCACCTCGGGCAGTCCGCCAAGGCCGCCGCGGCCAAGCGCGCGGAGGCGACGACGAGCCGTTCGGGCGAGCGTCCGGCGGCCGGCGGGACCAGCAAGTCCTCGGCCAAGGACCCCAACGCGACCGACGCGGAGATCAAGGACGCCCCGAAGGACGAGCGGCACGCCAAGGCGCCGCTGTCGGGCGCGCTGCTCGACGCGATCACCGCGCACTCCAAGTCCGGCAAGAAGCTGAGCGGTGTCCCCGGCCTGACCCGCTGAGCTCACCCACCCTACGGACGCAGCCGCGCCGTGCCTCGAAGGAGGCGCGGCGCGGCTTGTCTGTCTATCCTGCGTGTAATACTCTGAGCCGAGTACTCGACATCGGAGGAAGTCATGGCCGTACGACGCCCGGCGAACGCTCTCGCGCTCGCGGTGCTCAGCCTGCTGGCCGAGCGGCCGATGCACCCCTACGAGATGTCGAGCACGCTGCGGGAGCGGCACAAGGAGGAGAGCATCCGCCTCAACTACGGGTCGCTCTACTCCGTCGTCGAGTCGCTGGAGAAGAAGGGCCTCATCGCCGCTCGCGAGACCGTGCGCGAGGGGAGGCGTCCCGAGCGGACCGTGTACGAGATCACGTCGGACGGCGAGGTCGTGATGACCGACTGGCTCAGCGAGCTCCTCAGCGAGCCGAGCCCGCAGTACACCGACTTCGAGGCTGCCCTCTCGCTCATGGCGACGCTCCCGCCCGAGGACGTGCTGCGTCTGCTCGAGCGTCGGCTGACCGAGCTCGCTTTGCAGGCGCGGACGCACGAGGCGATCCGCGCCGCCGTGCCCGAGGGGTTCCCGCGCCTGTTCGTCGTCGAGAGCGACTACCAGCAGGCGCTGCGCGACGCCGAGACAGCCTTCGTCAGCGGGCTGGTCGGCGAGCTGCGCGACGGCACCTTCGGTGGACTGGCCGTGTGGCGGCGGATTCACGAGCTGCGCGACGAAGGGCTCGCTCCCGATGCGCTGGAGCGGGTGCTGCGGGACGAGTTCCCCGAGCTCGAGGCGATGATGCCCAGCTCGTGACGCGACCCCGTGCGGCCGCACCAGCGGACCGTACGGAACACAAGAGCGGTCCCCGACCGACTGCCATCGGCCGGGGACCGTGACCACCGAGTCCGGCGCGTGCGCCTCGCCCGACGGCTGCACCTCAAGGCTACGGCACGCGCACCGGACTCCTCACCGGAAGGAGACCGCCGTGCCACGCACGACGCGGTCGGGCCCGGCGATCACGGTCGCCGGCCTGACCAAGACCTACCGCACCCGCGACCGTGAGGTCCGGGCGCTCGACGGCATCGACCTGGAGGTCGAGGCCGGGACGGTGATGGGACTGCTCGGCCCCAACGGGGCCGGGAAGTCGACGACCGTCAAGATCCTCACGACCCTCGCGCGGGCCGACTCCGGTACGGCGACGGTCGCGGGCCACGACGTCGCACGCGAGGCCGCCGCGGTGAGACGCGCGATCGGCTACGTGTCCCAGAAGCCGGGCTTCGACCCGATCGGGACCGGGAAGGAGAACCTTGTCCTCGCCGGGCGGGTCTACGGGATGCCGGCGCGCGGGGCCCGTGCCCGCGCGGACGAGCTGCTCGAGCGGTTCGGGCTGACCGAGGCCGGGCGCCGCCTGGCCCGGACCTGGTCCGGCGGGATGCAGCGCAAGCTCGACGTCGCGATGAGCCTCATGCACCGGCCACAGGTGCTGTTCCTCGACGAGCCCACGACCGGGCTCGACCCGCAGGCGCGCGCCGACATGTGGGCGGAGATCGAGCGCCTGGCGGCAGACGGCCTCACGGTGCTGCTCACGACGCACTACCTGGAGGAGGCCGACCACCTCGCACAGCAGCTGGTGATCGTCGACCAGGGCCGCGTCGTCGTCTCGGGGACGCCGGACGGCCTCAAGCGCAGCCTGTCCGGCGACGCGATCAGTGTCTCTCTCGCCGAGCGGGACGACCTCCCGCGTGCCTACGGCGCCCTCGCCGGTCTCGACGGCGTCACCGAGCTCGCTCGTGACCTCGACACGCTGCGGGCTCGTGTCGACGACGGTGCTCTCGCTCTCCCTCGGGTGATGGGCACCCTCGACGCGGCCGGCGTCCGGCTGGCGGCGGTGACGGTGTCGCGCCCGTCGCTCGACGACGTCTACCTGCGGTACGCCGGGCGGACGTTCGCGGCGGAGGTGGCCGCATGACCACCGTGATCACCCACACGCGGCTGCTCACCGGTCGGTCGCTGCGCACCCTCGGGCGCCAGCCGGCCTATCTGGCGTTGACGCTGATCCAGCCGCTCGTGTGGCTCCTGCTGTTCGGGGAGCTGTTCCGCAACGTCGTGGAGCTGCCCGGGTTCGGCGGCAGCTCGTACCTCACCTATCTCACGCCCGGTGTCGTCGTGATGACCGCGATGTTCTCGGCCGGGTGGGCGGGGACGGGGTTCATCGTCGCGATGGACCGCGGCGTCATGGACCGTGACCTCAGCTCGCCGGTCAGCCGTACGGCCCTGATCGCGAGCTCGCTCGCCTCGCAGTCGGTGACGATCGCGGTGCAGGCCCTCATCGTCATGGTGGTCGGCGTCGTGGCCGGTGCCCGCTTCGACGGCGGCGTCGCCGGGTGGGTCGTGGTCGTCGTCGCGGCCGTGCTGCTCGGGGCGGTGTTCGCGGCGCTGTCGGACGCGGTGGCGCTGCTCGTCCGCCAGCAGGAGGCGCTGATCGGCATCTCGCAGTTCCTCACGCTTCCCCTGACGTTCTTGTCGTCGGTGATGCTCCCGTCCGCGCTGATGCCAGGATGGGTCGCGGAGGCGGCTCGGTTCAATCCCGTCGACTGGGCGGCTGTCGCCTCTCGGGAAGCACTGTCGGCGAGCCCGGACTGGAGCGTCGTCGCGGAGCGTCTCGGTCTGCTCCTCGCCCTCGGCCTCGTGCTGGCGTGGCTGGCGACACGGGCCTTCCGGGCGTACCAGCGTTCGGTGTGAGCGTCAGCTGAGCTGGTCGCGCCACCCTCGAAGGACCTGGTGCACGGCGTCGGCGCCGAGGAGGTCGTCGGGTGGTGGGGTGAGGTCGGCCGGTGCGAGCAGCACAGCGCGGTCCTGCCAGCCCCCGAGCCCGCCGTGGCTGCCCACGAGTTCTTCGAACGCGTGCACGGTCCCGGTGGCGGGGTCGCACGCGCTCACGACGTAGAGGTCCGGCGCTTCGGCCCGCTCCGAGGTCGGGAGGATCCGCTCGCGCGCCCCCTCGCCGTACGCGGCGAGGGGGTCGACGTCGCCGACGACCTTCCCGGTCCGCAGCGCGAGGATGCCGTCGTCGCCGATGGCGACGGGCCCCTCGTCCTGGGTCATCGCGATCACGCACCCGATCGCCGGGTCGTTGACCAGTCCGGGGACCAGGCGCGGCCACCGCTCGTCGATCTCCTTGAGCAGCAGGCGGCGGTCCGTACGGGCGTGCACCAGGCCGAGGTTGCCCGACGCGAGGACGATGAGGTCGCTCGCCGGCTCCTGCCCCCGTACGCTCTCGGGCGCCTCGCCGGCGCCCGCGCTCGCGCTGCCGGTACGGCGGTCGATCCGCTCAGCCGCCCGCCGCGCCGTCACCGACCCCGTCCCCGCCATCTCTTCGGCGAGGGCGCGCAGCCGTGCGTAGTCCTCGTTGCTCGCCTGGACGGCCTCCACCGAGCCCGAGGTGAGGTCGGCGACCAGGTCGGCGAGCGTGGCACCGTGCACCTGCAGGAACGTCGCGCCCTGCGACTGGCCGTGGTCGCTGACGACCGCGATGCGGTAGCGCCGTCGCGCGTGCGAGGCGACCGTCTCCAGCGTCGCGAGCACGCCGTCGAGCGCCTCGAGCGCGGCCAGCGACTCGCGGCGGAAGACGCCTGCGTGGTGCGCGACCTCGTCGTAGTCGACGTAGTCCACGTAGACGATCGGCGTCCCGCGGAGCATCTCCTGCGCGACCACCGCCGTCGACAGGTCGCGGACCACACCGTTCGACCCGGCGCGCAGGAACGCGAACGTCCAGTCGCGCTTCACCCGCGGCCGGACGTCGCGGCGGACCTGGCGCAGCGCCTGCACGCGTTCGCGCACCACCTCGCCGATCGTCCGGAAAAGGCTGCGGGCGAGCCCGTCGGGCCGCAGGACGAACCACGCCACCGCCTCGCGGGTGATCGTGGTGCCGCGGCCGCTGCGCAGGCGCGACATCACCATCGCCGTACGGTCGGCGCCACCGCTGAAGAGGTTGGAGACCGAGACGCCGCCGTCGGCGAGCAGCCCCGGCCCGGGCGCGCGCTGCTCGATCACTGCCGCGTCCGCAGGATGGTTGGCCGTCAGCACCCGACCGAGCTCTCGGTCGTACCACCGGAACGCCGGCACCCGTTCGGAGGTCCCGTGGAGGATCCCCAGCTGGCTCGCCGGGGTCGTGCACGGCGTGGTGGGTCGCCACTCGTGCAGGGTGTGGGTGCCTTCGCGCAACCAGCGCTCGAGCGTGGGCATGTTGCCGGCGGCGAGGGCCCAGGTCAGGACGGGGTAGGCGACACCGTCGAGCTGGACGACCAGCAGGCCGTCGGAGGCGGGGCCGTCGTCGCGCCGACCCGCCCGGTGGCCGCGGCGTGCGAGCGCCACGGCGAAGCCCTCGTCCGTCCCCGCGGTCGCCAGCCACGCGAGCAGCGACCCGACGAACGCCGCCAGCCACGCGGCCACCAGCGGCGCCCACCAGCTCTCGACCACGATCCCGGGCACCACCGCGAGCGCGACGGCGACGACCAAGCCTTGGCCGGCGACGGCGAGCGCGATCACCGCCACCCACCCGATCCGCGCCGCGACAGCGACCAGCAGCGGGTGCAGGACAAGTCCGACGAGCCCGATGACCGCCGCCGCCACGGCCGGTGCCCACCACGTGCGGAACGCGAGCTCGTCGAGGACCAGCCCGACGATCACGAGCGTGAGCGTCGCACCCAGCCACGCCAGGAGCAGCCTCCCCACGTCGCCGAGTCGCAAGCGGCGCCGGGGGGAGGTGGTCATCGCCGTCTCAGAGCCCCAGGGCGACGGCCAGGTCGGTGCGGATCGCGTCGAGCCTCGCGGCAGCCGCGATCCGCGCTGCGTCGACGCCGTCGTCGGTGGGGACCACGACCTCGAGGTAGCACTTGAGCTTGGGCTCGGTCCCCGACGGGCGTACGACGACGCGACCGCCCTCGGCGAGCACCAGCCGCAGGCCGTCGGTCGGGGGGAGCGTCGCGCTCCCGGTGGCGAGGTCGTCGACGCGCGCGACGGCGTACCCGCCGAGCACCGTCGGCGGCGTCGTGCGCAGGCGCGCCATCGCCGCGGCGATCAGCGACAGGTCCTCGACCCGTACGGAGAGCTGGTCGGTCGCGTGCAGACCGAACCGTGCGGCGATCTCGTCGAGACGGTCGCGCAGCGTCCGTCCCTCGGCGCGCAGCTCGGCCGCGAGCTCGAGCACCCGAACCGCTGCGGAGATGCCGTCCTTGTCGCGGGCGATGTCGGGAGCAGCCGCGTAGCCCAGCGCCTCCTCGTACCCGTAGGCCAGGCCGGGCACCCGTCCGATCCACTTGAAGCCCGTCAGCGTCTCCGCGTACGGCTGCCCGTACGCCTCCGCGAGCCGCCCGAGGAGCGAGGACGACACGATCGTCGTCGCGTACGTGCCGGTCGTGCCGCGCCGCAGCAGGAAGTCCGCCAGCAGGACGCCGACCTCGTCGCCGGAGAGCTGGTGCCAACCGGAGGCGGTGGGCACCGCGACCGCGCAGCGGTCGGCGTCGGGGTCGTTCGCGATCGCCAGGTCCGCGCCGACCCGGTCAGCGAGCGCGAGCAGCAGGTCCGTGGCGCCCGGCTCCTCGGGGTTGGGGAACGCGACCGTCGGGAAGTCGGGGTCGGGCTGCGCCTGCTCCTCGACCACGTGCAGCGCAGCGAAGCCCGCAGTACGGACGACGTCGGCCGTCGTCGCGAGGCCGACACCGTGCAGGGGCGTGTACGCGGCGACGAGGTCGCGTGGCCCCGGAGCGGGCAGCGCCGCGACGGCCGCGACGTAGGCGGCGCGGACCTCGTCGGAGAGCACCTCGTACGAGGTGTCGCGGGGGAGCGCGTCGACCGGTCCGACCGCGGCGATCGCGTCGGCGATGTCGACGTCGGCGGGCGGCACGATCTGGCTGCCGTCCCCGAGGTAGACCTTGTATCCGTTGTCCTGCGGAGGGTTGTGCGAAGCCGTCACCATCACGCCCGCCGACGCGCCGAGGTGCTGGATCGCGAAGGCGAGCACGGGCGTCGGCAACGGCTCGGGCAGCAGCAGCGCGCGGACGCCCGCGGCCTGCGCGATCTCGCAGGTGTCGCGCGCGAAGACCGCGGAGTTGTGCCGGGCGTCGTAGCCCACCACGAGGGTCGGGGACCCGCCCGCGTGCTCACGCAGGTAGGCCGACAGCCCTGCAGCCGCCTGCGCCACCACGACCCGGTTCATCCGGGTCGGTCCGGCGCCGAGCGGGCCACGCAGACCGGCGGTGCCGAAGACGAGGCGCCCTGCGAAGCGTGCGGCGAGCGCGGTCTCGTCTCCGGAGTCGAGCAGCGCCCGCAGCTCGTCACGCGTCTGCGGGTCGGGGTCCTGCGCGATCCACGCCTCGGCGAGGTTCTGGGTGCTCGGGGGCGTCGTCATGGCAGCGGCTTCTCCAACGGCATCACGGCGTACGGGCCACCGACCCGATCGCCCTCGGCCTCGTCCTCGTCACGGTGGGGGATCGTCGACGCGTACGTCTCGGCGTCGTCCTGCGGGTCGTAGCCGAGGCGGCGCCCGGGCTCCAGGTCCCACCACGCGCGCGTGTTCGCCGAGATGCCGTAGACCGCGCTGAAGCCGGGGGCGTCGGTCGTGAGCGCCGCCGCCACCAGCCGCACCGCGTCGTCCGGCGAGAGCCACGTCGAGAGCGCGCGACGGGTCGTCGGTTCCTCGAGGAACGAGCCGATCCGCATCGCGACCGCCGTGATCTCGAACCTGTCGGCGTAGAGGCTCATCAACGCCTCGGCGGTCACCTTGGCGACGCCGTAGAAGGTGTCGGGACGCGGCCGCACGTCGACGCCGACCTGCTCGCCGCGCGGCGTCATCCCGACGGCGTGGTTGCTGCTGGCGTACACGAGACGACCGACGCCGCTCCTGACCATCGCGTCGAGGAGGGCTGCGGTGGTGTGGGCGTGCGACGACAACGCCTCGGGCAACGACGACTCCGACGGCCGGCCCGCGAGGTGGACGACCGCGTCGACGCCCGCGACGGCCTGGTCGGCGAGGTCGACGACGTCGCCGACGAGCACGTCGGCGCCCAGCACGCCCGCGAGCTCGTCGTCGGGCTCGACCAGGTCGAGGCCGCGGACCTCGTGGCCGAGCGCGGTGAGCCCAGGGGCGACCGTACGGCCGATCGCCCCCGAGACCCCGGTGACGAGGACGCGCATCAGATCCGGCCCACGACCGAGGCGAGGAGGTGGCCCATCGTCTGCGCCGAGGCCGCACCTGCCGCGAGGACCTCCTCGTGGTTCAGCGGCTCGCCGGTGACTCCGGCGGCGAGGTTCGTCACGAGCGAGATGCCGAGGATCTCCAGGCCGGCGGCGCGGGCCGCGATCGCCTCGAGCACGGTCGACATGCCGACGAGGTCGCCGCCGATGGTGCGGATCATCCCGATCTCGGCGGGCGTCTCGTAGTGCGGGCCGGGGACCTGGACGTACACGCCCTGGGCCAGCGTCGGGTCGACGTCGAGGCAGAGCGCCCGCAGCCGGCCGGCGTAGAGGTCGGTCAGGTCCACGAACTGGGGGCCGTGCAGCGGGGAGGTCGCCGTCAGGTTGATGTGGTCGCTGATGAGGACCGGCGTTCCCGGGACCCACTCGCTGCGCAGGCCGCCGGAGGCATTGGTCAGGACGACGGCCCGGCACCCCGCGGCGGCCGCCGTGCGGACGCCGTGCGCGACGGCGTCGACACCGTGGCCCTCGTACAGGTGGGTGCGACCGAGGAACACGAGCACACGGGTGTCACCGACGCGGACGGAGCGGACGGTCCCTCCGTGCCCGGCGACCGCCGGCGCGACGAAGCCCGGGAGCTCGGTCGTCGGGAACTCGTGCTCGGGCTCGCCGAGGACGTCGGCGGCCGGCTTCCAGCCGGAGCCCATCACGAGGGCGACGTCGTGGTCGCCGCCGGTGCGCTCGCGCAGCACCTTCGCGGCGGCGGTGGCCATCTCCTCCGGCGAGCGGGGGCGGTCAAGGGGAATCATGTGTTCGGAACTCACCTCGGCACACTAACCCAGGCGATCCTCAGGCCCGGTAGATTGGCGGGGTGCCCAAGATCATCGGCGAGAACCTGGCCGCCCACCGCTTCGAGACGCGTCGCCGCGTGCTCGACGCGTTCGGCGAGCTGCTGACCGAGCGCGGGTACGACGCGGTGCGGCTCGCCGACGTCGCCACTCGCGCGGGGATCGGGCGGACGGCGATCTACAACCACTTCGCCGACAAGGAGGGGATCCTCCTCGCCTGTGCGATGGACGAGACCCAGCAGTACGCCGACGCCATCCGTGGCGCTCTCGACGAGGCCAAGGGCCCTGTCGAGAAGCTGCGCACGTACGTCCGGATGCACGTCGCGCTCTCGCGCGAGATGCACATGGGGCTCGGCCCGCAGCTCTACTCGGTGCTCTCGCGCGACGCGCTGCTCCACATGCGCGAGCACGTCCTCGTCGTCGAGGACCTGCTGCGCGGCGTCCTCGCCGACGGCATGGAGCAGGGGGCGTTCGTCGTGGACGACCTGCGCGCGACCACCGCGCTCGTCCTCGCCTGCCTGCAGGGCCGTCAGGTGACGCACGGGGAGGGGCCGGAGCGTGACTCCGCCGTCGCCGTCACCGAGCGCTTCGTCCTCCGTGCCGTCGGCGCGCGCGACATCTGACGTACGACCAGACAGAAGGACCCGACGTTCCACCCCGGATTCAGGGGCGGAACGTCGGGTCCTGATGTCGGGACGTACGTCCGCTACTTCGTGACCTTCAGCTTCACGGTCTTCTTCGAGGCCGTGTGCGTGCTGGTCGCGGCGAACGTCGCCGTCAGCTTGTAGGTGCCCTTCTTCTTCAGCTTGGGCAGCTTGACGACGACCTTGCCGTTCTTGACGGTCCCGCGGACGGTCTTCTTGAGGCCCTTGCCCTTGACCACGAGCGTGACCTTGCCGGTCGCCTTCGGGGTGCCCGAGACGGTGACCGTGGCCTTGCCGGCCTTCTTGCGCGTCGGCTTCTTGTTGACCTTCACCGCCGTCTTCGTGGCGACCTTGGCGATCGACAGCGTACGGACGGCGGAGGCGGACGACTTCACGACCGGCGTGCTGCTCGAGACGAAGCGTGCCGAGAGGCGGTGCGTGCCGACCGTCAGGTTCTTCGGGAGCGCGAACGACACCTTGCCGGTACCGACGGGACGGGTCGCGAGGACCCGGGTGCCGTCGAGCAGCTGGACCGAGCCCGTGAGCGCCTTCGTCGCCGAGACGGTCGCCGTGGCGGTGCCCGTGCGGCCGTACGTGAGCGTGGTCGGCGCGCTCAGCGTGGTGGTCGAGGCGACCACGGGGAAGAAGCTCAGCGGGGTGAACGTCTCGTACAGCGCCTGCGTCGCTCCGCCACCGGCGTAGGTGTAGATGCCCAGGTTCGCGAGCTTGCCCTCAGCGGCGTCGATGTCGGCCTTCGAGACCGTGAAGGAGGTGGTGAAGGTGCCGTCGGGCTTCAGCTCGATCGCTCCGCTGCGGGCCCCGCCGATCGTGGCCATGTCCTCGGCGAGGACCGCCCAGTTCTGCGTGATCGCCTTGCGCGCGCTCGAGGGCGCACCCTCGCTCGGCCTCCACGTGTCCGCGACGGTGCCGAGGATCACGTACGCGCCGGTCGGCTTGCCTGCCAGCGGCGGACGGGTCCCGGTCGCCAGCGACGGGTCGAAGCCGCTGCCCTTCACCGTGACGGTGTGCGTGCCCGTGTCGGGGATCGCCGTGCTGCTCACCGTGACCTTGGCAGGAGCCGGGAACGACACGCTCACCGGGAGCGGCTTCTTGTTGCGGTCGACCGCGCTGCCGGTCGAGTACCAGTACGGGGCCTGGCCGGTCGGCTCGACGAACGAGACGAACGACGACGGCCACGAGCCCCAGCCTGCGGTGGTGCGGTCCTGCGGGGTGCCCGTGCTCTCGTACTCCACGCCCTCGAACGCAGGTGTGGCGGTGATGCCCTGAGGGGTGACGTCGACGCCCGTGAAGGTCGCGAGCGTGACCTCCTTGCTCTCGAGGTCGGTCCACTCGGTCATGTCGTCCTGGCTGGTGCCGAAGCCGTCGAGGGTGGCCGTCAGGGTGCCGACACCGCCGTTGACTGTCAGCGTCGGGTCCGAGACGTAGAAGAACGTCATGCCCGAGTAGCCGAGGACGGTGAAGTCGCCGTCCCAGCTGAGGGTGGCGTCGTCCGTCGCAGCGTCGGCGGTGCCGGTGCCACGCTTGATGGTGACGCGGTGCTCGCTGAAGACGTCGCTGGTCGGCGGCGAGATCGACGCTCCCGTCGGGCTCGTCTTGAGGCCCGCCCAGGTGGCGGTCGCGTAGCCGCCGCTCGCGGTCTTCTTCTGGATCTCGACGTTGCCGTCCGTGGCGCTCCAGTTCGCGGCGACGCCGTTGCTCCACGTGGTCGCCGACGTGAGGGTGTTGCCGCCGGCACCGGGGTCCGCGATCTTCCCGGCCGAGAGGAAGTTGGCGGTGCCCGGCGCGTAGCCCGAGTTGTTGGCCTCGTTGCTCAGGCCCCAGGCGAACACCGCTCCGGTGACAGGTGTCGGTGCTGCCTGTGCCGGGCCGGCCGCAAGGACCAGGGAACCGGCCGCGAGGGCCGTCGCGGCGGTGCCGGCGACGAGGCGCCTGAACCGTCGGGGGAGGGGGGTGGACATGGTGGTGCTTCCCTTCGGTGTTCTTCCGAGACTGAAGCGCTCGGAGTGGGGGCGGGGGAGTGTCATGAGGGTCGGCGTGTCAGGACGCGCGAGCCGACGGTGACGAGCAGGGCGGCGAGCAGGAGCCCCCCGCCGGCCCACCACGGCCAGGTCGCCGACGACGCGCCAAGGGGCTGGGCCACGGGCCGGATGCCCTCGGTGGTGCCGACCGGGACGGTGGCACCGAGGGTCGTACGAGCGCCGGTGGCCGTCGGCGGGAGCACCGCGCTCGACGGCGCGAGCAGCGGTCCTCCGCTCATGGGCAGCGAGCCGGTCGAGCCGGTGGACGGCGAGCCGGGACCTCCACCGGCCTCCCCGTCGCCCTTCGGTGCCTTGACCGGCTTGTCCGCGTCGTAGCTGAAGGCGATCGGCAGCGCCGCCTTGAACCGGTCGGTGGACGCGCCGCTGGTGTACCAGTACGCGGCGGTGCCGACCCGCTCCTGGAACCGGACGAACGAGGTGGGGAACGCTCCCCAGCCGCTGTCCGTACGGTTCTGCGCGGCGGCCGCGGCAGGAGCGTCGTACCGGACCCCGGCGAAGCGAGGTGTGACCGTGAACCCGCGGGCGCCGGACAGGCTCGTCACGGACGCGTCGGCGAGGCGGGCCCGCGTCGGCGGCAGCGCCTGCCAGAGCGAGGTGTCGTCGCGGTCGGAGGCGTACCCGCCGAGCGTCCCGTCGAGGCGGGCGACGCCGTTGCGCACGGTGAGGACGGGATCGCTCACCGTGAAGTACGACAGGCCGCTGTAGAGCACCACGCTGAAGGTGCCCTTCCACCGGATCGTCGCCTTCTTCTTCTTCGGGTCCACGGTGCCGCTGCCGCCGTCGATGACGACCGAGTGGCCGCTGAGCAGCCCGTTGGTGGGGGAGCCGAGCGGCTGCCCGCCGGGCGTCGTACGCAGGCCGTCCCAGGTCGCCAGGCGGGATCCGCCGTTCGTGGTCTGCTTCTCGATCCGGACGTTGCCGGCGCGCGCCTTCCACTCGCCCTCGGCGAACGAGTGACCGCCACGACCGGGGTTCGGCACGGTGCCTGCGGAGAAGAAGTTGAACGTCCCCGGCGCGAAGGCCGAGTTGCTCATTTCGCTGTTCAGGCCCCAGCGCAGCTGCGCGTCGGAGACCCGGAAGGCCTTCGTGGCCTTGTCGCCCGACGTCGGCGCTGTCGGGGACGGCGAACCGTTCGGGGTCGGCGTGCTCGGACGCGGTGTCTGCGGCTCGGGCTCGGTCGGGACGCCGGGGTCCGCGGGATCGGTGTCGAGGACGTCGCCGAGCTCCCACGCGAAGTGGACCGGGAGGGGGCGCTTGTTGGCGTCGACGGCGCCGCCGGAGGAGTACCAGTATGAGCCGGCTCCGGCCGCCGTGACCCACTCGACGAACGAGGTCGGCCACGAGCCCCAGCCGGGCTTCGTGGCGTTCTGGTCGGCCGCGCCGTTGCGGACACCCTCGTACGCCGGCGTCACCGTCGCGCCGTCCGCGCCGAGGTCGACCTTCGGCAGCGTCGCCAGGGTGACCTTCTTCGCCGCCATCGGCTTCCACACTGAGTGGTCCTCGAGGCTCGAGCCGAAACCGCTGAGGGTCGCCGACAGCACACCGCTGCCGTCTCGCCCGACGGTGAGGGTGGGATCCGCGACGTGGAAGTACGACATGCCCGAGTAGAAGACGACGGTGAAGGAGCCCCGCCACGAGAGCGAGGCGCGCCCCGTGTCCGGGTCCACCCACCCCGTGCCGTCGGACAGCACGATCCGGTGGTCGGTGAAGGTGCCGCTGGTCGGCGAGGGGATGGGGCCGCCGCTCGCGGAGGTCGTGAGCCCGCTCCAGGTCGCCGGAGCGTACGAGCCCGAGGCGTCCTTCTTCTCCAGCGTCACGTTGCCGGACGAGGCGCTCCATCCAGCCGGCTTGCCGTTCCCCCAGGACTCGGCGGACGTCAGTGTCTGTCCGCCCTCGCCGGGGTTGGCGATCCGTCCGGCGGACAGGAAGTTGAAGGAGCCGGGGGCGTACGCCCGGTTGTTGACCTCGTTCGACAGTCCCCAGCGCAAGGTCGCGCCGGAGACCGCGCGGGCGGTGGTTTCGTCCTCCGCCGAGGCGGGTGCGAAAGGCACGATCACGGCGACGAGCGCGGCAGCGGCGAGAACGGCGAGGCGGCGCATCATCGCGGGGCCCTTCCTGAGTGGCGGGCGCGACGTACCCGCGCGGCCGCGGTGAGCACGGCTGCGAGCAGCAGCAGCGCAGCGAACCCGAGGAACACCCACGCGGTCGGAGGCGGTGCCTCGTCGGAGGACTCGGCCGCCGTCGCGTCGACGACCGGCGTCGCCGCGGCGATCGGGAAGGCGACCTCCGGTGCGGCGCCGCTCGCGGCGCCGGTCAGGCGCAGGACGTGCGTGCCGGGCTCGATGGTCGCCGGCAGCTGGAGGACGCCGGCGACCTCGCCGGACTGGCCCGCGGCGAGCGGACCCACGGCGGCGACACCGTCGTCGAGGGTCGCGACCACCTGCTCGCCGGGCTGGAAGCGCGCTCCGGTGAACGTCAGGACTCGGCCGACCACCGCCGTCGCGCGGTCCACGGCGACCGTGGCCTTCCCCTTGACCGCGGGGGCGGTCGGCGTCGCTGCGGCGGCCTTGGGTGCGGCCTCGGCCTGGCTCTTCGTGCTGCCGGCCGACGATGCGGTGAAGCGCACCGGGGTGAACGTCTCGTTCGGCGGGCTCTTGATGCCGTGGGCGCCGATCGTGATGACCCCGCACGTGGCCTTGGTGCAGTCCACCTCGACGGACCGGCCCGAGCGGTCCATCGCGGAGAAGCGGGCGCCGGGCACGCTGAGCGTCGTCGTGAAGGCGCCGGACTCGCTCATCGTGCCGTTCGCCGACGACTCCGTCTGGGCGCCGGGGAAGGCGAGGAACCGCTGGTGGCCCTCGTTGTCCGCCGACTCCGCGTCGGGCACGTAGCGGTAGTCGTCACCGGTCCTGCCGCCCTGCGACGGCTTCCAGGACCCGCCGTCGGGGTCCGAGACCCAGCCGAACGCGACGTAGATCCCGCCGGCGCCACCCTTGACCGCCTGGAACCCGCGCCCCTTGACCGTCAACGTGGTCGGCCGGTCGATCGCCACCGTCGCCTTGCCGTCGCCGTTGGTGACGGTGACGCGGGCGGCGGCGGTCGCGGGCGACGGCGCACCGAGCACCAGCGTCGCACCGAGGACGGCGAGCGCGGCGGTGCTGGCGGCACCACGCCGGAGCAGGGGGTTCATCGGACGACCTCCTCGACGGGAGTGCGCAGCGGGGAGACGATCAGGTCGCCCGTGCGCGGGTGGGTGAAGACGTCCACCGGGTGGCCGTACACGTCGGTCAGCAGCTCCGGGCGCAGGACCTCGGCCGGCGTGCCGTCGGCGCGGACCTGGCCGCCCGCGAGGACGCAGATGCGGTTGGCGTACGCGGCCGCGAGCGACAGGTCGTGGAGGACGGCGACGACGGCGTGGCCCTCGCGGGCGAGCCTGCGCGCCTCGGTGAGAAGTGCCTCCTGGTGGGCGATGTCCAGCGCGGCCGTCGGCTCGTCGAGGAGGACGATCGGCGCCTCCTGGGCCATGACGCGGGCGAACGACGTACGCCCCTTCTCGCCACCCGACAGCGTCGGGAACTTGCGCTCCGCCAGCCGCGTGACGTCCGTACGCCGCATCGCGTCGGCGATCACGGCCTCGTCCGAGTCGGACTCGTCGCGACCGTGCCACGGGGCGCGGCCCATCGCGACTACCTCGGCGACGGTGAAGGGGAACGACAGCCGGTGCTCTTGGAGGAGCACGGAGCGCCGCCGCGACAGCTCACCCGCACGGCGGGTGGCGATCGGCTCGCCGTCGATGAGGGCCTTGCCGGACGTCAGCGCGACGTCACCGGCGAGCACGCCCAGGAGGGTGGACTTGCCGGCGCCGTTCGGGCCGACCAGCACGAGGAGCTCGGCCGGACGTACGTCGAGGTCGACCTCGCGCAGGATCGTCGCCGACCCGTACGAGACCGTGCCGCCGAGGACCTGCAGGGTGGCTCGCGCGGTCATGCCCAGCCACCTGCCGTCCGGCGGGTACGACGCAGCAGCCAGAAGAACATCGGGCCTCCGATCAGCGAGGTCAGCATGCCGATCGGCATCTCGGCGTACGGGACCGCCGTACGCGCGACGAGGTCGGCGGCGAGCAGCAGCACGGCGCCGCCGAGGACGCTGGCGGGGAGGAGGAGCTTGTGCCCCGGGCCCACGACCATGCGCATGAGGTGCGGGACGACCAGGCCGACGAAGGCGATGATCCCGCAGAAGGCGACCGCGGCTGCGGTGAGCAGGGCCACCAGGGTGATCGCCCCGATCCGCAGCCGCTCGACGTCGACGCCGAGGTGGCGGGCCGCGCGGTCGCCGAGGGAGAGAAGGTCGAGCTTGCGGCTGAGGAGGAACGCGCCGGTGATGCCGACGACGGCGAGCGGGGCGACGACGCCCACGTAGTCCCACCGCGTGCCGTTGAGGCTGCCGAGCTGCCAGAACACGATCTCCTCGCGCGCCTGCGTGTCGGCGAGGAACATCATCAGCGCGAGCAGCGCGCCCGTGACGGCGTTGACGGCGATGCCCGTGAGGACCAGGGTGACGACCTCCGTACGACCGTCGGAGCGCGCGAGCAGGTACACCGCCACGGTCGTGACGAGGCCACCGACGAAGGCGAGGGCGGGCACCGTCCACGTACCGAGGGCGGTGAAGCCGAAGACCATCGCGACGGCGGCCGCGACCGCGGCGCCCGACGAGACGCCGATGACGCCCGGCTCGGCGAGCGGGTTGCCGAAGACGCCCTGCATGAGCGCGCCGGCGGCCGACAGGGTCGCGCCGACGAGGATCGCCATCGCGACGCGCGGGAACCGGATGCTCCACAGCGCGGCGTCGCCCTGCGGGTGGGTGGGCATCGGGCCCGCGTCGATCCCGAGGCGGTGGAGGAACGACCCGAGCACCTCGGACGGGGGGATCGCGAGCTGGCCCGTGCCCGCGGAGACGACGGCGAGCACGACGAGTGCGACGGAGAGTCCGGCGAAGAGGACGACCGTCGCGCTGAGGCGGAACCGCGCCGAGACCGTGGGGTCGACCACCGTCATCGCAACGACTCCGGGGCGTACATCGCGACGGCGAGCGCGTTGATCACGTCGGCGCTGCGCGGCCCGAAGCTGAGGATCTGGCTGTCGGGCATCGTGATGAAGCGGCGGTTCTTGCCGGCGGGGGTGTTGGCCAGCGACGGGTAGCGCTCGAGGAGGCCGTCGACGCCACCGGCCGACTCCAGGCCTTTGGTCATCATGATGATCGTGTCCGGCTGCGCGGCGACCAGGCCCTCGTCGTTGAGGGGCTTCATGCCCTTCCAGCCGATCTCGGCGGAGACGTCGTACGCGCCGGTCGCCTCGATCAGGGAGTCGGCGCCGGAGTCCTCGCCGAACATGTAGTAGACGCCGCTCTGGCCGCGTACGTACAGGAAGACCGTCCGGAGCTTGTCCTGCACGGTGCCGGGCGCCTTCTCGGCGACGACGGCGCGGGCGGCGGCGACCTCGTCGGCCGTGCGCTGCGCCAGCGCGTCGCCTGCGTCGGGGACGCCGAGGGCGGTCGCCACCTGCTCGACGATCGTGTCGATGTTGTCGAGGTCGCGCCTGCTGTCGACGACCACCACAGGGATGCCCGCGTCGCGGACCTGCTCGATCACGTCCCACGGGCCGAGCGAGGTGTCGGTGAGGATGAGGTCGGGGGAGAGGTCGAGGATCGCCTCGCCGTTGAGCTCGTGGCCGTTGTCGGTGACGAGCGGGAGGTCCTTCGCCTGGGTGAACTGCGTCGAGATGTCGCGACCGACGAGCGTGTCGCCGAGGCCGAGCTCGTACACGACCTGGGTCAGCGTCCCGTACTGGTCCAGCGCGAGGATGCGGTCGGCCGTCTTGACGGTGACCCGCGTGCCCTGGCTGTCCTTCACCGTGACGGGGAGCTTCTGCTCGGGGTCGGTGGTCACCGGCTCCGGCTCGTCGGCGCCGAGGTCGACGTTGATCTCGCCGGAGAGCTCTTTCGGCTTCGAGGAGACCTCGACGTCGGCGAGGGACGGGATCTCGGTGAAGGCCGTGGGCACGTCCCCGCTCGCCTCGCCTCCTCCGGTGCCGCAACCGGACAGGAGCGCGCCGGCGCACAGCAGCGCGACGGAGGGGAGAAGACGGCGACGCACGGGGGCACTCCGATCTGACCTGGAGGCTGCCTCTGACTGAGGCTTACCTAACCTCGATGGAACCTAGCATAGGTAAGCCTTGCCTCGCCCGGAACTCCGGGGTTAAAGTGACGCATCGTCAGGTTCGTGCTGACGCGATGTCCGATTGATTCTGACGGTGTGTCATATTGTGGGGGACCGCTGACTGCCGTATCCCGAAACGCCGCTGGAGGCCCTCCCATGACCGTGACCGCCGCCCCGGAGACCGTCACGCAGGACGCGCTCTCGACCCTCATGCGCGACGGTTCGCGCGCCGAGCACACCTCCGCCGAGAGCTCGACGTTCATGACCGAGCTGCTCGAGGGCCGCTCCTCGGTCGAGACGTACACGGTGTTCCTGCGCCAGCTCGCCGCGGTCTACGACGCGCTGGAGTCGGTGGGCCGCGAGCTCGCCTCCGACCCCGTCGCGTCCGCCGTCGTCGACGAGGCCGTGATGCGCGGCGAGGCCATCGACACCGACATGCGCTTCCTCGCCGGAGAGGAGTGGCGCGACCTGCCCGTCGGCCCCGCGGCGGTCGCGTACGTCGCGCGCATCCACGAGACGCGTGACGACGCCGAGCGCTACCTGGCCCACCACTACACGCGCTACCTCGGCGACCTGTCGGGCGGTCAGGCGATCGGACGCATCCTTGCGCGCGAGTACGGCCTGACCGAGGGCGGTACCGCGTTCTACGAGTTCCCGGCGGTGCCCAAGCCCAAGCTCTACAAGGATGCCTACCGCGCCGGGCTCGACGCGCTGCCGCTCGACGCCGACGCCAAGCAGCGGGTCGTCGCCGAGGTCAAGGTCGCGTTCGCGCTCAACGAGGCGCTGTTCGCGGAGATGTCTGCCTGACCCTGCGCCGGACCCGGGCCCCCGCTGTGGCGTACGCGACAGCGGGGGTCGTCCGTACCCAGCCGTGACGTGCCCGGCGACGCGGGTGCGAGACAATGACCACGTGAATCGTGTGGTGATCGTCGGTGGTGGACCTGGTGGGTACGAGGCTGCGCTGGTCGCGGCACAGCTCGGGGCGGAGGTCACCGTCGTCGAGCGCGACGGCCTCGGCGGCTCGACCGTGCTCACCGACTGCGTCCCCAGCAAGACGCTCATCGCCACGTCCGACCTCATGACCGACGTCTCGGGCTCCACCGAGCTCGGGATCCGCGCGACCTCCCCGTCGCACGTGGACCTGCGGCAGGTGAACCAGCGCGTGAAGCGCCTCGCGCTCGCCCAGTCCGACGACATCCGGCGACGCGTCGAGCGGGAGAACATCCAGGTCATCTCCGGCACCGCCCACCTCGACGGGCCCGAGACGGTCGTCGTCGAGCGCGCCGACGGGGGCACCGAGGAGATGCACTCGCAGATCGTCCTGCTCGCGACCGGGGCGCACCCTCGCGTGGTGGACTCTGCCGTCCCGGACGGTGAGCGGATCCTCACGTGGGAGCAGGTCTACGAGCTCGAGGAGCTGCCGGAGCACCTCGTCGTCGTCGGCTCCGGCGTGACGGGCGCGGAGTTCGCGGGCGCGTACAAGGCGCTCGGGTGCGAGGTCACGCTGGTCTCCAGCCGCGACCGAGTCCTTCCTGGCGAGGACCCGGACGCCGCCGTCGTCCTCGAGGAGGTCTTCACCCGACGCGGCATGAACGTCCTGTCGCGCTCGCGCATGGAGTCGGTCGAGCGCAAGGGCGACCGGGTCCTGGTGCGCCTCACCGACGGGCGGGAGGTCGAGGGGTCGCACTGCCTGCTCGCGCTGGGGTCCATCCCGAACAGCGCCAACCTCGGCCTGGAGTCGGCCGGCGTGAACGTCGACGAAGGCGGATTCATCCAGGTCGACCGGGTCTCGCGAACGTCGGCACGCGGCGTGTACGCCGCCGGTGACTGCACGGGCGTGCTGATGCTCGCGTCGGTCGCGGCGATGCAGGGCCGGATCGCGATGGCCCACGCACTCGGCGACGCCGTGCACCCGCTGCGTCTGCGGACGGTCGTGAGCAACGTCTTCACGGCGCCGGAGATCGCGACCGTCGGCGTGACCCAGAAGGAGGTCGACGCCGGCGAGGTCGACGCAGAGTCGGTGACGCTGCGGCTGTCCGGCAACCCGCGGGCCAAGATGCAGGGCGTACGCGACGGGTTCGTCAAGCTCTTCTGCCGTCCGGGAGGCGGAGCCGTGATCGGTGGCGTCGTCGTCGCGCCGCGGGCCTCCGAGCTCATCCACTCGGTCTCGCTCGCCGTCTCGACGGGACTGACGACCGACCAGGTCGCCAACGCGTTTACGGTCTACCCGTCGGTGAGCGGCTCCGTCGCGGAGGCCGCGCGCCGCCTCCACCAGCCCCGCTGACCATCCCGTCCCCGATTTGGGCACTTCCCCACCCGTTTCGGGCCGAGATCGGTGGCGAACTGCCCAGATCGGGGACGGGGCGTTCACGCGAACCAGCGGGTCCACATGGCGTTGACGTGCGGGCGCGGGCCGTCGTACCCGTTGTCCCGCAGGGCCTGGTAGACCCGCCAGACGATCGCCCTCTTGTTCGGCAGGTCGTCCTCGAGCACCACGATGACCGTCCACCCGAGGCGCTCGAGCGCTTCGCGCCTCGTACGGTCGCGGGCGCGCTGCTTCTTCGACCGCTCGTGCCACGCCCCGTCGTACTCGACGATCACGCGGTGCTTCCAGTAGACGAGGTCGCACCGCGCCACGAAGCGGCCGTCGGCGTCGAGGATCTCGCGGTTCGTGTCGGGTTCGGGCAGCCGGGCGAAGACCAGCGCGAGGCGTACGAGGGTCTCCATCGGTGACTCGGCCCGCTCCCGGACGTACGCGAAGGCGCGTCGGGCTCGGACGACGCCGTCGATGTGGCACTGGTCGAGGTAGGCGCCCAGCTGGTCGAGCGAGGTGTGGCCGTGGTGCACGAGGTGGTCGGCGGCCTGGACGAGCTCGACGAGGGTGAGGCGCAGCGCCGCGCAGTCGACGTACGTCCGGTCAGGCCCTGTGCAGGGGATGCGCTCGCGCACGTACGTCCGCAAGCGACCACGCCGTCGGTGGAGACGGATCTGGCTGCGCCGGACACGGGAGTCCGTGTTGGTCGAGAAGTGGAGCGGGAGCACCGAGCGCAGCTCGAGGCCCCACAGCTGGAGGGCGGTGAGGTGGCTCGCGAGGGTGTCGGCGGGGAGCAGCAGGAGGGCAGCGCGAATCCAGACCGTGAGCGTGCACTCGGTGCCGGCGACGACGTAGACGCCACGGAAAAGGCGGATGAACCGGCGTCCCTCGAGCTGTCGCGCGGAAACACCCGCCGAGGCGGCGTGAGCGGGGGTGAACGGTCCGTCGGGGAGGTTCTTCACGCACGCAGCGTGTGTCCGCCGCAGCGCTGGTCGGCGCCCTCGTCCACAGCCCCTCCCCGATTCGGGCGCTTCTCCACCGAATCCGCGGACAGAACGGTGGGGAAGTGCCCAAACCGGGGACGGGAAGGTCAGCCGAGGACGAGGAGGAGGTCGCCGCCCTCGGACTGGCGCGGGCCGTCGATGACGAGGCGCTGCACGGTGCCACCGTTCGGCGAGGTGATCGACGCCTCCATCTTCATCGCCTCGATCGTCGCCACCTGCTGGCCCGGCTCCACGACGTCTCCGACGGCGACCGTCGGCGTGACGACACCGTCGAACGGCACCGCGACCTGCAGCGGGTCGCCGACGTCGGCCTTCTCGGCGCTCACGACGTCGCTGGCCACCGAACGGTCGCGGACGGTGACCGGCCGCAGCTGTCCGTTCAGCGTGCACAGCACGTTGCGCAGCCCGCGCGCGTCGGCCTCGCTGATCGCCTCCAGCCCCAGGATGAGCGTCTTGCCCTCCTCCAGCGAGACCTCGACGTCACCGCCGGAGCGCAGCCCGTACCAGTACGCCTCGGTCGGCAGCACCGACAGGTCGCCGTACTCGCCGCGCGCGTGCTCGAAGTCGCGCGTCGGCCCCGGGAACAGCAGCCGGTTGAGCGTCGGCCGCGGGTCTGCCTCCAGCCCCGCGCGGTCCTCGGCGCTGAGCGCGGTCTCGCCGATCTTGACCGTACGGCCCTCCAGCGCGCGGGTCCGGAACGGCTCGGGCCATCCACCGGGCGGGTCGCCCAGCTCACCGGCGAGGAAGCCGATCACGGAGTCCGGGATGTCGTACGCCTGCGGGTTCGCCGCGAACTCCGCAGGGTCGGCCCCCACCGCGACCAGGTGCAGGGCGAGGTCGCCGACGACCTTCGACGACGGCGTGACCTTGACGATGTCGCCGAGGATGTCGTTCGCGGCGGCGTACATGTCCTCGATCTGCTCGAAGCGGTCGCCGAGACCCAGTGCGATGGCCTGCTGCCGCAGGTTGGACAGCTGGCCGCCCGGGATCTCGTGCCGGTAGACGCGACCTGTCGGTGACGGCAGCCCGGCCTCGAACGGCGCGTAGAGCTTGCGGACGGCCTCCCAGTACGGCTCGAGGTCGTTGACGGCCTGCAAGGACAGACCGGTCGTCCGCTCGGTGTGGTCGGTGCTCGCGACCAGCGCCGACATCGGCGGCTGCGACGTCGTGCCGGACAGCGACGCGGAGGCGGTGTCGACGGCGTCCACGCCTGCGTCGATCGCGGCGAGCAGCGTCGCCAGCTGGCCGCCGGCGGTGTCGTGGGTGTGGAGGTGGACGGGAAGGTCGAAGCGCTCGCGCAGCGCCGTGACCAGTCGCGCGGCTGCGGGGGCGCGCAAGAGGCCCGCCATGTCCTTGATCGCCAGCACGTGCGCACCGGCGTCGACGATCCGCTCGGCGAGCCGCAGGTAGTAGTCGAGCGTGTAGATCGGCTCGTCCGGGTTCATGAGGTCCCCGGTGTAGCAGAGAGCGACCTCCGCGACGGCCGTGCCGGTCGCGCGCACGGCCTCGATCGCCGGCCGCATCTGCTCGACGTCGTTGAGCGCGTCGAAGATGCGGAAGACGTCGATGCCGGTCTCGGCCGCCTCGGCGACGAAGGCGTCGGTGACCTCGGTGGGGTACGGGGTGTAGCCGACCGTGTTGCGGCCCCGCAGCAGCATCTGGAGGCACACGTTCGGGATCGCGGCCCGCAGGTCGGAGAGCCGCTTCCACGGGTCCTCCTTGAGGAAGCGGAGCGCGACGTCGTACGTCGCCCCGCCCCAGGCCTCGATCGACCACAGCTCGGGAGTGGTCCGCGCGACGACGGGCGCCGCCGCGAGGAGGTCGTACGTCCGCACCCGCGTCGCGAGCAGCGACTGGTGGGCGTCACGGAACGTCGTGTCGGTGACCGCGACCTGCGTCTGCTCGCGCAGCGCACGGGCGAACGCCTCCGGCCCGACCTCGAGCAGCTGCTGGCGCGACCCGGCCGGCGCCGCCGCCCCGAGGTCGACCTTCGGCAGCTTCTCGCGGGGGTCGATGACCTCCGGCGACGAGCCGTTCGGGCGGTTGACGGTGACGTCGGCGAGGTACGCCAGGAGCTTCGTGCCGCGGTCGGCCGACGGGGCGCCCTCGGTCAGCTCGGGGTGCCGGTCGATGAACGACGTGGTGACCCCGCCCGCGACGAACTCGTCGTTGTCCAGCACCGCCTGCAGGAAGCTCAGGTTGGTCGTGACACCACGGATGCGGAACTCCGCGATCGCGCGCCGGGCCCGCTCGACGGCCGACTCGAAGTCGCGGCCCCGGCAGGTGAGCTTGGTGAGCAGCGAGTCGAAGTACGCGCCGATCTCGGCGCCGGCGTACGTCGTGCCGCCGTCGAGACGGACCCCGGCACCGCCGGGGGAGCGGTACGTGGTGATGCGGCCGGTGTCCGGGCGGAAGCCGTTGGCCGGGTCCTCGGTCGTGATCCGGCACTGCATCGCGGCCCCGCGTACGGTGATGGCGTCCTGGCGCAGCCCGAGGTCGGCCAGCGTCTCGCCCGATGCGATGCGCAGCTGCGCCTGCACCAGGTCGACGTCGGTCACCTCCTCGGTGACGGTGTGCTCGACCTGGATGCGCGGGTTCATCTCGATGAAGACGTAGTTGCCCTGCGGGTCGAGCAGGAACTCGACCGTGCCCGCGCAGGTGTAGCCGATCGACCGGGCGAAGGCGACCGCGTCGGCGCACATCCGTTCGCGGATCTCGGGGTCGAGCCGGGGAGCCGGGGCGATCTCGACGACCTTCTGGTGGCGGCGCTGCACCGAGCAGTCGCGCTCGTACAGGTGCACGACGTCCCCGGTCGCGTCGGCGAGGATCTGCACCTCGATGTGACGCGGGTCGACCACGGCCTGCTCGATGAAGCACGTCGGGTCGCCGAACGCGCCCTCCGCCTCGCGCATCGCGGTCTCGACCGCGTCGCGCAGCTGCGCGGGCTCGTCGACGCGCCGCATGCCGCGACCACCGCCGCCGGCGACGGCTTTGACGAACAGCGGGTAGGGGAGGGCCCCGGCGGCGGCGACGAGCTCGTCGGCGTCCCGGCTCGGCGGCACCGACGCCAGCACCGGGACGCCGGCGGCGCGGGCCGCCTCGATCGCGCGCGCCTTGTTGCCCGTCAGGCGCAAGACCTCTTCGGACGGCCCGACGAAGGTGATGCCCGCATCCGCGCACGCGCTCGCGAGGGCCGGGTTCTCGGAGAGGAACCCGTAGCCGGGATAGACGGCGTCAGCCCCTGCGCGTACGGCGGTGGCGACGATCTCCTCAGGGTCGAGGTAGGCGCGGACGGGGTGGCCGACCTCGCCGATCTGGTAGGCCTCGTCGGCCTTCAGACGGTGCTCGGAGCCGCGGTCCTCGTACGGGAACACGGCGACGGTACGGGCTCCGAGCTCGTAGGCGGCACGGAACGCACGGATCGCGATCTCGCCGCGGTTGGCGACGACGACCTTGCGGAACATGGGGGAACTCCGATCGGGAGCGCGTCAGGTCCGGTCGTTCCGCCACGTCGGTGGATCGACCGGAATTACCGTAACGGGTGCTGTCCCGGCTTCGCCGCGAAGACCGGCAGTTGGGAATCCAGGAGCAGCTGCTGGGCGACGCTCCCCATGATCAGCTTGCCGACCGGTGACCGGTGGCGGATCCCGATGACGAGCAGGTCGGCACCCTCCTCCTCCGCCGTCTGGAGCACCAGGTCGGCGACGCCGGGGCCGACGGGCTGGCGGACCTTGTGGCCGCGGAGGCCCTCCGAGCCGAGCCGGCGCTGGAGCTGCTCGAGGTCGTACCCGGAGACGACGTCGTGGTCCTCGTGGAAGCGCGCGTCCTTGGCGACGTTGATCACGACGAGACGCGTGTCACGATCGCGGGCCCACGCGATCGCGTGCTCGAGGGCGACCTCGCCGAACTCGTCAGGGGTGTAGGCGACAGCGATCGTCATGGGCAGCACGATGGCACACCGCCGGTGTCACGTCGCGACGGCTCGCGGGTCAGCGGCGGGTGCGGTGCAGCTGCGTGACGAGATCCGGGTCCAGCGCGCCGTATCCCGTCGACGCCCACGGCTCGACACCGGAGTCGAAGTAGTGGACAGGCTTGCCGCCGCGGACGACGTCGAGGATGTCGGGGCGTCGTTTCGCCTTCAGGTCGCGGCGGCACTGCGCGCAGAGCGGCACCACGACCTTCCCGCGCTCGGTGGCCAGCGGGGTCGAGCCCGCAGCCGTGCCGTGGAGCGGGTTCAGGTAGCACGGACGAGCCGGCTCGTACGGCTTGCCGGCCGCCGCGGCCGCGAGCGCGGCCCCGCCACGCTCGACGAGGACCAGGGCCCCGACGACGTCCAGGACGTCGGGCTGGCGGGACTCACCACGTACGCGCTTGGCGGCGTCGTAGTGGTCGAGCGCCGTCTGCCAGGCGGCCGTGTCACCCGCGAGCTCCGTCTCGTCGATGAGCTCGCCGAGCGCGAGCAGCTCACGGTCCGCCCGGGCGATCAGCGCGCTGTCGTGGGCGTCCCGCACGCGTTCGACGACCGATGCGGGCAGCGTGAACGCCTTGCGGTCGCTCGCGGCGTCACCCCGCTCCTTCCTGAAGGCCCGCCACGCGAGCGCGAGAGCCGTGGCGAGGAGGACGGCGCCGACCACCCACGGCAACGCCCCACCCGCGCCGTCGTCGTCGGCGTACGACGAGGGCTGCTGCGAGCCCGTCGACGTCTCGCGCTTCTCGAGCGTCTTCTCGTAGACCGCCCACGCCTTGTCGTAGCGCTCCTGGGTCGTGCCGTCGGCGATCATCTCCGTCGCCGCCACGACCTGTGCTCCGAGGTCGTCCGGCTCCTCGATCTCGGCGGCGAAGCTCGCCTGGTAGACCGGGTCGCGGTCCTCGGTCCTGACATCCCACGAGGCGCCGTCGAGCTTGTTGCGGTCCCACCGGACGTCGGTCGCGAGGTAGATCCCCGGCTCGGGACGGTGGTCGTGGAGCGTCGCCACGAGGTCGGAGGGCTCTCCGGTGAACTCGTCGTCCGGGTGCAGCGGGTAGACGACCACGTACACAGGGGCCTCGGAGCGCGCGATGTTGGCCTTCGCCTCGGCCAGCTGGGGCGCCGTGACCTCACCCTTCATCGACGGGTGGACGTAGACGTGCTCGTTCTCCAGTGCCGCCCAGATCGCGTCGAGGTCTGCGGCTCCGGGTGCCGTGCCGGTCATGTCGTCCTCCCGACGAAGAAGTCGCGCCAGCGGCCGGGAGGGAGGAACGGTGCCCCCGCGAGCGCGCGGAAGATTCCCAGCACGAGCATGAGCGCCGGGTAGCCGACGAGCACCATCAGCAGACCGGCCGTCACGCCGCCGCCGACGCCTCCCCAGTAGTCGAACGGCTGCTGGTCGGGGTCCGACGGGTCGATGCGCTCGACCTCGTTGTCCGCCCTGTCGATGAAGCGCAGAAGAGCCTGGTCCTCCTTGCCGGCCATCTCGGGGGAGAGGTAGCCCCTCAGGCCCTCGCTCGGTCTCGAGTAGCCCGTCCTCGGGTCCCCGTCCCACGCGAGGAACACTCCCTCGGCGTCGACACCCTCGGCGAGCTGGGCCAGCAGGTGGTGCGTCCCGTCGTAACCGGCCTCGAGGTGGCTCCCCACCAACGCCACGAACACGTGCGGGTCGGAGGAGGCGGCCGCCTCCTCGACCTGGGCGATCTGCTCAGCGGTGAGCAGCGACGCCATCTCAGGACCGACGTAGACGTGCTCACCGGCCTCGAAGGTCTCGATGATCGTACGCGCGCGGTCGCCAGGCTCACCTGCCGTCGTCGCCTTCGCCGGGTCGATCTCGGCGGCGCCCACGGCGAGGACGGCGGCCACCACCGCCAGCACCGCGACGACGAGCGCGCCGAGGGCGCGTACGCGCCTCATTGCCTCGCCCCCGCCCTCGCGGCGAGGACGGTGCTCCACAGCGTGTCGTCGAGCGCGCCGTACCCCGTCCGCGCCCACAGACTGCGCTCCTCGTAGTACGGACGCGGCCTCCGCTGGGCCGGATGGGCGAACACGAGTGCGTCCGGTGCCTTGCCTGCCTTGATGGAAGCGGCGCACTGGGCGCAGGCCGGGACGACGACGGCACGTCGGCCGACGACCTCGGCCCGGCCGGTCGCGCGCCCGTGGAGCGGGTGGGAGAAGCACGGGCGGGGGTCGTCACCCTCGAGGACGGCGCGCCCGGCGCGGGCGAGGACCAGTGCGCCCACCGCGTCGCGCAGCTGCGCGCCGTAGCGGCGGTCGCCCGGCTCGGCGCGGCTGACCAGGTCGCGGAGCACGACCTCGGCTGCTTCCTTGTAGCCGACGGCGGTGTCCGCGTCCGGCCCTGCCGGTGCCTTGGCGAGGTCGCGCGACAACCGCGTCGCCTCCTTCTCCGCCCGGGAGACGAGGTCGGAGAGGTCGAGGTCTGTCGGCGTCCAAGGAGCCGGAGCTCGCGCGGGCCCGCGACGCCTCGGCGCGGTCAGCCACAGCAGCAGCCGGAGACCGACGAGGAGGACGCCGGCACCGACGACGGTGGCGACAACAGCCCGCTTGCCCGACGTGGTCGGCTCACGGTCGTCGTCGAGCATCGAGTACGGCTCGACGGACACGTTCCCTGGGAGGCGGGCGATCTCGACCGCGCGCTCCGGCTCCATCGCGAACGGCTCGCCGGCGGCCGCGATCTCCGCGGCGATCTGCGCCTCGGCCGGAGTCGTCACGCGGAGCCGGCCTGGCTCGAAGTGGTCGTTGGTCTGGCGCACCGCCTCGACGGCCTCCGACTTCGCCAGCGAGACGGAGACCGGTTCGGGGACGCCCCAGCCCTCGACCTCGAGGATCGACCGGGTCACCCTGACGACGAAGTACCCGTCTCCGAGCCGGTTGTGAAGCTTCCGGGCGAGGTCTCGGGCAGGGAACTTGTCGGCGAGCCCGCCGGGGTCGGCGACCAGCGCGACGTAGACCGGGTGCGCGGACCCTGCGATTGCGTCGCGGATCCGCTGCTCCGCGCCCGCGGCGTCACCGTTGCCGAGGACCTGCTGGACGAGGACAGGATCCTCACGCAGCGCCTCAGCGATCTGGTCGACCGTCGACGCCGGTTCGTGCGCTGCCGACGCGGGCGCGTCAGCCAGCGCGGGGGAGGAGCCGAGCGCGACGGCACCGAGCACGACGGCACCGAGCGTCAGCACGGCGGCCGCCAGGGCCCTCAGAGCAGCGTCTCGTCCGGCGCGTCGCCGCGCCGTCTCCCCCCGCACGGGGACGTCAGTCCTTGATCTCGACCACGACAGCCCCGGCGGAGATGGTCTCGCCGGCGACCGCCACGAGGCCGGCGATCGTGCCGGCCTTGTGGGCGTTGAGCGGCTGCTCCATCTTCATCGCCTCCAGGACCACGACGAGGTCTCCCTCGGCGACGACCTGGCCCTCGGCGACGGCGACCTTCACGATGGTGCCCTGCATCGGCGAGACCAACGCGTCGCCGCCCGCGGCTGCGCCGGCCTTCTTGCCCGCGGTGCGCTTGGGCTTCTTCGCGCCGGCACCGGCTGCCGCGGCTCCCGCGACGGCACCGAGCCCGGCAGGGAGGACGACCTCGAGCCGCTTGCCGCCGACCTCGACCACCACGGACTCGCGCTCCGCGGCCTCGGGCGCCTCGGCGGCCCCGCCGGCGTACGGCTCGATGGTGTTGTCGAAGTCGGTCTCGATCCAGCTCGTGTAGACGTCGAACGAGCCGTTCGAGGCGTTGTACGCCGGGTCGTCGAGGACGCGGCGGTGGAACGGGATGACGGTCGGCATGCCGTCGACGGCGAACTCGTCGAGGGCACGGCGGGAACGCTCGATCGCCTGCTCGCGGCTGTTGCCCGTGACGATGAGCTTCGCGATGAGCGAGTCGAAAGAGCCCGGGATCGTCTCGCCCTCCACGTAGCCCGAGTCGACGCGGACGCCGGGTCCGGCCGGCGGGTCCCACGTGGTGAGCGTCCCCGGCGCGGGCAGGAAGTTGCGGCCGGCGTCCTCGGCGTTGATCCGGAACTCGATCGAGTGGCCGCGGATCTCCGGGTCGTCGTAGCCGAGCTCCTCACCGGCGGCGATGCGGAACATCTCGCGTACGAGGTCGAGACCGGTGACCTCCTCGGAGACCGGGTGCTCGACCTGGAGCCGGGTGTTGACCTCGAGGAAAGAGATCGTGCCGTCTCGGGCCACGAGGAACTCGCAGGTTCCCGCGCCCACGTAGCCGGCCTCGCGCAGGATCGCCTTGGACGAGGTGTAGAGGCGGTCGATCTGCTCGTCGGTCAGGAACGGCGCGGGCGCCTCCTCGACGAGCTTCTGGTGGCGGCGCTGCAGCGAGCAGTCGCGGGTCGAGACCACCACGACGTTGCCGTGCGCATCGGCCAGGCACTGGGTCTCGACGTGGCGCGGCTGGTCGAGGAACTTCTCGACCAGGCACTCGCCACGCCCGAAGGCGGTGACGGCCTCGCGGACGGCGGAGTCGTACTGCTCCGGGATCTCTTCAAGGGTGCGGGCGACCTTCAGGCCGCGACCGCCGCCGCCGAAGACGGCCTTGATCGCGACCGGGAGGCCGTGCTCCTTGGCGAAGGCGACGATCTCGTCGGCGTCGGTGACCGGGTCCTTCGTCCCCGGGGCGAGAGGGGCGTTGGCCCGCTCGGCGATGTGCTTGGCCTTGGCCTTGTCACCGAGGGCCTCGATCGCGTGCGGCGGAGGACCGATCCAGATGAGCCCGGCGTCGATCACGGCCTGGGCGAAGTCGGCGTTCTCGGCGAGGAACCCGTACCCGGGGTGGACGCTGTCGGCGCCGGAGCGCTGCGCGGCGTCGAGGATCTTCTCGATCGAGAGGTACGTGTCGGCCGGGGTGGCGCCGCCCAGGGCGTAGGCCTCGTCCGCGAGCCGGACGAACAGGGCGTCGCGGTCGGCGTCGGCGTAGACCGCGACGCTGCCGATCCCGGCGTCCTTGCACGCACGGATGACGCGGACCGCGATCTCGCCGCGATTGGCGATGAGGACCTTGGTCAGCGGACGGATGCCCTGGCTGTTCGTCACGGATGCTCCTCGGGTACCTGGGGGCTGCGTTGCCGAGTCTAGGGCGAGGCCCTCTCGCCTCCGGCAGGAGTCCATCCCCCGGCTAGGGTGCGGAGCATGAGCGGACCCGACGTGGAGGCCAACCAGCGCGCGCAGGCAGCGTTGTACGGAGAGCCGCTCGGCGTCATCGTCCGGCGCTGCGCGGACGTCCTCGGGCTCACGCAGGCCAGGGTCGCGGCGACGCTCGGCATCTCCGCGCCGATGCTCTCCCAGCTGGCCAACGGGCACCGCGTCAAGATCGGCAACCCGGCCGTCGTCTCCCGGCTCCAGGCGATGTACGCCGCGGCCCAGGCGGTGGCGTCCGGGGAGACGACCCGAGAGGACGCGATCGCCGGCCTTGCGTCGCAGGGGGGCGCCGCGGTCGTCACCTCGTGGACGAAGGCCGACGCGAGCGCCGTGCGGGCCCTGTTCCGGGCGGAGGGGACCGCCGCCGAGTACGAGGACGCGGCGGCGCTCGTCGCAGACGCGCACCCGCAGATCGCGGCGCTGCTGCGCAGGTACGGCGCCGATGGGTGAGGTGTTCGCGGGCCGGTACGAGCTCCTGGAGCCGATCGGGTCCGGCGGCATGGGCACGGTGTGGCTCGTCCACGACAGGCGCGACGACGAGATCCGCGCGGCCAAGCTCGTCCGCCAGGTCGACGCGGCGCTGCTGCTGCGGTTCATCCGCGAGCTGAGCACCCGCGTCGAGCACCCGCACACGGTGGTCCCGAGGGGCTGGGCCGGAGAGGACGACACCGTCCTCTTCACCATGGACGTCGTACGCGGCGGCTCCGTCCACCACCTTCTCGAGGACTTCGGCGCCCTTCCTCCGGCGTGGGCCGCCTGCCTCCTGGACCAGCTGCTCGATGCGCTGGAGGCCGTGCACGAGGCGGGCATCGTGCACCGCGACGTCAAGCCCGCCAACCTGCTGCTCGAGCCGACCGGTCGCGGCCGGCCGTACCTGCGGCTCAGCGACTTCGGTGTGGCGGTGCCGATGCACGAGCCCCGGATGACCGCACCGGCGGTCGTCCTCGGGACGCGCGGCTACCGCGCGCCGGAGACGGCGTTCGGCGTCGACCCGCTCCCTGTCCAGGACCTCTACGGCGCCGGTGTCGTCCTGGCCGAGATGCTCACCGGTGAGCGACCCCCGGACGGGCGTGCGCTGCCGGCCGTGGCGCCGCCCGGTGTCGATCGGCGGTTGTGGGACGTCGCGCGGAGCATGGCCAACCCCGATCCTGCGCTCCGGCCGGCGACGGCGGCGCAGGCCCGCAAGATGCTTCACGAGACCGGCCTCGTTCCGCCGAGCACCTTCGTGCCAGACGACGGCGGGGCACAGGTCGAGGTCTTCGAGCACGTACGGGCCGACGGGGTCGGAGTACCCTCTCCCCGGCCGACGCCGGAGCTCACTCCCTCGCTCCGCCCCCCGGCGACGCCGTCGCCGGTGGCCCCGGCGGGTCCCGGCACGCCCGCCCGGCGGCCGGCGCCGCTGGCCGTCCTCGGCCTGCTGAGCGTCGGTGCCGGGGGAGTCGTCATCGTGGTGGCGCTCCTGATGCTGCTCGGCTGAGCAGCCTCACCAGCCGCCGCCCGGGTGGTCGCCCGGGCCGTGCTGCGATCCCCGCTGCGGGCCCTGCTGCCCGCCGTACGGCGGGTAAGCCTGCTGCCCCGGCGGCACGTAGCCGCCGTACGGGGGAGCCTGTGTGCGGGCTCGAGCGGCGTGCCGGCGGGCGATCAGCACCGCTGTCACCCCACCGACGACGAGGAACGTCCCGAGGCCGACGAGCGCCCACGTGAGCCAGCCCATCGAGGAGCCCCCGTCGAGATCGGGGCCGATGACGGCCTGCTGATCGCCGAAGTCCGGGGTGCCCGACACCTCCCCGTTGACGGCGACCCCGAGCGTGACGCCCACCTCCGCCCCGGCGGCGCCGGAGCCCTCCTCCACGGGCGCTGCCGCGAGGACGACGTAGTACGGACCCGCGGTCGAGGCCGCCTGCGACGCCCCGCTCCACGCCCCGCGCGCGTGGTAGAGCACGAACGGCGTGGTCGCGCGCAGCTCGGGCGAGGAGTACGCGTTGAGGCGCCCGTACGTGTTCGACGTGTTGTCGGCGGCCACCGCGCGCGACGGCGCGTACGTCACGAGGCTCGGCCGGATGTCGCTGTTGTCGAAGGCCTCGGCCTGCGTCGCCGTGAGGGGCGCGAACTGCGCGACGGCGTCCAGGCTCTGGCCCCAGTCGAGGTCGACCCGGTAGATCCGCGTCTCACCCGGCGCGATGCTGCCACGGTAGGCGCCGGGCTCGAGGGCGACGGCGTCGTCGAACGACACCCCGCCGCCAGGCAGGTCGTCGGGATCGGACAGCGACGGCTGCTCCTCCGGAAGGTCGGCCGACTCGGTCGGGAGCTGCTCGGCGTCCTTGGCGGGCGCCTCCTCCACGACCCGGATCTCGAGCGGCTCCTCCTGCTGCTCCTCGGTGCCGTCGGAGGTCTCGCGCGTGACGCTGAAGGTCACGTCGCCCTCGGCGCACTCCTCCCGGCCGTTCCCGCCGGCGGACGCGCTCGCGACGACGACCGGCTGGTGGCCGCCGCCTGCCGAGGAGGTGTCGCCCTTGCCGCAGCTGCTGTTGCCCGAGAACGCCTCGACGGTGACGGAGTGCCGGGCCGTCGGCGCCCCGGACGGCAGCGCCGCGGTGAGCCGCACGGTCGAGCCGTCGACCGTGCGCTTGACGGTGTACCAGCGCTGGCCGTCGGAGGTGCCCGTGAGGCCGAGGGTGTCCTTCCAGTCACCCGCCTCGAGCGAGGTCGCGTCGCCGGCGCTGGCCCCGCCATCGACCGACTTCCCGGTGGCCTCGTACGCCGCGGCGTCGTCGGCCCAGGAGGGGAGCGGTGAGGTGAGGACGACGGTCGTCGCCAGCGCCGCGGCGGCGACGAGGCCGGGCGCGCGGCGGGGGAGAAGGTGTCGGTGCACGGTGGTCCTTTCGTGGATCAGGGGCGAGGGGAGCACGGTCGGTCGTCGTCAGGGCGACGAGGGGCCACCGCCCGGTCCTTCCCATGACTGGGAGGGCTGGGGGTACGGCTGCTGGTAAGGCTGAGGGGTCGGCTCGCGTCGCCGACGGCGGGCGACGAGGAGCGCGCCGAGCCCTCCCAGCACGAGCACCGCGCCGCCTCCGGCCAGGGCGAACGGGAGCCAACCGGTGCCGTCGTCGGTCTTGTCCGCCGGGCTGGCCGGTCCGGCGTCCTGGTCGGCGTCCTCGTCGTCGTCGGCCGCCGTGCTCGTCTCGCCACCGAACTCCGGTGCCTCGCCCTGGTACTCGGGCACGCCCTTGCGCTCGCCGTTCCGCGCGACGCCGAGGGTGAACCCCAGCTCGACGCCGGCAGCGGCGCCCTCGACGGTCGCGCCGTCCTCCCCGGCGACCCCGAGCACCAGGTAGTACGGCCCGGCGATCGAGGCCGCGGCGCTGGTGTCGGATGCCGACCCCCGTTCGTTGTACGTCACCACGGGGCTCACGGCGACGAGCTCCGGCGACGTGTGCTCCGTGAGCCTTCCCTGCGAGTCCGAGACGAACGGCGCGCGCGCGATGGCGCGACCGGGGGAGAACGTCCATAGCGTGGTGTTGAGGTCGACGTCGCCGAGGGCCTGCTTCTGCGTGTCCGTGACCGGGTCGAACTGGACGAGCGACGACAGGCTCTGGCCCCAGTCGAGCTCGAGGCGATAGATCTGGGTCTCGCCGGGAACGATGGATCCGCGGTACGCGCCGGGATCGAGGACGACGGCGTCCCCGAACGAGACGCCGCCGGTGGGCAGCGGCTTCGGGTCGGACATCGAGGGGACCTCCTTGGACGCCTCCGGCGCAGAGGCGGGCAGCGCCGCAGCGTTGGCCGCGGGAGGCTCCTCGATGATGCGGATCTCGACGAGCTCGTCGGTCCGCCTCGTCACGTCGCCGGACTGCTTGCCGCGCGTGACGTTGAAGGTGATCTCGGAGCCGTCCTTGCAATCCTCTTTGTAGTCACGGTTGCCGGGGACGGTCTCGGTGGCGACGAGGATCGGCTGGTAACCGGTGCCGGACTGCGAGTCTGCGCCCGTACCGCAGTCCTCGCTGCCGGCGAACGTCTCGACGTAGAGGCCGTCGTCGACCTTGTAGCCGCCGGTCGGGCCGGCGATGGCGGCAGAGACGCGCACCGTGGACCCGGGGATCGTACGGGTGAAGCGGAACCAGCGCTGGCCCTGGACGGTCAGCTGCGGACCGAGGACGTCACGCCAGTCTCCCGTGGTGATCGGCGTCGCGTTCGCGGCGTCGGGGCCGCCGGCGATCGGGGTGCCGATCGCGGTCCAGGGACGGGCGGCGCGCACGGCTGCGGTGTCGAGCGCGCCGGTCAGCTCGCCGGCGTCCTCGGCGTCGTAGTAGCGACCGTTGCCGGCTTCGGCGATGCAACGCAGCTGCTTGCGGGTCTTGGCGTCGACCGACAGGCCGACGACATCGACGGTCAGGTCGATGCCCTGCTGGGAGATGCGAGCCGCGACCTTGCACGGATCAGGGTCGCAGGTGGACTCTCCGTCGGAGACGAGGACGATGGAGCGCCGTCCCTCGTCGCCGAGGTCACGGGCCGCCTCGAGCAGCGCGGTGCCGATCGGGGTCTCCCCGTACGGCTTGTAGGCGCTGATCGCGGCGCGCAGCGCGTCGCGGTTGTCGGTGCCCGGAGCGACGACCTGCTGGGTGTCGGTGCAGGCGCCCTTGTCTCCGCGTGAGAACACCGTCGCGCCGAAGACGCGCATGCCGACGTCTTGGGAGTCGGACAGCTTGTCGACGACGTTCTCGAGTGCCGTGCGGGCGGCCTCGATCTTGGTCGTGCCGTCGCCGGCCTTCTCCTTCATCGACCCGGAGGAGTCGAGGACCAGCATCATGCGGCCGGTGTCGTCGGCGTCGGACGCGAGCGCGCCGGGCGCGAGCGCTGTGGCGCCGATGAGGGCACCGGCCAGGACGGTCGTCGCGATCCCGGCGGTGCGGCGCGCCAGGACATGGGGGAGTCGCACGGGGGGTTCCTCTCGGGGGTGAGGCGGCAAGGCCAAGACGTTTGCGATTGCGAACCTGACCATATGTTTGCGATTGCGAATACGTCAAGCCGCTGGCGCGGTGTGTCACGCTACGAGACGCCGGGCTCGCTGGCTGCGTGCTAGTGTCGCAAGTACCTGCAGGCGCCGACGACGAGGTGCTGCAGGTCGGTCTGCTTCACAGAGCTTCGTCCACGCCGAGACCCGGGTCGCGGATCATCGGCGTGATGCTCTCTCCTCCCGTGTGGGGTCGGTTTCCGACTCGCGGCCGCGGTCCTCTCGCCCGCCACCCGACTGAGCTCGTCGAACACACGTGGGTGGTACGCATGATCTCGTTCGTCTGGTCCCCAGGGAACCGCCTGCCGGCAGGCACCGGTGGCTCCGAGAACTACACGGTCGGGCAGGTGCGGGAGCTGAACCGCCGCGGTGTGCCCGCCCAGGTCGTCACGGTCGGCCTCGGGCAGAACGACGGACGGGACGGATTCCCCGACCTCCCCTTCGCGTCGTTGGCGACGCTCGCCGAAATCGAGGACCTCGCGGGGACGGTCGTCTTCGTCAACGAGCCGCACGTCGTGCGCACCCGCGAACCGGCGTTCCTGATCCTGCACAATCCGCCGCCGCTTCGAGAGCACGAGCGAGCATTCGCCGTCGACGGAACGCGCGACCTCACTCTCATCGCCACCAGCCGCTACGCCGCGGCGTTGTGGGCGCGTTTCCTGGATGTCGACCCGGAGACGATCAGCGTCGTCTACCCGTTCGCGGAGCCGTGCTTCGCCGACGAGCCGCGTACGGAGAACGCGACCGGAAAGACTCGGGTCCTCTTTGCCGGCAGGCTGAGTCCCGAGAAGGGGGTCTACACCCTCTTGTCGATGCTCCACATCGACGTCATCGACGACGACGTGGAGCTCATCTTCACGGCGACGTCCGCAGGGGCGGACAAGCCGCAGGGCCGGATCATCGAGCAGATGCTCGGCGTCCATCCCGGGATCTCGGTCGTACCGAGCCGTACGACTCCGGAGTCGATGGCCGCGCTGATGGCGACGCAGGATGTCGTGGTGATGCCGTCCAACAGCCAGTACTGGCACGAGACGTTCGGTATCGTCTCCATCGAGGCACAGCATGCGGGCTGCCGGGTCGTCGCCTCGGACGACGGAGGTCTGCCCGAGACCGACTGCGGAGGTGTGGTGCTGGTCGCTCCTGACGACGCCGAGGCGCTCGCCTGGGGCCTTCGGAGCGCGATTGCGGGTGGTCCGCTCCCGGACGCCACACGGCGGGCCGCGGGAAGGATGTTCACCGTCGCCCAGTCGGTCGATGCTCTTCTGGAGGTGTTCGCCCGGCCGCGGCCGATCTCTCCGGCGATGATCGTCCGCGAGCTCGAGGAGCTGATCGCGGCGCCCGCGGCGTCGCCGACGGCGTTGACGCGCGCCGTGTTGCCCGGTCACGTCGTGACGGCCGGCAAGGATGGGCCTGAACGTTAACGACTGTTAACATTGGCGGATGGCGTACAGCACCCTTTCTTCTGAGCACGAGGCCTTCCGCAAGGTCGTCCGCGACTTCGCCCAGGCCGAGATCGCCCCGCACGTCGCGCAGTGGGACAAGGACCACCACTTCCCGGTGGACCTCGTCACCAAGATGGGCGAGCTGGGCCTGTTCGGACTGACGGCGCCGGAGGAGTACGGAGGCTCCGGAGGCGACTTCACGAGCCTGTGCGTCGCCATCGAGGAGCTCGGTCGCGTCGACCAGTCGATCGGCATCACCCTCGAGGCCGCGGTGGGGCTCGGGATCAGCCCGATCCTCACGTACGGCACCGACGCCCAGAAGGCGCGGTGGCTCCCCGACCTGGTCGAGGGCCGGGCGCTCGCCGGGTTCGGGCTCACCGAGCCGGGCGCGGGGTCGGACGCGGGCGCGACCGCGACCAAGGCCACGCTGGAGGACGGCGAGTGGGTGATCGACGGCGCGAAGCAGTTCATCACCAACTCCGGGTCGGCGATCACCTCCGTGGTGACGGTGACCGCCCGTACGGGCGTCCGTGAGGGTGGCAAGCCCGAGATCTCCACCATCATGGTCCCCGCCGGCACGCCTGGGTTCGTGGCCGAGCCCGGTTACGACAAGCTCGGCTGGCACATCTCCGACACCCACCCGCTGACGTTCACCGGCTGCCGCGTGCCGGAGGAGAACCTGCTGGGCGAGCGTGGTCGCGGCTACGCGCAGTTCCTCGCGACGCTCGACGACGGCCGCATCGCGATCGCCGCGCTCGCCGTCGGCTGCATCGAGGCGTGCCTCGATCTCGCGCGCGAGTACGCGCTGGACCGGCAGACGTTCGGCGGCCCGATCGGTCGCAAGCAGGGCGTGGCCTTCCAGATCGCCGACCTCGCCGTCGCCGCGCGAGCGGCGCGCGCGCTCACGTACGAGGCCGCGGCGATGAAGGACGCCGGCGTCGGCGGGCAGGAGCTCAAGCAGGCCGCCTCCATCGCCAAGCTGTACGCGACCGAGCAGGCGGTCACCGCGACGCGCATCGCGACGCAGGTGTTCGGCGGGTACGGCTTCATGGAGGAGTACCCCGTCGCGCGCTTCTACCGCGACGCCAAGATCCTCGAGATCGGCGAGGGGACGTCCGAGGTGCAGCGGATGCTGATCGCGCGCGGCCTCGGCCTGCCCGTCGAGTAGAGTCGCCGGCCATGGCGTACGAGCTGCTCCGACCGGTCGAGGGCGATTGGGAGCAGGTCCGCGACCTGCGTCTGCGGGCGCTGAAGGACACGCCGATCGCGTACGGCGAGCGGTACGGGGACGCGGTGCGCTTGGACGAGGCCGAGTGGCGCACGCGTGCCGCCCGCGGAGATGCGCAGGATAGCGTGCAGGTCGTCGCGCGCCTGACGGACGGCGAGGCGGCCGGACGCTGGGTGGGGACGATGGCGGCGTTCGTCTCGCGGGGCCTGCCGCCGTACCTCCCCGGCGCGGTCGAGGAGCCTGACGCGCCGCGTCAGGCGAACCTCGTCGGCGTGTTCGTCGACCCCCAGGTGCGAGGGCGCGGGGCCGGCGTCGCCGAGGCGCTGCTCGACGCCGTCGTCGCCTGGGCGCGTGACGAGCAGGGCCTCGACCGGCTGCACCTGCACGTGCACGAGGACAACCCGCGGGCGGCGGCGTTCTACCGCCGGTACGGGTTCGTGGCCACGGGGGAGTCCTACACCGACGTCCTGCATCCCGGCGCCGAGCGCGAGATGGTGCTCCCGCTCGACTGAGGTCCCGTACGCACGCGTTGGTGCATGAGTCGTCACGCGAGCCGCGCCGGTGACCACTGAGGGACCAACGCTGCGGGCGATCAGTGCACCGGGGTGCGCCAGAGGTCGGTCCACCGGACGCCGAGCGTGGCGACCATCGTCCGCAGCAGCGGCAGCGACAGTCCGACGACGTTGTGGTGGTCACCCTCGATCCGCTCGACGAACGCGCCTCCGAGGCCGTCGACGGTGAACGCGCCGGCGACCTGCAGCGGCTCACCGGTCGCGACGTACGCCTCGATCTCGGCGTCGTCCAGGTCGGCGAAGTGCACCGTCGTCGCGGCGTCGTCGGACACCTCGCGCTCCCCGAGCCGCACGCAGTGCCCGGTGTGGAGCACGCCGGAGCGGCCGCGCATCGCCCGCCAGCGCTCGACCGCCGTCTGGGCGTCGGCCGGCTTGCCGAGGACCTCTCCCGCGAACGCCAGCACCGAGTCGCACCCGACCACGAGCGTGTCGTCGGGGCTCTTCAGCCGGTGAGCCACCGCGCGGCACTTCAGGCGCGCCAGCTCCGTGGCCACCACGACCGGGTCGTCCGACACGATCACCGACTCGTCGACGCCCGAGACGATGACCTCGGGGACGATGCCGGCGCTGCGCAACGTGGCGAGCCGGGCGGGGGACTGGGAGGCGAGGACGAGGCGCGGTCGGGTCACGCCGTCAGCGTAGGCGAGGCGTCAGCGGCAGGTCGGGCCACCTCGCCTCGGTTCTAGCGCGGGAACGCCGACCGGCGCCACCCGTCGTGCCCGTGGGCGTGGACGGGGCGCGTCGCGCGGGCGGGGTCGCCCCACGCCGAACGCCGCGCCGCAGGGGCGGGCCCTGCCGCAGCGCCGCGGGCGGCGACGACAGCGACGAGCGCAGCGAGCTCCTCCGGCGTCGGGTCGCCCTTGACGACGCGGAGGAGAGGTGCGGTCTCGGCGCTCACAGCGGGATGTTCCCGTGCTTCTTGGGCGGCAGCGTCTCCCGCTTGCTGCGCAGCAGGCGCAGCGCGCGGACGATCTCGGTGCGCGTCTCGTGCGGCTGGATGACCGTGTCGACGTAGCCGCGCTCGGCCGCGATGTACGGGTTGGCCAGCGTCTGCTCGTACTCGTCGATCAGCTCGGCGCGGGTCGCCTCCGGGTCGTCGGCGGCGGCCAGCGTCTTGCGGTGCAGGATGTTGACCGCGCCCTGCGCGCCCATGACCGCGATCTGCGCCGTCGGCCAGGCGATGTTGAGGTCGGCGCCGAGATGCTTGGACCCCATCACGTCGTACGCGCCGCCGTAGGCCTTGCGGGTGATCACGGTGACGAGCGGGACCGTCGCCTCGGCGTACGCGTAGATCAGCTTGGCGCCGCGGCGGATGATGCCGTTCCACTCCTGGTCGGTGCCGGGGAGGAAGCCCGGCACGTCCACGAAGGTCAGCACGGGCACGTTGAACGCGTCGCAGGTGCGCACGAAGCGGGCGGCCTTCTCCGACGCGTCGATGTCGAGGGTCCCTGCGAACTGCATCGGCTGGTTGGCCACGACGCCCACCGAGCGTCCCTCGACCCGGCCGAAGCCGATGAGGATGTTCGGCGCGAACAGCGGCTGCACCTCGAGGAAATCGCCGTCGTCGAGGACCGACTCGATGACGGTGTGCATGTCGTACGGCTGGTTCGGCGAGTCCGGGATCAGCGTGTCGAGGGCACGGTCCTCGTCGGAGATCTCGAGGTCGGCCTCCTCGTGGTGGACCGGGGCGTCCTCCATGTTGTTCTGGGGGAGGTACGACAGCAGCGCCTTGACGTAGTCGATCGCGTCGTCCTCGTCGGAGGCCATGTAGTGGGCGTTGCCCGACTTCGTGTTGTGCGTACGGGCGCCGCCGAGCTCCTCCATGGTGACGTCCTCGCCGGTGACGGTCTTGATGACGTCGGGTCCGGTGATGAACATGTTGGAGGTGCCGTCGACCATCACCGTGAAGTCGGTGACGGCCGGGGAGTAGACGTGACCGCCTGCGCAGGAGCCCATGATGAGGCTGATCTGGGGGATCACGCCGGAGGCGTGGACGTTGCGGCGGAAGATCTCGCCGTAGAGGCCCAGGGAGACGACGCCCTCCTGGATCCGTGCGCCGGCGCCCTCGTTGATCCCGACGATCGGGGAGCCGGTCTTGATCGCGAGGTCCATGATCTTCGTGATCTTCTCGCCGTACACCTCGCCCAGCGAGCCGCCGAAGACGGTGAAGTCCTGCGAGAACACGCAGACCTGCCGGCCGTCGACCGTCCCGTAGCCGGTGATGACGCCGTCGCCGTACGGGCGGTTCTTCTCGAGCCCGAACGCGGTGCTGCGGTGCCGTGCGAGCTCGTCGATCTCGACGAAGGAGCCCTCGTCGAAGAGCATCTCGATCCGCTCACGGGCGGTCTGGCGGCCCTTCGCGTGCTGCTTCTCGACCGCCTTCGCCGACCCGGCGTGCACGGCCTCGTCGAGACGACGCTCGAGGTCGGCCAGCTTGCCGGCCGTGGTGTGCGTGTCGATCTGACCCGGCTCGGGTGCCACTGCTTCGCTCACGGGGTCAGGGTAGCCGCACGGTGCCGCCACCCCACCGAAGGGCGCGGATCGTGGGACAGTGGGCCCATGAACGAGCTGCCGCCCGACTCGCCACTCGTCCGCCGCCCCCTCGACGCCGCGGGCCTCGAACAGGCGCTGGTCAGTCCGAGGTCCTGGTGGCAGGAGGTCCGGGTCGTCCCCGAGACCGCGAGCACCAACGCCGACCTGGCCGCGCTCGCGCGTGCCGGCGCTCCCGAAGGCACCCTCCTGACGACCGACCACCAGACCGCCGGGCGCGGGCGCCTCGACCGGACGTGGGAGATGCCGCGGTACTCGGCGATCGCCGTCTCGGTCCTCGTCCACCCGAACGTCGAGGGGCACCGTTGGACGTGGCTCCCGCTGCTGGCCGGGCTGGCCGCGGTCGCCGCCGCACGCCAGGCGGGGGTGATCGCGGAGCTCAAGTGGCCGAACGACGTGGTCGTCGAGGACCGCAAGCTCGCCGGCATCCTGGTCGAGCGCGTCGACACCCCCCACGGCCCGGCCGCCGTCGTCGGCTGCGGAATGAACGTCTCCCTCACGCCGGAGGAGATCGGCGTCCCCCAGGCGACGTCGCTCACCCACGAGGGCTCACAGACGGCGGAGCGGACCGGCCTGGTCAGCGAGTACGCGCGGGCGTTCGAGGCGCTGTACGACGGGTGGACCAAGGCCGGCGGAGATCCCGACCACGGCCTGCGCGCGGCGTACGAGAACGTCAGCGCGACCCTGGGGCGCGAGGTCTCGGTGCTCTACCCCGACGGCACCACGCTCGAGGGCACCGCGGTGGGGCTCGACGACAGCGGGCGACTCCAGGTCCGCCACGACGGCGACGTCACCGCAGTCAGCGCCGGAGACATCACCCATCTGCGCACCCCGGCATGACACCATGACCCCGTGGGTGTCTCCAAGAAGCTGTTGATCGACGGTGAGCACGAGATCCTGACGGTCCGCACGCACGTGAAGGCGCTGGTCGGCGCGTTCCTGGTGCTCGTGGTCGTCGCCGGCGCCGGCGGGTTCGCAGCGGCGGTGACCGACGGTGTCCTCCGTACGGGGGTGCTCGTCGTCGCGGTGGTCCTGATCCTGGTCTGGGCCGTGCTGCCGTTCCTGCGGTGGTTCACCTGGACCTACACGATCACGAACCGCCGCCTCATCGAGCAGAAGGGCCTCCTCACCCGTACGGGCAGGATCATCCCCCTCAACCGGATCAACGACGTCTCGTACGAGAAGCACCTCACCGACCGCATCCTCGGGTGCGGGACGCTGATCGTGCACGACGCCAGCGAGCAGGAGGGTCTGCGCGTGCGTGACGTCCCGCGCGTCGAGCACGTCCACCGCGAGCTCACCTCGCTGGTCTTCGCCGCGCACCACCCGACCATGACGAGCGACGAGCAGATCTGACGTGGCCGACGACCTGGCCCGCGCCATCCTCGGTGCGGAACCCATCTTCACCAGCGAGGAGATCGCTGCTGCGGCAGGTCTGTCGTACGACGAGATCCGCCGGCTGTGGCGCGCGCTCGGGTTCCCCGACTCGGCGGGCTCGAAGGCGTTCGTCCCCGCCGACCTCGACGCGCTGCAGACCGTCCGTGCCGTCATCGGCACGGGCGTGGTCGACGCGGACACGGTCGTCCGCCTCACTCGCGCGCTCGGGTCGACCATGGCCCGCCTCGCCGACTGGCAGGTGTCGACGATCGCGGAGGTGCTCGAGCGGCGCATCGAGGCGAGCGAGAACGACGGGCCCGACGCGTGGGCGACGTCGGGGCGGGCGGTCGCCGAGGCGCTGGGGCCGGTCTTCGAGCGGCTCCTCGTGTACGCGTGGCGCCGGCACCTCGCCGCGTCCGCGAGCCGCGCGGAGGCGCTGGCCGCGGACGAGGAGGACCTGCTGCGGATGGTGGTGACCGTCGGGTTCGCCGACCTCGTCGCCTTCACCAAGCTCTCCAACGGACTCGACGACGACGGCCTCGCCGACCTGGTCGAGGAGTTCGAGACCCGGTGCATCGACGTGATCACGGAGGGTGGTGGACGCCCGATCAAGACGCTCGGTGACGCGGTGCTGTTCGTGGCCGAGACGCCGGAGCTGGCGACCGACATCGCGTTCGCGGTGGTCGCCGAGATCGGCGGGGACCGCGACCTGCCCGACGTCCGGGTCGGGCTCGGGACCGGCCAGGTGATCTCCCGGCTCGGCGACGTCTACGGCCCGCCGGTCAACCTGGCGTCGCGCCTGACCGCGGTGGCGCGCCGCAACCGCGTGATCATCGACCGCGCCACCGCGGACGGCCTGAGCGACCGGTTCGAGACCCGGGCGATGGCGCAGCGGCACCTCCGCGGGTTCGGCACGGTCGAGCCGCTCACCGTGCGCCACCGCTGGTCCTACAACGGCTGACGCCGGTCACTGCGCAGGGAACACGTACCGTCGGTACGCCCAGAACCGGAACAGCGTGCCGAGCCCCAGCCCGACGACGTTCGCCGAGATGTTGTCCGCGAGAGGGCCGTCGAGCCCGAGCACGTACTGGGAGAACGCCAGGCACGCGACCGCGATGAGCATGCCGATCACGTTCATCACGACGAAGAGCGCGATCTCGCGGCGACGTGTGTGGGGCGAGCGTCCACGCCACGTCCAGTGCCGGTTGCCGAGATAGGTCACGACCATGGCCGCGACGACCGAGAGCACCTTCGCCGTCAACGGCTTGTCCGCCAGCAGCGGGTCCTCGCCTGCGTAGCTCAGCAGGTTGAAGACGGCGACGTCCGTGACGTACCCGGCCAACCCCACGATCCCGAAGGCGCCGACCTCGCGGACTCGCTCGGTGGTCGTCATCCCCCGAGACTACGCGCGCCGACGGCCACGGGTCTGCCCAGCGGAGGCCGTGCGGTGCCGCAGTAGCATGTGCCGCGTGGACAGCCCCATCGACAGCCCCGTGCTCGCGATCGTCGGAGGCGGCCAGCTGGCCCGGATGATGGAGCAGGCAGCCGTCTCGCTCGCGGTCCCCGTGAGCCTGCTGGCCGAGGCGCCCGACGTGAGCGCGGCCCAGGTCAACCCGACGTCGACCGTGGGGGACTACCGGGACCTCGACACCCTCCGTACGGTCGCCGCCGAGTGCGCCGTCGTCACCTTCGACCACGAGCACGTACCGCCGGAGCACCTGCGGACCCTGGACGCCGAGGGGCACGCCTGCCGCCCGGGGCCGCACGCGCTGCTCTACGCCCAGGACAAGCGGGAGATGCGCGAGCGCCTCACTGCACTCGGCGTCCCGTGCCCGCGGTGGGCACCCGTCGCCGACGCGGCGGACCTGGAGCGGTTCGCCGCCGAGGGCGGCGGCTTCCCGGTCGTGCTCAAGACCACGCGCGGCGGGTACGACGGCAAGGGCGTATGGGTCGTCGAGGGCATCGACGACGCCGCGGACGCGTTCGCTGCGGGCGTCCCGCTCCTCGCCGAGGAGCTCGTCGACTTCTCCCGCGAGCTCTCCGCGCTGGTCGCGCGCTCGGCCTCCGGCCAGGTCGCGGCGTACCCGGTCGTCGAGTCCCGCCAGGAGAACGGCATCTGCCGCGAGGTGATCGCGCCGGCGCCTGGGCTGGCGGCCGAGCTCGCCGCCGAGGCGGAGATGCTGGCGATGAAGGTGGCCGGCGAGCTGGACGTCGTGGGCATCCTCGCCGTCGAGCTCTTCGAGACCGCCGACGGCCGCATCCTCGTCAACGAGCTCGCGATGCGCCCCCACAACACCGGGCACTGGACGATGGACGGTGCGGTCACCAGCCAGTTCGAGAACCACCTCCGCGCCGTGCTCGACCTGCCGCTCGGCTCGCCGCGCGCCCGCGCCCCGTACACGGTGATGGTCAACATCCTCGGCGGCGAGGTCGGGCGCCTGTACGACGGCTACGCGCACGTGATGGCGCGCGACCCGGGGATCAAGGTCCACCTGTACGGCAAGGCGGTCAAGCCCGGGCGCAAGGTCGGGCACGTCAACGTCTACGGCGACGACCTGGACGACCTGCTGGAGCGGGCCCGCCACGCGGCGGCATGGTTCGAGGGACGCCTCGACGACGAGATCGAGGACGAGGCTCAGGAGGCCCCCCGTGAGTGAGACACCGAAGGTCGGCATCGTCATGGGGTCGGACTCCGACTGGCCGACGATGAAGGCGGCGGCGGAGGCGCTCGAGGAGTTCGGCGTCGCGTACGAGGCGGACGTCGTCTCCGCGCACCGGATGCCCGACGAGATGCTGGCGTACGGGCGTGAGGCGCACACCCGAGGCCTGCAGGTGATCGTCGCCGGCGCCGGGGGAGCGGCTCACCTGCCGGGGATGCTCGCTGCGGTGACGCCGCTGCCGGTGATCGGGGTGCCGGTCGCGCTGAAGTACCTCGACGGGATGGACTCGCTGCTCTCGATCGTGCAGATGCCCGCAGGCGTGCCGGTGGCGACGGTCGCGATCGGCAACGCCCGCAACGCCGGTCTGCTCGCCGTACGGATCCTCGCCGCCTCCGACCCCGCCCTGCGTGACGCGATGGTCGGGTTCCAGGAACGCCTGGCCGACGCGGCTCGCGCCAAGGGCGCCGTCGTACGCGGGGCGCGCAGCGACTAACTAGTAGAGGCCCTTGGCGTACTGCTCGCCGTAGTACGCCTCGAGCTCCTCGAGCGTGTCGTTCGGCCGTTCGAGGCGCTGGGCGACCTCTGCCCGGCTGGGCAGCGCGTCGGGGTGCCACGTCTGCGGGTCCCACAGGTGCGAGCGCATGAACGCCTTCGCACAGTGGAAGAACACCTCTTCGACCTGGACCTCCAGCGCCAGGATCGGGCGGTGGCCTTTGACGACGAGCTCGTCGAAGTACGGGGCGTCGGACACGATCCGGGCCCGGCCGTTGACGCGCAACGTGTCACCGCGACCGGGGACGAGGAAGCACAGCCCTGCGTACGGGTTCTCGAGGACGTTGAGGAAGCCGTCGACGCGCCGGTTGCCGGGGCGCTCGGGGATCGCGAGCGTCGTCTCGTCGATGACGTGGGCGATGCCCTCCGGGTCGCCCTTCGGCGAGACGTCGCAGCGGCCGCTGGCGTCGGACGTCGAGACCAGGCAGAACGGAGACGCGGCGAGCCACGTGAGGTGGTCGTCGACGAGCGACGGACGCACCTTGTCGCGGGCCCGCGGGAGCGGTTCGCCGACGACGGCCCGCAAACCCTCGACGGTGGTGATCTCGTGGACATCGGTGACGGCGCTCACGAGCACAGCCTAGGGCCGCGCGTGGGGGCGGTGTCCATGGATTAAGGGGCGACGGAGTGGGCTGGTTAACCCTTATTAGCATGGGAGTCGTGACTGACCAGCCCATGTTCGCTCTGTCCGAGGAGCACCAGGCCATCCGCGAGGCCGTCCGCGCGGTGTGCGATGCCAAGGTTGCCCCGTTCGCCGCCGCCGTCGACGAGGAGGCGCGCTTCCCGCAGGAGGCCTACGACGCGCTCGTCGCCTCCGACTTCCACGCGCCGCACATCGGCGAGGAGTACGGGGGAGCGGGCGCCGACGCGCTCGCCACCGTCCTCGTGATCGAGGAGGTCGCCCGCGCCTGCGTGTCGTCCTCGCTCATCCCGGCGGTCAACAAGCTCGGCAGCCTCCCGGTGATCCTGTCGGGCAGCGAGGACCTCAAGAAGAAGTACCTGACGCCCGTCGCCGCCGGCACGTCGATGTTCTCGTACGCGCTGTCCGAGCCCGACGCGGGCAGCGACGCCGCCGGCATGAAGACCCGCGCCGTCCGTGACGGTGACGGCTGGGTCCTCAACGGCGTGAAGCGCTGGATCACCAACGCCGGTGAGTCCGACTTCTACACGGTCATGGCGGTCACCGATCCCGAGAAGCGCTCGAAGGGCATCAGCGCGTTCGTCGTCGAGAAGTCCGACGAGGGTGTGTCCTTCGGTGCCCCGGAGAAGAAGCTCGGCATCAAGGGCTCGCCGACGCGCGAGGTCTACCTCGACAACGTCCGCATCCCCGCGGACCGCATGATCGGCGCCGAGGGCACCGGCTTCGCGACGGCGATGCGCACCCTCGACCACACCCGCGTCACGATCGCCGCGCAGGCGGTCGGCGTCGCGCAGGGTGCGCTCGACTACGCGCTCGGCTACGTCAAGGAGCGCCAGCAGTTCGGCAAGGCGATCGCGGAGTTCCAGGGCCTGCAGTTCATGCTCGCCGACATGGGCATGAAGGTCGAGGCCGCCCGCCAGATCACGTATGCGGCCGCGGGCCGCAGCGAGCGCGGCGACAAGGACCTCACGTTCTTCGGTGCCGCCGCCAAGGCCTTCGCCTCCGACACGGCGATGCAGGTCACCACCGACGCCGTCCAGCTGCTCGGCGGCTACGGCTTCACGCGCGACTACCCGGTCGAGCGGATGATGCGCGACGCCAAGATCACGCAGATCTACGAGGGCACCAACCAGGTGCAGCGCATCGTCATGGCGCGTCAGCTCCTCGCCGGGATCCAGTCCGAGCTCTAACGATCTGCAACGTCATACGTATCGTGGGTTCCTACCCGCGATACGTATGACGTTGCGGCGAGCCCGCGGCTATGTCGTCAGCGCGGCCATGCCGGCGCGGGTGAACTCGAGAACGCGGTCCACTAGGGCTGGCAGGTCCTCGCGGGTCGCTTCGTCGGCCCGGTAGAGCTCGCGCAGGCCGCCCACCAGCGTGTACGCGGTCAGCCGTGGCACGAGCGCATCCGGCGACATGCCGAGCTCGTCGCCGAGGGCGTCGGCGACCACGCGTTCGAGCGCGGTGTAGAACGCCCCGGCGCGGCTGCCCAGGTCGGCGTCCTCGGCGATCAGGGCGGCGCGCTTGGCGTGCAGCGCGAACATCTCGCCGGGCTCGCGGCCCTGGTCGGTGTCGTCTTCGCCGAGAGCGCGCATCGTGTCGTGCATCCATTCTCCGACCACGTCGAGGGTGTCACCGGTGCGGTCGGCGAGGCGAGCCGCGAGCGACTCCGGAGCGAACGGGTCGTCTGCGAACAGCAGATCCGCCTTGGCCGGAAAGTGCAGCGTCACGGTGCGTGTGGCGACGTCCGCATGCTCGGCGATCGCCGCGATGGTCGTGTTCCGGTAGCCCTGCGCGGTGAACAGCTCGAGTGCGGAGGCCCGGATCCGCTCGCGAGTCTGTCTCTTCTTCCTGTCCCGTCTGCCTTCCATAGAGGCAAAAGTAGCATCTAGCCAATCAATGCACTCCATGCTACTTTTACACGAAACGTATTCAGTGAGAGGGGTGGAGACGGGGGTCTCTCACGACGCGCCGCTCGGGGCGCCGCCGCGAACGGTCCTCAGGGTCGGCTCGTAGGGCGCCGGTTGCGCCCGAGGCACCGGCTGACTCGCACTCACCTCGCGAGTTCTCCGAGAGGGGTCGTCATGACCACCGTCGCCTCATCCACGTCAGGCACAGCGTCCGCGCACACGTACGACGTCGTCGTCATCGGTGCTGGCCCGGTCGGCGAGAACGTGGCTGACCGCGTGACACAGGGCGGTCTCAGCGCCGCGATCGTCGAGCGCGAGCTGGTCGGTGGCGAGTGCTCGTACTGGGCCTGCGTCCCGACCAAGGCGCTGCTGCGCAGCGGGGACGCGCTCCGCGCGGCTCGCCAGGTCCCCGGAGCGCGGGAGGCGCTCACGGGCGGCCTGGACGTGGCGGCGGTGCTGGGCCGGCGCGACGCCTTCGTGTCGAGCTGGAAGGACGAGGGCCAGGTGTCCTGGCTCGATCAGACGGGGACCGCCCTGTACCGCGGGCAAGGACGGATCACCTCCGCTCGGGTCGTCGAGGTGACCGGCGTGGACGGCGCCACCACCTCCTTGACCGCACGGCACGCGGTCGTCATCGCCACCGGGACCGGGGCACTGGTGCCTGAGATCACCGGCCTGCGCGAGGCACGGCCGTGGACCAACCGTGAGGCGGCTGCCGCTCCGGCAGTGCCCGGTCGGCTCGCCATCCTCGGCGGGGGTGCGGTGGCAGCGGAGATGGCGACCGCCTTCGCTGGGCTCGGGGCGTCGGTGACGATGGTGGTCCGCGGCGGGGTGCTGCCGCGGGCGGAGCCGTTCGCAGCCGATGTGGTCGTCGAGTCGCTGCGAGACGCAGGCGTGTCGGTCCGCCTGGGCACCGAGGCCACGTCCGTGACACGGAGGACCGACGGGACCGTGCAGATCGATCTCACCGGCGGTGAGCAGATCGAGGCCGACGAGCTCCTCGTCGCGACCGGCCGTACGCCGAGGACCGAGGACATCGGGCTGGACGCCATCGGCCTGACCCCGGGCTCCTGGCTCGAGGTCGACGACACGCTGCGCGTCCTCGCCGCCGACGGCGCACCGGTCGGAGACGGGTGGTTGTACGCCGCCGGGGACGTCAACCGGCGTGCGCTGCTGACCCATCAGGGCAAGTACCAGGCCCGAGCCGTCGGAGACGCCATCGTCGCGCGTGCCACGGGGGAGCCGGTCCAGGACGGCCGGTGGGGTCGGCACGTCGCGACGGCCGACGAGCGCGCGGTGCCGCAGGTGATCTTCACCGATCCGCAGATCGCGTCCGTGGGGTTGACCGCAGCGGCTGCCGCGGCGGCCGGGTTGCGGGTCCGCGTCCTCGACATCGACATGGGCGCGGTGACCGGCGCCGCCCTGCACGCCGACGGATACCGCGGCCAGGCGCGCATGGTCGTCGACGAGGAGCGCCAGGTCGTCGTCGGTTTCACGCTCGCCGGGGCCGACGTCGCAGAGCTTCTGCACGCGGCGACGATCGCCGTCGTCGGCGAAGTCCCGCTGGACCGCCTCTGGCACGCGGTACCGGCATTTCCCACGGTCAGCGAGGTGTGGCTCCGCCTGCTCGAAGCGTACGGCCGCTGACCGCCCCGCCCATAGAACGTCCCGTCGCGACCGCGACGGGAGAAGGAGAGCACGACCTCTGGAAAGGACATCTGTCATGCGAATCCATACCCTCAAGGGAGCCCTCGTCGGCACCGCCGCGGCCGCTCTGCTCGCCGCGACCCTGCCGGCGACGGCGACCGGCGCCGCCCCCGCCGGCGGGAAGCACTCCCCGTCGCCCAAGCCGACCATCGTGCTCGTGCACGGCGCGTGGGCGGACTCCTCCAGCTGGGACCCGGTCATCAAGCGCCTGCGAAAGGACGGCTATCCCGTCCGGGCCATCGCCAACCCGCTGCAGGGTCTGACGAGTGACACGGCCTACCTCAGCAGCTACCTGACCGCGATCGAGGGACCCAAGGTGCTCGTCGGCCACTCCTACGGAGGCGCCGTCATCACCAACGCGGCCACGTCGGTGCCCGACGTCAAGTCCCTGGTGTACATCGCCGCCTTCATCCCCGCCAAGGGCGAGACCCTCGCCGAGCTCACCGAAGGGTCGGACCTCCCGCTGACCTACACGCCGGTCCCTGGCGGCGTGGACGTCGCCATCGACGTGGCGAGGTTCCCTGAGGTCTTCGCCGGCGATCTCGACAAGACGACGGCCGCGAACCTCGCGATCACCCAGCGGCCCGCCAACTCGGCGACCGTCACCGACGCCAGCGCGGTGGAGGGCTACCGGACCCTCCCGTCCTGGGCCCTCCTCACCCGCCGTGACCACGCCATCGATCCCGCGCTCCAGCGCATGATGGTCGGCCGCGCCGGCGCCCACGTCACCCAGGTCGACGCCTCCCACGCGGTCATGCTCAGCCGCCCCGGCGTCGTGACCGACGTCATCGAGCGAGCCGCGCGGTGAGCCCGATCCATCCCCTCGACGAAAGAAGGACACCATGACCGCCAAGCTCACCATGATCTACGCCAACCCGGTCGACGAAGAGGAGTTCGAGCGTCGCTACAAGGCGCACAAGGAGCTCGTGGCGCAGGTCCCGGACCTCCTGCGCGCGGAGTACGGCAAGGTCTTCCCCAAGGAGGACGGCACCCCGCGGCCGCGGTGGCGCACCGCCGACCTGTACTTCGCCGACTACGACACGGCCGTTGCCGCCTTCGACGGCGAGAAGGGGATGGCCGTCGGTCGCGACGCCTTCGAGCTCGCCACCGGTGGAGTCGAGTTCCTGCTCTCCGACGTCGAAGACTGACGGCGTGGCAGACATCCGTGACGACAAGGCGGTGGGCACGGGCCTCGGTCCGTGCCCACCGCTACGTCAGGACGTGAGGTCGTACGTGCGGTACCTGATCACGAACCGGTCCAGCCGCGCGGGCTTCTTGCCCTTCCAGGTGACCTTGAGCCTCAGGTGTCCGTCGGCCCGGACCCATCGCTCAGAGACGTCGATGGTGAGAGAGCGGCGGCTGCGGGGAGGATGGGGTGGGCGACGGTCTTCCCCTGCGGACTGATCACGGCGACCCTGACGTCGTCGGCGTTGCCCCACGACCCTCGAAGTCTGACTCTGAAGGGGACCCAGGAATCCCTGTCGCGGCTGTCGGGGAGTCTCACGGAATGCACGGTCTTGACCATGCCCGCGCCGTGAGGGGCTTTCCGCTCGAACCGCAGCGCTCCTTGCTTGCCGCGCTTGACGCGGGCGTTCCGCTTCGCCGCCGTCCGCTTCCATGTCGAGCGCGCGGTGGCGGTCACCGAGCGGTGGACCAGGCGGGGAGTCCGGTCGCGCAACGTGAACGGAGCCGACACGGGCCCGTAGACCCTCTCGCACTCCGGGGTGCAGGACCGTGTCCGGTAGAGCTCGATCCGGTAGGTCCCCGCCGGCGCAGCGGTGTACCGGCCATCACGCCGGTAGTAGCCGTCCCACGCCAACGAGTTCCTCACGTCGAGGTGCTGAGTCGTGCCGCCCAGGGGCAGGCCGTTGCTCGCGAGGATCCGGTAGCCGAGGGTGCCGTACCTTGCCTCGTACGCATCGAGGGCAGGGCGGAATGTCATCACCGTCGGCACCCCGGAGCCGGAGCCTACGGCGGCGAAGGGGTAGAAGAAGGAGGTGGCCGGCGAGAGCGTGGTGATCGGCGGCGCGCTGCTCACGAACAGGGGGACGCTCTTTCGGGTTGACTTGGTAAAGCCGGGGGATGCCCCGGTGGTCTCGACCTCGAAGCGGTACTCACCGGTCCGAAGCGAGCGGCCCAGCCGCTTCCGCAGGTCGATCACGATGTCGGCCTCATCCGTCGTGCCTGCGGCGATCTCGGCGGCAGAGAACTCGTATGGCCCCGCGACCGTGGCACCAGCGGTCGAGCGGATCCGCCAGCGTGCCGTGACCGGGAGCCGTGGGTCCAGCTCGACCCTGCTTGTCGCGGTGTCGTCGAAACCGTCACCGTTCGGACTCACGAACAACGTCCAGCCTCGCAGGGTGAGATTCGGAGAGGTACGTACCGTCAGCGCGCCCGTCCTCGTCGCGCACACCATCGCACTCAGCGGGTTGCACTGCTTCAGGGAGACGACGAGGTCAGCGCGGGAGCTCCCTGACAGGTCGACCTCGACCACGTCGCCCTCGCGAACCTCTCTGGGCGAGACCGCGCCGTCGACAGTCGCCGTGAGGCCACCGAGGTCGGTGGCGCGCAGCGAGACCCGCTTCACGATCGTCGGGTCGATAACGGGTGGCAGCGGGTCGGTCGCCGTCAGGCTCGGCGTCAGCCGCGGACCATCACGGGTTCGCTGGCGGTCGTGCACGACTCGAGGGTCGCGTCCGAGCACGCCCGGGCCTGGGCTCTGAACCGGTAGCCGATCCCCACCGTCGGCAGCGTGTCGCGGAAGACGCCGTCCTCGCCTGCGGCGACAGGCGTGCGGCGAACGAGCGTGACCCCCGAATTGGTCAGCTCGAAGACCACGTACGGCGACTCCGAGGTCGCAGTGAGCTCGGCCGTCCCGACGAGCAGCGTGTCAGGGGCCGGCGAGGTCAGGACGGGCGGCGCCCAGTCCTCCGCAGCTCCCGCGGGAACCTGCCCCGCACCCGACGCCACGATGGCAGCAGCCACCAGACCTACGACAACCCGACGCACCACAGCGACTTCCGATCAGTCCGAGGCATCGCTGCCCACGCCGAAGAATCGGGCCGAACCTGGCAGAGAGCCGTAGGGACGTCATACGTATCGAGGGCTCCCACCCGCAATACGTATGACGTCAGGGCTGGGTCGGGTTGGGTCGGTGGTTGGTCGTCAGTCGTCGCTGAAGGTTCCTCCGAAGATGTCGGAGTTGCCGAACGTCGCCGGGCAGTCGTCGTTCGGCCCGGGGCGCAGTGCTGTGGAGTGCGTCGCGGGCAGCTCGGCTGCCGCCTCCTGATCCTCCTTCTCGTCGCCGACCAGCGGCTCAGTCGTACCCGCCAGGACGTCTTCCACGAACGCCTGCCGGTAGGCGTTGACGGCCGGGCAGACCGCTCCGTTGCGCATGTCGTTCCAGACAGCGGCGCCGTAGTCCCTCGTCGCGACCGCGTAGTTGTAGTCGCCCAGGAACTCCGAGGTCAGGCCGTTGGCGCTGGAGGCGCGCCCGTCGCCCTCCGCGCCGCGCAGCACCGTGGCGAAAGCCCCGATGGTGCCGGTGCCGCCGATGTCGGCATGGCGGACGACTCCGAGCATCCGTCTCGGGGACGTGGTGTCGTTGCGCCACGGGTCGAGCCAGGCGTTGTAGACCAGCCACGCGTCGGTACCGTCGGGCGAGACCGCGATGGCCGGGAAGTTCGCCCTGTCACTGCCCTCGCTGACCACGACCTTCGCCGAGTAGTTGGTGCCACCGTTGGTCGAGCTCACCACGAAGGCACGCTCCCGGTTGGTCCCGAGGCTCGCGTCCGACCAGGTCAGCAGGATCTGGTCGGTCGCGTCCGCGCCGCTCGGCGCACCGTTGGCGATGTCGAACGACGGGAACGTGTCGGTCCGCGCGCCGGCGACGCCGTCGATCGTGAACCGGCCCTGCGCCGGGTCGAACTGCCCGATGCCGCCCAGCCCTGTCACGACGGCACGCGGCCGCTCGAAGGTCCGGCCGCCGTTGAAGGAGCGGGCCTGGAAGAAGACTCCCTGCCGCGTACGGATGTCGGTGCCGACCCACACCACGTACACGACGCCGTCGCTGTCCGTACGGATCGCGCAGCCTTGCCGACCGCCGGTCTGGTTGTTGTTGGTCGCCGCGGACAGCTGCCGCGTGGTCCACGTGTCGCCACCGTCGCTGGAGCGGGCGAAGAGGACCGGCTCGGCTCCGGCGTTCCCGCGGAAGCCGACGTTGCAGACGTAGGCGTTGCCGAAGTACGGGCTGCTCTCGGCGTTGTCGGCCCAGATCTGCTCCTTGTCGCTGAAGAGGGCCGAGTTCTGCCTGGTCACGACGACCGGGTCCATCCAGGCGTCGTTGTCTCCGGCGATGGCACCGGCCAGGTCGTCGGTCCGGGACACCGCGATGGCTGCGGCCCCCCTGAAGCCTGGGCTGCCCGGGAACGGCGTGGCGATGTTCGCGTAGTACAGCCGTTGTCCGTTCGCCCAGGAGAAGTCGCCCGAGGCGTCCGGGACGGGACCGAAGACGAGCTCCGGGTCACCGTTGGAGACCAAGCCGTTGGTGTCGTAGTTCGGCAGGGTCCCGATCGGGCCGTCGGGGTCCGGGACGCACCCTGTGTCCCCGGGCGGGGGCGCACCGGGCGCGACGTCCGGCTGCCCGAGGCAGGACGGCGTCTCCCGTGCCGAGTACCCGGTGTAGGTGGGCTGGGTCCACGTGCGACCGGAGTCGGTGGAGAACTGGATGCCGGACACCCCCACCCCCGGCGTGAAGGGACAGGTCCGGTCGTCCCCGGCGTTGCAGGCCTCGAGGTCGATGTTGTCGTTGGCCCCGGCCGCCAGGACCGAGGTGTTCACGGGGTTCACGGCCAGGCCCGGCTCGTTCTGCTTGTTCTGCGAGAAGAGCAGGTCGTTGCTGCCGACGGTGACTTCCGTCGAGCCGCCTGGAGTGATGGGCGCTGCCTGGGCGAGCGCGGGGAGGACGAGGGCTGAGAATGCCACGGCGACCGTCGCGGCGACCTTGATTCTGCGCATGACGCTCCTCGGGTAGATGGATCGTTCTGCGCGGCGCGCCCGGCTGCTGGAGAGCAGGAACCGGGTGGTCGCAACTCCTCAGTCTCGTCCTGCCCGTGCGAGGCGACAAGACCCGTTGCTCGACGGCCCTGTCAGCGTGCGGGGAGGCCGTCCTTGGTGCAGACCGCCTTGGTGATCTTGTCGGTCTCGTCGGTCTTGATGTACTCGAAGAGCTCGAGCGCACGCTCCTTGTCCCAGCGCACGGACGCGTCGGCGATCGGGACCGTGCAGTTGTGGCCCGAGCCGCCCATCGCGCCGGACAGGTTCCATGCGAAGCGGCCCAGCGAGAGCGGGCCGACGTTGTCGCCGATGCGCAGCGACCCGGTCGCGGCGTTCACCACGCCGGCGTAGCGGAACGGGTTGAGGAACGTCGACGGCGTCTTCACCTCGCCGGCGATCGCGCCGAGCACCTCACGCTGCGACTGGACGCGCTGCAGGTCCTGCGTCGCGTACGTGTGGCGCGAGCGCGCGTATCCCAGCGCGGCTGCCCCGTCGACCTCCTGGCAGCCCTTCTTCAGGTTGAGGCCGGCGTCCTTGTCCTTGATCCGCGTCTTGGGGCAGATCTCCACGCCGCCGACGGCGTCGACCATGTTGACGAAACCGCCGAACCCGATCTCGATGTAGTCGTCGATGCGGACGCCGGTGGTGTTCTCGAGCGTCTGCACGAGCAGCTTCGGACCCCCGTACGCGTAGGCGGCGTTGATCTTGGTCCGGCCGTGACCGGGGATCGGGACGATGGAGTCGCGGGGGATCGAGACGAGCGTGGTCGGACCGCTGCCGACGTGCATCATCATGATGGTGTCGGTGCGGCGGCCCTCGGCGTCGCCGGTCCGCAGCTCCTTGCGCTGCTCCTTGGTGAGGCCCTCGCGGCTGTCGGAGCCGACGAGCAGGTACGTCGTGCCGGGCTGGTCTGCCGGGCGCTCGCCGCCGGGGGAGGCGTCGACCTTCTCGATCTTGCCCCAGGCCCAGAACGGCACCGCGATCAGGAAGATCAGCCACGCGACGAGCAGCAGGGTGATGATCCGGCCCGGTCGCAGCCAGCGCCGCCCTCCACCGCCACCGCGCGTCCCCGCGCTGCGTCCCCCACCACGAGCGGGGGGAGCGTCGTCGGGGTACTGCATCGGCGGCAGGTCCGACGGCGGCTGGTACGCGCCCGGGGGCCCCTGCGGCGGGGGAGCGGAGTACGCGCCGGGGCCGGACGGCGGGTACGGCGAAGCGCCGCCGACGACCTGCGTGGCGTCGTCGTCGGGGCCGTACAGCCAGCCGTAGTCGGCCCCGTCCCGGGGGTTCGGATCGCGTTGGGGCATGCGTTCGAAGGTACCGGACGCGCGCGTCGCGTCCGCGCGGTCCTCGGCGCGTCGTCGCAGCAGGGGCCCCTGCGGTGGTGATACTGGCGAGGCGCCCACGGGTGGGTGCGGCGACGACGGCGACGTCATGGGGGTACATGTCCGAGCGCGAAGACCCGTACGTGCGGACGCAGGCGGAGGTTGCTTCGGCCCGCGTGCGGTTCCGTCGCGCACTGTCGCTCCTGCTTATGACGCTCGTGGCACCGGGCTCGGCTCAGCTGCTCGCCGGCAACAAGCAGGTCGGCAGGGTGGCGCTGCGCATCTGGGCAGGACTGTGGGGGCTCGTGCTCCTGCTCCTCCTGCTGGCGTGGATCGACCGCGGCATCGTCGTCACGCTCCTCACCTCCACCGGCCTGCTGTGGCTCATGCGGTTCGCGCTGATCGCCCTCGCGCTCGGCTGGGTGGGATTGTTCGCGGACGCGTGGCGGCTCGGGGCGCCGCTCCGGCTCGAGCGCAAGCACCGCCTCGCCATGAGCGGCGTGAGCGGCCTGCTGTGCTTCGTGACGGCCGGGGCGCTGCTCGTCGCCTCCAACCTGATGGCCGTGCAGCAGGACTTCATCACCACCGTGTTCGGCTCGTCGGTCGTTCGGGACGCCGACCACGGCCGTTACAACGTGCTTCTTCTCGGCGGCGACTCCGGCAAGGGCCGCGAGGGGCTGCGTCCGGACTCGCTGACCGTCGCGAGCATCGACGCGGAGACCGGGGACACGGTCCTCGTCGGCCTGCCACGCAACCTCGCTGACGTCCCGTTCCCCGACGGTCACCCGATGGACGACGAGTTCCCGCGCGGCTTCGACTGCGACGGCTGCTACCTGAACAGCGTCAACACCTGGGCAGACGACCACCCCGAGCTCTTCGACGACCACGGCCACGAGGGCATCGACGCCACCCGTGCGGCGGTCGAGGAGATCACCGGGCTCAAGCTCAGCTACCACGTGCTCGTCAACATGAAGGGCTTCGCCTCCCTCGTCGACGCGGTAGGGGGCGTCACGGTCAAGGTGCGCGAGCGGACGGCGATCGGCGGCATCGGCTCCCCGATCACCGGATGGATCCCGAAGGGGCGGCAAAAGCTCGACGGCCGTGAGGCGCTCTGGTACGCCCGCAGCCGCGTCCAGAACTCCGACTACTCGCGGATGGCGCGTCAGAAGTGCGTGATGAGCGCGATGCTCAAGCAGCTCGACCCGAACACCGTGCTGCTCAAGGCGACCGGCATCGCCGAGTCCAGCAAGAAGATGCTGAGCACCGACATCCCCGCCTCCGACCTCGACACGTTCGTCGAGCTGGCGCTGAAGGCGCGCGACGCGAAGGTCTCGACCGTGTCGCTCGTCCCGCCTCAGATCGACACCGGTGATCCCGACTACGACAAGATCCGCCGCATGGTCGCCAAGGGCATCGAACGTTCGGAGAAGCCGGCTGCGAAGGGCGGCGGCAGCTCGACGTCGGACAAGGGACCGTCGAAGAGTGCGCCGGCGAAGGACAGCACGTCAGGCGGCGACCCCGACAAGGAGCGCTCCGCGCGGATCAACGATGCCGAGGACCTCGGCGAGGTCTGCTGACGCCGCAGCGCTCAGCTGACCGTGACGCGCTCGGTCTCGGCGATGGCCGCGATCTGGTCGCGGTGCTCCTCGGGCTGCGGTGTCCGGACCAGGACGAGCGACCCGTGGGCCTCGAGCACGCCGAGGACGGCGTCGACGAGGGGCGTGAGGTCGCGGTCGCCCACCAGCATCACGCGTGCGCCCCGCGGGTAGGAGCCGCTCGTCCGCGACGTCAGGTCGGCGTGGGTGGTGGGCTCGCCCTCGTCGCGCACAAGTGCCGGTGAGGACTCGGCGGGCGGGTAGTACGCGGTGAAGTGGTCTCCGTGGGACGGCACCTCGGCGTTGTAGTCGAGGACCCCTCCGGGGAGCGGCGTCGTGAACCGTCCGCCGAGCGGGCGCAGCGACAAGGCGATGACGTCCTCGGCGCCCTCGGCGGCGTCGAGCGTCGCGGGATCGACCACCGCGATGCCGTGCCCCGGGCGGAGGCTGAGGGCCGCGCCGGCGCTCCAGGTCGCGAGGAACCACACCACGGTCTCCCAGTGGACGGGCAGCAGCACGTCGACGACGGTCTCCTCGTCGGAGCCGAGCGTGTCCTGGAGCATGTTGGCGGTCTTCGCCACCCAGTTGGTGCAGGTCGTGAGGCTGAGCTCGACGCGCTCTCCGGTCGTCAGGTCGTAGAACGTGACCGCGGGCCGCGACGGGTCCACGGACGTGGCACGTGCGAGCAGGTCGGCGATCGTCACGGTGCCACCCTAACGGCCGTCGCCGCGGGAGGTCCGGACGTCGACCGTGAGGGCCACCCCGTGCGCGCGGGCGGCGACCCGCAGCCGTTCGCAGACCCGCCCCGCCTCGACGAGGGCGTCGGTGGAGTCGTCCTTGACGGCCACCACCACGGTCGTCGCGTCCGTGGCCGTCACCTCCACGAGGGACTCGGCCGGCGCGGCGAGGGCCAGGACCCGGTCGATCGCGTCGGGTTCGGCAGCCGGGAACCCGACGGCTTCGGCGGCGCTGAGGGCGACCTCGACCGCGTCGCGCGCGCCCAGTCCGAACAGGTCCTCGTCCTCGCGTCGCAGCAGCGTCGCCGCGCCCGAGTGGGGGTGCGCCCAGTGGTCGCCGACCCAGTGACGCGGGAGCCCGCGTACGACCACGAACGGGGCCTGGCTCGTCTTTCCGGCCACCAGCTCGGCGGCTCCGGCGATCTCGTCGGCGACGGCGGGCTCGGTGACGTGGAGCGGGTTGCCGAAGGTGTCCTGGGTCCCCGACAGCGAGTTGACCACCTTGAGGCCGGCGCTGCCGATCGCGATGTCGGTCTGCCCGCGTCGCCACGCGCGGCCGGCGGTGTCGGACAGCACGACCGCGACCTCGACGCCTGCGCGACGGCGCAGCTGCTTCCAGAGGTCGCGGGCGACGGCGTCGGGGTCGTGGGGGAGCCACAGGGCGGTGCCGGGCGCGGTGTTGCTCGCGTCGACCCCGGCCGCCGCCATCGTGAGCCCGGCGCGGTTGCGCACGATGCGCGTCGGTCCGCGGCGCGCGACGACCCGGACGGTCTCGGCGTCGACGACGGCGTCGCGGTCGGCGGTGGTGGAGAGCCCGAGGGCCTTGCTGACGACCTTGCTCGTGACGACCACGACGTCGCCGTCACGCAGCGGCTCGTCGAGACGGCCCAGGAGGAGGCTGACGAGATCGGCGCCCTTGCGCACCTCCCCGACGCCCGTGACGGGCCACAGCGTCAGGCTCACGAGCGCGTCCCGATCTCCCGCGCGAGCGCGAGCGTGTCGGCGGCGAGCGTACGCGTGGTCGCCGGGTCGGACATGTAGAGCGGGACCGCCCGCCCCTCCAGGCCGGCCTCGGCGACGACCGGCAGCTGCGAGGCGTCGGAGGTGTCGACCAGCCAGCCGTCGAGGACGCCGCCTCGCGCGCGGGCCCCGTACCGGGTGGCAACCGCCGAGGCGCTCACCTCGAGGCCTAGGCCGGTGAGGAGCTGGTCGGCCATCCCTCGCACCGCGCCCCCACCGATGATCGGCGAGACCCCGACGACCGGGGCAGCGGTGGCGCGCAGCGCATCCGCGATCCCGCGCACCGCGAGGACGGGGCCGATCGAGACCACAGGGTTGGAGGGCGGGAGGACGACGACGTCGGCCTCGGCGATCGCCTCGAGGACCCCGGGCGCAGGCTCGGCGTCGTCGATGCCGATCATGACGACGTCGTGGGCCGGGACCGAGGCGCGCATGCGGACCCAGTACTCCTGGAAGTGGACCGCGCTGCGCCGCCCGCCGTCCTCGACCACGACGTGCGTCTCCACCCTGTGGTCGGTCATCGGCAGCAGGGTGACGCCCGGGTCCCAGCGGACGCACAGCGCGCGGGTGACATCGGTGAGGGAGTACCCGGCCTGGAGCATCTGGGTCCGCACCAGGTGCGTGGCGACGTCGCGGTCGCCCAGCCCGAACCACGTCGGCTGTGCCCCGTACGCGGCGAGCTCCTCCTTGACGCTCCACGTCTCGTCGGCGCGGCCCCACCGGCGCTCGGCATCGATCCCGCCGCCGAGGGTGTACATCAGCGTGTCCAGGTCAGGGCACACCTTGAGGCCGAACAGCCAGATGTCGTCGGCGGTGTTGCCGACCACGGTGACGTCGGCGTCGTCCCCAACCTCGTCGAGCAGCCCTCGTACGAACGTGGCGCCGCCGATGCCTCCGGACAGAACGGTGATCCTCATGCCGCCATTCTCCCCACGAGCGACGCATAACCCGCACGCCCGGGGGAGACCGTTGAGCCGTGACCTGCGTAGGGTAGGCCCGTCCACTGGGACAGGGCACGGCTCTGCGCCCGCACCAGGAGATGGGGATTCGTGACCGACTCACTTCGTAAGTACCGCGACGTCCTGTCGTACTCGCTGCTCGGCGTCGCCGCCGTGTCGCTCCTCGCGACGTTCATCGCGCTCATCGACGACGGGCCGTGGAGGACGGGCCTCGGCGTCGGTGCCGTGGTCGTCGTCGTCGCTGTCGCGCTCGCGACGCGCAAGGACGACTTGAGCCCTCAGGCCCGCACCATCACGCTCGCCGGCATCGGCGTCCTCGGGGTGGCGGCCGCGCTGACGCTGTGGACGTTGATCGACATCATCGGCCAGGACCTCGTCCCCGCCAAGGCGTCCTACATCCTCGACGCGCTCGCGGCGCTCGGGCTCATCGCCGTCGCGCTCTTCTACACGGTCGTCGTCCTCCGTGACCTGCCGGCGCCGGTCCGCCAGCCCCAGCAGCAGCCGTGGGCGCAGGCCCAGGGCACGCCGTGGGGTGGCCAGCAGCAGCCGCAGCAGCAGGGCGGATGGCCTGCCGCGCCCGCGCAGCAGCCCGCCCAGCAGTGGGGTCAGCCGCAGCAGGGCTGGCAGCAGCCCGCGCAGCAGGCGCCGCAGGCGCCGCAGCACGCCGCTCCCCAGCAGGGGTGGCAGCCGTACGGTGGCTACGCGGCCGGTGCCGGTGCCGCTGCCGCCGGAGCGGCGGGCGTCGCTGGTGCCGAGGCCGCAGGCTCGGCCTGGGGCACGTCGAGCGCGAACGCGTCGTCTGCCGCAGACACCCCTGCCCCGGCGTCGGAGACGCCGGCCGAGGTCGAGTCCGCCGAGCAGTCCACGGCCGTGTGGACGCCGCCGGCCGAGACGCCCGCGCCGACGTGGCAGTCGCAGGAGCAGCCGTCGGCATGGTCCGCGCCTGCCGCCGAGCAGTCGGCCCAGGCACCCCAGTCGAGCTGGGGCGGGCAGGAGTCGAGCTGGGCGCGCGAGGGCCAGTGGGGCGCTGCCGACTCCGCCCAGCCGCAGGGATGGGCGCAGGAGGCCACCGAGCAGCCGTCGTGGCAGCCGCCGTCGGAGTACGGCTCCGCGTGGGCACCGCAGACCGAGCAGCAGTCCACGTACTCCCAGCCGGAGCAGCCCGCCGAGCCGCAGGGATGGGGCTCGAGCGAGCCCTCGTGGGGGTCGTCGCGTCTTGGCGACGCGACCTTCGACAGCGCGGACGGCGGGAGCTCCGACGTCGCCGCGGAGTCGTCCGGTGACGCCGACCAGGGCGAGAATCGTGACGAAGGCCAGCCCGGCCCGAGCTCGTGGTGGTCGCCCGGGAACGGCTCCTGACCACCGATGATCGGCTGACGAAGGCCCGTGCCCGGAGGGTGCGGGCCTTCGCGCTACCACCCTTCGGCTTGACGGATGGGTATTGACAGGCTTGTAATTTCACTAGTGTCGTCCTTCTTGGACGGCCAGGTGCACATCGGGGGCGCACGCGCTATCGATACAGGGGTCCACGAGGGGTCGAGGACTCGCACTTGGTTCGGGGCGACGCTTTCCACGGGGATCACGAGGGGTAGGAGGCGAGACTGATGGAAGACCTCTTCCACGCAGACGCCGAGGAGATGGGCTGGCAGGACCGCGCACTGTGCGCGCAGACGGACCCGGAGGCGTTCTTCCCTGAGAAGGGCGGCTCCACCCGCGAGGCAAAGCGGGTGTGCCTGACGTGCGACGTGCGGGGTGAGTGCCTCGAGTACGCACTCGCGAACGACGAGCGCTTCGGTATCTGGGGCGGTCTGTCCGAGCGCGAGCGCCGCAAGCTCAAGAAGCGCGCGATCTGACCCGGCACCGCCGCGCCGCGTCGCTCGGCCCTCGCAGGGCAGGGATGCGGTCAGGCGCGGCGGTGCCGGGAGCTCCGCGCTCCGGGCGGATGGCTAGACTCCAGCACCTATGATCGAAGGCGTCGACGAGGGCCTCGTCCCCTCCCGGAACTGGCTCGCCGCCCCACCTAGCGTCACCGCCGTCATCGTGTGCCGCAACGGTGCGCGGTGGCTCCCCCAGGTGCTCGACGCGCTCGCGTCGCTGGCGCACCTGCCGCAGGCTGTCGTCGCGGTCGACGTGTCGTCGACCGACGAGACGCGCGAGATCCTTGCGCACTACCTGCACCCGGCCTCCATCCGTACGGCTCCGCCGGGGACCGGGTTCGGCGACGCCGTCCGTGTGGCGCTGGACGGTGCGGCTCAGACCGAGTGGGTCTGGCTCCTCCACGACGACTCGGCGCCGGGTCCCGACGCGCTCGCGCACCTGCTCGACCAGGCGACGCAGTCCGACGACATCGGCATCGCCGGACCCAAGCTCCGCGAGTGGCCGTCGCTCAAGCGGCTCCTCGAGGTCGGCGTCACCATCAGCGGCACCGGTGCGCGCGAGACCGGGCTGGAGCGTGGTGAGCCCGACCAGGGCCAGCACGACCGCCCGCGCGACGTGCTCGCCGTGAGCACGGCCGGGATGCTCGTACGCCGGCGCGTGCTGGAGGACCTCGGCGGCTTCGACCCACGCCTTCCGCTCTTCTACGACGACATCGACCTCGGATGGCGGGCCGCGCGTCGGGGCTACCGCGTGCGCGTCGTCCCTGCCGCGGTCTTCTTCCACGTGGAGGCCGCCGCGACCGGGCTGCGTCCCGGCTCCCTGGCGCCGCGCCCTCGCCGGGAGATGCGCCGCGCCGCGACGTACACGCTGCTGGCCAACGCCAGCCGTCCCGGGTTCTTCTGGCAGTCCGTACGCCTGCTCGTCGGCACCGTCCTTCGAGCGCTCGCCCTGCTGCTGGCCAAGGCTCCGCGGGAGGCTGCCGACGAGCTGCGCGGCGTGCTCGCGGTGTACCGCCGTCCTGACGCGATGCTCGCCGCGCGCCGCCGCCGGGCCGCGTCGGCACGGGTGGACGCACGGACGGTGCGCGAGAACCTCCTGCCCTCACCGCTCATCCCGTACCGGCACGGGCTCGACGCCGTCGGCGAGCTGGTCAACACGCTGGTCGGTCCCGCGCCGGAGATGACCGGTCGGCGCGCGGCGGTCGAGGCACGCCCGGAGTCGGAGGACGACGAGCTCCCGACGACCGGCTCGCTTCTCTCCCGGCACCCGTGGCTGACGACCATGCTGATCCTGTCGCTGGTCGCCCTGGTGGCGGCGCGGAGCGTGATCGGCTCGGGCTTCCTGATGGGCGGCGCGCTGCTGCCCGCGCCGGACGGGGCGGGGGACTGGTGGTCCTTCTTCACGGCCGGCTCGCACGACGTGAGCATCGGCAGCGACGTACCCGCACCCGGCTACGTCGTGCCTCTCGCCCTCCTCGCGACTCTGCTCGGCGGCAACGCCGACCTCGCGGTGAGCCTGGTCGTGCTCGCCGGTGCGCTCCTGGCGGCGCTGACCGCCCACCGTCTCGGCCGGCGGCTCTTCACCTCGCCGGGCGTCCAGCTGTGGTGGGGAGCGACGTACGGCCTCCTGGTCGCGACGTCGGGAGCCGTCGCGCAGGGCCGGATCGGGACGGTCGTGGCGCTCGCGGCCGCGCCGGCGATCGTGAACTCGGCTTACCTGCTCATGACCCGCCCGCGGATCACCGACGGGCTGCGGCTGGGCCTGTGGCTCACGCTCGCGACAGCCTTCGCGCCGCTCGCGTACCTCCTCGTCGCGGTCCCGCTGCTGGTCGCCGGAGGCATCCTCCTGCGCAGGCGCGGCTGGCCCAGCATCACGACCGCGCTCGTCCTCCCGTGGCTGCTGCTCGGGTCGTGGATGTGGCGCCGCGCCCTCGACCCGGGCGCCTGGTGGTGGGAGGCCGGACGTGCCGACGCCGGTGTCGGTGACCTCGACCCGCCGACCTGGCAGCTCGCGCTCGGCCACGCCGGCGGACCCGGCATCGCCACGTACGCCACGGCAGGGCTCCTGCTCCTCGGTGTGCTCGCCCTGCTCCGCAGGCAGGCGCGGTCGGCCGTCCTCGTCGCGTGGGCGATCGGGCTGTGGATGCTCGGGTGGGCCAGCCTCGGTGCCGGTGCGACCTTCACCGAGGGGATCTCCGGCGGACCCGTCTGGGTCGGGGTCCCGGCCACCTTGTGGATCGCCGCGCTCGCCGCGGCCGCGGGCGGTGCCGCCGACGGGTTCTACGAGCGACTCGCGGCGCACCCGCTGCGCCGGCGTGCGTACGCCGTCGCCGTGGTCGTCGCGATCGTCGGCCCCGCGGTCGCCCTCGCCTGGTGGGCGGTCCGTGGCGACGACGACCCGCTCGAACGAGGCCGCCTGGACGAGATCCCGGCCTACCTGGCCGAGCGTGCCAAGGACGGCCGCTCGACGCTCGTCCTCACGGGGTCGCGCGAGCAGGGCGTCACGCAGCGTGTGGCGGCAGGCGACGGCACGCGCCTGGGTGACGAGGCCGTCATGCCCTCGCCCGAGCAGCTGCGCCCGCTGGACACCGACGTCCGGCTCCTCCTTTCCAACCCGTCGACCGGTGTCCTCGAACGCCTCGGCTCGTACGGGATCCAGGCCGTCTACCTGCCGGCACCGGCCGACCCCGACCTCGTCGACGTCCTCGAGGCCGCCCCCGGTCTCACCCCGTCGGGCAGCCCCGACGGCTCACGGGTGTGGACGTTCACGGTCGCCGGCGACCCCCACGAGCCCCCATCGTCCTCGGTGCGTCCCTGGGTGGCGCGCGGTCAGCTGGTGCTGCTGCTCGTGGTGGTCGTGATGGCCGCTCCGGGACGAGCGAGGGAGGTGCGATGAGTCAGGGCAAGCCCAGCCCCAGGAAGCGTTCACGGCGCCAGGCCGGTGGCCGGCGCGTCAAGGACCAGGTCGTCGAGACCACGTCGGCCGCGCTCGCCCTCGGTGCCCACTCCGGTCGGCTCGTGATCGGCGCCGTGCTGGTAGCCGCGCTCCTGCTCGGCGTCGGCGAGCTCCGCACGGCCGCCAGTCGGCCCTCGGGCTCGGCGCCGTCGGCGCAGGAGGTCAGCACCGTCGCGTACGGGTGCCCCGCCTTCGTGCAGCGTGGTGCCGCGTCCGCGACGACGGTCGCGGTCTCCAGCGTTCCCGGCGACTTCGGTGACGGAGGCGCACGCGAGGTCGTCCGCCTCAACGGTGCCAACCCGGTCGCCTCGCTGGCCGACGCCCCGCGCGGCACCTGGGCGACGGCAGCGGTCGGGCGTCGTACGCGGGCGGTCCTCGTGGACGCGTCCGGTGGTCAGGCGCCCGGGACGGTCGCGTTCACTGCTGCCGTGGCGGACGCGGCAGACGGTGGTGGCTCGGTCGTCGGTGCGTGCCCCCGGCCCGCTCCCGAGCGGTGGTTCCTGGGTGCCGGCAGCACGGCCCAGCGCCGGACGGCGCTCGTCCTCACCAACACGTCGAGCAGTCCGGGCGTCGTCGACCTCTCGATCTACGGCACCGCCGGCGAGATCGAGGGCGTCGGTGCCACCGGCATCGTCGTCGACCCGCAGAGCTCGCGCGTCGTACGCCTCGAGCAGGTCGCGGCAGGAGAGTCGGAGATGGCGGTCCGTGTGGTCGTACGACGCGGTGCCGTGGCCGCCGCGGCGACCGACGCGTCGTCGCTGGGGACCGCTGCCGCCGGGAGCGAGCTGGTGCCCGCCGCCGCGCTGCCCTCGACGGAGACGACGGTCGCCGGCGTCCCGGCGCACCGCGGGGCGCGCACGCTCCTCGTCGCCAACCCGTCGGACCGCACTGCCACGGTCGGGCTCTCGGTCGCGACCCACGACGGCATCTTCACGCCGACCGGTCTCGAGACCGTCGACGTGCCCCCGCAGTCGGTGAGCGCGGTGACGCTCCCTGCCAACGTCAGCGCCCGTGCGTACTCGGTGCGGCTGACCTCCGACGTCCCCGTGACCGCCTCGGTGCGGACGAGGATCGACAGCGACCACGCGTACGCCGTCGCGACCGCGCCCTGGGAGGGTCAGGCCGTGGTCCCGGTCGCCATGGGGACGTCGTTGCGCCCCGGCGGCGCCACCCTCCTCGTCGCACCCGACGGGGACGCGGCGGCACAGGTGACGGTGACGGCCCACGACGAGTCCGGTGCGGAGATCGGCAGCGCAGAAGTCGAGGCGAAGGCCGGTGCGACGACCTCCGTGAACCCGTTCGGCTCCGGTGGGGTCGGCGTCTCGGCCGCGCAGGTGTCGTACCTGACCGTCGGGTCACAGGCACCCGTACGGGCCGCCGCGGTCTACACGGGGCGCGGTCTTGCGGCGATGCCCTTGCACGCGGCCCCGGTGCGCGAGGCGGCTCCGGTCGTCCGCCCGGGCGCCCCCTGACGTCGCGACCTCACATCCGGGGGTCGAGGTCGTCGGGGTCGCAGTGCCACAAGGTCGCGAGCTGGTCGACGAGCACCGAGAGCACGAGGTCGTCGAGGTCGGTGCGCGAGGCCGCCCGGTGCTGGACGGGCTGTCGGAAGAGGACGACCCGCGGGCGCTCGCGGTCCGGGACGACCGTGCCCAGCGGCACCTCGTCACGCCACCGACGGGGGAGCACCGGGACGTCCTCCACCGCGACGTCGAGCTTCTCCAGCGCGGCGGTGTGTCGGGGACGCAGACGGGCGACGGCACCGAGCACCGCGGTGTCGAACTGCGCGCGGCGGTCCCAGCCGGCCGGGACACCCGCCGGCGTGAGCGGACCGGGGAGCGCGACCGGCCCGCGAAACCCTCGGCCTCGCCTGTCCCGCCGTCGTCCGCCCCGCGGCTCGTCGAGCGGAGCGACCCGCGGCCTGCTCCGGTGCGCCATGCGAACGTCGTACCTCGCGCACCGACCGTGACGCAAGCGACCGCGCCGTGGCGGAGGCGGTGCGCCGCGTCCAGGTCCGGCGGCCGGGCACGCTAATCTCGGCGGGGTGAGCCCCCTGCGTCGATGCACCCGCCCCGCGTGCCTGCGCTCCGCCGTCGCGACGCTGACGTACGTCTACGCCGACAAGACCGCTGTCCTCGGACCTCTCGCGGTCTACGCCGAGCCGCACAGCTACGACCTGTGCGCCGAGCACGCCGAGCGGCTGTCGGCTCCCAAGGGCTGGGAGGTGCTGCGTCTGCAGTTCGACGCCGCCGCTGCGCAGGCCCCGTCGGCCGACGACCTGGAGGCTCTCGCCGACGCCGTGCGCGAGGCGGCCCACGTCTCCCCTCCCGAAGAGCAGACCTCGACCCGGCGCGGAGGTCACCTGCGTGTCCTCGGCCCGCAGGACTGAAGGAAAATGATGCTGGCAGAGCGCCTCTCGAAGCTCGTCAAGTCCTACGACGTGCGCGGCGCGTCCCCCGACCTCCTCGACGCCGAGGTGGCGCGTGCGCTCGGCGCGGCGTTCGCCGTCGAGACGGGCGCGGCGCCGGGCCCTGAGGGGACGGCGGGCTCGGTCGTGATCGGTCACGACATGCGCGTGACGTCGCCGGAGCTTGCCGACGCGCTGGCCGAGGGGGTGACGAGCACGGGTGCCGACGTCGTCGCGATCGGTCTGGCCTCCACCGACATGCTCTACTTCGCCTCGGGCGCGTGGGACCTCCCCGGCATCATGGTCACCGCCAGCCACAACCCGAGCAGCGACAACGGCCTCAAGCTGTGCCGGGCCGGCGCGCGGCCGATCGGGCGCGACACCGGGCTGTCCGCGATCGCCGAGCGCGCCGTCGCAGGGGTCGAGCCTGTGCTCGCCACCGGGTCGGTGATCGCGCGCGACGCGCTCACGCCGTACGCCCTGCGGGTGACCGAGCTCGTCGCCGTACCCGCCGGTGCCCGGCCTCTCAAGGTCGTCGTCGACGCCGCGAACGGGATGGGCGGGCTCATCGTCCCCGCCGTCTTCGCCCACCTCGACGTCGAGCTTCAGGGGATGTACATGGAGCTCGACGGCACCTTCCCGAACCACCCGGCCGACCCGCTGAACTCCGCCAACCTCGTGGACCTGCAGCGTGCCGTCCGCGAGCAGGGTGCCGACCTGGGTCTCGCGTTCGACGGCGACGCCGACCGCTGCTTCATGGTCGACGAGCACGGTGACCCGGTCTCGCCGTCGGCGGTCACCGCGATGATCGCCGCTCGCGAGCTCGCCGTGCACCCGGGCTCGACCGTCCTGCACAACGTCATCACGTCACGCGCGGTGCGCGAGGTGATCCTCGAGAACGGCGGCACCCCCGTCCGTACGCCCGTGGGCCACTCGCTCATCAAGGCCGAGATGGCCCGTACGGGCGCGGTCTTCGGGGGAGAGCACTCGGGCCACTACTACTTCCGCGACTTCTCCCTCGCCGACTCCGGGATGCTCGCGGCGCTGCACGTGCTCGCAGCGATGAACGAGTCCGGGAGCACCCTCTCGGCGCTGGCCGCCGAGTACGAGCGGTACGCCGCGTCCGGCGAGATCAACAGCCGTGTCGCCGACGCCGCCGCGGTCACCGAACGTGTCGCGGACGCGTACGCGGCGTACGACCAGGACCGGCTCGACGGGCTCACCGTCACCGCCGACACCTGGTGGTTCAACCTCCGCAGCTCGCAGACCGAGCCGCTGCTGCGTCTCAACGTCGAAGCCGACGACAAGCCCACCATGGAGTCGGTGCGTGACGCCGTGCTCGCTCTCGTCCTTCAGGAGGATGCCCCATGAACCTCGACCCGACGCTGCTCGACATCCTCGTGTGTCCCCAGTGCCGCGCCACCCTCGCGGTGGACGTCGACCACGACGAGCTGGTCTGCAACCTGTGCCGGCTCGCCTACCCGGTCCGCGACGACATCCCCGTTATGCTCGTCGACGAGGCCCGCAGCCTGGCGGACTGAGCTCCGGAGGCGCTGGGGGGCGTGGTGTTCGACGAGGGGCGGCTCGACGACGAGCAGGCGCTGTCGCGTGCCGACGCCCAGATGCGCGAGCTCGCCGGCTCCGGTGCGCGCGTACGCGTCGACGCGCACGCGGCCGAGGAGGCCGTCGCGTCCCTGCGTCAGGTCGAGCGCGACGAGCGACCGCGCGCTGTGGTCGCCGCCGGTCCGGGTGCCCGGCTCCTGCGCGCCGTCCTCGAACCCGTCTGCCCGGTCCCGTTCGTGGCGTGGCCGGGCGCCGGCCTGCCCGGCTGGACGGGCAGCCTCGACCTCGTCGTGGTGACCGGCTCGCCGGCCGCCGCCGCCGCCCAGGTGGCGGTCACCGATGCCGTACGCCGAGGGTGCCCGCTCCTGCTGGTCGCCCCGGCGGCGTCGCCGCTGGCCGAGCACGCGGCGTCTCGCTGGTCGACCGTGCTCCCCACCACGAGCGGTGACCCGCTCGCGACGACGGTCGTCGCGCTCGCGGCCCTCGAGGCGCGAGGTCTGGCGCCGCGGTTCGACGCCGACGAGATCGCCGACGCGCTCGACGCGGTCGCCGTCGCCTGCTCACCCTTCCTCGACCTCGGCAGCAACCGGGCCAAGCAGGTCGCCACCGCGCTCGCGGACGCGACGCCGTTGCTGTGGGGCGGCTCGGTGCTGACCGCACGCGCCGCGCGCCGGTGGGCCGAGGCCCTGCGTCGCGGCACCGGGCGCACCGCGCTCGCCGCCGAGGCGGCCGACCTCGTGGCGCTGCTCGAGTCGAGCGCGCCCCGCGACATCTTCGCCGACCCGTACGAGGACCCGCCTGCGGGCGCGCAGCCGTACCTCGTGGTGCTCGACGACGGTGTCGACGCCCCCGGCACCCGGGTCGAGCAGGGCGAGCTGCTCGCGGCGGCCGAGCGCTCGGGCGTCCGCCACGACCGGGTCGAGGCGCAGGAGGGCGGCGCGCTCGCCCGCTACGCGCGGCTGACCCTCACCGGCCAGTACGTCGCGGCCTATCTCGGGATCGGCCTGGACCGATGAGCCGGGTCGGGCAGTGGTGGCGCTCCGGCGTCCAGACGCTCGCCCGACGTGTCCTGAAGGAGCAGCCCGACATCCCCGAGGCCGACCCCTCGCCGACCGACGCCGAGATCCTCGCGATGCTGCGCGCGTTCGCCGTGGCGCAGCTCGAGGCCGGGCAGGCGGCCAACCTCGTCGAGGAGAGCCTGCACGTCATCGCACGGGCCTACGGCATCGAGTCCGTGCGGTGCGTGGTCCTCCCGACCGTGGTGTTCGTCGAGATCGACGGCACCGACCCCGACGGTCCGGACCATCGCACGGAGCTCGAGCCCGTGCCGTCGACCGAGCCGCGGCTCGACCAGGCGCAGGCGATCGAACGCCTCGTCACCGAGGCGATGGCCGGCCGGCTGGATCCTGCCGACGGCGTGGCACGCATCGAAGCGGTCCGCGCCGCACCACCGCGCTTCGGGCGACTGACGAGCCTCGTCGGGTACGTGGTGCTGTGCGTCGGCTTCGGTCTGACGCTGAACCCGCGCGCGGCCGCTCTCGGGGCGTACGTCTTCCTCGGCCTCGCGGTGGCGCTGCTGCGGCTGCTGGCCCGGGCCGTCCCCACGCTCCAGGCCGCGCTCCCCGCCTTCGCGGCCTTCCTCGTCACCGTGCTGACGTGCACCTTCGTCGCCGGAGCCGTCGGAGACGACCCGCTGAGGCTGATCGCGCCTTCGCTCGTGACGTTCCTGCCCGGCCTGACGATGACGGTCGCCGCGGTCGAGCTGACGAGCAACCAGGTCGTCGCGGGTGCGTCGCGCATCGTCTACGGCACCGCCCAGCTCCTCCTGCTCGCGTTCGGAGTGGTCGCCGGCGTGCGGGTCGCGGGGGACTGGCCGGACACCACCGCCGGCACGATGCTCGGGTGGTGGGCGCCGTTCGCCGGCATCGTGTGCGTGGCTGTCGGGTACCTCCTCTTCCAGTCCGCCCCGCCCCGGTCGCTGCCGTGGCTCGTCCTCACCCTCCTCGTCGCGTACGTCGGGCAGCAGGCGGGCGGCGAGCTTCTCGGCGCGACGCTCTCCGGCTTCGTCGGCGCGCTCGCGGTCGTCCTGTCGACCCGCGTCGCCGCCGCGTTCCGGACAGCACCGACCGCGATGGTGATGCTTCTCGCCGCGTTCTGGTTCCTGGTGCCCGGCGCGCTGGGGTTCGTCGGTCTGGGGGAGGCGGCCAGCGGATCGGTGACCGGTCCCCAGGTGCTCGTCGACACGTTCATGTCGCTGTTCGCGATCGCGCTCGGATTCCTCGTGGGCACGGCGCTGACGCGACAGCTGCGCGACGTGCGGGCCCGCGCCGAGGCGCGCCGCTCGTCCTGACCGCCCACGGCATGGGCGGTGTCGCCCGGTTCGTGTCCACCTCGTGGCTACGATGGGGCAATGGACTTCCAGGTTGCCGATCTGACCCTGGCCGAGCGCGGCCGTACGGAGATCACCCTCGCCGAGCACGAGATGCCCGGACTGATGGCCATGCGCGAGCGCTACGGGACGAGCAAGCCGCTCTCCGGCGCACGGATCGCGGGCTCGCTCCACATGACGGTCCAGACCGCCGTCCTCATCGAGACACTGGTCGACCTCGGCGCCGAGGTGCGCTGGGCGAGCTGCAACATCTTCTCGACCCAGGACGAGGCCGCCGCCGCGGTCGTCGTCGGCCGTGAGGGCACCGTCGACGACCCCAAGGGCGTGCCGGTGTTCGCGTGGAAGGGCGAGACCCTCGCCGAGTACTGGGACCTCGCCGAGCAGATCCTCGTCTGGCCCAACGGCGAGACGCCCAACATGATCCTCGACGACGGCGGCGACGCCACGATGCTCCTCCACCTCGGTGTGGAGTACGAGAAGGCCGGCGAGGTGCCGTCGCCCGACACGACCGACAACCTCGAGCTCAAGGAGGTCCTGCGGGTCCTCGCGCGCAGCCTCGAGACCGACCCGCAGCGCTGGACCCGCATCGGCAACAGCGTCCAGGGTGTGACCGAGGAGACGACGACCGGCGTGCTGCGTCTCTACGAGCGGTTCAAGGAGGGCACCCTCCTCTTCCCGGCGATCAACGTCAACGACTCGGTCACCAAGTCGAAGTTCGACAACAAGTACGGCTGCCGTCATTCGCTCATCGACGGGATCAACCGCGCCACCGACGTCCTGATCGGCGGGAAGGTCGCGGTCGTGTGCGGCTACGGCGACGTCGGCAAGGGCTGCGCGGAGTCGCTGCGCGGCCAGGGGGCCCGCGTCATCATCACCGAGATCGACCCGATCTGTGCGCTGCAGGCGGCCATGGACGGCTACCAGGTCGCCCGCCTGGACTCGGTCATCGAGCAGGCCGACATCGTCATCACCGCCACCGGCAACAAGGACGTCGTCACGGCCGAGCAGATCGGCCGGATGAAGCACCAGGCGATCCTGGGCAACATCGGCCACTTCGACAACGAGATCGACATGGCCGGGCTTGCCGCGACGCCGGGCGTCTCGCGCAAGAACGTCAAGCCGCAGGTCGACCTGTGGACGCTGCCGAACGGCAACACGGTGATCGTGCTGAGCGAGGGTCGTCTGCTCAACCTCGGCAACGCGACCGGGCACCCGTCCTTCGTCATGTCCAACTCGTTCACCAACCAGGTTCTCGCGCAGATCGAGCTCTTCACGAAGAACTCCGAGTACCCGGTCGGCGTCTACACGCTGCCCAAGCACCTCGACGAGGAGGTCGCGCGCCTGCACCTCGAGGCGCTCGGCGTGGAGCTGACGACCCTCACCGACGACCAGGCCACCTACCTCGGCGTGGCGGTCGAGGGGCCCTTCAAGTCCGACCACTACCGCTACTGAGGCGTGGCGAGGAGATCGGGCGTGGACAGCAACGAGCCTGCCAAGGACAGCGGCCGGTTCAGCGGTCGCATCCTCGTCGTCGACGACGACAGGGCTCTCGCGGAGATGCTCACGATCGTGCTGCGCGCTGAGGGCTTCGACACGTCCGTCGTGTCCACGGGCACCGCGGCGCTCGACGCGTTCCGGGCGTACACGCCCGACCTGGTGCTGCTCGACGTCATGCTCCCCGGGATGAACGGCATCGACGTCGCCAAGCAGATCCGGGCCGAGTCCGGCGTCCCGATCGTGATGCTCACCGCCAAGAGCGACACGGTCGACGTCGTGCTCGGCCTGGAGTCCGGGGCCGACGACTACGTGGTGAAGCCGTTCAAGCCCAAGGAGCTGATCGCACGGGTGCGCGCGCGCACCCGTGTGCACCAGCAGGCCGAGCCCGAGCTGCTCACCATCGGCGACCTCGAGATCGACGTCCGGGGCCACACCGTGGTCCGGGGCGACCACGAGCTGTCTCTCACCCCGTTGGAGTTCGACCTGCTCGTCTGCCTCGCCCGGTCTCCGCGCCAGGTGTTCACCCGCGAGGTGCTGCTCGAGCGCGTGTGGGGCTACCGGCACGCGGCCGACACCCGCCTGGTGAACGTCCACGTGCAGCGGCTGCGCTCCAAGGTCGAGCCCGACCCGGACAACCCGACCGTGATCGTCACCGTCCGAGGTGTCGGCTACAAGGCCGGGAGCTCCTGACGGCCATGGCGCTCAGGGCGCCCAGCTGGTTGCGACGAGGGCTGCTGCGGCTGCGCAACGTGCTCTCTCCGGTCGTCTCCCTCTGGCGCCGCTCCATCCAGGCGCGCGTGGTCATCACGACCATGGCCCTGAGCACCTTCGTGATCGGCGGGGTCGGCTGGCTGATGCTCCAGGGCGTCGCCGACGGCATGGTCGAGGCACGGCGCGCGGTGGCGCTGTCCGAGGCGAGAGCCGGCTTCAGCCAGGCGCAGCAGGCTCTCGACGTCACGTCGGTCTCCGAGGCGTCCTCGGAGATCGATGCGCTGCGCGCACTGGTGAACGACCTGGCCTCACGCTCCGGCTCGCCGCCGTCCTACCAGGTCATGCTCGAAGGCCCCCTCGGACCGTCCGGCGACGGTGAGGCCGCCTTCGCCTCGGCAGGGATCGCGTCGCCGGCGATCCCCGACGACCTGGCGCGCGCGGTCGCCGCGGGCGAGAACGCGGCGTACACCTTCACCCGCATCGAGGTGGAGGGCAGCGACGAGCGTGCCGCCGCGATCATCGTCGGCGACCTGCTCCGGATGCCCGACGGCGACGAGGAGTTCGCCCTCTACTACGCGTTCCCGATGACCGACCAGGAGCGCACGCTGTCGCTCGTCCGCAACTCGCTGCTGTACGCGGGGCTGGCGCTGGTGCTCCTGTCGTCCGGCGTCGCCTGGCTGGTGACGCGCCAGGTCGTGACCCCCGTGCGCCTTGCACGGCGCATCGCCGAGCGGCTGGCCGACGGCCGGCTCGAGGAGCGCATGGTCGTCCGCGGCGAGGACGACATCGCACGTCTGAGCCTGTCGTTCAACAAGATGGCCGAGAGCCTTCAGCGCCAGATCCGTCAGCTCGAAGAGCTGTCGCGCCTGCAGCACCGCTTCGTGTCCGACGTCTCCCACGAGCTGCGGACGCCGATCGCCACCGTACGGATGGCCGCCGACGTGCTGTACGACAACCGTGAGCACTTCGACCCCAGCTCGGAGAGGTCGGCCGAGCTCCTCCAGACCGAGCTCGACCGGTTCGAGGCGCTCCTGAGCGACCTGCTGGAGATCAGCCGGTTCGACGCGGGCGCCGCCCGCCTGGACGTCGAGGCGGTCGACCTCGTGGACCTGGCCGAGCGGGTGTGCGCCCAGTACGCCCCGCTGGCGGCCCGCCACGACGTCGAGCTGCGCGTGGTGAACCGCGACGGTCCCGCCATCGTCGAGGCGGACGTCCGCCGGATCGAGCGCATCGTCCGCAACCTGGTCGCGAACGCGATCCACTACTCCGGCTCGTCCGAGGTGCACCTCCTCGTCGCGCACGGAGGCACGAGCGCGGCGATCGCGGTGCGCGATTTCGGCGTGGGCCTCGAGCCGGGCCAGTCCCAGCTCGTCTTCAACCGCTTCTGGCGCGCCGACCCGGCCCGCGAGCGCAGTCGTGGCGGGACCGGCCTCGGGCTCGCGATCGCGCTCGAGGACGCCGTCCTGCACGGCGGCTGGCTCCAGGCCTGGGGCGAGCCGGGGCGTGGCGCCCAGTTCCGCCTGACGCTGCCGCGGCACGCCGGTGACGACCCGCAACGCTCGCCGCTGCCGCTGGTGCCCGACGCCGGTGCCGGCCTCGACCGCCCGGAGGGAGTCCGATGACGACCCGGACGAGCCCGCCCGCCCCGCGTACGCTCGCGTCGGCGGGGCTGCTGCTCGCGCTCGCCGCGCTCCTCGGCGGGTGCGTCTCGATCCCCGACGGCGGCCCGGTCCGCGTCGTCGAGGACGGCCGTCCTCAGCAGGTCTCTCCGGCCCGCATCCGGCCCGCCGGCCCCGCCGAGGGCGCCTCGCCGCGCGAGATCGTCAACGGGTTCCTCCAGGCGATGATGGCCTCACCGGTGCGCTACGACATCGCTCGTCGCTTCCTCACCGAAGGCGCCGGCGAGGACTGGCGTCCCGAGAAGTCGGTGACGGTGTACTCCCTGTCGTCGGTCGCGGAGCCGGAGGAACGCACCGGCGCCGAGAGCGTCTCCGTCGACATCGCCCGCGAGGCCGTCCTCACCGAGCAGGGCCGCTTCACGGTGCCGGCAGCGCGCGAGCAGCACTTCGACTTCACGCTGGTCCAGGAGGACGAGCAGTGGCGCATCGCGGACCCGCCGCCGGGCGCCCTCATCACCGACGCGTTCTTCGAGGACTACTACGACGCGCTCAACGCGTACTACTTCGACGCGTCGGGGGAGCAGCTCGTCGCCTCCCCGGTCCACCTGCCCGACGACTCGACGAGGCCGACGGACCTCGTGGCGTCCCTGCTGGGCGGGCCGGACGGCGTGCTCGGCGGCCAGGCGCGCACGTACCTCCCGGCGAGCTGGCGGCTGGCCGAGCCGGTGCGCATCGACGACCAGGGGGTGGCCCGGGTCAACCTCACGGGGTCCGACTCGGGGATGCCTCTCGACGACCGTGAGCGGCTGTCGGCGCAGCTCGTGTGGAGCCTGCGCCAGATCTCCTCGGTCACCGGCGTCGCGATCCAGGTCGGCGACCGGCCGATCGCGTTGCCGAACACCCCGGAGGTCCAGCGTGTCGACGCGTGGGACCAGTTCGACCCGGCCGCCGACCGTCCGACGCAGCTGTTCGCGATGCGCGAGGGCAAGCTGCTCGTGGTGGGGCGCTCCACCACCGGGCCCTTCGCGGGGGAGTGGGGAACCGAGCCCGTCGCCGCCGACGACTTCCGGGTGACGGTGGACTCCGAACGCATCGCGCTCGTCACGGGCGGGCGGCGCACCGTCGAGGTCTCGCCCCTCGCAGGCGAGCGCGCCCTGGTCCCCGTGCGCCGGGGCACCGATCTGCTCCGCCCGAGCTGGGACGCCGCGGGTCGCCTGTGGACCATCGACCGTACGCGTGGGGGCTCGCGGCTCACGGTCGGCCCGACCGACGAGGAGCCACGCGCGATCGACCTCGGGCCGCTCGCCGGCGGGCGCGTGACAGGGTTCGAGTTGTCGCCGGACGGGGCCCGCTTCACTGCGGTCGCACGCGTCGGCACCCGGGACGCGCTCTACGTCGGGGCGATCCGCTACGACGCCGAGACCGGCGCCGTGGTCGGGCTGGTCGATGTCGCGGAGATCCCGCTCCCGACGGAGACCGGCGTCCCGATGTCGGCGGCCTGGCGGTCGAGCACGACGATCGCGCTGCTCGCACGCGCGCAGGAGCGGGTGCCGCAGGTGGTGATCGTGGCCGTCGACGGGTCGAGCAGCGTCACGGGCGCCGTACGCGTCGGGCTGCTGCCGCAGGGTGGTGCACGCCAGGTGCTGGGCTCCGGCGTCGTCTCGGCGCCGATCTTCGTCCTCGACGCCGAGGGCGTGCTGTGGACGCAGAACGGCGACGGACGGTGGGCCGAGGCCAGCGACGATCCCGTGAACCTCGCGTCGTTCGCGGGCTGAGCCGCTGAGCCGCTGAGCCACAGGTCGACCTCGTCCACAGGCCGGCGCACGTGGGTCCCGCGACCCGTCCGGTCCGCGCGAGGCTGACCGCGTGCGAGACTTTCTGCGAGCTGCGGCCGACCTGGTCCTCGGGGTGCGCTGTGCGGGCTGCGAGGCTCCCGGGCTCGTCCTGTGCGTGCGGTGCGAGGCGCGCGTGCGCGGGGCGCCGGCTCTGCGCACCCCCGACCCGGTGCCGCGCGCCTTCACGCAGACCCCGCGGGTGGTCACCGCCTCAGCGGGTCCGTACGAGGGCGTCGTCACCTCGGTCCTGCACGCCTACAAAGAGGAGCCGCGCACCGCGCTCGCCGCACCGCTCGCGAGGGCCTTGGCCGACGCGGTCCTTCGGGCGCTGGCGGCCCGCGGCGCGGACGCGGACGTCCCGGTTCGGCTGGTCCCGGTGCCCTCGCGGCGCTCGGCCGTCCGCGCCCGCGGCTTCGACGCCGGCGGTGAGCTCGCGCTCCGCGCGGCTCGCGAGCTGCGGCACCGGGGCGTGGCCGCGCGGACCCTGCGCGTCCTCGAGGTGGCGGCCGTCGTGCGCGACCAGGCCGGTCTGAGCGCGGCCGAGCGCGCGGCCAACCTCGCCGGCGCCTACCGCGTGCGGGGCCCGCTCTCCGGAGCGTCCGGTCACGTCGTCATCACCGACGACGTCCTCACGACAGGTGCCAGCGCGGGGGAGGCCGTACGCGCGCTCGGGGCGGCCGGTGCACGCCCGATCGCTGTCGCGACGGTGGCCGCGACCGTACGCCGACGTCCTGCGGCGGCGCAGCCGTCCGGCGTGTGTCGGCCATCTCTAGAGAAAAGTTCGCTCCCGGTCTACGGTCGAGATAGGTGAACGTCATCCGCCGCGACAGTCGCCGACAACGGCGGCAGTCGCTCATCCGAGGAGGCTTCGTGGACATCGTCGTCAAGGGCAGGAACTGCGAGATCAGCCAGCGTTTCCGGGACTACGTAGACGAGAAGGCCCCTCGAATCGAGAAGTACGACCAGCGCAAGAAGATCCAGCGCGTCGAGGTCGAGCTCACGAAGGAGTACAACCCTCGTCAGAGCGGACGCTGTGAGCGCGTGGAGATCACCCTCCGCGGTCGCGGGCCCGCGATGCGTGCCGAAGCCTGCTCGGACGACCCTCTCGCCGCGCTCGACAAGGCGGTCGACAAGCTCGAGGCGCAGGTGCGCAAGGCTCAGGACCGGCGTCGCGTCCACCACGGCAGCCGTACGCCGATGTCGGTCTCGCAGTTCGCCGCCACCGCTGACGGCGCAGCCTCGAGCGAGCCGGAAGAGGAGCCGATCGACGCCGTCCGCTACGCCGGACCGGTCGAGGTTCGTGGGGAGGGGCCGCTGGTCGTCCGCGAGAAGACGCACCGCGCGGCACCCATGACGCTCGACCAGGCGCTGTACGAGATGGAGATGGTGGGGCACGACTTCTACCTCTTCGTCGAGAAGGACTCCGGGCAGCCGAGCGTCGTCTACCGCAGGCGTGGCTACGACTACGGAGTCATCCACATCGAACCCACGTCCGGGAGCTTCGAGGGACTCGACGACAGCGTCGGCTGACCCTTCCGTGGCATGATCGGCTGCGATGGACGCTGCAGACGTGCCGACTGAGACGGTCCGGGTCCTCCTCGTCGACGACCAGGAGCTCTTCCGTCGCGGCCTGCGCATGGTCCTCGAAGCCGATCCCGGACTCGAGATCGAGGAGGCCCACGACGGCCCGTCGGGCGTCGCTCAGGCGACCGCCAGCGCGCCGGACGTGGTCCTCCTCGACGTCCGGATGCCGGGGATGAGCGGACCCCGGGCGGCAGCGGCGATCAAGGAGGTCGCGCCGTCGGCACGGATCATCATGCTCACGGCCAGCGACGAGGAGAGCGACCTTCTGGAGTCGATCCGCAACGGCGCCTCCGGCTACCTCCTCAAGGACTCCTCGGTCGACCAGGTCAGCGACGCCGTACGCCGGGTGGCGGCCGGTCAGTCGCTCATCAGCCCGCCGATGGCGACCCGGCTCCTCGAGGAGTTCCGTCAGCTCGCGACCCGCGGTGAGCCGCCGCGCGGCACCAAGCTCAGCGACCGTGAGCTGGAGGTCCTCCGGCTGGTCGCGGTGGGCCACAACAACAGGGAGATCGGTCAGAAGCTGTTCATCAGCGAGAACACCGTCAAGAACCACGTCCGCAACATCCTGGAGAAGCTCCAGCTGCGGTCACGGGTGGAGGCCGCGACGTACGCGGTCCGCGAGCGTCTCCTCGACCTGCCGTGACGCGGGTGCAGGAGATGGCGGCGGCGACCGCCAGGAGGACGGTGCTGGCCGCGCAAGGGTTCAACGACCGTCCTCACGCCCGGGTGACGATGCGCTCGCTCGACCGCGCGCTGACCCGGACGGGCGTTCTCCAGATCGACTCGGTGAACGTCTTGCAGCGGGCGCACTACCTCCCGCTCTTCAGCCGCCTGGGCCCGTACGACACCGCGCTCCTGCACCGCGCCGCCGAGCGGCGTCCGCGCCGGCTCGTCGAGTACTGGGCGCACGTCGCGGCGTACATGCCCGTCGAGCTGTGGCCGGCGATGCAGCATCGCATGCGCGGCTACCGCGAGCGTGGGCACGCCTGGACCGGCGAGCCCGGGCGGCCGGCGCTCGCGGACCCGCTGCTCCTCGAGGTCGAGCGCCGCGGCGCCGTGACGGCACGGGATCTCGACCCTGCGACCGATCGTCCGCGCGACCAGTGGGGATGGAACTGGTCCGAGACCAAGAAGGTGCTCGAGTACCTCTTCCTCTCCGGCGAGCTCGCGGTCGCCCGCCGCAACGGCGCGTTCGAGCGGGTGTACGACCTCCCCGAGCGGGTCCTCCCGGCGCACGTCCTCGACGCCCCGGAGCCCGCTCCGGACGAGGCGGCCCGGACGCTGGTGCGTCGCGCGGCGGCCTCGAGCGGTCTCGCCACGGAGGCGAGCCTGCGTGACTACTACCGGATGGGCGTGAACGAGACGCGCGAGGCGGTGCGCGACCTCGTGGAGGAGGGCACGCTCGAGCCCGTGCGCGTCGAGGGGTGGCGGCGCGTCGCGTACCGGTACGCGGGGGCCGCCGTCCCTCGGCGGATCCGGACCGCGGCGCTGCTCAGCCCGTTCGACCCGCTCGTCTGGGAGCGTGCGCGCACCGAGGACCTCTTCGGGTTCCGCTACCGCATCGAGATCTACGTGCCCGCCCACAAGCGGGTCCACGGCTACTACGTGCTGCCGTTCCTGCTCGACGAGGCCATCGTGGCGCGCGTCGACCTCAAGGCCGACCGTGCGACCGGCCGCCTCCTGGTGCGCTCGGCCTGGGCGGAGCCGGCCGTCGACCGCGAGCAGGTCGCGGAGGCGCTGGCCGAGCAGCTGTGGGTGGCCGCAGGGTGGCTGGGGCTGGTCGCCGTGGAGGTGGAGCCGCAGGGCGACCTCGCGGGGCCGCTGGCCGCTGCCGTACCGGCGCACACCGCCGTCGGCGACTCCTCACCGGTGTGACCGGGATCCCTCCGCAGTTACGGTTGCCCCCGTCGGTCGCCTAGGATGGTCGCGATTCTGCCGTTGCGGGGGTGAGCCGGTGCGTGCCCGGCCCCTGGGCGGCTTCGGAGCAAGTCTCAGGAGTGCGATTCCGTGTCGAAGGTGATCGACAAGATCCTGCGCATGGGCGAGGGCAAGATCCTCCGCCAGCTGCAGGCCATCGTCAACCAGGTCAACGCTCTCGAAGACGACTTCGTCGCCATGAGCGACGACGAGCTCCGCGGCATGACGGCCGAGTTCAAGGAGCGCCTCGAGGCAGGGGAGACGCTCGACGACCTCATGCCGGAGGCGTTCGCGACCGTGCGCGAGGCCGCCAAGCGCGTCCTCGGCCAGCGCCACTTCGACGTCCAGATCATGGGCGGTGCCGCGCTGCACCTCGGCAACATCGCCGAGATGAAGACCGGTGAGGGCAAGACCCTCGTCGCGACCCTCCCGAGCTATCTCAACGCGTTGTCGGGCGACGGCGTCCACGTCGTGACGGTCAACGACTACCTCGCCAAGTACCACGCCGAGTGGATGGGCCGCGTCTACGGCTTCCTCGGCCTCACGACCGACGTGATCCTTCCGTCGATGACCCCTGCGCAGCGTCGCGAGGCCTACCTGGCCGACATCACGTACGCGACCAACAACGAGCTCGGGTTCGACTACCTGCGCGACAACATGGCCGACGACCTGGCCGAGTGCGTCCAGCGCGGCCACAACTTCGCGATCGTGGACGAGGTCGACTCGATCCTCATCGACGAGGCGCGGACGCCGCTGATCATCTCCGGTCCCACGCAGGACGAGGTGAAGTGGTACGGCGAGTTCTCCCGGATCGTGCGGCCGATGCAGCGCGACCACGACTACGAGGTCGACGAGAAGAAGCGCACCGTCTCGGTCCTGGAGCCGGCGATCACGAAGGTCGAGGACTACCTCGGCATCGAGAACCTCTACGACGCGGTCAACACGCCGCTGATCTCGTTCCTCAACAACGCGATCAAGGCCAAGGAGCTCTTCAAGAACGACAAGGACTACGTCGTCATCAACGACGAGGTCCTCATCGTCGACGAGCACACGGGCCGCATCCTCGAGGGGCGGCGTTACAACGAGGGCCTCCACCAGGCGATCGAGGCCAAGGAGGGCGTGCGGATCCGCGAGGAGTACCAGACCCTCGCCACGATCACCCTCCAGAACTACTTCCGCCTCTACAAGAAGCTCTCCGGCATGACCGGTACGGCGATGACCGAGGCGGCGGAGTTCGACAAGATCTACAAGCTCGGTGTCGTCCCGATCCCCACGAACAAGCCGGTCGCCCGCGTGGACGAGCGTGACCTCGTCTACCGGACCGAGGAGGCGAAGTTCGAGGCGGTCGTCGAGGACATCGCCGAGCGCCACGAGGCCGGTCAGCCGGTCCTCGTCGGCACGACGAGCGTCGAGAAGTCCGAGCGCCTCTCCAAGATGCTGAAGAAGCGCGGCGTTGCCCACCAGGTCCTCAACGCCAAGCAGCACGAGCGTGAGGCTGCGGTCGTCGCCGTCGCCGGACACAAGGGCGCGGTCACGGTCGCGACCAACATGGCCGGTCGAGGCACCGACATCATGCTCGGTGGTTCGGTGGAGTTCCTCGCCGACCAGGCGCTGCGCGCCAAGGGCCTCGACCCCGTCGAGACGCCTGACGAGTACGAGGCCGCGTGGCCGGAGACGGTCGCGGAGGTCGAGAAGCAGGTCGCCGCCGACCACGACGAGGTCGTCGAGCTCGGCGGGCTCGCGGTGATCGGCACCGAGCGGCACGAGTCGCGCCGCATCGACAACCAGCTGCGTGGTCGTTCCGGCCGTCAGGGCGACCCGGGCTCGACCCGCTTCTACCTGTCGCTCGAGGACGACCTCATGCGCCTGTTCAAGGCCGACTGGGTCGACTTCATCCTGACGCGGCTCAAGGTGCCCGACGACGTTCCGATCGAGAACAAGAACGTCACCAAGGCCATCGCGTCGGCGCAGAGCCAGGTCGAGGCGCAGAACTTCGACACCCGCAAGAACATCCTCAAGTACGACGACGTCATGAACCGTCAGCGTGAGGTCATCTACGCCGAGCGCCGCCGCGTGCTCGAGGGAGCCGACCTTTCCGAGTGGGTCCGCGAGATGATCAACGACACAGTGACGGGCTACGTCAACGGCGCTGCGCAGGGCTTCCCGGACGAATGGGACCTCGACGCGCTCTGGACGGCGCTGAAGACGCTGTACCCGGTCTCGGTGACGGTCGCCGACCTCGAGGACAAGCACGGCGGCCGCTCCGGTCTGACCCGCGAGATCCTCGTCGAGGCCATCACGACCGATGCCCGCGAGGCGTACGAGCGGCGCGAGGCCGACCTGGGCTCGGAGGTGACCCGCGAGCTCGAGCGCAAGGTCGTCCTGTCGGTCGTCGACCGCAAGTGGCGCGAGCACCTCTACGAGATGGACTACCTGCGCGAGGGCATCGGTCTGCGCGCGTACAGCCAGCGCGATCCGCTCGTCGAGTACCAGCGCGAGGGCCACGAGTTCTTCACGGCGATGATGGACGCGATCAAGGAGGAGTCGGTCGGCTTCCTCTTCAACGTCGACGTCCAGGTCGAGAGCGAGCCCGCCGACGGCGAGGTCGAGCTGTCGGCCAAGGGCATCGCCCAGAACGTCCCGCAGCAGCTCACGTACAGCGGTCCAGACGACGTGGCCGGCGGTGGCGGCGTCGAGGTCGAGACCCGTGAAGAGGACGACGAGGACCCGCTGGCGCTCAGCGAGAACGAGCGCGTCCGTCAGAACAACGCCAAGAACCGGGCACGCCAGAAGGCGAAGGCCCAGCGGAAGTCGCGCAAGAAGAACCGCTGAGCCTCGGCTCGCGTCCACGACGAAGGACCCGACGTCCGGCCCTCTCGGGCCGTGAGGTCGGGTCCTTCGTCGTGCGGGGCCGACGGGCGGTCTCTCGCCGGCGGGCTGCAGGTCTCTCGCCGGGGGGGCTGGGGGTCTCTCGTCACACCCAGCAGAGGGCGGTGCAGACCCAGGTCGGATCACGCCGGTCGGCGTCGTGGACCAGACGTGCGGCCAGCGCACGCGAACGGTCGCCTTGGGCGATCCGCGCGGCGATCTCCGCAGCCCCGGTGCGGGGGCGCGTGACGCGGATGCTCGCGAGCCGGCTCGCGGGAGCCTGTCGTGGCTCCCGCGTACGGGCACGCGCCAGGATCGCGACACGCTTCTGCATCTCGTCGTACACCTCCGGCGCGAGCACGCGGGCGAGCTGGGTGAGGGGTCGGCTGCCTGAGGAGACCTCGAGCAGGGCGCGGACGAACGTCGCCGCGCGCTGGTCCAGGCCGGGCTCGTGCGGCGGCACGAGGCTCAGGTGAGGGCGGGGAGGCGAGGGCAGCACCTGCGGTGACGACAGGGCGAGCGAGCCGTCGACGAGGGGCAGCGACCACTGGGCGGTCGCCGCGGGCCGGGCGCCGCCGGAACGTGGACGGGAGAGCGAGAGGTCGTGGAGGGGCGTACCTGCTGCGGTCATCGGAGTCTCCTTGCGCGAGGGTCAGGTCAGTGCGGAGGGTCGGACGAGGGAGAGGTCTCGGACGGGGGAGAGGTGGTCGGGGCGCGGAGGACCATGCCGATCCGCAGCGCGTGCGGGTCGTCGCCGATGCGCGCACGGTTCGCCGCGTACCAACGGCGCCACTCGCCGTCGAGCTGTGCGGCCGTCGGCTCCTCGCCACGCCAGGAGGCGGCGGCGATCCGCCACAGAGAGTCGCCCGCGCGGACGCGGTAGCGCGTCCGTGGCGCGGACGGCGGGCGGCTCGTCCGGACGGTGCTGCGGCGGAGCTCGGCCGGCCGGTCGGGAAGGGCCAGCCCGCGCAGGGAGACCGAGCTCGGCGCGCCTGCCGTGCGGGGGCCTGCGGGCTCGCCGGGGGCACCCGGCGCCCCGGCGACCGCTGCCGCGGGCACGGCGAGGACCAAGGACGAGCCGGCGACGGCGAGGACCGCGCGACGCCACGGCCCAGGCGAGAGCCGCAGGAGTCCGGTGGGCACCGGGCGCCGGCAGAGGCGGCAGACGAGAGCGACCACGGTCAGTGCGCACAGCCACGCCGTCGCGGCCGTGGCCACGAGCAGCGCGAGGTCGCCGAGAAGGACCTCGAGGCGCGCGGACGTCGGCCCCGTCGCGGCGATCAGCCGCGCACCTGCGGACGGTGCGTGCTCCACGAGCACGAGCACCGCGATCCACGGTGGCGCGACGGCCGCACCGGCACGGAGTCCTCGCGTGATCATGTGACGCCCCTTCCTTACGTTTGCCTACGTTTGCGTACGCTCGCCGCCGCAGTCAATCGTTCGTCCACACCCGCCGCGAAGGGCTAGAGTCCTCGCCATGCGATGGGACGACCGGTTCGTGGCGTTGGAGCGCGGCCTGGTCCAGCAGGCGGAGAGCGAGCGTCACGCCGCCCGCGACCTCGAGATCAGCGACCTCGTCGCCGAGCGCGTCGCGCAGCTGTCGTGGGCAGACCGCTGCCTCGGTCTCGTCGTGACGGTGCGCGTCGGCTCGCTCGGTCCGCTCCGAGGCGAGCTGGCCATGGCGACCGCGGACTGGGCGTTGATCCACCACGACGCCGTCACCGACTGGGTCGTCGCGCTCAGAGAGGTCGTCGCGGTCGTGCCGGAGGGCGACACCCCCTGTGCGTCACGGAGCGAGGTGCAGCGCCGGATGACCTGGCGTCAGGCGTGGGGAGCGCTGGTCCGCGACCGTGACGAGGTGCACGTGCACCGCCGGGACGGGTCGAGCCTGCGAGGAGTCCCCGTCGCGACCGGCCTCGACCACGTCGAGATCGCGGGCGAGCTCGTGCCGTACGAGGCGGTCGTGGCGATCAGGTGTCCGCGTTGAGGGCGTCGCTGTCCTCGTCGACGAACGGGTGCGCGGCGATGTGGTCGCGGGTGGCGGCGTACTGGTCGGCGATGTAGCGCTCGAGCGCCTCGCTCTCGACCCGCCACACGCCGCGCCCCCCGACCCGGATCGCGGGCAGGTCGCCGCGGCGGACCAGTGCGTACACCTGGCGCTCGGAGACGTTGAGGATGTCGGCCACGTCCGAGAGACGCAGGAATCGGGGTGACTCGGATCCGACGGGCATGTGCTGATTGTGCCAGCCGCGAACGGGACGATCAGCCCGCGTCGCCTCGGACTGTGGACAACTGCTGGACGGGGCGACGCCCGGTGCGGCATCAATAGGGGGCATGCCGACACGCACGCAGCGCACGGTCTCGGCGCGCGCGGACACCCGCCGACTGCAGCGGCCCTCGTGGACGCACCCCCGCGCTCTCGGAGGGGTCGCGCTGGTGGCCGTCTGCGTGGTCCTCGGCGGGCTGCTCGTCGCCCGTGTCTCGGAGACGACAGAGGTCTGGGCCCTGCGTGCCGACGTTCGCGCCGGGGAGCCCGTCGAGGTCGGCGACCTCGTACCCGTGGACGTCCGGCTGGTCGGCGAGGCGCGGTCGCGCTACCTGGCGGCGGGAGGGGCGGACGCGCTCGCGAGCCGGGTTACGTCGGCGGTGTGGGGCCGTGACCTGGTCGCCGGTGAGCTCGTCCCGGCGGCCGCCTTGGTCGACGCAGCCGCCGCCGAGGGCGTCGAGCTGCCGCTGCAGGTGGCTCACGCCTCGCAGCCCCCCGACCTCCGTGAAGGCCACCGTGTCGACGTCTGGGTCGCCCCGGACGACGCGGCCTCCGAGCGCGCCGACGCGGCCCGGCGCGTCCTCGAGGACGTCGTGGTCGTCGCCGTCCACGGCTCCGGCACGGCGTGGGGTGACGCGACCACCCGCGGCGTCGTCGTACGCGTCGTGGACGAGTCGCTCCTCCCACGTGCGCTGGCCGCGCTCGGCTCGGGGAGCGTCACGCTCGTACGCCGCGGAGGAGCCGCTTCGTGAGCGTGCCGGTGCTCATCGCCGCCGGTGACGCCGCGTGGGAGGCCGCGCTGGTCTCGGCTGCGGTGGAGACGCGCGGCATCACCGTCGTCCGCCGGTGCGTCGACGTCGCCGACGCGGTCGCGACCGCCGTGAGCGGCGCGGTCGCGCTCGCCCTGGTGTCCGTAGAGCTGCCTGGTCTCGACCCCGACGCGGTCAGCCGGATCACGCGGCGCGGTGTCGTCGTCGTCGCGGTCGCCCCCGACGACGCGGCGCGCGAGGCCGAGGAGGCGGCGACCGCCCTCGGCATCGGGGCGGTCGTCCCGCTCGGGCAGCTCGCACGGGTCGCGACGTACGTCCGTAGAGACGACGCGATCTCGGACCATCCGGTCCGCGTCACGCGTGGGGGAGCGGGTGCCGGTGCTCCGGTGGTGGCGGACGCACCTCCCCGGGCGGGCCGCGTCACCGCGGTCTGGGGCCCTGCTGGCGCACCGGGACGCAGCACCCTCGCCCGCGGCGTGGCCGCCGAGCTCGCGGCCAGGGGGCGGCGGACGGTCCTCGTCGACGCCGACGTCGACGGCGGGACCCAGGCCCCCGCGCTGGCACTCCTGGACGAGGTGAGCGGGCTGCTCGCCGCGGCCCGTGACGCCAACGGCGGATCGCTGACCACCGACGCGCTCGCCGGCCACCTGCGCTGGATCGGCCCCGAGCTCGGCGTCCTCACCGGGCTGCCCCGCGCGGAACGATGGCCGGGCCTGCGCGCGACGGCGTACGAAAGCGTGCTGGCGACCGCGCGCGACCTCGCGGACGAGGTGGTCGTCGACCTCGGCTTCTGCCTCGACGACACCGGCGACGGGGGAGGGGACGGCAGCGCGCCACGACGCACCGCGGTCGCGCGCCACACCCTCGAGACCGCCGACGTGGTCCTCGTCGTCGGGCTGCCGGACCCCGTCGGCCTGTCGCGCCTCGCCAGGGCGGTGCTGGACCTGCGGACTCGGTGCGACGTCGACCCGGTCGTCGTCCTCAACCAGGTGCGTACGACGCTCGGGTGGACCACGCGAGAGATCGCGGAGGCGGTCGAACGCTTCACGGGTGCGGTCCCGGCTGCCTTCCTGCCCTACGACCGGGCGGCGCTCGACCACTGCCTCGTCCACGGCCTGACGCCCGCCGAGGGGGCAGGCGGCTCACCCTTCCAACGGGCGGTGGCAGGGCTGGCGAGCGATCTCGACGCCCGCGCTTCCGAACTGGCGTAACCTGTGCCCGTGCCCCGACGTCTCGATGCTCTCGACGTGACGTTCCTCGACGAGGAGACGTCGGCCAGCCCGCGCCAGGTGATGACCCTGGCCGTCCTCGAGCCCGGCGAGCGCCTGTTCGACTACGACACCCTCGTCCGCGTCGTCAACGAGCGGATCGGGCTCGTGCCCCGTTACCGCCAGCGCGTCGCGACGGTTCCCGGCGGTCTCGGGGCGCCGGTCTGGGTCGACGACGCGGCATTCGACCTCTCGTACCACGTGCGTCGCTCCGCGCTCCCGAAACCGGGCACGAACGCCGCGCTGCGCGAGCTCGTCAGCCGTCTCATCGCGCGGCGCCTCGACCCGACGCGGGCGCTCTGGGAGGCGTACTTCATCGAGGGCCTCGAGGGCGGCCGCTGCGCCGTCCTCATCAAGTCGCACCAGGCGCTCGTCGACGGCTCGGTCACGGTCGACCTCGCCCAGGTGCTTCTCGACGAGAGCGCGCACGACCGCGACGTCCCCTCCGACGGCTGGAGCCCGCGCTCGCTGCCGGGGAGCGCCTCGCTGATGGCGGGCTCGCTCGTCGACGCCGCGCTCGACCCGCGCCGTGCCGCCGAGCGCCTGCGCTCAGGGATCGACAAGGTCCAGTCGACCGTCGGCAAGGTGGTGCAGACGCTGCCCGTGGTCGGGCCCGCCACGACCGACCCGCCGGGGCCGTTCAGCAGGCGGCTCAGCCAGCACCGCCGCTACGTCACCGTGGCCACGCGCCTCGACGAGTACCGCGGCGTGCGCGACGTCCACGGCGGCACCGTCAACGACGTCATCCTCGCGACGATCGCGGGCGGGATCCGCGGCTGGATGCTCACCCAGGCGCAGCCGGTCAGCGACAACACGCGGCTGCGCGCGATGGTGCCCATGTCGGTCGCCGCGCCCGACGGCGTCCCCACCTCGTACGGGTCGACCGTGCGGGGGCACCTGGTCTCGCTCCCGGTGGGAGAGACGAACCCTGTCGTCCGACTCCACCAGGTGTCGTACGCCCTCAAGGCGCACCGCGAGACCGGCGTCGCCGTCGCTGCCAACACGCTCGCGTCGCTGCCCGGCTTCGCGCCGACGACCTTCCACGCCGTCGGCGCGCGGGTGGCGGAGACGAAGGCGCACCATCCGTACGATCTGGTCGTGACCAACGTCCCCGGCCCGCAGGAACCGATGTTCATGGCGGGCGCTCCGATCGTCGAGACCTATCCCGCGATCCCGCTCACGCACGGTCGTACGCTCTCGATCGGCGTCACCTCGTACGCAGGCGGGGTCTACTACGGCTTGGTGGCGGACCGCCAGGCCGTGCCGGAGGCCGACCTCCTCGGGCAGTGTCTCGAGGAGGCGCTCGCCGAGCTCGTCGAGTCCGCCAGCCCGTCGCGACACCGCGCGCCACGCGGTGGACTGTCCGCGGGCCGCGCGGCGCGACGGCCGTCGGTCGACCGTGACGGAGGTCCGGCATGAGCCGCGCCTACCTGGCGGTCGAGCCCGCAGCGTTGCGGCGGCTGGCGGACGAGGGCAGCCTGCCCGCCGACGCGTACGAGGGCGTGGTGGCGGCCAGCGACGACGAGCAGGACGAGTACGACGCGATGGCCGTGGCGGGCGAGATCGCCGAGGAGCGCTGGGGCACGGTCGTCGTGCTCGCCACCGAGGCTCTGGGAGGGCCCGGCGGCGAGGTGAGCGGTCCGCTGGCGCTGCGTGACGTGGAGGCGATCCACGTCGGCGAGGAGCTCGCCTGGTACGCGACGCAGGAGCTCGACGACGTGATCACCGCGCTCGCGACGTGACCGCGTCGCGTCGGTCCGTGAGTGGTCACCGCGACCCGTCCCGTGACCACCCACGCACCAACGTGACCCGGGTGCTCGTGGCGCCGGACAAGTTCAAGGGCTCTGCCGACGCGGCCGAGGTCGCCTCCGCCCTGGCCCGCGGACTCCGTACGGCCGGTGCCGAGGTCGTCGAGCTGCCGGTGGCCGACGGTGGCGACGGGACGGTGGCCGCCGCGCTCGCCGCGGGGTGGGAGCCGGTGGCCGTGACCGTCAGCGGGCCGACCGGTGAGCCGGTCGAGACGACGTACGCCCGACGCGGGGCGGAGGCCGTCGTCGAGATGGCGGACGCCTGCGGGATGCGCCGCCTTCCTGGGGCGCTCGCGCCGATGACGGCGACCTCGCGTGGGCTCGGTGAGGTCGTCGCGGCTGCTGTCGCCGACGGTGCCACCCGCATCGTCGTCGGCATCGGCGGGAGCGCGTCGACCGACGGTGGTGCCGGGATGCTCAGCGCGCTCGGCGCCCGTGCGCTCGACGGACACGGCGTGCCGGTCCCTGACGGCGGCGAAGGGCTCGCACACGTCGCGGCACTGGACCTCACCGGCCTGTCGCTGGAGGGGGTGGCGATCGAGGTCGCCTGCGACGTGGACAACCCGCTGACCGGTCCCGACGGCGCCGCGGCGGTCTACGGCCCGCAGAAGGGCGCCGACGCCGACCAGGTCCCGATGCTGGACACGGCCTTGGCCCGGTGGGCGGACGTCGTCGCGGCGACGACCGGACGCGACCTGCGGGACGTCCCGGGAGCCGGCGCTGCCGGTGGCGTGGGTTTCGCGATGGTCGCGCTCCTCGGGGCTCGGCTGCGGTCCGGCGCTGATCTCGTCCTCGACCTCGTGGGCCTCGACACGCTCCTGGAGGAGGTCGACCTCGTCGTCACCGGCGAAGGCTCGCTCGACGCGCAGACGTTGCGGGGCAAGGGACCCGCGGTTCTTGCCGCGCGCGCCCGCCGGCACGGGGTGCCGGCCGTCGTGGTGTGCGGGCGGAGCACCCTGACGAGGCGGCAGGCGCGGGCGGCCGGCTTCGCGGAGGTGTACGCCCTGACCGACGTCGAGCCCGACGTCGCCCGGTGTATGGCCGACGTGTCGGCGCTGCTGGAGAGCACGGGACGCGCCGTGGGCGCGCGCTTCCTCTAGATTCGACTCGTGCAGGACCACGTCGTACGGCTCGTCGACCTGGCCGTCGGCGCGACCGTCGCCGTGGCGGCTCCTCTCGTCGTCGCGGCCCGTGCGGTGACACCCGGTGCGATCCGTGCCGGCCGTCACCTCGCGTACCCGCCGCTCGTGCCGCGCGAGATCGCGCCTGGCACGCTCGCGCGCGAGCTGGCGTTCCGTGGCCGGGCCGTCCGGATCCTCGCCCAGGTCGAGCTGGTCCGCCGAGCCAAGGCCGCCGTCCCCGTCGTCGTCGACGAGGTGCTCGACCAGGTCGACGTGACCCAGCTCGTCCTCAACCGTGTCGACCTCGCCCGTGTGGTCGTCACGGTGCTCGACGAGCTCAACCTCACCGCCGTCGTCACCGAGCGGGTCGACCTCGGCCACGTCGTCAGCACCGCGCTCGACCAGCTCGACCTGACCCAGGTCGTGCTCGACCGCGTCGACCTCCACCGCGTCGTCACCCACGTGCTCGACGGGCTCGACCTGACGGAGCTGGTGCGGGAGCGGGTCGACCTCGACGCGCTGGCCAACGAGGTCATCGACGACGTCGACCTCCCGGAGATCATCCGCGACTCCTCCAGCGGCGTCGCCGCGGACCTGGTCGTCGAGGCGCGTACGGGTGCCGCGTCGGCCGACGAGGTCGTCGCCCGTGCCGTCGACCGCGTGCTCGTGTGGCGCCGCCGTGGCGGGAGGTCGCAGTGACCGGGGCCTCGCGCGCGCACCCCGTCGGCCCCGGCGGGCATCTGCAAGGACGCCCCGCCGGGGTCGTGACCCGGACCATCGCGGGCGCGCTGGACTACGCGGTCGTGGGCCTGTGGGCGGCGAGCGCGTACGTCGGTGTCGCCGCCCTGAGCTTCCTCGCGAACCCGGTCCAGTGGCAGTGGCCGCGCTGGACCTTCGGCGCGCTGCTCGTGCTGGGGGCCCTGTCGATGGTGGCCTACCTGACCTCGACGTGGGCGACCAGCGGCAAGACGCTCGGTGGCCAGGTCATGGGGACGCGCGTCCTCCACGACGGGAAGCGGGTGCACGTCGCGCGGGCCCTCGCGAGGGCGCTCGTGGTCGTGGTGTTCCCGATCGGGTTGTTCTGGTCGGCTGTCGACGCCCGGTCACGCTCCGTGCAGGACCTCCTGACCGGGACGTCGGTGGTCTACTCCTGGCGGAGCGAGGTCGGGAACGGCTCCTGACCGGCTCAGCCTGCCGCGAACCGCGCCCTGCCGGCCTCGGACTCCACCCGGATCGCCGCGACGACCGCCTTGGCGACCTCGGGCTCGATCTTGCGGCCGATCAGCGGGATCTTGACCTTCAGGTCGCCGTCGACCACGAGCTGAGACCCCGAGGCGGTGGGGATGATCGCCAGCGTGCCGTCCATCGACGCGGGCTGCCCCTTGATGGTGAGCTTCACCGTGCCAGTACGCGAGCCGTCGGCTGCCGACGGGCCCCAGAGCTCGACCTGGCGGACGTCGACGGTGTCCCCGGTCAGCTTCTTGACGAAGTCGGGCATCTCGGCCGGCATCGTCCGGTCGATCTGGATGCGGACGCCGGTGCCGTCCTCCTCGACCGTGACCTCGTATGCGGTCGCGTACATCTTCTCGCACACCTCGGCTCGGAAGTCGTCGTCGCTGATGATCCCGAAGACCTGGTCAGGGGTGGCGCCGGGGTAGTCGGCAGTCTCGTGCAACCTCATCGGGACATCATCGCAGGAGGCCTTCCGAAGGCGGCCAAGTAGTGTGCAGAGAGTCACAACGATGTGCACCGAAGGAGTCCGATCTTGTCCGTGGAGGAAGGCGACCTGCCCCCCGACGTCACCGACGCGCTGGTGGAGGCCTACTACCAGCACGTCCCTGCCGAGGAGCGCAAGGAACGACCGCCGGAGGCGCTGAGGGGTGCGGCCATGAGCCACGCCCGGCTCGCCGCCGTGAGAGCGCCGGGGGAGACCCTGCTGAAGGTGTGGCAGCCGGAGGCCCGCACCGACGGGTGGGATGCGCGGGGGCACCTGGTCATCCAGGTCGTCACCGACGACCGCGCGTTCCTCGTCGACTCGACGATCGGTTTCCTGACGAGGGAAGGCTTCGGGGTCGACTGGCTGGTCCACCCGCAGCTCGACGTGGTCCGCAACGGCGCGGGCCGCCTGGAGTCTGTCGGGATCGCCGGAGGCGCCTCGGCGCCCGACTCCATACGCGAGTCGTGGATGTACCTCGAGATCGACCGCAGCGACCGTCCCGACGTGGAGGACGAGATCGCGACCGGGCTGCGACGGGTCCTGCACGACGTCGAGCTCGCCAACGACGACTGGGAGCCGATGCGCTCGCGTGCCCGCGAGATCGTCGCCGAGCTGCGCTCGATGCCGCCGGTCGGCATCTCGCCCGACGAGGCGGCCGAGGCCGCGCTGCTGCTGTCGTGGCTCGCGGACGACAACTTCACGTTCCTCGGCTACCGCGAGTACGACCTCGAGGGCGGACCCGGCGAGGAGCAGCTGCGCCCCGTGCCCGCCAGCGGCCTCGGCATCCTCCGCAAGGCGCGGGGGGAGAGCGCGTCGTTCAACCGGCTCCCTCCGCGCTCGCGCGCGCGTGCGCGGGAGAAGACGGTGCTGGTCATCACCAAGGCGAACTCGCGCTCGACCGTCCACCGCACGAGCTATCTCGACTACATCGGCATCAAGTCGTTCAACGCCGAGGGCGAGGTCGTGGGCGAGCGCCGGTTCCTCGGTCTGCTCGCGTCGTCGGCCTACACCGGCAGCATCACCCGCATCCCGATCCTCGACCGCAAGGTCGACGCGGTCATCTCCGGGCTCGGGTACGACGGCGACAGCCACGCGGCCAAGGAGATCCTCGACCTTCTCGAGACGTATCCGCGCGACGAGCTCTTCCAGATCCCGGTCGAAGGGCTCGCGGAGATCGCCGAGGCGCTGATCCACCTCCAGGAGCGCCGGCACGTCCAGCTCTTCGTGCGGCGAGACCCGTACGACCGGTTCCTGTCCTGCCTGGTCTACCTGCCGCGCGACCGCTACACGACCGACGTCCGGCTCACCATCGAGCAGCTGGTGGCCGAGCGGGTCGGCGGTGAGCCGACGATCGACTACGGCGTGTGGGTGAGCGAGTCGCAGCTGGCACGCGTCCACCTCGTCGTCCGGCCCCGCCCCGGTGAGGAGCTCGGCACGCTCGAGCCGGCCGAGCTGCAGACCGAGGTTGCCGCCGCCATCCGTTCGTGGGAGGACGCGCTGGCCGAGGCGGTGGACCGCCGGTTCGGGGACGCGAGCACCACGTCCGTGCTGGACGGGTTCCGCGACGCGTTCCCCGCCGCGTACAAGGAGGGCGTCGCCGCCGACGACGCCGTCGACGACGTGCTCGCCGCGCGTACCCTGCTGGCCGGCGAGGACAAGATCGTCGTCAACGTCGAGCCGGACCCGCGCGAGAACGACCCGCACGGCCTCCGCGTCCGGCTGTACTCCCGCGAGCCTGCCGCGCTCACGGACCTGCTCCCTGCGTTCGCCTCGCACGGCGTCGACATCATCGACGAGCGCCCGTACGAGCTGGCGACCGACGAGCCGGTCTGGGTGTACTGGTTCCGGGCGCGCTCGCACGTCCTCACCGACGAGGCCGGTCGTGCACGCCTGACCGAGGCCTTCGCCGCGTGCTGGGACGGTCGTGCCGAGGTCGACGGGTTCAACCGCCTCGTGCTGGGCGCCGACCTCGACTGGCGTCAGGCCGTCGTGCTGCGGGCGTACGCCCGGTACCTGCAGCAGGCGGGGACGCCTTTCAGTCTGGAGTCGATCCAGGCGGTGCTGCTGGCCGAGGCAGGTGTCGTCCGGCGTCTCCTCGACCTCTTCCAGACGCGGTTCGACCCGGCGGTCGACGACACGCGTCGCGAGGCGCTGACCGAGGAGGTCGAGGCCCACCTGCGCGAGCTGCTCGAGGCGGTCGAAGGTCTCGACGCCGACCGCGTCCTGCGGTCGTACCGGACGCTGGTGCGTGCCACGGTGCGGACCAGCTTCTACCAGCGGGGAGCCGACGGCCGACCGCGGTCGTACGTGTCGTTCAAGCTCTCGCCGCGCGACATCGCCGACCTCCCCGAGCCCAGGCCCGCGTACGAGATCTTCTGCTACTCGCCGAGGGTCGAGGGCGTGCACCTGCGCTTCGGCTCGGTCGCGCGCGGCGGCCTGCGCTGGTCGGACCGGCGCGACGACTTCCGTACGGAGATCCTCGGCCTGGTCAAGGCGCAGATGGTGAAGAACGCCGTCATCGTGCCCGTCGGTGCGAAGGGCGGCTTCTACTGCAAGCAGCTGCCCGACGCGAGCGACCGCGAGGCGTGGCTCGCCGAGGGGGTCGCCTGCTACAAGACGTTCATCTCGTCGATGCTCGACCTGACCGACAACCGTGTCGGGGGACAGGCCGTGCCGCCGCCGGACGTCGTCCGGCACGACGGTGACGACACGTACCTCGTCGTCGCCGCCGACAAGGGGACGGCGACCTTCTCCGACATCGCCAACCAGATCGCGGCCGACTACGGCTACTGGCTGGGCGACGCGTTCGCGTCCGGCGGCTCGGCCGGGTACGACCACAAGGCGATGGGCATCACGGCGCGCGGCGCGTGGGTCTCGGTCCAGCGGCACTTCCGCGAGATGGGGATCGACTGCCAGAACGAGGACTTCACCTGCGTCGGCATCGGCGACATGTCCGGTGACGTCTTCGGCAACGGGATGCTCCTTTCGAAGCACACGCGTCTGGTCGCGGCGTTCGACCACCGGCACATCTTCGTCGACCCCGACCCCGACGCCGCTCGGTCGTACGAGGAGCGTCAGCGGCTCTTCGCGCTGCCGCGCTCGAGCTGGGCGGACTACGACGCGAGCCTCATCTCGGAGGGCGGTGGGGTCTTCCCCCGTACGGCGAAGTCGGTGCCGATCAGCCCGCAGATGCGCGAGGCGCTCGGCATCGACGAGGACGTGTCGTCGATGAGCCCGCCGGAGCTGCTGCGCGCGATCCTGCTGGCGCCCGTCGACCTGCTCTGGAACGGCGGGATCGGCACCTACGTGAAGGCGTCGTCGGAGTCGCACGCCGACGTCGGCGACAAGGCCAACAACGCCATCCGCGTCAACGGTGACCAGCTGCGGTGCAAGTGCGTGGGCGAGGGAGGCAACCTCGGCCTGACGCAGCTCGGGCGCATCGAGTACGCCCTGGCGGGAGGTCGGATCAACACCGACTTCATCGACAACTCCGCAGGTGTCGACACCAGTGACCACGAGGTCAACATCAAGATCCTGCTCAACCTGGTGACAGCCCGCGGCGACCTCACGGTCGAGGAGCGGGACAAGCTCCTCGCGTCGATGACCGACGAGGTGGCCCAGCTGGTCCTGGACGACAACTACGACCAGAACGTGTCGCTCGCAGGCTCGGTCGACGCGGCCGTCAGCCTCCTCCACGCGCACGCCAGCTGGGTCTCCCGGCTGGAGCGTGGCGGCTACCTGGACCGTGCGCTGGAGTTCCTGCCGGCGGCGAACCAGATCGCGGACCGTCGCGCCCAAGGGGTCGGGATGACGGCACCAGAGCTGGCGGTGCTGCTCGCCTACACCAAGATCGTGCTCGAGCAGGAGCTCCTGGGCTCCGACATCGCCGACGACCCGTACTACAAGGCGCACCTTTTCGGGTACTTCCCGAGCGCCCTGCGCCAGCAGTACCGGGCCGACATGCTGGAGCACCCGCTGCGCCGCGAGATCGTCGTGACGTCGATCGTGAACGAGATGGTGAACCGCGCTGGCATCTCGTACTTCCACCGGCTGTCGGGGGAGACGGGCGCCTCGGCAGCCGACCTCGCCCGGGCGCGCTCCATCGCCGGCGAGATCTGCGGCGAAGGCGCCCTGCTGGAGCGGGCGAGCCTGCTCGACAACGTGGTGCCTGCCGATGTCCAGGAGGTCATGCGCAGCGCAGTGCAGGCGCTCGTCGAGCGGATGTCGCGCTGGCTGATCAACCACCGCCGGTACGCCGACGTCGAGGGGAGCGTCGACTACTTCGGTACGACGGTGCAGAGCCTGCTGCGCGACCTCCCGAGCCTGATGGTCGGCCGTGAGCACGCTCTGTGGCGTGGCCGCGCCGACGCGCTCTGCGAGGCGGCGGTCTCCACCGAGGACGCGGAGACGTTCGCGGCGCTCGGCCCGGCGTACGGGGCGATCGAGATGGCGGACATCGCCCTGTCGACCGGCACCGAGGCCGCCACCGTGGCGCAGGTGTTCTTCGAGCTCGGCGAGCAGCTCGGGCTGGACCGTCTGGCGCACCGGATCCAGGCGCTCCCGCGCGACGACCGGTGGCGTTCGATGGCCCGCGCGGCGCTGCGCGACGACCTGCTCGGGGTCCAGGGCCAGCTCGCGCGCAAGGTGCTCAGCTCCACCGACCCCGACCTGTCCGCGCACGAGCGCGTGGAGGCATGGGGAGCGTCGGAGGCGTCGGTGCTCGAGCGCGCGGAGGAGACCCTCGAGGAGATCTGGGGCGAGGACACCCCCGACCTCGCGAGGCTCTCGGTCGGTCTGCGGGTGGTGCGCACCCTGCTGACCTGAGGTCTGCGGCGGCCGCGATCTGCCGGTGCGTGAGCTGGGACTCGGAGATGATGTGCCCATGGGTCTGAGAGTCGAGGCGCACGGCCTCGAAAAGACGTACGGGGACATCCGAGCGGTCGACGGGATCACCTTCACCGTGGAGCCCGGGGAGTTCTTCGGACTCCTCGGGCCCAACGGTGCAGGGAAGACGACGGCACTGGAGATCCTGGAGGGTCTGCGCCGGCCGGACGCGGGTCGCGCGCTCGTCGACGGCGTCGACCCGGCGGAGCGCGACCCGCGGATTCTCATGCGGATGGGGGTGCAGCTGCAGTCGTCGGCGTTCTTCGAGAAGCTCACCGCCCGAGAGCAGCTCGACACCTTCGGGGCGTTGTACGGTGCCCCCTCCGCCCGTACGGACGAGCTGCTGGAGCTCGTCGGACTGACGGACCACGCGGCCGTCCTCGCCGAGAACCTCTCCGGTGGCCAGAAGCAGCGGCTGTCGATCGCGTGCGCACTCGTCAACGACCCTGACCTGGTCTTCCTGGACGAGCCGACCGCTGCACTCGACCCCCAGGCACGACGCAACCTGTGGGACGTCCTCGACCGCCTCAACGACTCAGGGCGCACGGTCGTCCTCACGACGCACTACATGGAGGAGGCCGAGCTCCTCTGCGACCGGGTCGCGATCATGGACCGGGGCAAGATCTTGGCGATCGACACGCCGGCGTCGCTCGCCCAGGCGCTCGACCTGCCGGTGACGATCGGTCTGGCTGCCGGTGCCCTGACCCTGGACGACGCTGCTTCCCTCCCGGGTGTCGAGTCCGCCGCGCTCGAGCAGACCGGCATCAAGGTCCTCACGCGGCATCCCTCAGAGGTCCTGACGGCGCTGGCCGCGCGCGACGCCCTCGACGGGCTCTCCGTACGGAGCGGGTCCCTGGAGGACGTCTTCCTCCGCCTGACGGGCCGGGAGTACCGCGCATGAGCGTCCCGACGACCGAGCGAGGGACCACCGCCGTGGCGTCGCCGGCGCCCAGGCGGGCGTTCCGGAGCCTCGCGGTGGCGATGGCGAAGGGGTTCCTCCGTGACAAGATGGCGCTCTTCTGGGCCGTCATCTTCCCGCTCATGTTCCTCTTCCTCTTCGGCGGCCTGCTCGCCGACAGCGGGACCCCGCGCAGCGACGTGATCCAGGTCGGCGCGGTCCCGCTCCTCGACCAGGCGGGGCCCGAGGCACAGAAGGTCATCGACGACTCCCTGCACATCGAGAAGAGCGACGACCGGGACGCCGCGATCGCGGAGGTCCGCAAGGGCGACGCCGACGCGGTCGTCACGATGGACGGCGACGCGCTCGAGCTGTGGTACTCCGCGGCCGACCAGGTCACCGCCAGCATCGTCCAGGGCACCTTCAACGGCCTCGTGCAGGCGGCGAACCAGGCGGCGTCCGGTCAGCCGCCGACCTACACCCTGTCGACGCAGCAGGTCGAGGACGAGTCGCTGAGCGCGATCCAGTACTTCACGCCGTCCCTGCTCGGCTGGGCGATCGCGATGGGCGCCACCTTCGGGGCGGCCGCGAACCTCGTGCTCTGGCGACGCAACGGTGTCCTGCGCCGGCTGCGGCTCTCGCCCGTCCCGACCGCGGCGGTGGTCGGGGCGAGGGTCGTGACAGCCCTGATGCTCGCTGGCATCCAGATGGCGATGTTCCTCGTCCCGGCCGTGCTGTTCATGGGACTGGAGCTGACGGGCTGGTGGTGGCTGTCGGTGCCGCTGCTGGCCGCGGCGACGCTCGCGTTCCTCGCGCTGGGACTGCTCGTGGGCTCCTTCAGCAAGACGGAGGAGGGGGCGACCGGCGCCGCCAACTTCGTCATCTTGCCGATGGCGTTCCTGTCGGGGTCGTTCTTCCCGCTCGACGAGGCGCCCGCCTGGATCGTCGCCCTGTCGAACGTCCTGCCGCTCAAGTGGGTGAACGAGGGCATGCTCGACGTCATGGTGCGTGGCGAGGGACCGTCCGCGATCGTCGTCCCGACCTTGGCCCTGCTGGCGTTCGCCGCCGTGCTCGGAGCGCTCGCCACGCGGTTGTTCCGCTGGGACACGACCTGACGGGGTGCCCGGCGAGGGCTAGGTGCGCTCGTCGGGCTCGTCCGGAGCAGGGCGGCTCTGACGGCTGCCCTCGGTCCGGGGACGCAGCGGGAACACCTGTGCGTCCTCGCCCTGCTCGCGGGCACCCGGAGGCTCCAAGAAGCTCGGGTGCGCCGGACCCTGCGTCGGGTCGTACGCGATGTCGTACGCCGTCGGCACGCCCGGCTGGCGCGCCTCGCGGGCACGCCGGGCGCGACGGCGCGCGAGGGCGTCGCCCTCCTCGCGGAGCCTGTCCTCCTCCGTACGGGGGTCCGGCGCCGGCGCGTCAGGGACCGAGTCGAACCTGATCGCCGGGTACTCCGCGGTCGGCAGCTCGTCCTCGTCGACCGGCGGGAGCGGGGGCAACGGGGCGAGCGCCGCCTGGGATCCGGTCGAGTCCGGGCGCGGGTCGTCGAAGGCCGGCAGGTCGAAGCGGGTCTCCTCCTGCGCACGCGCGAGCCGGTACGCCGCCTCGCTGTCGGCGATCCCGGCCAGGGGATTGCCCCGCGGGGTCGGGTCCACCCCGGACATGCGGATCGGACCCGGCGGTGCCGGGGGCGCCGGGGGCTCCGGCTCGTCGTCCTCGGGGGAGGGCTCGGGCTCGGGCTCTGGCTTCGGCTGGGGCTCGGGCTGGGGCTGGGGCTGGGGGGCGGGCTCAGGCTGCGGCGCGGGCACGGGTGCCGGCGCCGCAGCCGGTGCCGGCGGAACGACCGGCACGGTCGGTTCGTCGTCTGGGCCCTTGACGGGGACGTCGGCGCGGCGCCGCCCAGCCGGCCGTACGGGCTCGGGTTCCGGTTCGGGTTCCGGTTCCGGTTCGGGCTCTGGTTCAGGCTCCGGATCCGGTTCAGGTTCGGGTTCAGGCTCGGGCTCGGGCTCGGGTTTGGGCTCCGGGACAGCCTCCGCCACCGGTTCGGGCGCAGGTTCAGGCTCAGGCTCCGCCTCTGGCTCCGGTTCCGGCGCGACCTCAGGCTCCGGCTCCGGTTCCGGCGCGACCTCCGCCTCCGGCTCAGGCTCCGGCTCCGGCTCCGGCTCCGCCTCTGGCTCTGCCTCCGCCAGCTCGAGGTCCAGGGAGTCGTGCGCCTGAGCCTCGGACACGAGCCGGTCGGCCTCGTCCGCGAGCCGTTCGGCGGTCGCCGCCGCGCGGGCCGCCAGCGCGGCGACGAGCTCGTCCTCGTCAGGGCGCAGGAGCTCCAGGCGCCGCTCGACCTCGGCGCGCACGCTCGGCTCGACACGGCCGGTGAAGCGGTCGTCGAGGTAGGAGGGGCGATCGATCTCGTCGGACAGCCGCTCGTCCTCGCGGTGGAGCTTCAGCTCGAAGGTCGCGAGCTCGGTGTACGGGTCGAGCACATCGGCGACCTCGTCGTCGAGGATCCGGCCGTCGGCGGGCTCGACGAACCCGAGCTGGGCGGCCCGGCGCTCTTCGACGATCGCGAGCTGGTCCTTTGCGAGCTCGAGACCTTCCCGGAGACGCTCGATGTACGAGGCCATGGAGGCGACGACCGACGCGGCGTCGGCGATCTCCCGCTCGGTGGCCATCTGTCGTGCGAGGGCGATGCGGGCGAGGTCGTCGAAGACGGCCGCACCGCTGATGTTGCCCTCGACGCGCAGCTCGGAGGCGTGGTACGCGGCGGTGGCTGCCTGGACTCCCCAGTCGTCCGCGGTCTGCTGGTCCTCAGCGCGGTCGTGCTCGGTCAGACGCTTGGCCGCCACTGCGGCGGCGAGGGCGTCCTCGGCCTCGGCGATCGTCGTCGTGTACGCCCGCGTCAGCGCCAGGAACAGGGACTCCGGGTCGGCGGAGTCGTCGATCAGCGTCGAGACGTCGGCCTGCGCCAGTGCCGTCACGCGGCCGAGGACGGACTGCTTCTCAGCCATGGGGCATCCCCGCCATGAAAGTCCTCCCTGAAGTCTGTCGAGGGTCGACTATCTCGCAATCAGCTCGGGGTGACGTGGGTGGGGTCGAGGACACGACGCAGGAACTCCTTCGTACGGGGCTCCTTCGGGCTCCCGATGACGTCGGCCGGCGCGCCCTGCTCCACGATCACTCCACCGTCCATGAAGACCACCCGGTCGGCAACCTCACGGGCGAACGCCATCTCGTGGGTCACGACGAGCATCGTCATGCCCTCCTCGGCGAGCTTGCGCATGACGGTGAGGACCTCGCCGACCAGCTCGGGGTCCAGGGCCGACGTGGGCTCGTCGAAGAGCATGAGGTTCGGGGCCATCGACAGGGCGCGCGCGATCGCGACGCGCTGCTGCTGGCCGCCGGACAGCTTCGCCGGGTAGGCGTCGTGCTTGTCCGTGAGGCCCACGCGGTCGAGGTTCTCCTGAGCGACCGCGCGCGCCTCCTTCTTGCCGCGCTTGAGGACCGTCTGCTGCGCGAGCATGCAGTTGGTCAGGGCGGTGTGGTGGGGGAACAAGTTGAAGCTCTGGAACACCATGCCGATGTGGCGGCGCGCGGCGTCGATGTCGCAGTCGGGGTCGGTGAGGTCCTCGCCGGCGACGAGGACGGTGCCGCTGGTGGGCTCCTCGAGGAGGTTCACGCAGCGCAGCAGCGTCGACTTGCCGGAGCCGGACGGGCCGATCACGCAGACGACCTCGCCCTGCTCGACCTCGAAGTCGATGCCGCGGAGGACGTGGTTGTCGCCGAAGGACTTGTGCAGGTCGCGGATCTGGACGAGCGCGTCAGGCATCAGCGGGCCTTTCCTGCGTTGGCCTCGAGCCGACGGACCAGCATCGAGAGCGGGAGGGTGATGATCAGGTAGGCGATGCCGGCGACGACGAGGGGCGTCACGTTGACGTTCTGGTTCGCCAGCTCGCGCCCGAACTTCGTGAGCTCGTAGTGCTCCTTGGACAGGCCGATGATGTAGACGAGCGACGAGTCCTTGACCAGGAGGATGAGCTCGTTGGTCAGCGGCGGCAGCATCGTACGAAACGCCTGCGGCAGGACGACCTTGCGCATCGCCTGGCCCGACGTCATGCCGAGCGAGCGCGCGGCCTCGACCTGGCCCTTCGGGACGGCCTGGATGCCGCCGCGGATCGTCTCGGCGAGGTAGGCGCTGCCGACGATGCCGAGGGCGAGCCAGACGGTGCCGTACGGGTCCCACGGGATGCGCATGCCCGGGAAGGCCAGCGGCAGCAGCGTGAAGACGAGGAAGACGATCAGCGCGGGCAGACCGCGGAAGAACTCGATGTAGACGGTGGCGATCCAGCGGTACGGCCCGATCTGGGACAGCCGCATGATCGCGAGCACCGTGCCGACGACGATGCCGAAGACGAAGGCACCGAGCGTGTAGACGATGGTGTTGAAGAGCGCGTGCCCGAGCCCGCTCGTGATCGTCTTCTCGACGAGGTCGGGCCGGAAGAAGACGTCCTGGATCTGCGGCCAGTCCGCGAAGAAGACAGCGGCGGCGACGAGCAGGACGAGGACGGTGTACTGGACGGCCCGGATCCGCTGAGCCCGCTTGCGCGGGCTCAGCGGACGACGGGTCGGAGCCGAGTCGGTGGGGGTGCTCATGGCTCCCTTACTGTGCCAGACGGGTCAGTGAGATCAACGGGTCGTCGGCTTGGTGCCGAAGTACTTCTCGTAGATCTCGTCGTACGTGCCGTCTTCCTTGGCGGTGGCCAGGACCTCGTTGAGGCGCTCGATGAGCTTCTCGCCGTTGGCGTCCTTGGCGGCCGGGAAGCCGTACTGCTCGCCCGTGTCGAACTCCGTCGTCACCGCGGTGTCCGGGTTCTCCTTGGCGAAGTCGAAGAGCACGCCGTTGTCGTTGATCGCGGCGTCGACCGAGCCGGCCTTGACCGCGTTCGCCTGCAGCGCCATGTCCTCGAAGACGACGATGCTGTAGCCGTTCTTGTCGGCGTTCTCCTCGGCGTACATCGCGCCGGTGGTGTCGGTCTGGACGCCGAGCTTCTTGCCCTTGAGCGCCGAGAGGTCCTCGATGCCGGAGTCGGCCTTGACGAGCAGGGCCTGCGTGGCGTCGAAGTACGGGTCGGAGATCGTGAGGGCGCCGGCGCGCTCGTCGGTGATCGTCATCGCGCCCATGCCGACGTCGCACTTGCCGGCCTTGAACGCGGCACCCGACGTGATCTGGTTCCAGTCGATGTCGACGACCTTGTGCTCGAGGCCCATGTCGTCGGCGAGCAGCGCCAGCAGGTCGGTGTCGAAGCCGACGACCTCGTCGCTGTCGTCGCGGTACTGGAACGGCTTGTACGGGAGGTGCGTGCAGATCGTGAGCGTGCCGTCCTCCACGATCTTGATGCCGTCGACCTCCTTGCCCGCGTCGTCGCTGTCGTCACCGCCACAGGCGGCCATCGTGACGGTGAGAGCGAGTGCTCCGGCAGCGGCGGCGAACGCCCTGCCCAGGCCTCGTCCGGTGACCTTCATCGAAGTTGCTCCTTGAGCTTGAGGTTCCACGAGACTGATCTCTCGTGAGGAGGGATGGTGCCACACGAAGAACACGGGTTTGTTACGACACCGGGAGATCGGCCTCGAGGGTGTGCACAGAGGTCGTCGAGGGGGTCGGGGGTTGCTTGCGTCACCTGGCGTGCCGTTGCGAGGTCACAGTCCCGTAACGCAAGTCGAGGGTCGATCTCCGGGGGCCATCCTTGAACGCGGAGCGGGCAGCCGTCAATGGTCTCCCCAGCCGGACGGGCCTGCGTGACCGATGATCGAGGGAGTCGTCGGACCGAGGGGGAGCCGTATGCGGGTGCTCGTGACCGGGGCGACGGGTTTCATCGGGCGACGGCTCGTCCCGGCCCTGGAGGTCGAGGGCCACGAGGTGCTCGCGATGACCCGGCACCCCGACACGTACGGCGGGGGAGGACGGCCCGTCTTCGGTGACGTGCACGTCCCGGACTCGCTGCCGGCGGCGCTCGAGGGCGTGGAGGCGGCGTACTACCTCGTCCACTCGCTCGGCTCCGACGACTTCGTCCGGCGCGACGCCCGTGCGGCCCGTGCGTTCGGCGACGCGGCAGCCGAGGCGGGGGTGGGACGGATCGTCTATCTCGGTGGTCTCGGTGACGACGCCGACGATCTCTCTCCCCACCTGCGCAGCCGCCGCGAGGTCGAGGGACTGCTCGGGGAGGGCGGCGTCCCGGTCACGACGCTGCGTGCGGGGATCGTCGTCGGTCACGGTGGCATCTCGTGGGAGATGACGCGTCAGCTCGTCGAGCACCTGCCCGCGATGGTGACGCCGCGCTGGGTGAGCACACGGACGCAGCCGATCGCCGTGGACGACGTGATCCGCTACCTCGTCGGGGTGCTGACGCTGCCCGAAGGCTCCGACCGTGCCTACGAGATCGGCGGTCCGGACGTCCTCGCGTACGCGGCGATGATGCGCCGCCTCGCCGACATCGAGGGGCGCCACCCGGTGATCCTCCCTGTCCCGCTGCTCAGCCCGGGGCTCTCGGCGCTGTGGCTCGCCTTCGTCACCGACGTCGACACCCGGACGGGGCGTTCGCTGGTCGACTCGATGGTCAACGAGGTCGTGGTGCGCGACGACGCGATCCGCGAGGCGGTGCCCTTCGAGCCGCTGTCGTACGACGAGGCGGTCCTGCAGGCGCTCGCCGAGCGCGCCCGGGAGCAGGAGGACGGTGGGTCCGCGTGAGCCGCGGAGGACGCTGGGAGCGTGCCCGCGTCCTGCTTCCGCGCGGGCTCGGGTACGTCGCCCGGGCCGCCGTCCCTGAGCCCGCCGAGGTGGTCCGCCGACGCCGTCGTACGGTCGTCGCCGTCGGCGTCGCCGGCGCGGGCGTGCTCGGGGTGTCGCTCTCGACGCGGCCCGACTCGCCGCAGTTCTACGGCCTGACGCTGGCGACGGCCGCGACCTGGACCGCGGGCGCACTGGCCTCCGGGCCTTTGCACCGGGGCTGGATCGAGCGCCCGGACGCGCCCCAGCGCCGCCCGGTCGTGGTGCCGGTGCTGACCGGGGTCGGTGCGTTCGGCTGCTTCTACGCGGGAGCGCTGGTGGCGCAGCGCATCCCGGTCCTCGACGCGGCCCTCCGGCGCGTGCTGCGCTTCGCCGAGGGCAGCACGCCGCTGGTCGTGCTCACCACCCTCGCGAACGGCGCTGCCGAGGAGCTGTTCTTCCGCGGGGCTCTGTACGACGCGGTAGGGGAGCGCCACCCCGTCCTCGTCTCGACCCTCGCCTATACGGCGACCACCGCGTCCTCGCGGAATCCCTCGCTGATGCTGGCCGGGGCGGTGATGGGGACCTTGTTCGGTCTCCAGCGGCGCGCCACGGGTGGGGTGCAGGCATCGACGCTGACCCACCTCACGTGGTCGGCGCTGATGCTGCGCTACCTCCCGCCGCTGTTCCGTGAGCGGCGTGACGGGGTGATTGAGGTTCACCCAGATCCGGGCGGGCCCCCTCGGTGACCTGCGTGAGATGACGGGTGAAGCGGTGGGTCTCTAGACGGGTTGTGTCTCCGAGCGGCCGGCTGGCGGTCAATGTCAAGCCGCCCAGCGGCTGCATTTCGACCATCGTGTTGTTCTAAATCACTGACTTTGATGTTCTCGTCCGTGCCAGGCCCGAGTTTGAGTACTGCGTTCCCCGCCGAAGACCAAGCTGCTTGGATGCGTCAAGTGTGCTTCACGATGTGCGATTCAGTTGCAGAAGTGCGGTCTCAAATCAGGGTAATTGCACCCATGGCGGTGGAAGAATCCGGACAATTCCACGTCGACGCGTGAGTTGATGAAGTCACGGTTGTGTAACACGCCTTCTTCTCGTGTTGACGAGTTTCATCTACGTCCGGATGATCCTGTCACCTGCCATCGCGGCGGATCGGCGCAACAAGGGCGCTGTAACGCAGAACGAGGTTCCGCCGTGAAGCTGTCGCGCGTTGTCGTGGGGTCTGTTGTGCTCGCCGTTATTCCGCTGACGACATTGGCGCCTGGGGCAGGCGACGGAGCGTCCGCAGTCGTCGCTTCCGAGACCGTGCTCGACGAGCCGGTCGAAATCGAGGGTGCCACCACCGAGACGGAAACCGTCACGGCGAACCCTGACGGCACCTACACCACGACAATCTCGGCGGAGCCCGAGCGAGTGCGTGACGGGGACGGTTGGCGCGATATCGACACCAGCTTAGCGCCCGACCGTGACGTCATCGTCCCTGAGGCAGCGCCAGGCGACGTCGAGCTCTCGGCTGGCGGGACTGAGTCTCCGCTCTTCAGCATCGACATCGAAGGAGTCCGAAGCTCGGTGTGGTGGCCCGACCCCTTGCCCGAGCCGGTGCTGACAGACGACACAGCGACGTACGAGGGAGTCTTCGATGGCGTCGACCTGCGCGTGTCCGTGAGCGCGGTCGGAATCTCACACGTCCTCGTCGTCCACGATGCTGAGGCGGCTGCCAACCCTGCGCTGCGCGAGCTGAGCTTCCCGATCGAGGTGAAGAACGGCGAACTGGAGGCCGATGATGCGGGCAGGCTCACCCTCGTCGACGAGTACGGCACTGAGGTCGGCGTGTCGAGCGGCGCGAAGATGTGGGATTCCTCCGGGAGCATCGTGGCCCCCACCGGCGGGGCGCAGGCCATGGCACTGTCCGGGGTCGACGTAGACACCGAGGCGAGCGGTCCGTCCGACGGCGACGCGCTGACGACGGTGGAGACCGTCCTCGAGGACGACGCCTTGACACTTCTGCCCCCCCGAGGAAGCACTCGCTGGCGCCGAGGTGACGTACCCGCTCTACATCGATCCCCCACTGACTGCGGAACGCAACGGTCGGGCGATGGTCTTCAAACAGCATCCCAACGCTAGCTTCTTCAATTGGACGGACTCGAACGGCGAAGGGGTCGGATTTCAGAACGCCAATGGGGTCTCAACCAAGCGTCTCTTCTGGAATTTCAACACGCCGAACATCGGTTCCGACGTTGTCATGAGTGCGTCCTTTGACGCGAAACTCCTTCACTCGTGGTCCTGTACGCCGAGAGAGGTCCGCGTCTACCGTACGACCAAGGTCACCTCAAAGACGACTTGGAACAACCAGCCAGATTTCGAAAGCGAATACTTTCAGGACTCCCGAAATGTCGCCGGTGGGCGTCCGGGGTGTGCCGCCGAGGAGAGGATCGGTTTCGACGTTACTAAGGCACTCAAGGCGGTCGCACAAAGCGGTAAGCCAACCGTGACTTTCGGAATGAAGGTTCCATCGGCCCTTGAAGACGGAAGCGATGCCTCGGGCTGGAAACGGTTCGGCGCTGGTGCTCGGCTGACGGTCGTCACCAGGACCAGGCCGAACACGCCGTCGAGCCTGAAGATGGCGGAGCCAAGCGGCAAATGCGGCGACCTTTTTGGACCGGACGCCCCGAAGCTGCAGGCAAAGCTTTCTGACCCGGAGGCATCGAAGATGTTGCGGGCGGAATTTAAGCTCTCCGGCACGACCGCTACCGGAAAGTCCGTTGCGTGGAGCTACACAAGCGCTCCGGTGAAGTCCGGCGCTCAAGTTGTCACGTCGGATTCCGGAGTAGGGGTCAATGCGCAAGGGGATCCGGTTTCCGGCTCCTATTCTTGGCGCGTGCGTGCGTACGACTCCGCAGGCGTCTCTAGTGCATGGACTACAGCGTGTCGCTTCACGATAGATGCCGTTCGGCCGCGGGTGCCAAAAATAATCATGCCTGACATCGAATGGACGTATGAGGGCCCGGGAAGCACCCTCCCGGGAGGCACGGTCCAGTTCGCGCCGCACGCGTCCGATCACGACGTAATCGCGTACAGATGGTCGGTGGATTCCGATGTCCCGTCGAACCTAGTCATCGCACTCACGCAGCCCCATACCGGCACGGCAACTGTTAAGCCGTCTCGGATCGGTCTCAACAAAATCGCCGCTCTAGCTATCGACCGCGCGGCCAACCCGAGCGAGGTAACCAGCGCAACCTTCGAGGCTCACGGTCTGGTCGACAAGCTGCGGTACTCATTCAACGACGTCGGTCACCTGGGGTCGTACAACCTCGTGACCGCGCCCGACCAACCGCCGAGGTCGAACGGGGGAGTCGCGCATGCGCAAGAGCTCCGCGCGAGCCTCGGCGGAACGTACGAGGAGTACGCGCCCGACCCGATGCCCCCTGGCTGGATACCTGAGTGGCGCGAGGAGTACGGGCTCGCCCCCGCTGGCGTCCTCTTCGCGCTCGACCTCTCCGGTCCGAAGTTCGACACGAAGAACAGCTACATGGTCTCCGCCTTCGTGAAGCCGAAGGACTTCTCCGGCACGTCGACGCTGATCGGCCAGCAGGGCGTCGACAAGAACGGGACGAAGCGGTCCGTGTTCGAGCTCGCGGTCGAGGCAAGCTGCCCTCGTACGACCGTCGCGGCGGATGGAGCCGAGACCGACGTCGTCGGGGCAGGCTGCTTTTCGTTCCGGGTCTGGGACGACGCCGTGGGCGAGTACGCGACCGCGTACTCGGACATTCCCGCCACCGACGATGACTGGTTCCACGTCGTCGGCGCCTACCAGGCCGGGAGCCAGGACGTCTTCCTGTGGCTCGGGAAGGGGAGAGGCGTCGCCTGCAAGAACGGCGTCACGACGGAGCTGATGTGCCGGTCGCCGTGGTCCGCGCGCGTGACCGCTCCGATCGCCAGCACGGATGGCCTCTCCATCGGGAGGAGCCGGGAAGGCGCGGCCCCGGCCGACCGGCCGACGGTGGCTCTGATCGACAACGTGGTGGTCTCGCAAGGAGTTCCGGACCGCGCCTCGCTGGTGAGGTATGACTCCGAAGAGTTCGGCCTCCTGCAGATGCTCGAGTCTGAGCCGTACTGACCCACGAACCTGCCCTGTTCGGTCGAGCCCTTTACCAGACGTCGAGGTGTCGGATGTCGAGTCGCTTTTACGTGTCGTCGGTCGTGGCGGTCGTGGGCGTCGTGCTCACCGGAGGACTGCTTGCTCCGGCGCAGGCCCGCCCGTCGTCGCCGGGTGAGGCGGGGCCGCAGCCTGCCGAGGTCGCATCCGTCAAGGTGAGGAAGCCTGAGGCGCGCCGCGTAGCGACTAAGGCCGAGCGCGCGATCGCCAAGCTGCGCGACGCGTCGGCCGGCCCGGTGGGATCGGCCGACGTGCCCGGCGCGACGAAGGCGGCCTCGATCGGTCTTGGGCGGTCGTGGACCCGTGACGTGAGGTCGGGCGTCGCCGTGCGGCGTGCGTCGAGGGGCGCTTCTGAGCCGGAGTCAAGCGTGCGCGTTGCACGGCTCGGGCACGGCCGATTGGGCGGAGGTAGGGCACACGGCGTGTTCTTCAGCGCTCGTGCCGACTCGCCCGACGGCGGGGACGTCGAGCTCCGGGTCGACTACGGGGCTTTCGCGAACGCGTACGGCGGCGACTGGGCGGGGCGCCTGCATCTGGTGCTGCTCAGGGAGTGTGCGACGCAGGAGTCCGAGGTTCGCTGCGACGAGGCGACAGCGGTACCGTCCGAGAACGACGTGTCGGCCCGCACCGTCACCGGTACGGTGCCGGAATCGTCTCTCGTCGCATCCGAGGGAGCGACATTCGCGCTCATGGCGGCCGCCTCCGGAGAGGGCGGCGACTTCACTGCGACTCCGTTGTCGTCGACCGCGTCCTGGTCGGTCGGCGGCAACACGGGTGGCTTCAACTGGTCATACCCGCTGACCACCCCACCGGGAATCGGCGGACCGACGCCTGACCTCCAGCTCATCTACTCGTCGGCCTCGGTCGACGGGAGGACCTCGTCGGTCAACAACCAGCCGTCATGGGTCGGCGAGGGCTTCGAACTCGAGCCCGGCTATGTCGAAAGGTCGTACGCGACGTGCGCCGACGACATGACGGACTCGAACGCCACGGTGAAGACGGGTGACCTCTGCTGGCGCGACGACAACCTGACGCTGGTGATGGGTGGGCGGGCGGGGCGCCTCCTCAAGACTGCCACCGCGAACGTCTGGCGCCTGGAGTCGGACGACGGGAGTCGGATCGAGCGCAAGACGGGCGCGCCGACCGGGGCACGCGATGGGGAGTACTGGGTTCTCACGACCTCAGACGGCACGCGTTACTCGTTCGGCCGCGGGAAGCGCTTCGCGGACGATACGGCTCGTACGGCCTCGGTGTCGACCGTCCCCGTCTTCGGCAACCAGAGTGGGGAGCCCTGCCACGCGGCGGCCTTCAAGGACTCGCATTGCACACAGGCCTGGCGCTGGGGCCTCGACCACGTTGTTGATACGAACGACAACTCAATGACCTACTTCTACACGCAGGAGAAGAACCGGTACGGCCTCAATCTCAATGCCAAGAGCGTCGAGTACGACCGCGCTGCGGTGCTGCGCAAGATCGAGTACGGGCAGCGCGCAGGCGCCGAGGATTCGCCGGCGCCGGCCCGGGTGGAGTTCGACAGCGTCAGGCGGTGCGACCCTGCCAGTACCGTGGAGTGCCTCGCCTCGCCGACAGACGCGACTGCTTCAGCGTGGCCCGACGTTCCCAGCGACCAGATTTGCCGGAGCGAGAGTTCCTGCACCGACCGTCTGTCGCCCACATTCTTCTCGCTGTTGCGCCTCGGCAAGATCACGACGTCGGTCGTCAAGAATGGTGGGTACTCGCCGGTCGATGAGTGGACATTCGCCGTCGGCTTCCCAAGGACCGGGGATCACACGCGCCGCGCGCTGTCGCTTACGAGCGTCGCCCGGAAGGGGCTGGTTGGCGGGACACTCGCTGACGCAAGCGTGACGTTCGGCGGGCAGCCGCTCCCCAGTCGAGTCGATGCGCCGGACGACAACGCGAGTCCGTATTACAAGTGGCGGGTCAACGCGATCGACAATGGTGTCGGCGGGGAGACCTTCGTCTCGTATTCCAACCCGGCCTGCACGCCGGATTCGACACCCGCTCCGGACGCGTTGCGGACGAACGCCAAGCGGTGCTTCCCGTCGTACTTCACCCCTCCCGGTGGCGTCGAGCCGCAGCTCCACTTCTTCCACAAGTACGTCGTGGACAGCGTGACCGAGGCCGACAAGACAGGGAACGCCGAAGCGAAGTCGACCAGCTACGTCTACTCGGGCACTCCTGCATGGGCGCTGAACGACGTGCCGGCAATCCCGAAGAAGTACCGCACGTACAACGACTGGCGCGGCTACGCCAAGGTCTCGGTCAGGGTGGGGAGTGCCGAGGGGCCAAAGACCAACACCGACTACCTCTACCTGCGGGGCCTCGACGGTGAGGACGTCGGCGATTCGGACACGGACACGATCACGGATCGTGAGCACTTCGAGGGTTTCGTCCGCAAGGAGAAGGTGACTCTCGGTCCGGGCGGCGCCACGGTGTCTCTCAAGATCCTGACGCCATGGCGAAGTTCTGATCACGCGGCGGCAGATCCGACGGGAGAGGCCCGGATCGTGCGAACGGGGGCCGAAGAACTGCGAACCCCGCTCGCCGCTGGCGGGGAACGGGTCTCACGCGTCGTGACCGACTATAACGAGGACGGTTTCGCTACCCAGGTGAACGACGCCGGTGAGCTCGTCCTCAGCGACAACACCTGCACCCGCACGACCTACGTGGCCAACAGGAGCGACTGGATCCTGGGGACGGTCGCCCGTGAGGTCAAGACCGCCGGTGGGTGCGGGGCGGAGCTGACGCGTCAGGACCAGATCATCTCCGACGTGCGCATCTCCTACGACGGAGGTCCGTACGGCACCGCACCGACCAGGGGGAACCCGACACGGAGCGAGAGCATCGAGGGCGGGACCCCTGCCGCCCCGGTCTACCGCACCGATGCCACCACCACGTATGACGCCGTCGGTCGCGTCACCTCGGTGACGAACGCCGAGGACGAATCCACCAGGACATCTTACGCGCGGGCCGCGAACGGGGCGACGACGATCACCACCACGTCGCCGATGACGTACGCGGGTGCCGCCTTCGTGACGACCTCGACGGTCAACGCTGAGCGAGGCTCGGTCATCAATACGGTGAACGAGCGTGACCAGCGCACCGACACCGAGTACGACCCACTGGGCCGGCTCCTGAAGGTGTGGCGCCCGGGGCGCAGCAAGGCTGCTGGTGACGGGCCGACGGCCGAGTACGCGTACGCGATGAGCAGGACGAGCCTGAACGTCGTCACGACGAAGCGGCTCAACCCGGCTGGTGCCTACATCGCGAGCTATGAGTTCTTCGACGGGCTCATGCGGCCTCGGTCGACCCAGACCCGCGCGGCGGGAGTGAACGGCGGTCGCTTGGTGACCGAGACACGCTACGACTCGGTCGGTCGCGTCGCCGATCTGCGGGGGCCGTTCTACAACGCCGAAGCGCCTTCGCCCACCTTCGTGGAGGCCCCTGACTACCAGACACCTCTCTACACCCGTTACGCCTACGACGCTGCTGGTCGAGTGGTCGCCGACATGACGAAGTCGATGGGTGCGGAGAAATGGCGCACCACGTTCACGTACGGAGGCGACCGCGTGAACGCGGTGCCACCAGCAGGCGCAGCCCCCACAACGACCGTTACCGACGTTCGCGGAAACACCACGGAGCTCTTCCAGTACAAGGGCACGGTCGCGTCCGGTGACGCCGACATCACCACGTACTCCTACACCTACGCAGGTGAGCTCTCCGAAGTCGTCGCGCCGGGTGGTGCACGGTGGACCTACGACTACGACGTACGAGGCAACACGAGCGAGGTCGACGATCCCGACCGCGGGAGGACCGTCTTTACCTACGACAGCCTCGACCGCCAAGTGACGTCCACGGACGCCGAGGGCCGCACGCTCTGGACCGGCTACGACAAGCTGGGGCGCAAGACCGCACTCCACGATGATGGGCCGAGCGGTACGAAGCGCGCGTCGTGGCAGTACGACTCGCTCAAGCGGGGACTGCCGACCTCCTCGACGCGCTACGTGAAGGTCGGGACGAGCGGCGATGGCGCGCCGACGTACGAGGAGTACAAGAACTCGGTCGTCGCCTATGACGACGCCGGTCGGGTCCTCGAGACGTCGGTCGACGTGCCAGCATCGCTCGGACGGCTGCACAAGGCAGCCGGTCACCGGACCAAGTACAGCTACAACCCGGACGACTCCGTCTCGACCGTCGACCTCCCGCTCGCTCCGTTGCTGGTCGGTGAACGGCTCACGTACACCTACGACGCCGTGGGCAACGTGACGTCCTACAACGGTGTGGGGAGCTTCATCGCAGACACCGTGTACTCGCCCTTCGGCGAGGTGCTGCTTCGGGACATGGGCCCGACGATCGGCAAGGCCATGTACGTCGCGAACGAGTACGAGGAAGGCACGCGCCGCCTGGTCTCGCGTGACATCTCGCGTCAAGGCACCGCGACGACGGTGGACGCTGGGCTGGAGTATGGGTACGACGCAGCGGGAAACGTGACGCATATTCGTGACGACGGTCTTAATTCCTCTGATCTCCAGTGCTTCAAGTACGACCATCAGCGGCGTCTTCGTGAGGCGTGGACGATGTTGAACGCATCCGGCGCGTGCGCGCCGCTTGGGGATTCAAATCCCTTTCTGGGTGCATACATGGGGATCAATTCCCCCTACTGGGACTCGTACGAGTACGACGCGTCCGGGAACAGGACAGGCCTCACGGAACGGCGGAAAAACGCTCCGACTAGCGTGGCTGTTCAGCGCACGGCCCACCGGTATGACATCGTGCCGGGAACGCACGCTCTTGCTTCTCGCCAGGTTGCGGGCTCGGATGCAGCCTCACCTGTGCCACCCACCGTTCCCGCGCTCGGAACGGAGACCTTCGCCTACGATGCCACCGGCAACACGACGTCGCGAACCTGGGACGACGGGCGCGAGCAGACGATCGAGTGGGACGCCGAGGGCAAGCAGACCGCCGTCACTGATGTCCCGTCCGGTGATGCGACCTCCTACGTATATGACGCAGACGGCAACCGCCTTTTGAAGCGTGACGAGGCGAGCGGTGTCACCACGCTCTACGTCGGCATGACCGAGATCAGCACGGATGCGGCTGGCAATCCGACCGCCGTGCGGAACTACACCTTGAACGGCGAGCTGATCGCTGTCCGTTCCCCGGGCAGACTCACCCTGCTCGCGAACGATGCGCAAGGCACGGGAGTCGTCCAGATGGATGCGGTGTCCGGGGCGATCGTCAAGCGGCGCGCAATGCCGTTCGGCGCACCGAGGAACAGCGTGGACGGATGGACCGGTGACCGGCATTTCCTCGGGAAGCAGACGGACGAATCCACGGGGACGATCCACCTCGGCGCACGAGAGTACGACCCGTCGATGGGGCGCTTCCTGAGTGTCGACCCGATCATGGATCTGAACGATCCGCAGCAGATGAACGCCTACGGCTACGCGAACAACAACCCAGTGTCGTTCGCCGACCCGACCGGTCTCTTCCCCACAGGAAAGGACGACCGCCCCACCTACGGCCTGCCCGAAGAAGTGGGCGACGGGACGACAGAGGACGGTCGGAACCGTTCCGAAGGCTCGACGAACACCGGCAACAACCCGTCGACGGACACGAACACTGGTTCTCCAGGGCAGTCTTCCGGCTCGACGTCGTCGGGCGGGCTGCCACCGGCGTCGGGAGTCGTTGACGTCGATCCCGGGCCCAGCTGGTGGTCCAAGGCGGGCGCCGTCGTGGCTGATACCTTCGCGCCTTCGCTGCGGGTCTGTATCGACGCCGGCTTCCGGGGTGGTGAGTGCTACGGCGCTGTCGGCATGGACGTTTTGAACGTTGCTATCACGACGACCGCAGTTGGTGCTGCGGTGCGCATCACGGTTGCCGGGACACGCGTCTACCAAGCGAAGCGCGCCGCCGATGCCGTTAAGCGCACAAGGAAGGCCCCTAGTAGTGCAGGTAAGCCGCGTCACGTCAGGGACGAGCGTGGCTCTGCTGGACTCCCAGCTTCCCGTGGCTATCGGCCCGCTGGCGGCGCTGCTGACTATGACCTAGACGAGCTGGCCCAACTGACTCATCAACATGCGGGAATTGATGACCTGACCAGGCCGAGCTTCGACGAAATCCGTCGCGTGCTCTCCCGCGGGAAACCGACCCCCCTGACAGGGCAAAACGCGGTACAACTCGACCATCGCGGCGTTAGAGTTATTGTGAATGAGGACATGCCATGGCGAAGCACCGCGTACTACCCGGGGCGATAACATGACCAATTCGCTCGATGGTGTCAGAGTGGAGCTCGCGCCGGGACGGACAGTCACCATCCTTGAGTTGGTCGATGGGTGGCGCAGCCATGTCGCAAGACTCGCGGCTGAAGCGCGTAGACCGAGCCCCAATCCGTGGGGGGGACATGATTACATTGCAGCGTTGTCGCTTCGCAGCATGATCGAGTCCGCGGTTCAAGCCATGAACCGAGAACAAGCGGACGCGCTGCGGTCCTTAATAGGATCGGTTGATTCGAAATTCATGCTGTTCACAGAGAGCGACCACGATGGGCTCGTGCGATCGTTCTCAGATCAACACGACGAGTCCGCATGGTGGTGGGACCGAATTCCTGCGCGCGGTCCAGCGAGGGACGATTTCATGTCGTGGAAGCATCCGCGCGGCACCTCGCAACCCTAGGCAGGCCTCGCACGCGCTCCTCGCCCTAGGTGATCCCGGCCATCAGGTTGGATGCCGTCGGCTGATTGGTGGTCGTCCTCCGTAAGCGCTGTGGTGGCGCTGAGTGTCGTGGTGCTCGACCTGTTTTCCGCGGGGCGCTGTACGACGCGGTAGGGGAGCGCCACCCCGTCCTCGTCTCGACCCACCTCACGTGGTCGGCGCTGATGCTGCGCTACCTCCCGCCGCTGTTCCGTGAGCGGCGTGACGCGCAGGTTTCGGAGTCGGACCGTCCTGTGACGATCTGAGGTCGGCGAGGTCGACCGCTCGCCGTCGGCGCGATTTCACGGGAGACTCAGGCATCCGCGCCGGTCTGTCGCCTGCGTCACACCGGCTCCGCCCCTCCGGAGAGGATCCCCTGTGAGAGCCTTCCGCACAGTCGGTGTGGCGGCGAGCGTCTCGCTCGTCGCGACCGCGCTGCTGACGGCCCCCGCCGTCGCCGACCCGACACCTGTCTCCCCGTACACCGAACGCTCCGCACGCGAGTCGTCCGCACCCGGCTCGCTCACCGCGAAGGCCGCGCGCAAGGCCGCGAAGGGCGAGGTCGCCGGTGACCCGCTGTGGATGCCGACGTCGTACCCGTACCAACCGACGCTCAAGGTCTTCCCCGAGGCCGAGTCGGACGCCGCGGACAGCGGTGACATGGTCCGGTACGACGACATCGCGCCGACGCTCAACGCCCTGATGGCGCAGTCGGACCGCGTCTCGGCGCAGGTGGTCGGCGAGTCGACGCAAGGGCGCGACCTCTACCTCGTGACCGTCACGGCGCCTGAGAGCAAGCGCGAGACCGCGCAGCAGACCGACTGGCGCGAGACGATCAAGCAGGACCCGAAGGCGGCGGCGAAGGACAAGCGGCTCGCCCGCTACTACAAGACGCCGATCTGGATCAGTGCCAACATCCACGGCAACGAGTGGGAGGGGACCGACGCCGCGCTGCAGTACATCGAGCAGTTGGCGACCGCGCCCGCGAGCGAGGTCGGTGACCTGCTCGACGAGCACCGGATCTACTTCTCGCTCACGCTCAACCCCGACGGCCGCACGATCGGACAGCGGCCGACCGCGGTCAACCTCGACGCGAACCGCGACATGATCACCAACACGACGCCCGAGTCGCGGTCGTTCATCAGGACGGCCGACGCGGTGCAGGCGCTGTACGCCGCGGACTTCCACGGCTACACGAGCGTCCTCCAGATCGAGCCCTGCGGCCCGCCGCACGGCGACGACTACGAGTACGACCTCTTCATCCCGCACGGGTACGCGCTGGCGCTGCAGGTCGAGAAGGACGTGGTCGAGGCGCAGATCCCCGGCAACACGTACTACGACGTGACCACCGGCCGGGTCGTCCCCGAGGTCACCGGTCCGAACGACGCGCACATCAAGATCCCGTACCGCGACACCCCCTCGGGCTGGGACGACTTCCCGCCGGTCTTCACCGCCCAGTACGCGGCGTACTCCGGCGCGGTCACCTCGACCGTCGAGCTGCCGAAGTCGCGTCCGAGCGGCAGCACCAGCACGCAGACGCCTGCCAACGCCGTCATCAACACGGCGGTGGCGCTGCAGACGATGCAGAGCCTGGTCGACTACGTCGAGGCCAACGACGCGGCGATGCTCGCCGACCAGATCGAGTTCTTCCGCCGGGCGTCGGTCGGCGCCCCGCGCGTGCCGCTGACGAGCGAGAACATCGCCGACGTTCCTGGCCCGCAGGAGTGGAAGGACGAGTGGGACGCCGCCGACGACCAGAACCCGGTCGCGTACCCGCGGGCGTTCGTCGTCCCCGTCGGCGACGAGCAGCGCTCGGTGTCCGATGCACGCACCCTCGTGAAGGCGCTCCAGCTGCACGGCATCGAGGTGGGACGCCTGGACCGCTCCGAGCGTCTCGGAGGCACGACGTTCCCGAAGGGCTCGTACGTCGTCGACATGCACCAGCCCAAGCGCAACCTCGCGCACGCGCTCCTCGCCCCGGGGACCGACATCTCGGCGAAGTTCCCGAGCATGTACGACATCAGCGCGTGGAGCTGGGGCTACCTGTGGGGCGCTGACGTCGTCCCGGTCGGCGCGACCGGCGAGGGCCGGCTCCCGAAGCTCCGCCCCGCGAAGGGCGACGCCGACGGTGACGTGCCGGCGAAGGGTGCCTACCTGACCTTCGACCTGGCGGGCGTCAACGACTACCGCGCGCTCAACGCCCTGCTCGAGGACGGGGTGCCGGTCTCCCAGCTGGAGGACGGGTCCGCCGTCGTCGGCGCCGACCGCGACTCGTACGAGGCGGTGGAGGAGGCTGCCGAGGAGTTCGACGTCGACTTCGCGAAGGCCACGGCGGCCGAGCTCGGCGAGCTCGGCGCCGGGACGGCGAAGGGACTCGAGGACCTCACCGTCGGCTACACCGGCAACCAGGACGACCTGCTGTCCCTGACCCAGCTCGGCTTCGACGACCTGGTCCCGCTGACGGCTGCGACGCTGACCGCGGACCCGTCGCTGCTCGACGACGTGGACGTGGTGTGGCTCGGCTCGGCGCTGACGTTCAACGCGTCGCAGGCGGCGGGCAGCGCCGCGCTGCAGGCGTACGTCGACGCGGGCGGCAGCCTCGTAGGCCGGGGTGCGGGCGCGTTCAACACGGCGCGCACGGCCGGGCTCCTGAGCGGCACGGCGGTCGCAGGCAACAGCTCCGGCAACGGGATCGTCGCCGTCGACACCGCACCGGGCGGCGTCCTCGCGCCGTACGCGCAGGACTACGCGTTCATCTACCCGGCGACGTGGTTCACCGGCCTCGGTGCGGAGGTCACGGTCGAGCAGACCTTCGACGCGACGCGGCCGCTGGTCGCGGGCCACTGGCGCCGCGGCGGCACCGGCGGGACGACGCCGAACGGTCCGCAGGACGCGGCGGGTCAGGCCGCGGTGGTCTCGGCCGAGGCGGCGTCGGGGGCGAAGGCGTTCGTCTTCGGCACGTCGGTGTTCTTCCGCACCCACCCGAAGGGCGGCCAGAGCCAGGCGGCACGCAGCCTGTTCTGGGCCGCGCCCGAGGGCGAGGGAGTGACGGCACCGGCCGAGACGACCACGACGCTCGAGATCGACGCGGCGCACCCGGGCCGCACCGACGCCACGGTCTCGGTCACCGCCGACCCCGCGGCGGGCGTGCCGTCCGGCACGGTCGAGGTGCTCGAGGGCCGCAGGGTCGTCGGGACCTCGCGCCTCGGTGGCGACGGCACGGCGACGCTCGTCCTGCGTGGTCTGAAGCCGGGCACCCACGTGCTCACGGCCGCGTACGAGCCGAGCGGGGCGGCGTTCGTCGCCTCGACCTCGGCGCCGGTGACCGTACGGGTGCCGCGAGGCTGAAGCGAGAGGGCGGGTCGCCGAACCCTGTGGGGTCCGGCGACCCGCCCTAGACTCATCGACCGATGATCTCCGATATCGCGACGGTGCTCGGGGCGGTCGTCAGCCTCGTGCTGCTGGGACTCGCCACGGGCTTCAGCCCGTCCTTGATCGCGCTGCAGGTCACGGTGCTGGGCAGCGGCGGCCGGGCGGGCCGGCGCGGTCGCCTCGTCGCCGCCGGGGTGGCGACGGGGGCGCTCGTCCTGACGGGCCTCTTCCAGGTCTTCAACCCCGGCACGTGGGAGCGGCTGCTGCGCGGGAAGGTGGAGACCTTCGTCCTCCAGCAGTACTTCGACGAGGTCGCCGGCGTGCTGTTCGTCGTCGCCGGGATCTGGTTGCTGCGACGCCGGCGCGACGAGGACATCCGCCGCGAGCCCCGCCGGCCCGCGAGGGGGCGCGGCCGCGGGCGCGAGCTGTTCGGCTTCGCGGTGGCCACGACGGTGATCAGCGTGAGCGGCGCCGCATCGACGTACCTCGTGGTGCGGCTCGCTCGGGAGGGCGATCGTGCGCTGGCGTTCCAGCTGCTCGTGTACCTCGGGTTCGCTGCGGCGGCCGCGGCGCCGTACCTGTTGATGGTGTGGGCCCAGGAGCGCCTTCCGCGGCTGGCCACCGCCACCGACCGGATGGTCGCGTGGGTGCGTTCGCGCAGCTGGCGGACGGTGAGCGGCTGGGCGCTGATCGTCGTCGGCGTCGCGCTGGTCGTCTCCGCCGTCACCCGTGCCCTCCGCGGAGGCTGAGGCCGTCACGCCCGGCCGGTATGTCCAGCGGATCGGTAGGGATACGCTGACGCCCATGCCCAGCCAGGTGATCGCCGCTTCCGGCCCCCGCACCACGCTCCGCAAGCGTGTCCACACCCGCCTCGGCCGACGTCGTACGTCGCCGGCGGCGCTGGCGGCGATCGCGGAGGAGTACCAGCCCGCGGCGGAGATCCTCGAGCAGAACGGCGCGCTGCCCCTCACGTGGTGGGTGCGCGCCCCCAACTTCGGTGACCTGCTCTCGCCGTGGCTGATCGGCAAGATGACCGGCCGTACGGTCGTCTTCGCGGACAAGAAGCAGCCGCACTACATCGCGGTCGGGTCGATCCTCAAGCGGGTCAGCCCGCAGTCGGTGGTCTGGGGATCGGGGTCGTTCGGCAACGAGAACCGCGACCAGCTGGTGCCCGAGGCGACCTACACCGCCGTACGGGGGCCGCTGTCGCGGGCACGTCTGCTCGACGTCGAGGCCGAGGTCCCCGAGGTGTACGGAGACCCGGCGCTGCTGACCCCGATGTACTTCCGGCCGAAGGTCAAGAAGACCCATGACATCGGCATCGTCGCCCGGTGGTCGGAGAAGCGCTGGGCGGAGGCGAACCTCGGCCCGGGGGTGAAGCTGATCGACCTCGGCACCGACGACGTCGAGGGCGTCCTGCGCGAGATGCTGAGCTGCCGCCAGATCGTGACGGCGTCGCTGCACGGGCTGATCATCGCCGACGCGTACGGGATCCCGAACGCGTGGGTGCTGTCGCGTACGGCGGCCGGCGGCGAGTTCAAGTACCTCGACTACTTCGCCAGCGTCGACAAGTTCCGTCTGCCGCAGGGCATCGCGATCAAGGGCCGTGACGTCACCGTCTCGTACCTGCGCAGCCGCCTCGACTTCGACGCCCGCCCGATCACGTTCGACTTCCGCAAGCTGCTCGACGCCTGCCCGTTCATGGAGCGCCGCCCCGCCTGAACGGGTTAGTTTTCCCAGGTCGTGACAGAGGGGTGTTGTCGCGGCCCTTGTCTGCGGCAGGATTCCGGTCACGATCACCGCCCGTAGGGGAGTTCCGTGACGACGAGCAGCCTTGCCGACGAGGTGCGCGAGCACGTGCGCGCGCAGGGTGTCGACCCGCTGCGCGACGTCACGGCGGTGCGTCGGATCGCGGAGCGGGTGGCGGCCGCGCACGACCAGCGGAGCCTGACCGGCGTCGTCGCGGCGCTCACCGACCCGGAGGCGACGGTCGGTGAGCTGGTGGCCGCCGTGTCGGGTCTGGGCCCGCTCCAGCCGTACCTCGACGCGCCCGACGTCGAGGAGATCTGGATCAACGATCCGTCACGGGTGTTCGTCGCGCGTGCCGGTCGTACGGAGCTGACACCGGTGATCCTCGACACGGTGGAGGTACGCGAGCTGGTCGAGCGGATGCTGGCGACCAGCGGGCGGCGCCTGGACGTGAGCCAGCCGTTCGTCGACGCGACGCTGCCCGGCGGCCACCGCCTGCACGTGGTGCTGGACGGCATCTCCCGGGGCTTCATGGCGGTGAACATCCGCAAGTTCGTCCAGCGCTTCCGCGGGCTCGCCGACCTGGTCGCGGCGGGCACGCTGAGCGAGCACGCCGCAGCCTTCCTCCGGGCGAGCGTCGTCTCCGGGCACAACGTCGTCGTCTCCGGCGGCACCCAGTGCGGCAAGACGACGCTCCTCAACGCCCTCGCCGCCGAGGTGCCGGGCACGGAGCGGATCGTGTCGGCCGAGGAGGTCTTCGAGCTCCGGTTCGCCCATCCCGACTGGGTGGCGCTGCAGACGCGCCAGGCCGGTCTCGAGGGCACCGGCGAGATCCGGCTGCGCACGCTCGTCAAGGAGGCGCTGCGGATGCGCCCGTCGCGGCTGATCATCGGCGAGGTCCGCGCGGAGGAGAGCTTCGACCTGCTGCTCGCCCTCAACGCCGGACTGCCCGGCATGGTCACGCTCCACGCCTCGTCGGCGCGCCAGGCGCTCGTCAAGCTCTGCACCCTGCCGCTCCTGGCCGGCGAGAACATCTCCGCCCGCTTCGTCGTGCCGACCGTCGCGTCCTGCGTCGACCACGTCGTCCACCTGGGCATCGACGCCCAGGGCCGTCGTACGGTCCGCGAGATCGCCGCGGTCAGCGGGCGCGTCGAGCAGGACGTCATCGAGACCGAGTCGTTGTTCGTCTTCCGCGACGGTCGCCTCGCACGCGCCGCAGGCACCCCGGCCCGTACCGAGCGCTTCGAGCAGGCCGGCATCGACGTCAACGCCCTGCTGCGCGGGGAGGGCTGATGGGATACGTCCTCGGGCTCGGCATCGGCGTCGGCCTCCTGCTCGTCTGGTCCGGGCTGTCGGCGTCGCAGGCGACCGCATCCCAGGACGCGCACCCGGATCCCCGCCCGCGTCGCCTCGCCGAGCTGCTCGCGAGGGCAGGCGCCGACGGCATGTCCGCGTCGGGGCTCGTCGGCGTGTGCACCGCCTGCGGGGTGCTCGGCACGGTGGTCGCGCTGCTCGTCACCGCGACGCCCACCGTCGCGCTCGTCGCCGGCCTGGCCGCCGCGTACGTGCCGGTGGGCGTGCTCCGGACCCGTGCCGCGCGTGTCGTCGCGGAGCGGGCGGCGGCGTGGCCCGAAGCCGTCGACCACCTGGCCTCCGCCGTACGCGCGGGGCTGTCGTTGCCCGAGGCCGTCGCGGGTCTCGGTACGCGCGGGCCGGAGCCGTTGCGGACACCTTTCGCCGCCTTCGCCCGCGACTACCAGGCGAGCGGACGGTTCTCGGAGTCGCTCGACGCGCTCAAGGCCAGGCTCGCCGATCCGGTCGGTGACCGGGTGGTCGAGGCGTTGAGAGTGGCGCGCGAGGTCGGCGGCGGTGATCTCGGGCGCATGCTGCGCACGCTCTCGGCGTTCTTGCGCGACGACCTCCGTACGCGAGGCGAGCTCGTCTCTCGCCAGGCATGGACGGTCAACGGTGCACGGCTGGCGGTCTCGGCGCCCTGGATCGTGCTCGCCCTCATGGCGACGCGGCGTGACGCGATCGCGCAGTTCGGTACGGGGACGGGGCTGGTGCTGCTGCTCAGCGGCGTCGCGGTCTGTGTCGTCGCCTACCGGCTGATGCTGCGGATCGGGCGTCTGCCCCAGGAGCCGAGGGTCCTACGGTGACCCCGGTGGTCGCGGGCGGGCTCCTGGCGGCAGGAGTGGCGTACGGCGTGCTCGAGCTGGTCCGCGTCGCGCGGCTGCGTCGTCGCCCCACCCTCGCCAGCAGGGTCGGGCCCTACGTCCGCGACGTGGTCCCGCCGTCGGCGTACGACCGGACCGCCGCACCGTGGGAGTCCGGCTGGATCGTCTTCGGCCCGACCGCCCGCCGTGCCGCCGACCTCGTCGAGCGCGCTCTCGGAGGGAGCGCATCGGTCCGTCGCCGGCTGGTCCGCAGCGGTTCGGTGATATCGCTCGAGGAGTTCCGCGTGAGCCAGGTGGTGTGGGGCGCTGGGTCGTTCGGCGCGGTCGCCGCCGCACTGCTGCTCTGGAGCGCCCTGTCCACCGTCCGACCGCTCGCGGGCCTCGTGCTGTGCTGCGCGGCTGCCGTGGCCGGCGTCCTCGCCCGCGACGTCGCCCTCACCCGGGCTGTGGCACGACGCGAGGGGCAGATGGTGCGGGAGTTCCCCACCCTCGCCGACCTCCTGGCTCTCGCCGTGGCCGCCGGCGAGGGTCCGGTCTCCGCCCTCGAGCGCGTCGGGCGGGTGAGCAACGGTGCGATGGCCACCGAGCTGCGCGCGGTCGTGGCCGACGTACGGATCGGGCGGCCGCTATCCGAGGCGCTCGACGCCTTGGCCGCACGTTCTGGAGTCACGGCTGTGGCGCGCTTCGCCGAGACGTTGGCCGTGGCGGTGGAACGCGGCACGCCGCTGACGGAGGTGCTGCACGCCCAGGCCGCCGACGTCCGCGAGGCGAGCCGCCGCGAGCTCGTCGAGTCCGGCGCCCGCCGCGAGGTGCTGATGCTCGTGCCTGTCGTCTTCCTGGTCCTGCCTGTGACGGTCCTGTTCGCGTTCTACCCCGGTCTGGTGAGCCTCTCGCTCAGCACACCCTGACAACCCGAGGAGAGTCATGCTCGAACGCCCCTTCCGGCGCCTGCTCCCGAGGCGGGTGCCCTCTCCGGCTGCCGCCCTGGACCGCCGAGACGAACGCGGCGACGTCCCCGGCTGGGTGCTGATCGTCGTCATGTCGGCCGGACTCGTGGCCGGACTGACGGCGGTCGCCGGGCCGCAGCTGCAGGCGATGCTCGAGTCGGCGCTGAGCTCCGTCGGGGGATGAGCAGCCGGGCGCGCCGGGGCGAGGACGGCTCCGCGGTCGCGGAGTTCTGCCTCGTCATGGTCGTGCTGGTGCCGCTCGTGCTCGGCGTGATGCAGGTCGGGTTCGTCCTCCACGTCCGCAACACCCTCACCGCGGCCGCAAGCGACGGCGCGCGGGTCGCCTCGCGCTCCGGAGCGACGCCGGAGGACGGCGCACGGCGTACCCGTGAGCAGATCACGCGCGCCCTCTCCAGCCGGTACGCCCGGGACGTCACGACACGGCGCACGTCGTCGGCGGGCCAGCCGGTCGTCCTCGTCCGTGCCCGCGCCGAGGTCCCGGCGCTCGGCGTCATCGGGCCGGCGGTCACGGTCACCGGTACGGGACGAGCCGTCGCGGAGCCGGGATGAGGCGCGACGAGGAGGGCAGCGCCGTCGTGGAGATGACGTGGCTCGGGCTGCTGCTCCTGATCCCTCTCGCGTACGTGATGCTGTCCGTCTTCGAGGTCCAGCGCGCCGCGTACGGGGCGAGCGCCGCGGGCCGGGCCGCCGGGAGGGCGTACGTCCAGAGCCCGGACGTCGTCTCGGCGCAGGAGCGGGGGAGGACCGCCGCCGCGCTCGTGCTCGAGGACCACGGCATCGCGCCCGGCGACCATACGGTGCGCGTGAGCTGCGCGGAAGGGCCCTGCCTGAGTCCCGGCTCGACGGTGACCGTGGTCGTCGAGGTCACCGCTGCCCTGCCGTTCGTCCCGGACTTCCTGGGCGGCGCACGGCCGGCGGTACGGGTGAGCAGCACGCACACCGAGCCGTACGGACGCTTCCGCGAGGACCGGTCGTGAGCGGGCGCGTCGGTGACGAGCGCGGTCAGGTCTCGGTGATGGTCATCGGGTTCTTCCTGGTGCTGCTGATGGTCACCGCGCTCGTGGTGAACGCGTCGGCTGCGTACCTCGGGCAGCGCCGCATCGCCGACCTGGCCGACGGTGCGGCCCTTGCGGCAGCCGAGGGCGTCGAGCGTTCTGCCCTGTACGGGGCGACGGGGGACCGGGCGCCGCTCGACCCGGACGTTGCGCGCCCTGCGGTGGCGGACTACCTCCGTACGACGGAAGCCGAACGCACGGTCCGCGCGCTGCGGTGGGACGTCCGCGGGAGGGGCGATGCGGTGACCGTGCGGCTCGAGGGACGCGTACGGCTGCCGCTGACGCCTCCCGGATGGGCGCGAGGCGCGTCGATCGCGGCAGAGGCGACGGTGGAGCTCCGGATCGACTGAACGGGCCCCGTGCAAGAGGCGCCACGCATCGTCGCAGGTCAGAGGCCGGTTTCGCGTTAAGGGGTACCCCCCGTTTGACCCTCCAAAACCGACCCTGTAATGTTCTTCTTGTTGCCGGGGACGGCGGCGGGCAAGGCCGAGAGGCCGGGCACGCGGCCCTGGCGATAACCACCTCAAGCAAGAGCCTAGCCGGTTCCGCATGTGCGGGGCAGGGGACGGTCACTACGAGGTGCGCCCACGGAGCCCGGTTTGGGAGTCCGAGGAGCGCCTGGTAGGTTTGGGGGTCGCGCCTTGATCTGATGCCTTGTGGGGTTGAGGGTTTTGTGTGTCTGATGTTTGAGAACTCAACAGTGTGCTAAAAGTCGACGAGATAATCAGTAGACCCTTTTTGGGTCTGATTCCGTGACAAATTATTTGTCAGCAAATAGTTAGTCCGGGTCAAAGTGAAGTTGTGGCCCAGCTTTGGTTGGGTTTTCGACGGAGAGTTTGATCCTGGCTCAGGACGAACGCTGGCGGCGTGCTTAACACATGCAAGTCGAGCGGTAAGGCCCTTCGGGGTACACGAGCGGCGAACGGGTGAGTAACACGTGAGTAATCTGCCCTTCACTCTGGGATAACCGCTGGAAACGGTGGCTAATACCGGATATGACCTCCTTCCGCATGGTGGGTGGTGGAAAGTTTTTCGGTGGAGGATGAGCTCGCGGCCTATCAGCTTGTTGGTGGGGTGATGGCCTACCAAGGCGACGACGGGTAGCCGGCCTGAGAGGGTGACCGGCCACACTGGGACTGAGACACGGCCCAGACTCCTACGGGAGGCAGCAGTGGGGAATATTGGACAATGGGCGAAAGCCTGATCCAGCAACGCCGCGTGAGGGATGACGGCCTTCGGGTTGTAAACCTCTTTCAGTAGGGACGAAGCGAAAGTGACGGTACCTACAGAAGAAGGACCGGCCAACTACGTGCCAGCAGCCGCGGTAATACGTAGGGTCCGAGCGTTGTCCGGAATTATTGGGCGTAAAGGGCTCGTAGGCGGTTTGTCGCGTCGGGAGTGAAAACTTGGGGCTTAACCCCATTCGTGCTTCCGATACGGGCAGACTAGAGGCAGGCAGGGGAGAACGGAATTCCTGGTGTAGCGGTGGAATGCGCAGATATCAGGAGGAACACCGGTGGCGAAGGCGGTTCTCTGGGCCTGTTCTGACGCTGAGGAGCGAAAGCATGGGGAGCGAACAGGATTAGATACCCTGGTAGTCCATGCCGTAAACGTTGGGCGCTAGGTGTGGGATCCATTCCACGGGTTCCGTGCCGCAGCTAACGCATTAAGCGCCCCGCCTGGGGAGTACGGCCGCAAGGCTAAAACTCAAAGGAATTGACGGGGGCCCGCACAAGCGGCGGAGCATGCTGATTAATTCGATGCAACGCGAAGAACCTTACCTGGGTTTGACATACACCAGAAGCCTGCAGAGATGTGGGTCTCTTTGGACACTGGTGTACAGGTGGTGCATGGCTGTCGTCAGCTCGTGTCGTGAGATGTTGGGTTAAGTCCCGCAACGAGCGCAACCCTTGTCCTATGTTGCCAGCACGTAATGGTGGGGACTCATAGGAGACTGCCGGGGTCAACTCGGAGGAAGGTGGGGATGACGTCAAGTCATCATGCCCCTTATGTCCAGGGCTTCAAGCATGCTACAATGGCCGGTACAAAGGGCTGCGAAGCCGTAAGGTGGAGCGAATCCCAAAAAGCCGGTCTCAGTTCGGATTGGGGTCTGCAACTCGACCCCATGAAGTCGGAGTCGCTAGTAATCGCAGATCAGCAACGCTGCGGTGAATACGTTCCCGGGCCTTGTACACACCGCCCGTCACGTCATGAAAGTCGGCAACACCCGAAGCCGGTGGCCTAACCCCTTGTGGGAGGGAGCTGTCGAAGGTGGGGCTGGCGATTGGGACGAAGTCGTAACAAGGTAGCCGTACCGGAAGGTGCGGCTGGATCACCTCCTTTCTAAGGAGCATTGCTCATCTCCTGCATCCTGGTGGTGTGGGGGGTGTGTTCCCGGCTTGATCACGCGAGTGTCGTGGTGGTCGGGTGCTCAGATGGTGGAACGTCGATTATTCAGCCGGTTGGTGCCGGCCTGTGGTGAGTACGGCTCGCGCTCCTTTGGGGTGTGGGTGTGGAAAGCGGCGGGTGTGGTGGTGAGCGGTTGGGCACACTGTTGGGTCCTGAGGCATCAGGCGCCCCTGGTGGGTCTGTCGTCCTGTGTGGGCGGTGGGTCTGGTGGGGGTGCGGTTGTCTTGGTTCCGGCCATGTCGGCCAGGGAGTGTTCTCTGGTGCGGGTGTGGTGGCGGGTTGTGGTTTGAGAACTTCACAGTGGACGCGAGTGTCTTTGTAGTGTGTGTATTTTGCAAGCTACTAAGGGCACATGGTGGATGCCTTGGCATCGAGAGCCGATGAAGGACGTAGGAGTCTGCGATAAGCCCTGGGGAGCTGACAACCGAGCTGTGATCCGGGGGTGTCCGAATGGGGAAACCCGGCCAGAGTTATGTCTGGTCACCGGCGCCTGAACACATAGGGCGTGCGGAGGGAACGTGGGGAAGTGAAACATCTCAGTACCCACAGGAAGAGAAAACAACAGTGATTCCGTGAGTAGTGGCGAGCGAAAGCGGATGAGGCTAAACCGTGCGGATGTGAGAGACGGCAGTTGTTGTCCGTGCGGGGTCGTGGGAGCACATGGCTGGTTCTGCCGAGCCGGCGAGAAGTGATAAAGCTCAGGTGAAGTCGAAGGGCCTGGAATGGTCCGGCGTAGAGGGTGAGACCCCTGTAGGCGTAAGTCTGAGTCTTCTTTTGTGTTTTCCCGAGTAGCGCGTGACTCCTGGAATTGCGCGTGAATTTGGCGGGACCACCCGTTAAGCCTAAATACTCCTCGATGACCGATAGCGGACCAGTACCGTGAGGGAAAGGTGAAAAGTACCCCGGGAGGGGAGTGAAATAGTACCTGAAACCATGTGCCTACAATCCGTCGGAGCCTTCCTTGTGGGGGTGACGGCGTGCCTTTTGAAGAATGAGCCTGCGAGTTAGTGGTACGTGGCGAGGTTAACCCGTTGGGGGGTAGCCGTAGCGAAAGCGAGTCCGAATAGGGCGTTGAGTCGCGTGCTCTAGACCCGAAGCGGAGTGATCTATCCATGGGCAGGTTGAAGCGCGGGTAAGACCGCGTGGAGGACCGAACCCACTTAGGTTAAAAACTGAGGGGATGACCTGTGGATAGGGGTGAAAGGCCAATCAAACTCCGTGATAGCTGGTTCTCCCCGAAATGCATTTAGGTGCAGCGTCGTTTGTTTCTTGCCGGAGGTAGAGCACTGGATGGTCTAGGGGGCCTACAAGCTTACCGAAATCAGCCAAACTCCGAATGCCGGCAAGTGAGAGAGCGGCAGTGAGACTGCGGGGGATAAGCTCCGTAGTCGAGAGGGAAACAGCCCAGACCATCAGCTAAGGCCCCTAAGCGATTGCTAAGTGGAAAAGGATGTGGAGTCGCATAGACAACCAGGAGGTTGGCTTAGAAGCAGCCACCCTTGAAAGAGTGCGTAATAGCTCACTGGTCAAGTGATTCTGCGCCGACAATTTAGCGGGGCTCAAGCAATCCGCCGAAGCTATGGCATTCATACTTTGCTCGGCCCCTTGTGGGTCCAGGCGTGTGGATGGGTAGGGGAGCGTCGTGTGGCGTGTGAAGCGGCGGGGTGACCCAGCCGTGGATGCCACACGAGTGAGAATGCAGGCATGAGTAGCGAATGAAGAGTGAGAAACTCTTCCGCCGAATGACCAAGGGTTCCAGGGTCAAGCTAATCTGCCCTGGGTAAGTCGGGACCTAAGGCGAGGCCGACAGGCGTAGTCGATGGACAACGGGTTGATATTCCCGTACCGGCGTTGGTGCGCCCATGCTGAATCAGTGATGCTAAGCACCCGGCCTGCGCGTGACTGCCCTTCGGGGTGGCGTGTCGTGGGTTCGCGTGTGACCCGAGCTGGTAGTAGGCAAGTGATGGGGTGACGCAGGAAGGTAGCTCATCGCGGCGATGGTTGTCCGCGTGTAAGGATGTAGGGCGACAGATAGGTAAATCCGTCTGTCATGTGCCTGAGATCTGATGCCGAGCCGTTTTGGTGAAGTGAGTGATCCTATGCTGTCGAGAAAAGCCTCTAGCGAGTACCAGAGCCGCCCGTACCCCAAACCGACACAGGTGGTCAGGTAGAGAATACCAAGGCGATCGAGTGAATCGTGGTTAAGGAACTCGGCAAAATGCCCCCGTAACTTCGGGAGAAGGGGGGCCTGATTCGTGAACACCCTTGCGGTGGGAAGCGATGAGGGCCGCAGAGACCAGGCCCAAGCGACTGTTTACTAAAAACACAGGTCCGTGCGAAGAAGTAATTCGATGTATACGGACTGACTCCTGCCCGGTGCTGGAAGGTTAAGGGGACGTGTTAGCCGTAAGGCGAAGCACCGAACTTAAGCCCCAGTAAACGGCGGTGGTAACTATAACCATCCTAAGGTAGCGAAATTCCTTGTCGGGTAAGTTCCGACCTGCACGAATGGAGTAACGACTTGGGCGCTGTCTCAACCACGAGCTCGGCGAAATTGCACTACGAGTAAAGATGCTCGTTACGCGCGGCAGGACGGAAAGACCCCGGGACCTTCACTACAGCTTGGTATTGGTGTTTGGTTCGACTTGTGTAGGATAGGTGGGAGACTGTGAAGCGGCCACGCCAGTGGTTGTGGAGTCATTGTTGAAATACCACTCTGGTCGTACTAGATATCTAACTTAGGTCCGTGATCCGGATCAGGGACAGTGCCTGGTGGGTAGTTTAACTGGGGCGGTTGCCTCCTAAAATGTAACGGAGGCGCCCAAAGGTTCCCTCAGCCTGGTTGGCAATCAGGTGTTGAGTGTAAGTGCACAAGGGAGCTTGACTGTGACACCGACGGGTGGAGCAGGGACGAAAGTCGGGACTAGTGACCCGGCGCTGGCATGTGGAAGCGGCGTCGCTCAACGGATAAAAGGTACCCCGGGGATAACAGGCTGATCTTCCCCAAGAGTCCATATCGACGGGATGGTTTGGCACCTCGATGTCGGCTCGTCGCATCCTGGGGCTGGAGCAGGTCCCAAGGGTTGGGCTGTTCGCCCATTAAAGCGGCACGCGAGCTGGGTTTAGAACGTCGTGAGACAGTTCGGTCCCTATCCGCCGCGCGCGTAGGAAACTTGAGAAAGGCTGTCCCTAGTACGAGAGGACCGGGATGGACGAACCTCTGGTGTGTCAGTTGTTCTGCCAAGAGCACTGCTGATTAGCTACGTTCGGGAGTGATAACCGCTGAAAGCATCTAAGCGGGAAGCACGTTTCAAGATGAGGTTTCCCACCCCTTGTGGGTTAAGGCCCCCAGCAGACCACTGGGTTGATAGGCCGGAAGTGGAAGCGCAGCAATGCGTGCAGCTGACCGGTACTAATAGGCCGAGGGCTTGTCTACACACATCTACAAAGACATTATGCGTCCACTGTGAGGTTCTGGGACCACAACCCAGACACAACAACAGAACAGCGTTGTTGGTTGGGTAACCCCAAAGGGTTACGGCGGCCATGGCGAAGGGGAAACACCCGGCAACATTCCGAACCCGGAAGTTAAGCCCTTCAGCGCCGATGGTACTGCACGGGAGACTGTGTGGGAGAGTAGGACGCCGCCGGACAA